>NZ_JAPJEA010000001.1:842967-1687619 GCF_030737935.1 Alishewanella sp. SMS8
CATCTTAAAAATGGCGGAGAAAGAGGGATTCGAACCCTCGATAGAGTTTCCCCTATACACCCTTAGCAGGGGTGCGCCTTCAGCCACTCGGCCATTTCTCCACTCTGTGTTGCGGCGTGTATATTAATGTCTCAGGAAAATATGTCAAACAATTTTTAGAGCAGATCAGTGTGTTTGCCGACCTTTTAAACAATTTGCTGGTTATTTAAGTCATCTTACAAGATAGAGTAAATAACCGGCTCTCGTTTAGGGTGTTTTGAACAATTACTCAGTCTCGCTAAAATTGCCACCGTTGGTGTCTTTTTCAGCTTGAATACGCATATAAATTTCTTCACGGTGTACAGAAATGTCTTTTGGTGCATTAACACCAATTCGTACTTGATTACCTTTAACGCCTAATACAGTTACAGTAACTTCATCACCGATCATTAGGGTCTCACCTACACGACGTGTCAGTATTAGCATTCTTTTGCTCCTTTGCCTGTCTATGGCAGTATTTGTTATTACTGCTTAATTTGCCGGTATGATAACCCAGCATTGTTCCTTTTAAAACGCTTCAATCAGCTTCATTATCGCTAAGCGGCATTAAAGCCGCTCTTTTATATACGAAAAAGCTAATTCTAAAACTTTTGGTAAGTTTTCAACGTCAGTTGCGCCCGCTTGTGCCATATCTGGCCGGCCACCCCCTTTGCCACCTAATTGGTTAGCAGCCCATGCGACTAACTGCCCAGCATGCACTTTGCCGGTTAAATCCGCACTGACTCCAGCAATTAAACTCACTTTACCCTCTTGCGAACTTGCTAATAAAATCACGGTCGAGCCGAGTTTATTTTTCAATTCGTCTAACAAAGTACGCAACGCTTTGCCATCTGTATCAGGTAATTGTTGAATAAGTACTTGTACACCGTTTAATTGTTGCACGTTATCGGTTAACGATGCGCCAGCATAACTGGCCAGTTTTCCCTTTAACTGCTCAATTTCTTTCTCAAGCGACTTAGCGCGGTCTAAGCTTTGCTGCACTCGCTCGGTTAAACTAAACGTATCCCCTTTTAGTAAAGCCGCTGCTTGCTGTGCTTGCGCTTCTAATTGCTGAATGTAGCTAATGGCCGCTGCGGCGCAAACCGCTTCAATACGTCTTACTCCCGAGGCAATACCGCCTTCGCTGACAATTTTGAAAACACCAATATCCCCCGTTCTGTTGACATGGGTACCACCACAAAGTTCGATAGAAAAATCGCCCATGCTTAACACACGGACTTCTTCATCATACTTTTCACCGAATAACGCCATAGCGCCGGCGGTTTTCGCATCATCAATTGACATAATGCGCGTTTGTAAGGCTAAGTTTAATTGGATCTGCTGATTGACCAGCTGTTCAATCTGCTGCAACTCGGCAGCTTTCACCCCTTCAAAGTGTGAGAAGTCAAAGCGTAAGCGCTCTGGCCCCACTAAAGAGCCTTTTTGCGTGACATGCTCACCGAGCACTTGACGTAACGCGGCATGTAATAAGTGCGTTGCTGAGTGATTTTTGCGGATCGCATCACGCCGCGCTGTATCAATCTTGGCATCTAAACGCATACCCACTTGCAGTGGCTGTTCGGCTTTACCTTGGTGGGCAAAGGCTTTACCGATTTTAACGGTATCTTGTACCGAAAAAAGTACACCTGTACTGTTATCTAACGTACCGGTATCACCCACTTGGCCGCCCGACTCCGCATAAAAAGGGCTGCTATCTAAAATCACTAAACCGCTATCACCCGCGTCTAATTGCGATACGCTTTGGCCATCTTTTAGTATTTCAACGACAAGTGCATTGCCCGCTTCTGCGGTATAACCGGTAAATTCAGTCTGTTGGTTGGAGCTCACTTGTTGATTGTAATCCACACCGAAGTTGCTGGCTTGCTGTGCACGTTTACGTTGCTCGGCCATCGCGCTATCGAAGCCCGCTTGGTCAATCGTTAAGTTACGCTCACGTGCTACATCGTTGGTTAAATCGACAGGGAAACCATAGGTATCATATAACTTAAACACCAGCGAACCGGGAATTTCGCTGCTAGATAACGCCGCCAATTCGTCGTCTAGGATCTGTAAACCACGCTCTAGGGTTTTACCAAACTGCTCTTCTTCCAAGCGTAAAGCTTTTTCGATGATGGCTTGTTTTGTTAGCAACTCGGGGTAGGCTTCCCCCATCTGCGCCGCTAATGCGGCCACTAATTTGTAGAAAAACGCGCCTTTCGCACCTAATTTATTACCATGGCGCACCGCACGACGGATTATCCGACGTAGCACATAACCGCGGCCTTCGTTCGATGGCATCACGCCATCAATAATTAGGAACGCACAACTACGTATATGGTCGGCAATCACCCGCAACGACTTGTCCGATAAATCGCTCGCGCCAGTGACCTCTGCAGCCGCATTAATTAACGAGACAAAGGTATCCGTTTCATAGTTGCTGTGAACGTGTTGCAAAATAGCGGAGATACGTTCTAAGCCCATACCGGTGTCCACACTGGGTTTTGGCAGTGGCTGCATTTCACCGCTGGCTAAGCGGTTAAACTGCATAAAAACGATATTCCAAATTTCAATAAAACGATCGCCATCTTCTTCTGGTGAGCCTGGTGGGCCACCCCAAATATCTTCGCCGTGATCGTAGAAAATTTCAGTACAAGGACCGCATGGGCCAGTATCACCCATTGCCCAGAAGTTATCTGAAGCGTATGGCGCGCCTTTGTTATCACCAATGCGGATAATCCGATCAGCTGGCACACCAATATCGTTAAGCCACAGATCATAGGCTTCATCATCGGTTGCATAAATGGTGACTAATAATTTGCTTTTAGGCAGTTGCACCACTTCGGTTAAAAACTCCCAAGCATAACGAATGGCGTCTTGCTTGAAGTAATCACCAAAACTGAAATTACCGAGCATTTCAAAAAAGGTATGATGACGTGCGGTATAACCGACGTTTTCTAAATCGTTGTGCTTACCCCCCGCCCTTACACAGCGCTGAGACGAAACCGCGCGCGTGTAGTTGCGTTGGTCTTGGCCTAAGAACACATCTTTAAACTGAACCATACCCGCATTGGTAAATAACAAGGTGGCATCGTTACCTGGGATCAAGGAACTGCTCGACACAATGCTGTGGCCTTTGCTGGCGAAGAAATCTAAAAAGGCTTGCCGTACTGCGGCAGATGTCATACTCATGAAAAATCCTGTTCAGTTGTTCGGTTATTCATTCTGGTCAAAGACCGCCCGGATTTGCTCGCTACTAAAGCCGCGACGCTGCAAAAAAGCCATACGTTTTGCTTTGTCTTTGTAATCAACAATGGCTTTTTCACCAAATTTCTTATGATAGGCTTGGCGGGCAAGATCCCACCAGTCTATTTCTTCTGCGGCAATCGCCGTAGCGAGTTGCTGCTCGGTCAATTTGTGTTGACGACACTCTTGCAAAATATAGCGATAACCATAGCCTTGGCGGCAGCGGTTACGCAATATCATTAATAAAAAACGATCTTCATTCAGGTAGTTTTCACTACTGCACCAATCGAGCACTACCGCTAATTCTTCGGCTGTGGCGCCCTTTTGCTGTAATTTAACAGAAAGCGCGGCCCGACTGTAATCTCGCCGACTTAAATAATTTAGTGCGGCTTGGCGTAATTCCCGCTGTCTATCTGCCGTCACACTTCTAATACGCCATCTTGTTGTGATTTAACTTGCAGCGCAAACAGCTCATTAAATGACAAGAAAAAAGCAATATGTAACACCGGCATCACCACGATTAAGCCCAGGAAAAAGGTCGGAACCGTTAAGATAATCAGTAGCAAACTTAATAAACCAAAACTTACAAGGGCCGGAATGTTACGCCAGCAAGCGATAAAACTGGCTTGTAATATGGTAAAAATGCGCTGTTCTTTTAAAAAATAAGCAATCGCCACGGCATAAGCAAACAGCATAGCGGTGATCAGGGTGGCAATTAATAACAAGAGTAAAGACCAGCTATAGCCCGCAGCGCCATCAGGGGATTCTTGTGCTAATTGCATGGTGGCAAATACATCAACGCGAAATTGCGCTAACGGAATAGAAATTAAAAAGTTAAGCGCGGCAATCACTAATAAAATGCGCCGAGTGGCGGGTTCTTTAAACGGTTGGAATAACCAGTCGATACTGATTTTTTGTTGTTGCTGCACACCTAATACCGCACGGTAAAAACCGGCCGTGATAAAGGGGCTGGCTAACACCGCAATAATTAGGGTGATCTCGTGCAAACTTGCCAATACGCTTAACGCGAGGGTCAGTAAAATCATCTGCACAAAAACGATGGGATATTGCTTAAAAATGCCCCAGGCGTTTTTTAACCACGCTATCGAGGCAGCTGCGCTGACTCTGCGGATAATTAACTTTATTTGAAACGGCTTTTCCACAGGCTCTCCAAAACAACACCGCTACACCAACACTGGTATAGCGGGAGTATGATACTGCAAAAGCCGATTAATTAAGAGACTGAATACCGGAAAAACTTCAGCTTAGCTTGCCAGATTAACCTAAAGTTTAACGGATATTCGGGCCTAACCACATTTCTGCCGTTGCAAGGTCCCAGCCTTTGCGCTTGGCATAATCCGCTACCTGTTCGGCATCAATTTTACTCACCGCAAAATATTTACTATCTGGATGCGCAAAGTACCAACCACTGACCGCCGCACCCGGCCACATGGCGTAGCTTTCCGTTAATTTCATGCCGATTTGCGCTTCCACATCCAGCAACTGAAACAAGGTGCCTTTTTCGGTATGCTCTGGGCAGGCCGGATAACCCGGTGCCGGTCGGATCCCTTGGTATAATTCACGAATTAACTGTTCATTATCCAAGGTTTCATCGGCTGCATAGCCCCAATATTGGCGGCGTACCTGCATATGTAAATACTCGGCTAAGGCTTCTGCCAGTCGATCGGCCAAGGCTTTGGCCATGATGCTGTTATAATCGTCATGCACTTTGACAAATTCAGCAGCAAACTCATCGGCACCAAAACCTGAGGTAACCGCAAAGGCGCCAACATAATCGGCAATACCAGAGCCGACGGGGGCAATAAAGTCACTTAAACAGCAGTTTGGCGCATTATTACGCAGGGCTAATTGCTGTCGCAAACCGTGTAAACGGCAGCGCTCAGTTTGCCGACTGTCGTCGGTATAAATAATAATGTCGTCGCCGTCACTATTGGCCGGAAAAAAACCAAAGGCGGCTTTGCCAGCAATGCGTTTTTGCTGGATCATCTGATCCATCAAGGCATTGGCGTCTTGATACACTTTTCGTGCTTCTAAGCCCACTTCGGGGTGATTTAAAATTGCCGGAAACTTGCCCGATAATTGCCACGTTAGAAAAAACGGTGTCCAATCAATATAGTCGCGTAATTGTTGTAAATCGACATCTTGCCAATAATGCACACCGGGCTGCACAGGGGCCGGTGCCACTTTGCTTAAATCAAGTTGAAACTTGTTGTCGCGTGCCGCGCTTAAACTGAGCATTTTCTCGCCCGGGCGACTACGCTGATGCTGCTCCACCGCGATACGATATTCTTCGGTTACACGTGCTAAATAAGGTGGTTTGGCGTCTGCACTGATTAAAGATTGCACCACCGATACGCTACGAGAAGCATTCGGTACATACACCACGCCATGCTGGTAATGCGGTGCAATCTTCACTGCGGTATGCGCTTTAGAGGTAGTAGCGCCACCAATTAATAACGGAATAGTAAAACCTAAGCGCGCCATTTCTTTAGCCACATACACCATTTCATCAAGCGAGGGGGTGATCAGGCCCGACAAACCAATCACATCGACATTACGTTCTTTGGCCACCCGTAAAATCTCTGCGCACGAGACCATCACGCCTAAATCAATCACTTCAAAGTTATTACATTGCAACACCACGCCCACGATGTTTTTGCCGATGTCGTGTACATCGCCTTTTACCGTGGCTAACAAGATTTTACCTTGCGCTTGGCCACCCGCTTTGTCTTGTTCAATATAAGGCTGCAAGTAGGCCACGGCTTTTTTCATCACCCGCGCCGATTTAACCACTTGGGGTAAAAACATCTTACCTTCACCGAACAAGTCACCCACCACGTTCATGCCGTCCATTAACGGCCCTTCAATCACGTGTAAGGGCTTTTCTGCTTGTTGCCGTGCTTCCTCAGTATCTAATTCAATAAAATCGGTAATGCCTTTAACTAGCGCGTGCTCTAAGCGTTTCCCTACCGGCAGGCTACGCCAAGCATCATCGACTTTTTCAGCCACACTGCCATCGCCTTTAAACTGGGCCGCCACATCTAATAAGCGCTCAGTCGCGTCATCACGCCGATTTAAAATGACATCTTCTACCCGCTCGCGCAGCAGTAACGGAATATCATCATACACCGTTAACTGACCGGCATTAACGATACCCATATCCATACCTGCGGCAACCGCATGGTATAAAAATACCGAGTGAATAGCTTCACGCACGGCGTCATTGCCACGAAACGAGAACGACACATTCGACACACCGCCAGAGATTTTAGCGTAAGGGCATAACCGTTTAATTTCACGCGTGGCTTCAATAAAGTCGACCGCGTAATTATTGTGCTCTTCAATACCGGTGGCGACCGCAAAAATATTCGGGTCAAAAATAATGTCTTCGGGTGGGAAGCCAACCTGCTCGGTCAAAATGTTATAAGCCCGTTGGCAAATTTCAACTTTGCGCTGCTGCGTATCCGCTTGACCTTTTTCATCAAACGCCATCACTACTACGGCCGCACCATAACGTCGCAATAAGCGTGCTTGCTTTAAGAACGGCTGTTCACCTTCTTTTAATGAAATAGAATTAACAACGGCTTTGCCTTGAATGCACTTTAAGGCCGCTTCGATCACTTCCCATTTAGACGAGTCAACCATGATCGGCACCCGAGAAATATCGGGTTCAGAAGCGAGCAAGGTTAAATAACGCACCATGGCGGCTTTGCTGTCGAGCATCGCCTCGTCCATATTGATATCGATAATTTGCGCGCCATTTTCAACTTGCTGCCGTGCCACATCGAGCGCGGCTTCGTAATCGCCTTTTAAGATCAGTTTTTTAAAGCGTGCCGAACCGGTTACGTTGGTGCGCTCACCAATATTGATAAATCGTGCTTGCTGTCGCATTACCACTCCACCGAAAAAGCTTCTAACCCGGCCAAATGAAAACTATGGTCGGGTGTTTTAGGTTGACGGGCCGGCAAACCCTTTACCGCTTGGCTGATTGCAGCGATATGTTCTGGCGTGGTGCCACAGCAACCGCCAACAATATTTAAGAAACCTTGCTGCGCCCAATCGGCAATTTCTGCCGCCATCTCGGTTGCGCCTAAATCATATTCGCCAAATTCATTGGGTAAACCGGCATTCGGGTGTACCGAGACAAAAGCCGAGGAAATACCAGACAGGGTTTCGACATAGGGCCGCAATAAATCTGGGCCTAAGGCGCAGTTTAAACCAAAGCTCACTGGCTCAACATGGGCTAACGAGTGGTAAAACGCTTCGGTAGTTTGCCCTGACAAAGTGCGCCCAGAGGCGTCAGTAATGGTACCGGAGATCATCACCGGTAAACTATAACCGAGCTCGTCAAACACCTGTAATACAGCAAAAGCCGCCGCTTTAGCATTTAAGGTATCGAAAATGGTTTCAAGCATAATGATATCAGCACCGCCATCAACCAATGCCAGCGTGGCTTCCATATAGGCGGTGACCAACTCATCAAAGCTAACATTACGATAGCCTGGATCATTGACATCAGGTGAAATTGACGCGGTACGGTTAGTGGGCCCTAACACACCAGCGACATAACGCGGTTTATGCGGTTCAGTTGCTAAAAATTCGTCACACACTTGGCGTGCTAAGGCTGCTGCTTCGCGATTAATCCGCGCGGCTAAGTGCGACATGTGATAATCGGCCATGGCGATGGTGGTGGCATTAAAGGTATTCGTTTCAATAATGTCAGCGCCCGCTTGCAAATACTGCCGATGAATATCGGCAATCAACGCCGGTTGCGTTAGCACAAGTAAATCATTGTTGCCTTTTAAATCAGAGGCCCAATCAGCAAATTCGCTGCCACGATAGTCTGCTTCATCCAAAGTGCGCTGCTGGATCATGGTGCCCATGGCGCCATCCAGAATAAAAATGCGTTGCTGTAGCTGCGCTCGTAGGGCAGCGGGTGTCAATTTGCTTCGATTCATTTAACTGTTCTGACCAATTTGGTTAATATCAAAAGGCGTGGCTTGGTAAACATAGTAGTTTAACCAGTTACTGAATAATAAAAAGGCATGCGCCTGCCATAGCTTCTGCGGCCCTTGTAACGGGTCGTTATTACGATAGTAGTTTTCGGGTAACAAGGCACTGATGCCCGCAGCTAGGTCGCGTTTATACTCTTCATCGAGGGTAGTAAGATCATATTCTGGATGGCCAGTAACAAAGATCCGGTTACCCCGACTGTTCTGTAGCAAGTAAGCCCCTGTGGCATCGGCTTCAGCCAAAATATGTAAGTCGGCATGCTGCTGATATTTTTGGATTGGCACTTGCGCATAACGTGAATGCGGCACTAAAAATTGATCGTCAAAGCCACGCACTAAGGGGCTTAAAGGCTGCTTCACGTCTTGCCAATACACCCCTGATAACTTCTCACCGCGGATCTCACGTTGTAAGCCATAATAATGATACAAGGCCGCATGCGCTGCCCAACACAAAAATAAGGTGGAGGTCACATGGGTATCGGCCCAACGTAAAATCTCGCCAAACTGCTGCCAATAGGTAACATCTTCATAGTTAACAAGGCCTAAAGGCGCCCCGGTAATAATTAAACCATCGTAGTTTTGATCTTGCACATCAGAGAAATAACGATAAAAACAATTGAGATGGCTTTCCGAGGTGTGTTTACTCACATGATCATCAATGCGCAATAACTCGATATCTAATTGTAGCGGGCTATTGGCCAATAAACGCAATAATTGGATTTCGGTAACGATTTTATTCGGCATCAAATTCAGGATGGCGATGCGTAAAGGCCGAATGTCCTGCGAAGCAGCGCGGCTTTCTGTCATCACAAAGACGTTTTCTGCTGATAAAGCCTCTACCGCTGGCAACTGATCAATGACTTTTACTGGCATAAGCTACTCCGCTCACAGATTAATGGCTTACTGTGCTGAAAAAACACCACAATGTCAACTTCTATACGTTTAGATGGCTAAATATGCGGCGATTCTTTGCTGTGCGTGCTGCGGTTGGGTTATTAGTCTATTTCGGCATTGGCCGTATGCCCCTCTAATCAAGCTGTCACCTTGTGGTGAGATAATTTCTTTTGTATCGTTAAAAAATTACTCCAAGAAAATTCGATACCATTTTTGTGCATCCTCCAGCTCCAGCTGAAGCTTTAGGCAGCGTTTAACGTTTTTGCCCTTGGCGAGATACTTTCTTTTGCGTCGCCAAAAGAAAGTATCCAAAGAAAATGCGCCCCCACTTCCGCTCGAAAGCCCGGCTGCTCATGTGTTGCCCAAGGCGAAAACGTAACTCGCGCGGCGCTACCGCCGCCGCACTCAAACACCCGTTTTCTTAAAACCTTGGCCAACGATGATCAGTCGGCTCGCTCTAAGGGGAATAAAAAGCTAGAGCGGTATTCGCTTAGCTGAATAGGTTGTTTGTGCCAATTGCAGACTTTTTCTATTGCAAACCCGAATGACTGCTTAGTATTTCAAAGCGGCCATTGTTTTCAATCTTTATCAAACAAGTCAGCAAACTTTCAACAATATAAGTAATGTAACCAAGAACTAATCAAGCACAAGATTTGAAAGAATGGTGCTTTTAGCCATCTTAGCGAAAAATACTTTGAATTAAAGAACATCAGTTAATTATGTCGCCTTCGTTACTAGGAAGGACGAGCATATTATGCTGACTTAAACTTGCTCTGTCGGCGTAATAAGCCCACGGATACCAATAATAAACTCAGTGGTAACAGTGATAAATAAAAGGCAGTTTGTCCATTAAAATTAGCGAAAGTGAACCCGGTAACAATAGAGCCTGTAGTACCACCCAATGCAGAAAAAACAACAATCAATCCTGTCATCGGGGCATGCTGTACCTTTGGAAGTGCACTCAAAATGACCGAGTTAATTACTGGGTAAATGGGTGCCATAAATAAACCAATTAAAGGAAACAAATAGGCCGCTAAAGGCGCATTAAATAAATTGACGTCAGCTGCGACTTCAACATTATTGGTAAGCGGCAAGGTTAACAATATCAATGCGGCCATACAGGCTAAACAAATATTTAATAACCAATACCAGCTGAGATGTTTTAACACTACACCGGCAGCTAAGCGTCCTATTGCTAAACTTGCAGCAAAAATACTGGTTAACTGAACACTTAATTGGTTAGGTAAGCTTAACACTTCATTATTAAACGTCGGTAACCAGCTACCAATACCTTGCTCGATAAGCACGTACAAAAACGCTGATAAAATAAAGACGAAAACTAAGGGGCGGTAAACTAATTTAATCATAGACACAAAATCTTGGACTGCATGACTAACCTTAGGCAAATCTAACTCAGGAAAGCGAGTGCTAAGAAGTAAAATGAGGTTTAACGCAGATAAACCTGCCAGCCACCAATAAACTTGCAACCAATCAGCTGACTGCGGTGCGGCTGGATCCATAAAAGCGGCAAAGACCCAATAACCACTTAGCACGCCTACCATAAAAAAACCTTCAATGAAATTGAGTAGCGAAGCATGCTCAGCATTCGTTCGCGTTACCACACCAATACTGGCATATACCGATACTTTAACTAACGCAAAACTAGCACCAACTGTTAAAAACAATAATTTTGTCGTTAAAAATGCCGGCAACAATGGCATAGCTAAACAAGCAAGTGTAACCAAGCTAACACCAATAAGCATTGCGTTTTTGTATCCAAGCCGAGGTAACCAAGCTGCAATTAAAAAGGACACAATGGCTATTGGGATATCTTTGAATCCTTCTAGCGCGCTAGCGGCTTCTTTACTAATTTGATATGTGTGGATCACCTGCAAAATGACGGTGCCTACGCTGTTTAGCAAAATTGCAAAAACAAAATAGGTTAGTAGTAGTGCCAATTTAATTCTTAAGGTTGCCATATTTTTATGCTCTTTATTAGGCTATGCCTGTCGGCAGCAGTAGGTTTTTACCTTGTTCTTCGTGACTATACAATGTTTCAATTACAAATTGCAATCGATTGCAAAAGCAAATTAAATGGGTGTATAGTGCCATTCTCGCTCGTTGTAACAAGGAACACTGATGACACTTCGTAATGATTTAATAAATGCTCTTGGCGTTGCTGAATGGCAATTACCCGATCTTAGCTATAACCCTGAGCTGCATATGTTAAAAGAAACGCTGTTAAGTTTGGGTAATGGTTATATTGGTAGCCGGGGGAGTTTTGATGAAACTTTACCAAATGGCGTTAATAATTGTGAAGGAACCTATTTAAATGGTGCGTACAGCAGTGAACCCATCAATTATGGGGAGAGCGCCTTTGGCTTTGCTCGTAATAACCATAAAATGTTGCAGGTAGCTAATGGTAAAATATTACAACTCACTGTAGATGATGAAAAAGTCACCATTATTGGTGCTACCGAGCATCAAAGACAACTAGATTTGCAAACAGGTGTGCTTCATCGAAAATGGCAGTGGCAAAGCCAAACAGGTAAAAAATTACAATTACAAAGCCGTCGCTTTGTCTCTCAAGCAAACCCACACTTAATAGCCATTGAGTTCAGTGTCACTGCACTCAATTTTGATGGTGATATTCAATTGGCAAGTCTGCTAGATGCCGGTTACCCTGGTTTTCAAAAGAAAGACGATCCTCGTGTCGGAGTAATGTCGATAGCGGATAGTCTCAGCTTATTAGAACAACAAAGTGATTCAGAGCAAGCAGTAATGTTACACCAAGCACATGGTAGCACCTGTAAAGTTGCAGCTGCGATGAACCATCAGCTACCAGATAACGCCAAGTGGTTAGCTAACGAAACAACCGAGCAATGCATCAAGCAGCAATTTATGTTAAGCCTTAAGCAAAATGAGACTTTAACATTACATAAGTTTGTAGTGTATTGCGATAACAACGATCAAGTGAGTAACAGCAAGCTTTATGAAAAAATAGGTAAGATCCTAAAAGAAGCTTGTTCAAAAAGTTTTGCCAGCTTGTTGTCGGAGCATCAGGATTATTGGTCTAATTTCTGGCAACAAGCTGACGTCAAAATTGCCGGTGATGACGCCCTGCAACAAGGGATACGCTTTAACTTATTTAGCTTAGCGCAATCAGCCGGTCGCAATGGCAAGAGCAATATTGGAGCTAAGGGTTTAAGCGGCCCTGGTTATGATGGCCACTATTTTTGGGACACCGAAATATATGTCGTGCCCGTATTAAGCCTGACTCAACCCGAAACAGCTCGTCAACTACTCTGTCATCGTTACAGCCAACTTGATTTTGCTCGCGAGCGAGCTCAACAAATGTCGCATAAACAGGGCGCATTATATCCATGGCGTACCATTGGTGGCGAAGAATGCTCTGCATATTTCCCCGCAGGGACTGCCCAATATCATATTAATGCTGCTATCGCTTATGCGATTCGAAGCTATTACTTGGCCACCGCAGACAGCCAATTTATACGTGATATGGGTGCTGAAATGCTTTTAGAAACTAACCGGTTATGGTTAGAGCTTGGCTTTTTCAATCCACGCCAGAACGACAGGTTTGAAATTCATCAAGTTACCGGTCCAGATGAATATACTGCGATTGTTAATAATAATTTCTACACTAACGCCATGGTGCAATTGCAATTAGAATTCAGTTTGCAGATTTTTGCCGAATATCCGGAGTTGGCTAAGAAATTTGGTCTCACCGAAGCAGAACTCCACACATGGCAACGCGCTGCAAAAAATATGTACTTACCTTACGACAACGAATTAGCCATTCAAGCACAGGACGATAGTTTTTTAACTAAAAAGCCATGGGATTTTTCAAACACACCAAAAGATAAATACCCATTGTTGTTAAACTTTCATCCTTTAGTTATCTATCGCCATCAGGTTCTAAAACAAGCTGATACCGTGTTAGCAAATGTATTACTAGATAATCGTGTTAATGCAAAGCAAAAGGCTCGTGATCTAGCTTATTATGAACCTTTGACCACTCATGACTCCAGTCTCTCCAGCTGCATTCATAGCATCGCTTTTGCTGAAACGGGTAACATCGAGCGCGCTCATGCATTTTTTGGTGATTCTGCCAGAATGGACCTCGATAACCATCATGGCAATACCGAAGTTGGTGTTCATATCGCGTGTATGGCCGGTAGTTGGTTATCTTTGGTTATGGGATTTGCTGGCTTAAGAGTTCGCACTACAGGCTTGTATTTTTCTCCACAATTACCCAAGGACCTTCCAGCATTGGAGTTCCGACTTTGCTATGTAGGCCGTATTATTAAAGTTAGTCTCACTGCTTCGCAAGCCTCTTATCAGTTAATCTCGGGTGAGCCTTTAACTCTTCATCATGTTGATCAAGCTTTTCAACTCAGCGCAACGGCAACAGTGCAATTTGCTATAGGAGGTTAATATGCAGATCCGAGCAATTATTTTTGACTTAGATGGGGTTCTAACAGACACCGCACATTATCATTTTCAAGCTTGGCAAGCTTTAGCGCATGACTTAAGCATTCCCTTTACCGAGCAAGATAATGAACAATTAAAAGGAGTTGATCGACTTGGCTCACTCCGCTGGATATTGCAAAAGGTGGGTAGAACACTTAGCGAAGCAGAAGAAACTCGATTGATGCAACAAAAAAATGAACACTACTTAAAACTTATTGAACATATGGGCACAAAAGATTTATTCCCAGGCGTGCAAAGTCTCTTTACGGAATTAAAGCAACTGAATATTAAAATTGGCCTTGCGTCAGCCAGTAAAAATGCGGGAATGGTTGTAGAACGTTTGGGCATTGCAGCGCAGTTCGATTTTATCGCCGATGCTAATTACGTGAAAAATAGTAAACCTGATCCTGAGGTATTTCTGCTAGCCGCTAAAGGGTTAGGTGTTACACCTGAATATTGTATAGGTGTAGAGGATGCGGTAGCTGGTATCGAGGCAATTAACCGTGCCGGTATGCTTGCGATCGGAATTGGTGATAAAGAGCTTCTGAGTGATGCCTTAATCGTCTACCCAAGCATCGACGCGCTGAACCTAGCTGATTTACAAGCACTATAAACAAACTAAACGACACGTTTAGCCTGTGAGCATTCAACTTTATACAAAGATGAAGAAAAACAGGCTTAACGTGGTTAAAAAGAGCAGCAATATTATAAGGTTTGTTTTTGGAGACGCTGAGTTGACTGACGTTTAATCAGCTTAACGGGTAGCAATTGCGATGTAACTTTAAAACCTTCCATTTGTTTTAATAACTTATCTACCAATAACTGGCCACCTGCATAGGTATTCTGTTTCACCGTAGTCAATGAAGGGGTGCCATAAGCAGACATGGCGATGTCATCAAAACCCACAATAGCAACCTGTTGAGGTACATTTATACCATGCTCTAACAATGCCTTCATTGCCCCCATGGCAATTGCGTCACTGGCAGCAAAAATACCCTCTAATTTATTAATCTGCTGAAATAAAGCTTGCTGAGTTTGCAGGTAACCTGCTTGCGCCGTAAAGTCTGTATTGAATTGTAAACCTTCCTCTATTTCAATGCTTGCGGCCTGTAAAGCGTCTTTGTAACCGAGGTATCGCATTTCTATTTCTGTGTGGCGAATATCGCCTAAAAACGCGATCCGCTTACATCCCTGCTCTATTAAGTGAGCAACGGCCAAATGCGCGCCTTGACGGTTGTCACTTCCAATGACAGGAAATGTTTCTGCACCCGTTGCAGCCCCCCATACTACGAAAGGGACACCTGCGGATGCTAATTGCTCAACCCGATCGTCATGCTCGCCTTGGCCAATCACAATTAATCCATCGGCTCGTTTTGAGTCATAGTAATAATTACGCCAATCTTTATCAGTGGTTTTACTGGTGCTTAACAGCATATCGTAACCTTTAGCTGTTAATTCATCGGCTATAACACCCAATAAATCAAGTAAAAATGGATCGCTAATTGCTTGTTGAGTTTTTGAGTCAAATAAAATTATGACTGCGATCGTATTGCTTTTTTGAGTACGTAAACTGCGCGCTGTGGCATTCACCTTGAACTGGTGTGAAGCCGCAATTAACTGAACTTTTTCACGCGTTTTAGCGTTTATCACCGGGTTGTCGCGCAAAGCTCTAGAGGCGGTGGATTCAGACACCCCTGCCAACTTAGCAATATCAGCCAAGGTCATCACTTTTACCGCTTTTTTCATCACTTCTATCCGTTCTTTTATCGGGTATTCATTGTTACTGTTTCAGTGAGCATAATGCCTTATACCCTCATGAGGAGCAACGGCAGTCTAAGGTCTGCTATATCTAAACCTTTATTTATACCAAATAAATCTATGCAATCGACTGCAAAATCAACTAACAGCGTATTGCAATCGATTGCAAACTATCTTAAGGTAAGTTCTGCGAGGCAACACATTAAAAATATAGCCCGCGTTTCTAACAACAGGACAGGAGATTCATAATGGCGTTACAGCTCAATAAAATTACCGCTGCCATGGTATTGCTGTTTAGTTTACCGGCCGTTGCTCAACAAAGCAGCGAGATCGCACCAGCTGAACAAAATACACAGAACAACCAGATTGAAACGATCATCGTCACTGGTAAAGCCAGCGGTATGAGTGGTTTAAAAGTTGATACTAGCTATGCTGTAACCAATGTTTCAGCAGAAAATATTACCCGGTTAGCGCCAAAAAGCACTGCCGAATTATTTACTGTTGTTCCTGGTGTTTGGGCTGAAAGCTCAGGTGGCGTGGCAGGTGCAAATGTATTTGTTCGTGGTTTCCCTAGTACAGGTGATGCACCATTTCTGACTATTCAGCTAAATGGAGCGCCTATTTTCCCACCACCAACTTTATCGTTTCTAGAAAACTCGTCAATTTTTCGTCTTGATGAAACTATTCATTTTATGGAAGCGCTTCGCGGCGGTTCAACTCCTGTACTGTCAAATGGACAACCCGGCTTAACAACAAACTTCTTACTCAAAGAAGGGGGGGATGTTACAGAAGGACTCGTTAAGTTTTCGACATCAAGCTATGGTTTACGACGGGTTGATGGCGTGATCAGCGGTGAAATTGCCAATGACTTATTTGTTATGGCAGGAGGTTATATAAGTAGTTCAGAAGGCCCTCGTGAAGTCGGCTTTAATGCAGAAGAAGGCCATCAATTCACTGTTAATGTCACTAAGTTATTAGATAACGGCAAAATTAATTTTTATACACGTCAAACCGATGACAGCGGTGTTTGGCATTTACCGGTTCCTATCAATGTTGCGGGTGTTGATAACAGTTACAGTCAAATTGGACCGAACAATCGCTTAGGAAGCATTGCCTATGGCCCTGACAACGACAAACAAAGTTATGACTTTGGTGATGGCCGAGGCTGGAAAGGCGGTATCACGGGCGGTACAGTTGATTTAGATTTAACTGATAGCTGGCGTTTAATGTACCGTTTTAGCCATATTGCAGGCGAAGCAAACACCTTTGGCTTGGTGCCCGAAGGAGGTGCCACAACATTGGGGAATGTTGCTGGTATTAATGGCCCAGTCACCGGTGCTGTCAGTGGCAATACTTACAATAATGATACTCAAGTACAACAAATTGGCCGCTGGGTCGTGTTAAAAGATATTGAAGCTTTTACTAACGATATTGCTTTTAGCAAGACCACTGACAATGCAGTTTTTACGCTAGGCTATTACGCCACTAACTTCTCGGTACAAGATTGGTGGTCTATTGGTAATCAGCAATGGCATGTTGTTGAAAAAGGTGGCGAAGCATTAATCGGTATTGACTGCAACGATTCACTCTCTAGCTGTACCTGGAATTATGATATTGATGCCACCGGTGATGGTGATACCAGCGCGTTTTACGGTGCAGTTGAATATCAATTAAATGAAGAGTGGCGAGTTGATGCAGGCTTGCGTCGCGAAAATCACAAAATTACTTATGTTGTTGACGAAGGTTTGACCGGCGCTATTAGCAAAGCCGTTGACTATGACGAATCAGAAATTGCATGGACTACTGGTGTTAACTGGATGTGGCAACCGAACATGGGCATGTTCGCTCGCATCAATAAAGGCAATAAAATGCCATTCTTTGATGACTTCCGAGATAACTTCGGTGCGTTTGAAAGTGGCGACAACTTGATTAAAGAAGTAAGCCAATACGAACTAGGTTACAAGTGGGCTGAGAAAAATTACAGTTTATATGTAACAGGTTTTGCAAATGAAGTTGAGGGTGAATTATTTGTCTCTCGCCCAGGTGCACCTGCTGAAGTGTTAACAACAGAAGCGCTAGGTATAGAAGTAGACGCCAATTACCGTTCAGATAATGGCTTTGCTATCAACCTAAACGCCACCGTTCAAGATACTGAAATTACGAATCATCCCGACTTAAACATAATAGGCAAACAAGCAATTCGACAACCAGAATGGATGTTAAGAATGACGCCTAGTTACGGTTTTGAAGTGCAAGATATGTATGCAACGGTATATGGCACTTTAGCAAGTGTGGCAGACCGTTTTGGAGACAATGCAAATACCGTTAAGCTTGAAGGCTACACAAAAATTGATTTAGGCGTGCAACTTGAAATTACCGAGCAGCTTAGAGCGCAATTTGCAGTGAGCAACTTAACGGATAAAGACGGTATTACGGAAGGCGATCCGCGCTCAGCAGGTAGCCCAAATGGGCGCTATATTATGCCTCGCAGTGTTGAGTTTAGTATTACCTACAGTTTCTAACACCTCCCTCGTGTTATTTGTATTGCCCTTGATTAACTCAAGGGCTTTTTTGTTTTGAAAAGCTTCAATTCACTAATTGCATCCGGTAGACCTCCGCCACCTCGCCGGTTAGTGCCAAATGGAGGCATTTCACTGGGCAATCAGCAAAGATCTTTTTGCAGTTCATAGCAATCTCTGCTTTACCTAATATCAAGTTTGTTCGACGATTTTTGCTTGCTTAACCATCTTAAACAATCTCGAACCTAAGCTGTGCCTTCACCTTTCCGATAGCGTAAATTTAGATTCCGGCTGCAGATTATCTTACATTGGCGATTTGGAAGCACTTAGAACGATAAACGCACGCCCACGTTCACCGTCGTGATTTTCCCGTACTCGTAGCCTGTGACCAGTGCGATGTTTGGTAGGAAATGCCAGCGTCCGTTCAAACCGATCAGAACGTCAGATTCGAAGGGATCTTTTCCGCTGGACGCGATACCACCTACCGCGGTGTAACGCACATGGCCCTGCAGATGCAAAGTCGGCGTTGCTGTCCAGATAGCGCCAATCTCCGCACCGATGCCGCTATCGTTAGCGTCGACATCTAGATTAAAACCTTCAGCGCGCGCATCCTTGAACTCGAGCTGGTCAAGGCTTAGCCGACCGTAGTAAGCCAACGTTTGCGAAACAGGGTATTGATAACCAACACCAATGCGCCAACGTTCCACGTCGTACTCACCTCTTACAGTGCTGGTGCCGCTGCGTATTTCAAGCTCTTGGCCAAGTGATGCATACTCGCCAAACAGGTGCATCTGATTTCCGAACTGCCATGCCCCACCAATAAATCCACCGCCATCAGCATCGCTTTCAAGATCGAGTGGGATATTCCCAGTGACCGCTGCGGATGTCTCAATGTCGTTGACAAAGCCGCCGACAATACCGCCCTCGATGTAGGTAAATCCGATATCGCCCGCACGAGCCATCGCGGGACCAGAAAAAGATAACGCAATCATTGCCATGATCATTCTGTGTTGCTTCAACATTTTTGTATCCTTAATTCTGAATTATCGGAGGTTTGGTTCGACTTACTATAGATCATAGATCGGTAAAACAAACGCCTAGCCCTCGATTGATAGATAAAAACAGTACTTTAAAATTGAGCTAAGTGAAAAATAGTCAATCGCATATAAAGTGCCATCCATTTGCAAGTGTTTGTAGTCAATGGAGCTGTAAGTCATAGCTGAAGACGTTGAATCAGTAGCGCAGCGCGTATTATTACAGAGTATGGGGTGTCGCAACTATCAAGGTTATCTTTATGGAAAACCTTGTCAAATACGACAGCTGAAAATTTGAGCGTCACTTGAGTTGTTTATCGAGATAATGCTGAACTACGTATCTGCAATATTATGGATAGGGGTCATTCAAACATCCAAAATCGCGCGTGGAAAATATCCGATTTTCGCTCTTTCCGGTAGGTGCCAAAAGCGGACATAATAGGGCGCGACGAAATCTGTGTGTTAGCTTGATTAGGGCGAGTCAAGAAAACCCCTCTCGTTTTTGTGTTTTCGGCTATTCTGGCTGCGTATCTAACATGAGCATCAATTTAAGAAACAGTATGTTACGCGAATCGTCAATATTGAAGTTGAATTTGAAATTTGTTTCATTGTTAAATCTTTCTAGGTAGTAGTGAATAAGCGGATCGTATTTTTCACCGTGAATATAAGTGTAAAATTTTCCTATCTCATAGCTCAGTTTACGACTGACTTCAGACCTAATTGATGGTGACGTGGTATTCACTAGGTCTATGATCTTCATTTCTTGAAGATTAGTTTTGATCTCTTTGATAAGTGGTTCGAGAGACTTTTTGTATTTATCAGCTAAGGGCTTGAGTTCAGGTTGAGATATCTCGGCTTCAAAAATCATAATAAGGTCGTCAATCTCACTATTATAGTAATCGTTATCTAACCTCTTTTTCGATTCAGCTTTCAGAATACGCAGCTGTTCACTAGGTTCGGTGCTAGCCTGAATCCGTTGTTTTGACAATTTGTGTTGGAATTCTGAGTATATGCTTTTTATTTTGTCTGATATTACATCGAGATAATTGTATCTGATGTTAAGAAATGCAAGTAATTCGTTCGAGTTAAGGTTCATGACTAAATCTGGCACATTAACTTCATTGCTATATAGATAAACAGTTAGCTCCCCGCTATTCAAATCACTGTCGAAAGGCCAACTTGCGAAACGCTTATAGTTGGATTGATTTAGATTAACTGGATGAGCACCAAACGAAGCTCTGATAGTCTTGAAGTAGCTGTTATCATCCTCATTAGAGAAGATACGATTGGCAAAGCACTTTTTCTCGCCCGCAAATGGCACTGTACTTGGGTTTATAAAGACACGATGTAGCTGAGTTATTGACTCAGATACAAGGTCAATAGACGATATGAGCGAGAACATTTGCATCACACGAACATCAATGTTCTTGTCTAAAGCCGGTTCATTCATTAAATGCCTGATCGAGACAGTTAACCAATCCATGCAGGAGCAAATTAGATTCCAATGGTTCTTACCATTTTTATCTTTATAAGTGTTGAAAACGAAGTTTGAGTTAGAATTTACTAAATCTCTAAACTCTGTAATTTTTTCATCACTAACAACGCTCTTCATTTCTCTAACACTCAAATGCATGCCTTAATGCAGGCAAAATAACACTAAAAAAACAGCAGTTCATTACCTCAGTTCACATGTAGGTGATTTAGCTTTGTATCGGGGATGACATGGCTGCTTTTCATTCATTATGCGGTGAGTTTTGCGCACGCTGGCAGTTCAGTGCCAATAGCAGACATTTACCTTGGCAAGCCCCGATGACCGCTTTGAGTTCTAAAGCAGTCATTAATTCAGCTAGTATCAAGCTGATGTAGCTGCTTTTAATTGCACATCATCTTAAGCAGTAATTCCTCAACCGTAGCTACCTTTTTATGAAGTGCGTGACCAAGCTTGCTATTAGTTGGGCCTGCTTAAATCCAATGCGGTTATTTTTTCTGCGACTCAGTCGATAACCCGATGTCACTACAAAACAACGAGACATCATCATGGCAAGTCGCATACCTTGGAACAAAGGCAAGATTATCGGCCAAAAAGCGCCGCTGCGCCAACAAGAGATTTGGTCTATTCGTGCCCGGCTGGAAATAGCCAACAACCTAAAGGAACTGGCTCTATTCAATCTCGCGATTGACTCTAAACTTAGAGGCTGTGATTTAGTCGCGTTGAAAGTCTCAGACGTGATGCGCTCTGGCGATATTCTGACTCGTACTAGTGTGGTACAGCAAAAAACCGGTACGCCGGTGATGTTTGAGATAATTACTCATACCCGTCAGTCGTTACGCACTTGGATAGCCCACGCTGAGTTAAGCCACGATGACTATTTATTTCCCTCGCGTAAGCATACTGTGCCGCACCTTGGCACACGTGCTTATGACCGACTTGTGCATAAATGGGTCAGATCGATTGGTCTAGATAGCAGCCTCTACGGCACCCACTCAATGCGCAGAACTAAAGTGTCTATTTTGTACAAACGCGACAAAAACCTTCGTGCAATTCAATTGTTGCTGGGACACAAGAAAATTGAGAGTACCGTCCGTTATTTAGGAATTGACGTGCAGGACGCTCTTGAAGCATCAGAAAACTTAGATATTTGAGATAACAGACATCCTCTATCAAGACGCACCAATTCCGGATAATTTTTTTATTTTAAGCACCTATTATTTGAACGCACTCTAAACCGCAAATGACAGCAGCTTGATCAGCATTAAGCAGCAGAACTGATCAGTCACCGCCAGCAGAAAAGATCAATTTGTGCAGCACCGCCAGCTGTAGGCGCTGCAGCAAAATGCCAGCCCTGCTGGTGAGCACTGATCACTTCTACTGGAAATGACTGATCAGGCTGCTGGGGATTTTGCATGGTTTGGATAGAAAAAAGGACACCGGGTTATGGGCGTCCACTCGCTGTATAAGGCAAAAAATTTATCTCAAGTTTCGTGCTTTTTTAAATTACGAATGTGAGCGAGATAATTTTTCATTTTTTCCCATTTAATTCCTGAAGGATAATCGTCTCCTGGTAATAATCCGTCATTATTTAATATATTTGGATTCGCTCCTTTCGACACTAAAAATTTTATGACTCCTAAATTATTTGCTTTGTGTAAAGGTGTTGAACCATTCCAATTTACGTAGTTAACATCGGCACCATACGAAACTAATATTTTTATGAAACTAAGTTTGCTATGGCTATGCAAAGCCGATGTCTGCAAAAAATCATTGCTTGTCTTGGCTCCACGCTTAAGACACTCTTCGAGAATCTGGATATCATTGCAACAATGCAAGTATGGGGAAATACCTTTACATAGTTCATCACCTCGCCATCCTTGCTCAAGGTATTGTATCGCTTCATCATATGTCTCACAATAATGTAGCGGGGTGGCTTTAATAGATGAACCATAATAGTTCAATGGCTTCATGTTTCGTCCTTAGCACTTAACCTTGCAGGTTCCATTGTTACTAACGTCAACAATGCCATCAAATTTTTCCCTCACCACATTTGCTTCTTTAGTATTTAGCTTTTCTGGGACATAGCCATGATATTCATTACTTGGTGTTCCGTTATTTTTGAGAATAACAACTTCTTTATTATTGACGTCGACGCCTACACGAGCATCAGTATTTTTTCCAAGCGGCACAGAATTATCTAGGGCAGCTTGACCATCAGTTGGTTTAGGGGAAATAATTTCACCCGAAGATTTTTTTGGTGAGTTGCCGTGCTTTTTATACCCTGAATCATTGTAAATTAACTTATCTGTAACATCGACATATCTCTGAGCAGCATTATAATACCTCAGGGTCAGGTCTTGCTTTTTGCCACTATCTTACTCACCCGCGAGTAATGCAAGCCAAAATGATTGCCAATCTGCTTCAGAGTATAAGCGCCGGAATTGTGCGCTGCAGTAATAGCTTCATTTCGCGTTTTTGCTAATTGTTCATATTCTGCCAGCGTTTTAGCAGCAACGCGCCGCTGCTTTTTCGGAATGTCAGCTAACTTATCCGGCTCAGTTAACAGTGCTAAATGGCTTTGCACAAAGTCGTCACTACCTAAAAAAAGCTGATTCGTCAACTTATCCCATACGGCAATACCCTGGCCCTGCTGCACAAAGTCTGCGTATTTTTCTCTGGCAGTTTTACGTTGTTTGCCAAACATACTCAGTAACGCATCTGTTGCCAACCAGGAGGGGGAAACTGTTGCCCCCATCACCGCATGCCAGCTACTCCATGGCCAGTCATCTAACACCTGTACCATATTGGCTCGGATGGGGTTAAGCACAATATAGCGACTTAGCTCCAGCAAATAGGCATCTTTGTCGACCAATATGGCTTTATAGCGCCCCTGAAAAAAATGCCCTACCCGTTGGTGTTTTCGGTTTATCGCCTGGGTATAAGTGCCGTTAAGTTGCCGCATACCTTTACTGAGGTTGGCATCGGGTGTCTCTACCAGCAAATGATAGTGGTTCGTCATCAAGCAATAGGCATGTACCAACCAGTTATACTGCTCGCATACCTTATCCAGCAGCGTTAAAAACAGTTCGAAATCGGTATCGTCAAAATAGATGGCTTTACGCTCATTGCCCCGGCTGGTGATATGGTAAAGCGCCCCTGCAAATTCCAATCTCAGTGGCCTTGCCATGTTGCATACTCCAGGTGGTGTTGGCTGTGGCTAAACTCTAGCCCATCTGGCAGAAAAGGCAAAAAGCAAGACCTGACCCTGAGGTTCCCGCACTATACATTCCGATTGCCATACCAATTAATTGTAAAAACTCGCCATCAGGATCAGTATATTTATATGGGTTGTTATTAGCATATGCATAACGATTAAAACCCATCGTTGGATTTCCGCGTTGCATATGCCCTAAGAAATCTACAGGGTCATTACTCTAGAACCGCCCTATAACTGGATCATAGTATCGTGCCTGCATATACATTTATCGACACTAAGAAACAAAACATATCATCAATAAATTTATGTATTACAGCATGTTATCAGTATAGCTAAGTTTATGGATTTGGGCTTATTGAGAGCAAAAAACAAAGCCCCGCGAGTGCGAGGCGATGTGGTTGGATTCAATCGGGGCCAAATTTTACTTTGCTTTCTTTATTTCTCTGGCTAACGTGCGTAGAGATTAGAGTCGCTAATCTACTTTATGTATACATTTGCCCATTCTTTTTGCGCTAGAATCAGGGAGTCTATTTCTTCTTGGTTTAGACCTTTGAAAACATCCCTGTAAGTCTTGTCTTCACTTTTGTCCATTACGGTAAACAAAGAAAGCCCTGTTTGCAGTTCACCTAACCTGCGGGAAAACCCTAAAATCCTTGATATATGCTCGTCTTTAAAAATTAATAAATAACTAAACTTTGCAGATTCATATATGACCCAATAATCTGACTGAATTTGCTCAACGTTTAATTCGAGTTTATATTCATTAGTAATAACTCGCTCGCTGAAAGGTTCTCTAGTTTTAAGAACCGAACTCTGACTCTTTAAATATATCGCATTTAAAGCCTGCTTTTTACTCATTCCAATAGCAAAGCCATAGGCTTCACCTGCTGAATATGAATAAACACCAGAAGGTCTAAACACATACAAATCAAAAATTATCAAAATGAAAATTGCAATTGAAGCGATTGTGAACAGTTTGATTTTATTCATTTCACTGATTCTCTGGTCTTTCACTAGTTGACCGCCCACTATGCAAGTCTGGGTTAAATCCAGAGGGATTAAATTCCTTAGGAATTGCTCCCCCAGCACCATTGATTAAGTTTCTAGTGCTAGTATGGCAGTTTCCTTCATTAGGGGTTGCTCCACCATCCAATGCGGGTATCGCCGAATAGTCCAGAGGCTCCAAAGTTGCCATAAATTCACCTTGGCTCAATACTGCTCGGTCAAATTGGTCTGATGTCATGCCCTCAGGAGGCTGAATAACTATAGAATCAGTTATATCGCCATTTGCTAGCGCTTGAACATCAGCAGCATGATTTTTACCAAATACATTCTTACCATTTACTTCTAAACTACTTAGTATGACAGGATCTCCCTTGCCAGTGGATACGATAACCATTGAATGAGATCCAGCTTTTCCAATACCGTAATCAATGTCCAAGTTCCTTGAAGCAACCACTACTACACGTCCATCTGGGTCGGTATATTTATATGGATTATTGACTGCGTAAGAGTAACGGTTAAAACCCATTATCCCTTCTGCGTTACTAAGGTGCTCTACGGCCCCAACCGGATCATTCGAATAGAACCTCCCAACAACCGGGTCATAATACCGCTGCTGCATATAAGTTAACTGCAGATCGTTATCTTCCACATGGCCGGTATAGCCTGGTTCGTCCGATTGAGTTCTTGGATCGGCATATTTGGCGACCAGTTGGCTACCTAAGTAGTAATAGTCGGTATAACCATTATTTTCATAAGTGCTCATCAAAACCCCGGCGCTGTTGTACAAGCTATAGGTTTTTGCGCCGTTTTTGTTTTTGATTATCCGTCGGCCATGGCCGTCATATACATAGCTGTTAGTGCCTGAGCTGGTTAAGCGATTAGCGCGGTTAAAGTTAAAGGCCCTTACACCATTATTGGTAACATTACCCCGGTTATCGTAACCAAAACTTTGACTCAGACTACCACTTATACTGGCAAGCTGGTTATTGCCATTATAGGAATAAATAATGTCCTGTGCACCCAACGTCTTGCGGGTAATATTCCCCAGTGCGTCATAACTAAAACTGCCAGCGCCCCAAAATCCATTCGCTGTTTTTAATCTGCCAAGGCCATCATACGTCATATTAGTCATACTATTTGACGGCGTTACAGCATCGGTTATTGAAGTAAGATTACTATTGCTATCATAACTATAAAGTTGAGACAGTAAGTTAGCCGATTGACTCACTCGGCGTAGCTCTGGCCTTTGCTGATTATCCAAAGTTTGATTAAACGTTAACGCATTACCATAGTTGAAACTTTTAAGCTGCCCGTTTGGAAAGTACTGCGCATTCGTCGCATAACTGCCGCTGCTAAGCGAACGCCCTAATGCATCCACCGTAAAACTAACATTTCGGCCTGACGGATAGCTTAGTGATGTCATGTGTCCCAGACCGTTGTAGGATGGGTCGAGAACAAACGCGAGACCATCCACTAAAAGGGTCTCCTTCTCAACCATGCTTTGTGAATTGTATTGATATTCCCAAGCTGTTGAACCCGAGGTCAGATTTGTTAAGCTTCCCTGATTATCATACGTATATACACTGTTACCACTACCATCTGGATAGCTGATTTGCCGGATGTTTCCGATGTTGTCATACGTAAAGTTAATCTTTTCACTTGCCAGTACACTGGCCGTGGAGCAAGCGTTATTCGCACCTGATGCGCCTTTAGCTTCCCAGATGACATCACCTACGATGTTATAATCATATGCCGTCGCGCCTACATCAGGACGATACAAACGGCATAACCGCTGCTGCGCATTGTAAAAACGCAATTCTGTCACGCCCCCTTGAAGGACACTTGAAACGTTATCAAATACAGAGTAATTAATCGCGGTTGAAACATCTTCTGGTTGACTGATAAGGGTGGGAAGTTTCTGCTCGGGTGAGCCAAACGCCCGAAAGGTGGTTGTGCTGCGGTTGCCTAAACTATCAACTGTTTCTACCCGGTTGTTCGTTAAATAATAATAGTCAACACCCGTGTTATCGACGGTGGAGTATTGCCGTTTAACCCGCTGTAATCCATCGTAAAGGGTTGCCTGACCATTGGGTTCGTCGTCATTCTCACTAGGAAACGACGTGAATACAGGTTGGTTGTAAGCATCAAATTGCTGGCGTACATACACGTTGATATTGCGCGCCGTATCACGTTCACGGGTTAATAATGGCCTGAACAACGCATCCATCTCAATCCGCTTTTCATAAGCCCCCCGTGTTATTGTTTGAACAAAACGCCCATTTTGGCTGCTGTAATCAATGACCGTAGGGGCCCAAGGTGCGGGAGGCGTAATTAACGATAATCGTCCTAGGGCATCATAAGCATAGCTTGACGTGTGGCCTCTAAAGTTGGTAACACTTTGTATTTCACCACGGTCGTTGACACTTTGATAGGCACTTTGAACAGCAGATGCGGTATAACGGCCAGGTAAGGTAATTTGTTGGGGGATACCACGCTTATAATTATTGAATTCGACCCAACGATTTGGCGCATTGTAAGTCTGGCGTAACAGATTTCCGATAGCACCACCGCTGGTATGGTAAGTGTTTGAACTGATGAGTGAGCCGAATTGATATTCCTGATGAGGAAGTAATTTACTCGCAGAATTAGCAGCATAGTAAGTCGTTTGGTTGACAGTCGTCCAGCTACTATTGTTAGACGATAACTCAGTCGTTGTGGGTAAGTTCAGCACCCATAATGCAGTGTCATGTTGATAGTTAAACCGCTTGTAGCGCGTACCACTTGGCCCCGTTTCTGACACTAAGCCTGGTTGTCCGTAGATATTATACTGGCTATAGGTGGTAGAAAACGACGTTGGTGAGCCATTACTATAAAGGGTGGTTTTAAGGTTTCCAGGATAAATGTTGTTTTCATGCATTGCTTGATTTTCAAACACTTTTTGACATTCATCGCTGATAAGTTCGATTACAGGATATTGTGAAGGCTTACAAGAAACCATCCTTACCTTACCCACTTTAGGTACTGTGACGTAGCTGGTTTCAACCGCTTTTAATAAGCTAGAAGCATTAGTATCGTAGTAAAGTGTCAATACCTCTTTGCCTTCAAGTACGCCAAAATTTCGGTTAAACACATGCACAGTTTTACTTCCGTCTGGATTGACGACGGATGTAGAGCGCAAATTCATCAGGGAATGACCCGCCGGCGCAAAAGGTAATCCAGATAATGCTGCAGGCTGAGGGGTTGTCGTCATTTGTCTTGGTGAGCCCGCGTTTTGAGAGTATTGGTAGTTCCAAACGAGTGAATTATTGTTAAATTGAAGCTCTTTTTTAGCAATGGCCGGGTTCGTCAAGCACCGTCCAACATTATGCTCCCCATACCAAGGCGAGGCACTTCCGCCGGGTGGAGAATAGGGTACATTGGTTCTACCAAATTGGGCCGCTCTGTGCGTTAAAACAAACACGGCTCCCTCAGGATGGGTTAACGTAGACACGTTATCCTGAGGTGATATAACAGCACAGTCTGCCAGTGTTGGTTGCGATGCGCTGATACCGCCATAGAGATCAAACGTTAAATTAAATTCCCATTTTTTGTTGTCAGGGCGAGTAACTGACTTGAGTACATCTTTGTACAGTAAATCCCGATTGTCATATACGGTGTTATACGCATAATGCCATTCTCTACCATGAGAAGTGATCTTCGATACTCTGTCCGTATTTTGCCCCGCCTCATAGACAATATTGATTTCTCGGCCATCTGTAGCAGAAATTTTAGTCAATTTATTGGAGTATGTTAAAAACTGACTGGCGCTGCCATACGGTAATGTTGCTGACTGATATTCAAAATTGACTTCATTATTAAAGCGATCACGAATTTTACTGACCTGAATGTTGAGGGTATATGAACGCAATAGCACGGCAGCATCGTAGTTTGGATTGAGCACGTCAGCTTCTTGCTCTACCTGAACCAAGGTTGAGGGCACCAGTCTGACGACATCGAACGTATAGATAACGCCTTCGGGAGACGTTGCCTCAAAACCGTATCGGTTTGTAAGGCAATTAATTTTCCAGTTATCAGCATACCGCGCATTTTGTATCCCTCCTCCTGCATCGTAGGCCATTCTGAGCTTCTGATTGGTCACGCCTGGAATATCCAGTGTGTCACCGCTCCAATATTGCATAGCCCCTACTGTTGCAAACTCGGTATCAACCCATTCAGGCTCCAATCGTCCACAACCTGGAAAATGGCTGAGTTGACCCGGACGATATTCAAGCGTGGTTGTGGTAATACTTGGGATCTCCAAGCTCCAATCACCAAAGCTGGCATTGTTGCCGCGATTATTCTTAGAGCCTCGATAGCTGCGACGTATTTCAACAGGCAATGCATTATTGCCTTTTAATGCAATGTCAGTATGTTGAAAAGTGATTGAGCCTGTGTTTAAGTCAACCTTGTCACCAAATAAGGCGGTTGTCTCTGGTGTAATATGCTCTTTAACTTCCATCCTAGATAGCGCAAGCTCAGTCATCAGTTTTAGCTTATCGTGACTGCCCGCAGACATTACCCGGGATGAATTTGCTTGCTCTGCTTCGAGTAACCGCAAGCCCGAATGACTTTCCATCGCATTCATAAACAATGCTGATAGCTCCTCTCGCTCTTTTTGAGAGTATGCCTGTGTGCTGAACGATAAAAACCCAAAAATGAGAACCGATACAGTCAATTTAGTATTCATGATTATTGCTCCTTGCGCTCACCAAAGGGTTTAAGTTCCGTCTTTTTAAGCATGCTACCCGCTTGATTACTCTCACCAATCACACTACCTAGGATGTCGGTATGTATGTAGGTCACTGCTGCGGAGGTATTAATCGTTAAGACATGAGACCAATCTGAGCATTGTGCAGAGGCGTTACATCCACGAACTTGATAGCTATAAATGTTATTTGTGCTGATGGCGACATTATGGGTCCGGGTTGTACCTTTATTGATTTCAGGTTGCCAAACACCGTTCACGTTCTGTCTGATCCGATATGATGACACGTTAGAAACAGCACCCCATGCTACTGTTAAAGTGTTGCCGGAGAATGATGCCGTTAAATCTGCAGGTGCTTTGATATATGTCCCTGTCGGACTGCCACCTGTAATATTAAACGTTTGTGTATAGGCGTAATCACTGCAACCATGTAAATTACTGCAAGCCGCGACGCGAAATAGGTAACTATTTCCGGCTTGAAGGAAACGGCTCTGACTGTTATTGTAAAGAATATCATCGTTACCCCAGCTGCTATTGGTTGCCTGGCCGATAAGAAAATAATCATAACTGCTGTTTACTACCCATTGTAAACTTACGGTTTGCCCAGAAAGGGTGGCTTGCGTGTATTGCGGCACTTGAGGCGCGCAATACCCCCCAATTGTCGCCACATCACATTCCATCATAAGTGAGGCTTGCTCTTGCGTTTGTTTTGTTTCTTCAGAAAGTTCAGCACTCGTTTTTGCATAAAGTGTTGGTGGTAGGAATAAAAAAGCAATGAGTAAGACCCTAAACATAAGTGCAACCTCCGTGTTTTGATTTACAATCAATTATTTGTTTATATTGTTATTTTTATTAACCTAAGATTTAACAAGGTAGCCCAATGAATAACCATGTCAAGAATGTAATGAAAAAATGTTTTTATATTTAACATTTGGATGTGTTAATTATTTGAATCACCACAACGTCAATTTTAACAAAACGTTTTTAAGGGGGGCAACTGCAGTTATGGGTTAAAGCCGGTGGTATTCCATTAAAACATGCCAGTCACTGACTTAGAAATAGTCTGGGAAGTCCAGTCTGGTGATTAAGACTTTGGTAAGGTCGTTATACTTTGGCATCTAAGTCATTTAAGTTCGACTTAAAAAAGCATAAAAATTAATGTGAATGATGGATATTAGGCTTTCGCTATACGATGAGTCTTCAATCAAATTAAAAAGCATTATGTCAGCTTGTGCAGTAAAGCAGACATTCGTATGTGCCTAATGATGTGGAGAGAAATTTCTGCTATTCGCCCAAAGCAGCAATAATCTTAGAACCGAAATACTCCTTAGCCTGATGTGCTTTTAAATCCCATTACGTTGCAAGCCGTGCAAGTTTGCACGACCAAGGTTTTAAGACGAGGGGTGTTTGAGTGAGGTGCGGTAGCGCCGAGCGAGTTACCTCGTCGCCTTGGGCGGGCAAAATTGAACGGGCTTTCGCCGCAACGTGGGTCGAATTTTCTTTGGGTACTTTCTTTTGGCGAAACAAAAGAAAGTACCTCGCCAACGGCGAAAAGGTTAAGCGCTCATCATCACCTCGGATGAGTTTAAAACGTTATAAAACGTTATAAAACGTTATCAACCTCTCTAGCGGTTAATCCTGTTACTAACATTCACAATCTAAACCACTTGCTTCCTTTCCTGCGACTTGCTCGCTTTTAAATCCCATTACGTTGCAAGCCGATCAAGTTTGCTCGACCAAGGTTTTAAGACGAGGGGTGTTTGAGTGAGGTGCGGTAGCGCCGAGCGAGTTACCTCGTCGCCTTGGGCGGGCAAAATTGAACGGGCTTTCGCCGCAACGTGGGTCGAATTTTCTTTGGGTACTTTCTTTTGGCGAAACAAAAGAAAGTACCTCGCCAACGGCGAAAACGTTTTTAATAGGGTGGCAAACCGCAACTTCACCCCGTGGTTTATTTAAAAATCCACTGCTAATTGCAGCCCCGTCACTATAATCAAACTGTTGAACAACAAACATTGAGTCAGCGCCTGTGCTCTGCAACAATGTCCCCTTCTTAACCATGAATAATGAGATCCTCGCCATGCGCGTTATACCTACTCACCTCCGCGCTTTGTTGTATCTTTGGCTCATTAGCGGGCTATGGCCAACGTTTGCCGAAGCAGAGTGGCAGCGCCAGCCGTTTCAAACCATGGGCACGCAAGCCTATGTCGAGTTTTGGACTGACGATAACAGCCAAGGGCCCTTGCTGATCAGGGCTGTGCAAAACGAATTTGAACGCATTAATCAACTGATGAGCCCCTACCTTGAAAGCAGTGAGCTGAGCTTACTTAACCGCGATGCTAGCCAGCAAGCAGTCACTATCAGTGCAGAGTTTTACCAGTTGTTACAGCAAGCCGAACAGCTCGCCGAATTAAGCGCCGGGGCCTTTGACATTAGCTTTGCTTCGGTCGGGTTTAGCTATGATTATCGCCAGCACGTCAAACCCAGTGTCGAGGATTTAGCCGCGCAGCGCAGTTTAATTAATTACCGGCATATTCAGCTGCTGGCCAATAACCAAGTACGCTTTGCTAAAGCCGGTGTCAAAATAGATTTAGGCGGTATCGCCAAAGGCTATGCGGTGGAAAGGTCTATTGCGTTACTGGCGCAAGCGGGCATTCAACATGCGTTAGTTACCGCCGGCGGTGACACGCGCTTATTGGGTGATAAACGCGGTCGTCCTTGGTTGGTGGCCATTAAACACCCACGTAAATCTGACGATATCGTAGCGCAATTACCGCTGATTAACAGCGCGATTAGCACCTCAGGGGATTATGAGCGGTTCTTTATCGAAGATGGCGTGCGTTATCATCATATTTTAGATCCGAAAAGCGGTACAAGCCCTTCGGGTTTAATGAGTGTAACCGTGTTAGGCCCCGACACCACACGCACCGATGCGCTATCGACTACCTTATTTGTGCTAGGGCTTGAACGAGGTATGGCACTGATTGAGCAACAGGCAGACTATGAAGCGATTTTTATCAGCAGTGAGCATCAACTGTATTTTTCATCGGGTTTAGCGCGCTAGCCCCTAAGGTGAAACAACCCACCCCAGCGCCAGCGCAACGTGCTATATCAATTGCTCTGCGCCATTAAACGATAGGCGCAAACGCCGTTAAGCGATCTTGGCTGGCGGCATTACCTAAACCATGGAAAGGCGCGACCTCACTGAGTCGCCCTTGCTCACCATGCAAGGCTAAATAATTGAGCATCACCGTTTGTACTAATAAATTGACATTATTGGCGGCCATCGATGAGCCCGTTTCAACCGAAGCATCGGGGCGCATAAAACCAATTTGCTGGTGACGCGCTTGCTCGAGCGCCGTGCTCCCCAATAAACTGGGGCGACCATTCGGGTTATACACCAGCATAGCTGAGGCGGCAGTTGATGAGTTATCACCGGTCCACTCGCCTTTACCACGGCCATTTACGCTGTCATCAACACGGCCATTACTGGCCACCGAACCATCAGAATACAGATAAATCATCAAAGGCTGATTACGTCTAGCGGCATATTCTAAGCAAGCGCCAATACAGCGGCCTGCGCGCAAATCACGTAGCTCGCCAGTACCCCGCTCGCCGGTGTGATAATCATAACCACCAATGGTTACGGTGCCGGCTCCAGCAAAACCATTGACCACCAGCTTCATCACCGACGCGGTTTTACGAAATTCGGCATCACTATTAAATTCAGCGCTGGTAAAAATACCACTATTACCCACAATATCCGGATCGGCAGCCGGATCCAGGGTCGCAGGATTACCGAAACGGTCGGCCAAATCAGCGCTTTTAACATAACCACAACGCACCAACTCTTTAATGACCTGATCCCGACTTACCGCCGAGTTCACCCGCGCTAATTTGTTATCACTTAAACGCTGGATCGATTCCATAACGGCAACGGCATCGTTTTGATCAAGCAGGCCAAACAAGTCGCCAACATCGACTAAACCGGTAACATCACTGGGCCTGTCAATCTTGGTTGGCCGCCACTCTGGATTATAAAACTCAGCTGGTGCCATCGAGTTAGCGCCAGAATCCGAATTACGCGAGCCAATCAAAGGCATCAGCGAGCCATTAGCACCGGCTTTGGCAATAGCATACATCGGATTATGGGGGTTATTGCCAGTATCATTTTCGGAGCGAGAGGGGATCACCGCGCCATTGGTCATGGCTTGCGTAGCCATGGTGGTTCGCTCTAATATGCCGGCTAACAATTGTGAATCACTGTGAAACGCTAAACCCAACTGCGTATTGACAAAACCACCGGCCAGATTGGCGGCATTCACTGCGCTGGGCACCATATCGGCGGGCAAACCTAATTTGCTATAGCCTTGGGTTGACAGAAAATCTAACTGCCCCCCCGCGCCTCCGACCAAAATATTAGAGCCTGCGATGTTGGCGCCACCAGCCAGATCAAAACAAATAAAGGGGATCTTCCCTGCACCTTCGACGTTGATACCGCATTGGTTTTTCAACATTTCCAAATCAGGCGACAAACTGGCGTAAGCTTTAGTGGGATTGGCAAATAAGCTAAATACCGAGCCTGTGGTTAAGATGCCGGCGCCAATACTCATGCCGCAAGCAATAAAGTCGCGCCGGGTAACGGGCTTGCTATGACAGGCATGTAACAGCGGCGCGTCCGGGTGTAAGGCTTTTTTCGATTTCATCAAGAGCTCCTTAATACACGAGCATTTGTGCGCTCGCCAGCACCGCAGTGCAGGCGGCTTTAGCGATGGTTTGAGTGCGCTGGCTATCACAACTGCCATGACATTGGCTTAACCTGTCAACTAGGTTATTTAGCTCTACTCGCGCATCGCTGTTAGCGATATCTGTGGCCGCTTGCAGGGGCATAAAACGCTGCAGTAGCGGCTCAATCAAGCTATCTCGATTTGTGGGGCTCAACGCTTCAGCAGGACTAGCATTAAAATCAATGGTCGGAAACCACGCACTGCGCAACGTCGAATTACTGATTGCCGCGTTACAGTAAGCAATCCCTAACTGAGTAATGGCCATTTGCTGCGCTGAAATAAAGGTTTCGATATTCGGCGTTGCCGGTAACTGCCGCACTATGGTTTGATAGGTATTGGCTACCGCAGGGTTCGCTTGTGACACGCCAGTAAGCTGACTCATGCTGGCATGGATTGCCGCGAACGGCCGGATGCCAATATCGCTGCTACTGGAACTTGCCATACTGACGTCTTGTTGCGGAAAGCTTACCTTGCTGCGCACATTGCTAAAGGCACCAATCTCAGCGAACGATAAGAAAAACTCATCGCTACTCGCGCCCGACTCAGCCGCAATAATCGTGCCTAGGGCCGATAAGGTGTGAGGCTCGGTCAACACCGTGCCAGTGGGTACGTTAAAGCGTTGCTTGATCCACGCTTGACCGCCGCTGCTCTCTTTACCGTTAATCGCTAACGCCATGCCGCTGATCGTTACATCAGCAGATAAAGTGGCACCGTCTAAATTAATCAGATAAGGCTGACTAAACAGGTAAGAGTAATTATCAAACTGCGCCACCTCAAACACGATGTAGCTTTGCGGTAAGTCAATTAAGTGGCCTATGGCAAACGGCAAATAGAACTTCTGGCCAACGCCAATACTGAAGTTTTGAGTGATTTGTGCTGCACTAAGCGCACGGTTATGAATGGCCAGTAACCGCACACTGCCCTGCCACTGCCGACTACCATCCGCCTCGCTGCCAAGCATTAAGGCAAAACTGTCATCCCAGTTACTGATACTCGCCGCTTCGCGCCGCACACCACTGTCTTGGCCATTGACATAAATACGCTGGCCGTTAACCGGATCTTGCGTGAGCACCACATGTTGCAAACTGGCTTGCAGTAGCTCATCGGCATCGGCGGTGCTCAGTGCCGGCTGCCCGGCAAAATTGCTTGCACTGCTGCGCAGTAAAAAATCATAGTTGTATTGGGTTTGCCCTAAGGTCAAGTTTCTGCTAATGGCACTGCCGGCATAACTGACAATGGCCGCAGGCCCTGCTTGCACTACGTTGGCGGGGATCAGCCAGGCTTCAATGCTGAGCTCTCCGGTTGCGCCAATCAGCCGAGCCAATTTGGCACTGCTCTGGGTGCTGGCTTGCGCCCGACCACTGTTAATTTGCAAGCCCCAGCCAGTTAACCAGTTAAAATCGCCCTGTAAGGTTAAATTGGCCGCAGGCTCAACACCTGAAGTATCAAACGCTTGGCTACCTTGCCCCTCTTTAAATTGATAAAACGCAATTTGGTCACTTTCATAACGCCCACCGCTAGAAGCCACAACGCCATCTTCAAGTCGCAAGGCTTTAGAGGGCACTAAGGTAGGATCCAGTTCCGTTAAGGGTACAGCTTCGGCAATTTTGGTAATGGCAGCTAGCATTTGCGCCGCATCATTCGCACAATCGGACCAGCAGTTATGAAACTCTCCTCCTAGCCTGGCCACTAGGCGGGATAATGCGGGCCGATCTAAATTAATTAAACTACGGCTTGCCTGATAAGCCGCACTGAGATCATTGGCAGCAAAAAAAGGCGCTTGCGCTACCGTCGCAGAAGGCGCGTGGCAATTGACACAATACTGCCGCACCAAAGGATAAACTTCGGCGGCAAATAAGCCCGGGCTCTCGGGCAAGGCTTTACTGGCACCGGCATCTCGGATCACCGGGGCAACTAATCGAACCGCAACTTGCTCCGCTCCGCTGGTATTGCCCCAGTTGCGTAACCACTGCGTAATGGTGTCAGCACAGGCAGTATTACTGCTTAGCCAGCAATTATGGCCACCCGCAACTTTTTGCACCAGCAAGGATTGCGCCGGATCGGCTAAATTAACCAAGGGTAAGGCGGCAGTGTAAGCCAGGTTAATATCATCACGGCGCACAAAAAAGGGTGCGGTATTACCCGGTTGATGGCAACTGCCACAGCGGTTGTCTGCCACCAAGTTATCCCACAAATTGAGTTTAAACTGCTGAATATCGGTAGTTTGAGGTGCAGGGCCGTTATAGTTGTTCGTGTTATTTGGTAACGCTGGCGGCGGATTTTGCTCAACTTCTGCGCCACCACAACCGAGCAACAGCATACTGGCCAGTACTAGCAAGAAAATTCGCATGTTCACTCCCCCATACAATAGGTGGCGGTGTCGGCGAACACCTGCTTTAAGTTATAACCGCTTTGACTAAACCGGTCGCGGGTTTGTTGGATCAGGTTGACATCGGCCAGGCTTTCTGGCGGCCGCAAACAGGTGGTTTCGAATACTTTTTTCACCTGACACTGTGCAAACGCCACCGAATTGGCTAATTCTTGACCTAAGCTTTTCGCGCCATAACCCTCACCCGGTAAGCTGTTATCCCAACCCAGAGCTTGATTGCGCCCTTCCCGCCAATAGTTTTGCCAAAAATCATCTTCGGTTTTGTAACCCAGCGGAAAATTACCCGAGTTAATATGGTATTTCGGCTGAACGCGACTACCGGTTTGATCATGACTACTGCCTGTTGGCTGATAAAACAAGCGACCATTTTCCCCCGTTTCATCGGTAAATTGATAATCGTAATAAGCAAAAGCTTGCGCCAGCGGATCCATCCCGGCATGGCAGGCAACACAGCGATTATGAAAAATTCGGCTATCGCCACCGGGGCTGCGACTGACATCTTGGCGGATCCGATCGGTAGGCGTACTGCCATCTTTCAATGGCTCTAAATCGGTGCACAGCTGGCTCATTAACGTAAAACGCAGCATGGCACGATTGGTCCCTAAATAGAAAAACGCTTTTGCGCCAGCGCGACTGGTCATCACACCGGCACTGGCCTCAGCGGGAATGCCCAGCAAACTGCTTTGCGAGCGCGGTTCCAAATACTGTTGTAAATCGACCCCTTGCTGATCTAACGCAGCGTAATGCGCATTGTTATTGGCGGCGTAAGGCGGTAAGCCTAAGCTGTCCGCTGCCACATACAGCACGTCGGTTTGCAAAATCTGCCGAAAATCAACGTTATCACGCACCAAACCAATAATAGTGGCACTGTAATCATTCAGCGGTTCAAAAATATCCAAATCACGATTGGTGGCCGGCGAGGCAAACAACTTTAGTGTGGTGCGATAAAAGTCTGGATGCTGCATTGCCACATTCGCTGCAGCCTGGGCGTTACCCTGCTCCAGCAACGTGGTCATTTGCTGCAAGGTTGCCGCATCAGCTGGCACGCCAGCTAAGCGATCATGTAAGCGTTTGGCTTGCTCTAAAGCACCAGCCGAGGCGGTAGAACTGCAGAACAGCGCTAACAATAAGCCGAGTAAAAGCCGCTTAGTATAGCTTTGCATAGTTATCTCCTGCCCGCTTAACCGGGTAAAAATGCGATAGTCCACTGCGAACGGGTCGGCGCCACATCCGCCGCACCAAAATTCACTGCTTGCAAGCGCAGTTGTAACTGCCGCTCCAATCGCTCGTCATTTAATTCACTTTCGATAATCGACACCTGCGCCAAACTGCCATCGGGATTGATAATCAGCTCAAACACCACCTTGCCTTTTAACAAGGGGTTGGCGCGCAACGCACGGTTGTACAAGGTGTATAAGCTACTTTTATTCGCTTCTAGTATTTGGCGAATACTGGCTTCGCTACGCCCACCCTGCGCCGCTGCATCCGCATTACCTGCACTACGACTGGTGGTGCTTGATGCGGGCGCTGAGCTGGCTAAACCACGTAGCTCGGCATCAGTTACACGTACATTTTCGGCTTGCGCTAACTCAGCACGCGCAATATCCGAGCTCACTGCAAAAGCCGCTTTCGCCGCTGTTTTCGCTAACACGGGGTTGGCGATGGTATCGGGCTCAGTTACAGCAGCACTTTGCTGTCCCTCGCGTTGCAGTTGCGGTGCTTGGCGGTTAACCGTAAAGGTTTGCCTTAAGGCCGCTAACTCATCTTGCATGGCTAATAACCCCGCTTGCTGTGCGGTAGCGCGGGCTTGCTCTGGCGTAACCGGGCTGGCTTCAACGACTTTCGCTTCAGGCTTGGCTATTGGCTCAGGTTCGGGCTCGGGAAGCGGCTCGGGCTCAGGCAGTACAATCGGCTCAGGGGGGATAATTTCCCGCTGCTCCAGCACCACTCGTGCTAACTGTGGCGGTAACTGTTCTAACTGCGTGCGACTGCGCTCAGGCACTTGATACAGCGGTATGGCAATAGACAACACCAGCAACAGCACCAAGCCGGCAATCACCACCCGAGTAAAAACGGTATCTTCATCTTGCCAGCTCGCGTGCTGTTGCCAAGTCAGTGTGCTCATGGCGTTGCCTCCAACACCTTACTGTGTTGCTCTACGGCTAATGAAATATCGCGATACTCAGTGCCGGCACACATTGCCATTAAACGCCGTAGCACGGCATAGGGGGTGCTGGCATCAGCTAAAATGGTTAGCGGTCGCCCCAGTGCTTGCTGCTCTTCTGTGAGCGCAGCGGTACGACCGGCTAAATAATTCAGCTCTTGCTGCACCGCCTCGCTTAATTCCTCTTGCCATAATACAGGCGCTTGTTGCCAATCACCGCGCCAGATAGCTTTGCCTTGAATTAACACGCCATTTGCCGTCACAGTGAGCAACACCTGCTCACGCGGTAACTGTTCTGACACCGATTGCGGCAAACTCATGTCTTTATTACTGGGTAATACCACCACATCCGACTGATTCACCATCAAGAAAAACACCAAGATAGTAAAAATATCCATCAACGCCACCAGGTTTAATTTTGAGCTTTGCGCCAGTCGTTTGTGTTGCTTGAGCATGCGTTTTGCACGAAATGATTGCTTCATTCTGTGACCTCGCTGGCGCCAGCGGGCAACTGCCCCAAGGAAATAACCGGAAACAACTCCGCATCAACCACCGAGGCAGCAACTACGGTTTTAAACGAGCGCACTGTATCCATGGCACTGACTAGCGTTTGGTAATCTAAGTCTTCTGGTGCCAGTAAACGGATATCACGCTTGTCGATTTGTTGCTGCTGCCAAGTCAGTTTCAGATCTTGTAAAAATGCGGAGAGCGCCGCGAAGTCAGGTTCTGCGTCTGGCGTGTGGCTAAATTCCCGCAGTAACTGACCGGCCGGATAATTTAAGCGCAGCCGATCGCTTCGCAGTTCCAATTCCAGCAATTGCGGATCCTCTCGTTCTTGCTGTATTAACTGCTCAACTTGGGGCGGCAGTTGAATGTTCAACACACGGATCTGGGTAAACACTAAGCTCAGCAACAACACCGGCACCAACACAATCATCAGATTCATAAAAGAGGTGATGTCGAGATCAGCGTCGTTTTGCTTAATTTTATGCTTTCTGATCATCCCGGCCACCCGTAAAACGTTGTCCGATACTGTTCATCAATTTGATGCCAGCCATCTCCATGGTGTCGACAATGCTGGCCGTTTTACTTTGTAATAATGCATGCACAAAGACCAACGGGATCGCGGTCATCAAACCAAAAGCGGTGGTGTTCATCGCCACCGAAATACTGGATGACAATAAGCTGGCTTTTTCAGAAGGATCGGCATTTGCTACCGCCGAAAAGGCAGCGATTAAACCTACAATGGTACCGAGTAAACCGAGTAAGGTGGCGACATTGGCTAAGGTGGCTAAAAACGGTGTGCGTTTTTGCAAACGCAGGCTGTATTCCAGTACCACTTCTTCCATGGCGTACTCCATATCTTCACGCCGATGTGATGACGATAACCGATTGACACCGCTAGCGAGCATTAAACCTATGGCGGTTTGGCTCGATTCCGCTTGTGTTAAGATCGCTTGGGTATCGGCCGCGGCAATGGCCGGTTGTAACTGGCGATAAGCTTTTTGGTTATTAGCATATACGCCGCGTAAAAACCACCAACGCTCAATCGTAATGGCTATACCTAAAATCAAAATAAAGGCAATAGGGTAAATAAAATAGCCGCCTTCCTGCAAAAACCGCACTATGCTGTTAACGAAATCCATGCTGTAACCCTCTTAATTATTTTTAGTAGATACGGTATTGGCTGGTTGCTGTTGTAGCGACTGAGCCTCAATAAAACGCAGAAATTGCTGGCGATCCAGCGGCTGTATCGGTGCCGGTGGCACATCAAGCCCCGGCGCCGGAATACGAATTTGGGCAATACTGTCTTGCCATGGCAAGACATACAAGGTGCGCGGTTGCTCTTGGTTACCACTGATAGTAGTGCTGACATCAACCCGTACGCTCGCTGCCGCTTTGTTGGTTGCAGCAGCCGAGGGTTTAGGCTCTGGCAAAGCGCGGTTTTGTTGCTGCGCCAGTGTCGCACTCGACAGCAGCAATACACTTAGATAGGTGGCGGACATGAGATAATTCTTCATGCGTTACTCCTGTTGTGGCAGCAAACTCAGCCAAGCTTCAGCCAGCGGATCGCCGGTAAGTTGCTGATATTGCGTGTAGTGATAACGAGCCTGCTCGGGTTGCTGTAAATACAGCTCATACAAAAACCCCAAGTTTTTATGCGCATCGGCATAATCGGCCTGCTGGTTTAACGCCGCCAACCAATGCTGCTCGGCTTGTCGAAAATGCCCCGCCTGGCGCGCTATCACGCCAAGTAAATTGCTGGCTGCCACATAATCTGGCCGCAACTCAAGCAGCTGGGTAAGCTGTAAGCGTGCGGCTTCAATCTGTGCTAATTTCCAATAGCACAGCGCCAAGTTGTAACGGATCCCTGCAGCAGCGGGGACGGCTTCAGCCAGTGGCTGCAATAATTGACTCGCGCCAGCGTAATCTTGTTGACGCATGAATGTTTTCGCTTGCTGATAGCGCTCGGCTAAATCGGCACTCAACGCTGGCCAAACCGTGGGGCTAATTACCGCAGTTGCCGTGGCGGTGTGTTCCACCGCATTGGGATCAGCTTGTTCCACTGAGGGGGCGCTAACACTGGGCTCGTTCACAGGTAGTAATGTTGAAATTGCAGCGCAATGGCTTAGCAATAACAACATGCCAAACGCAGCACTGACACGGCGCAGCACTCGCCAAGGCTGAGCGAGGCTTTGTGCAACTAGGATGTTGCTACTGTGGTGTTTAATAAGCGTCATCGGCCAGCTCCAAGTACACTTCAGGTTTGCGATAACGCGCCGGCGATAATTCGGCTAACTTAGCAAAACTGGCGGCAACCCACTGATCATAAAGTGGCTGCGTCACCAAGGCGGCATTTTGCTGGTGAATTTCAATCGCCAACTCTTCAAACGGATAGGCTTGCTCTTCTAGCAATAAATCATATTGCTCTAGTGCTAGCGCATCTAGCCCCTTGGGTCGCTGCGACGTTAACAAGGCACCGGCCATCTGTTGATACAAACTGGCCACCTGATATTGTGCTTGGCTGTAAAAGTCGGCGACTTGCCAGCCCATGCTCGTTTGCAGCTGCTCAATGGCCGTGGTCATGTGAGCTTGTTTTTTGCGTAAGTTATCGCGCAGCGGTTGTTGCAGCAGCACGGCTTCAAACAACCGGCTGTGATATAACCCTAGCTGTAATGCTGCATCGGCGGCCAAATAACGACTGCGCTCAGTGCCCTGAGCTTGTTGCTGCTCGGCACTGACGAGTTGCTGATACCAAAAATCACGCCGAGTCAGATCATTATCCGCTTGATACAATTGCACCAACACCGCCCGCGCTTCTTGCGCAGCTAAATGCGGCTCAGGATAGCGATTGGCATAATTGCGATAAGCTGACCGCGCGGCATCGCGGTTGCCCGCGCGTAAATAATAATCGGCGGCTTTAGCTAATATACGTTGTTGTTCAGATCCCTCAGCCAAGCGTTCAATTTGTGCACTGAGTAAATCGGCCGCTTGCTGCCAATCTTGCAACTGTTCATAGCTATTTAACAACGCCAAGCTGATCGCCGTTTGCTCGCTACTGTTCGGATACTGCTGCTGATAAGCGAGCATTAATTGAATTGCTTCTGCCCAAGCGTGTTGATCTAATTGCAAACTGATTTGCTGATAAGCCGCGCTTTGATGATATTCCGAAGTGGGTAACGCTAATAAGCGCTCTAGATGAGCTAACTGTGCATCCACCGCTAAATAGCCTAGCTGCGCTTGCTGATAAATAGCCGAGGCGCGCTGCGCCGTTAATAACTGCGCACGGCTGCGGCCTAACTCGCTAGCATCGTTTTGATACAACGCCAGCAACGGTTCAATGCTTTGCTCAGCGGCGGCAAAGTCGTCTTGCGCTAATAGCGTTTGGCTGACAATAAAACGTGCTTCATTGACTAAAGCTGGCTGACTTAACTCTGGATGTGGCCATTCCGTGACGCGACGGGCGAAACTGGCGACTTCAGTAAAGGCTTGACGCTGATACTGATCGGTCAGTTGGTTTAAGGCAATTTGCTGTGCCGCCGGGTGACGGCTATGCCAACGAACAAATTGGTTTTGCTCTTGCCACCAGTTAGCTGACAGCTCGGTTACATCGGCAGTGTTATTAGCATTGGAGGCTTTAAACATTTGCTCACTGAGTAATAAAGCGCGGTATGCCGCCTGCTCGGCACTGACATTGCGTGCGTTCAAATCAACCACGCCGTACCCCAGCTGCTGATAGAGTGCGAGCGCAGGTTTAGGCTGACCGCTTGCCGCTAACGATTCGGCCAATAAATAGCGCACATCATCGGGCCACAATAAACTGTCATCGACTTGTTCAGCCGCCACAAACGGCTGTATTACTAGCAATTGCTGCCAAAACGGCACCGCTTCTGCAAATAAACTCGCTTGCTCGGGCACTGCGGCTTGCTGGGCTAACTGATAACGTTGCCGGGCAAAATAATCGAGGTATTGCGCCAAGATGGGCGCTAAGTCTGCTTGCTCATGCGGCAGTGCTTTTTGCCAAAAGGCACTGGCAGGGCCAAATAAACTGACAAAGCTCAACTGTGCCTGCTCGGCAGCCGCAGCATCGGCCTGTGCTAAATGGTATTGCACAATCTTCAATTGCATCTGTGCTGCTTCTAATGCGAACGGCTGATAAGTAATAAATTGCCGATAGCTGTCAAGCGCCGCTTGCTGCAGATCTTTTTCAAATAAAAAGTCGGCCAAGCCCTGAAATAACTGCGCCTGAAACGCCAAGGGCCGACGTTCTGCCGCTTTATCTTGATAAGGCGTACGCTGCAACAAGGCTAATAAACTGCTCGCCTGCTCTTGATAACTCAGCGAAATACTTAAAATGCGTTGTAACTCTTGCTGCAGGCTTTGTTGTTCATCCAAGCTGTTTGGCTGCTGAGTCATATCCAGCGCCAGCAAGAAAGCTTCATCCGCTTGCGCATACTGCTGTAACTGAAAATGGCTCCAGCCACGCATATACAACGCATGCAGCTTTAGTTCCGTATTAGCGACCCCCAATACTTGGTTAAAGGCCTTTAACGCGGCGCTATAGTTAGCCTGACTGTAATCAATATCACCTATTCGAAACCATAACTCGGCAGCAAATTCGCTACGCGGGAACTGCTGTAATAAGCGTTGCATTTGCTGCTGTGCCGCCGCGTTGTCGCCACTTAAATCTAAGGCCCGAGCTAACTGATAGCGGATCAGTTCGTTATTAAGATCATCCGGATACGCTTGTAAAAGCTGTTGATACTGGGCAATTAAACTGGCCAAGGCTTGTTGCTCAGCGGCAGGAGGCAAAGCCATCCGCTCTAATTGTTGGGTATTCAGTTGCGACAGCCGATACAACACTTTTTGCCGTACATCGGCCGCCGGTGCGAGGGCTAATAACGATTGATAAACCTGTTGTAATTTATCGGCATTAACCGTTTCGGGTGGCTCAGTACTGAGTGGGGTATAAGGCATAAACTCACCCAGAGTGGGCCGACGCACCACTTTTTCAGTTGGCGTGCTGCAGGCTGTTAAGAGTGTCGTGGCGAGTAAAGACAGTAGCAACCATGGCATTGGGTGACGCATCAGTTGGCCTCCTCGGTGCTCAGCAACACTTGCTCCATTAACCGCGCAATGGCTTGAGTGTTCAGTCGTTGTAAGGCCATCAGCTGCTCGCGCTCTGCTAAACGTTGTTGTTGTAACGCCTGATTCAAGGACCTCAATAATTGTTGTTGTTGTTCTGCCAGCAACACGCTAAAGCCTTGCTCATTAGCCATGCTTTGGGTTAATTGTTGCTGCTGTGCCAATAGCCGAGTGGTTTTTCCCTCTAACGCGGCTAAGCGCTGAATACCGCTATCAATCTGCTGTAACTCAGCGGTTAGCTGTTGCTGCAACTGGGCTAACTGATAACTGCGCTCGGCACTATTTTGTTGATAGTGCCAGGTTAATAAGCCTTTAAGCCGCTGTAAGCGGGCATTTTCTGCGGTCATGTCGCGCCCATCTGCCGCTAACTGCTGCAGCCGGCTGCTGGCCCGAGTGAGCATGTGTTGCTGTTGGTTAAAAGCCTGCTCAGCATCGTTAAGCCACAACAATTGTGCCATCGGCTCGGTTTGCGCTTGGCGTATCGTCTCGGCTAAGGCAGCACTTTGTGCCTGCAAGCCTTGCTGTTTAGCCGTTAAACGGGGCAAAGCTTGAGTCAGTAATTGCTGTTGCTGTTCCAGCTTGCTTTGCACCACGTCAGTTAAATGTGCTAAACGTGCTAACCGTTGCTGCTGCTGTTGCTGCAACTGCGCCACGGCGTCAAATTGCCGGTTTAATTGATATAACGCGGACTGTTGGCGTAATTGATAAAACTGCCACGGCGTTAACGTATCTGGATTAGCCAATTGCTCCGCAGTAACAGGTACCCGATAACCGGCATTAGCCGTTAATTGACGTTGATAATATTGCTCAGCCCAGCGGTAAGCCGCTAGCGCCTGTTGCTGCTCAAAGGTGAGTTCCAGTTGCATACCGATTTGATGCGCTGCCAGCCAACTCGCTGGCGCCAAAGGGTAACGCGTAATTAATTGCTGCAATACGGCTAATAACACCGGGATCTGTCGGTTTTCGATCAGCACATCACGGTATAGTGTCATGGCGGGTAAGGTGAGCACACTATTGCTGGCAAAGCCGCGCAGCACTTGTTGCGCTTCGGCCCAGCGTTTTTCATCCACTAACAAACCGGCTTTGAGTAGCAATAAGTAATCGGCCAAGGCATCACGTTCAACCCGATCATCACTGCCGGTAACGCTGCTTGGCTCGCGAAAGAGTTGCTGCCAAAAACTCATGGTGGTTGGCTTAGATAACGCGGTATTTAACCGCGCTAACAGTTGTAATGCCTGTGCGCTTTTTTGCTGTTGGCGCAGCGCCAAGATATGGTTAATGACCACATAAGGTAATTCAGCTTGACCCGCCAATTGCTGAAACACCTTGTCATCAAAGGAGGCTATATTGGGCCAAGTTAACATCTGCTGCAATAAGGTCGCTTGCCCGGTTAACTGCAACAGCGGTGCAGAGAGCTTGGCAAAGTAAAAGCGCGCCTGCTCCGGTTGCTGTTGCTCAAATTGATATTGGCTAAATTGCAACAACGCCACGTTGCGTAACTCTTGAGGTAAAGCCCCACTGACCGTTTGCTCGGCTAGCAGTTGCTCTAATAATGCGGCCGTGGCCGCAGGCATGTCTAATTGCAAAAATAAGCCGGCTTGCAACAAACGAGCTTTGGCCGCGGGCTCGGGTGCCAAACTTAAATGCAACAGCGCTTGATAATCATCGTCGCGAAAAAAATGCCACGCTGCCAGCCGATACTGCTTTTCTGTTTGCAGTAAAGACTCGGTAGCCTGTGCACTCGGTGCGCTTAGCAGCAGCGTCAATAGCACACTGCAGCAGCTGAACAGGCGATAATTCAATTGCCAGACCATGCTTCAACACTAAAAGCAGGTTGGTAATTCGCCGAACTATCGCTAATTTTCAGCTCAAGTAGCACCGCATCATCTGCCTTAGTAAAGGTGTGGCTGATGGCTCGGCGATAATCACGCTTATCAGGGCCTTTACCCACAAACACCGCAGTTAAAGTATGTTCACCGGCGCGAATATTGCCTTTAAATAATGGCTGAATGGCGCCGCGCAATAACCCGGCGATTTCTTTTTCGGTATACAGATATGCCGTGACCGACTCATCGTTGAGTTTAAGCTGGACACTGTCTAACTGAAAAAACTGCCCCGCATCCACCGACAAAAATACCGCCAATTGCGTTTGTGCCGGAAACAATAATTCTTCTTCCAAAATGAACAATTCGCGATTCAAAGCAATCGCTTGTTGTTTTAATTGCTCAAGCTGCTGCTCTGCAGACTCTTGCGCCAGCAAAGGCATGGCAACGAACAGGCTTAGCAATAGGCTGGAAAGCAAGAAGAGGCGCGGTCGGTGCAAACTCATAAAACACCCTCGTTAAAAATAGACACTGAAAAAAACCCGATAAACATTGGCGCTTAATTGATACAACGGCTCAGCACCGACGGCAGTATCGATTAGCGTAACATTTCGAAAGTTATTGTAATTAAAGCGGATATAATCCCACTCGATATTTAATTCGGGTTTAGCCGCCGGCCACCAAGCCCAACTTGCAAAGCGATAGCTGGCGCCCAATCCAAGGCTGAGATTATTAAAATCACTGAGCTCTTTGTCTCGCGCCATAAAGTTTTGTTGATTGGCAAACTCGAAGAGATCGGCATAAAACGAGGCTTCGCCTTGCTGATACCAGCGAATATGGCTGTCGAGCACCCAGCGCTCACCCAGCGGATGCACGTACTCTAATTCCGCATCAAAGCCTGTAATATCCCAGCTATCGTTGTAATGACGCAGCGAAAAGGTCACGGCTGCGCGATACGGTAAGTAAAATTTATTGACTAAACCCACGGCAAAACTATTGCGCGTGTCGGGGTAAACTTCAAATTGATAACCATAGCCAAGTTCAGCCAAGGGATCGCGATAACGCACACTGCGATAGGGATTATTTAAAAAGCCTTGCTCCATATCGACGTCAACATTTAAGGCACTGATCCAGCGTTTACTGAGTACTTGGGTGATCCCCAAGCTATAACTGTAGCGGCGTAACTGCTCACTGAAGCTTGCATCGCCATTGCGACCAATTTCATCATCGCCGATACCCGCATTCAAACTCAGGGTTGTCATACCGCCAAAAGTATCGTGCGACACGCCAAAAGACAGTGATTTGGCGTTGTAATCATTCTCGTCACTTTGTGCGTAATTTATCGATAAAATACTGTTGCCGGTCAGGTAATCCATCCCTACTCGACTCTCAATGCGTGTCTCGCTGTAAGCTGAGGCCGTGGCCACCACATCTATCGAGGCTCCTGACACAGTATCGACATAATAAAAACCCGATACCGACACTTGAGTACCAATTTTGGTTCGTAACATCAATGCCGGACCATCAATGGAGACACCGCCGCCTTGGTAACTATGCTGCATCAAATCAACGCGGTTATCAGGCAAAACAGCACCAAAGCCAGCTGTGCTTAGCAACAATAACAAACCGCATAGCGCAGCCTTAATTACAGCCACAGCCGCCTCCACCACTGCCATCGGCACCTTTGGCGGCTTCACGTGAGTCACGCACATGCACACTGTGCTGCAAGGCAATAGGATGACGACTAAAAGCCATAATTGGATCGGCTAATTCAGCGCGCTCATAGGGTTTAACCCATGGCTCAACACTGGCACAGCCCACCATACCCGTTAACGCCACAGCGACGAGCAACAGTTTAGTTGCGCAATAAGGTTTTGATATCGTTTTCATATTTTTGCTCATAGCCCGGTTTATAACCACGATGCACACTAAACACATCGCCATGTTGATTGATGATCACCGTAGTGGGCATCGCTTGTACTTGATAACGCTCTGATACGCTATTCTCGGTATCAAACAAGATGGGAAACTGTACCTGGGTTTTACTTAAATATTTTTGTGCCGCACGGCTATCCGCTTCAACATTCACGCCCCACACTTGCACCCCCAAAGGCCGATACTTGTTGGCAAGCTGATCTAATGCGGGCATTTCTTGTAGGCACGGGCTACACCAGCTGGCCCAAAAATTTAACACAATAATCTCGCCGCGTTGTTCAGCTAAACGTAGATTCACCCCCGTTAACGACTTAAGCGTAAAATCAGGTGCTTGTGCCGAATCGGTTGCATGCACCTTTGCGCTAACAGCGCAGTATGACAACACAGTTAACAACAGGCTTAATAACAGTGTGCGCATAGTCTTTCCTTATCTTAAAAATACAGCGCGAGGCCCAGGCCTAACTGTAAGTTATGGGTGGTTTTGCTCTCGGCTAAGATCGTGGTTTCAAACACATAGTCGGCTACCTGTAAATCCAGTGCCAGCCAATCGGTCATGTAGAGACGAAACTGACTCCCCAGCTTTACTGCAAAAACCTTGTCGCCCGCGAAATCAACATTACCGCCACCCGCAAAAATTGACCAACCCGTATTAAAGGCCCAGTTCCGACCTAAAAAAACCTGGCCTGGCAGCACCACGTAACCGAGCTCAGCACCGTAATAACGCCACTCGCGTTCGCTATCAGTTAATAAGGGCGCCGCAGCGCCACTTAAGCGCTCGTAAGACGTTAACCCTGCTTTGGCTTGAGCAAACTCAGCATTAACATAAAAATCTTCATTGATATGGTAACCCAGTTGCAGCGCCACCAAACCGCTACTGCCAAAGTCTTCGATGGCGATAACACCCCCGCGCAGCGCTAACACAACATTCTCGCTATCAAGCTTAGCGGGCGTCACCTGCGATTGCTCGATTTCTGGCTCAATCCGTGCCGTGCTGCTGTTTGCTTGCTGCGCGCAAACGAATGGACTTAGCCATAATAAACTGCTGACTAAAAGGCCAGCTTTAATCCGATTAACCATGTATTTGTCTCTTCGTTAATATCACGTTCGGTGCTAATTAAGCCACGCCGATAACGTAAATTGGCTTGTAAACGACGGGTTAGCGCATAATCAAGCCCTACTTCCATATTGGCCATGGGGCTATTACGCTCAGGCGTTTGTACCAAGATAGTTCGTGGTTGAGTTAACAACACACCACCACCTAAAGCAAAATAGGGCGACCAACGCCAGTGCGGCCAAGGGCTAACGCCCAATTGCACTAAAAACTGTTGACTGCTGGCCTGTTGACCACTGCCCTGCCCAGCACTGAGTTCAATAAAAATAACATCGGAGAAGTCATAACTGGCACTGAGTTGGTAGTAACTGGTACCGGTAAAATCACCTGCCGCCAACCCTAATTGCCATGCACTCGGCGGCTGATCAACTTGCCATAGACTGGCTAAACTTTGCTCGCCCTCTGGCAAATACAGGTGCGCTAGAGCGGCACTGGCTAGCCATAATGTTTGTTGCCGATATTGCACGCGGATCCAGCCCCCGCGCTGCTTAAGTAATGTTAGCGCGTCACCTTTTAACACCACCTGCACTATCGGATACCCCCTACCAGGGCCGGTATGTAGCTCAACAAAATCTCGGTGCACCACCACTTGCTGTGCCTGCAACGGTAATAAAGTGAGCAGTAGGCTACAAAATAGCCCACACCCCATGTGCGTTAAAAAGCGCATCTAGGGCAGCTCCACAGCAAAAGGTGAATTGTAATATTGCGCGCCCATATCGAGCCACTGGCTAATCAATCTTAACTCTACTGGCGACAAATACCCCTGATGACGTCCGCCTGGGGCAAAGGTTTGGAAGAAACGGCTACTGCCCAGGGCATTTCCAGCCCGCAACACGGGCGGAACATTGACCGTGATCATGACCGGGATCGGTTGCTTATTTTCATCCAAAATCAACTCGCCATTGGCATCTCGTAAAAATACTAAATTACCGTTGCCATCGACCGCTTGCACTAAACGGTCAACGAGCACACCACCCAGCAATTCTTGCTCGTTATCATTACTCAGCAACTCTCGGTAACTGGTTAAATGAGCCGCTTGAATGTCCGAGGCTTGAGCCGTTAGCTCTAACTGCGCCGCAGGCAACCTAGCATTGCCTGCGGCATCGCTACGGCTATGACAGCTAACACAGCTGTTGTCTTGCAGCAGTTCGTTACTTACAGGGTCAAATTGGCGACGGTCACGTTGCCACAGGGGTTGGATGTGTGTGGGATAATCAATGCGCAAACGACAGGCCGCTTGCCAGCGTTCAAAGCAATCTAAGCCTACCGGTAAGGTAGTGGCGAGCTCACTAAAGTGATTTTGCTCTGGTGGATCCGGCTGACGGCGCGTGGGATCAGTCCATAGATCGGTATAGGCTAAGCCGGCACTTAACGTGGGCTCGCCTAGCAAACGAGCCAGAGTTTGCGCCATGGTCTCACCGGCATTTGGCGGTAATTGCGGATTGGCATTGCTAAAAGCGCTACTGGCATTTTCTGGCCCCGGATTAATCGTCGGCCATTCGGCGGTTAAACGCCCGTGTGGCCGAGTATTGGTCGCACTATGGCAACCATTACAACGGAGTGTCTCGCCCGGCGCTAAGGTGATCCATTGTTGATGTTGCGCAGAGACGACCTGCCCTTCAGCATTCAGTAAGCTAAGCGCTAACGGCACATTGGCCGGGACTTTTACCCGCACCGAACCATCGGGTTGTACCGGTGTAATACCGACCAATTCACGCATCAACTGCCTGCGGTTTACCCCATAAGCAAAATTAGGCACCTCTCGCACCTCTTCTGGTGGAATGGGCACGCCACGAATCAAGCTAACATAACGAATGGGGCGTTGTGCGGCACTTGTTTGCATTGGATCCGCCAATTTGCTAATGGGCAACACCGCTTCCCCACCAATATCATAAACACTACGAATATCTAAAATCGCTTCGCCACGCTCTATCAGAGTAAGATCCGCGTCTGGGTTACTGGCTAAAAATGCGGGCCGCGGATACTGCTGCATCACCACCGCTTCAGTGAGCAACTGCTGCTCCGACCCTAATTTCACCGGCACTTGGGTTTGCTTCGCTAAATCAAATAACCATAATCCAAATAAAGGATCAGCCGCGGGGTAAGCACTGGCATCATCAACCTGAACACAAGGCACGATTTGCTCATTCACTCTGACCCGACAAGGTGACCAACTGAGCAGATAACGCGATGAGCCATCTTGTAACGCAAAGACATTTTGCACTAAGCCGGCAGGCTCAGCGCGTAAACTATTATCAAAAGGCCAAGGGAGCAAGGCGGTCTGTGCCGGTAAGTTTAACTGTTGTTGATACAACGGCTGTGTATTATCGCTGGCAAGTGCTAAGGCTATCTGCACGGGTAAGGCATTTAAGTGCGTTTGTTGGCGATTTTTTAATAAGGTTGCGATCTCACCATCGGCCAGTAACAAGGGTTTGGCAAATTCCACTACCGTGTCATTCGGCCCGCTGCGATGCGAATGCCAACCATACAATAGCTGATTACTGGAGCCATCAGGGCGCATTTGATACCAATTAAACTTATTACGGTCGCTTTGATTATCCCAGCGACTGTACAGAATATGCCCATCGGCTTGCACCAATGGATACAAATCGTGGCTTAAGTTAAAACTAATTTGGGTTATCTCGCTGCCGTCAGCATTCATCACATGCAGATTAAACGCCGGCCCCTGCAGATCTTCATGTAAAGCACTGTACTGGGGTTTAAATTCATCTAATAAAATTTGTCGGGCTTTTTGCTGACGAGTAGAGCTAAAGACGATTCGACCATCGGCTAACACTGCGGGATTGATATCGTGTCCTTGCTCCGCAATTAGGGAATTACTGATGATCGGTGCTGCACTCTGATCAGTCAGGCTATAACGCCACAGACTCCAAGTGGGTTGTAACTCCTCGGGCACATTTGGTAAGGCCGGCGGTCGTAATGCAAACAACAGGCTATTGCCGTCAGGCGATACCAGCAGATCTTTAACGTCATAGCCGCCATCAGGGAAATACTGAGCTAATATCGCTTGCTCTGCCGACTGCGCAAAAGCATTTTGTTTTAATATCAATTGTGCACCAGGGTTAAATTGCTCTGGCGCAGACAAATCGGTTTGGTAAGGATTGCCCGCGTCGTCAAATAACGCGCGTTGCACAAAAATGAGGGGGAATTCTTGCACTACCGGATCGACTGGCTCGTCTTGCACGCTAATATCGGCCTTACAGCTCATTAAGCCGAAAATACTCAGAAGCAGCAAAAGGGTGTGTTTAGTCATTATTGTTATTACCCGCCACCAACTGCGATGACTCTAGTGTATTAAAAAAACTGAACCAAAATAACGTTATTAGAGTAGCCTTGGCCCGTTAGCAGAGCAATAGCTAATTTCAGCGCTCAACGGCGGGCTTGGGTATTATTCCCGATAGTAGAAAAAGCGGTTTGGGTCGTGATTGCAACATCCTGCGTTAGCTCAATAGTTTAGTGCGCTTACGCAAACGCGTCTTTTGCCCCTTGGTGACAAATTAACTGCGCATAAAAACAAAAAACCAGCATCACTGCTGGTTTTTTCTAACTACAAAGTATTATAGGTCTGCTTCGAAATCAGCAGGTATTGATTCATCAATCACTTTTTCGCCCGGCTTTAACAACAAGCGCTCGCGCAGAATTTTCTCGATTTCATCCGCAATGGCTTTGTTTTCTTGCAGGTATTTCATGGCATTGGCCTTACCTTGGCCAATTTTGTTACCTTGATAAGCATACCAAGCACCGGCTTTATCGACGAGGTTTTGCTGCACCCCTAAATCAATAAGCTCGCCTAGTTTGTTGATACCCGCACCATATTGAATAATAAATTCAGCTTGTTTAAACGGCGGCGCAACTTTGTTTTTCACCACTTTAACGCGGGTTTCATTACCGGTAATTTCATCACCGTCTTTTACTGAACCAATACGGCGAATATCCAAACGCACTGACGCGTAGAATTTTAAAGCATTACCACCGGTGGTGGTTTCTGGGTTACCGAACATCACACCAATCTTCATACGAATTTGGTTAATGAAGATACATAAGGTATTTGAACGTTTAATATTACCGGTTAATTTACGTAAGGCTTGTGACATTAAACGGGCTTGTAAACCCATGTGGCTATCACCCATGTCGCCTTCAATTTCTGCTTTTGGCGTTAAGGCGGCTACCGAGTCGACAATAACAACGTCAACCGCAGCCGAGCGCACCAACATGTCACAAATTTCTAGTGCTTGTTCACCGGTGTCAGGTTGCGATACTAATAATTTATCGACATCAACACCCAGCTTTTTAGCGTAAATCGGATCTAAAGCATGCTCGGCATCGATAAAGGCACAGGTTTTGCCGTCTTTTTGTGCTTCAGCAATAACTTGTAAGGTTAACGTCGTTTTACCTGACGATTCAGGACCGTAGATCTCAACAATACGGCCATAAGGTAAACCGCCAATGCCAAGGGCAATATCTAAGCCTAAAGAGCCAGTTGATACTGCCGCAATATCCAGAGCGGTACTGTCACCTAAGCGCATAATAGAACCTTTACCAAACTGACGTTCAATTTGGGTTAACGCGGCACTCAGGGCTTTTTGTTTGTTATCGTCCATCTCTTACTCCGGTAAAATCGGTCAGTTAGTAAACACTGTATGAGCATACAGTAGTAGAGTTTTAATTAGCTGTCAACAACAAGATGCTTTGCCGTAAGGCATGTTCAATGGCTTGCTGACGAACCTGCTGCCGATCGCCTTTAAAAACATGCTGTTGCGTGGTTATCGCGCCTTGTAAATAAAATCCAAAACACACTAATCCAACCGGCTTGCTAGCCGAGCCACCCCCCGGCCCCGCAATACCTGAAATGGCAATCGCCAATTCAGCGCCAGCAGCTTTGGCAGCACCGCTGGCCATTTCAGCTACGGTTTCAACACTCACTGCGCCATATTGTAGCAAGGTGGCACTGCGTACCGCTAACAATTGCTGCTTAGCTTTATTACTGTAAGTGACAAAACTACGATCAACATAAGCTGAACTTCCGGCGACAGCGGTTAGCCAATAAGCAACTCCGCCACCTGTACACGATTCTGCAGTGGTGATACTGTAGTTTTTCCGCAATAATAGCTGACCTAACTCACTGGCAAGGTCAAAACTTACTGATGCCTCTGTCATATATAATCCAACGGGACTCAATAACACCATTATGCCGTCAGACCAGAAACCGGAGCAAGCCTTAAGCGCTCATACGCCGATGATGCAACAATATCTGGCGTTGAAAAGTCAGCACCCTAGCATTTTATTGTTTTATCGGATGGGTGACTTCTACGAGCTATTTTTTGATGATGCGAAAAAGGCCTCAGCCTTATTGGATATCTCGCTGACCAAAAGAGGCCAAAGCGCCGGTGAGCCAATACCCATGGCCGGTGTCCCCTATCACGCGGTAGAGGGTTATTTAGCACGCTTAGTTCAGCTAGGTGAGTCGGTGGCAATTTGTGAGCAAGTTGGCGATCCCGCCACCAGCAAAGGGCCGGTCGATCGTAAAGTGGTACGCATTGTCACCCCCGGTACCGTTACTGATGAAGCCTTACTCAATGCGCAACACGACAATTTATTGTGTGCGATTAGTCACAGCCGGCAACATTTTGGTTTAGCGCAGCTTGATTTAAGCAGCGGCCGTTTTTTATTAAATCAAGTGGATAACCTTGATGATCTCGCCGCGTTATTGCAACGCTTAAACCCCGCCGAGTTGCTTTATCCGGAAGACTTTAACCAGCCACAGCTAATTGAACGCAAAGGCGCTCGGCGGCGGCCGATTTGGGAATTTGATTTGGCAACTGCCGAACGGGCTTTATGCCAACAATTTGGTACCCGCGATTTACGCAGCTTTGGCGTAGAAGACGCCCCAGTGGCGTTGATGGCCGCAGGCTGTTTAATGCAATATGTTAATGATACCCAACGGGCGCAACTACCACATATCCGCAGTATCGCGTTAGAGCGGGCAGAAGATTATATTGTGCTTGATGCCGCCACTCGGCGAAATTTAGAACTCACCCAAACGCTCTCTGGGCAAACCGACAATACCCTAGCCAGTGTGCTGGATCATTGCCAAACGCCAATGGGCTCGCGTTTATTAAAACGCTGGATCCACGCCCCGCTGCGCGATCAACAGAAAATCAATTTACGGCTAGCGGCGGTTGCCGAGTTAACCGAGGATTACGAAAGCCTGCAACCGCAGCTAAAACATATCGGTGACATAGAGCGGGTGATTGCCCGCTTGGCCTTAAAAAGCGCCAGACCACGCGATTTTGCCCGCTTGCGCCAAGCGTTAACGGCCTTGCCTAACTTGCAGCAGCAATTAACGCTCGCCCACAGCGATCTACTGCAGCGCCATGCACAGGCAAGTGCGCCGCTACCAGAACTGCTTGAGTTACTGCAACGAGCCATTGTTGAAACGCCCCCGGTGCTGATCCGCGATGGCGGTGTCATTGCCGATGGCTACGATGCCGCCTTAGATGAATGGCGAGCCTTGGCTGAGGGCGCTACGGATTATTTAAGCCAATTAGAACAACGCGAACGGGAACGCACCGGTATTAGCTCACTTAAGGTGGGTTACAACCGAGTACACGGCTTTTATATTGAAACGGGTCGCAGTGCTGATAACAAAGTGCCGGCTGATTATATTCGTCGCCAAACGCTGAAAAATAATGAGCGTTATATCATTCCAGAACTTAAAGCCCATGAAGACAAGGTACTAGGAAGTCAAAGCAAAGCGCTAGCGCTGGAAAAACAGCTTTACGAACAACTCTTTGTGCTGCTAAGCCCCTATTTAGCCCAGTTACAACACCTTGCTGACGCCTTAGCCGAACTCGATGTGTTAGCCAGTTTGGCAGAATGCGCGATACTGCATCAATATTGTCGGCCAGAGTTGAGTACAGACATCGGCATTCACTTGCAGCAAGCGCGGCATCCGGTTGTCGAACACGTATTAAGTGAACCCTTTATTGCAAACCCCCTACGATTAAATGCAGAACGGCGCATGTTAATGATTACCGGCCCCAATATGGGCGGTAAATCAACCTATATGCGGCAAACCGCACTTATTACGCTGATGGCCGCTATAGGCAGTTTTGTGCCTGCTGCCTCGGCGGTTATCGGCCCCGTTGATCGGATTTTTACCCGAATTGGCGCGTCTGATGATTTGGCTTCCGGGCGTTCAACCTTTATGGTTGAGATGACCGAAACAGCAACCATTTTGCATCATGCTACCGCTCAAAGCTTAGTGCTGATGGATGAAATTGGCCGGGGCACCAGCACCTATGATGGCTTAAGTTTAGCGTGGGCCTGTGCCGATTATTTAGCGAAAAAAATTAAAGCCTTAACGCTTTTTGCCACCCATTACTTTGAATTAACCGATTTAGCCGAACAGCTACCCGCCGTTGCGAATGTCCATTTGGATGCAGTAGAGCATGGTGAACATATTGTGTTTATGCATAATGTGCAGGACGGTGCAGCTAGTAAGAGTTTTGGTTTGCAAGTGGCACAACTTGCCGGTGTACCCAAGGCCGTGATCCAACAAGCGAAACAAAAACTGCACCAACTGGAACTACAACCCAGTGTCGCCGCAAAGCCGGCAACGGGCAGCGAAGCACAATTGCCGTTGTTAGAAGCAGAGCACCCGCTACTGGCGCAATTAAGACAGATCGATCCCGATGAGCTCAGCGCTCGTCAGGCGTTAGATTTACTCTATCAACTTAAAAAACAATTGGACGCCTAACGCGCTTAAGGGATCAAGATGCTATTAAAAGACATGAGTGTGTCTGCTATTGTTGCGGGCTTTGTTGCGGTATTAGTCGGTTTTGCCAGCTCAGTTGCCATCGTGTTTCAAGCCGCCGCAGCAGCCGGTGCCAGTAGCGACATCATCGCCTCATGGTTATTAGCCTTAGGTATTGGTATGGCGGCTACCTGTATTGGCCTATCTTGGTACTATAAAGCGCCGATTATTACCGCATGGTCAACACCTGGCGCCGCTTTATTAGCGGGCAGCCTGCAAGGACTAAGTATTGCCGAAGCCACCGGGGTGTTTATTTTTACTGCGGCATTGGGTTTAATCATTGGCTTAAGTGGCATGTTTGAACGCCTGACACGGCTGATCCCACCTTCATTAGCCAGCGCAATGTTGGCGGGGATCTTACTGCAATTTGGCTTTGCGATCTTTCAATCCATGCAAAGTGAAATGCTGCTGGTCGCCATTATGTGTCTCAGCTATGTGATTGCCAAAACGACTGTGCCTCGGTATGCCATTTTGCTGGTATTAGTAAGCGGCTTGGTTACGGTCATCGCCGGTGGGCAATTAGATTTATCGCACTTAGAGCTTAGCATCACTCGCCCTGTTTGGGTGAGCCCTGAGTTCTCTCTCAGTGCCATGCTGGGTGTAGGCTTACCATTATTATTGGTAACCATGGCCTCCCAGAACATCCCCGGAGTGGCGGTGATCCGCGCCAGCGGTTATCAAACACCGGTGTCACCAATCATTGTTAGTACCTCACTCAGTACCTTATTACTGGCACCTTGGGGCGCGTTCTCGATTAATCTCGCCGCCATTACGGCTGCGATTTGCACCGGTACAGAAGCACACCCTGATACCAAGAAACGCTACATTGCCGGTATTGCCGCTGGTGTGTCTTATTTAATTGCGGGTTTAGCCGGCGCAACCGTAGTGGCGTTATTTGCCGCATTTCCGCAAACCATGATTGCCGCCTTAGCCGGTTTAGCCTTGATAAGCACTATTGCCAGTAATTTACAAACCACCACCGCCGACCCTGACTATCGCGAAGCGGCCGTGATTACCTTACTGGTAACGGCGTCAGGCATTAGTTTTTTTGATATTGCTGCGGCTTTTTGGGGATTGATAGCCGGTTTAATCACGGTGTTAGTGCAAAAATTAGGACAGCGCTTCATCAGTGCCTAAGACAACAGATAACAACTCGCGGTTAAATCGTGTTGAATCGGTTAAAACTGCAATGTACAAAGCAGGTTAGCAAGGTATGACATCAAGAGCACGCTAACAGCATGTCGCTTTTTAAAGATAAATAATCAGCCACAAGTCACTGCAAGACAGCGCTTAGTGAAGGACTAAGCGCAGCTGTTATCGCCTTTATTCTTGAAACAGTGTTTCGATATTTAAACCCTGATGCGTTACAATTTCACGCAACCGACGTAAAGCTTCAACCTGAATTTGCCGCACGCGTTCCCGCGTTAAACCAATTTCACGCCCTACATCTTCCAGCGTAGAAGGTTCATATCCCAGCAAACCAAAGCGTCGTGCTAATACTTCACGTTGTTTTGGGTTTAGCTCTTCCAGCCAAATCACCAGATGTTGTTTGATGTCTTGATCTTGCAATTCTAGCTCGGGGCCTAATTCTTTTTCATCAGCAATAACATCAAGCAGTTGTTTTTCTGAAGCGCCAGCCACTGGTACATCAACTGAAGTGATTTTTTCATTCAGCTTTAGCATTTTACGGACATCTTCAACTGGCTTATCTAACGAGGCAGCAATTTCTTCTGCGGTTGGTTCATGGTCTAGTCTTTGTGATAACTCACGCGCCGCACGTAAATAAATATTAAGCTCTTTCACCACATGAATAGGTAAACGGATCGTGCGCGTTTGATTCATAATGGCACGTTCGATGGTTTGACGGATCCACCAGGTCGCATAAGTTGAAAAGCGAAAACCCCGTTCAGGATCAAACTTCTCTACGGCTCGGATTAGGCCTAAATTGCCTTCTTCAATCAAATCTAGTAGGGCTAAACCACGATTAATATAACGACGGGCTATTTTTACCACTAAACGTAAGTTACTTTCGATCATGCGTTTGCGGGCGGCTTGATCACCTTTTAGCGATAGACGGGAAAAATACACTTCTTCTTCTGCGGATAACAATGGTGAAAAACCAATTTCGCCCAAATAAATCTGTGTCGCATCCATGGACTTTTGACTGTCATCCCTGACGAAAATTTCGTCTAGAGTGCCTTCGTCTTGCGATAACTCCTGTAACTCCGCTTCAATATCTTCATCTTCAGCTAGGACATTTTCATCAATTAGTTCGTCATCTTTCGCATCAGTTATTTTGTGATCTTTACTTGTCATATCCACTTACCCCACACTTAATGACACACCATAGGTGCGCAATGCTTCCATGCAAAGGATTAATTATTATTATTTTTATTATTAGTTTTCACGGTTATCTCGGCAAATACCTTAACGGGTCAACCGATTGGCCACGAAATCTAATTTCAAAGTGTAACCGTGTATCTATCGCATCGGTATCACCCATTTCGGCTATTTGTTGCCCCGCTTTAACGTCTTGCCGTTCCTTAACCAAAAGCCGTTTATTGTGGGCATAAGCACTGAGGTAATCATCGTTGTGCTTGATAATAATTAAGTTGCCATAGCCTCGTAGCGCATTACCGGCATACACAACCTGACCATCAGCAGCGGCATTGATACGACTGCCCGCACTACCACCAATATCTACCCCTTTATTGCCCTGCTCAGCGGTTGAAAAACGCGCCAAAATGAGACCTTTTACAGGCCATTGCCAGCTCACTCGCCCAACTGCTGTACTAGCAGGTTGAGTAATATTGACAGGTGACCTCTCTTGAACATACCCCTTTTGCGAGCTAGCTGCAACCGATTTTGCAGTGGAGCTTTTGCTCTTGGTTGGCGTGACTGAACCTTTAATTTTGGCAGCGGTACCGGCTTGCAGTTGAATAATCTGCCCCGGATAAATGGTATAAGGCGCTTTGATATTATTGCGTGCTGCGACAGTACGAAAATCTTGTCCTGCCCGAAAAGCAATAGAATATAAGGTGTCACCACGTTGTACTTGGTAACTGCGGCCACTTAAGGTCTGTTGTTGGCGTAATTGATGTTGCTGTTTACGAATTTCCAGCGTGGTGACTGGCGCCGGAGTCGACGAACCGGCGCAGCCTGTTAACAATAGGACTGCAGCAATAACTACCCAGCCAAAACCGTTCAGGGTTTCGGGCAGAGATAGTGTGTTAACTGCGCAAGACCTGACAATAATAGTTTACTCCTTGCTCTGTCCTACTTCAGCATCGTCCGTTGCGGGTGGCTCAGGTTCAGCACCCAACCACTTTTCAAGATTCAGTAGTGCCAGCATCACAAACACTGCACTGGCAAAACATATCAATGCCAATAGCAAATCATTTTGACCAAACGCTATCGCATACCGGCTTGGTGAATACATGAACTCACCCGCTTGCCAAGGCCAAAGCCGATACATGGCGCCAACGACAACGCCCGTTAACAACGCCAGAGTGGCATCATGGTAGCGCTGCAATAACCACTTTAACACATGCGAAAAACTCAATAAGCCCAGAACGCAACCACTAGCAAACAACGCCAGCACCGAAAAATGTAACTCACGAATGGCTAATATCACGGGGGCATACATGCCCGAAATTAACAAAATAAAGCTACCAGAAATGCCGGGTAAAATCATGGCACAGATCGCCACGGCACCGGCGACAAAAAACATCCAACTAGAAGGTTGTAGATCAACTGGCGAGAGCATCCCGACAAAGACCGCTAGTACAATACCTAATGACGCTAGCAAAGCACGACTAAGTGACCACTTAACTGAGCGTAACAAAAATGGTAACGCCGTTAAGATTAAGCCATTAAAAAAGGCCCACAAGGGTACTGGCCGATGCTCTAACAACCAACTGATCAGCGAGGCGAGGGAAAAAATACTGAGGAAAATCCCGGCAAACAAACACAACACAAAAGTGCCATCGATATGCCGCCACAATTGCTGAAATCGTCCTTTAAGTAACAACTGAAACGCCTGTACATTTATCGCGCTAATTGCGCCTAATAAACGTTCATAAATACCCAAAATAAACGCGAGTGTGCCGCCCGAAACGCCCGGCACTACATCCGCCGCCCCCATAGCGAGACCTTTGATCAGCCATTGCAGATACTTCATATACTTCCTGTTTGCACGTTGTGCTGGTTACGCCAGATCGCCTGGCACTAAGGGAACAAACCTTACGGTTTCAATATCTTGTTTTTGCCACTGTTCGCCGTTTCGCTGATAAACACGTAACACTTGTTGTTCCGCACCCACGGGGATCACTAAACGCCCGCCATCGGTTAATTGCTCTAACAAGGCTTGCGGCACATCCACCGGTGCTGCGGTAACAATAATGCTATCAAAGGGCCCTTTCGTCAGCCAGCCTAACCAGCCATCACCATGTTTCATCGACACATTGTGTAAATCTTGCGCTTGTAAACGGCGCTTCGCTTGAAACTGTAACGATTTAATACGCTCGACACTGCATACATGACTGAATAACCGAGCCAAAATGGCAGTTTGATAACCCGAGCCCGTACCAATTTCGAGTACCTTGCCGCAACTGCCGCCATGCAGCAACAGCTCGGTCATCCGTGCCACAATATAAGGCTGCGAAATGGTTTGCCCTAAGCCAATGGGTAAGGCCGTATTCTCATAAGCTTTGTGTGCCAGCACTGGCTCAACAAAGAGATGGCGCGGTGTTTGCGCGATAGCGCTCAGTACACGGGCATCAGTGATGCCATCAGCTTGAAGTTTTTGCGCTAACATCTGCGCACTACGTAAGGTAACGACTGCCATAATTACAATGGGATCCCCTCTAACCAATGTGCCAAGGTTTCCATACTTTTATAGGCAGACATATCAACATGTAATGGTGTGACTGAAGCATAACCATTTGCAATGGCATGAAAATCCGTGCCTTCACCAGCGTCTAATTCTGGCCCTAAAGAGCCGTACCAATAAATTTTTCGACCCCAAGGATCGGTTGAGCTACTCATGGTTTCGGCTTTATGCCGACGGCCAAGCCGCGTGACCTGAATACCTTTTAGTTCGTGCAAGGGAATGGCCGGCACATTGATATTCAAAATTTGATCAGCAGGTAACGGATGTGATTGTAATTTACGTATCACTTCAACGGTCACATGCGCCGCCGTAGCAAAATGCTGTTCTTCACGCCCAGCAAGCGACACGGCGATAGCCGGTAAGCCAAGGTGTCGGCCCTCTGTCGCGGCGGCTACGGTGCCAGAGTACAACACGTCATCCCCGAGGTTTGCCCCATGATTGATGCCGGCGACCACTAAATCGGGTGTGAAATCTAATAATTGGCTGATGGCTAAATGCACACAATCGGTCGGGGTGCCATTGACCGAAATAAAGCCATTGTCTAAGGTTTGTGTGCGTAGCGGATTAAGTAAGGTCAACGAATTACTGGCACCACTGCAGTTACGATCGGGGCCAACAGTGGTGACTTCAGCAATTTGTAATAGTGCTTGCTGTAATACTTGAATACCACGGGCATGCACCCCGTCATCGTTACTCAGTAAAATGCGCATTTAACACTCCATTTGTGCAAGATCGCGGGCAATGTCACGATAAGACACTAACTCTCGCAGGACACTCGTCGCAAAACACCCTGCAGGTAAAGCAAACTGCAAGGTCACCGTATCAGCTTCGACTGTAGCGCTGACCGACTCGGGGATCACGCGCATCGCCCGTCGGCCAACTTGCACCCGCAGTAGCTCTAAACCGCTAACCCAGTGCTGCCAAGGGGCAAGAACCTGCTGTTCAAATAAAGCGGCGTCTGCACTGACTAACGCCTTACCCTCACCACATAAAGGTGCGGTGAGATGAATATCGGCGCTGTAGAGTCGCTGTTGCAACACCGCGTCGGGTTCAGTTACCGGAAAAATCGAGCCAGAACCGTTTAGCTGCACCACATCCCCAGCCATTAATTGCTGAAAATGACCTTGTTGGATCCGCGCTGACAAAACCTGATTGAACAAAAAAGAGCGGCTCGCCGATAGTGCTAAACCCCGTAATTGCCGATCTGCGATACTTTCGCCCCGAAACAAACGCTCAGCAAGGTGTAAATTCCCGCCAGCCATACCAAAGCGTTGCTCACCATAATAATTAGGTACCCCAGCTTTCAGCAAAGGTAACTTGGCCATTAGCGCCGGTATATCAGATACTTGAGTTAAGCGTAAAGTAAAATGATTGCGCTTTAAAGCACCTAGGCGCAATTTCCGGTAATGCCGTACCATCTGTAAGATGTCAGCACCTTCAATTTGCCAGGTTTGCCAGTCCAGTTCTTGCTTGATAGGCCATTTAAAACAAAACCATTGCTGCGTGACGGCATGCCGATCTTTTAAACCCGCATAGCTAATATCGCGCACGCGTAAACCGGTTAAACGCGCCAGCTCGCGGGCAATAAACTGGGTATTTTGCCCGGTTTTCTCAACTTGCAGCAGAATATGTTCACCGGCACCGCTCGGTGTAAAATTAAGTTCTTCCACCACTAAAAAATCAGCAGCTGCCGCTCGAATAGCGGCGCGAATATGCGGTTGACCGTGTAAATAAGCTAACTCAGCTTGCGAAGGAAAAGACGGATGACTTAATGCGGATTCAGTATTCAGCATGAGGTTAATAACACCACGGCGGCAACCGCGATACCTTCTTTACGTCCGACAAAACCCAGTTGCTCGGTGGTGGTCGCTTTAACATTAACTTGTTCAGGCTGACACTGCAGATCGGTAGCAATACAGGCACACATATCGGCAATGTGCGGTGCCATCTTCGGTGCTTGCGCCATAATGGTAATATCCACATTACCAATCTGATAACCACGTTGCTGCACTTCATCCATTACTTTGCGGAGTAAAATGCGGCTATCAATACCTTTATACGCTGCATCGGTGTCAGGAAAATGCTTGCCAATATCACCGAGTGCTACTGCACCAAGTAAAGCATCGGCTAACGCATGCAGTACCACATCACCATCTGAATGTGCAACCAGTCCTTGGCTATAAGGAATTTTGATACCGCCCAGCGTCACTGGCCCCTCGCCACCAAAGGCATGTACATCGAAACCATGACCAATACGTATTGTCATTATTGATTTTGCTCCAAATAAAACGCTGCCAGCTGCAGATCGGCCGGCCGCGTAATTTTAAGATTATCACTGTGTCCTTCCACTAACAGAACTGGCTCATTTGCCCATTCCATAGCCGAGGCTTCATCTGTGATAACCACTTTGGCCGCTAAAGCAGCTTGGATATTCGCTCTGAGTAAGGCCGTAGGAAAAAACTGTGGTGTAAGCGCATGCCATAAATGCTCGCGCTCTACCGTAGCATTAATTAAGCTTTGGCCACGTTTCATGGTATCACGGACTGGCGTTGCTAAAATACCACCATGCCCAACCTCAAGGCAGCGCTGGATAAGTAACTCGATATCTTGCGGACGCACTAAAGGTCGCGCAGCATCATGCACAAGTACCCAAGGCATTTTTTCAGCGTCTATCGCTAACAGCGCATTTAATACCGAGTGTACCCGCTCTGCACCACCATCAACCCGCACAATATTTTCAGCGGTTAAGCCGGTTGCGGCAAAATAGGGATCGTTTGGGCTTAGCGCTAAATATAACTGCTGCACCGCGCTAATGGCTAACACCGGTTTAACACTGTGCTCTAAAATAGTTTTGCCGTGTAAGCGCAAGTATTGCTTGGGTTTATCGGCTTGCATACGCTGGCCAACCCCAGCGGCGGGGATCACGGCGGCAATCGCCGGAAAAGATTTTAATGACATTACGGTGTCCGCGGTACTATCCGAAAAAAAACTTCATCTTCAGCAATCAGACCAAGCTCGTTGCGAGCTCGCTCTTCTATCGCTTCCAATCCCTGGCGTAAATCATTAACATCCGCCAACAACATACGATTACGCTTAATCAACTCCTGATTACTCGCTTGTTGAGTGGCTATTTCTTCCTGCTGACGCAGGTAATCTGTCACACTGAGCTGACCAAACCAAAGCCGGTATTGTAAGGCCGCTAACACGATGAGCAACAGCACGATTAATATGCGCATAACTAAACCGTTATTTCTGTTTGAGCTTATTATGAAGCGTTAAATAGCTACTGCAAAGCTTTATATCAGCTGCTTTGCCCCAAATGTGGCCGAGCGAAATTACGCCAATTTAGGCGGCTAGCCAATAAAAGTTCACGCAAAGTGAGTAAACGCGGTTCTTTTTTTTGTAAGTTTAACCACTGATGGCCACAACAAGCGGCGGTCATAATGTTCTTGTCTGGTTTAAGTAAAAACAACTTACTGTTGTCCTCGGCTAAGGGCATGCCACTAAACGAAAACCAACCATACTGATTACAATGCAAACGCTGCTCTGTTACATCCACTTCATCAACACTGTCTAACACGATATGTTCAAGGGTTTTATCTTCGCAGTAAAGCGGCACAATCAGACCAGGTTTCGCTGCTTTGCTGTAAAAAGCTAGGATCGGATCCGCCGCCTGTTTACTGGCCGGACAGCGTTTAAATTGTTTGCCATACCAAGAGGCATTTTGACTATCGAGCGCCAAATTAGCAGGGTATTGCAAAATACTGCTCGCAGCACGTCGAATATAAAAAGGTAAACTGGCGATGCGTTTTGGCAACTGTGCTAATTCTGAGCTGGGGGTGGCCGCTAAACGAAATAGCTCACGCTCATACAAAGCATTACAAAGCTCAGTATAAGTTTGATTGGCCGCAGTTGCTTGCCAAAAATGTGGTTGATTTTCGTGCATCATCGTCATGTAGCGATGTTAGCCAATAGCCTGATTATTGTAAAAGCCTAAATGCATCTGTTAAGCAGAAAAACCGTTCTGTATGAAAAAACCTTCGCAACAAAGCGCTTATCCGCCGGGCTATCGCTGCAGACTGGACGCTCGCGCCGAAAAACGGTAGTTTAAGCGCCAGTCACACCACCGTTAGCCATAGAATAGGTCCGATGAATCGTCGTCAATTTTTACGCACCGCTGCTTTTACCCCCTTGGTTGTCGTGCTGGGCAGCAAATTTGTTGCGACTTTACGGCATTACCCTCTGACCGATCTGCAACAACGTTTACGCGCAATGCAACCGGATCGACTCCGTAGTATGGGGAACTGGAATGTGAGTCAGATTTTTCAACATTGTGCGCAAAACCTACGTTACTCTATTGTGGGTTATCCGCAGCATCACTCGGTATTACAAAAAAATATCGTGGGCAAATTAGCGCTAAATTTTTATGCCGCAATAGGCAGTATGCCAGCGGCGCAGGAGCAGCCGATTCCTGGCGCACCACCACTGGCAGCAGACGTTCCTAATGATGTGGCACTAAATGAGTTAATGTTTGAATTACAAGAATTTATTAATTGGCAGGGCGAATTAGCCGCGCATTTTGCTTACGGTAGCCTCACCAAGGCGCAGTACTACAAAGTGCATGCGTTATTTTTAGAACAACAGTTGCAGCAGATTGTCTCTCGCTAACAAGCGGAACGACAGATTAACTAGCCAGTGGTTATCTTAGCGTAACTCAATGGCTTTATCGCGGAGCTCGTATTCACTACTTGCTATACCGCGAGCAAACGGCTCACATTTTATCTGCACGCGGTAACCATAAAAGCTATTATCTGCCGGATCAGGATGACCTTGTTTATTTAAGCGTAAAGTGACGGCATTCGGGCCATAAAAATGTTTCACATCTTCAGGATGATATTTTTGCCTTAAGGCATCAAGCTGCTCTGCGGCCACCACTAAACACTGCGGTGGTGTTTCAGCCAGCTGAGCTTGGGTTTGTAATACAATCCAGTACGCTTGTTGTTGCCGATTAAAATACACATTTAACAAGGTTTCACCGTCTGCCCCATTACGCTGTGCCTGACACTGTGTTTTCACACATTTAAATGCCGCTATACTGCTCTCATTGCTTTCATCGCTGTGACTAAATTGATGGTTTAACAATCGTTCTACCGTGGCTTTACTCATATCAAGCTGTATGCCATTAATTTGCACTTGTGATAAATCAATCTCACTTAATGTTGGACTTGGTTTATTTTGCGCTGAGGTGATGCTGATGAAACCGGCACCTAATACTGCACAACATATCTGAATCAAAGCGTGTCTTTTCATAGCAAACCTAAAAAGTTGTTAGATATATTGACTATAACGCAGCCATTGCGTTTCGGCGGGAAAATTTCAATAAAGCTGCAGCAGCTTTGATCTTCATCATATGTTATGCGTTAAGCACAATAAAGATGGCGCTCTGCCACAGCAGGGTGCATGCCGCAAGCAGTTATACCGGTAGCCTGGCGGCTACCGGGAAACAAAGCCTAAATTACTGGCCTTTGATTTCGCTACGGCCTTTGTAGGGGGCCTTGCTGCCTAACTCTTGTTCGATCCGCAGTAATTGATTGTACTTCGCAACGCGATCTGAACGACACAGTGAACCGGTCTTAATTTGACCGGCTGCGGTACCCACCGCTAAATCCGCAATAAAGGCATCTTCGGTTTCGCCGCTACGGTGTGAAATAACTGCAGTAAAGCCCGCGTCTTTAGCCATTTTAATAGCGGCTAAGGTTTCGGTTAACGAGCCAATTTGATTAAACTTAATCAAAATTGAGTTACCGATGCCCTGCTCAATACCGCGTGTCAGGATCTTGGTATTGGTGACAAACAGATCGTCACCAACTAATTGCACTTTAGTGCCAATTTTGTTGGTTAAATCTTTCCAGCCATCCCAATCACTTTCGTCTAAACCATCTTCAATAGAAACGATCGGATAACGCTGTGATAAACCGGCTAAGTAATCGTTGAAACCATAGGAATCAAAGCTTTTGTTCTCGCCGCTTAACACGTACTGACCGTTTTTATAAAATTCAGAGGCCGCACAATCTAAGGCTAACGTAATGTCTTTATCCATTTCGTAGCCGGCAGCTTTTACCGCTTCAACGATAACCGATAAAGCTTCTTCGTTAGATTTCAAATCAGGTGCAAAACCGCCTTCATCACCCACTGCAGTGTTTAAACCGCGTTTTTGCAGTTCTTTTTTCAAGCTATGGAAAATCTCAGCGCCCATGCGTAATGCTTCAGCAAAGGTTTTAGCGCCGACAGGCTGCACCATAAACTCTTGAATATCAACGTTATTGTCAGCGTGCTCGCCACCGTTGATGATATTCATCATCGGTACTGGCATGCTGTAAACACCCGAAGTGCCATTTAAATCAGCAATGTGTTGATACAACGGGATCTTTTTATCGGCAGCGGCAGCACGCGCTACGGCCAGTGATACCGCTAAAATGGCGTTAGCGCCTAATTTTGATTTGGTTTCAGTACCGTCTAAATCGATCATGATCTGATCGATGTCAGCTTGTTGGTAAGCATTTTTGCCGACTAACGCTGCCTGGATCGGGCCATCAATATTGGCAACCGCTTTTAATACGCCCTTGCCCAAATAACGGCTTTTATCACCATCACGCAGTTCTAAGGCTTCGCGTGAACCAGTTGAAGCGCCTGAGGGTGCACAACCGCGCCCCATCACACCACTGGTCAAGTACACATCCGCTTCGACTGTCGGGTTACCGCGTGAGTCTACGATTTCGCGGGCAATAATTTTTGCAATTTCTGACATAATTTAAGATCCCCTTGATAAAGACAAAAAAGCCGTGTTATCCAACACGGCTTGCTAAAGTTATACGCGCTGCTGTTTTTGGAACTTATGCGCAGCGGCAACAAAGCTTTGGAACAATGGATGGCCATCGCGCGGCGTCGAATTAAACTCCGGATGGAACTGCCCAGCCACAAACCAAGGATGATCGGGTATTTCAATCATCTCAACCAGCTGATTATCAGCTGATAAACCAGAAATCACCAAACCGGCAGCTTCTAATTTTGGTCTTAAATTGTTATTCACTTCATAACGGTGGCGATGACGTTCTTGAATCACCGCTTGACCATAAATACTAAAGGCTTTGGTATCGGCAACCAAATTACAGTTTTGGCTACCCAAGCGCATGGTGCCGCCCAGATCTGAGTCGTTAGTACGCACTTCAACTGAGCCATCTGCATCGCGCCATTCGGTGATCAAACCGACCACCGGATACGGTGTTTCTTTATTAAATTCAGTAGAATGGGCTTCTGGCATACCCGCCACGTTACGCGCATATTCAATTAAAGCAACTTGCATACCTAAACAAATACCCAAATAAGGTACTTTGTTTTCGCGAGCAAATTGCGCCGCTAAAATTTTACCTTCAACACCGCGCTCACCAAAACCACCCGGTACTAAGATACCGTCTAAGCCGCTTAACATGGCAGGGCCTTTGCTCTTAATATCTTGCGAGTCGATGTATTTAATATTAACGGTAACGCGATTTTTTAAACCGGCATGACCCAAAGCTTCGTTCACCGATTTATACGCATCGGGTAACTCCACATACTTACCAACCATACCAATAGTGATCTCGCCCGTCGGGTTCGACTCTTGGTATAACACCTGTTCCCATTCCGCTAAATCGGCTTCAGGTGCATCGATATGGAAACGGCGACAGACTAAATCGTCCAAGCCTTGTGATTTCAACAAAGCCGGGATTTGATAAATGCTTGAGACGTCTTTTAGCGAAATAACCGCTTTTTCTTCAACATTAGTAAACAGCGCTATTTTAGCCCGTTCGTTATTCGGGATCGCCCGATCGGAACGGCAAACCAGAATATCAGGTTGAATACCGATAGAACGCAGCTCTTTTACCGAGTGTTGAGTTGGCTTGGTTTTGATCTCGCCAGCCGTGCCTAAGTAAGGCACCAAGGTTAAATGCATAAACAAAGTGCGCTCACGGCCCACTTCAGTACCCAGCTGACGAATAGCTTCTAAAAAAGGTAGCGATTCAATATCACCGACCGTACCGCCAATTTCGACAATGGCAATATCATAGCCATCGGCACCGGCAACCACGCGGTTTTTAATTTCGTTAGTGATATGCGGAATAACTTGAATGGTGGCACCTAAATAGTCACCACGACGCTCACGGCGCAATACGTCAGCGTAGATGCGGCCTTGCGTAAAGTTATTTAACTTCGTCATTTTAGTGCGAATAAAGCGCTCGTAGTGCCCCAAATCCAGATCTGTTTCCGCACCGTCTTCGGTAACGAAAACTTCACCATGTTGGATTGGGCTCATCGTGCCGGGATCGACGTTAATGTAAGGATCCAATTTCAGCAGAGTGACATTTAAACCACGCGCTTCCAGAATTGCCGCCAGCGATGCCGCAGCAATGCCTTTACCTAGAGATGAGACAACCCCACCCGTCACAAAAATATATCGTGTCGCCATAAGACCCCAGAAACGCAGTAATAGAAGATTTCGCCAAACAAAAAAAGCATTTAGCACCGATAAAACTATCGGTTGCTGTTAAAACAAGGGCTTAAAATGTTTGGTATCAGGACGGGAGGAAAGTATAGCAAAGGCCGAACAGCGGCTCAATCTAAAGCTGTGTTAGTCGTTAAATAATTGCACGACGTAAAACAGGTAAGACCAGCAAGTCGCAATGCAACAAGCGATCTGCATAACCCTTTACTCAAAGCCGGTAGTTAAGCGCTGTCAATACTGCCGTGTGCATGCCACTGTGCCGCCATTATGACGGTTGGCGCTTTACCTGCTGCCAAATCTGTTCCATTTCGTCCAAAGTGGCCTGTTCAGTACTGCGGCCTTGCTCGGCAAGCGTCAGCTCGACCGCGCGAAAGCGCTTTTCAAACTTACTGTTCGCCGCACGTAATACCGCTTCGGGATCCAGTTTATGCTTACGCACCACATTCACTAGCGCAAACATTAAATCGCCGAGTTCTTCAGTAAGCTCGGCACTGCCCGGGGCGGTTTGTTCAACTTCTAAAATCTCTTCTTTGACTTTATTCCAGCAGCCGCTAACATCCGGCCAATCAAAACCGACATTAGCACAGCGTTTTTGCAGTTTATAAGCACGGCTTAATGCTGGCATCGCTTGCGGAATATTATCCAGCACACTGTGCTGCCCACTCTCTTTACGCTCCGTGCTTTTCAGGGCTTCCCAATTTTTCAGCACGGTGTCGGCATCTTCAGCCCTGAGATTACCAAACACATGCGGATGGCGACGCTCTAATTTATCGCAAATGGCCGTGACACAATCTTCAAACTGAAAGCGGCCTTCTTCTTTAGCTAACTGGGCATAAAACACCACTTGAAACAGCAGATCGCCTAATTCATCTTTCAGCTCATCAAAGCTATCACGCGCGATGGCATCAGCCACTTCATAGGCCTCTTCTAAAGTGTAAGGCACAATGCTGGCATAGCTTTGTTTCAGATCCCACGGACAGCCGCTGACAGGATCGCGCAATGCCGACATGATGCTTAACAAGCGTGAGATGGGTTCAGACACGGCTAACTCTTCTTATACTTAACGGCTTAATGATGAAAGCGTTTTGCTTCAATCACATCGTCTATTTGGCTAATTTTACTCAGCAGTTTATTTAATGAGTCCAGGTTGTACAGTTCCATCGTCATATTAATCACCGCGGTTTGCGCTTTAATATCCGAACTACTACTCATACTGGTCACGTTGGCTTTTTCATTGGCCAAGATACTGGTGATATCGCGTAACAAGCCATTACGATCATTCGCCACAATCCGAATGTCGACTTCGTAACCAGAGGCATACTTGTCACCCCAAGTTGCATCGACCACACGCTCTGGATGTGAATCCAATAAGGTTTTGAACTGATCGCAATCATCACGGTGAATCGCAATACCGCGACCTTGAGTGATATAGCCAATAATGGCATCGCCTGGTAACGGCTGACAACAACCCGCCATATGTGTTAGCAAATTACCAACACCTTGCACCACCACATCACTTTTCACTTTATTAGTGGGTAGCGGTTTGGTTTTTAAACGCGGATCAATCTCGGGTAATTCATGATTTGGGCTTTGGCTTTGAATAAAGTGGACCACTTGTGTCACTTTGATTTCACCACCGCCAATGCCTACTAATAGCTCGTCCATGCTATTGACATTAAAGCGTTGCAACACCTTGGTTGGTGCTTCAATCAGCAGGTTTAACCGATTCAATTCAGCATCGAGTAACTCGCGACCGGCTGACAAATTCTTATCACGATCTTGTAAGCGGAACCAATATTGCACCTTAGAGCGTGCCCGGCTTGATTTTAAATAGCCTAAATTAGGATTTAGCCAATCACGGCTGGGGTTAGGCTCGCGCCCTGTAAGAATTTCGACCTGATCACCGGTTTTTAATTGGTAGGTAAAAGGCACGATGCGCCCAGAAATTTTCGCGCCGATACAACGATGTCCAACATTAGAATGTACATAGTAAGCAAAATCTAACGGTGTCGAGCCCATCGGTAAATCAACAATATCGCCTTTGGGCGTAAAGACATAAACGCGATCTTCAATAACCTGAGTACGCAACTCTTCAGCCAAGTCGGTGCCATCGGCTAAATCTTCCTGCCATTGCAGTAACTTACGTAACCAGCTAATTTTTTCATCGTTCGCCACGGTTTTGCTGGCCGCACCGCCCTCTTTGTAACGCCAATGCGCCGCGACACCCAACTCGGCATCTTCATGCATTTGCCGTGTACGGATCTGGATCTCGATCGGCCGCCCTTGTGGGCCTAGCACCACGGTATGAATGGATTGATAACCATTTTGTTTTGGCGTGGCGATGTAATCGTCGAACTCTTTGGGTAAATGTCGCCAATTGGTGTGCACTAAACCCAAAGACGCATAGCAATCTTGCACACGCTCGGTCACAATCCGAACCGCTCTGATGTCATACAACTGTTCGAAAGACAGTTGCTTTTTCTGCATTTTCTTCCAAATGCTAAAAATGTGTTTCGGCCGCCCGTAAACTTCGGCTTGCACTTGCGCGTCGAGCATTTTTTGCCGAACCGCAGCCACAAAATCTTGCATATATTGTTCGCGATCTAAGCGCCGTTCTTCCAGTAAACTGGCCACCTGTTTGTAGGTGGTCGGATGCAAATAGCGAAACGCCAGATCCTCAAGTTCCCATTTTAATTGGCCAATACCTAAACGGTTGGCTAAGGGGGCAAAAATGGCATTGGTTTCTTTCGCCGCGAGAACGCGCGTTTCTTCATCGGCATCTTTCACATCACGCAGATAGCAAATTTGTGCCGCTAATTTAATCACCACCGCGCGCACATCTTCTACCATGGCTAGCAACATGCGCCGTAAGTTATCCGCTTGTTGGCCATCCGCACCTTGCTTAACGCTGGTTGGGATAGTGCGGATCGCTTCCATTTGTTGCACTGCAGACAGCAGCAAGGCCACCGGAGCAGAAAAATTGGCTTCAATCTGCGCCAATTCCAGCAGGCCCGCCTCAAAAGCAGGAAATAACAAGGAGGCAAGCAGTGAGTCCTGATCCATTTTAAGATCAGCCAAAATCTCTACCATTTCCCAGCCGGTTCGCACCTCTAGCACATCGTCGTCTAGTTGTTGCTGTTTTAGCCAGGCTGCACATTCTAATAATGCACCAATCCTTTTTTCAGACAGCCCCAGTGAGCACAGCCATTCGACTGTCTCACCACCATGGTAGCCACTGCTGTGTGACTGGCGCACCCTAACCATGCTTTGTCCTCATTAAAATAAGTCGTTCCAGCTTATTGCACGTCACGAAAGTCAGCCAGATTGGCTAACGACTGAACAACGCCATCAATTCCAGATGACTCGTGTGGGGAAACATATCGATGCCAGCAATCTTTTGCAACTGATAACCCGACTGTAACAACACTTTTGCATCGCGCGCAAAGGTCGCGGCATTGCACGATATGTACAATATCTGTGCCGGTTTTAGCTTAACCAGCTGTGGCATCGCGCCTTCGGCACCGGCTCGGGCAGGATCAAGCACGATCTTCTGGTAAATCGGGTTATTCCAGTCAGTTTTACCCCAAGCTAAATGCAAATCGGCTTGCCAAAACTGGGCGTTTGTAATGCCATTAAGTTGGGCATTCGCCGTGGCTTGCTGCACCATAGTGGCAAGCCCTTCAACACCATGCACCAATTTAGCGCGCTGCGCCAAGGCTAAACTAAAATTACCCATACCTGCATACAAATCAAGAATATTATCCTCAGCATGCGGCTGCAACCATTGTAGCGCTAATGACACCATTTGCTGATTTAATTGCGGATTGACTTGAATAAAATCAGTTGCGGCAAAGGCCAACTCTAAACCTTGCTCGCTTAACCGATAACGCGGACTCGGCGCATTAGGCTGCCAGTTTGTTAACTGCACTGCTTCGGCTTCACCCAGCCAAACCGCTTCAGGCCACGCCGTAACAAATAATTGTTGCTCAGCGGTGGTCAATGGCTTTGTGTGCCTCACAATTAAAAACACTTGCTGCTCAGCGGCAATCACTTCAACATGCGTGATCGCACTCGGCTCTGATAATTGTGGTACAACCTGTTGTAATACTGCAAAAATAGGCTGTAACTGCGGCTGCAGTACAGCACAGGTATTAATGGGCGTGAGGGTTTTGCTGGCACTTTCTCGAAAGCCAACCGTTAGCTGCTTGCGTTTACGATCAAACCAGACACCAATTCGCGCTTTACGCCGATAACCTTGATCGGGCCCCGTTAACAATGGCTGCCATGGCAACTCGCCTAAACCGGTTTGATGACGGATTAATTCATCTACACCTTGTTGTTTTAATCGTGCTTGCTCGGCACTGGCCACATGCTGCAATTGACAGCCACCACATAACTGATAATGCGGGCAAAAAGGCGTCACTCGCAAAGGGCTGGCTTTAAGTACCCGCTCAACGCGCGCTTTAATAAAATGCGCTTTATCTTCAGTCACCTTAGCAAGCACCTGTTCGCCTGCTAAAGCACCGCTGACAAAAGCAATTTTCTGTTGCCAACGACCAATACCATTGACTTCATAATCGGTCGATTCCACTTGCAATTTTACTTGCTGACCAAGGTGTTGCGATTTTTGTTTCGGTTTATAGAGCGTTACCATTCGATGCAGGTCTTATAGGCATTTAAAGGATCATGTGTCATTATGACATGGCTGAGCTTAATTGTAACAAGTGCCGTGCCCTGATGAAAAAAATTGGTCTACGTTTTTGGTTAATTCTTTGTAGTGTGCTACCCAGCTTGCTGGTGGGTATACTGCTGGCTAGCTATTTTAACCACCGGCAACAACAGGCCAGTGAATTACACTTGCATGAGCGTGCTGCCAATGTCGCCCTGATGTTGGCAATTAGCAGCCAACCCCTGTTACAACAACAGTCACTAAAAACCGTTCTGCCTTTGCTGGAACATGCTCATCGTTTAAATGCCCCCTTGATTACCAGTATTTCGTTATTTGATGCTGAGGGCCGTTTATTACTCACCAGCAATAGCCAACAAGATTTATCTACTCATGCGGTGCATCAACAAGCCACTAAGCCTTCGCAAATCCGCTTTTATTCGTCCCAACCACAATTAATTGTCTATCAGCCATTATTGCGCGATAACAATTTACTGGCAGAAGACCCTGGCTATTTGCTATTACAGTTTGACCAACAACATATTTTATTACAGCAACAATTAGGGGTGCTGCAAAGCGGCGCTTTAATTGCTTTAGTCTTGCTGCTCGCACTGGGTTTAACCCTATTTTTAATTCAAAAACTGCAACCTGAACTGCAACGCCTGAAACGGCAAATGCAGCAATTGATGGATGGTCAATATCGACTGCGGCCTTATTTGCTAGGTGTTAGAGAGTTTGATAATTTTCAACAAGGCTTATTGAAATTAGCCGAACACCTGTCTCGGCTAGAGCAAGAAATGCAGCAAAATATCGAACAAGTAACTAGCGATTTACGACTGAGCATGGAGCAACTGGAGATCCAAAACATCCAGTTGGATTTTGCGAAACGCAAAGCGCTAGAAGACAACCGACAAAAGTCTGATTTTTTAGCCAAAATGAGCCATGAATTACGCACCCCGTTAAACGCCGTCATTGGCTTTACCCGGCAATTATTAAAAACCCCGCTGACTCACCATCAAAGTGACTATCTACAAACTATCCAGAAGTCAGCGAATAGCTTATTGAATTTGGTCAATGATGTTTTGGATTTTTCGCGGTTAGAAGAAGGCCGTATGTCGATTAATCCTGAACCGTTTTCACTGCGCGACGTGCTAAACGATACCATAGAATTATTAGTCAGCAACGCCTTTGATAAGCAATTAGAGTTGGTGCTATTGGTCGAGCCAGATTGCCCTGATGCCGTGGTAGCCGATCCGGCCCGATTAACTCAGGTATTGATGAATATTGCCGGTAATGCCATTAAATTTACTGAGCATGGCAGTATCATCATTCGGGTTAAAGCCACCAGTTTGAATGATGAACAAATTCAGCTACAAATTTCGGTTAAAGATACCGGTCGTGGCATCAGTGAAGATAAAAAACGTCATTTATTTGATGGCGTCACACCCCTTGAGCAAAGCGACCAACAAACCGGCTCTGGCTTAGGCTTGCTTATCTCGAAACGGTTAGTGCTAGCCATGCAAGGTACTATTGGCTTTGAAAGCAAGTTAGCCGAGGGGTCAACTTTTTGGTTTACCATTAAGTGCCAACGCCATCAATTATCGGTTGCCGAAGCGTTACCACTAGAGTTGCTGGCTGAAAAAACCGTTTTGTATTTTGAACCACAGCAATATTCACGCGAGGCCACCTTACAACTGTTGAGCAGCTGGGGAATGGTGGTTACGGCCTGCGCCACCAAAGCGCAACTGCAACAAGCGCTCAGTAAGACTAAGGCTTATGATATCGGCTTATTAGGCCGTGCCGTTGCGATTAATCAAGTTAATGAAATTATTACGCTGGTGCAGCGCATTAAAGCACACTGTCAGCATGTCTATTTGTTGGTGAATACCTTATCACCCAACTTGCGTGAGGTATTGCTCAGCTCAGGCGCCAGCGCTTGTTTACCCAAGCCGGCTCATATGCGCAAATTAGCTTTAACCTTAGCTCAGCCCTATACCGACATTGCTCAAGCCAATGGCCAAAGTGAAGAGATGCTATCGCCAGGCTTAAAAGTGTTAACGGTCGACGATAACGAAGCCAATCTAAAACTGATTAATACGCTTTTACGTGAGCATGTGCATGTTCTGGATTCGGCTCGTGATGGTGCCGCCGCGTGGCAGAAATCGACGCAGCATGCCTACGATATTATCTTTATGGACATTAATATGCCGGTGATGGATGGCATCACGGCGTGTCAACGCATTCGACAAAGCTCGTTAAATGAGCGTACACCGATTATTGCTGTGACCGCACATGCGATGGATGGCGAGCGTACACGCTTAATCAATGCCGGCTTTAATGAATTTTTAACCAAACCGTTAGATGACAAAATGCTGTTGTTTACCTTGCAAGAGTATTGTCAGCTGCAAAAACATCAAGATCCCCAGCAACAAACCTTACAAGTGGTGCCTTTAATCGATTGGCCCATGGCGTTACAACGGGCGGCAGGTAAACCGGAATTAGCGCAAGAGATGCTGCTGATGTTGTTAAAAAGCTTACCGCAGTCTGAAAAACAAATTAACCAAGCGATTAGAGACAATGACCAACAAATGCTGCTGCATGCCTTACACAAACTGCATGGTGGATGTTGTTATACCGGTGTGCCCAGGTTAAAAAATCTACTGGAAGCCCTTGAAACACAGTTAAAACGCGGCGCCAATATCAAGCTATTAGAGCCGGAGTTATCAGAGTTAGACGATGTTATCCAACTGCTCTATGGCATTGATCCGTCGATGCCAGAGCCCTGAGGTTAAGATTCTAAGATGACCGTGGCACAAGCATAAGCCTGCTCATCACTAATACTGAGCCAAACTGCGGTAACGCCCTTCTCGGCAGCTAACTCAGCGGCTTGCTCGGTTAAGGTTAACTCAGGCTTGCCCCAGATATCATTACGGATCTCAAAATGTTGAAATGAAATGCCGCGACCAATACCGGTACCCAAAGCTTTTGCCGCGGCTTCTTTCGCGGCAAAACGTTTTGCAAAGTAACGCTCGGGTTGCCGATGATTTTGATATTGCTGTTGCTCAAACGGGGTTAACACCCGCAGCACTAATCGAGGGGTCTGCTGCAAACTACGGGCAATGCGTTCAATCGCCACAATATCAGTACCTAGGCCGCGGATCGCCATTAACGACGTGCCTCCACCATCAGCCGTTTCATTTCGCTTACTGCTGGGCCTAAACCGCTAAAAATGGCGCGGGCAATAATGGCATGACCAATATTAAGCTCGTACATTTCAGGGATAGCCGCAATAGGCTGTACGTTATGATAATGCAAACCATGGCCCGCATTGACCGTTAACCCCAAAGAAGCCGCATAGGTTGCAGCCTCTTGAATGCGCTTTAGTTCGGCTAACTGCTCGGCGGGATGCTTGGCTTCGGCATACTTACCCGTGTGGATCTCGATAAAGGGTGCGCCGACTTCGGCTGCGGCAGCAATTTGTTTTTTATCGGCATCAATAAACAGTGATACCAAAATATTATCTGCGGCAAGTTGCGCCACAGCATCACGCATTTGGCTTAATTTACCGGCAACTTCTAAACCGCCTTCGGTGGTCAATTCTTCACGCTTTTCTGGGACTAGACAGCAAAAATGCGGTTTCAGTTTAGCCGCAATGCCCAGCATTTCATCTGTCAGTGCCATTTCGAAATTGAGCCTTGTTGCGATGGTCTCGCGTAAAATAAACACATCGCGATCAATTATATGGCGGCGGTCTTCGCGCAAATGCACGGTAATCCCATCCGCACCGGCTTGCTCGGCCATCATTGCCGCGTGCACTGGCTCGGGATAATAAGTGCCACGTGCATTACGCACTGTTGCCACGTGATCAATATTGACACCCAAATAAATTGCCGTCATTTTTCTCTCCACTCTTTGGGTTACGCCTTATCGGACGAAGTAAATAATGCCCTGCTGGCTAAAGGTTTATTGCCCAGTAACGGGGCCAGTAATTGTCGAGTCAGTTGCTTAGCCACAGGTAATAGCCCAACAACATGCCATTGCTCTGCGGCCAGCGCTAGCAACATAGCACCAGGCCAGCCTTGCTGCACGGGCACCAAGCCTTGCTCTGGCACGTAACTATATTGCTGATCGGCTTGCAAAGGTCGATCATAGCAGTCAGATGACCAGTCAGGTAATACGCCTAATTCGTCTAATAAGGCCAATTCAAATTGGCGCAACGCACTTTCTAAACCCGTTGCTTGTTGTTGTACCTGCACTAGCGCGGCTAATGCCTGTTGATATAAAGCAAATAAGTTATCTGATGGCTGATCAGCAGGCCATATACGACATATCAATTCATTGAGATACAGACCACTGAACAGGACCTTACCGCTTAATTGGCTGGCGGCACTGCTCTCTTCGAGCTGTTTTACCGTTTTTAAGTCACTGCGACCGGTTAAACTGACCGAGAACAACTGAAAAGGTTGGAGTGCGTGATGCTGTTTGCCACTGCGTCGCCGCGCAACAGCGCTAATGCGCCCTTGCTCAGGTAACAACAGTGACAATAAAAGTTTATCTTCCTGAAAGGGACGGCTATGCAAAATATAGGCAGGCCAGAGCTTAGCGTCCATTGGCGAGCTTAATCTTCGCCGTAACCTAAGCTGCGCAGCGCTCGCTCATCATCTGCCCAACCCGATTTCACTTTAACCCAGACTTGCAAAAACACCGGCGCATCCAACATGTCCGCCATATCTAGCCGGGCTTCGGTGGCAATTTGCTTGATCCGCTCGCCTTTGTTACCAATGACCATTCGCTTCTGACTTTCGCGCTCAACCAGTACTAACGCTGCAATATGAAAGTGTTTTTCTTCCCATTTAAAGCGCTCGATCTCCACCGTAACGGCATAAGGTAATTCATCACCGAGAAAGCGCATCAGTTTTTCACGGACGATTTCTGCTGCCATAAAACGCTGCGAGCGATCGGTAATATAATCTTCTGGGAAAAAGAATTCGCAAGGCGGCAACTGGCGTTGTATCACTTTACGAAGAGCTTCAACATTATCGCCGGTTTCAGCAGATAACGGCACCACGTCTAAAAACGGTAACTGGCTACCCAACCACTGTAGATGCGGTAATAAATCTGATTTGTCTTTATACAAATCGACTTTATTCACTACTAACACTACCGGTTTATTGGCCGCGATCAGTTTGTTCAGCACCATTTGATCGTCATCGTGCCAACGCGTGCCTTCAACCACAAAAATCACACACTCTACGTCTTGAATTGATGACGAAGCCGCTTTGTTCATCAGGCGGTTAATCGCGCGTTTTTCTTCAATATGCAGGCCTGGGGTATCGACATAGACGGTTTGATACTGCTCTTGAGTATCGATACCGACAATACGATGACGTGTTGTTTGTGGCTTTTTTGAGGTAATACTGACTTTCTGACCCACTAATTTATTTAACAGGGTCGATTTACCGACATTCGGCCGCCCAACTATGGCCACCAAACCGGCAAAAGTCGTTGCTGCGTCGGGCTGTTGCTTATCTGTCATGTTTAATTTGTTCCAAAGCCAACTGAGCCGCATCCTGCTCAGCTTTGCGCCGAGATGAACCGGTCGCATTAATCGGGGGCATGCCTGGCACGGTGCAACGCACAGTGAAAGTTTGCTGATGAGCCTCACCCACGGTGGCAATCACATCGTAGGTAGGCAAGGGTTTACGTAACCCTTGTAAATATTCTTGCAGCAGGGTTTTCGAGTCTTTTTGCTGGCCTGGGGTAATCTCTTGTAAACGCTGTGCAAACCACAACATGATTTGCGCTTTACACGCTGCCATACCGCTATCTAAATAAATTGCCCCAATAATCGCTTCTAGCGCATCCGCTAAAATCGATTCTCGACGAAAACCACCACTTTTTAACTCACCTGGCCCTAAACGTAAAAACTCAGATAAGCCTAATTCTTGGGCAATAGAGGCTAAGGTGACCCCTTTTACCAGCGCCGAGCGCATGCGTGTTAAATCGCCTTCGCGGGTCTCTGGAAAACGCTCAAATAACGCTTCCGCAATGACCAGACCCAGTAAGGCATCACCTAGAAATTCTAACCGCTCGTTATGTTGTCCTTTACAACTGCGGTGGGTCAGCGCCTGCTCCAATAAGGCGGGTTGCTGAAACTCATAACTTAATTTGCGCATCAGCGGTGCTAACGGTTTATGCATAAAACACTCTTAATGGATCGGTCCTAGTCGTGCAAAACGTACACCGACCGGAACCCAACGCGGTAACCAGCTATTCGGGTCTTCGCTAAATTCAAAACTCATCCAGACAAATACCGCTTTACCAACCATGTTATCGGCAGGCACAAAGCCCCAAAACCGACTATCAACACTGTTGTCGCGATTATCGCCTAGTACAAAATAGTGGCCTGCAGGTACAACAAACTCATCAATACCCGTACCTGGCTGACGATAGAAATCTTGTAGATTGTCTGGCAGCATCGGGGTTTGCAAAATATTGTGCGTTACCTGCCCCAGCGTTTCTTCATATCGGCGTTGTGGTAACGGCCCCATAAAGAACTCGGCTTCGGCTTGAAAGGTTAACGGGATCATTTCTAAATTGCCGCAGCCGCTGGTTTGACCTTCGCTACAAGCGCGTTGGATATACAATTGCTTTTGCTTATACACAATGCGATCGCCAGGCAAACCCACAACCCGCTTGATATAGTCTAAACGTGGATTAGGCGGATATTTAAATACCGCAACATCTCCACGTTCAGGCTGATTGTTTGACCACAGGGTTTTGCGCCAAACCGGATCTTTCACATCATAAGAAAACTTTTCTACCAAAATAAAGTCACCGACCAATAAAGTCGGCATCATCGATCCTGACGGAATTTGAAACGGCTCGTATAAAAACGAGCGTAACAAGGTGATGCCCGCAACCACCGGTAAAATTGAAATAGCGGTTTCAACAATAGCCGGCTGTTTTAAAAAGTCTTGCTGAACCTGTTCTGGCAATACCGACTTCGATTGGGCATTGGCAAAAGCTAATTTTTGCTGCCGCTTCGGCGCGAGTAAAAACCGCTCTAATAACCAAGTAACGGTACATGCTAACGTCAGTAACACCAAAAATATTGCAAAATAACCAGCCATTAAGCTTCCTTAATCATGCGATCGGGGTTTATTTACCCACTTTTAAAATGGCCAAGAAGGCTTCTTGTGGCACTTCCACATTACCCACTTGTTTCATCCGTTTTTTACCGTCTTTTTGCTTTTGTAACAGCTTTTTCTTCCGGCTAATATCGCCACCATAACATTTCGCTAATACGTTTTTGCGTAATTGTTTTACCGTAGTACGAGCAATAACATGGTTACCAATAGCTGCTTGAATGGCAATATCGAACATCTGCCGTGGGATCAGCTCTTTTAGCTTTTCCGCTAACTGCCGGCCTCGGCCTTGTGCAAAATCGATATGACTGATGATGGCCAGCGCATCTACCCGCTCGCCGTTAATCAGGATATCAACCCGCTGCATATTCGAGGTTTGGAAACGTTTGAAACTGTAATCCAATGACGCATAACCGCGACTGGTCGATTTTAAGCGGTCGAAGAAATCCATCACCACTTCGGCCATCGGCAGTTCGTAAACCACGGCGACTTGTCGACCATGGTAGCTCATATTAATTTGCGTACCGCGCTTTTCGATACAAAGGGTAATAACGTTACCTAAATACTCTTGCGGCACCAAGATATGCGCTTCAACGATAGGCTCACGGATCTCATCAATATCATTTACCGCAGGTAAATCGCTGGGGTTATCCACTAAAATGGTCTCGCCATTTTTGGTGACCACTTCATACACTACCGTTGGTGCTGTTGTAATCAGATCCAGATCGTATTCCCGCTCCAACCGCTCTTGAATGATTTCCATGTGCAACATACCCAGGAAACCGATCCGAAAGCCAAAGCCTAAAGCGCCTGAGTTTTCTGGTTCATAAAATAATGACGAGTCATTTAAGCTTAACTTAGCCAGCGCATCACGGAAGTCTTCATAATCATCGCTGGACACCGGGAAAACACCCGCATACACCTGCGGTTTAATCCGTTTAAAACCCGGTAAGGCTTTTTCAGCGCTGTTTTTTGCCAAGGTTAAGGTATCACCCACTGGGGCGCCCTTAATTTCTTTAATACCGGCAATCACAAAGCCTACTTCACCGGTTTTTAATTCGCCGGTATTGGTGGCTTTCGGGCTGAACACCCCGACTTTGTCTACTTCAAAGATTTGACCACTCGACATCACTTTGATTTTGTCTTTGGTTTTGATACTGCCGTGTTTTACCCGAACTAAGGAGACAACACCTTGGTAGGCGTCAAACCAAGAATCGATAATTAATGCTTGCGTCGGGGCATCCGGCTCGCCTTCTGGGCAAGGAATTTTTTTAACGATGGTTTCTAACACATCCTTGATACCCAAACCGGTTTTAGCCGAACACTGCACCGCACCGAGGGCTTCAATACCAATAATATCTTCGATTTCTTCAGCTACCCGCTCCGGCTCTGCCTGTGGTAAGTCGATTTTATTCAGTACCGGGATAACTTCTAAATTCATGTCTAAGGCGGTATAGCAGTTGGCAACGGTTTGTGCCTCTACCCCTTGTCCGGCATCCACTACCAATAACGCGCCTTCACAGGCAGCTAACGAACGGCTCACTTCATAAGTAAAGTCTACGTGGCCTGGCGTATCGATAAAGTTTAGCTGGTAAGTATTGCCATCATCCGCAGGATAATACAGCGTCACACTCTGTGCTTTGATGGTGATACCACGTTCACGCTCCAGATCCATGGAATCCAGCACTTGTTGCTGCATTTCACGATCACTTAAACCGCCACAATATTGGATCAGGCGATCGGATAAGGTAGATTTTCCGTGGTCAATGTGGGCAATAACTGAGAAATTTCTGATATGTTCAAGTTTAGGCATGGTATCCGCAAGAAACTAAGCGTATGGCCGCCGTCGCTGTCAGTAAATGACCAATAGCTTAAGACTAACCATACAGGTTATTAATAAAATTAGCGCGAATTGTACTCTATCCCGCGGCAGCTTGCTATGGTTGTTAAGCGTCAGTCGCTGCAGGGTTTAGCTTTATACTGGGCAGTACGTTTAAGATGATCACTTGCTCTTGCTGGCTTTGCAAAGACTGATTATAGCGCCGAGCTAAAGCAAAGCCGCTGGCCCCGCCGATCAGTGCGCCCAACATCAACCAGCCTTCAGCCGGTTGCCATAGGCTTTGCATGGTCACCACCACCACTAACATCAACACTAAGGGTAATAAATAGACGGCCAAGGCCGCTAACACTAAGCCTTGCTCGGCAACACCAATCGTCACTTGTTCACCGGGTAACAGCTGTAACGGAGTTTTGACAAAAAAGCGATTTTGGCGAGGTGTAAAGGTTTGCGCTACGATGCCAGTACCACAATCAGTACTGACATGACAGCTATGACAGGTCCCAGCCGGTGTGGTGTTTAACCAGACCCCATCGGATTCAATGGCTAATACGGTGGCAATTTCTTCAACCATGGGGCAGTTGGCTCATCATTAGCGCACCGCAGCGGCTAAACGCTTAGCCGTTTCAATGCTGATTGGTCCAATCACGGTCACATCCTGTTTAGCATCGGCTTGAACATAAATGGTGGTGGCGCCATCACGGTAAGCTTGAGTGGGTAACTGATGGCTATTCTGCACAAAAACCGACACTTGATGTAAGCCATCTGACAATAACCAGTAACTGAGAACATCAGGTTGTAACTGAGGCACTAACAATGGATCGTCGCTAATGCTAAAACCCTTCGGTAACCAGCTAAGTTGGTGCGGTTGCGAAGCCGGTTTGGCCACCACGGGCGGTGTCAGCGCAGGCAACTCAATTTCCAGCAATTGCGCTAAGGTATCGGGAAGTTCAGGAGTGATGCGTAAATGCGTGACCTGCCAAATCTCTAAAGCACGGTTTTTGTTATTGGGATGTTGTTCAGACAAGGTATCAATGCGCAGCGGAAAGCCGGTTTGCACATCTACCCACAGCCAATAATGATGCCGATTATCATCAATAGCAGATAGCCTTAAGAGCTGGGCACTGCGACCGTCCATCAGCGAACTGCTGCCAGCGACCGCATCGTATAGGCTGCGAATCTTTTCGGGGCTTTGAAATAATAATGGCGGCAGTTCTTTAATACTGCTGCTTTGGGTCACGAGAGAAGGACGCTCGCTGAGTAAATAATACACTTTGTCGCTGCGTCTAACGATATCGACCCCATCGGCGTACATTGGGATCAGATGTTCAATTTCTTTATCACCCGAACGGCCATGCAACCAACGATAGGTCTCGGCTTGGCCGCCTTTAAGCACGACATAAGAAACGTCAAAATTGTGCTGTTTAACACTCTGCTGCACTTTATCAAATAAAGCCCAACCCGTTTCTTCGGCACTTGCCGGCTGACTACAACACAGCACGACTATACTACAGATGCCAAACAGCCATTTCATCATTATTGCTCGCGTTTTTCCTGTGTTGAGGTTTTGTTCGTTTGCGTTTCAGAAACTCGAATTTGCTGACGGTGTGCCTGTAATAACGCTTGCAGACGTTGCTGTTGCTCTAACATCGCTTGCTGCTCTTGCGCTTCAAAACGATTTTCAACAGACGTTTGACTTAAACTCACTGGCGTGGCAAAACCGGCAACGGGGCGAGTTTGTAACAGAGGCGTTGGCGCACTCAGTTGCTGTTCGAGCGGTTGCTGATATTGCTGCACACCAAATACCGCGACTAAAGCGACACTGGCGGCAATAGCACCATGTGCTGCCGGTTTAAACCATTCGGCATTCGCCGCCTGCCGTAAGCCGTTTTTCATTTTCTGTAATAAACTGCTGCTGTTTTGCAATTGGTAAGTTGGCTCTTGTTCCAACATACTGGCCAAGTTATCGGCAAAATCCAGTGGTAACACACTTTCGGCTTCGTTTCGAAGCACGGCACCAGCCAACTGATAGCGCTGCACGGTTTCCTGCAAATCAGGCTGCTGTAACAATTCTGACAGTTGCTCGGCAGTTAACGCGTGATTATCGGCGGCTTGTGACAGCCATTCTTGCTTTTCTGACAACATAAAGTTTCCTGTCAAATAGTCTATATCGGCTTAGGTATTACCCACTAAGGGTTTTAACTGAGCGTCTATGGCTTCGCGCGCCCGGAAAATACGACTACGTACTGTACCTATCGGACACTCCATAACTTCGGCAATCTCTTCGTAACTTAACCCTTCTAATTCACGTAGCGTAATTGCCGTACGTAACTCATCGGGTAATTTTTCTATGGTACCAAACACCACTTGGCGAATTTCTTCGGACAATAATAAATGTTCCGGAGAATCTTGTTCTTTTAGCGCATCACTACCTTCGTAGTATTCTGCATCCTCGGCATCAACATCGCTAGCCGGCGGCTTACGATTGTTTGATACCAGATAATTTTTGGCACTATTCACTGCTATTCGATACAACCAAGTGTAAAACGCACTCTCACCACGAAAACCGGGGATAGCTCGATAAGCTTTAATAAAGGCTTCTTGAGCGACATCAGCTACGTCACCATGGTTAGAGACATAACGTGAGATTAAGTTCGCGATCCTATGCTGATATTTTTTTACCAACAGATTGAAAGCGGCTTTATCGCCTTGCTGTACACGCTGGACAATTTGCCAATCTAATTCTTGCTCGCTCATTCTTGAGCCTACCCCTGTAATACTTATTTAGGTGTTGTAAACGAATGGCGCCAGTCAAGCGTACTGACTATGACTGCAGGCTGAATAAATAGTTCTGCTTATTTTTATAAAAACGCTAGAATAACCTGAACATAGCGCAACAAATTATACCGCAGCCTGTTATTTTAGTCTGTTTTACCAAAGCCACTAACTGAGTTAAGTGTATCCTATGACACAACCCAATGAATATCTTTGTGACGTATTAATTATTGGTAGTGGCGCGGCGGGTTTGTCGCTAGCGCTGCAATTGGCGGATCACGCCAGCGTTATTGTTTTAAGTAAAGGGGCTTTACGCGAAGGCTCAACACTGTACGCGCAGGGCGGGATCGCCGCGGTGTTTGACGAAAATGACACCATCGCGTCGCATGTGAATGACACCCTGATTGCTGGTGCCGGTTTGTGCGAAGAAGAAGCGGTAAAATTTACCGCAGAACACGCTAAGCAAGCGATGGAGTGGTTAATCGCCCAAGGCGTCCCCTTTGATCAGTATCAAGATACTGATGGCAGCATGAAATACCATCTCACTCGGGAAGGTGGCCACAGTCATCGCCGCATCTTGCATGCAGCCGACGCCACCGGTAAAGCCGTACAAATCACCCTGGTTGATCAAGTTAAACGCCACCCAAATATTCGTTTGTTAGAAAACTACAACGCCATTGATTTGCTTACCGGCAAAAAACTCGGTCTTGATCCGGCACGTTGTTATGGTGCTTATGTTTGGAACAACCTTTTGGCTCGCGTTGAGACCATTCAAGCTAAAGCGGTGGCACTAGCTACCGGCGGCGCCAGTAAAGTGTATCTGTATACCAGCAATCCTGATGTGGCCAGTGGCGATGGCATTGCGATGGCTTGGCGTGCGGGTTGTCGGGTGGCCAATATGGAATTTAATCAATTTCACCCAACCAGTTTGTACCACCCTGCAGCACCGAATTTTTTAATTACCGAGGCCATGCGCGGCGAAGGAGCCTATTTAAAGCGCCCCGATGGCAGCCGGTTTATGCCTGATTTTGATGAGCGTGCAGAGTTAGCACCGCGAGATATTGTGGCTCGTGCGATCGATTTTGAAATGAAACGCCTTGGCGCTAACTCCGTGTTTTTAGATATTAGTCATCAAGACAAAGACTTTATTATTGAACACTTCCCCACTATTTACGCTAAATGCCTCAGTGTGGGTATTGATATTACCAAAGAGGCCATTCCGGTCGTCCCTGCTGCGCACTATACCTGCGGCGGCGTAATGACCAATTTGCATGGCCAAACAGACTTGCAAAATTTATACGCCATTGGCGAAGTGGCCTATACCGGTTTACACGGCGCAAACAGAATGGCGTCTAATTCGTTATTAGAATGTATTGTTTTTGCCCAAGCCGCTGCTCGACATATTTTAACGCAATTGCCTCAATCTCAAGCTACCCTAACGTTGCCCGCTTGGGACGATAGTCGAGTGAGTAATTCGGATGAAGAAGTAGTGATAACGCATAACTGGCACGAGTTGCGGTTATTTATGTGGGATTATGTGGGTATTGTGCGCACCGATAAGCGACTTGAACGGGCACTGCATCGCGTAGAGTTACTAAAACAAGAAATCCACGATTATTACAGTCATTTTCGTATTAGTAATAATTTATTAGAATTACGTAATTTAGTGCAAGTAGCCGAGCTTATTATTCGCTGTGCCATGCAGCGTAAAGAAAGCCGGGGTTTACATTACAATTTGGATTACCCAAATATGCTAAGTGATAGTAAACCGAGTATTTTACAACCGCTGCGTTAAAGCGCCTCGTCAGCAACGCTGCGCCAGCGTTGCAATTGTACCCGTCTTGCCAGTGCTCGATAATCACTGGCAGACAATTGGTCGGCAAACAGATAACAGCGCTGCTGCTGGCCCATTTCGTCATACCAAAACAATTGCACAAACCAAGGGTTGAGCAGACAATTTGCGGCTAATTGCCCAGCGGGTAAAGCGCTTTGTTGCCAATGCAAAGCACCATCTTGCTCAATATGTAAAATACCGCTAACACCGGGTGCAGCCCAGTATTGCAACATCAGATAAAAAAACGCTAGTAGCAGCAAGGCAGCGGGTAAATACCAGATCCCTTGCAGCGGTAAAGTGAGGACGATAGCGCCACCGAGCAAACTGATGGCCAGTAGCGCAATGCGTCGGTAACGCGAGGTTCTCAGATAAAAGCTAGACCCGGACACGATTGACGATTAACTCAACCATGGCTTGAATAGAGGCATCTTTTGAGTGCTGATGTCCCATGAACCAAGCGAATAAATCCGGATCATCACAGGCTAAGAGCCGTTCAAAATCGGCTTTTTGCTGGTCGTTTAATGCATCGTACCCTTCGTCGACGAAGGGGGCTAATAAAATATCTAACTCCAACATACCGCGACGACACGCCCAGCGCAGTTTTGGTTTACTCATTAAAGCGGTCATGTAGACTCCTCATTATTCTGCGACATTGGCAGTATCTTAACAAATATTGCGATCAGGGGTTGAGCTTTTGTGTCTTGCCCCAATCTATTTACTATTCACGTTTAAATGAACGCTCGCTATGCATACATCTTGGCTAACTGCAGAACAATACGCACAATTATCTACTCAGGTTCATGATGCTTATCTTGCTCCTTTACCTGCTTTTCAGGTATTGGCTATTAGTGGGCCTGATAACCGTAAATATCTACAAGGGCAAACGACCTGTGATATTGAAACCTTAACGGCGGACACTTTTTTACGCGGCGCACATTGTGATGCTAAAGGTAAAATGTGGGCGATATTTCAGTTGTTTGCCAAAGACGATGCGCTACTGATGGTCGCTTTTCGTGACGAACTGCAAGCCTCTGCCGCCCAACTGAAAAAATTTGGCGTGTTTTCCAAAGTAAGTTTTGACCAAACCACCGAACCTTATGCCGTGTTTGGTTTAGGCGGTTCGCAAGCAGAGCAACTTGTGACACAGTTAGGCTTTAGTCTGCCCGCGGCAGACGGTCAGGTTAGCCACGGACAACACGGCAGCTTATTACGCTTAGCTGCGGCGCATTTTATGTTGGTGCTACCGCAAACGCAGGCGCAGCAACTTATGACGGCAGATTGGCCACTGGCTGCCCCAACGGTTTGGCTCAAAGCCCATATTTTGCAAGGGTTAGCTTATTTAGAACAACCACTAATTGGCGAAGCTGTGCCACAGATGCTTAACTTACAAGCGATTGATGCCATCAGCTTTACCAAAGGCTGCTATATCGGACAAGAAACGGTAGCCCGCTTGAAATACCGCGGTGGCAATAAAAGAGCCAGTTACATTTTACACGCAAACACCAACGAACTTCCGGTCGCAGGTACAGCAATAGAACTGCAACTGGAACAGAACTGGCGCCGGATTGGCCAAGTCATTAATGCGGTGAATATCAATGACCAACTTTGGTTGTTAGCACTGCTTCCGAATGATATAACACCGGCAGACACCTTGCGGCTAAGTGCTGAGCAGCCCGTTTTGCTGCAACAGCTACCGCTACCTTATTCATTAAATTAAGAGGTTTGCATGACCATTTCTCAAGACAAAGTCGTCGCCATCCATTACACAGTAACAGATACTGCAGGTAACCAGCTTGACTCTTCTGCTGGCGGCGAACCTCTAGTCTTCCTGTTTGGCCATGGTGCATTGATCCCAGGTCTGGAACAAGCACTGATTGGCAAAAACAGTGGCGATAAATTTACGAGCAGCATTGCTGCTGCAGATGCTTACGGCGAGCGTCATGATCAACTAGTACAATCCGTACCGAAAAACATGTTTGAAGGTATGGATGTAGAAGTAGGCATGCGTTTTCGCGCATCCGGCCCGGATGGACGTGAACAGCCAGTCATTATTGTCGACGTCACAGAAGAAGAAGTCGTCGTTGATGGTAATCACCCACTCGCCGGCATTGAACTCAGTTTTGATGTTGAAGTTGTGTTAGTTCGTGATGCGACAGAGGAAGAACTGGCACACGGCCATGTGCATGGTTTAGATGGACATGCTTCACACTAAGGCCTATTGATTTCATTGATAAAAAAAAACCGCAGTGACCGCTGCGGTTTTTTTATTGACCCTAAGCAAACATGCCAACTGAAAAATCATTGCTCTGAAGTAGTGCAACCCGCCGCATGAACTGCTTGACAGCCACCCCAAAGCCACATATTTTTAGCCATTGTTATTTTTCAGCCACTGAGCACATTATCCAGCTGATGAAAGATCGTATTAGTATTTCTATCTCTAGCATCAACGGCACCAAGCACTTTAGTATCGGTAAGATATTTAAGCGCAACGCTGTTATTGGCTTATGGCTTGTGCTGTTTTCAGTACTGATCACCGCGGCGGTGATTAACTATTTGCTGCATACGGTTGAACAAACCAAAACCGAGCAACAGCTACTGACCTCGCAAACGAATGCTTTACAGCAACAACTGGCTCAGTTAAATGCCGCTCGCGAAACCCTAGAACACGAATTAACCCTTAAACAAGATCAGATGCTGCAAGTCAGCCAGCGTTTGGGTGAAATTGAACAGAATTTAGGTTTAGAGCAAGGTATCGACCAAAATTTAGAAGCTCGACTGGATATCGCCACCGTAAATGCCAGTGCAAGGATGGCCATGTTGCAGCTGGTACCCAATGGCTCACCACTTGATTTTGATAAACGTTCTTCTCGCTATGGCGTTCGTACCCACCCTATTTTAGGCAAGCGCCAGCATCATAATGGTATCGATCTCACAGCACCGAAAGGCACCGAAATTTATGCCCCTGCTGACGGCGTGGTAGAAGTGGTGCGTCGCAGCAATAGCGGTTATGGCAACTTATTAAAAATACGTCATGCTTTTGGTTTTGCCACGCTTTACGCTCATTTATCAGACTTTAATGTGGCAAGTGGCACCTTTGTCCACAAAGGCCAATTAATCGCTAAAGCAGGCAATACCGGCAGTTCTACCGCACCGCATTTACACTATGAAATTCATTTTCTTGACCGGTCACTTAATCCACAACACTTTATGGAATGGGATTCCGGTAATTTCGACCTGTTGTTCGAAAAAGAGAGGAGTATTAAATGGGATTCTTTGGTAACCATGTTGCAAACCAAGGCAAGCACACAATTACAACTGTCATCGCTGAGGGATGCGTCCTTAACGGCAACTGCCGAGTAAACAGTGATATGCAAATCGACGGCGAACTTGAAGGTAACGTCGAATGCAAAAGTACTGTCATCATCAGCTGTAGTGGTAAAGTTGTTGGCGAAATCACCGCTGACAAGGTGATGATAAATGGCTATTTCGATGGTCAAATCACCGCTAATATAGTTGAAATACTGCCTCAAGGCAAAGCACATGGCGTGGTGTTCAGCGATAATCTGTGTATCGAACGGGGTGGCAGTTTTTTCGGCGAAACGCATGCCTCTAAACCTGGCCAACAAAATCTGCTGTTAACCGACGAATTGCAACCCAACAACGTTGCTGAACTTAGCCAAGCGAAATAACGCCTGTTTATGCTACACTATGCCCTTTACGTGCAGACAATGGGTCTGCGCCTAGTGCAGGATAGTTCCCTTGAGTGTTCAACTTAGTTTCAGCGCTTTTGCGCTTTCACCCGCCTTACTCGATACCTTAACCAGCTTGAATTATCATCAGCCTACGCCTGTGCAGGCACAAAGCCTACCAGCAATTTTAGCGGGTAAAGATGTGCTGGCTCAGGCCGCGACGGGCTCGGGTAAAACAGCCGCCTTTGCACTAGGCTTACTCAGCAATTTAGACGTTAAGCGTTTTCGGGTACAAAGTTTAGTGTTATGCCCCACACGTGAATTGGCTGAACAAGTCGCCACCGAAATTCGAACTTTGGCGCGCGGCATCCATAACATCAAAGTATTAACCTTATGTGGTGGTATTCCGGCCAAAGGACAAATTTTGTCTTTAGAACACGGTGCGCACATCATTGTGGGCACACCGGGTCGAGTGTTAGATCATTTACAACATGATCGTTTGAACCTAGAAGAACTGACGATGTTAGTGCTCGATGAAGCCGATCGGATGCTCGAGATGGGTTTTGCAGAAGACTTACAACAGATCATCGATGCTATGCCAGCACAGCGCCAACAACTGCTGTTTAGTGCCACCTTTGCGCCTGCCGTAAAGAAACTAGCAAACGAGCTGTTACACTCACCCCAAGAAGTGATTATTGATAGCCCTGCTACCAAAGCCAACATTAATCAGCAATTCTTTTTGCTAAGCCATAACCAAGAACGCAGCCAAGCCACGGTACGTTTAATTTTGGCTAAAGCGCCGCAAAGCTGCGTTATTTTTGCCAATACCCGTAAAGAAGTGCAAAGCTTAGCCGAGCAATTAAAATATGCCGGTTTTAGTGTGGCTGCCTTACACGGTGATTTAGAGCAGCGCGAACGCGAACAACAACTGCTGCAATTTGCCAATGGCAGCTTACAATTGTTGGTGGCCACCGATGTGGCGGCACGCGGTTTAGATATCGAAAAGCTCGATCTGGTGATCAACTTTGAGCTGGCGCATGATACCGATACGCATATCCATAGAATTGGCCGCACCGGCCGTGCCGGCGAGCAAGGGGTCGCCTGCACGCTGTATACCACGCAAGACGGTAATAAAATTAGCCAACTTGAAGAGGCGCTGGGCCAAGAGATTAATCCTGAGCCCTTACCTGAAACCCGCAATAGCAAGCCGCTATTACCGTTAATGGCAACCATTGAAATTGACGGCGGTAAAAAACAAAAATTACGTCCGGCCGATATTGTGGGTGCGCTCACCCGTGATGATCAGATTGCTTTTGCCGATATTGGTAAAATTCAATTGCAGGATTTTCGGGCTTATGTGGCGGTAAAACGCAGCGCTTTAAAAGCCGCTTTGCAGCAATTAAACAACAGCCGCATCAAGGGCCGCAGTTTTCGGGCTTACCGTTTAGGTAACGATTAACTAGCCCTACTCAAAACCTTTATCACGGCGCAAGGCCTTAGTTTGGCCTTGCTGCTTCTTCTGCTGTAAACGTTTTTGCTGGCTACCATAAGTCGGTTTGGTGGCAAAACGCTTCTTCGGGGTTTTACTGACACTGTGCACCAGCTCCACAAATTGCAATAATGCCAGCTCGCGGTTTTGCTCTTGGCTGCGGCTTTGTTGACATTTAATCAAAATTTTGCCGCTGGGTGTAATACGGTGATCAGACAATTGCAGCAAACGGCTTTTGTAGATCTCAGGTAAGCTGGAGTGGGCAATATCAAACTGCAGCAACACTGCCGTTGATACTTTGTTTACATGCTGGCCACCAGGGCCAGATGAGCGCACAAATTGCCAACTCAACTCATCATCTGCTACATGAACATTTGCATTAATCCTGATCACCGCTGCTCCTTAACGCTCCCAGTAAGCCTCTTCTAAGCTATCTTCGCGCTCAGGTAGGCCTTTAGACAAACGAGGAGCATTCTGTACTAAAATCTCATAGCTGACCCGATTGGCGTATTTACATAATTGTGCAAACGATGAATAAGCCAAGTATGACTCTTCGTGCTTGCTCGATAACGGCTGCACTTGTTTATGATAATGATTCGCCGCCATATCGTGTAATATGGCCGCTAAGGCCCCATCACCGGCGCCATTGGTATTTTTAATGCGCTCTGGACCGCCTAAATACGGATCAATGTGCGAATACACCTTCAAGGGGGCTTGGCAATTTTGCCGCAGCATCGGCCGACTAAACTCAAAGCGATTAAAATCTGCTAAGCTGGCCGATTTGATCGGGTTAGAACTTTCACGTTTCATACTTTCATCAGTATAACCGCACAAGTATAGCCCCTCAGCACCCGCGGTGATCAACACCATATCGGTGATCTCTAAAGCGGCTTGCGCTGCGCGTAGCGGATCAGCAAAGCCGGTTAACGCTTCGGCCTCTAATTCATTCATCGCCAGAACATTGACATATTTGCTAACGGTTTCAATGATTTGCTCGCGGTTTTCTTCCACCAAATGCCGTGTACCTAAGCTCATCACAACCGGTACTTGCTGCTCACTGGCATCCGACAACGCTTTAAGCATAGCTTGTTGAATGGGCTGATCAGTGGCACGCAAGGGGTAAGCACTCACCACAAATGCTGCGGCACCTGCAATAATGTCAGTCGGGATATACTCAGGTGCCAACTGATCCATATCACTGGGATCGATAACAAAAGTACGTTCACCATCGGGCGTAATCATCGTGATACCACGGCCAATATCACCGGCAACACCTTGCAGGCGGTTCATATCCACTTTCGAGCTGGTATGACACACATAATGATAGGCTGGCGAACCCAGCGCGATATTGGCCGACATCACGCCGAGCAACACCGATTTATCATCGGCTAATACGGAGTAATTATGAATGGTATTACCAATAGTGCCACCGGCAAAATGATCCGAAATCGCTTGCTCCACCACCAACTCATGGTAAATCTCGTTGGCTTTTTCATGTGCGACTAAATTGGATAACCCTTTGGGAATATTATGTTTCGCGAGAAACTCATCACTGACACTGGCCACTACATCAACGATAGTTTGATCAAGCCCTACGATATACGTGTCCAACTCCGGCCGCACTTCAAAACTGGGCAGTTGTGGTTTAGGTTGGGATACTGGGAAGTAATGCTTTATTTTGCGCAGACCAGGAAATTTCATAGCGTTGGCTCAACTGAAAACAGGCCGGTATGTTAACAAAAATACCGGCAAAAAAGTAAAGTAATGTCAGCTGGCATCACGCAAAAACACCGGTTTATCCAAGCTGGATAACGTATCGCTGAAATAATAACCATCAAGGTCGAATTGTTGTAATTGTGTGGGTTCCTGTAATGCGTGCTGGATCACATAACGCGCCATCAGGCCACGCGCTTTTTTGGCATAAAAACTGATGATTTTATATTGGCCATTTTTATAGTCTCGAAACTCAGGCGTAATAATGCGTGCTGATAAGTGTTTTTTATCGACCGCTTTAAAATACTCTTGTGAGGCTAAATTGAGTAATACATCACTGCCCAAAGCCGCCAGCTGCTGCTGTAAAGCCTTAGTCACTTCGGTCTGCCAAAAGGCATACAAATCTTTACCGCGCGGATTCGACAGTTTTGTGCCCATCTCAAGCCGATAAGCTTGCATCAAATCCAAGGGCCTTAATACACCATATAAACCGCTAAGAATACGCAAATGGTTTTGCGCATAGTGTAGCTCGTCATCCGACAGACTATCCGCCGCTAAGCCTTGATACACATCACCATTGAACATAAATAACGCAGCTTTCGCATTGTCGGCATTAAACGGGGGTTGCCACTGCGCGAAGCGAGCCGCATTTAAACCGGCCAACTTATCACTAATATGCATTAACGATGACAAATCAGCTGGGGTTAACTGCTTACATACCGTGGCTAATGCTTTGGCATCCTGTAATAAAGCAGGTTGGCTAAAACTCAGCTCACGCGCGACGGGGGTTAAATCTAAATCTTTGGCTGGCGATACCACCATCAACATAAAGACGGCTCCTATTTTGACAAAATGAGCGTTTATACTGCACAGCCGCTGTTTCAGACCTTGCAGACAACGATATAGCCCATTATGCTGTTTACTAACTCGATTGCAAAAGGAATCTGCATCAGCGTTACCACTCTGTCGCCCGCTGTATCTGGTTTTTGCTGACAGCCATCTTACGTTCGTTAAACTGCAACTAACGGCAGAGCCGCCTCGTTAAGGGCAGATCCCACATTAACCCTGTTTTTAGACAAACGGCTATTTTGTTGTTATTTTATTACAAGAATAGCCATTTAGACGTATACTTAAGCTAATTCCAACTAATAAGTGGTAAGTGAACAACATGAATGATCTTCTAAGCCAATTAAAAGCCGTCACCACCGTGGTCGTTGATAGCGGTGATCTAGGTGCTATTGAACAGTTTCGTCCGGTCGATGCCACCACCAATCCATCGTTATTATTAAATGCTAGTCAACTCGACTTTGCTAAGCCCATCTTAGCGGCAGCTATTGCCTATGCTAAAGCACAAACCAGTGACAAAGACGCGCAGTTAAGCTTAGCCAGTGATAAATTTGCGGTAGATATTGGCACGGCTATTAGTAAGCTAGTCCCTGGCCGCGTGTCTACCGAAGTTGATGCCAGATTGTCCTTTGATCGTGATGCAACCTTAACCAAGGCACGGCAATTAGTGGCCTTATACCAGCAAAACGGTGTCAGTCGTGAACGCATCTTAATTAAAATTGCCTCAACTTGGGAAGGGATCCAAGCGGCCAAAGTGCTTGAGCAAGAAGGCGTGCAGTGTAATTTAACCCTGTTATTCCATATGGCGCAGGCACGCGCTTGTGCCGAAGCCGGTGTGTTCCTGATTTCTCCCTTTGTCGGGCGTATACTCGACTGGTACAAAGCCAATACCAAACAAGAGTACACCGCCGAAACCGATCCCGGTGTCTTGTCGGTACGCGAGATCTACCGCTTCTTCAAAACCCATGGTTACAACACAGTAGTGATGGGTGCCAGCTTCCGCAATATTGGTGAAGTATTGGCGCTTGCCGGCTGTGACCGTTTAACCATCAGCCCAGGTTTGTTAGAAGAGCTGCAACAGCAGCAAGGCGAATTAACCGTACATTTGAAAGATGACGGCGCCACAGCAACGAAACCGGCAGCATTAACCGAAGAAGCCTTTCGCTGGGCACTCAACGAAGACGCCATGGCGACGGAAAAATTGGCTGAAGGGATCCGCAAATTTGCTGTGGATCAACGCAAACTCGAAGCATTACTCGCTGCCCAACTTTAACCTCTGATTTGTAGGAGATGACGCGATGTCGGTAACCCTTTCGGCTTTATTAAGCCCTCTAGCAGCGAAGCAGCAACCCCTGCGGCAATTATTTGCAGCAGAACCGGGCCGTGCTAAACGCTTTAGCACCAGCGCTTGTGGTATCTATTTAGATTATTCAAAGAACTTATTAGACGAGCAAAGTTGGCAAGCCTTGCAGCAATTAGCAACACAAAGCAAAATTCGTCAGCTTAGTAAACAAATGCAAGCCGGTGCGGCCATTAATAATACTGAACAGCGCACCGTGTGGCATACGCGATTACGCCAACAAGATCTGAGCAATTTACAGCTAGCCGGCGAAGATATTGGTGCAGCCATTACGGCTTGTCAGCAGCAAATGGCACAATTGATTGATGATTTACACGCACAACGTTATATCGGCTATCAAGGTAAACCGATTACTGATTTAATCTGGGTTGGCATTGGTGGCTCATTATTAGGCCCACAGATGGCCGTAGAAGCACTGACTCCCTATCATTGCAGCCCGGTGAACTTGCACTTCGCAGGTAATATCGACGGCGCGGTGGTGAGCGATATTACCAAAAAACTCGATCCTGCCACCACCCTCGTCGTGGTGGCGTCTAAGTCTTTTGGCACCGAAGAAACCAAACAAAATGCCTTGGCATTACGGCAGTGGTTTAACGACGCCGATGCCGACAGTAACGCCATTGCTCATCACTTTTGGGCGACCTCGTCTAATGTTAAAGCGGCTGCCGAGTTTGGCATTATTGAGAAACATATTTTACCCATGTGGGATTGGGTTGGTGGTCGTTATTCATTATGGTCTGCCATTGGTTTACCCATTGCATTAATGATCGGCAATAGCGCTTTTAAAGAATTGCTAGCCGGTGCTGCCGCCATGGATGAGCACTTTTTTAATGCCCCCTTTAGTGAAAACTTGCCGGTTATTTTGGCATTGCTAGGCATTTGGTACATCAATGGTTTTGGTTGCCAAGCTCAAGCCTTATTGCCTTACAGTCATTATTTACGTTTATTGCCCTCTTATGTGCAACAACTGGATATGGAGAGTAATGGTAAGTCGGTTGACCGTCGCGGCCAACCTCTACAAGACGCCACGGCACCGGTGATCTGGGGCGATGCAGGCACTAATGGCCAACATGCGTATCATCAATTGTTACATCAAAGCCAATTAAAAGTACCGGCTGATTTTATTCTGCCCTTAAAGGTAAGCCACAGCTTAGCGGATCAACATCAACGCTTAGCGGCGCATTGTTTTGCGCAAACACAAGCGTTGATGCAGGGTAAAACCGAAGAGGAAGCCCTTGCCGAATGCTTAGCTGCAGGCATGACACAACAGGCCGCGGCAGAGCTGGCGCCACATAAAGTATCGCCGGGTAATAAGCCCAGCAACACCCTACTACTCGATGCTTTATCGCCTTATCACCTCGGCGCGTTAATCGCCATGTATGAGCATAAGGTGTTTTGTCAGGGGGCTATTTGGGAGCTGAACAGCTTTGATCAATGGGGCGTCGAGTTAGGTAAACAACTCTCAGGCCCCATTTATCAGGCGATCAGTGGTCAAGCTGACGGACAATTTGATTGCTCAACCGCCAGCTTAATAAAACGCTTTTTGCAAAAACCTTAGGCATACCACTAAGTTTACCAAGCTTATTATTATTTGATTAACGTAAAAAGGCTGCTTTCGCAGCCTTTTTTTTAGCTTGTCATCTTGTTGTCACTTTTTAGTTTTATTTTTAAACAAAATATGGTAGAACCTTTGTTGAAAATAACAACAAAATCAACATCAGATGAGGCCGTAATATGGAAAGCTTCGAAGACTTACTGAATATGTTGGAACGACCTGCTGCGAAGACTCGTGTGGTCAAACGCAAATGGCGTGAAATTGAAGAACTGAAAGAGCGTCAACGTCTCAAAAAGGAACTCTGTGACATAGATTGGACCATCGAACCTGAACTAGATACCATTGAATTATAAACAATAGGCCCGCTACTCTATAGCGGGCCTATTGTTTTCATCACTGTGCTAGGATCGCATGCCAATTAATCGGCGTCTTACCCGCCGCTTTTAATAGGCTATTGGTCTGTAAAAAGTGACCACATCCGAAAAATCCTCGGTGCGCTGATAAGGGCGAAGGATGCGGCGCTGTTAAAATATGATGCCGCTGAGCATCAATCAGCCGGGCTTTCTTTTGCGCATGACTGCCCCACAATAAAAACACCACCTGTTCAGAGTGAGCGGAAATTTGTTGGATAACAAAATCGGTAAACAGCTCCCACCCAAGTTTCTGATGTGAATTCGGGCTATTCGCTTCCACAGTCAGCACCGTGTTCAGTAACAATACCCCTTGCTCAGCCCAGCGCTGTAAACAGCCTTGATCCGTGGCGGAAAAATCAGCATATTCAAGTGCCAGCTCTTTGTAGATGTTACGTAGCGACGGCGGCACTTTTACCCCAGCTCTAACTGAAAAAGCCAAGCCATGTGCTTGATTTGGCCCGTGATAGGGATCCTGGCCTAAAATAACCACTTTTAGCTGTGCTAATGGCGTTAATTTAAACGCATTAAACACCTCATTACTCGGTGGATAAATCACCTTACCACTTGCTCGCGCCTGTTCAACCTGAGCCAGTAAGTCTAAAAAATAAGGCTGCTGTTTTTCAGCAGCCAACACATCGGCCCACAGCATTATTGAGCAGCCGTTTGCCGAATCACGTGCTCTAAGGCACTAAAGTCAGCAGGGATCTCTAAATTTAAGCCAGGTTCAGCGGCACATTTAGCTAAAATTGCCGGTAACGCGATTGGATTGCCAAGAATATTCTCGACCTGCTCTTTAAACTTGGCCGGATGCGCCGTACCTAAGAAGATCCCAAACTCACCCGGTTGTAAACTACGCTTTAACGCTTTATAAGCCACGGCCGCATGCGGCTCGCTTAAATAACCTTCTTGCGCCAATAAACGCATACCGACTTGCGTATCGTCTTCATCAACCATGGTCGCTTCAATATCACTGCGGCTTATCACACCTTGCGCTAGCAATGCTTCAACCCGCGGCCAATTGTTGGGGGCGCTGACATCCATAGCATTAGACAAGGTTGCACGGGTATCTTTTGGCTGCCATTCGCCATTTAACCAATAACGAGGCACCGTATCATTAAGATTAGTTGCAGCCACTAAGCGCTTGATCGGTAACCCCAAAGCTTTGGCAATTAAACCCGCCGTTAGGTTACCAAAGTTACCACTCGGCACCGCGATAACCACTTCTGAGCGTTTATCTACCGGTACTTGTGCCATAGCTTCAAAGTAATAACAAATTTGTGCAAACAAGCGGCTGATATTAATCGAGTTAGCCGAGTTGATATTAAATTCAGCAACCAGTGCTTTATGATCGAACACTTGCTTAACTAACGCTTGGCATTGATCAAAATCGCCTTCCACCGCTACGGTGGTAATATTTTCACCCAACGTAGTAAACAGTTTTTCTTGCAGCATGCTGATTTTACCCTTCGGATACAAAATCACCACCTGCACACCCGGTTGTTTAAAAAAGGCATGCGCCACGGCAGCCCCAGTATCACCCGAAGTGGCAGTCACAATCGTAGTATGTTGTTGCTGCTGCGCTTGCGCCAACGCTTGCGCCATAAAGCGCCCACCGAAATCTTTAAAAGCTAGCGTTGGGCCATGAAATAACTCTAGGCAATGCACTTGCTCGTTTACTGCAACCAGCGGTGCCGGAAAGGTAAAAGCCTTTGCAACCATCTGGTGTACTTGCTGCGGGCTGAGTTCATCACCAATCAGCGCAGATAAAATCTCCGCACTGCGCTGTACTAAGGGCAAACTCAGTAAATGCTCAATATCCAATTTGGGCCAACTGCTCGGGAAAAACAGCCCTTGTTGCTGCCCTAGCCCCTGGCGTACAGCTTGTAAAAAACTGACCTGCTCTGCAGGTACTTTTAAATTATTTAATTGCATGCTTGTTCCTCCAGCGCCCGCGCGCCTGTATTCGCCAGACGACACACTATGGTGAGCGCATCTTGATTTTTTGCATAATGGGTTTGCAGATATTGAGCCGTGAAATCAGCTACAGCGCTACTATTACATACGGCAAATAACGTTGGCCCTGCGCCAGAAATACCTAAATGCAACACCCCTGCGTCAGTGAGCGCTGCTCGCAATGCCGTTAATTCAGGTAATAGCGGCAAACGTGCCGGTTCAGCCACCAGATCTTGTAAAGCGGCCGCCGCATCAACGTCGTCGCTACTGTATAAGGCGCTAACAAAGCGACTTAAGGCACCTGCAAATTTAATGCTATGTGCTAACGAGAGTTGTTTTGGTAACACTTCACGCGCCGCTTTGGTGGATAACACGGTACCGGGGTAGCATAACACCACTTGCCAGTCTGCAAACCAAGGCAAACTGCGACAAATTGCCGGGCTATCCGGTAGCATTAATTGCAAGCCACCAAAATAAGAAGGCGCGACATTGTCATAATGCACACTACCACTGACGCCCCCTTCAGCAGTGGCCATCAGTTGTAGCAGTTCAGTTTGACTAAAGGGCTGACCGAAATAATCGTTAAATGCATAAAAAGCGACAACAATTGAGCAAGCACTAGAACCTAAACCGCTACCAACGGGTAGATTCTTATGTAAGTGTAATTGCAAGCGAGGTAGCGTTTTACCTAACGCTTCCTCAAAAGCATAAAAGGCTTGGCTTACTAAATTATCCGTGGTACCTGCAGGTAATTGATGCACATAACGGCCACTGATGGTCAGCGATAAAGACTCCGCCTCGCCTAAGATATCTAATACATCGCCCAGCAAACTGCCATCTACTGGCGCAAAGGCTGCGCCAAGCAAATCGAAGCCGACCGACAAATTACCGGTCGATGCCGGAGCGTAATACCGTTTAATACTGTTTTTTTGCATTATTTATACCTGCTGCTGCCAACTTAGCGTGCGCATGATATCGCTAAACACCCCTGCCGACGTCACTGCGGCTCCGGCACCATAGCCCCGCAGCACAAACGGGATAGGTTGGTAATAACGACTTAACATCGATAACGCGTTCTCACCGTCTTTCACTTTTGCTAAGGGATGATCAACCGCTAACGCTTTAATGGCCACCTTACATTTACCATCACGAATTTCACCAATGTAACGTAGCACCTGCCCTGCTGCTTTGGCTTCGGCTAAGCGCTTTGCAAAATGCTCGTCAAGGCTGGGTAAACGCGCCATAAAGTCATCGATACTGCCACTGGCATCAAAGTCGGCAGGTAATACAGACTCCACCTCGACATCACTTAAATCCAGCTGTAAACCCGATTCCCGTGCCATAATTAACAGCTTACGTGCGACATCCATACCCGATAAATCATCACGTGGATCCGGCTCAGTAAAGCCCAGCGCCTTGGCTTTGGCCGTCACGGTTGATAAAGCAACACCCGCTTCTAACTCACCAAAAATATAAGAGAGTGAACCGGATAAAATGCCTTCAAAGGCTAACAGTTCATCACCCGCGTTAATTAAACCTTGCAGAGTATCAATGACCGGTAAGCCAGCGCCTACAGTGGTTTCATATAAGAAGCGACGACGCTGTTGCTGGGCAACGGTCCGTAGCTTGTGATAATAGTCTAAACTGGCCGTGTTGGCTTTTTTGTTGGGTGTCACGACATGAAAACCTGCCGCCAGAAAATCAGCATACTGATCGGCAATTTGCTGTGAACTGGTGCAATCCACCAATACCGGGTTAATCAAATGCTGTTCTTGCACAAAACGATTTAACTCAGCCAAAGAGAAGGTTTGCTTGGCAGCCGGCAATTGTTGCTGCCATGACTCTAACGCAATGCCATCGCCGGCTAATAAAAGCTGCTTACTGTTGGCAATGCCGTACACCGTTAAGCGCACTTGTCGTTGTTGCAAAAACGCTTGTTGACGATGGATCTGAGCCAATAACTCACTACCAACCACACCACACCCAACCAAAAACACATCAATACTCGGGATATGGCTAAAGAAGTTTTCATGACACACTTTTACCGCACTTTGACAACTGCGTTGCTCTACCACCGCCGAGATTGAACGCTCACTGCTGTCTTGCGCTATCGCCACAACATTTACTCGGGCTTGCGCTAAAGAGGCAAAGAACTTCGCGGCAACGCCTTTATGTTGGCGCATGCCATCCCCCACCAAGCTGACAATGGCCATATCAGATTGAATGGTTAACGGGCGTAATAATTTGGTTTGTAATTCGAGTTCAAATTCTTGTTCTAACGCGCGTTTAGCGGCCTGCAAATGTAATTGAGGCACACAAAAACTGATACTGAATTCAGACGAAGATTGTGTGATCAAACTGACCGAGATTTGAGAGCGTGCCATAGAAGCAAAAACCCGGCTCGCCATGCCAACGACACCTTTCAAGCCAGGGCCGGAAACAGTAATTAACGCTAAATGCTCTAGGCTTGAGATCCCTTTCACTAAGGCTTCCCCATCACCGTCGTTATCGATACAGGTACCGGGTGCACTTGGGTTCAACGTATTTTTGATATAACACGGTATTTGCACTCGCGCTAAGGGGCCGATGGTTTTCGGATGCAGTACTTTAGCACCAAAGTACGATAGCTCCATCGCTTCATCATACGACAAACGATCAATTAAGCGCGTCTGTTTTACTTGCCGGGGATCGGCACTGTAAACACCATCAACGTCAGTCCAGATTTCACAGGCACTGGCTCGGATCGCCGCAGCGACGACTGCAGCAGAGTAATCTGAACCGTTTCGCCCCAATAAAGCCGTTTCGCCTTGAGCGTTGCTTGAAACAAAACCCGCTAACACATAGATACTGGCGGGCAAACCGGCAAGGGCTTGTTGAAATTGTTGTGCCGTCGCTTCCACATCCGCGGTGGCATTTAAGAAATCACCATGGCTTTTCACTAATTTTACGGAGTCAAGTGATGCGGCATCTGCACCACGCGCTTGCAACAACGCTGTCATCAGCGCCACGCTAAATTGTTCACCCAAGCCCAGAATTTGCGCCTTGATATGATCGGGACAGAAGCGTAATAGGCTCATACCCTGTAATCGCAAACTTAATTGTTCAATTTGCTGGGTAATTAACTGTTGCACAACCTGTTGCTGTGCGGCACTGATACCCACAACATCTTGCAATAGTTGCTGATAACGTTGCTGTAACTGTTGCAGTAGCGCTTGAAAATCGGCACCCAAATAAGCCAGATCCGTTAATTCTACCAGCGTATTGGTCACCCCTTGTGGGGCCGATAAGACTAAACACACTTGTTCCGTCGTAGCTTGTTGCATCACGATCGTTGCCACTTCACTGAAGCGGGCAACTGACGCCAACGATGACCCACCAAATTTTAGCACCCTCATCTCTCTCTCCTCGCGCATTGTCGTCTTTCGTTGTTTTGCTATCGCAGACCCATCGCCATTATCGGCCAAAAAAAAACCCGAAACCTTTTGAGGTCACGGGCCTTTTTACAGACAACACACCGCCGACCTCCTACCCCGCAGGGTTGGTGGTGATAATAATCATGGTGAGTGCTGTCATTTTTATTTTCATGAACACACTATGCACGGACTTATAGACGTCTGTCAATCCTTTTTCTGATTTAACTGGCTATCGCTGCGGTATTCCAAATACTGACCTGATTTCGGCCTGCTCGTTTGGCTTGATACAGCGCTTGATCGGCTTGCAAGATCAGTTCATCTGCACTGTTCGACATTTGATGCAAACTCACGCCCGCACTAATTGTCACCCGCACTTTGGGTTCATGCTCGATAAAAGCCTGTTCTGATAATTGCAAACGGACCCGGTTAGCCACTTCTATTGCCCCATTTAAGGTGGTATCTGGCAGCACGACCGCAAAAGAGGCGCCACCGAAGCGTGCTAAGAGATCATTATCACGCAATAGCCCTGCACAATGGCGCGCCAGCGACTGTAACAAGATATCTGCTGCTTTGTGGCCATATTGATCATTAAGGTGTTTAAACTGATCAATATCAAACATCATTAGCGATAAAGGCCGCTCATAGCGCTCGGCTCGTGCGATTTCTAACAGTAATTGTTGCTGCCAAAATTGCCGATTCATCAAGCCGGTAAGACTATCTTGGCGATCATGAATTTTTAATTGCTGCTGCGTCATTAATAATTTAGCGTGATAACGCGCTTGCTCGCTGGCATCTTGGATCCACAAGCACAGAAATTGTTCGTGAGTTTGAGGGTGACGTAAGGCAATAAGCGTGCAATTTTGCGCCATATACACTTGTGTTTGGTCCAGGTGTTGTTGGCGAGGAAACTTGAGTAAATACAAGCGCTGTTGCCAGCTAATCTGTTCGGTTTGTTGGCTGGTCAACACGCTCTGCATTTTCCGATTGAACCACGCTTTAGGCACTTCGGGAAACAAAGAAAAAAACGATTTGCCTACCAGCTCTCGCTCTGTCAATTCGCTATATCGGTAAATAAAGCTGTTGGCGTAACTGATTTGGCAATGCGAATTCAGTAACAGAACGCCACCAGGTAAATGTTGTACCATGGACACTAATATCGACGAGATCACACAGATTCCTCTTTTTACTGCCGATTGCTGACTATTTTGCTATAACTATTTTAAATCTTACGCTTATTCGTTATGGTAACAGTAATACATAACAATAAAACGATGATCAATCTTAGGGTGATACCATGCAGCAACCCAGCTTGTCAAAAAAGCTGCTGACAAAAGTCTTATCAGTCTATTTTATTTTGACGCTTGTGGTGACCGTTGGCCAGATCGTTGCTGAATATTACAACGCCAAAAATTATATTAATAACGAGCTAACCACCTTACAAAACACCTTCGCTGGCAGTTTGACGAGGGCGATTTGGGAGCTCAACACCCCACAAACCTTGAATATTGCCGACGGCTTGTTAGCCATCCCAACGATTGAAGGGATTATTGTGCGGGACGATAACGGCGCCATTATTACTCAATCTGGCCGTTATATTGATATTCAACAACGCTTTAGCAACCAATTGGTGAGTGAAGAAGTCAGTTTAAGTGAACAAGGCTCGGGTATTTTTGGATTTACCTTTCCGTTAATCTTTGAGTTTTCTGGCAGAACGAGCCAAGTGGGCGATGTCACGCTATTTTCCAGCCGCGATATTGTTATCGAACGTATCAAAGTGGGTTTATATTTCCTGATTGCCAACGCAATGCTAAAAACCACTTTTTTAATCATCTTATTTTTACTGGCGTTTCGCCGTTATCTGATTGAACCTTTGGCTGATTTAAGCCAACAAATTGAAGATTTAGAGCTCGACCAGTTAGATGGCAGCAAAGTCATTGTCGCCGAAGACCAAGGCGCTGAACTATCCTTTATGGCGAATGCGTTTAACCGGCTGCTGGCTCGGTTAAGCGACAATCAAGGCCAATTAAAACAAACACAGCAACAATTGCTGGTATCACATAATAAATTAGATCAACAAAACCTCTTATTAGAACAAGAAGTCGCGCGGAAAACCTCGGGGTTAAGTCAAGCGATGATGGATTTGCAACAACAAAAACAAGAATTACTGCATAAGAAACAAGCTCTGCGTGAAGAGATCGAACAGCGCGTGCAAACAGAAAGTAACTTACTGCAAAAACAACGTGAGTTGCAGGAAACCATTGATAACTTAAACTTAGCGCAAGACCGGTTAGTGCAATCTGAAAAAATGGCGGCACTCGGCGGTTTAGTCGCTGGCATTACTCATGAAGTGAATACCCCCGTCGGGATCTGTGTTACGGCCACCAGCTTTTTAGATGAGCGTGTCAGCAAACTGAGCAGCGCTTATCAACAAAAACAGCTTACGCCCAAAATGCTCGAAGAATTCTTACAAGAAGCACAACAAAGTACTGCCTTATTACAATCAAATTTATCGCGAGCATCCGATCTGATTGCTAGCTTTAAACAAATCGCCGTGGATCAAGCCAGTGAAGCCACCCGCACCATTAATCTTTGCCACTATCTGAATGAAATTATTCGTTCATTACAGCCGCATTTTAAGAAAACCCAGTATCAAATTGAGGTGAACTGTGAAGAGAACATTATCCTAGATTGCCCTGCCGGTGCCATTTCACAAATTATTACCAACCTGTTGATGAACTCATTGATCCATGGCTTTGAAGACCGAGAGCATGGGCTGATCCGCATTACCGTGCTAGACAACGAACACAATATTGACATCCATTATGCTGATGATGGTAAAGGGCTCGCGGCCGATCAGTTAGCGCAATTATTTCATCCGTTCTTCACCACCAAGCGCAATCAGGGTGGCAGCGGCTTAGGTACACATATCATCTACAACTTAGTACGCCAAACGCTAGGTGGCAGCATTGAGGTCAGCAGCCAACTGGGCGAAGGCTTGCATTATCATATTTGTTTTCCTAAAAAACTAAATAGATAGCGCCGCTTGAAGCAGGTTATACTGCCACTCTTTGCTGTAAAATGAAGTAAGGTTTTTATGTGGTTTAAAAATATTCGGGTTTACAAACTCAGCGCTCCGCTGACAACAGATTTGGCCAGCCTTGAGCAAGCCTTCGCTGAATTTAAGTTCAGCCCTTGTACCGGCCAAGAAGCAGTGAAAAGTGGGTTTAGCTATCCTCTGCATAACAGTATTAAACAATATTGCCATCAACAGCAGCACCGCTGGTTTTTTGCGATTAAGCGCCAAGAAAAGATCCTGCCTGCTGCCGTGATCAATGAAGAATTACAACCCAAAATTGATGCTGCCGAGCAAGAACAAGGCCGCGCGTTAAGTCGCAAAGAAAAACAGGCTTTAAAAGAAGAGCTTATCCATACTTTACTGCCGCGTGCTTTCAGTCGCTCTCAGCTGACTCAAGGTTATTATGATGCGCAACAAAACTGGTTGGTAATTAATAGCAGCAGTGCGAGTAAAGCAGAAGATATCTTGGCTTTACTGCGCAAAGCCATTGGTTCTTTACCGGCTTTACCTTGGTTAGACAGTCATAAACTGAATAGTCAGTTGCAACAATGGTTAAAGCATGAAGATTTACCCAAGGGCTTTATGCCAGGGGCGGAAGTCGAGTTAAAAGCGCCCGATGAAGAAGGCGCCAAGGTGCGCTTTAGTAATCATTTACTCAGCGCCGATGAAGTGCAAACTCATTTACAAGATAAACTGGTTACGCGCATTAGCTTGCAACAAACCGAAGGTGTCTCATTAACCATCACTGATGATGGCAGTATCAAACAAGTCAAATACCCAGATAGCGTTATTGATCACAACGATGAACTGGGCTGGGATGATTTACCAGCGCGATTAGATGCTGATTTGTTATTGATGGCGGACAGTGTCAACAATGCCCTGCTCGCCATCAGCGAGCAGGTGAATAGCCATCCGGAAAGTTAAGATTTATTGAAACAGTTGCCGAATGTCTTGGTACAGGTTGGCAATTTGCGGTTGTTGCATAAACTCCGGTACCGACACCACTTGCTGCGTAACATAATGCGTTAGCAATTGGTGTTGTTCTTCCGTTGATTTGTAAAAACCGCGAGCTACGGCCGCTAAACGAATAAAATCAGTATAATCTAATTCTGGGCTGGCCTTGCAGACACGCCATGTTTTGGCTGCGCGCTGCAACTCGTCATCAAAACCCCAGGCCTTTAACACTTTGACACTTATATAAGGCGCCGCCTTGTCTATCACACTGGTTAAAAAAATCGGATGCCCAAATACTTCTGGATGCCGTTCGGCTTCGGTGATCACGGCAAGTGCCCCAATATTATGCACTAACGCACATAACGTCATCACATCTGCACTTAACGTACATTGCTTATTCACCGTTTGATAGGCTTTTAAGCAAGCCACCGCGATTGCCGCGACCTGCACATTGTCTTGCCATAATTTATCTAAATGCTGCTGTACTTGTTTATATTGCGATATGAATAACTGCTCTACCGCCATCGCGGTGGCAATATTTTTAATTTGGCTTAAACCAATTCGAGTAACTGCTTGGTTTAAGGTGCTCACCTTAATTGAACGCCCCATAAAGGCGCTGTTAGCGACTTTCATCAGCCGGGCTGCCAAAGAGGGATCTTGTGAAATAACTTCTGCCATTTGCGCGAGGCTTACGCTGGCATCATCGGCTCGTTGCCGCACTCGTAACGCAATTTCTGGCAAGGTCGGTAAGACCAAGCGGTCATTACGGATCTTGTCATCTAAAATAGTCAGTAATGCTTGTTGTGCACTCATACTGCGCAGTCTCTCGGTTAATCAATGAAAACTCGTTATAGGGCTTAATAGTGAGCACCCTCGGTTTAAGCCGATGCGACTACATTAAGCTTGCTCGATTATCTGCTGCATCTGTTGCAACATAGCTTGCACCGCAGCCACATCTTGCTGTTTTGCTATTTTTTCTAATGCGTCGGCAAGTTGGGTGAGCTGTGGGTACCCCATACTGCCCGCACTGCCTTTTAAGCTATGGGCATCAAACTCTAAGCTAGACCAAGCCTGCTGCTGCAAAGCTAGCTCAAATTGCTGTAATAACGCCGGCAACTGCGCTTTAAAACGCGCTTTTAGCGCTTGCATTGCGGGATCTTGGTCTAAATGCTGTTCCAACTCCTGTAATTTGCTTGACGTTGTTTTAGCATAACGACGCAACAAGGACAAAAATTCTTTTTGCACAATAGGCTTGCCAAGTAATTCCTGACACCCCGCTAGACGATAACGCTCGGCATCCTCAGCCATCACATTAGCCGTCACTGCAATAATGGGGGTGTTCACGCCGGCCAGTCGGATCAATTGAGTGGCCTCTTCACCACCCATCACAGGCATTTGCATATCCATAAAGATCACATCAAAACGGCCGGCTAAAGCACGCTCTACCGCTTGATGGCCATTACTGACCAATTCATGATGCACTCCCACTTTATCTAGCATTAACGCTAGCAGCAGTTGGTTATCCGGGTTATCTTCCGCCACCAGCGCATTAAGCTGCCACTGCGTTTCACGCTCGGTTAGCGGCTCAGCAAGGGGTTCAACAGCCTCATATTGCTCAATCAGGTTCACTTTGTCGGCAACAGGCAACAGTAATTCAAAGCTACTGCCAATGCCCTTGACACTCTCGACCAAAATATCACCCGACATTTGCTCAATCAGCTTTTTCGAGATACACAAGCCTAAACCCGTTCCACCAAAATCGCGAGTAACGGTGGCATCGGCTTGCATAAACGGCTGGAATAAACGCTGTTGCTCTTCGCTATTCATGCCAATGCCAGTGTCTTTTATTTTAATCGACAGCCGCGAATGTGCTGCATCATAACTGACCGCCAACAAGATCTTACCTTTACGGGTAAATTTCACGGCGTTACTGGTGAGATTTAATAACACCTGTCGAAGACGCAAGCTGTCCACATAAAGAGTTTGCGGTAACGGAAACTGAATGTGTAATTGACACTCTAGCCTCTTTTGGCGGGCTTGCTCCTTGGTCTGCTGATAAATTTCATCAAGCATCGCCAAGTAATCGACCTGGCTTAATTGCAGCTCTAATTTGTCAGCTTCAATTTTTGATAAATCCAAAATATCGTTGATTAAGCCAAGCAAATGTTCGCTACTGCGCAACACGCGCCGTAAATAATCCGAACGGGTTGCTTGTTCTGTTTCATTTAAGGCTTGCTCACTAAAACCAATAATCGCGGTCAGTGGTGTGCGGATCTCATGGCTCATGTTAGCTAAAAAAACACTTTTTAAACGGTTGGCTTGCTCGGCCACTTCACGCGCTAAAATTAATTCTTGGTTAGCTGATGCTAAATCGCTATTGGCCCGGGCGAGATCTTGAGTACGACGCAATACCTTATCTTCGAGTTGCTGTTTATAGATCGTTTCGCGTTCACGGTACACGCGTAACTGGCGCACCATCACATTAAAAGCCGCGAACATATCACCGAGTTCATCTTGCTTACGTATTTCAAGGAATGTAGCAAAATTCCCCCGGCCAACCGCCGTTTTGGCTGCCGTCAGTTGTTTTACCGGGTTAAACACCTGATAAATCAGTATTTGATGTATTAGAATAGGCACTGCGAAGATACAAAATAACGCGAACAACAATATATGCAATGGCCAGTTTAAAAACTGGCTATACATCTCGTCTGCATCCACGCCGTAGATCAGCTGATACGAGCCCGCTAAGTTTTTACCGAGTAAAAGTTTCGGTTGGCCCAGCAATAAACTATCAATAAAATTAGTATGGTCAATGCTCTGCTGAATGATCCGATATTGACTGGGTGGGAAGGCACTCCCAATTAAAGATTGATTAGCGGCATACGCAATGGTGGCGGCACGATTAACTAATAAAGTGACACTGTTGGCTGAAACAGGGTTATTCGCGACTTGGGCAAAGGGCTCGGCATCGAGTACCATCAAAATATAACCCCACACTTGCCGATTCGCGCGACTATCCGCAAGGTAAAGCTTTTTCACAATAAAGACCTGTAATTGACGATCTGCGCCATGTGGCGCGAGAAATACCGTTTGATCTTCGATCATTGCTTGCACTAAAGAAAAATATTCATTCCTAAAACGGCTAGGTACCGTCGAAACCACCTGTTGAAGTGGGTATATCACATCCTCATCGCCATTTAGCCGCAACAACTTGATGGATCGTACCGTTTCATCTTGCGCAGCGACTTCTTGAAACAAGTTATCAACGGCCTGTTTATCTTCGGCGGAGCCCGTCTGTAAATACTGATTAAGGCGTTTTGAGATGGTGAGTAACGACAGCTTAGTCTGATTAACTCTTAAATAGTCATTGAGGTATTGTTGTTGGTCGTTTAAATGCTGTGAAACCTGCTGAAACAATTGTTGCTGTTTGACGGTGTTACTGTAGTGATATGCCAAATAGCCTAGCAGCGCTAAAGGTAAAATCAATAGCGGCAGCATATAGATTAACAGTGTTTCCCGAAGCCTCATGCTGGCTTATGCCTATTATAATTGTTAATAACAATGGACTTACAGCATACTCAGCATTGCAGTCAGCGACAAGGGATCAGGCAGTTTTGACGACAAAAAGCAGATTTAGCTCGGTTAACGCAATGTATGCTAGTCATGAACATGGCATAGCCTTGATTGGGCTAGATCGCATAGCGACCTAGCCCTGTACTTTAGATAATTTTATTATCTTGCCAAAACTTTTCTTTTTCTAAACGTTTTTGTCTTTTCTCACAAGGTTTATCGCAGTCACAAGCTTTATCGATGTTCAATTCACCTAAACCACCACAACTTCCGGCAAGTGACTTACGCTGTAATAAATAACCGCTGGCCATTGCCACAACTACAACTAAAAATAACCCAAAGGTCATTAAAAAAATGGTCATTGTTCACCTCAAGGTTGAGTTAAATAAGGTTTAAAAGCATCTGATATATGTTCCACAAAACCGGCATCCGTTTTTTCAATAATTAATGCAGCAAGCTGCTGCTGATTAGCAAACGCCAGTGCCTCACTTGCCGACATCACATTTAACGCTGTGGCATAGGCATCTGCCGTCATAGCGGAAGCATGCAGCACAGTGCTAGATACTGTTTTATGCTGGATCGGTTTACCCGTGCGCGGATCAATTAAATGCGAGTAACGAATACCGTCTTCCTCAAAGTAATTACGATAATCACCTGAGGTGGCTACCGCGATTTGGTTTACCGCCATAATGCGTTGTACCGCACGTTCATGGTCGATCGGTTTTTCAATGGCCACTCGCCAGTCACCATTAGGTTTTGCTGCACCTACACGCATTTCGCCACCAATATCCACCAAAAAGCGGGTAATGCCTTGCGCCAATAAGATTTCTGCTAATTGATCGACACCATAGCCCTTAGCTATCGTCGACAAATCAACACTCACCCGCGGATCGCTCTTTTGTAACTCAGTGCCATTTAAACTGATTTTATCAATACCCACATGTTGGCGTATGGCTATTAACGCTTGCTCGTCAGGCGCATGTTCAATGCGACCTTGTGCACCAAAGCCCCATAATTCGACTAATGGCGCCACGGTAACATCAAGCACACCTTGCGTTTGAAGCCCGACACGAATGGCTTCGGCTATAACCAGTTCCGTACGGGGTGATAAGGTAAAGGGCTCACTGCTCTGTTGGCGATTAAAGCGCATTAATTCAGATTCTGGTCGATAGGTCGACATCAGATCGTTTAATAGCTCTAACTCGCTATCAAAGGTGGCTTGCAGCGCGGTCAGATCCGGCTCTTTGTCACTGTAAAATTTCACGACATAATAAGTGCCCATCGTTTTACCTTCCACTTTGTATTCTGGAAAGGTCTGCTGCGGTTGGCAAGCCGCAACCAATATAACGAACACTAATATTAGCAAGGGGCGAATAAATCGCATGTTCTGCTCCTGATAAAAATAAGGGGCGACTAAAAGTCACCCCTACTATTTTACCGCTTCACGCTTAGATTAACCACCAAAGTCATCTAATAGAATGTTGTCATCTTCTACGCCTAAGTCTTTCAGCATATTGATAACCGCTTTGTTCATCATTGGTGGACCACACATGTAGAATTCACAGTCTTCTGGTGCTTTGTGGTTCTTCAGGTAGTTTTCATAAATTACGTTATGGATAAAACCCGTATAGCCAGTCCAGTTATCTTCTGGTTGTGGATCAGATAACGCCACATGCCATTCGAAATTGTCGTTCTCAGCCGCTAGCATATCGAAATCTTCAACATAGAACATTTCGCGCTTCGAACGCGCACCGTACCAGAAACTGATCTTACGCTTGGTTTTTAAGCGGCGTAATTGGTCAAAGATATGTGAACGCATTGGCGCCATACCTGCACCACCGCCGATGAAGACCATTTCAGCTTCAGTGTCTTTGGCATAGAACTCACCAAAAGGCCCTGAAATCGTTACTTTGTCGCCTTCTTTCAAAGACCAAATAAACGATGACATTTTACCGCAAGGCAGCGTCAGGTTATTTGGTGGCGGCGTAGCAATACGCACGTTCAGCATGATAATGCCTTCTTCTTCTGGGTAGTTAGCCATTGAATAAGCACGAATAGTCGGCTCATCCACTTTTGACTCCAGTGTGAAGAATTTGAAACGTTCCCAATCACCACGGAATTGTGCAGGAACATCAAAATCTGCATACTTAACGTGATGCGCAGGCGCTTCAATTTGGATATAACCACCCGCACGGAAAGGTACTGATTCGCCATCAGGGATCTGCAGTTTCAGTTCTTTAATGAAAGTGGCTTTGTTATCGTTAGAAATAACCGAGCAATCCCATTTTTTAATACCGAAGATTTCTGCTTCTACTTCGATGTCCATGTCAGTTTTAACATTAACCTGACAAGACAAACGACAGCCTTCACGGGCCTGACCTTTAGTGATGTGACCCAGCTCGGTCGGTAAAATCTCACCACCGCCCTCGTGTACATGGACACGACACTGACCACAAGAACCACCGCCACCACAGGCTGATGACAAGAAGATACCGTTATCAGCTAAAACGCTTAATAACTTACCGCCTGCTTTTGTTTTAATTGCTTTGCTCGGATCACCGTTAACACTGATCGTGATATCGCCACTGGCAACCAGTTTTGATTTGGCCGCTAGAATAATAAATACTAGCGCCAGTACCACGACAGTGAACATGCCAACGCCAAGATAAATCTCTTGCATGGTGTTATTCCTCTACTGCTTATAGTTGAACGCCAGAGAAAGACATAAAGCCTAATCCCATTAAACCTACTACCAAGAAGGTAGAACCTAAACCGCGTAAACCGTCTGGGATATCAGCGTATTTCAGCTTCTCACGAACTGCGGCTAATACCGTTATCGCTAAAGCCCAACCTACACCACTTCCTAAACCGAACACGACGCTCTCACCGAAGGTATAATCACGTTCAACCATAAAGGCTACCGCACCAAAAATAGCGCAGTTAACGGTAATTAAAGGTAAGAAAATACCTAATGCGTTGTATAACGCAGGGAAGTACTTGTCTAAGATCATTTCTAGAATTTGCACCAGGGCAGCGATAACGCCGATGTAGGTCAAGAACCCTAAGAAACTCAGATCGGCATCCGGAAATCCCGCCCATGCTAACGCACCTGGCGCTAATAAAAGGTGGAAAACCAAGTTGTTCACAGGTACCGAAATACCCAGTACAACGATAACCGCAACACCTAAACCAAAAGCAGTTTTGATTTTTTGTGATACAGCAAGAAAGGTACACATCCCTAAGAAGAATGCTAATGCCAGGTTTTCAATAAATACGGCACGTACGAACAAGCTAATGTAATGTTCCATCAATCGCTCCTTATACCTTCTTCTCAATTTGCTCTGGGCGGTACGCACGTAATACCCAGATAAAGGCTGCAATAATGATGAAGGCGCTTGGTGGCATCAGTAGGATACCCATTGGCTGATACCAACCACCTTCACTGATCAGAGGCATGATTTGTACGCCAAATACTGAACCTGAACCGCCTAACTCACGGATAAAGGCGACAACTAATAACACCACGCTATAACCTAAGCCGTTACCAATACCATCTAAGAAACTCATGCCTGGAGTACTTTTCATGGCATAGGCTTCAGCGCGGCCCATAACGATACAGTTAGTGATAATCAAACCAACGAATACTGAAAGTTGCTTAGATAAATCATAAGCATAAGCTTTCAAGAACTGGTCAACAACGATTACCAATGAAGCGATAATGGTCATCTGCACGATGATACGTACGCTTGATGGAATGTGGTTACGGATACTCGAAATAAAGAAATTCGAAAAGGCCGTTACAAAGGTCAATGCCAAACACATTACTAATGCGGTGGTCATCTGAGTTGTTACCGCTAGCGCAGAACAAATACCGAGTACTTGTAAAGCGATAGGGTTATTGGCAAAAACCGGACCAAACAGGACGGTTTTAATTTCTTTAGCATTAGCCATTGGTTAAGGCTCCTTGACGCACTTTAGTTAAGAATGGACCGAAGCCGTTCTCACCAATCCAGAAAGTGAAGGTATTTTGCACACCATTTGCCGTCAGCGTGGCACCTGACAAACCATCAACCTGATAATCAGACTGAGGGTCGGCATTACCTGGTTTCAAAATAGTTAACGCCAGCTGGCCAGCATCGTTGGTTAATTTCTTACCCGTGAACTGTGCTTTCCAACGTGGGTTTTCTATTTCGCCACCTAAACCGGGTGTTTCACCTTGTTCATAGTAGTTTAAGCCGATAATCGTATTGCCATCGGTTTCGACTGCTAAGAAAGCATGCATCGTTGACCATAAGCCATAACCATGCACCGGTAACACCACGGCTTTTAAATTACGATTGTCATCGTAAGTTAACCAAATAGGTGCTTGCTCTGAAATACGACGGATAGAAGCCACATCTTCGCTTTGCGCCAGTGCTTCACCTTCCTTCAGGTTTTTACGGTAGTCATAAGCCTCAGCACAAGCGGTATCGCAGCTTGCGTCAATCTCACCGGTCTTTAAATTAACCAGACGCGTTTCAACGTGCTTGCTAAACAGCTCGGCAACCTTAGCTGCAGGTGCTGAACCTTCGATTAAACCTACACTGCGCAGAATGTTAATTTGCGAGTCTAACTTTTTGTTGGCTTGCTGCGTTGGACGCAACTGCACAGCGGCAGTTGCCACCACGATGGCACAAACTAAACATAAAGAAACTACTACAATCAGCGTCTTGCTGATGCTGTCATTATTACTAGACATTACGTGCCAGCCTCCGCTTGATGTTGCTCTGAGCCACGAAGAAATCGAATAAAGGTGCAAACAAGTTAGCAAACAAGATTGCCAACATCATCCCTTCTGGATAAGCCGGGTTAACCACTCGGATCATCACCACCATAAACCCAATCAAAATACCGTAAGCCCATTTACCTTGGTTAGTAAACGAAGCAGATACTGGGTCTGTGGCCATGAAGAACATACCGATGGCAAAACCACCTAACACTAAATGCCAATGCCATGGCATCGCAAATAGCGGGTTGCTGTTTGAACCAATAGCATTAAACAAATAGCTGGTTAATACCATACCGACCATGACACCCAGCACGATACGCCAAGAAGCAATACGGAAGTAAATTAACGCTAAACCACCAACTAATAACGCCAGTACTGAGGTTTCACCGACTGAACCAGGGATAAAGCCCAGGAACGCATCCCACCACAGTTGGGTATTTGCCGCGTAATCTAGTTCACCAGAAGACGCTTTGCTTAACCAAGTCGCACCTGAGTATCCGTCGGCTACAGTCCATACCGCATCACCAGAGATTTGCGCTGGGTAAGCGAAGAACAAGAACGCACGACCGGCTAAGGCAGGGTTTAAGAAGTTACGGCCAGTACCACCAAACACTTCTTTTGCCACTACGATACCGAAGGTAATACCAAGCGCCACTTGCCATAAAGGAATGGTTGCGGGCAGGATTAAAGCAAACAGGATTGAGCTAACGAAGAATCCTTCGTTGACTTCATGTTTACGCACTGAGGCGAATAAGACTTCCCAAAAACCACCTACCACGAAGGTAACAGCATAAATAGGTAAGAACCAGACCGCGCCATAGAACATCTTAGCGCCCCAGCCTGAGGTGGCCGTTAACTCACCGCCTAAGGCAGAGTAAATGGCAACCTGCCAAGTGTCAGGTGTACTAAAGCCTTGTGCTAATGCCAAACTGGCCTGATGGCCAATGTTGTACATACCGAAGAATAACGCTGGAAATAATGCCAGCCAAACGAAAATCATAATACGCTTCAGGTCAATACTGTCACGGACATGAGTACCGTTTTTAGTCACTAAACCTGGCGTATAAAGTACAGTCGCCACTGCTTCATACAGTGCGTACCACTTTTCGTGTTTTCCGCCTTTTTCAAATTGCGGTTCAATGCGCTCTAAAAAATGCTTTAAGCTCATGATTAGCCTTCCTTCTGGATGGTAGTCAAGCAATTGCGTAGAATAGTGCCGTAGTCATATTTACCTGGGCATACGTAAGTACACAAAGCTAAATCTTCTTCGTCTAATTCTAAACAACCTAATGTTTGTGCCCCGTCAGTGTCGCCAGAAACCAAATCGCGCAACAATAATGTTGGCAGGATATCTAACGGCATTACCCGCTCGTAGTTACCAATAGGTACCATGGCACGTGATGAGCCATTCGTGGTTGTGGTCAGATTGAACAATTTTTTAGGGTTAAGGTGGCCAAGGTAAGCACGGGTAACTGAGTGTTTTTCAGCGCCAGGTACAATCCAGCCCAACAATAACTTTTCAAAGCCTTCGGCTAATACCGAAACCTGATTGTGGAAGCGACCAATATAACCATGAACGCCTTGTGCGGTAGTACCTGCCAGTACCGAGCCTGAAATGATACGGTTTTGACCTTCGTTAAGTTCACCGGCAGTCAGTTCAGCGGTTGAAGCGCCCAACAAGGTTTTCACCAAACGTGGATTTTTCATTACAGGACCGGCCAATGAAATCACCCGCTCACTGTGTAATTGCCCCGTTGTAAATAATTTACCAATGGCAATAACGTCTTGATACCCAAGGTGCCAAACGACTTTTTTCGCACTGGCTGCATCGAGTAAATGAATATGCGTGCCCACTAACCCAGCAGGGTGTGGACCATCAAATTCGGCTACAGTGACCTGAGAGACGCTAGGAATAGCCACACCGGCTTTTTTACTCAGGTAGGTTTTACCTTCAGTTAAACGTGAAACCACCGTTAAACCATGAGTAAACGCGTCGGCATCAGCATTAATGACCACAGCAGGATCGGCTGCTAATGGATTGGTATCCATCGCATTAACAAAGATGGCACGTGGCGTGCTATCAATGGCAGGAGAACGGGAAAACGGCCGCGTACGCAGCGCTACCCACAATCCTGAGTCGATCAAGTTTTGTTTAACCTGCTCTACTGACAAACTGGCCAATTGCTCGACAGAGTAAGAGGTAAATTGTTCAGCCGCATCGCCGCTAGCTGCAATCACAACAGATTGCAAAACTCGTTTAGCGCCACGATTGATTTCTTTAACCGTACCCGCGATTGGGGCAGTAAACTTAACGCCAGGGTTTTTCTTGTCTTCGAAAAGCACCTGACCTTTTTTTACTGTATCGCCCACTTCGACCGCCATGGTCGGACGCATACCAACATACTCTTCACCTAAAACGGCGACAGTTGTGATGGCATTGCCCGCACTGATCTCTTGTTTAGGACTGCCTGCAAGGGGAATGTCCAAGCCTTTTTTGAGTTTTATCATACGTACTTGCACTACTATTTTGGGAAGAAACAGGGCCTAGTTTTTCAGCTGCTGAGCGGCAGCACACCTGGTTGAACAATTTAGCAAATTACAACTGCGCAAAACTTAACCAGATACACGTATTAAAGTGACGGATTCTAGCATTAATACCAGCTTGTATCCATGGTAATACCAAAAATTATCCATGTTGCATTGTACAGCAAAGTTGCTGTATCAAACGTATAAAAACCGCCTTGCGACGGTTTATTCAGCTGAGTCAATACGACTAATTGATAAGATTCTGTAACAGCACTAACGCTTCAACATCAGCGGTATAATCAACGTGCTGGTAACCGAAACCAAACAGCCGTAAAAATTCATTGTGATAACCCACATAGTCAGTCAAGGTATCAATGTTTTCGGTGGTCACTTGTTGCCATAAGTCTTTTACGGTTTGCTGTACATGATCGCTTAATTCTTTTCCATCCATGCGTAAACGACCGGCTTCATCAAGTGTCGGTGTAGCGCTATATAAACCCTGACGGAACAAGCCATTAATTTGCTCAATACAACCTTCATGGGTGCCTTCTTCTTTCATCACGCGGTACAGCAATGAAATATACAACGGCATGATCGGAATGGCGGAGCTGGCTTGTGTTACTAAAGCTTTTAACGACGCCACATAGGCTTTGCCTTTTTTGCTGGCTAAGGTCGCCGTAATGGCCGCAGCGGCCCGGTCAAGATCTTCTTTGGCTTTACCAATGGTTGCCTTGCCGTAGATAGGCCATGTTAATTCTTTACCAATATAGGTATAAGCCACGGTCTGACAATTATCGGCTAACACACCGGCCGCATCTAATTGGCTTAACCAACGTTCCCAATCTTCGCCACCCATCACTTTAACGGTGTTAAAGATCTCTTCATCGTTTGCTGGCTCTACTGACACCTCTTCAATTTCTCGTTTAGAGGTATTGAGGTTTTTTGCGGTGTAAGATTGGCCAATCGGTTTTAATACCGAGCTAAACACTTCACCCGTAACAGGATCTTTACGCCGAGGGGCTGCTAAACTGTAGACAACCAGATCAATTTTGCCCATTTCACTACGAATGGTTTCAATTGCTTGCGCTTTTAATTCATCGGTAAAAGCATCACCGTTTAAATGTTTGTTCCAAACACCCGCGGCATTAGCTGCAGCTTCAAAAGCGGCGGTGTTATACCAACCCGCAGAACCGGTTTTATTGTCACTCGGGGCTTTTTCGAAAAATATACCAAGGGTATTGGCACCCGAACCGAAAGCGGCGGTAATTCTCGAGGCTAAACCATAGCCCGTTGAAGCACCAATCACTAGCACGTTTTTCGGGCCATTTGTCACGGCCCCTTGCGCATTTACATAAGCAATTTGTTCATTTACATGTTCTGCACAGCCAACTGGGTGTGCATTAGTACAGATAAAACCACGAATTTTAGGTTGAATAACCATAAAGAGTCCTGCTGTTGTCTTGAGTAAAGTAGCGCTAGTGTAAAACTTTAACGCAAAAAACAGGTCGGATCAGCTAATAATGATCATGACGAAGCTTTATCTGTTTTGCTACCACCGAAACATTTAGGCGAAGCTGGGGGTTTTTCTGCGTAGTATTCATACCATTCTGAAGGGGTATAAGTATGTAACGCTAAAGCGTGAATTTTCTCTGCCAACTCTTCCGCAACGATGGCATTAACCGCACGATGCCGCTGTAACAGGCGCATGCCGTTAAAAGCGGGCGTGACGATGACAACTTTAAAATGAGACTCTGAACCTGCGGGCACATTATGATTGGCACTTTCGTTAACCACATCAAGAAATACGGGGTTAAAAGCATCCAATAATTTTTGCTCTATTGCAGTATGTATTAGCATTGCCGTTCTGCTCCTTTGGGTGTCCTTTAATGCATTTTAGCTAAGGCCGTGACGTTTGTCCTGCTCAAGGTAAGTGCGAAGCGTTAAATCATCGCTAAACCAATAAGCATAAAGCTAAAATAAATTTTTTTATGCTAACGTAATACTGCACTAGCGATAATTCGAGCTACGCCAGAGGGATTGCTGTTGTCGCTACCTGCTGGGCGTGTCAAAATGCCAGCCTTACTATTGAGATGAAGTGGTTATGAATACGCAGTTTACGCTTGGTTCTATCAGTCTTACCTTACATCGTTGGCCTTTAGCGCAGCCGAATCATAGTCTCCAAGCCTGGGATGCCGCAGACGAACTGATTCTCACTCAAGCTCTACCTTTACTTTCTGATTTAACGCAGCGTTTAGCCAAGCCGCCTAAAGTGTTGATCATTAATGATGCCTTTGGTGCTTTATCCTGTGGGCTGGGTGCCGATTCGCAGGTATTAATGCAAGATTCTGTGCTTGCACAGCTGGCGTGTCGTTATAACCGTACCCAAAATCACTTGGATAATACGAACATCACAGAATTATCCAGCCTTGATGCCTTACCATACGCCCCTGATCTGGTGCTATTAAAAGTGCCACAAAACCACAGTTATTTAGCCCATATCCTCGCCGCACTAAGCCAAGTGATGACCCAAGAAACGCAACTAGTGGTGGCGGCCAAAGCAAAAGATATTACCAAGCAAGTACTGGCACTTTTTAGCCATTATATTGGGCCCACCCAGGCGTCACTGACTGAAAAAAAATGTCGGTATATTCAAAGCCAATGGCAGGCTGATGCCATTCAGCGCGACGCCCCTGCCGCCATGCGTTGGCCACTTGATAATAGCCACTTTACCATGGTTAACTATGCCAATGTGTTCGCGCGAGAAAAACTCGATATTGGCGCCCGTTTGTTTTTAGCGCATTTACCCAAAGTGGCACCTGGCAGTCGTGTCATTGATTTGGGCTGTGGCAATGGCGTATTGAGTTTACAGTTGTTAGCGCAACAACCGGATTGCAAACTGATTTTAACCGATGAATCCTATTTGGCGATCGCCTCGGCACAAGCCACCATTAGCGAAAACCTGCCTGAACGACTTGGCGATTGTCAATTTGTTGCCGATGACTGCCTAACGCAACAAGCAGAGCACAGTGCAGACTGGATTATTTGTAATCCGCCTTTTCATCAGCAAAATGCCGTCACGACCCATGTGGCAAGCCAAATGTTTCGTGATGCGAAACGTGTCTTAAAAACCGGCGGACGACTGCGTATTGTTGCCAATCGCCACTTGCCTTATAAGCTGCAGTTAGAAAAGTTATTTGGACATTGCCAGCAATTAGCGGCTAACCCAAAATTTGTTATTTTAGAGTCCATCAAAAGGAGTTAATAATGCGTTATTTATCGCTGGTATTGCTGCTACTCGTTGCCGGTTGTGCCACCAAGGTACCGTCGTTTATCGTGGCACCACAAATTTTTTGGCCACAAACAACTGAACTCAGCGGGCGTCAATTTAGTTTTGCGGTGGTCGATTTGCGTCCAAGAACGCACAGTTTAACCATTCAGCAGGGGGGGAATGAAAATAACTATCGAACCTCCAATGATGTTCGTTTTCAGTTAGAAAAAACCGTGGCGACTGCCTTAACCGAGCAAGGCGCAAACTTACTTGGCCAGCAAGGCACGCAATTAAAAATTCAAATTAACCAATTACAAGCGAACGTTCAACAACGGCCGCTTGATCACCTAGTGACCAATCAAGTCGCGCTAACCATCTTTATCCAACGTGATGATGGTAGCTTTACTAAATCGTATGCCGGTGATAGCAGCTATACCGCTCCTTTTAAAGTCGATTTAGCTGCGGTAGAACGTGAACTACGTATTCTAACTGAGCAAGTGTTAAACCAATTACTGCAAGATCCTACTTGGAAATCTGAGCTGAACTAAAGGAGCATTTATGAAACAACTTATGTTTATCATGTTACTGCTGTGCGGCGTTTCGGCGCACGCGGGGCAATTTATGCAACCTGATAACTTGTTTCCTAAAGTGAAATTTATGACCTCACATGGCGATATCGTGGTGGAATTAGATCGCAGCCGCGCGCCACTGAGCGTCAATAATTTTTTAAGCTATGTTAAAAAAAACGCTTACAACAATACGATATTCCATCGGCTTGTGCCGGGTTTTGTATTGCAAGGGGGGGGCTATACCCCCGATTACAAAGAGATTGACACGCTAAAGCCGGTCTTTAACGAGTCAGGCAATGGCCTAAAAAATCAACTCGGCTCCATCGCGATGGCACGCTTAAACGATCCGCATAGTGCGGTCAGTCAATTCTATTTCAATCTGGAAGATAACAGCAGTTTAGATCCAGGCAGTCGTTGGGGCTATGCCGTATTTGGGCAAGTGGTTTCCGGTATGGAAGTACTCGAGGAAATCCAAAATGTTGAGACTGAAATCAATCAGCAAACCGGCTGGAGCGATGTTCCGGTAGAGCCGGTGATACTAAAAATGGTCATTCTGCTCCCACAAGAGTAATTTTGACTATACTTCGGTAAAGGCTTTTTGGCGGAACTGAAGTATGGCCACTCATTTTACTGATGAAAAATCTCGGCAATTGGTGTTTTATGCCTCGCGTTTTTTGCGCGGCCAATTGCCACATCATGAATTGCATTTGTTTATCTGGGATACCTTAGAAGAATGGGCTGCTTTGCAACAGCGCCCTACTACCCCCCCTCACCCGCAAGAACGTGTATTTTGGTATTTGCTGCATCAGCTGGAATTTTGGCCTGAACAGCAGCTATTGCATAACAAAAGATTGAAGCGCAACTTACAACTTTGCCTAGGCTTTATCGTCGGTAAAGCTCAAAGACCGCTCAATTGTGTGGGCTTAAGGCCCTAAACCGAAAATCTGTATTAAAAACCGTTACTTTTCAAATTCATGCTCTTTGCTGTGAGCTGCGTGTCTGTTAAGGTTTGCCTTCAGATAATTCAGGATGGGCCAGATGACACTCGGTAAACAACAAGGCGCAGCGCAAAGCTGGCGGCAAACGCTGCAAAGCTATCAAGATATCCGCCTGCTTTTCATCTTTTTTATGGGTTGTGCCTCTGGTTTTCCTTGGGTATTAATTGGCTCAAATATGAGTGGATGGCTAAGTGATGCGGGCCTGTCTCGCACGGCCATTGGTTATTTTGGCTCAGTGTTTATTGTCTATGCCTTAAATTTTTTATGGGCGCCTTTACTTGACCGCGTCAAACTACCGCTGCTTTATGCCTGGCTAGGTATGCGCCGTAGTTGGATCCTACTGATGCAAAGTATTATGTTATGCGCCACTATCGCCATTGCTTTTACCGAACCCAGCCAAAGCCTGTTGCTGACTTCGCTGCTTGCAATGGCCATTGCGCTGTCATCAGCCACTCAGGATGTGGCCATTGATGCCTATCGAATTGAAATGATCGGTGATGATAAATTGCGAGTCGCACCAGCCGCGGCCATGGGAGTAATTGGTTGGTGGACCGGTTATTCCTTACCCGGCTACTTGGCTTTTGCCAATGCCGATCAATATGGTTGGCCTGCCGTGTATCTGGGTATGGCGTTAGTAATAGTGCTATTAATTTTCTTTACCTTAATCAGTAAAGAACCCCTGAATCAACGTGATCTATTGCAGCAGCAAGCGGCCGCTCGTCATAGCGCGGCAGTCGGCAAGCAAGTTGCCCGCCCTTATCTGATTTGGTTAACCGTAACCGTGCTAGAGCCCTTTTTGGACTTCTTTCGCCGCAACGGTTGGCAGTTATCGTTGGCCATCCTCAGTTTTGTGTTTTTATTTAAAGTTGGTGAAGCGTTCTTAGGCCGCATGTCAGTGCCATTTTATAAAGAAATTGGTTTTTCAAATGAGCAAATTGCCGAATACTCTAAATTGGTTGGTTGGTTTGCCACCATTGTCTTTACCCTACTCGGTAGTGCCATCAATATTCGTTTTGGTATTGTGCGCGGCTTATTTATTGGTGGCATCGCCATGGCTGCCAGTAATTTGATGTTTGCTTGGATCGCCTTAGTCGGGCCAAAACCCGAGTTATTTATTGCCGCTATTTTAGTCGATAACTTTACCGCTGCTTTTTCCACCGTCGCCTTTGTATCTTTCTTAACCTGGCTAACCGGCCGCGCTTTTACTGCTACCCAATACGCACTGCTCGCCTCTTTGGGTAATCTGGGTCGTACCACCTTAGCTTCTTTTAGTGGTGAAATGGTAGATTTACTGGGGGGGAATTGGGCGTTGTTTTTTGTTTTCACCTCGTTAATGGTGATCCCCGGTTTATTGCTGTTATTGTGGGTAGGTAAACGACTACAGCAACGTGAACAAACGCAACAATAAAGCATTAAAAAAGCCGCTTATCACGCCATGTTTATCCCACAAACATAACACGAAGAGCGGCTTTTGAAGTTGTTGTACTGGCTAGCCGTTAGTTAACTGCAGTAAACCTTCGGCAGGATCAACCTCAAGCGCTTGGCAATAACGCACAAACTCGACGACATCCAATCTACGTTCTTGATTTTCAACCTTACCAATAAAGGAATGCGGTGTACCTAATAACTCAGACAAACTGCGCATAGTGTGACCTTTCTCTTGTCGTTGTCGTTTTAACCAAACGCAAAGCCGTTTATTTTCATCAGAAATGACACTTTTCGTACCTTTCATTTTTTTTATTCTCCGAGCGTGTTACGCTTTTATTTATTATAGTTTATGCGCTCCTTGCAATATTGGGTTGTTGTGGTCTTGCTTGACTAACACGGATGTGACTAGTAACTAATATCATAGGTTGCGATAAGCGTACAGATTTTCAGGTTAAAAAATCAGGCGGTTAACAAGATTAATACGTTTTAAAAATATGAGCGTAAATGAGTATCTTTTTGAATATCGGCAGCGCAAAGCGCCATGAGGAAACAATGGTTAGATTAGTCTTCTTGTTACCATTATTAATGAGTTTAGGTTGGTATTTGTTCTTACGCAACTACGGCATTCCCTTAAAACAAGGCCTGCGGGGCTTTATCTATATCGGGGCATTTAACGCTATTATCGCATTAGTGTTGTGGGCGTTAATTCTCATCACCAATCGTTAAGCACCCTAAAACACGGTATCTGTGTTAAAACAGATACCGCTACATTGTTCAGGGTGAGAAGCTTACGCCAGAGCAGCGTAAAGTATGAGCGGGTTATACCGAAAAAGAAGAACCACAACCACAGGTTGTTGTTGCGTTTGGGTTTTGCACAATAAAACGGCTGCCTTGTAAGCCTTCGGTGTAGTCAACAACCCCACCCATCAAGTACTGTAAACTCATCGGGTCAACAACCATGGCCACGCCTTGCTTTTCAATTAACAAGTCGCCTTCATTCACTTTTTCATCGAAGGTAAAGCCATATTGAAAACCTGAGCAACCACCGCCGGTGATATAAACCCGCAGCTTTAAATCCGGATTTTCTTCTTCACTGACTAGGGTAGCGACTTTACGCGCAGCCGCATCGGTAAACTCTATAGGGATCTGTAATTCAGACATGGTGGCTCCAACCAGCATAACAACGGCGGCAATTATCTAATACCTGACTAATTTATTCAAGTATTAGGCGCAAGTGAGCGATAATAGTTCAGTACGTGCGAATGCCGCGACCGACACGCGCTGACCAACAGCACGCCGAGCTAATCAGCACGCCAGTACTCATTTTTGGCGCAACTATGTTAAACTTCGTTTAATTTAATCCACTTAGCATGAATTATCCTATGCGGCGCTGGCAAGATCACCTCCCCGCCTTACAACGGCGACTGGCTCTCCCCCAAACTTCGCTTCAGTTGTGCTTACTCGGCATGCTCGGCGGGTTAATTGCTGCGTTATTAATTATCTGCTTTCGTTTAGCTATTATCGGTATTCAAGGCTTTTTTCTAGAGCATACTGATGACTTTGCCAGTATCGATGCTGAAATACGCTGGTTATTACCCTTAGGTGGAGCGGCTTGTATTGGCTTAATCGCGCTGTTTACCGGTTATAAACACTATCGCCTTGGCATCCCATTTGTCATCCACCGCATCAAAACCGCTTACGGGATTATGCCCTTTCGCAATACGCTTAGTCAGTTCTTTGGTGGGGTGGTCGCGCTCGCCAGTGGCTTTTCGGTGGGTCGGGAAGGCCCATCCGTGCATCTTGGCGCCTATGGTGCGAGCACCGTTGGCCGTTATTTAAAACTACCCTATAACAGCGTGCGTATTTTGGCAGGGTGTGGCATTGCAGCCGGGATTTCAGCCTCGTTTAATACGCCATTGGCGGCGATGATTTTTGTGATGGAAGTGGTACTGCGTGAATATCGCATCCATGTGTTTATCCCTATTATGCTGGCTTCGGTGGTGGGTGCTATGGCCACCCAACTGGTTTTTGGCACCGACCGTGAACTCGCGGCATTAGATATTATTAGTCTTAGTGTTTGGCATTTTCCATATTTAATTCTTTGTGGCGTTATCTTTGGTGCGGTTGCTTGGTTTTTTAATAGCAACATGATGCGCTTATTATCGGTATTTAAAAAATGGCCCTTATTATTGCGCCTTGCTTTGGCCGGCATGGTTACGGCGTTAGTGGGTTATCTGATCCCTGAGGCCATGGGCGCAGAAACGGGCGCTATCCAATTTGCTATTAATAGCCCTACTGCCATCCATCTCCTGTTATTGATTTTAGCCGGCAAAATGATTTTAACCTTGTTTGCCATTGGCTTAGGTGTGCCTGGTGGCATCATTGGCCCGGTTTTTGGTATCGGCGTTGTATTAGGTACCATTTTAGCCATCGTACCGGCGCTGATTGTTGATAACAGTAGTAATGCCGGTACTTATGCGGTTTTAGGTATGGCGGGAATGATGGCGGCGACGCTGCATGCCCCCTTAGCCGCCTTGGTGGCCGTGTTAGAGTTAGCCGCGAACCAACATATTATCTTGCCGGCCATGTTGGTTATCGTTACCGCCTATGTCACGACGGTACAATTTTTTAATAATAAATCGATTTTCTTGATGCAACTCGACTTTATGCAGTTGCCGTATAAATTATCGCCCGCAGATGATGTGCTGCAAAAAGTGGGGGTATTAGCCGTCATCAGCCAAGAATATCAAGTGTTAGATAATCCCGATGAACAGACGGTTTTAGCCAGTCTCGACACGCTTCAACCGCCCACACAATTAATCATTAAACGCCAAACCAGCGATAGCCTGCAATTTTTTACTGCACAATACGACATCAGTCTAACGCTCACTGGTGAAAGTGCCGTGCAATACACGCCTATTCAAGGTTTATCGCATCAAAGTACCATGGCAGAGGTATTTGCTATTTTAGAAGACGAACGCGAAGGGCTGGTTTACATTTATCAAGACGACCCAGCTCATCCGATCGGTATTATCCGCTGGGACCAACTGCGGGCACTTTTAACTAAACAGAATAACTTACTATGACCCTGATCCTTGTTTACAAAGCTTTACACCTGTTTTTTATGGTCGCCTGGTTTGCCGGTATTTTCTATTTGCCGCGCTTATTTGTTTATCACGCTGAAACGCAAAGCACCGATTGCGATAAGACTTTTAAAGTGATGGAGCGGCGGTTACTGTTTTTCGTTACTCCCTTTGCCTTACTTACCTTGGTTTTCGGCCTGTTATTAATTGGCAGCTATGGCAGCGCATGGTTTGCCGCGAGTCGCTGGCTACATTATAAATTGCTGTTAGTTATCCTGCTGTACCTCTATCACGGCTATTGTTTTAAGCTATTGGCCGATTTTAAACATAACCGCAATACACGTAGCCCACGTTTTTATCGGATTTTTAATGAAGCACCGGTACTGATCCTGTTGGCAATAATTCTGCTCGCAGTATTAAAGCCGATATAAATAGCACTAACTTTTCCGTATAATGAAGTCAGTTTGGCCTCTGGGTCTCTTCCATTCGCTATCCGAAATAAGTGAGCACGCACTATGAGCTTTAAAGGTCAGCATATCCTGTCGGTTAAACAATTTGACCGTGACAGTATCCAATATGTGTTTGATATTGCCCGCAAGATGTCCCCTTACGCCAGCAGAAAAAAACGGACTAAGGTACTCGATGGCGCTATTTTGGGTAATCTGTTTTTTGAACCGAGCACCCGTACTCGGGTAAGCTTTGGTTGTGCTTTTAACCTGCTAGGCGGTGAAGTGCGCGAAACCACGGGCATGGAATCGTCAGCCTTGTCTAAAGGTGAGTCGTTATACGATACCGCACGAGTGATCAGCAGTTACAGTGATGTTATCGCGATGCGCCATCCGCAAGCCGGCTCTGTGGCAGAGTTTGCTGAAGGTAGCCGTGTGCCGGTATTAAACGGTGGCGACGGCGCCAACGAACACCCTACTCAGGCCTTATTAGATCTGTTTACCATTGAACGTGAACTAACCGCCTCTGGCCAGAGTATTGACGGTATGCATATTGCCATGGTGGGTGATTTAAAGTTTGGCCGTACCGTGCACTCGTTGTCGAAACTACTTAGTTTGTACAAAAACTTACAAATTACCCTGATTTCGCCACAAGAATTAGCCATGCCTGATGAGGTGGTGAGCAGCTTAGATAACGCCGGCCATCGTTTGACTATCAGCGACAAACTCGAAGGCAATTTGAACGCCGATATCGTCTATCAAACACGGATCCAAGAGGAACGTTTTCCGTCGAAAGCCGAAGCCAATTTATACCGTGGTAAGTTTCGCTTAAACCAAGAAATCTATACGCGGCACTGTAAATCGAACACCGTGATTATGCATCCTTTACCCCGAGATTCACGACAAGAAGCCAATGAGTTAGATAATGATCTTAACCTCAATCCTAACTTGGCTATTTTTCGCCAGGCCGATAATGGCATCTTAGTCCGGATGGCGCTGTTTGCGTTAACCCTGGGGGTCGAAAACGTGATCCAAGATTATGAATGCGCTGTGCCTTGGTATAGCAACAAATAACTGACAGGAATCCGATAATGTCCATCTCTTCAGAACTCTTCAGCCGCGCACAACACACGATCCCCGGTGGTGTAAACTCACCGGTACGTGCCTTTAAAAGTGTCGGTGGCGAACCTTTTTTCGTTGCTCGTGCTGATGGCGCCTATTTATTTGATGTCGATGGCAAACGCTACATCGATTACATCGGCTCTTGGGGCCCGATGCTATTAGGCCACAACAACCCGGTGATCCGCCAAGCGGTCATTGATGCTGCGGCACATGGTTTAAGTTTTGGTGCGCCTTGCCCAGCCGAAGTCACCATGGCAGAAACCGTCGCAAAACTGGTCCCAAGCATGGAAATGCTGCGGATGGTCAGCTCTGGCACCGAAGCCACCATGAGCGCGATCCGTTTAGCTCGGGGCTACACGGGCCGTGATACCATTGTAAAGTTTGAAGGCTGTTACCATGGCCATGCAGACTCGCTGCTGGTTAAAGCAGGTTCAGGGGCGCTGACTTTAGGTGTTCCCAACTCCCCTGGCGTGCCAGCCGATTTTGCCAAATATACTCTGACCTGTGAATTTAACAATTTGGCGCAGATCCAACAGTTATTCGCAGCACAAGGTAGCGAAATTGCTTGTATCATCGTCGAACCGGTTGCCGGCAATATGAACTGTATTCCGCCAGAGCCAGGATTTTTAGAAGGCTTACGGCAGCTTTGTGATGACTACGGCAGCGTCTTGATTTTTGATGAAGTGATGACCGGCTTTCGGGTCGCCTTAGGCGGTGCTCAAGCCTATTATGGCGTTAAGCCAGATCTTACCACCTTGGGAAAAATCATCGGTGGTGGCATGCCGGTTGGCGCTTTTGGTGGTAAGAAAGCCATTATGCAGCATATCGCGCCATTGGGCCCCGTTTATCAAGCAGGTACCTTATCAGGCAATCCGATTGCCATGGCGGCAGGCTTAGCCGCCATGCAAGAAATCAGCAAACCGGGCGTTTACGAAGCATTGACCGAGAAAACCAGTCGTTTAATTACGGGGTTAGCTCAAGCGGCGGTGCAACATGGCGTGCCAATGAGTTTTAACCAAGTGGGTGGCATGTTTGGTATGTTTTTTACCAACGAAGGCCGCGTCAGTAATTATCAGCAAGCAACCCGTTGTGATATTGCTGCGTTTAAACAGTTTTTCCATGGCATGTTAGAACAGGGCATTTACTTAGCGCCTTCAGCTTATGAAGCCGGTTTTTTATCATTAGCACACACTGATGATGATTTAGCCGAAACCATTAGCGCAGCGGCTAAAACGTTTGCCGCACTCTAATTAAGCGGCAACGCCAATAAGGGCTCACCTGGCTGGTGCGCCCTTTTTTATCGGTTAATCACACTGATTTAACGCTAATACGCTGTCTTGATGGGCGGGTAACAACCAACTATTCGGGCAATACTCAGGAACAGGTAAACCGCTTTGCGTCGAAAAACGCTGCCATTCTACTTGTTCGGGCATATACCGAATTAAATTATGGGTGCCCTGCTGTCTAAAATAATCGGTAAACACCCGTAAAGCGCCGCTACCCCCGGTTAAATTGGTCGATTTGTTATCATCTCGCCCCAACCAAACGGTCACCAATCGATCTTGATCAAAACCGCTAAACCAACTGTCCCGATAATCACTCGAGGTGCCGGTTTTACCCGCAAACGTAGGTTGTGGCCAGGTGCGTGCTAAAGATTGCGCGGTGCCCGTTAAGGTTGATTCGATCATCGCATAATGCAATAAATAAACATCTGCGGCAGGATAACGCACGCTCGGGGTCAAATTACGTTGATACACTACCGCACCATTTTGATCGGTGACAGCCTGTACCGTGGCCAAGCTTTGATGTACACCATTATTGGCGATGGTTTGATAAAGCTGACTGACTTCATAAGGTGAAAGTTCTAACGAGCCTAACAACGCTGATGGGTACAAGGTAATATTACGCTCTAAGCCCAAACGGCGCAGGGCTTCTTGCAATTTAGGCATACCCAGTTGTAAGCCCAGCCGCACCGTTGGGACATTTAATGAGTCAGCCAAAGCGCGCATGAGAGAGACATTACCGCGAAATGTCTTATCAAAGTTCTGCGGTTGCCACTCTTGATTATTACTGCGTAAGCTCAGCGGGCTGTCGTCGAGCATGCTACCTAGGGTGTAGCGACCCCGTTGTGCCAACGCTTCTAAATAAATGGCCGGTTTAATTAAACTGCCAATAGGCCGCCGTGCTTCCAGTGCACGGTTAAAACCCGCATACCCCGCAGTTTTACCGCCTACCAAGGCTTGAACAGCGCCCCGTTGATAATCCACCACCAGCATCGCCGCTTCTAGCTCTTTATCCATAGCCGGAACCAACTGAGTCACCGTGCGCTCGGCTTGGGTTTGCGCCATCGGATCCAAATAAGTAAACACTTTAATGCCACTGTGCATCAGATTGCTGTCCAGCGCTAATTGCCGTAATTCACGTTTCACGGCATCCATATAAGCCGGGAAGTTGGCATTTAAGTATTGCCCTCTTGCCACCACTTCTACCGGCCGAGTTAACGCCTGCTCGTAAGCACGTTGATCTAATAAATGTTGCTCAAACATCAGCCGCAGCACTAAGTCTCGCCGCTGCTTGGCACGCTCTGGAAACCGGCGTGGATCGTAGTAACCTGGGCCTTTAACAATGCCGATTAACAAGGCGTACTGATCGGCATTCAGTTCAGTGAGCGGTTTACCAAAATAAAAACGGCTGCCTAAACCAAAACCGTGCACCGCCGTGGCATGATTTTGCCCAAGGTAAATCTCATTCAGGTAAGCCTCAAGGATCTGATCCTTACTAAAACGATAATCGAGCACCAAGGCAATCATCGCTTCGTTAACCTTGCGCAGCAGCGTGCGATCCTGCGTTAAATACATATTCTTGGCTAACTGCTGGGTCAGCGTCGAGCCGCCCTGCACGGTGCGCCCCGCCGTAATATTGACCCACAAGGCACGTAATACCGATAACGGCGATACGCCACGATGTTGATAAAAATCGCGATCTTCTACCAGCAATAGCGTTTCTTTCAGCAAGCTTGGCACCCACTCTAAGCGCACTAATTCACGATCTTCTTGGTGGGGTGACACCAAATGCTCGATTAATTGCGGCTCAAGGCGTGCCATGCTTAATGATGACTTTTGTTGCAGCAATGCACTGATGCCACTGCGATTAAACTCGACACTAAAACGTGAAGCGGCTTGAGTGCCATCGACAAAGGTAAAACTACGGCGAAAAATCTCTACGGTGTTGCCACTGGTGCGAAATTGTCCTGGCCCAGACACTGCATTTACGCGTTGGTATTGCAGCTGCTCCAGCTCTTGCACCAACTGTTTCTGTGTCAGGTATTTGCCAGGAAACAGCTCTAAGCTGCGGCCATAAATTTGTGCTGGCACTTGCCATTTTTGCCCTGAAAAGGTGCTGGTGATCTTACTATCGAGATATATAAAATACAAAAACAGCCCTAGAAATCCTGCCAAAGCGAGCTTTAAAGAGGTTATCCAAATCAATCGCCACCAGCGAGCTGGCCGAGCGGAGGTGGGCACTTTTTTACGAGTTCGAGTCATAGCGCATCGCTTTTTTGGTTTTAGTCGTCGGTAAGGCTTTCGCAGGATCGTCCGGCCAAAAATGTTTCGGATATCGGCCTTTCATTTCTTTTTTTACTTCATGCCAGCCTTGCTGCCAAAAACTGGCCAAGTCACGGGTAATTTGTAGTGGTTGTCGGCCAGGCGATAGCAAGGTCACACTTAACGCCAATTTACCATCGAGCACTTGCGGCGTGGTTAGTTGACCATACATTTCCTGAACCCTTACTGAAAAACCCGGCCCGCCAGGTAAGCAGTAATCAATCGCCACCCGGCTGTGTGCCGGCGTGGTAAAAAACTCGGGTAAGCATTGATTCAGTTGTTGCTGCTGGCTATAACTAAGTTGCTGCCAGAGAAGATCATACAGGGGTAATTGCGCTAGCTGATTAACTTTATTGATATTCGCTAAATAAGGCTCTAACCAGCTCGTCATATTCGTGGTGAGCCCTGACAGACTGAGATCAGGCAAGCCAGCATACTGGTGTTGCGTTAACAAGGCGACACGCTGTTGTAACTGCTGACAGCGCGCATTAAAGGGTAATATCGCTATGCCTTTTTTCGCTAAGTAAGCTAACCAAGCTTGTTGCTTTTCAGCGGCAGTAAGCTGCAAGGGTTGCGGCCGCCGCTGCAGCACAATTTCACCAAACAGACGTTGCGACTCACTATAAAAGCCCGCTTGCTTTTCATCCCAGCCGGTATGAGGCTGCCATGCTAGCGCGGGCCAATCCTCCAGAATATCAGGCAGCGCAATGGCTACCGCTTGTTGCATCCGGTTGCTTTGCGCTGTTTGTGTAATACTCACGGCCACCACTAAATCTTGCTGCTGTAACGGATGGTTGGCGGGAAAACTGGCGCCCACGCCATTGGCTAACAAATAACCCTGGCCACGGCGCTGTGCTAACCGATCTGGAAATGCTCGTAACAATAAAACGGGTAACAAACCAAGCGGCAAGCTGGTATGTTTTTTAGCAGCCAATCGCTTAGCAAATACTTCGGCTTGTTGATAACGCCGCTGCTCTTGCGCAGGACGTTCTGCTAAGCGCTGCACTTGGCGGTAAAGATCCTCTTGCAAATCGCGGCTATCTTCTAGCAAGGCGGCCAGCAAAGCGGCTAGCCACAGCGCACCGGGTTGAGTGGTCTCTAACGTTTTGGCGTGCTGTAACATACTGGCTAAGCGTATATCGGTGCCAAATTGATAAAGTGTTTGACCATAAGCCGTGATTTGCCCACGCTGATCCAGCACTTCAAGTTGTTGCAACAGGGCTGTTGCCGCCGCTAAGTTTGCTGATTGTGGCGAGGTTAACCAGTTTAGGTCTGCCGGTTGGCAACCCCAAACGGCAATCTCTAAGCGTAAGCTGGTTAACTCGCTGATCTCAATTTCTGCAGGTTCAAAAGCCGTTCGCCGCTGCCATTGTTCAGCACTGTCTAAGCGATAACACCAACCTTCGCCAAGTCGTCCAGCTCGACCGGCTCGTTGTATTGCCGCTGCTTGGCTAATGGCAACCGTATCTAAGCGCGTCAGGCCACTGCGGGCATGATAACTGGCACGTCTTGCGACACCACTGTCGACCACCACATGAATGCCTTCAATGGTTAAACTGGTTTCCGCTAAATTCGTAGCCAATACGATTTTATAATGCCCTGTCGCCGGAGCGGCTATTGCGGCTTGTTGTGCCGCCAAACTCATACTGCCCAACAGTGGCAATACGCGCAGATTTGCCGCTAAGTCTTGCTGAGCTAACCACTGCGCAGCCTGATTAATTTCTGCTTGGCCGGGTAAAAAGACCAAAACACTACTTTGATGACGCCAAAAGCCCTGCAGAGCTAAGCGGGCACTTTGCTGCGCGATGGGCTCTTTATTCAACGGTTGATAAACGATATTTACCGGATAACTGCGCCCTTCGCTTTGCAATACTGGTGCCTGTAAATAGCGGGCCAGCATACTGGTGTCCAAGGTCGCCGACATCACTAAGATACGCAGCTGCTCGTTCAGTTGTTGTACTTCAAGCGCCAGCGCTAACCCAAAGTCAGCATGCAAAGAGCGTTCGTGAAACTCATCAAAAATCAGGATATCGACACTACTCAGCTCAGGGTCTTGCTGAATTTTCCGCGTTAAAATACCTTCGGTGACAATAAGCAGCCGAGTTTCAGCGCAATATTGGCTGTCTTGGCGAATTTGATACCCCACCGTCTGTCCAACGGGCTCATTCAGTTGGGCGGCGAGATAACTGGCGATGGTACGCGCGGCTAAGCGCCGTGGCTCAAGCAATAGCAGCCGCTTACCTGCAAAAGCGGGGTGTTTGAGCAAATACAACGGTAAAAAAGTCGATTTGCCGGCACCCGGTGGCGCCGACAGAATAACCTTAGGCTCATGCTGCAGTAGCTGACAGAGCCTTGGCATAATCTCGTTTACAGGTAACACCAACCGCTACTCAGCACGGGTCGCAGAAATGCGGCCAGGGTGACAAGTTAAATTACGCCGATAATTCATGTAACAACATAGCCGCGATTGTGCGGATCCCTTGACCCGTTGCGCCCACGGCTAAAAAGCCATTAGCGCTATCACGATAGGCTGCCGCTAAATCAAAGTGCAACCAACCTTGGCCATTATTTGGCACAAAGCGACTTAAGAAACCGGCTGCATTACTGGCACCACCGGCGCCACCGCCTTTTACTGGCCGGCTGTTAGCGGTATCGGCAAAGGCCGACGGACACTGTTGCTGATGCCAAGGCTCTAAAGGCAGTTGCCACAGTAACTCTTGTTGCTGCTCGGCATAACTTAGCGCGCGTTGTGCTAAGGGTTTATCTAATGCAAACAGGGCATTGTATTCTGAGCCAACCGCCGTTACGGCTGCACCGGTTAACGTCGCCGCATCAATAATTAACGGCGCACCACTTTCCGCTGCCATTTGTAAGCCATCGGCCAACACTAAACGCCCTTCAGCATCGGTATTAACAATTTCGACTGTGGTGCCATTTTTATAAGTAATAATATCGCCCAATTTGTAAGCATGACCACTGATCAAGTTTTCAGCACAGCACAAAATCAGTTTAACCCGCTGGGTTAAGCCCTGCAAAATAGCCAAGGCTAACGCCGCGGTCACCGTAGCGGCACCGCCCATATCACATTTCATGTGCAACATGCCTTCGGTCGCTTTGATCGAATAACCACCACTGTCAAAGGTAATACCTTTACCGACCAAGGCAGCCGCCACCGGAGTATCCGCTTTACCGCTGGGGTTAAAATCCAGTTCTAACATTGCGGGCGCTCGCACGCTACCGCGACCTACTTGATAAATACCATGCCAGCCTTCGCTAACTAATTGCTCACCACTGATCACGCGATAGCTCACTTTAGCAGTGCCAGCCACTTCTTCAATAAAGGCAGCGGCTTGTGCGGCTAACTTCTCTGGTGATAATTGCTCAGGGGTTTGATTAATTAACGCTTTAGCAAACTGGAAACAACGCGCTTGTTGCTCTAATAGTTTGACTGTGGCGCTATCACCGGTAAAGTGCACGCCACCTTGGCGCTTGGCATTCACAAAACCTTGATAAAATGCCCACTGTAATTCCAGCGGCCACTCACCGCTTAATTGCAACGACGTTACGCCTAAGCCATCTAGCATCCGAGCGGCTTTTTGCACGTTACGGCGCTCTTGACCTGCGCTAAGATGAATTTGATAACCTTGCTCGCTGGGGCTAATTAACGCATTAGCGCCAAACTGGGCCGCGGCGGGTTGCTGTTGCAAACTGATGTGAAGTACTGAACTGTTTGAATTCATTCTTAGCTCCGAAAATAAAAGGGCAAAGTAAGCCATCTGCTGGCTGATGGCGTATTGTAGCACACTGCAGTACTTTGCTAACGGCAGTGCGCTTAACAAATAACGCAAAATAAGTGTTTATTATTACTCACTTGAGCGAAAGTCAATGCAGACTTATCGAAAATAAGTGACGGCAAGGCGGTCTGTCTGTATACTTCCGCGGTTTTTTATTAGTGATTGCGGTAGCGGTGATATTCTGCTATCTATAGCCGCCAGCTTTTTGGCTTGGTGGGATTGTACAGGAGAGAATCATGCCAGTAGGCAATAACAATAAATCCCTTGGGCTATTAGCGCTAGCGGGCGTAGTTCCCTATGAAGCAGCGGTCGGGGAAGAGTACATGAACCCGAAGCAGTTGGAGCATTTCCGGAAAATTCTGGATGCATGGCGCCAACAACTTCGTGAAGAAGTGGATCGCACTAAAACACATATGGCTGATGAAGCAGCCAATTTTCCTGATCCAGTGGATCGTGCAGCTCAAGAAGAAGAATTCAGTTTAGAATTACGCGCACGGGATCGTGAACGTAAGTTACTGAAGAAAATTGAAAAAACATTACAAAAGATCGAAAATGACGACTTTGGTTTTTGTGATACCTGCGGAATCGAAATCGGTATAAAACGATTAGAAGCACGTCCTACTGCTGATCAATGTATTGATTGTAAGACGCTGGCTGAAATCAAAGAGAAGCAACTCGGCGGTTAACGCTGCGGCAAACTCAGTGTCAGAGCATTTTGCAACGCAAACGGCCGGTTATCGCGGCCGTTTTGCTCCCTCCCCCTCGGGGCCATTACATTTTGGCTCACTTGTGGCGGCTGTTGGTAGTTATCTTCAAGCAAAAAGTCAGCAAGGCCAATGGCTGTTACGTATCGAAGATATTGATACGCCTCGCATGCAAGCCAATGCCGATAGCGACATTATGCACACCCTAGAAAGCTTTGGCTTATGCTGGGATGGCCCGGTTATTTATCAAAGCCAACGGTTGGATCGCTATCAAGACGTATTTAATCAACTGCAGCAACAAGGCTTGTTGTACGGTTGCCAATGTTCACGCAAAGCAATCCAAGCCGCCGGCGGCCTCTATAACGGGCGCTGTGCCGCTAAACAATTGACGACACCGCCTTTAGCCTGGCGTCTGCGTGCGGCAGATGTGCATTGTCATTTCCATGATCAGGTGTTTGGTAACCAGCGTATCGATGCCGCCTTAGCTGCAGAAGATTATATCGTTAAGCGCCGTGATGGGTTATTTAGTTATCAACTAGTGGTGGTGATTGATGATCAGGATCAACAGATCAGCGAAGTGATCCGAGGGGCCGATTTACTCAGTATGACTCCCAGGCAACAGCATTTGTTTCAGTTGCTGGGGCAAACCGCTCCACTGTACGGCCATTTACCCTTAGCCGTTACCGCGCCGGGGCAAAAACTGAGTAAACAAAACCATGCAAGCGCCCTCGCTCATTGGCCAAATCATCACAGTTTAGCGGCGGCATTACGTTTGCTAGGCCATGCCCCGCCTGATGAACTGCGGCAAGCACCAGTAATGGAAATACTTGCTTGGGCTACCCAGCACTGGCAGCTGGCGAAAGTACCAAAACAACTCGAAATTCGCTGTACAGATTTTGCGTAATTTGCGCGACATTCACTCAGCGTAATTAAAATACAGAGAGTGTCGCCTTGCATTCTCATTTTCCGCAGATTCAGGTATGATACGCCGGTTTTTTCGGCTCAAAACAGCCCGTTCGTTTCCATTGAGGAGAAACACCATTATTTCGCGCGTGATTGACTTTTGCCGTCGTACCCTTGGCGCAAAAAATACCGAAACCGTAACGACTGAGCCAGTGGCTGCCGTTGCAAAAACTGCCGTCTCTAGCTTACCGCCGATGCGTGTTATTGGCCGTGATCAACACTCGATTTCTCGCAAAGACATCAGCCCGAATGCGCTGAAGGTACTTTATCGTCTAAAAGACGCTGGCTTTGAGGCATATTTGGTTGGCGGGTGTATCCGCGATTTACTGATTGGTTTAAAACCAAAAGATTTTGATGTGGTGACCAATGCTCGCCCAGAAGAAATTAAACAGGTCTTTCGTAACTGCCGCTTAATTGGCCGCCGCTTTCGCTTAGCGCATGTGGTTTTTGGCCGAGAAGTCATCGAAGTAGCAACGTTTCGTGGCCACCATAGCGGTGCCGAAGACGATGAAAATGTCAACAAAATCGCTAGCTTAAGCGATCATGGGCAAATCCTGCGGGATAATGTCTATGGCACCATCGAAGAAGATGCTGAACGTCGTGACTTCACTGTTAACGCGCTGTATTACTCGATCAAAGATTTTACCATTTACGATTTTGCCGAGGGCATGCAAAGCATCGCCAATCGCAATATCGAATTAATTGGCGATCCTGACGTTCGTTACCGTGAAGATCCGGTGCGAATTTTACGCGCCATTCGTTTTGCCACCAAACTGAATATGCAATTGGCGGCGAAGACGGCTGCACCGATCCCGCAATTAGCGGTATTGCTGAAAAACATTCCGGCACCACGCTTGTTTGATGAACTGGTAAAAATGTGGTTAGCCGGAAAAGGTTTCGATAACTTCATGCTGATGCGTGAATTAAAAGTGCTGAAGCAATTGTTGCCACAGTTAGAAAAACTGCTGAAACAAGAGCCTGAAGGCAAAGCCTTTCAGCTGATCACCCGAGCGTTACAAGATACGGATCAACGTGTAGCGCAAGATAAACCGGTGACTCCCGCCTTTATTTTTGCAGCATTACTCTGGTACCCGGTTGAAGTACGCGCTCAAACTTTACTGATTGAAAGCGGTTTAAACGAGAACGACGCTTTTAGTATCGCCATGACCGAAATATTGGATGATGTGCAGCGCAATATTGCCATTCCTAAACGCTTTAGCCTAGCCATGCGTGACATCTGGATGTTACAAGGTCGCCTGACGAAGCGCGCGGGTCGGCGGGCTTATAAGCTTATGGAGCAAACCAAGTTTCGCGGTGCCTATGATTTTCTGGTGCTGCGAGCAGCGGCCGAAGGCGGCGATTTGCCGGAATTAGCACAGTGGTGGGAACAATTTCAGTTTACCGACGAAGCGAATCGATTAGAGTTAATTCAGCAGTTGGGCCGCGCAGGACAAGAAAGACCGAAGCGTCGGCGTAATTACAAACGTAAACCGAGCCATGATTAAGCAGACAGAATTATGCTATATCGGCTTGGGAGCGAATCTCACAGAGCCCGTCGCCCAGTTACAGCGAGCGGTTGCAGCATTAGCGCAACTGCCTGCTTGCCAACTGTTGCACGTATCGCGTTTTTACAGTTCTAAGCCGATGGGGCCGCAAGACCAGCCTGACTATGTCAATGCGGTGGCGGCCTTAAATACCGAACTTAGTGCACAGCAATTACTGCAGGCTTTGCAGCAGATTGAGCTGGAACAAGGACGGCAGCGTAAAGCCGAACGCTGGGGGCCGCGCACTCTCGATCTGGATATATTATTATTTGGGCAACAGCAGATTGATACCCCCAACCTAACCGTGCCGCATTACGGTATGAAGAAACGCGAATTTGTGCTGTACCCATTAGCAGAGATTGCGCCGAACTTAGTATTACCAGACGGCACTGCCCTGTCGCAATGGCTTAGCGCCGTGCCGTTAAATGGCTTGCAACCGCTGCAACTTGTCGCTCAAGGTACTTTGTGCGAAGGTGCACCCTCAGACAATTAGTCGGATACGATGATATGGCGAAGATAACCACCGCAGTCTTACAAAAAATGAAACAACAAGCCGATAAAATCAGCATGTTGACCGCTTACGATGCTAGCTTTGCTAAACTGTTTGCTGAGCAAGGCGTTGATGTTCTGCTGATAGGTGATTCTCTCGGTATGGTTTTACAAGGCCATAGCGATACCCTGCCTGTGACTGTCCAAGATATCGCTTACCATACTCGCGCTGTGCGTGCAGGCGCACCAGAAGCTTTCGTTATCGCTGATATGCCTTTTATGAGTTACGGCAGTACCGAGCAAGCGTTGCAAAGCGTCGTACCCTTGATGCAAGCAGGCGCGAATATGGTCAAGCTAGAGGGCGGTGACTTTTTATTACCCACCATTACCGCCTTAACTGAACGCGGAGTACCGGTGTGTGGTCACTTAGGCCTAACACCGCAATCTGTACATATTTTAGGAGGGTATAAAGTACAGGGTAAAACGGCAGAGAAAGCCGATGCCATGCTGCGTCAAGCTTTAGCCTTAGAAGCTGCAGGGGCACAGTTATTAGTACTAGAGTGCATTCCAACGCCACTGGCACAGCGGATCACCGCAGCGCTGACTATCCCGGTGATTGGCATTGGAGCCGGTAATGTTACCGATGGCCAAGTGCTGGTGATGCATGATCTCTTAGGTATTAGCAGTGGTTACATCCCGAAATTTTCTAAAAATTATTTAGCCCAAACGGGCGAGATCCGCAGCGCCATTGCCAGCTATGTCAGTGAAGTCAAATCCGGCGTTTTTCCAAGCCAAGAGCACAGTTTTAATTAAATGAATATTCTGCAATCTGTTAATGAGCTACGCAGCCAAATTCTGCGCTGGCGACAAGCGGGACAAAGCATCGCTTTTGTGCCGACGATGGGTAATCTGCATGCTGGCCATCTAAAATTAGTTGATGTTGCGAAGCAACAAGCCGATCAAGTGATTTGCAGCATCTTTGTTAATCCCATGCAGTTTGGTAAAAACGAAGATTTGGCCAGCTATCCTCGCACTTTAGAGGATGATATTGCTGGTTTAACACAGCACGGCGCCGCCGCTTTGTTTACCCCCACTCCTGAGATCATGTACCCACGCGGTTTAGACGTACAAAGTTATGTTGAAGTGCCTTTACTCGGCGATCTGCATTGTGGCGCCAGCCGTGCCGGGCATTTTCGCGGTGTCAGTACCGTCGTCAGTAAGCTATTTAATTTAGTGCAACCCGATGTCGCTTGTTTTGGTCAAAAAGACTATCAACAACTGGCGATTATCCGGCAAATGGTCACCGACTTGTCTTTTCCTATTCGGATCATTGGTGTGCCTACTGAGCGCGCTGCCGATGGCTTAGCCTTAAGTTCGCGAAACGGCTATTTAAGCGCAAGTCAGCGCCAGCAAGCGCCGGCGCTATATCAGATTTTACAGCAAGTAAAAGCGGCCATCTTGGCCGGCCAGCATGATTATCGGGCACTTGAGCGCCAAGCCAAAGCCGACTTAACTGAAGCGGGCTTTCGTCCTGATTATTTTGATATTAGCCATCAACACACCTTGGCCCTGGCAGAGCACGCCACCGAGCCGAAGGTGATCTTAGCGGCTGCAGCGCTTGGCACGACCCGATTGATTGATAATCTGGAAGTTTAAGCAGTGCAGTTGTATTTGGGCTGCCCCATGTGGGCCAATCCGCAGTGGAAAGGCAGCCTGTACCCTGATGATACTCCGCAACACGCTTTTTTAGCCCAATATGCCGCCGTGTTTAACACGGTGGAAGGCAATACCAGTTTTTATGCCGATCCAGATGCCAAAACAATAGCACGCTGGGCATCGCTGTTACCTGCAGACTTTCGCTTACAATTAAAAGTCCCCTCGCGGCTGTCACATCAGTTACACAGTGATAATACCGCTGAACTGCAAGCTTGGTGGCAATTGCTCAGCCCGCTACATCCGTTATTGGGTATGATCCATTTACAACTGCCTGCCAGCACAGGCCCAGCTAATCTCGACTGGCTGACGCAACAACTGGATATCTTAAGGCCGTTAACCCCCATCTGTGTTGAGGTTCGCCATCCCGCTTTTTTTGACAAAGGCGATGCTGAGGTGCAGCTAAACCGCCTGCTGAGCCACTATCAAACCGAACGCGTAGTGTTAGATAGCCGAGCGCTATTTTCGGTACCCGCCAATAGCCCTGCACTGCTGGATGCGCAGCAAAAAAAACCACGCTTACCGGTGCATGCCATTTGTTTAACTGAAACGCCTGTGATGCGCTTTATTGGTTGTGCTGACGCCAGCATTAACCAGCATTATTACCAACCTTGGCTAACTAAAATTGCCAGCTGGCTGCGTGCAGGTAAAACACCCTATTGCTATTTCCATACCCCTGACAATCAGGGGGCACCTGCGTTAGCTCGGCAATTTACCCGTGATTTACAACATCAACTGCCTGAGCTACAACACGCAGTACTTGCCCCCTGGCCAGGCGAGCAGCGCGATCAATTAGCCTTATGGTAGCGCTATTTGCTTTTACTGATAACTCTTCCTAACCTTTAAATAAGCTCACTCTCTGGCTTGCACTGGTTTTGCCACAAAACAACGCAAGCATAATGTAGATCAAACCGCTGCTAACGCAATACCTGTACTATAACAGAGTTGATGTTAAGCATTATGCCGCAGCTAACGGCTGACAAGCTTTACTCGATGCTGCTGAGCTGTATGAGTGTTGTGTCGGCTACAGCGGGTAAAAGCCATTACAGTAACTTGCCGCCATACTCAATAAGCATAGCCTTAGCGTATCGTATTTATTAAACAACATAAGGATATGATCTTGTTTGCAGTACTTTTCGGCGTCAGTCGCGCAAACTTTCTTACTTTAACGCTAGTGTGTGTGTTACTGGCTGCTACGGCAGGCTGGCAAATGGTGGCCATGTCAACATGGCAAAACTACCTACTGGTGACCTTAATTGCGCTCAGTGCTCATATCAGCGTCAATGCCTTTAATGAATACTTTGATTTTAAATCGGGGCTCGATTTTTTAACCCAGCGAACGCCATTTAGTGGTGGCAGTGGTACCTTAGTAAACCACCCTGAAGCCAGTAGTATTGCGCTGAAACTGGCGATTATTTCGTTATGTGTGGTCATTTTTGCCGGTCTTTATCTGAGCTTTCAGCAAAACTGGCAATTACTGTTGATTGGTATCCCCGGTGTGCTGATTATTTATGCCTATACTCAGTATTTGAATAAAAACGCATTAGCCTGCTTATTAGCACCCGGTTTTGGCTTCGGCTTACTGATGACACTGGGCGCCTTTTGGGTGTTTGCTGGGGGCTTAACCGCCGGTGCTTGGGTACTGGCGATGATTATCAGTTTGTTAGTCAGTAATTTACTGCTGCTAAATCAATTTCCTGATGTTGAAGCGGATCGTCAAGTCGGCCGCAATCATCTGCCCATTGTTATTGGTCGTCGACGCAGCGCCATGGTGTTTACTGGCTTCATTTTTGCCAGTTATAGCCTATTGATCATAGCCGTTGTTATGCAATTACTACCCTGGCAAACCTTGCTAGGCTTACTCAGTTTACCCTTATTGCTGAAGTTACTGCCGGGCATTTTTAAGTATGCCGACCAACCGACCGAACTTAGCCCCTATCTTGGGATAAACGTCATACTTTGCCATGTGTATCCCTTGTTACTTTGTGCCGGCCTCGCTTGGGCGGCAGTTTAAACACTCGCACACTTTTAAGGATTTTAGATGCAGCTACTAGAAACCGATATCGCCATCATAGGTGGGGGTGGCGCGGGGTTAAGAGCGGCGATCGCTGCAGCAGAAGCCGACCCGGCTTGTCGAATCACCCTGTTATCTAAAGTGTATCCCATGCGATCACATACCGTTGCTGCCGAAGGAGGTGCCGCCGCAGTAACCTTGGCGCAAGACAGTATGCAAGGTCACTTTGAGGACACTGTTACGGGTGGCGATTGGTTAGCAGAGCAAGATGTGGTTGAGTATTTTGTGCAACATGCCTATGAAGAATTAGTTAATTTAGAACATTTGGGGTGCCCTTGGAGCCGACGCGAGGATGGCAGTATTCAAGTCAGACGCTTTGGCGGCATGAAAACCGAGCGAACTTGGTTCGCCGCAGATAAAACCGGTTTTCATATTTTACATACCTTGTTTCAAACATCTTTTAAATACTCGAATATTCAGCGCTTAGATGAGTTTTTTGTTTTAGATTTATTAGTACATGAGCAACAGATAGTTGGTGTGCTTGCCATACAACTCACCACTGGCGAACTGTATCAGATCCATGCCAAAAGCGTCATTCTGGCAACAGGGGGCGCTGGCCGAGTATTTCACCACAACACCAATGGTGGCATTGTTACGGGTGATGGCATGGCACTGGCCTATCGGCATGGTGTCGCGCTGCGCGATATGGAGTTTGTGCAATACCATCCAACCGGTTTGCCCGGCTCTGGCATCTTAATTACCGAGGCATGCCGTGGTGAAGGTGGCATTTTACTCAATCGTGACGGCTACCGTTACCTGCAAGATTATGGCCTAGGCCCTCAAACTCCGCTGGGTAAGCCGGAAAATAAATGCATGGAGCTGGGCCCGCGCGATAAATTATCGCAAGCCTTTTGGCATGAACAGCAGCAGGGCCGAACGGGTGATTGTCAGGGGCATGCGGTTGTCTATTTAGATTTGCGCCATTTAGGCGAACGCCATCTGCAACAACGACTGCCCTTTATTTGTGAATTAGCTAAGGCTTATGTCAATGTCGATCCCGCAAAAGCCTTAATACCGATCAGACCGGCCGTGCACTACACCATGGGGGGTATTTTAACTGATGCCCAATGCCAAACCAGTATCGCCGGTTTATTTGCCGTCGGCGAATGTGCCTCTGTGGGGCTGCACGGGTCCAACCGCTTGGGATCTAACTCTTTAAGCGAATTACTGGTGTTTGGTCATGTTGCTGGTAAGCAAGCGGTCAGCTTTGCTAAAACGGCTAAGGCCGCTACTCGCACTGAAGTGGTTCAGTACTGCCAGCAGCAACAGCAACAGTTGCAAGCCAAACTCGGTGTAAAAAACGCCGACAGTGTAGCCGCAATTCGCCATGAGATGACACTGGCAATGGAACAAGGTTGTGGCATCTATCGTGATACTGCGGGTATGCAACAATGTTTAGCTACTCTGGCGCACTTGCAGCAACGTTATCAACAGGTGTTCGTCAGCGACCACAGTAAGGTCTTTAATACTGAGTTAATTCAACATTATGAGCTAGGCTTCGGCTTAGATGTGGCCAATGCTATGGTCAGCAGTGCATTGGCACGGCAAGAGTCTCGAGGCGCTCATCAGCGCCTCGATGACGGTATGCAACAGCGTGATGATGAGCGCTTCCTACAACATAGCCTAGCCCAATTAACCGAGCAAGGGACTGCCAGTATTCGTTATCAGCCCGTGCGTATCACTCAGAGCAAACCGGCGGTCAGACGTTATGGTGCAGAGCCTAGCCAACAGGAGCAGCGTTAATGCAGAAAACACTGGTGATTCAACGCTACAACCCAGAGCAAGATCACAAACCGCATCCGCAGCATTTCACTGTACCCTGCGATGACAGTACTTCGGTGCTCGATGCATTGTTGTATATTCAGCAGCAACTGGATCCAACGCTGGCTTTTCGATGGTCTTGCCGCATGGCTATTTGTGGCTCCTGTGGTGTGATGGTCAATGGCATACCGAAGCTTGGCTGTAAAACGTTTCTGCGTGATTATAAAGATGACATCACGCTGGAAGCCTTAGCACACTTTGCCACCGAAAAAGATCTGATTTCTGATATGTCAGTGTTTTTAACCCATTTGCAGGCAGTCAAACCTTACCTCATTAACCACGACACCCGCTTACAGCCGCATCAGCAAACACCAAAACAGCTGGCGAAGTATGCTCAGTTTTCCAACTGTATTAATTGTGGTTTATGTTATTCCGCTTGTCCGCAATTTGGTTTAAACCCAGCGTTTTTAGGCCCCGCCGCGCTGACTTTAGCGCAGCGTTATAATCTCGATAGTCGCGATCAGGGAAAAGCACAGCGCATGCCGCAGCTTAACGGTAAAAATGGCGTCTGGGGATGTACCTTTGTCGGCTTTTGCTCGGATGTCTGCCCAAAACAACTCGATCCGGCTGCGGCCGTCAATCAGGGTAAAGTAGCGTCTGCTGCGGACTTTGTGATTGGTATCTTTAAACCTTAGGAGCGCATCATGTCAGAACCCCGTCAGGTTAACCAAGCTTATCAGAGTCAACTGCAGCGCAATTGGTGGTTAAAGCATGGCTACTATCAACGTTATATGCTGCGTGAAGCGACCGTTTTACCCTTATTGTTTTTTTGTGGTTGCCTGCTAACCGGCCTGTACAGTTTGCAACATAGCGAACAAAGCTGGTTGAATTGGCTTGCCTTTATGGCCACCCCTTGGGTGATTGGCCTAAACCTTTTGACCTTTTTGGCTAGTTTGTTTCATGCCAAAACCTTTTTTGAATTGTTTCCTCGGGTGTTACCCATTCTGCCAGCGCCGTTAATGATTGCAGGGCAATGGCTTGGCACACTCAGCGTGACGTTATTACTCGCATTGTTATTAGGGGGTGTGCTATGACGCAACCGGCCCGTTCTGATGAACCGATTTGGTGGGCTTTATTTAGTGCCGGCGGTGTGTGTTTTGCCGTGCTGATCCCAGGGTTAATTCTTACCCTCGCGATTGCCTATCCTTTGGGATTATTACCGGAAAACGCTTTAGATTATACAAAAATACGCCAGTGGCTCTTTAGCGATTATTGGGGATTAGCAGGTTTAGTGCTGGTGGGCGCAGGGCTGTGTATGCCGCTGTTTCATGCCATGCACCGCGTGCATCATGGTATGCATGACTTAATGCTCAGAGCGGGCGGCTGGGGTAAAGTGCTCTGCTATGGTAGCGCCAGCTTGTTAAGTGCAATGGCGCTGTATTTTTGGTATTTAGGCCTAAGTGCAAGCTAAACCCCCGACGCCGCAGCGTCAGAGTCAGGATTAAGCTAAGATATCAGCAGCAAATTGGCGTAATCTGGGATAGAAGTCTTTGTCTAATTGCGCCAACTGATCTTGTTCCACTAAGACCTCACGCAGAATCTCTTCTGTGGTAAGGGGGTTCGCCAGTACCACGCGAAAGACGATTGTTTCTTGTCGATCATAGCGCACAGGAGTTAACCGGGTACGAGAGACAAAAGATTTCCCCTCTTCCCGCTGCCGTTTTTGAATAAACTGCGTTAAACCATTTAACAGCTCGTTGATACGGCGGCGTTGCTCAGGCGTGCCATGCGCCAGCGCTTTTTGCACCTGCGCGGGAACATAGCGATAGGTCAAAATGCACAGTTCAGGCTCAGTGATCAGCTCAAAATCAATATTATGGCTAATCAGCGTGGCAAAGTACTTGGCTTTTTCGATACTGCGTTCAATTAAGATCTGATAGCCTTTATAGCCAATCACTTGCAAACACGCGTGCACCAGCATTGCCATGCCCGGCCTAGAACCTTCTAAGGTTTGGCTGCCGAGATCTTTCGAGCCCTTACGCAATATATATTCAGCATGATGCTCAATCGCATTCGCCGCAGACGGATGCTTAAACACCACCATGCCCGCGCCCATTGGCACATACATTTGTTTATGCGCATCAATGGTCACCGAGTCGGCGCGCTCTATGCCCGCAAGCAGGGTTCGGTGCTTAGCCGAAAATAACGTCGCACCTCCCCAGGCCGCATCAACATGGAAATGACACTGATATTCTGCGGCCAGATCGGCCAATTTATCTAACGGATCCACGTTACCGGTTTCTGTTGCACCGGCCACTCCGACAATCGCTAACACTTTAATCTGCTTTTGCTGTAGCTCGTTCAACACCCGGCGCATCTCGGTAATATCGGCTTTGTTATTCGCGTCAGTTTTTATCGAAATAACCGAATCACGGCCAATGCCAAGCACATCAGCCGCTTTACCTAACGAGTAATGCCCCCGCTCAGACACGACAATGGCTAACCCTTGATAACCGTAATGCTGCATCGCGCGGAATAAGCCCTCTTTTGCAATACCTTTAAAATCACCCTCAGCTTTCAGTAGTTTGTTACGCGCAATCCATAATGCGGTAATGTTGGCAATGGTGCCGCCAGAACAAAACGCGCCGAGCGAGTGATTGGCACTGTGCATCCATTTTTTATAGAACCCTTCGCGCTCGCCGTACACTAAATGGTGCATCATGCCGAGTACTTGCCGCTCTAATGGCGTAAAGGCTTTCGAGGTTTCAATCTTCACCAAGTTTTGATTAAGCCCTACCATCATTTTCGACAGCGGCAACACAAAATAGGGTAAGGCTGACGTCATATGGCCAATAAAGCTGGGCGCTGCCGTATGCACAGAGTGTGCAACCAGCTTTTGCATAATGCTTTCGGTATAGTCAGAGACAAAACTGGGTTGTTCTGGGATCTGGTATGCCTGAAAATCCCGCTCGATTTGCCATAGCGGTTTTTCGACAGCAACAATGCTCTCGTTTAAAAAACCAGCCAAATTCTGCGACAAATTCTGCTCAATAATGCTCAGTGTCGAGTCCGGTGCTTCCGGAACAGTAAAGATCCGCCACAACGCTTCTTCCGAAGCGGTTGCTTGGCGTTTTGTTTGGTCATTCATGCCTGTCAGTACCTTGCTGCATTCGATTAACCCTAGGTTGGTTTATACACCAACCTGGAGTGTTATGGTTGCAACCATTAAATGTCTGCAAAAATCATATCCCTGTATCCGGGATTTAGTATTTAGCTACGCAAACCTATACCTTTGTTAATAAGATACATGGCATAACTGAATAAAACGATAATAAATCCTAAAACTACTGCTAGCGCTAACCACAGACTGACGTCTGAATACCCTAAGAAACCATAGCGAAAGGCGTTAACCATATACACTATTGGATTTAAAGCAGCAACTTTTTGCCAAAAACCAGGCAATAACGACAACGAGTAAAACACCCCTCCCAAATAGGTTAATGGCGTTAAGACAAAGGTGGGGATGATACTAATATCATCAAAGGTTTTCGCATACACCGCGTTGATTAAGCCACCTAAAGCAAACAGCATAGACGTTAAAATCACCGTAACAATAATGATCGCCAAATTATGAATTTGGATCGTCACAAAAAACAACGACAAGATGGTTACGATTAAACCGACCAACATGCCACGCGCCATACCACCGCCAATATAACCCAGCACGATGATAAAATTTGGCACTGGCGCAACTAATAACTCTTCGACATTACGTTGAAACTTCGCACTAAAAAACGATGAGGCAACATTAGTGTAAGAATTGGTGATCACCGACATCATAATTAGGCCAGGTACAATAAACTCCATATAGCTAAAGCCATTCATCTGACCAATACGTGAGCCAATCAAGCTACCAAAAATAACAAAATACAAACTCATGGTAATGGCGGGTGGCACCAAGGTTTGCACCCAGATCCGCATAAAGCGGGTAATTTCTTTATTTAAAATACTTTGTAATGCAATCAAGTACTGGCTTCTCATACTGCCACCTCCCGACCATGCTCTACTAAAGTGACAAACAACTCTTCTAAACGATTCGCTTTATTGCGCATCGATAGCACTTTGACGTCTTGCGCACTGAGTTGGCTAAAGATAGGGTTTAAGCCTTGCGATTTTTCTACATCCACTTCAATACTTTGTTCATCCAACTGTCGCCAAACAAAGTCGGTTAATTGTAAATTTGCAGGCAACTGTGCCACATCGAATATAAAGGTTTCTTTGCCCAGCTTGGCCAGCAATGCCTTCATGGTGGTGTTTTCAACAATATTGCCTTTATCAATAATGGCAATATTGCGACAGAGCATTTCGGCTTCTTCTAAATAATGCGTGGTCAGAATAATGGTGACACCTTGCTGATTAATGGTTTTTAAGAACTCCCACATCGAGCGGCGTAATTCGATATCCACGCCAGCGGTAGGTTCATCTAATATCAATAGTTTAGGCTCATGCATTAGCGCCCGCGCTATCATCAAACGCCGCTTCATACCACCGGATAACTCACGAGCCGGCGCCGACCGTTTTTCCCACAAACCAAGCTGCCCGAGGTACTTTTCGGCGCGTTTTAACGCCACCGTTTTCGGTACGCCATAATAACCCGCTTGATTGATCACAATCTGTAACACCGTTTCAAACTGGTTAAAGTTAAATTCTTGCGGTACCAACCCTAAACAACTTTTCGCGGCTTCTAACTGTGTATCGATATCGAAGCCAAACACCCGCACCTTACCTTGCGTTTTATTCACCAACGAACTGATCACACCAATAGTGGTGCTTTTACCTGCGCCATTCGGGCCAAGTAAGGCAAAGAAATCACCCTGCTTAACTTGCAAATCAATGCCTGACAACGCCACCGTGCCGCTGCCATAAATTTTATGCAGATCTGAAATATCCAGTGCAATTTCCAATGTTAACTCCTCTTTGAATACTTAGTTACCACCGTAGCCCCAACGCGCGACTAATTGCTGCGACAAACCCAGCTGGTCGAGAATACGTGCCACCATAAAATCCACTAAATCGCTGATCTGCTGTGGTTGATGATAAAAGCCTGGTGCGGCAGGCATAATACAAACCCCTAGCCGACTCAGCTTTAACATGTTTTCTAAATGGATAGCACTGAGTGGGCTTTCTCGCACCACTAAAATTAACTTACCGCCCTCTTTAATAACGACATCGGCGGCGCGCTCTATCAAGTTATCACTGGCACCTTGAGCAATCGCTGACAGACTCCCGGTTGAGCAGGGACACACCACCATCTGCCGCGGTGCGGCCGAGCCGGACGCGACTGGTGAAAACCAGTCATCTTTGCCATACACCTTGAGTAGTTCAGCGTCACATTGAAAATGTTGCTGTAATTGCGCAGCACAGCGCTCAGCGGCGGCGGGTAACTTAATATCATGTTCGGTAGCAAAGACCACACGCGCCGCACTAGAAATCAGCAAGTGCACTTTGACCTGTTGCTTTAACAACAATTCTAATAAGCGCCAGCCATAAGGCGCACCTGATGCACCGGTAAAGGCTAAAGTGATTTCTGTTGGGGATTGATTCATTAAGTGTTCCATTTATCTGTGAGGGCAGTCAGTAATTTCTGATGAATCCCGCCGAAGCCGCCATTACTCATAATGACAATGCTGTCACCGGGTTGAGCGGTTGCCACTAAACGCGTCAATAATTCATCAATATCGTAACTCACACTGGCCGGGCCATGAAGCCGCGCAACCAATTCACTCATCGACCAGCCGGCATTGCGTGGTTCAAACAGTAACACTTCATCGGCACTGAGTAACGCTTGCGGTAACGCGGCTTGATGTACGCCCAGTCGCATGGTGTTCGAGCGTGGTTCAAGTACGGCTATGATACGTTGCTGGCCCACTTTGGCACGTAAACCTTTTAAGGTCGTTTCAATCGCCGTGGGGTGATGTGCAAAATCATCATAGATAGCAATATTACCCGGTGTCCCTTTTAATTCCATACGGCGCTTCGGCGCAATAAAACGGGCTAAAGCTTCAATACTGACGACAACCGGCACGCCCGCATGGCGAGCCGCGGCAATGGCCATCATACCGTTATCGACATTATGCTGGCCGGTTAGCTGCCAAGTGACGCTACCTTGCAACTGTTGTTGCCAAAACACCTGAAATGCCGAACCATCCACTTCCGTTAACGCGACTCGCCAATCGGTACCATAAGCTTCGCGTTGACTCCAGCAACCTAAGGCGAGTGTTTGCGCTACAGCCGGTACACCTTCCGGCGACACCACTAAACCTGAAGCCGGTACCGTGCGCAACAGATGATGAAATTGCCGTTGAATGGCGGCCAAATCTGGGAAAATATCCGCATGATCATATTCAAGGTTGTTAATCACTAAGGTGCGTGGCCGGTAATGCACAAACTTCGAGCGTTTATCAAAAAACGCCGTGTCATATTCGTCGGCTTCAATTACAAAAAACGGCGCATCGCCTAAACGGGCAGAGCAATCGAAGTTTTGTGGCACACCACCAATTAAGAAGCCCGGTTTTAAACCGGCATACTCGAGGATCCAAGCTAACATACTTGCGGTGGTGGTTTTACCATGCGTGCCGGCGACGGCAATCACCCAACGCTGCTGCAAGAGTTGCTCGGATAACCATTGCGGCCCTGAGCTATAAGCTAAGCCGTGTTCTAATACATACTCCACCGCAGGGTTGCCGCGAGACAGCGCATTACCAATAATCACCAAGTCAGGTGCAGGTTCCAACTGGGCAGGATCGTAACCTTGCGTTAAACTGATGCCAAGTTGTTGCAGTTGCGTGCTCATTGGCGGGTAAACATTGAGATCGGAGCCGGTGACGTGATGTCCCAAGGCTTTCGCTAATGCGGCGATGCCCCCCATAAAGGTGCCACAAATACCTAAAATATGAATATGCATATATCTTTTCTCTTAACAATCGCCGGCTATTGTAACAAATGCAGATAAAGCTGCGATGAAAACTGCAATTTAAGGAAAACTTCTTTAAAATAACTATTGCTGTTAACAGCAAACCTCTGACCCGATAAGAAAAGGACCTACTATAATGCGTCGCATCTCCCCCGTACTGCAACAAGATGGCGTGGATCCAGACCTGATCTCGCTTTTGAAGACTATTCTCGCTGCCTGTCGTGAAATTGCCTTTCGGGTAAGTCAAGGTGAACTGGCCGGTGTTTTAGGATCAACCCTGGCCGAAAATGTCCAAGGCGAAACACAAAAAAAACTCGATATTATCGCCAACGAATTACTCAAAGAAATTATCTTAGAAACCGGTGTTGTCAAAGCAATTAGCTCTGAAGAAGAAGACACCATAGTACCGGGTAACCCTAATGGGCGTTACTTAGTCACGTTTGATCCGCTCGACGGCTCATCTAACACCGATATTAACAGCCTACTCGGCACTATTTTCTCAATTCTTCCCGCTGATGCAGCAAAAGAGGCTGATGATGCCAGTCAATTTTTACAACCCGGTACGGCACAAGTTGCCGCAGGTTATGTGCTCTACGGTCCGTCGACCATGTTAGCGCTAACGACCGGTAAAGGCACGCGTCTGTACACCTTAGATAAAACCTATGGCGGCTTCTTATTAACCGAAGACACGGCGACTATTCCTAAATACACCGCCGAATTTGCAATTAATATGTCAAACCAACGTTTTTGGCAGCCTGCTATGCAGGAATATATGGCCGATTTACTAAAAGGCAAGGAAGGGCCTCGTGGTAAAAACTTTAATATGCGCTGGATCGCTGCGATGGTCGGTGATGTACATCGCGTATTGTGCCGTGGCGGCATCTTTATGTATCCACGCGATAACAAAGACCCGAGCAAGCCCGATAAACTGCGTTTAATGTACGAAGCTAACCCGATGAGCTTTTTAGTAGAGCAAGCCGGTGGGGCAAGTTCAACCGGCTATGAACGTATTATGGATATCGTGCCCACCGATATTCACCAGCGTGTGGCCGTCATTTTAGGCTCAAAACATGAGGTCGAGACCTGTGTTAGCTATCATGCTAAGCAGCCCAACTAAGACCAATAACTTATAGCGAATTTTACGGGTGTCATTATAATGTCGCCCAGCCATTAACCAGAGGACCAAGCGATGAGCTTAAGCGATGTAGCTGCAGGTAAAAACCTGCCAGACGAAATTAACGTAATTATTGAAATTCCAGCTAATGCTGACCCGATTAAATACGAAGTCGATAAAGATACTGGCACGGTATGGGTTGACCGCTTTATGTCGACCCCGATGTTCTACCCTTGTAACTATGGTTTCGTTAACCAAACTTTATCGTTAGATGGGGACCCAGTTGACGTTTTAGTGCCAACACCTTATCCATTAGTACCAGGTGCGGTAATCAAGTGTCGTCCGGTTGCCGTTCTGCATATGGAAGATGAAGCAGGCCAAGATGCCAAAGTATTAGCGGTTCCAGTCAGTAAACTGACGAAGCTTTATGATCATATCCATGATGTGAATGACGTTCCTGAACTGTTGAAAAAACAAATTCAGCACTTCTTTGAACGTTACAAAGAACTGGAAAGCGGTAAATGGGTAAAAGTAACAGGTTGGGGTGATGTTGCTGCCGCCAAAGCCGAGATCATGACCTCATTTGAACGCGCGAGCAAGTAACCTCATTACGCCATAAGCCAGCATCATTGGCTTATGGCGTTTAACTGCATTAATTTTCTGCTAAGTAAGCCATTAATTCAGCATGTGGCAGTGGTTTAGCGAAGAAATAACCTTGAACTTCATCACACTGCATTTGAGTAATCACCGCCAACTGCTCTGCCGTTTCTACGCCTTCAGCAATGGTTTGTAAGCCAATACGCTTACCTAAATTGATAATGGTTTCAGCAATTAAGCCACCATCTTGCTGATCAATTGCATTAATGAAAGCCCTGTCTACTTTAATGCGATCCAGCGGTAATTGTTGTAAATAACTTAACGACGAAAAGCCGATACCAAAATCATCTATCGCGACCTTAATACCAAAGCTTTTCAGCTTTTGTAATGCACTGATCACCCTATTCGGTTCGTCCATCACCACCGATTCGGTGATTTCCAGTTCTAACAGGTGTGGCGCAACCTGATAACGCTGTATGGTTTCGATAACCGAAGGCACAAACTGTGCTGAACGAAATTGTGGCATCGACACATTTACGGCAATTCGCAGATTAGTATAACCGACCTCAGCTAAGCGCTTTAATTGCTGACAAGCCTGTTCTAGCACCCATAAACCAATATCCACAATCAACCCTGAATACTCCGCCAATGGAATAAACACGGCCGGTGAAATATATTGATTCGGCTGATGTGGCCATCGTAATAAGGCTTCCATTCCAACTACTTTTTGCGTTTTGATACACAGTTGTGGCTGATACCATAACTCCAATTTGTCTAGGGCAAAGTCGGCTCGGAGCTTACGCAACATGTTTAAGCGATTACTGACTTCATCCTCCATCGAAGGCTCGTAATATTGATGGTGCACTCCCAAAGTCTTTTTAGCTTTATTCAGCGCAATATAAACATGCTTCATAATAACCATGCCCTGCTCACCCGAGTCGCGTAAACGACAAATACCAAAGGTAGCATTAACTTGCAGGCTATGCTCAAACGCTTGAAATGGCGAACTGAATACCGCTTTTAACCGCGTGGGGGTTAACTGGTCTTCTGGGCCCACTAAGGCGAAGACATCCGCCCCCACCCGGCCTAACTGACAGCTAATGCCAAAATGTTCGATCAAGCGCAGCGTAACAGCAACCAACAGTTCATTACCCACCTCTTGACCCAGGCCATCATTCACATCTGAGAAATGATCAATATCCACCAGTACGGCAACCATATTGTCAGGTTCAAACCGTCGCGTATCCTGCAAGATTTGAATAAACTCATTACGATTCGGCGTTTTGGTTAACGGGTCAATATAGGCCGCATGTCTTAATTGTTGGAATAACGCGACATTCTCATAACCAATCGAGATATTGGTTAAAAATACTTCGATAAGTTGCTGATCCGCGGTATCAATAGGCCGATTGGTTTCAATATAAACGGCAGCATTGTGTTTCTCGTTGCCTAAATATAAAACGGTGTCACGTTCCGTGAAGATATGCCGTTTACTCAATAGACACAGATTAATTTGCTCAACAATCCGTTTATTCTCTAAGCGTTCTAATTGGCATTTAATGTAAGGCGCGTAATGCCCGGCCGCACCCAATACATAAATACGATCACTTGCCGAGCCGTCATCTTCAATCTGTGCACACAAAACACCTTCAGCGTGCAAGCCAATTAACGAAGAAATTTGCGTGACCACGCCTTCAGAGAATTCATGTAATGAATGCTGTTCCAGCAAATTGGCACCGGCACTGATGATTTTTTGTAGACCAAGGCGATTTTGATTAATGGTTTTAATTTGCTGATAGGAACGAATAGAAGAAATAATCGAGGTAACCAGTTTACTGCGGGTCAGTTCTGTTTTTGTTTTGTAGTCATTGATATCGTATTCTTTGATAACACTTTCTTCAGGCGCATAACCTGGCTGACCGGTGCGCAAGACAATACGTAACTCATCCATACGCAATTCGTCTCGAATACGCCGCACGACCTGTAAACCTGCGTCATCGGTCTCCATCACCACATCGAGTAAAACCAACGCTGTATCAGGCTGTTTCAGTAAAAAATCGATGGCTTGCTGCCCGGAGAAGGCATGATGAAATTGCAAACGCTTACCTAGCACGATCAAATCATTCAGCGCCAGTTTGGTTACGGTGTGGATTTCTTCATCGTCATCGACGATCAACAGATGCCAAACATCAAGTTCATGCAACGGTGTAGTCGGCGCATGTTCATCGTCTGCTAAAAACAGAAATCCTTCATCTGCGTTATTTTGTATCATCGGCCAACCTTTATATTAACGTCCTGCTAATTTAACCGCTTCCTAACTGCAAAGGGCGTGCTGCTAATCCCCTAATAGGTATGCGCATAGCTTAGATTTTTAATGTAGCTGATAATGCGCTAACAGTGCTGCAAATTTACTCGGTTCTAACGGCTTTAACAAGATATCATCCATACCTGCTTTTTTAAATTCGGCAATTTCTGCCGGCAACGCATGCGCGGTAAACGCTAATATGGGTGTATGTTGATATCCGGGTAAAGCTCGCAACTGTTTCGCTACTTCAATACCCGACATATCAGGCAAACGAATATCTAATAAAATCATATCAAATTGCTGATGCAAGCACAGCTGTAACACCTGCTTACCGGTTAAAGCTGAAGCGAGCTGCACCGGCTTGTTTTGCAACAGGATATTAATAAAAGCTTGGTTCGTTTCATTGTCGTCGACCACTAATAAACTTTTATGCCGCTGGCTTTTTAACACCTCGACAGCGTGTTGCTGTAGCATCATTAAACTAAATTCTGCACTCGCTATGCAAGGCAATAGTGCTTGCCAATGCGATAACGTTAACTCTGGAGCAAAAGCTTGTATGTTAATACTGGCTTGATAAGAGGAAATTAATTGCTGCCAAGCTTCATTGGGTTGTTCTGCCGGCAAAAACATTAATAACCGCTGTGGCGCTGTCTGCTCTAATTTGCGTTTTAACTCGGAAAAATGACTGCAAGCACTTACCTGCACCGCTTGGCTAGCTAAGCCTGCTAAACGACCCTGTAGCCTGTCGCTATCTTGATCAAACACCAGTAAGCGATCCACAGGACTACTAAAGGTCACCCCTTGAAGCGCAACCGGAAAACGCAAGCGAATACTTGAGCCGAGCCCTTCTAATGATTGCACCTGTAACTCAGCCTGTAACAACTTAACCATCAATTGTAATAGGGCTACATCCACATCGCGCCATTGCCAGTTTGACGATTTGGCCTGACTGATATGCTCAATAATATGCGCAGGTAAACCATTACCATCACAGCTCAGATGCAGCAGCAGATGAGGCTGCGCTGTGGCTTCTAAGGTCACTCGGCATAAAATACGCTGAGTATTCTCAGAGCGTACCGCCAACAACAACATCGCTTGTAAACTGGCTTGCAGCACTTCCTCGTCTAACAATACATCAAAATTTATATTATCTGGGCCTTCTACCCAATCAATACTGGTTCCTTGTGCCAGGATCTTATGCAAAGCACCAAACTGTTGCGGTAACCAATGCACCAGCGATAACGGATCTTTTTTTAAACTACGCGGATTAAACTGAAAGAGACCATACAAAAAATGCAACCGCAATAACGTTTGAAACACTGCCACTGATAATTGCTCTTGTCGCTGCCACAGTAATTTACAGTGCTGTAACCAAGCTGACATTTGTTGGCGCAGTATGTCAGCCTGCTCGGTCAAGACACTGCTTTGTTGTTGTTGGGCCGTACATTGCTGCTGCAAAAATTGCTGTTGTTGCGCCGCATTCTCTAACTGCTGTTGCAAACTCAGTTGCTGTTGCTCTGCCTGTACACGCCAGTCAAGTAACGCCTGTACATCAGACGGCACATTCGACAGCCCACGGGTTTCGGTATCAACGGCGGTCAGGCGATCTAGCCATAAGTTACGTTGTTGTTGCCAAAGATAGACCATCCATAACGTTAGCATAAAAAATACAGTAAAAATTAAACCACTAATACTCAGAGGTAACAGCACTGAAGGCCAAGTTTCGGCGGTTTCAGGTAGGATTAATAGAAAAGCATCGGGCGTTTTAAAATGATCAAATTGGCCTGACGCGGCAGACCAAATCATCAACGGTTGTAAAGCCACTCGACCTTGCTCAGTTTGTAACAACTGATATTGCCGACTTTGCGTTTCAATTTTAGATGGTAATGCGGTCAAAGCGCCGGTGCTGGCTAATTGTATGCCATCAGATTGATAGACGCCGAGTGCGGCAATCGGTAGTAAGGCGCTGAACTGTAATTCATTAAGATGGGAACTAAGTTGCTCAGCCGACGTTTGTAATAACAAGGGTTTTAAACTGATTTTTAACAGATCGGCATATTGCTGCAGCTGGCGCTGCGCCTGTTGATCAGCAACGCGGACTTGCCAGCTAAATAAGACGGCCGCCAACATAAGGCAGGCGGCGACATAGATAAGCGTAAGATTTCGGAAAAGCTGCGTCAACATCGTGCTCTTTAAGCATAATAAAGACGGTTACTATATTGCTTAAGGCTAATAGTAACAAGTCAAACCAGAATACTTAGGCTTTTTTAACTAAAAGTGCAATTCTACGCCGGCAAAAGCGCCTTTAAATTGTAAATCGGCGTACAAATCATCGATATCATCCAAACGTAAATCGACTGTGCGATAACCTACTTTCAAGCGCAGATCTATCAGCAGATTGTCAACCAGCTGGTAGCCAATTCCCGCTTGAGCATCATATAAATGACTGTCTTGCCAGCGCGTAGCATTCGCCGTTGCAAATACATCTAACCCCGTACCAAGGATACCAATACGCGTATCGACATACAGCATCGGCACAACTTGGTTAATATCTTGGATCGTTCCAACGGAAGCTGAACGGGCTGAGGCATAGCCTTTTAAATGTTTCGCCGTGACACCTAAGTCGAGTGTGATTAAGCCATTATCTAACACTTCATAATACAAGACATAATCCGTACTGCTGAGATCCAGCTCAGTGGCTATGTTAGTACCTTGAATGTAATTGACGCCACCAAAAGTAAAAGTGCTATTGAGCAGTGTATTACCTTGTGCTTCCAAGGTTTGATATTGAATACGCAAATTAGGCAGTAGCGGCAACGGGTGCTCTAACGCCAAGTAAAAAGATTGCTGAGATGCATCTTCAAAGTTAAAGGCCTGTGTTTGCTCAGAATTAGCGAAACCACCATTCACTTGAGTTTGCCAGTAATCGGCACCGGCATAGAGACCTAATACGGTATCTGCTTGCACTGTCGTGCTGAGCAACAACAAAGAACCTAATACACCCATACACTTTTTCATTTTACTATCCTTGTATTAACAACTCTGATAAATCAATTAATGCCGCATTAGCGCGTGAAATATAATTAGCCATCACTAAACTATGATTGGCCAGCACCCCAAAACCACTCCCGTTTAACACCATAGGGCTCCAAATCGGTTGCTGTGTCGCTTCCAGTTCGCGAATAATTTGCTGCAAACTGACCATGGCATTACGACGTTCTAATACATCAGCAAAATCAACCTCAATCGCCCGCAGGTATTGTAATAACGCCCAGGTCGCACCACGGGCTTCGTAAAATTCATCATCCAATTTCCACCAACTGGTTTTTAACCACTGTTTTTCGGGGGTCGTTGTAGATTGACGTGCGGCAGCATCACCCGCTAAATCCGTATTTAAACGCTCTTGCCCTACACTTGCGCTTAAGCGTTGCGAATAACTGCCCAAGCGCTTTTCAACGTTTTTTAGCCAGTCGCGTAAATTATCCGCGCGAGCATAAAACTGGCTATCGTTCTGTTTTGGATCCATTAAAGCTTGCCGATACATATAAAACTGTTCAATTGCTTTACGGTATTCTGATTCGGCGCTGGGTAACATCCAGCTTTGATGATCAATATTTAATTGCGGCTGCGCCACTTTAAGAAATGCATTTTCGGCCGATTGGGATTGCGAACGGCTGAAATCTTTACGCAACGCTAGCGCTAGATCACGTGACATTTCTAGTACACCAAATTCCCATGCTGGCATATTGTCTAACAAGCTAAAAGGCGGTAAGACATCATTTGCCATATAACCGCCCGGCTTGTTTAACAGAGTTTCACTTACTTGAATTAAAGCGGTAGTGGTACTGTAGCCAGCAACACGCTGCTGCTCAGTGCTCATGCTGTTTGTTGCAGTAGCGGGTAACACCATGGCAGGCTCTCGACTGACCCACCAACTGAGCATCCAAAACAACAATAACAAGATAATGGCAGACCAACTGCCAATCATAGATTTATTCATGGTTTCTCCTATCGGCGTGGCATGGCTACTAATGGGAATGCAAACTGTAACTGGCTTCCGTCTTTAAATTGAAGAGTGACCGGTACCGTTTCACCAATCACCAGCGGTTGCGTTGGCGTAAACATCATCATATGCAAACCGCCTGGGGCAAAAATCAAGCGCGCACCGGCATCGACTTCAATGCTAGCTACTTCAACCATGCGCATCATGCCATCTTGTTCGATATGTTGGTGTAGTTCAATTACCTCAAAAGCGGGACTACTGGCAGAGACTAACTCAATGGATTTTGTTGAGTCATTTTGCAATTGAAAGTAACCTGCCGTTACCGTGCGACCGGGCAAGGGCGCACGCACTTCTGCTTGGGTTAACTGCAGTTCAGCTGCACTTAATGCCGCACTAGCTAAACACAAAGCACTGCAACACATAAAGAAAAAATATCGCATCTTACTGATCCTTGCTGGTTTGACCTGCCTTTATCTTACACCAAAACCACTACAGCGACAGTGTAAATCCGGTTTTGATCCGTGCAGCTTGCTCAATCGTTGGCGTTTTTTTGCGACGAGGCTTGCTAAAGCGCCACACCACTAAAGCCGGTAACATGCCTAAAATAAAGCCAAGTAACGGCATAAGGTAAATCAACAGCAGAGTATCATGTTGAAATAACATCATTTGTCACCTGCCTTATGATTAAACAGGCGGTTTAACGGATTTAAGAATGGCATAGACGGCTCCTTGCTTAAGCATCATCCTAGAATCAGGAACATGCCTAAGTTGTTTCAAGTGCCGTGCCAGTAAACAGAAAAAACATAAGACTATGAATTATATATAAAAAAATAAAGTCAGCGAAATACTAAGGTGATTACTCGATAGCTGAAAATAAAAAAAGTGGCGAAAATCACCACTTTTTTAAGATTTAGCTTACTCAGGTACTTTGGCCAAAGCCGCTTCAAGTAAGGTCGGAGTCGCGCTGCTGAGATGGCCTTGCTCACTGAGTAAACGTCGCCATTGACGTGCTCCCGGTAAGCCCTGAAATAGCCCGAGCATATGCCTAGCGATATGCCAAAACCGCGCACCTTGCTGCATTTGCTGCTCTATATAAGGTAACATCTGCCGCACGAGTTGATGCTGCGAAAGTACTGGATGCGCATCGCCATATAGCTGCGCATCCACTTCGCTCAACATGTAAGGGTTAGTGTAGGCTTCTCGCCCAATCATCACACCATCAAGTTGTTTTAAATGTGTCGCGGCCTCAGCTAAAGTTTTAATACCGCCGTTAATACTGATATCTAAAGCCGGGAAATCCTGTTTTAACTGATAAACTCGACCATAATTAAGCGGTGGAACTTCACGATTCTCTTTTGGGCTTAAGCCCTTTAACCACGCTTTACGCGCATGGATAACAAACTGCTGACACCCCGCATCCGCCACAATTTGCACAAAATCTTGTAAAAATTGATATTCATCTGAATCATCAATACCAATACGTGTTTTTACTGTAATAGGAATCGCAACCTGATCTTGCATGGCTTTCACACAATCAGCTACTAGTTGTGGCTGTGCCATAAGACAGGCGCCAAACATACCGTTTTGCACGCGATCTGATGGGCAACCAACATTAATATTGATTGCATCATAACCACGCTGTTCCGCCAGTTTAGCGCAAGTGGCCATATCTTTTGGAACAGAGCCGCCTAATTGCAATACCAACGGATGCTCTTGTTCGTTATAGCCAAGGTAATCGCCTTTACCGTGAATAATGGCACCGGTAGTGACCATTTCGGTGTACAGCACTGCATGCTGGCTCATTAAACGATGAAAATAACGACAATGCTGATCGGTCCAATCGAGCATGGGGGCAACAGAGAGTCGTTGCGGTAACAGTTTTAGCGTCAAAGCAGGAAGTCCTCTTAACAGCGCAATTAGGCATGTACCAAATAGCTAGTGAGTTTTTTCACCATAGGCAGTACCAATAACAAGGTAGGAAAAGCAATTACCCAAGACAAACCCCAAGCGGATAACCAGCCAGAAAAGGTAAATGCAGGCCACCCCAGACTACTTAGCGTACTCACCAAGGACACAATACAGGTCATCATAATAGATAATAACAAGGGCATAACCAGCCCTGCCGTTTTCGCGGGTAATCGAGGCATAAGATTTTTATTTATCTCTACAAACGAGTGAATGACTCACCAATAAAACCGTTGGCAATTATACCAAAAACCTAAGCAGAAAGCAGTTGTTGTCAGCAAGCATGTAACATTAGCTAGCAACATGCGCAAGCTGGCAGTGTGCAAGCAATATGGTACACTGACAACAGAAATGGAGTGGAGACTAAGTATGTCAACTGAGAGTTTAGTGTCACGAGCCAAAGCCATCTGTGTGCAAAATGGCGCGCGCTTTACCGCGATCCGGGAAAAGGTCTTTCGTTTAATGGCCGAAAACCAAGGTGGCCAAGGTGCTTATGATTTATTAGAGCAGTTAAAACAAAGTGAACCCGCCGCGAAACCGGCGACTATCTATCGCGCTTTAGAGTTTCTGACAGAACAAGGTTTTATCCACAAAATTGAATCTAGTAACGCCTTTATGTTGTGTCATCATTTTGAAAAACACCACCCTGCACAGTTACTGATTTGCGAAGTGTGTGGCAATGTTACCGAATTGCATTCTAGCGCTTTGCAAACCGAATTTAGCCGTCAAGCGGCCCTGCAAGGATTTGATATTCACCATCAAACCATTGAAGCAAGAGGTAAGTGTCGGAATTGCCGTGAAAATTAAGTATCTTGCGAGCAATCATGCTTGTATTACACTAAAAAAACTTCTAGGCTTAGTATTGCGCGTTAGGCGAACGCTTGTATAAACCCCAAAGGCATTTACATGAATGTTGAATACGTAAACCCATTTTTGTCCTCTTTGGTCAATGTGTTATCGACAATGGCCAATACCAAAATTGTGCCTGGACAGCCTCGCATTAAAAAGAATGAAATTGCAAATGGCGATGTCTCTGGTTTAATTGGCATGGTTGGCCCCACCATGAAGGGGTCTTTTTCGGTTAGCTTTGATGAGTCGTTAGCCATTGAAATTATGTTTCGGATGCTAGGCGAGCGGCCAACAAAAATAGATGCCGATGTCACTGATATGGTCGGTGAGATCACGAACATGGTTACCGGCGGCGCTAAGCGAATGTTAGGTGAAAAAGGCTACGAATTTACCATGGCAACACCGATTGTTGTTTCTGGCAAAAGCCACACTATTACTCATCGCTGCGATGGCCCAACGATCTTAATGCCGTTCACTTCAGACTTTGGCAAAGTACATATTGAAGTGACCTTTGATAAATAGCTCGAACGCTAAAACGGCTGGGCCCTCTCAGCCGTTATCACCTAAATACTGATACTGCACGCGTGGCGTAATATTACACAGCAATTCATAAGCGATAGTTTCTGCCTGAGCAGCCACTCGTTCTATCGCTAGTTCGGGCCCCCACAACACTGCTTCATCACCAATCTTATCTTTGCAGAAATGACCTAAATCAACGGTAATCATATCCATCGATACCCTACCTGCTAAAGGCACTTCACGGCCATTTAGCCACACCGGCGTGCCATTGGCCGCATGCCGGGGATAACCATCACCATAACCCACCGCGATCACGCCGATAAAAGTATCTGTTTTTGCTCGCCAAAGCCCAGCATAACCGACAGTGTCACCTGCCTTAACCTTACGGATAGCAATTAAACGGCTACTTAAACGCATCACGGGCTGCAATTGATGATCCGCCCCCTGTTTACCAACAAAAGGTGAAATACCATGCAGCATTAAGCCGGGTCTAACCCATTGGCCATGCGTGGCAGGCCAGGCTAAAATTGCCGCAGAATTGGCTAAACTGTGTTGCTCGGCTTTATCGGCACACAGCTGTTGAAATAATGCGAGCTGCTTCGAAGTGGTTGCTGAATCAAGTTCATCAGCGCAACTAAAATGACTCATCAAACGAATGCCGGGCAACACGTTAGAGCATTGCCACAATCGCCGATACACATTATCAACTTCAGCTGGGTCAATGCCCAAACGGTGCATACCCGTATCAATTTTCAGCCAAACCTTTAATTGGCCTTCTAACGGGGTCTGCTCTAAGGCTTGCAGTTGCAGCTCGTTATGAACAATGGTTTGCAGGTTATTGGCTAATAATAAGGGTAACTCTGCCGCCTCGTAAAACCCTTCTAACAACACTATGGGTTTAACAATACCCGCGGTTCGCAAAGCGAGTGCCTCATCAATGCGCGCTACGGCAAAAGCATCAGCGGCAGTCAGTTTTTGTGCCACCTTCACTAAACCATGACCATAGGCATTGGCTTTTAATACTGCGAGCACCTGACTGTCTGGCGCTAATTGCTTCACTCGCTGTAAATTCTGTTGTAACGCCAGCAGATCGATCTGCGCAACAGGACGCCGACTCATTAATACTCGTCCTCAAAACGAGCACTGCCGGCATAATTATCAAAGCGCGAGTAATGGCCATGAAAGGTTAAGCGTACTTTGCCGATGGGGCCATTCCGCTGTTTACCGATGATGATTTCCGCCAAACCTTTATCTTGGCTTTCATCGTTGTACACTTCATCTCGGTAAATAAACATAATCAAGTCGGCATCTTGCTCAATAGAGCCCGATTCACGTAGGTCTGAGTTTACCGGTCTTTTATCTGCCCGCTGCTCTAACGAGCGGTTCAACTGCGACAAGGCCACCACCGGCACTTTTAATTCTTTGGCAAGCGCTTTTAATGAACGAGAGATTTCAGCAATTTCTAAGGTGCGGTTTTCTGACATACCTGGCACCGTCATTAACTGCAGATAGTCGACCATGATCATACTCAGGCCACCGTGCTCTCGGGCAATGCGTCGTGCCCGCGAACGCACTTCTGTTGGGGTTAAACCTGATGCATCATCAATATACATTTTGCCTTTGCTGTTTAGTAACTCAATGGCGGATGATAAGCGTGCCCAATCTTCATCTTCTAATTGGCCGGTGCGTACCTTAGTTTGATTGATCCGGCCCAACGAGGCCAACATCCGCATCATGATTTGGTCGGCGGGCATCTCTAAGCTGAAAATTAAGACTGGCTTATCACTGGTAATCGCAGCATGTTCACACAGGTTCATTGCAAAGGTGGTTTTACCCATCGATGGACGTGCCGCCACGATAATTAAATCGGAAGGCTGCAAACCATTGGTCATTTTATCTAAATCGGTGTAACCCGAAGAAAGCCCCGTCACACCCGTTTGCGGGCTACGGTATAAAGCATCGATTTTATCAATGGTCTTCGCCAAAATATTATTAATTGGCTCTGGACCTTCATTAGCGTTGGCGCGTTGCTCGGCAATTTTAAACACTTTGGTTTCGGCAAAGTCGAGCAATTCGGCACTGGTACGCCCTTGCGTATCATAGCCGGCATCGGCAATATCATGCGCTACTGAGATCATGTCGCGCACCACAGCACGCTCACGGACGATCTCCGCATAGGCCATAATGTTGGCAGCACTGGGCGTGTTTTTAGCTATTTCGCCCAAGTAGGCAAAACCACCAATATCATCTAATTGTTGATTGGCTTCTAAGGCTTCTGAGACAGTAATTAAGTCTATCGGCTGATTAGCTTCAGCTAAGCGTGACATCGCACTGAAAATAAAACGGTGCGAGCGTAAATAGAAGTCTTGCTCCACCACTTTTTCTGAGACGCGATCCCAGGCTTCATTGTCTAACATCATGCCACCAAGCACAGACTGTTCAGCTTCAATAGAATGCGGCGGCATCTTAATGGCGGCGACTTGCTTATCTTTTACGTTACTCATAGGGTGTTCAAACTGCCGAGGGGAAATAACGGAATACTGTCTGTCATGCTAACCTGCAGCGCGCAGAAGTCAAAGTAAAGTCTGAAAAAATCTTAGGGTAATGCGAGGTGTGATGCAGAGTAAAATAGTAAGCAGGAACGTGGAGTAGAGGAAAGCACACCGCCGCAGGGCAGTGTGCTTAATGCCTTAGGCTTCAGCGATCACAACAACTTTGATTGTTGCGATAACTTCAGCGTGTAACTGCAGATCGATTTCGAACTCGCCAGTTTCACGTAAAGTACCGTTTGGTAATTTAACTTCAGCTTTAGAAACAGCAACACCGGCTTCAGTGATCGCATCAGCGATATCACGAGTACCGATAGAACCGAACAGCTTGCCTTCGTCACCCGCTTTAGAAGCGATAGTCACTTCTGCAAGCTCAGTGATTTTTGCTGCACGCTCAGTTGCCGCAGCTAAATCAGTAGCTAACTTAGCTTCTAATTCAGCACGACGTGCTTCAAATTTCTCAATGTTAGCCTGAGTTGCTGGCACTGCTTTACCCTGTGGGAATAAGAAGTTGCGAGCATAACCAGACTTAACAGTTACATTGTCACCTAAACCACCAAGGTTCGAGACTTTGTCTAACAAAATAATTTGCATTGTCTATACCCCTCTGTATTAGCTGTGTGAGTCGCTGTATGGTAACAGGGCCAGGTAACGCGCACGCTTGATAGCGCGAGCTAACTGACGCTGATATTTAGCGCTAGTGCCAGTAATACGGCTAGGTACGATCTTGCCGCTTTCAGTAACGTAGTTCTTCAGAACGGCGGTATCTTTGTAATCAATCTCTACAGTGCCTTCTGCAGAAAAACGGCAGAATTTACGGCGACGGAAAAAACGTGACATTTGTCTGTCTCCTAACTTAATTGTTCAATCTGTTGCGCATGCAGGACCAGTTTAGCCTGACCACTGCGATTCTGATGTCGGTTTAAAAAACCTGCCACCCGAACCTGATTGCCCAACGTCAAATGCTGAGCTTGTTGCTGTAACACGGTACCGCTAAGAACAACCTGCATTCGCACATAAGCTTGCCGGTTTAACCCCGACTCTTGTTGCATACTGCGGTGTTCTAAGGTTAATACAGTGTGCGGAATACCCGCCGGACTCTCACTGCGTTCAGGGTGCCGACATATGGCGCCACTAAGCACAAAGTAATTGTCCATTAACAACTTACTCGTCGTTTGCTACTTGCTCTTCAGATTCACGAGGAGCACGATCACGGCGCTCATCACGTACCTTTGCCATTGGTGATGGCTCGATTACTGCACCATTAGTGCGCATAACCAGGTTACGTAAAACAGCGTCGTTGTAGCGGAAGTTAGTTTCCAGCTCATCGATCACAGTCTGTGGTGCTTCCACGTTCATTAACACATAGTGTGCTTTATGTAACTTTTGGATTGGGTAAGCCAGTTGACGACGGCCCCAATCTTCAAGACGGTGGATAGTACCGCCAGCTTCTTTGATCGAACCAGTGTAACGTTCAATCATACCAGGCACTTGTTCACTCTGATCAGGGTGAACCATAAAAACGATTTCGTAATGACGCATTGTAGCTCCTTACGGTTAGTAAGCCTCGGGGGAACTCGGCCGGGTTCTCATAAAGGCAAGGAACGTGAGTTGAATGGCCGAAGGTCGCGTATTTTACGGAGTTAGCGCATAAATAACAAGCACTGATATGAGCATGACCAAAATACTTCAGAAAAACCCCGTTCGCAGTCGCCGCTCGGGGTTATTTCAAAGGTCAAAACCGATTAAAGCGTGTTTAAGGGTAGCACTTTACAACGTGCCGCATTGAGCAAAGCGCTGTTACCCGAAGCGGGATGTTGGATCAGGCAGCCTCGTGCTGACTTCAGTAAAACAAACCGATAAGCCGGCAAGGCATGCCGGCCATCTAAAGGGTTACCCTTAGCATCTAAGGGCATCCGCTGGCTAATATACAGTTCAGCTTGCTGCATAAAGACATCATCGGCCAGTATTACTGAGTTTCCCCCCACGATGTCGGTTATAAAGGCTGACAGCTGTTGTTTTAAGACGGCATCAACAGCCTCTAGTACCGCTGGCTCAGCCGCTCGACTTAACTGGCAACCACTTAACATCAGCACTAAAGATGCACCGATTAACAGCAGGCGTTTCACGGTTGTTGCTCCGCAGGTGCCAGCTCAGTAATCACTTTGTTGTGCAAGATAACATCACGATAGCGAGGATCTAACAGCGGCATACCACCGTTCAAAGAGGCTTCGCCAGTCGTCGATTGTACGTTGCTCGTCGCACTGGCTTGGCCTACGGCCAACGGTGGACAACTGTTATTTTGAGCATAATATAACGCCGCAGAAAATAAGCGTTCACTGGGATCGCCCAGCGGTTTACTGAAATCATCATTCAAAGCACAGCCTTTCACGTCGGCCGCAAACACTGGGTTATTTTTAGGAATGAATCCATCCGCATATTCGCCAAAGCCTTGCGCATTGACGCCGGTAAACTGAATAGTAAAGTAGGTTGTACCGCAGTTATCTGTTGGATAAAAACCGTAAGGCTTACCACAGGTCTTATTACCGACCAAGATCACCTCAACATTAATGCCCCGCAAACCGTTGATCAGCGCTTCACTAGCAGAGCAAGTGTTACCGGTACTTAAAATAAATACCCGGCTTAAATTTAAAGAAGGCAAGTCGGTGTTAGTCAGTCGATTACCTTCGTAATCGATTACTTTAGAATAAAACGGGATTGGCGCTAAGCTCGCCCCCGTGATCGGATTCGTATTGGGATACTTATCATTAAAGATAGTTCGTTCAAAAAACTGGTTTTGAATAATCGCAGGCCCCGTAACCATATAGCCAAGCTGTGAAGCTAAAGCTAACAAACCACCGCCGTTGTAGCGTAGGTCAATGACCAAATCTTTGACGTTAGCACTAGCAAATTGCTGTACCGCACTGATCAACTGCGGCTGTGCAGGTGCGATATGCGTATTAAACTGCATATAACCCACTTTACCGGTTGGTGTGTCTAGTACCGCCACATTTTGTACTGCCGAAGTACTGACATTCGCCGAGGTCATGCTGACCGTTTTACGAGTGCCATCGACCGCAGTAAACACAAAGTTAAAGGTTAAACCCGTTTCTGATGGAAAAAGCGCGCGGTTGAGTAAATCGACCCCGGCTTCAGAATTATCATTCACAAAGTCAACACCATTGATACTGACCAATTGATCACCGCGCGCTAAGCCGGCGTTTCGCGCCGGAGAATTGGGCTCGGTATAAGCAATGGTGATAGAGCGAGGTGGGCTATTTCGGCCAAAAGACCATTTAATACCGTAACCTGCGGTCACGCCCGCTTGGGTTTGTTGTTGATATTCAGCGGTGACTTCGGTGAAATGAAAATTGTCTTTAGGGGATCCCGAATCGGTCAATTGCTCGGTTCTGAGCAAGTCGAAATAGTTAGCGACCGAAAAAGGCGCAGGATCACGATCCGCGACTTCTCGATACCATAAATAACTGTTATTGGTCCAAGAACGCAGCCACATTTTTTCATGCATGCTGCTACCCACGCGATCGGGATAGGCTTCGTTACTGAACGGATCAATACCACTTCGAGGTGTCTGGCAATAGTTTTTTAAGGTGCTTTCAGCAGGATATTGACCCGCGATCCACGTGGGTGGGGTAACACCGCTGCCGCCTGAGCCAGAACCGCCACCGCTGGTAGGAGTTGAACTACCACCGCCTCCGCCGCCACAAGCCGTTAAACTTAAAGCAGCGCAAGACATCAGTATAGCTGTTGCAATAATTTTGCGATCCATAAACGAACCCTCGATTTAGCACCATAAAACCGGCAAAGATAAATTTACCAAAACTTAACATGGCTATTTAGCGTTATCAAGTGTGTTTACGCTAAGTGAGGGCGCTAGGATCGGCTAAGCCCAGTTATTGAGCACGTTGACGTACCGCTTCAAATAAACAAATACCCGTCGCAACCGAAACATTTAAGCTAGAAACACTGCCAAACATCGGAATTTTTACCAATACATCACAGGTTTCCCGCGTTAAACGGCGCAGTCCCTCACCCTCAGCGCCTAAAACTAAGGCTAATGGCCCTTGCAAATCAGCTTGATAGACTAAGGTTTCTGTTTCGCCAGCCGTACCCACCACCCATACCCCAGCTTCTTGCAGTTGACGTAAGGTACGCGCTAAGTTAGTCACAGTAATAAAAGGCACGCTTTCAGCGGCGCCGCAGGCCACTTTTCGCACCACTGAGGTGAGCTTAACAGAGCGATCTTTAGGCGCAATCACCGCATGCACACCGGCGGCATCAGCACTGCGCAAAATAGCGCCTAAATTGTGTGGATCGGTGACACCGTCTAACACTAATAAAAACGGTTTAGTTTGGCTATCTAACAAGGCGGCCAGATCAGCTTCATTGCCACCACTGCTTAAACGCGCTTTAGCCACAATACCTTGATGCTGACCACCCGTCATATCATCTAAAGTGCGGCGATTGCAGAACTGGATAGAAATGCCTGCTTGCCGCGCTTGTTGCAACAACGGTTGCATTCTTTTGTCTTCGCGATCTTTTAACGCGAAAATTTCTAATACATCGGCTGGCGAACGTTCTAATATCGCGCTAACCGCGTGAAAACCAAATACAACATCATTACTCATGTTTATCGTCACTCATCTAGCCTTACGGCCTTTATTTCTTTTTGGCACGCCGTGGCTTTTTCGCCGCCGGGGCTTTGGCTTTTACGGTTTTTTTCGCGGCCGCCGCTTTAGGCTTTTTCGCTTTGCTACCGGTGTTTTGCATTTTCGCTTCAAAGGCAGCATTACGGCTGGCTTTCACTTTACGACCTGACACCTTCGTATGCTCAACGCCCACCATGGCTAAATCAATTTTTCGCGCTTCAAGGTTAACGGCAACCACTTTCACTTGCACCAGATCGCCCATACGATAACTGACACCAGAGTGTTCACCGGTTAAGACTTGGCGCTCTGCATCAAACCGATAGTAATCGTTGTTTAACGACGTAACATGCACCAAACCTTCGATATACAAATCGCTTAAGCGCACAAATAAACCAAAGTTAGTGACCGTTGATACCACACCGGCAAACTCACTGCCTAAATGATCTTGCATGTATTCACACTTTAGCCAATCGGCGACTTCACGCGTTGCATCATCCGCACGGCGTTCTGTCATCGAACATTGTTCACCTAAGGGCGCAATTTCTTTTTCAGTGTAGGCTTTTGGCCCCGTCACCGGTTGTTGCTGTTTGGCTAATAACGCCTTAATGGCGCGATGCAATACCAGATCCGGGTAACGGCGTATCGGTGAAGTGAAGTGAGCATACGCTTCCAGCGCTAACCCAAAGTGACCTTGGTTATCCCCTTGATAAACCGCTTGCTTCATCGAACGAAGCATCGTCATTTCGATCAACTCGCGATCGGGACGATCAGCTAACGCGGCTAAGGTGGTAGTTAACTCTAATGGCGTGGGTTCAGCTGACAAATTGGCTTCGATACCCAATTCGGCTAAAAAGCGCCGGAAATTAGCAAAACGATCACTATCGGGGCGTTCATGTACGCGGAATAACGCATGCGCTTCATGCTTTTCAATAAAGCGGGCAGACGCCACGTTCGCCATGATCATACATTCTTCAATAATCTTGTGCGCTTCGTTACGATGCACCGGCACAATCTGTTCAATCTTGCGATGGCTATTAAAGATAAAGCGCGTTTCAACCGTTTCGAATTCAATAGCGCCTCGCTGTGCACGAACTTTAGCAAGCTTTTTATACAAGCTGTACAGCGTTTCTAAATTGGTCAGTTGCTCAGCATATTCCTGCCTTAACTTGGCATCGCCCTGTAAAATGGCGTGTACTTTGTTATAAGTAAACCGCGCCGCTGAATGCATGACCGCTTCATAAAATTGGTAGCTTTCCAATTTACCTTGACTGCTAATTTGCATTTCACAGACTAAGCACAGTCGATCAGTATGCGGGTTCAGTGAACACAAACCATTTGAAAGTGCTTCTGGTAACATCGGCACCACATGGTCAGGGAAATACACAGAGTTACCACGCTCTAAGGCACTGTTATCAAGTGCGGTACCAAATTTCACATAGGCACTGACATCGGCAATGGCAACCCAAAGCGTCCAGCCGCCATTATCTTTGGCTTTGGCATAAACCGCGTCATCAAAATCACGAGCATCTTCACCATCAATCGTCACCAAAGGCAGTGCCGTTAAATCAACACGCCCTTGCTTAGCGGCAGCAGGCACTTCTTCGCCATATTCCGCCACTTGGGCTAATACTGCGTCAGAGAAAACATGCGGAATTTGATGATTACGAATAGCGACTTCGATTTCCATACCCGGCGCCATATGCTCGCCCAGTACTTCAATTACGCGACCCGTTGCACTAACCCGTTTCGAGGGCCGCTGGCTAATTTCAACCAAGACAACTTGGCCATGTCGTGCCGCGCCCTGCTGGCCATCAGGAATAATGATATCCTGACAGATCCTTGCATCATCGGGTACCACCACACAGATGGCAGAATCTTTGTAATAGCGGCCAACAATGGGCTCGCTGCGGGGCTCAAGCACACGTACCACGCGCGCTTCCACTTTATCTTTGCTTTTGATGGTGGTGGCCGTCGCCAACACCAAGTCACCGGGGATCACCCGCTGCATTTCATGAAAAGGCAGATACCAATCAGGGCCGCCTTGTTCTAATTTGATAAAACCAAAACCGTCACGGTGACCAATCACCGTGCCTTTGACCAAATCCATGTGTTCAACCAAGCCATAACGCTTGCTCTTAGTGAACAACAATTGACCATCACGCTCCATCGCCCGTAAACGCTTTTTCAGGGCAAAAATGGCATCATCATCCGTTAAGGCTAATTCAGAGACGAGTTCTTCAAAGTAGGCAGGTTGTTGCCGTTTCTCAATATGCTCGAGAATAAATTCACGGCTGGGGATAGGGTTCTCGTATTTTTCTTGCTCACGCGCAAGATGCGGATCATTTACCGTCATTAATTAAACTTAGTTTTCCTTTTAATACTATTCAGTGTAACAGCTTGGCAAGAAAATAGGATGAATTTCATTTGACAGGCCGTTCGGCATTCGCAACCACTCTGGAAGGCATTTTTTCTGCCAGACGTTGCTTTAACTTAGTTAGTTTAGCATGAACCGCAGGATCTGCGGTAATAGCATGATGTAACCAGCGATAACTCTGCTCAAAATCGGTAGGGCTACCCTGCCCTGCGACCAAGATTTCAGCTAAACGGATCTTGGCATTAAGATTGCCCACCGCAGCGGCTTCGCGCAAATAAATAATCGCTTTGTTTAGGTCTTTTTGCACAAAGCGGCCAATATGATAATAACGGCCAATTTGCTCTAAACCTTCTGGTAAGCCTTGTGCCGCAGCTTGTAACATAAAATCCCAGCCCCGCTCTACATCGCGCGGCACACAAACGCCGTAGGCTAACATGTCACCAAATAAAAACTGGTAAGATGGCAATTTCATAATATCGGCGCGGGCTTCAATATCGCGCACGAGCTGGCAATCATCGGCTTTCACCCGTTGTAAATGCGCATTACGCTTTATCAGCGTTAATAACTCATCTTGTGAATACAATTCGACTGCTTGCAACTCTTGTGCTTGAGCCGTGGTGCTCAGTAATAAGCCCACCAACAGTGTTCCAATCAATAACTTATGCATAGTGTCAATTAACCGTAATAGAGGCGGCAAAAATGCCTAAATGCTATTTATTAAGCAAAAATTAGACCAGCTCATAAAATCACCACCCTATGCAGGCTAGTACATCGCAAAAAATGCCATGTCAAAGCGTCAGGGGCTGAGCGGAGAGTAAAAAAAACGCTACTCTAAGGTAGCGTTTTTCAATGCAAAACCAAGGCTTAATTGAAGGGATGCTTCAGTACGATAGTTTGCACGCGATCCGGACCCGTTGAAATAATATCAATTGGCACACCGGTCAACTCTTCTAAGCGCGCAATGTAGTTACGGGCAGCTTGCGGTAATGCCGATAACTGCTGTACACCAAAGGTGCTTTCTGACCAGCCAGGCATTTCTTCTAATACCGGCGTTACCTGCTCATAACCTTCAGCAGCATAAGGAGGTGTTTGTAACACTGAACCATCGGGTTGGCGATAGCCGACACAGATTTTCACGGTTTCAAGGCCATCCATCACATCGAGCTTGGTTAAACAAAAACCTGAAATACTGTTTAACTGCACGGCACGGCGCACAGCAACGGCATCAAACCAACCACAACGACGTTTACGACCTGTAGTCGCACCAAACTCGTGGCCTTTAACACCAAGGTGTTCGCCGATGGCACAATCTAACTCGGTTGGGAACGGACCTGAACCCACACGTGTCGTGTAAGCTTTCACAATACCCAGAACATAATCTAAGTAACGTGGGCCAAAACCACAACCCGTAGCAACACCGCCCGCCGTAGTATTAGAAGAAGTGACATAGGGATAAGTACCGTGATCAATGTCTAATAAAGTGCCTTGAGCACCTTCAAACATGATCTCATCACCATTTTTGCGCGCTTGATCTAATAACTCAGTCACATCAACAACCAGCGATTTTAATAAATCAGCCATGGCTAAGGCGTTATCTAAGGTGGTTTGATAATCAACCGCATCAACTTTGTAATATTCGGTCAGCGTAAAGTTATGCAGATCCATCACTGTTTTCAGCTTTTCAGCAAACAAAGTAGGATTGAACAAGTCACCGACTCGTAAACCGCGACGGGCAACTTTATCTTCGTAAGCTGGGCCAATACCGCGACCTGTAGTACCGATAGGTTTATCGCCACGCGCAACTTCGCGCGCCACATCTAAGGCAACATGAAATGGCAGAATAAGAGGACAAGCTTCACTGATTAACAAGCGCTCTTTAACCGGGACACCACGCTGCTCTAGCATGGTCATCTCTTTTAAAAAGGCTTCTGGCGATAACACCACACCATTACCAATGACACATTTTACGTTACTACGTAAAATACCTGACGGGATAAGATGTAATACAGTTTTTTCACCGTCTATCACCAAGGTATGACCGGCATTGTGGCCGCCCTGATAACGCACCACATAACTGGCTTTATCGGTTAATAAATCAACAATCTTACCTTTACCTTCGTCACCCCATTGAGTGCCGAGCACAACGACGTTTTTGGCCATGGTTCCCACATCACACAAAAAATTAGGCGTGGATTTTAGCAAATTGACTGACAAGTTTCAGCCGTCCAGACGAAAAAAAGGCCAAATTTTTATTTGGCCTGAATAACTTGTTTATTTACAGTGCTTTAAGGCATGACAAATCAAACTGCTCGAGATTTTGATACAAGGCAAAACCAAAACGTAGCCGATCCCCACGAAAATCTGTTTCAATTTTGTGCTGTTTTAGCAAACCTGCCAGCTCTGCTACCTGACTACTGCTGCCTAATCGAAATGTAAAAAAGTGGCCATGATGCGCCTGATTGTGCATAAGTAAGTGCTCACGGTTTAATAGCGGATGCTGTAACTGATCTAGCAACTGTAAGAAGCCCTGCTGTAATTGCTGCACATAACGATGCATGCGTCCTACCGTAATACCTTGCTGCTTATAAAGCAGTAGCGCCGCTTCTAATCGGTACAAGGCCGTGAAGTCCATCGTGGCACCGGCAAAGCGATAACCATCTTCACTGTATAACACCAACGCCGATTTGGCGGCGGCTAAGGTGCCAAACTCGGCAAACCAACCGGTATAAAGCGGTCGTTGTTCACTGCCCGCAGGCACTGCCATAAAACAGCACCCCTCACCACCTTGCGCATATTTATAACTGCCTGAAATATAAAAAATCCGCTCAGCAATCGTAGATAAGTCTGTCGGCAAAGCCATAAAGCCGTGATAACCATCAATTGCAATCATCGCCTCAGTAACGGCAGCCAATTGCTTTACAAAGTGGCTCAAATCAGCAATCGCATAACCTGAATTAAAGAAGACCTGACTGCAAAACACCATATCGTGGCCACCTTTTGCGGCCGCCTCAATAAAGCGCTGCTCAAAGCTGGCAAAAGGTTCAGTGGCAATCACCTCGACTTCAACACTCTCCCACTCGGCTAAACGTTTAACTTGCCGTTGAAAGCTATAAAACTCGCTGTCAGTAGTCAGAATTTTTAAGGGTTTTTGCCAATCGAAACAACTGAGTAAACGCATCACTAATTCATGGGTGTTAGGTGCAAACACTAGTTGTTCGGGCAAGGGTAAATTCAGTACATCGGCAATTAATTGCTGGGTATGCGGGATCTTGGTACCAAAAATGTAATGCCATTTTTGGTCAACTAAGCGGGCACTGTCATCCCAATAAGCCAGAGTTGCAGCGCGGGTCACATCAGGCCAGTAATGATGTGAATGACAGGCAAAATGTTGAGTACCTTGGTTCGCTTGTATAAAATGCGAAAAAAACTGTTGATACATAATTGACCCCTAACGTGTTTAAACGCGCTGCCGCTTTAGTTGAACAAAAGGCCCTTTCGGGCCTTTAAATGTTACGCAATATGTGTGGCTAAAGTAGTAAAGCCATTAGTTTTGCGGCTCTTCAGTACGCATGTATTTGAAGAACTCGTTATCTGGTTGCACAACCAGGATATCGCTCTTCGAATTAAAGCTATTCCGATAAGCCTCTAAACTACGTACAAAAGAATAGAACTCGGCATTCTTGTTGTACATATCTGCATAGACCTTCGCTGCGACTGCATCGCCTTCACCTCGCACTGAACGAGAATTACGTTCTGCATCCGCGATCATAACCGTGACACGCGCATCGACATCAGCACGAATGATTTCAGCTTGCTCACGACCACGAGCACGGTGCTCATCGGCTACCGCTTTACGCTCAGCGCGCATCCGCGCAAAGATCGAATCGCTGATTTCAGTCGGTAAGTTAATTTGCTTAACTCGCACATCGATGACTTCAATGCCTAATTCATTTGCTGCTTGCGCGGCTTGTGATAGTGCACTTTGCATTAACTGGGTACGTTCACCTGAAACGATCTCTTGGATCGTTCTGGCACCGAACTCAGTACGTAAGCCGTTATTGATGTACTGTTTTAACAACACTTCAGCTTGAGACTTTATGCCACCCGTAGATAAGAAATAAGCACCAAAATCTTTGATACGCCATTTCACATAGCTATCAACTAATAAGTCTTTTTTCTCTGCGGTAACAAAACGGTCAGCCTGATCATCCAAGGTTTGGATACGCGAATCTAACAACCGCACCACTTGAATAAAAGGAATTTTGAACTGTAAACCCGGTTCATAAACGCGCACCTGGTTTTCAGCATCACGTTGGATCTTACCGAATTGAATCACGATCGCACGCTCACCTTCAGGCACTACAAACAGCGCTGAAGTGGCAACGATACCAAGCACGACGGCAATGGCAATAATAAAATTCTTCATTGGCGCTTATCTCCCACTTCCGGTTCGAGGCGAACTAGCGCGACTGGTTTCAGGGAACACTGGCGCGGTCGACACATCTTGGCTATTGCGCGCAGGTAATGGCGTCACGGCTTTACCTTGCGTTGCAGCTGCACCTTGATTTATCAACTTATCTAGCGGCAGATACATCAGGTTGTTGCTGTTTTTAACATCAACCAAAATTTTAGAGGTATTCGAGTACACGTATTCCATGGTCTCTAAATACATTCGATCACGTGTAACCTTAGGTGCAGCGAGATACTGCGGCAGTAATTGTTCAAAGCGTGACACTTCACCTTGAGCCCGTAATACGATTTGTTGCTTGTATGCTTCAGCTTCTTGCATCACCCGATTGACCTGACCACGAGCACGCGGTTCAATCTCACGAGCATAAGCGGTTGCTTCTTGCACAAAACGCTCTTGATCTTCTTGCGCTTTAATCGCGTCATCGAAGGCGTCACGCACTTCTTCTGGCGGTCTGGCATCGCGGAAGTTAACATCTACTAAGGTTAAACCCATGTTGTAAGGGTCGATGATGCTTTCTAACTCGATCCGTGTATCTTGACGAACCACTTCACGACCACGCGTTAACACATCATCCATAATAGAGTGACCGATAACAAAACGTAGCGCCGCATCGGTGGCTTCGCGCAAACTACTGTCGGCATCAACCACAGAGAACAAGTATTGGCGAGCATTGAAGATACGATATTGCACTTCAAAGGTCACTCGAACCAAATTTTGATCTTGCGTTAACATAAAGCCATCTGCACGTAATGAACGTACTTCTTGGGTGTTCACTGGTGTTACAGTATCAATAAAAGTAGGTTTCCAGTGAATACCCGCGCCCACTTCTTCATGATATTGGCCGAAGCGTAAAATCACACCACGTTCTGCATCTTTAATGGTGTAAAAACCACTTAAAGCCCAAACCGCAATCGCAACAATTAACACCACTATCATCAAGATAGAGCTGCCACCGCTACCTGCGTTGCCAGAGCCACCGCCTTTACCACCAAAAACTCCGCCTAGTTTTTTACCTAAATTGCGGAATACTTCATCTAAATCGGGCGGGCCTTGATCACGACCGCCTTGTTTCCAAGGGTCGTTATTCTTGCCGTTATTGCCCGGCTCGTTCCAAGCCATGCTTAACTCCATTACCGTAAGTTGTCATTAAGGGTTAATGTATCAAAAAAGTGTCTAGCTGACGATATAGTTTTCGAGTTGCTGCTCACTTTGTTTTAACAAACGAGCCCACTGTGCTGCCGACAGCTGAATTTTTAACTGGCAACGGCCATCACTCAAAAAGGTTTCCTCTAACACAGCTTGCAGTTGATAAAGCCGTGCTCGCCAATTACCCGCCTCTGGCGGTAATAATAAGGTTAATTGCAAATGTTGTTGCGACAATAACATCGCTAAAGCTTGCTCAAGTAAGTCGAGCCCCACGCCGGCTAATGCCGATAGATAAACGGCAACCGGTAAACCGTCATCGTTGTATTCTATACGGGGCTGCTGGCCTAATTGGTCAATTTTGTTGAAAACCAATAACTGTGGCACATCTGCTGCGTCAATTTCTTGCAACACCAATTGAACCTGACGCATATTTTCGTCGCGCCGAGCGTCTGCCGCATCAATCACGTGCAATTGAATATCAGCATCCCGTGTTTCTTGTAAGGTTGATTTAAACGCAGCTACCAGATCATGCGGTAAATGGCGGATAAATCCTACTGTGTCAGCCAGAATCGCTTCACCAAAATTCGGCAAGTTAATTTTACGTAAGGTAGGATCCAGTGTCGCAAAAAGTTGATCAGCAGCATACACACTGGCACTGGTTAGCCGATTAAACAGCGTCGACTTACCGGCATTGGTGTAACCTACAATCGACAGCACAGGTTGTTCAGAACGTTGTCTAGCACGCCGCCCTTGCTCCCGCTGCCGTGACATTTTTTGCAAACGCTGTTTTAACGCTTTAACCCGCTCACGCAATAAGCGTCGATCGCTTTCAAGCTGCGTTTCACCCGGCCCGCGTAAACCAATACCACCCTTTTGCCGTTCGTTGTCAAAACCACGGATCAGACGGGAGGCAAGATGCTGTAACTGGGCCAGTTCGACTTGCAGCTTACCTTCGTAAGTGCGAGCCCGCTGCGCAAAAATATCGAGGATCAAGCTGCTACGATCAATTACTCGAACCTGACAATGTCTTTCGAGGTTGCGAGTTTGGCCAGGAGACAGCTCGTGATTAAAAATCACCACAGTGGCCGCGAGTTCTTCTACCAGCGCAGCCAATTCATCTGCTTTGCCGGTGCCAATAAAAAACTTTGCATCTGGCGCAGGCCGATTGCTTGAGAGGATTTGCAAGGTGGCAACGCCCGCAGACGACACCAACATCTGCAATTCTTGCAAATCTTCGGTTGACACTTCCTGCGGAAAATTAACGTGCACTAATACTGCTTGTTCTGCAAGCTCAGAGAGTTCAAACAAGCGCTGCTACTCCGCTAATTATTCCGTTTCCTCGTCGTCATCACCTTGGCTACCGTGAGCAACCATAGTGTTAACCGCACGAGCAGGTACAACGGTAGAAATAGCGTGTTTATACACCATCTGACTTACCGTGTTTTTCAGCAAAATGACGAATTGGTCAAATGATTCAACCTGACCCTGTAATTTAATCCCATTCACCAGATAAATTGATACAGGAATACGTTCCCGTCTTAAGGTGTTCAAAAATGGGTCTTGTAAAGATTGCCCCTTTGCCATGTCGCGCTTTCCTTTTTTATTAATTAGGCTTTATATTGGTATTATTATTTTTATTTCAAGTTGTTAAACCTGAAATATTTGCTGCCTCTGTTAGCTTAGCGAAGAAATGACAGCTTGCAAGTTTTCCTCAAGTTTCACTTCACTTTTTAACCAATGTAATTCTGGCCAACTGCGCAGCCAAGTTAATTGGCGCTTCGCTAATTGCCGCGTTGCAGCAATGCCTTGAGCTTCCATCTCCTGATAAGTAAGCTTTCCAGCGATATAATCCCACATTTGCCGATAACCAACACATCTTATTGATGGTAAATCAGCGTGTAAATCTTTGCGCTGTGTTAACGCACGCACTTCTTGCTCAAAACCTTGCGCTAACATTTGCTCGAAGCGTAATGCTATACGTTGATGTAATACCGCACGATCGGTCGGCGCAATAGCAAATTGGTGCACTTTATACGGAAAAGGTTCAGGTTTTTCCGCAGTTAATTCCGTTAAGCTGCGCCCGGTTAAGCGATAAACTTCTAAAGCACGATTAATCCGCTGTGGATCATTCGGATGGATCCGTTGTGCGGCTTCAGGATCCACGGCTGCAAGCTGTTGATGCAAATAAGACCAGCCATGCTCGGCCGCTTCGGCTTCCAGTGTAGCACGAATGGCCTTGTCCGCAGCGGGTAGCTCCGAAATCCCTTGGAGTAAGGCTTTAAAATACAACATGGTACCGCCGACTAAAATCGGCACATTGCCACGCTGCTGGATCTGCGCAATCAACTGTAACGCATCAGCACGAAAATCGGCTGCAGAATAACTTTCTGCCGGATCGCGAATGTCTAACAAAAAATGTGGGGCTTGCGCCAACTCTGCAGCGGTGGGCTTAGCCGTGCCAATATCCATACCGCGATAGACTAAAGCGCTGTCTACGCTAATCAGCTCTGCGTTAACCAGTTGTTGCTTTAAAGCGATAGCTAAAGCGGTTTTGCCCGACGCCGTGGGGCCCATTAAACAAATGACCGGTAAATCAGTGGGCATCGTTAGCCTTCCGTATTTGCAGCGTTGCCGCATCAAAACTGAGCGCCAGCGCCCGGCGTTGCGCTTTGCTCAGTGCTGCGGGATACACACCTAACAATAAATCGGCTTGTAAAAAGCCTTGGCGCAACAACACATCGAGTAATGCTTCGGCTAAGCCGTCAGTTTGCACAGTAATTAGTGTAGACAAAAACTCACCGAACCATTGGCCTATTGCCGTGTGTCTTAGCCAAATGGGCACTGCGCGAATAATCACCGTGCGATCTTTTAACAGTAAATCGAAACCTAAAGCCGACAAGTTGTCAGCCGCCGCGAGCAAGGGTTCAAATTCAGCCGACGCCACGGTTAAGCGCACCGGTAGTAATAATGGGGCACTTTGTACCTTTAATTGCCACTGAATAGCAATACTGGCGGGCAAATCAACCATAAATAATTGCTCAGCCTCCTGACAAAGTGCAAACCGATTCTCTAACAAAAAGTAATGCGGTGTAGGGCTGGCAACTTGCTCAGTCGCGGCTTGCAACGTTGCTGCCTGATAATTGATTTGCGCTTGCACTGAAGCCACAGCAGGTTTAGCAGCTACGCTGTCGTGAACAGCACGCGCCTTAACACGGCCTTGTTGCGGCTGATATAACGGCGCTTTCGTATATCCCGTCGCAGCATGTCGCGTGGCATAAGCGGCTTGTGCCGCTGCTGAGTTTGGCTGCGGCGATGCGACCTGCGTTTGCGAAGTAGTCATGCTAGGTGATTCAGCCGCTAAAGCAGGCTTAGGCTCGCTGTCTTGCCCTTGCGTTAAGGCATCGGCTAAAGCACTCACCACAAAATCATGCACCAAACGTGCTTGATGAAAACGGACTTCGTGTTTAGCGGGGTGCACATTGACATCCACGTCGTTAGCCGGCAGCTCTAGATAAAGTACAAAAGCCGGTTGTAGTTCAGCGGCTAACCAGTCACCGTAGGCTTGTCGGATCGCATGATTTAACAATTTATCGCGCATCATACGACCATTAACATAACTGTATTGGCCGCTACTGATCGCTTGGCAGGCCATCGCCGGTAAAATCCAACCACTGAGTTTGATCTCACCATATTGATTTTCAATCCACAGTGCTTGCTCAGCAAAGTTACGACCACAGATCAACGCTAAGCGTTTTTGCTTGGCCGCAGCCGTATCAGCAACCGGTAAACGACGCACCACTTGGCCGTTATGGCTCAGTTGCCATGCCACATCAAAACGACTTAAGGCTAAGCGTTTGATTAACTCATCAATATGCGTAAATTCGGTTTTATCGCTTCTTAAAAAACGCCGACGAGCTGGGGTGTTAAAAAATAAATCAACCACGTCGATGCTCGTGCCATCGGGATGGGCGGCAGGTCGCAATTCTACTTCCATATCGCGGCCTTCAGCACTGGCTTGCCAAGCAGCGGCTTGCTGCGCCGGTTTTGATGTTAGGGTTAAACGCGCCACTGAACTGATACTGGCTAGCGCTTCACCGCGAAAGCCTAAACTCTCAATCTGTTCCAGATCCGCTAAGCTGCTAATTTTACTGGTGGCATGCCGACTTAGCGCCAACACTAATTCCGCTTCAGCGATGCCCACACCATTATCGCGGATCCGGATCAGCTTGCTGCCACCCTTTTCTAATTCAATATCAATTTGAGTGGCTTGCGCATCCAAACTGTTTTCAACCAATTCTTTTACGACGGAGGCGGGGCGCTCCACCACCTCACCAGCCGCAATTTGGTTAGCTAATTGCGCGGGTAATAATTGAATGGGCATATTAGGGGATCCGCAACACCTGACCAATGCGAATACTGTCGTTACGCAGTTCGTTATGGCGGCGTAACTCGTCTAGTGACACATTATAACGCTGTGCTAATAACGATAAAGACTCCCCTGCTTGCACGCGGTGCTCTTTCGAACGACGCTGCGCAAATAACGAATCGGCTGGAGGCGACAACTCAAAGTGACGGCGCAAACCATTAAATAATGACTGCACTAATTTTTGCTGATGCGAACTACTGCGCAATAAACGCTCTTCTTGCGGGTTAGAAATAAAACCGACTTCAACTAAAATGGACGGAATATCTGGCGCGCGCAACACGCCTAAGCTAGCAGCTTGCGGCTCTTTTTTGTGGAGAGTCGTCACTTTGCCCAATTCAGACAAGACCTGGTTAGCCACTTGATGTGCCGTTACCATCGAATGATTCATTGATAAATCGAGTACCGTTTGCGCTAAATAGCGCTCATTGGCCGAGTCTTTAATCACTTCCGCAACACCGCCTAACAACTCACCGTGTCGCTCCGTTTGCTCTAGCATGCGACCGACCTCTGAGGTCGCTCGACGTAACGATAACACCCATACTGAAGCCCCTTTAGGCTGAGGTGAAGTAAAGGCGTCCGCGTGAATGGATACTAACAAATCTGCTTGCATACGCCGCGCAATATCAGTGCGGCTATTCACATGCACATAGTAATCACCGGTACGCACCATGGTGGCTTTCATACCGGGCTCACGGTTAATGGTTTCCAGTAATTGCTTGGCAATAGGCAGGGTTAAGTTTTTTTCATAAATGCCGCTGGGGCCAATGGAACCGGGGTCTTCACCACCGTGTCCGGCATCGATAGCAATGATGATATCGCGAGCGGCACGCACCGTCGCAGGAATCGCCTGGCGACTGCTGGCGGTGTTTGCGCTGCTGTTCGTCACAGGGCGAGTCTCAACCGGCGCGCTACTGGCACTGCTGCTACTGGCTTTACTATCGGGTAAATCCACCACCAAACGATGGCCATAAGGCGGTGTCGGGGTCAGTGCAAAAATTGTTGGTTTAACTGCGCTGCTTAAATCGAGCACAATGCGCATGGTGTTTTTAGTGCCACTGCTGCGAATATCTCGGATCAGCGGGGCTTCACCGCTAATCGCGGGCAGTGTGGTCGCGCCCGTGACGCGACTTAAGTCAATAACTAAGCGTTCTGGGTTTTCTAAGGTGAAATATTTATATTCTGGGGCAGCAGACAAATCAAATACCACGCGGGTATTGTCTGGCGAGGGCCAAATACGAATATTCTGCACCTGATTACTGGCAAACGCCACCGCACTTTGCAGTAACAGACAATACAAGATGAGATGAGCAAGCAGCGCGTTAGTTTTTTTCATTATCCGTCAATGCTGTCAATAAAGTTTGAACAAGTGCGTTATGCGCCGTGATAACCAAATGACGCGAAGTGGCATCCAGCGAAAAAGCCAGCGTTAAATCAGGTTCAGGCAAACAGCCAAAACCACGTTCAGGCCATTCAATTAAACATAGGCTATCAGCATTAAAATAATCTCTGATCCCCATAAATTCTAGTTCTTCTGCATCATGTAACCGATACAAATCAAAATGATAAACTTGCAGGCCTGCCAAATCATAGGGTTCAACTAAGGTATAGGTTGGGCTTTTTACTTTACCTGTGTGGCCTAAGCTTTGAATTAAACCTCGAGAAAAAGTGGTTTTGCCCGCGCCTAAAGGCCCTTGCAGAAACAGAACTAAACCACCGTGCAGTTGCGCCGCCAGTTTTGCCGCGAACGCTGCCGTTTGCGCTTCGCTATCAATTTGTACCTTAAGTTCTACCACAGTAATAACTCAACACCCATCTTTAATTGCCGTTGGCTATGTTAACAAACTTGTAGGGCATGCAGGAAGAAAAACCGCTCAAGCGTGTGGTCAGACTGAGTAAATTGCTTCAAGTTCCCGCTAGTTAGCCACTTATAGCCATCGAGGTGAAGTCTAAATGCCAAAAGACCACTGACAATTTATGTTAAAGTAGCGCCTAGAAAAGCCCGATATGACGAATACAGAGTTCAGTATGGAAAAACAGCAGCTAGCAGATCAAATTAAACAATGGGCCGCTGAATTAGGTTTTCAGGCCTGTGGTATTACTAAACCTGACTTAGCTGAGCATGAAGCGCACTTACAGCAGTGGTTAGACGCTGGCTTCCATGGTGAAATGCATTATATGGCGCAACACGGCATGTTGCGTGCCAGACCCACTGAATTACAACCCGGTACGCTCAGTGTAATTAGCGTACGCCTAGATTATTTACCGCAGCAAGCAGGTTTTGCCACTAACTTAGCCGATCCTAACTTGGCCTATATCAGCCGTTATGCGCTGGGGCGAGATTATCATAAATTAATGCGCCAACGTTTAAAGCAACTGGGCCAGAAGATTGCAACGCTCAGTGCTGAATTAGCCGGCCGCCCTTTTGTCGACTCGGCGCCCATTTTAGAACGGCCTTTAGCACAAAAAGCCGGTATAGGCTGGGTTGGCAAGCATAGCTTGGTGTTAGCCGAGCAAGCCGGTTCGTGGTTTTTCCTTGGCGAATTACTGGTGAATCTCGATTTGCCCATCGACACGCCACACAACGGCGATTGCGGTAGCTGCGTGGCTTGCATAACCAGTTGCCCAACAGGTGCCATAGTGGCGCCTTATGTTGTTGATGCCCGCCGCTGTATCTCGTATCTCACTATTGAATTAGCCGATGCGATCCCTGAACATTTTCGAGCGCAAATCGGCAATCGTATTTATGGCTGTGATGATTGCCAATTAGTCTGCCCGATAAATCGAGCCGCGCCATTGAGTCAGGAAAGCGATTTTCAACGTCGTCCACACTGGCAAGATCAGTCACTGCTGGCACTTTTTCAATGGGATGAGGCGACCTTTTTGCAGTTAACCGAAGGCAGCGCCATTAGGCGGATTGGCTTTGAACGCTGGCAACGAAACATTGCCGTTGCGCTGGGCAATGCGCCTTATGACCCTGCTATTAGTGAGATATTACAGCAACGGTTGGCTGACGCCAGTGAGTTAGTAAAAGAGCATATTCGCTGGGCGCTAGCACAGCAAAAACAAAAAAGCTGGCAACAAGCTAATTTATTACCAAGAAGTACCGAACGTTTAGTACGGATTATTCAGAAGGGTCTGCCGCGAGATAGTTAAACTGATTAACAGGCCGCTCTGCTCGTCGTGCTGCCGCCTGCTCGACAATTTCCGTTTTTCGTTGCTCATTAGCCTGATGCCATTCGGTAATTTCAGCCAATAAACGGCCACATCCCAAACAGCAGTCGTGTTGGTCTAGACAGCAGTTTCTAACACATGGGGAGAGCGCCATTGCAAATCCTTAGCACTGTGTCTCAACATAACATTTTGCTAGAAATTGTTGTCTAAAAAAAGATATTTTGCAATATCGCAGATTCAGAAAAGCGAAAAGCAGCCACTAGGGCTGCTTTTCTAATTTGGAGCGAGTTACGAGATTCGAACTCGTGACCTCGACCTTGGCAAGGTAGCGCTCTACCAACTGAGCTAAACTCGCATCATGTTTGCAACCGAAGTTGCTTACTGATGGCGCGCATTTTACAAAACTGGCCAATCGATGCAAGCATTTTTTTAAGGAATTCGAAAAAAATGTGTGCGATAGGTCACTAATTCAGCAATTGACTCACGAATGTCGTCCATCGCCAAGTGGCTGTTGGTTTTTTGTACGTGTTTAATCACTTCAGGCGCCCAGCGTTTCGCTAACTCTTTTATCGTGCTGACATCGACATTTCGATAATGAAAGAAGCTTTCAAACTCAGGCGCATATTCTGCCAAAAAACGCCGGTCTTGCCCTATACTATTACCACACATCGGCGATTTACCTGGGCTAACATAGCGACTTAAAAAGGCCAGTGTTTGCTCAACCGCGTCGGCTAGCGTAACGTCACTGGCACGACAGCGAGCCGTTAAGCCACTCTTACCGTGTTGCTCAACACACCAAGGGTTCATATTCGCCAACACATCATCCGCGGTTTTAATGGCAAAGACCGGACCTTCGGCTAAGATATTTAACTCGCTGTCCGTCACAATAGTGGCCATCTCTAAAATAACATCGGTTTTTGGTTCCAGCCCCGTCATTTCTAAATCAAGCCAAACCAAGTTGCTATCATTCACTGTCATAATTATTCAGTACCTTTCTGAAGTGAGTGGGCTGAAACGTTTGCTGCTTTGTTACAACCCAGATTGCAGGTATGATACACGTCCTAAGCTTAACAGTAATAGCATCCTTTACAGAAAAACGGTAACCAGTGACCAAGAAAAAACATCTAACACAGCGCCAGCACGATCGAATTGCCAAAAATGAGCAGCGACGTTTACAACGTAATGCTAAAAAAGGTGCCGTCGACTGGGATGAACAACTCTTATTAGCGCCTGAGCCAGGTTTGGTACTCAGTCGCTTTGGTCAGCATGCCGACGTTGAAGATGCCCAAGGTAAGGTGATCCGTTGCAGTATGCGGCGCACCATCAGTTCGGTGGTAACGGGCGACACCGTAATATGGCGGCGCAGCACCCAGGCTACTGGCAGTATTGATGGCGTGATTGAAGCAGTCGAAGAACGCCGTTCGGTTTTGTTACGCCCTGATTTCTATGACGGCCTAAAACCTGTGGCAGCCAATATTGACCTGATGATTATTGTCTCTGCCATTCTTCCGGCATTGTCTTTTAATATTATTGACCGCTATTTAGTCGCGGCAGAGATGACCGGCATTAAACCCTTGCTCGTCATTAATAAAGCCGATTTACTCGATGAGACCGCGCAAGCAGAATTAGAACAGCAACTTGCACTGTATCGCCAACTCAATTACACCTGTTTGCTATTAAGCGCCAACAGCGGCCAGGGTATGAGTACACTGCAAGAGTATATTCACAGTGGTACCAGTATTTTTGTTGGTCAATCTGGCGTGGGTAAGTCGTCGTTGATGAATGCATTGATGCCAGGTTTGGCGGCAGTAACGCGTGAAGTGTCAACGCTTTCAGGGCTGGGACAGCACACCACAACCGTATCGCGGTTATATCATTTGCCAGAAGGTGGTGAACTGATCGACTCGCCAGGGATCCGCGAATTTGCTTTATGGCACTTATCACCTGAAGAAGTAACGCAAGGTTTTATTGAATTTCGACCTTGGCTGGGGCGCTGTAAATTCCGCGACTGTAAACATATCACAGACCCCGGCTGCGCCATTCAACATGCCGTAGCTGAAAACGCGATCAGCCAAGAACGTTACGACAGTTATTTAAAAATCCTGACCAGCATGACGCAGGATAAACCGAATCATTTTTAATTTTAAGAGTATCGACCCGCTATGGATAAACTAAAAATCACCCTGCAATATATGCTACCAAAGCATTTAATTTCCCGCTTAGTGGGTAAATTGGCCGCTGCCCGTTTAGGCTTTATCAGCCATGCGCTGATTAAACTGTTTATCAAAGCCTATAACATCAACATGCAGGAAGCTAAATTTGAACGCGCCAGTGACTATGCCAGTTTTAATGAGTTTTTTACTCGGCCGTTAAAAGACGGTATTCGCTCGCTGGACAGCGATCCGGCGATTATCGCCCATCCAGTGGACGGAGCTATTAGCCAGCTGGGTGAAATTGTCTCAGGCCAACTGGTGCAAGCTAAAAACCATAACTACAGCTTACAAAGCTTATTAGGGGGTAAAGAACAAACCGCCGCGCCTTTCTTAGGTGGTGAATTTGCGACCATTTACTTAGCACCGAAAGACTATCACCGTATTCATATGCCGGTAACTGGCGTATTACGTGAAATGATCTATGTGCCCGGCGAGTTGTTTTCGGTTAATCCATTAACGGCTGAAAACGTGCCTGATTTATTTGCCCGTAACGAACGCGTGGTAACGATTTTTGATACCGAGTTTGGCCCAATGGCCTTGGTATTAGTCGGTGCTACGATCGTTGCTAGCATTGAAACCGTCTGGGCCGGTACCGTCACGCCACCCGCGGGCAGCAGTATTTTCCGTTGGAATTATCCGGCGAGCGGTTTAAACAGTGTTCGTTTAGAAAAAGGCGCCGAAATGGGCCGCTTTAAACTCGGCTCAACGGTTATCTTAGCTTTCCCTGCTGGCAAAGTTGCATTTTTAGCCGATCAGCAACCCGGCACCGTCACTCGCATGGGTACGCCATTTGCTAACATAACCTAAACAGTAATACCTGAGCAGGATATACGGATGTCCTGCTCTTCTCTTCTTTCTCGTCACAACGCCCTTTTTCACTGCCTCCTCAGCTAAACCTCTCTAATCTTGGCTATTTACTTTCAGTTGCCGCGAAAAGCTGATGAAAAAAATCCGCAACCGGCCCTTTATCTGCAGTAAACTAAGTAAAAAGAGTTTTTAAGGAATGAGTATGCAAATCATCGCGCATCGTGGTGCCAGTGGTGAGTATCCAGAAAATACACTATTGGCGATTGAGCAAGCGATAGCTCAAGGCGCAGATGCTATTGAGATAGATGTATTTGCACTGCAAGGTGAGTTGATCGTTATCCATGATCATCATGTGGCACGCACCACGAATGGGCAAGGCAGCTTATATCAGTTTTCTTTAGCCCAATTACAGCAGCTTGATGCCGGGCGCGGTGAGCGCGTACCGACACTGTGGCAAGTATTACAACAATTACAGCCATCTAAAGTCTGGTTAAATATTGAGTTAAAAGGCGCAGATACTGCCGAACCCTTAGTTAAGTTACTGCAGCGCGCCGAGCAAGAATTGGCTTTCGATTGCCAACGCTTGCTGATTTCTTCGTTTAATCACCATTTACTGCATACCATTAAACGCGCGCAACCTAGTTTAAAACTGGGGGCGTTAACGGCCAGCTTACCGCTTGATTATGCGGCTTTTGCAGAGCAACTGGGGGCTTACTCGATGCATTGTGATGTTAGCTTTACCAACCAAGCGTTTGTCGATGACGCCAAAACCCGTGGCTTAAAAGTCTATGTGTATACCGTGGATCAAGCCGATGATATTGCGCGGCTGCAGCACTATGGCGTAGATGGGATCTTTAGCAATTATCCGGCGCGCAGCCGACAGCGCCTTTCAGCGTCAAACTAAACGGCGCAAAAAGCAGTAAATCGTCAGAAACAAAAATCCCGCCGTAGCGGGATTTTAAAGATGAGTTTGCAGAATTAAGATGGTTGATGTTCGTCTTCGCAGCTATTGCAACTGTTACATAAGCGCATATTCATAACATGCGCTGACACCACTAAGGTGGCACCGACAATCAAAATAAGGTGTTCGTATTCGCTACCCCAAGCACCACGTTGCCAATAAATAAAACCACCTAAAAACAACGCATAAAATGGGTAAAGTTTACGATGATAACGATGAAAACCCACAAATAAAGTAAAGAAACCTAAGGCCATGGTCAGCAGTAACACTATGCCTTCAAACGCATGGTTGTGGCCGGCAGTTAAACCTAACAAAGGTAAGATAGGCAGAATGACAGGTAGCATAATGCAATGAATGGCACATAACGATGTGACCATTATTCCTACCTTATCAAACAACACTCTCGCTTTGGCAATCACTGCGATATCCTTAAAACACGAAATCAAAGAAACGATATAGTATAACAAAACATTTTAGAATGGAATGGCTCGACACAAATTATCTCTGTTTTGGACTCTGCTACCACAGCCTTTATGGCATAATAGCTCGCTAATTTTAATGATTTGAAAAGATGCGTTATGGATACTCTACTGGAACAACTGGATGACAATCTAAAAGAGCTTTATCGTAAAGCCCTCGATGCCGATGCACTGCTAGAGCAATTGCAACAAGAAGGTAAGGCTAATCATCAGGCGGTATTTGCTAAAGAAGCAGGATTTAGTGCGCAAAGTAATCGTTTTATGCCTTACTTGGCTGAAACTGCAGAACACATCGCGGCGATGCGGCAAAGCCAGCAATTCAATACCGCAACTTTAGAGCGTGTGGTCCGACAACTCAAACTGTTACACAAAACCTTGGCTGAATTTCGACACATCACCAAATAACAAAAAAGGGGTAACCGCTTAGCCGTTACCCCTTTCACACATGGTTTGTGATTGACTACCGATACCGATACTAGTCATTCAAAGCAGGCTTTACCGTTTTATTAAACCAGTCTTCCAGCATTTTATGCTCAAACTCAAATTCTTTACGCGAATTAGCTCGGCCCAAGCGCTGCAAAAAGCCCATATCACGCTCCTTAACCTCGCCACTTAACACCGTCTGACCACTGGCATCGAGTAATTGGTGTGTAAAGCGAATAGCAGGCGAATGAATATCTTTAACAATGCGTAAAGCTTGACCGGCTGGCCCAGCAAAATAGTCAACATCACCCGCTAAATCAATATCGGTTACCGTGACTTGCCATGTATATCCGGCTGGCATTTCTGCGGCCAACTCGTTAAAGGAGTCAGTAAATGCCGCGACCACTCTTTCAGAATAGCGACTACGGGTATCATTAGTCGGCCTTACATCAGTAAAACCTTTGGGATCATCAAAGTTTAGTGTTAGCTCGGCTGCTGCGACACTAAGCCCTGACCACGCTAGCAGCGTCATTGCTAATATACTGTTACGCATTTTAACCTCCTCGAATAACTGATGAGTTATTACAACATTTAAAGGTATAGGCTAAGTTAGCTTTATGCAAGCTGAACACGGCAACTAACAAACGGTATGCTGTTGCTTAACCGCATAAAATGGCCATACAAACTGACACTCCGCCTAAATGAAAGCGCTTCTCGTCATCCGAGCAAGCCGTATCGCTCTGTAATTAGGCCACACTTTGACATGGTTACAGCCTCTTTCAAAGGTGGCTGCCAACACCTGACTTTACTTAATTACTATGCCACAGCGCTGCTAAGCACTAAATAATTCATCATCGGATGATCAAGTGATAAGGATGGCCGAGCATATCCATGCAAAACTCTATCCGATGCCAATACTTGTAATATCTACCAGCAAGCAAGAAAAAGAACAACTGTATTCACAGCGCGATGTGGCCAGTACGCTATTGCTGCGAGTGAATATAAAGTGTTGTCACTGTTAGGTTCTTTGCGTTCAAACATGATCAACGGGTTGAACACCAACAAGTATACTGCGGAGCCTTTGCTAAGTAGCGACTTACCGCTTTAGAAATGTAACCGCATTTAACCGTGTTCCCCGCGCTGATGTTAATTACCCAGCAAGCACTGCCTGATGCAGGCTTGCGAGGTTACGCCTACTTACTTTTTAACAATAAAAGTTCCGGCTTCTACTTCAGCCAAGGTGGGTAATGCAGCCATTGCACCAATAGTGGCACAGACCAAACCACTCACTTTACCGGCAAAAGCCACGAAATCGGCAATTTGCTCACGATAAAAATGGTCGCCAGCCGCCGTTTTCGACATCTTAAACAATACAGCACCAATAAAAGAGTCACCCGCCCCTGTGGTGTCGATGGCGGTTATTTCATAAGCTGGCACTAAAGTCTGCTGCCCCAGATGTGAAATTAAACAGCCTTTAGGGCCCAAAGTAACCAGTACAATCTTCACGCCTAAATCATGAAAGTACTGACAGCCTTTTTGCATATCGCTTTCATTACTTAACAATACTAATTCGTCATCGCTTACTTTAACGATATCGGCCAGCGCAAAATAGTGCTCGCACTTAGCTTTGAATTCTTCTTCACGGTTTTGCCAAAGGCCAATTCTAAAATTGGGATCAAAACAAATGATATTACCCTTACGTTTAGCGGCAGTGGCCAAACGTGAATAACTGGCGCTAAGTTCGCCACCCAGTAAAGCCGTGGCTGAACCTAAATGTACAATGGCATCATCGGTTAATTGCTCAATTGCTGCATCGCTCAGGCACAGTTGCTCATCGGCACCGCGGTTAAACGCAAATTCACGCTCACCGTTATCCGCTAATGACACAAAAGCAAAAGTGGTCGACATCGGTAATGTCGACACAAAATCCGTGTTCACATGATAAGCTTTAATTTCTTCAGTTAAATACTGACCATAAGGATCGTTACCCACGGCCGCTACCAACGAAACATCCGCACCTAATTTACCAATACAGGCCGCCACATTCGCCGGCGCACCACCTGATTTTTTCACGTAATTTACGCCGTTAACTAAGCCTGCGTTCGTATCTGTACAAACAAAGTCAATTAACATTTCGCCGATGCACACAACTTTCATTTCGCTTCCTTTTATTAGGTTATTTACTGGATGCTTCGTTACAATTCAATTCAAACATCAACAAGTTAGAGTTTTAGCTCGACTTTTTTCTACTGCGCCACAAGGCGTTTATTATAACAGAAGCCGTACAAAATTACGGCGAAAAACAGCATAAATATAATAGCGTTCAGCATTTTGAGTGTGGTGTAAAAAGAGCCAATAACCGTGATGTTTTAAGCAAAACCTCAGCTTAAAACACCTGCATTTAGGACTAAATGGACAGGCTAAATGGGCTAAAAACACAAGAAAACAAAACCTATTTAGGGCAATACAATGGTTTTCATACGGATAATTAGCGACTAAATAGAAAACCATATCAAGCGTGATGTAAATTTAAATCATTAAAATACGACTTAAAGCAGTGAATTTACCGATAAAAAAACCCGTAAAGCAGCGCTTTACGGGTTTTTAACACATCGAAAAAAGATGCTTGGGCAGATTACATCATGCCGCCCATGCCACCCATGCCGCCCATATCAGGCATTGCAGGCGCATCATCTTTTGGTAATTCAGTTACCATAGCTTCGGTGGTGATCATCAGTGAACCTACAGAAGCAGCAAACTGCAATGCAGAACGCGTTACTTTAGTTGGGTCAAGGATACCCATTTCTAACATGTCGCCGTAAACATCAGTCGCGGCATTGTAACCGTAGTTACCTGTGCCTTCTTTCACTTTGTTTACAACCACTGACGGCTCTTCACCGGCGTTAGAAACGATTTGACGCAGTGGTGCTTCCATTGCGCGTAGCGCAATTTTGATTCCGTGCGTTTGATCTTCGTTTGCGCCAGTCATGCCCACTAAAGAAGCAGCTACGCGAACTAAAGCTACACCACCGCCAGGCACTACGCCTTCTTCTACTGCTGCGCGAGTTGCATGCAGCGCATCTTCAACACGGTGCTTCTTCTCTTTCATTTCGATTTCAGTCGCCGCACCGACTTTGATTACCGCTACACCGCCAGCTAGTTTCGCCAGACGCTCTTGCAGTTTCTCTTTATCGTAGTCAGAAGTGGCTTCTTCGATTTGCTGACGAATTTGCTTCACACGACCATCGATAGCCGCCTGATCACCAGCACCATCAATAATAGTTGTGTTATCTTTCGTGATAACCACGCGCTTAGCAGTACCTAAATCTTCCAGCGTGGCTTTTTCTAGCTCCATACCGATTTCTTCAGAAATCACAGTACCGCCAGTCAGTGTAGCAATGTCTTGTAACATGGCTTTACGACGATCGCCGAAACCTGGGGCTTTAACCGCAGAGATTTTCACGATGCCGCGCATGTTATTGACCACTAAAGTCGCTAAGGCTTCGCCTTCAACGTCTTCAGCAATGATTAACAATGGCTTGCCTGATTTTGCTACACCTTCTAATACCGGTAGTAATTCACGGATATTCGAAATTTTCTTATCAACAGCTAAGATGTAAGGGTTATCCAGTTCAACCTGGCCCGCTTCTTGGTTGTTGATGAAGTAAGGAGACAAGTAACCACGGTCGAATTGCATACCTTCAACCACGTCTAACTCGTTGTTCAGGCCTTGACCTTCTTCAACGGTGATCACGCCTTCTTTGCCTACTTTGTCCATAGCTTCGGCAATAATGTTACCGATTTCTTCGTCAGAGTTAGCAGAAATAGTACCTACTTGCGCAATCGCTTTGCTGTCGGCACAAGGCTGAGAAAGTTTTTTCAGCTCTTCAACGGCAGCAATAACCGCTTTGTCGATACCGCGCTTTAAATCCATTGGATTCATGCCAGCAGCAACGGCTTTAACACCTTCGTTGATGATGTTTTGCGCTAGTACCGTTGCGGTAGTGGTACCGTCACCGGCTTCGTCATTGGCTTTAGACGCGACTTCTTTCACCATCTGTGCGCCCATATTCTCGAACTTGTCTTCTAGCTCGATTTCTTTGGCAACAGAAACACCGTCTTTAGTGATAACAGGTGAACCGAATGACTTATCTAAAATAACATTACGGCCTTTTGGGCCTAAGGTAACGCGTACCGCGTTAGCCAGAATATTTACGCCTTTCAGCATTTTATTGCGAGCTTCGTCGCCAAAACGTACGTCTTTTGCAGCCATGTTGTATATCCTCAAATGCGATTAATAATTGATCATCAAAGTGTGAAAATTAATCCAGAATGACACCTAAGATGTTGTCTTCTTTGGTGATAACATATTCCTGACCATCAATTTTTTCTGTGCGCTCTACATAAGCACCGAACAATACTTTGTCGCCAACTTTTACTTCTAGTGGCTTAACGTTACCGTTATCTAAGATACGACCATTGCCAACTGCAACGACTTCACCACGGGTAGATTTTTCGGCAGAAGCCCCGGTCAGCACGATGCCGCCAGCTGATTTGCTTTCAGCTTCGGTACGTTTGATGATGACACGATCATGTAATGGACGAATATTCATGCTCTATCTCCTAAAGCGAGTTTTATGTTTAACAAGGGTGTTAAATTGTGTGTTCGCTATATGGGGCGCTGACGAAAAAATTCCAAGGGCTGTTGTAAAAAAACCTGCATTTTTTTAAGGTCGCTTTCGCTTATAATTACTTTTCATTGTGCTTCAGATTGAGAACCGACGATGACGCCCTATTTATTGATTCTCTGTAATTGCCCTGATGACAGCAGCGCACAGCGCATCACCGAAAGCTTACTGTCTCAGCAGTTAGTCGCTTGTATCAATCGATTGCCGGATATTCGTTCCAGTTACCGCTGGCAAGGCCAAATTGAGCACAGTGTGGAAATACAATTGCAGTTAAAAGCACCAGCCGTTAACTTTACCGCAATAGAACAAGCCATCTTGGCCATTCACCCGTACACTGTGCCAGAAATTATTGCTTTACCGCTGACTCGGCTGCATGCACCCTACGGTCAATGGATAAATGAGGTAACCCTAGGTGATCATTAAACGTTTTTATTTGCTGCTTTTAAGCTTGGTTCTTACCCTATCCTTAACGGGCTTTGCCCAAGCACAACAAAGCAATGCACTAGCGAACAACAATTCGGTATTAAATAGCCTACTGCAAGCGCAGCCGCAATTTCTGCCAGTTGAGCAAGCCTTTGTGTTGGATTACCGGCAACAAGATGGCGCTTTATTACTGAATTGGACTATCGCTGATGGCTACTACATGTATCGCGATAAATTTAAACTTGGCGGCGTAGCCGTCAGTTTTTCACACCCCAGCTACCCGGCTAGCATGACCATTGAAGACGAGTTCTTTGGCAAAACCGAGGTGTATTACCATCAATTGCAATTAAAGATCCCGTTAAGCGATATTGATGAAGACGCCATTTTTCGTGTGCAATATATGGGCTGCGCTGAAGCTGGTTTTTGTTATCCGCCGAAAAGTGTTGAAATTCCTTTACAGCAATTCGATGCCATAGCTGAAGCAACCACTGCGAATGCAACTTCAGCGCCGGTGTCTAGCCAATATGATTTACTAGACCGCTTAACCGAAGGCTCATTACTGGCTATCCTTGGCGTGTTTTTCTTACTGGGCTTGGGGCTTTCTTTTACCCCTTGTGTTTTTCCAATGTACCCTATTTTAAGCGGCATCATTGTTGGCCAGGGGCAACAACTTTCAACCCGTCGTGCTTTTAGTCTTTCGATGTCTTATGTGCAAGGCATGGCAATTACCTACTCCTTATTGGGTTTAGTCGTAGCCAGCTTAGGCGTGAAATTTCAAGCGTGGTTACAACACCCAGCTATTTTAATCGTCGCCTCAGTGATTTTTGTGTTATTGGCCTTAGCGATGTTTGGTGTTTTCAACTTACAGTTGCCTGCGCGCTGGCAAGAAAAAGTGGCAGGTATTAGCAATAAGCAGCAAGGCGGCTCGTTAAAAGGAGCTTTTGTCATGGGTGCGTTATCAGGCCTAATTGCCTCGCCCTGCACCACAGCGCCGCTTTCAGCTGCACTCTTGTATGTAGCACAAAGCGGCGACTTAATGATTGGCGCAGTGACCCTCTATGTACTGAGTTTAGGTATGGGTTTGCCTTTGTTGCTACTAGGTACTTCAGGCGGGAGATTATTACCAAAAGCCGGCAATTGGATGAATGCCGTTAAAAATATCTTTGGCTTTTTGTTACTGGCCGTACCGCTTATTTTATTAGAACGTTTTTTACCTTTTAGCACCATATTAGTGTTAGGTACATTGCTGACTCTTGCTCTGGTGTTTTATCTATACCGGTTAATTTTCACGTTAGAGAATATCAGCGGTAAAGCGATGATCGCAGTTGTAATCCAACTGTTGGTGCTGAGCGCGTTCTGGCTCAATTTACAATACTGGAATCCAGCTAAAGCCAATGAAACGCCTGCAGACTCACAACAACTGTCAGCGGAAGTATTAAACGCCTTGGAGACTATTGAATCAGAGGCCGCTAAACAACTGATAAAACTTGCCTTAAACCAGCAATTAACACTAGCGAATGGCCTTGTTAACTCGCAGCCAGTATCGACAGAACCAAAAAATGACCTTGGCTTTATAGTCATAGAAACCGCTGAAGAACTGGCCGAACAATTAAAACTGGCGGCTGCGGCGGGGCAATACACCATGGTTGATCTGTATGCGGAATGGTGTGTCGCCTGTAAAGAGTTTGAGCAACTGACCTTCCCCAAACCTGAAGTGACGGCGTTAACGTCACAAATGCGCTTGATTAAAATTGATGTCACCACGATGTCACGTGCCGACGCAGCATTATTGGATAGCTATCAAGTACTCGGTTTACCCACCTTGTTGTTCTTTGCTCCTGATGGCACGGAACTAACCCAAAGCCGTGTTACGGGCTTTCAAGCTGCAGCGCCTTTTGCCGCGCATTTAAATAGCATCATCAATTAAAGTCTGTCGGCGAACGATAGCGTTCGCCGCAACTTGCAAAACTGACGTTGCGGGCATCGCTCGCAACAGACATCCAGACAGCCACTGGCTGATAAGACCAGTATTTTGCTGCCATTTGCTGCGATTTCACTATAATAAGGCAGGTAACTGCCAGTTGGCTCTCGACAACCAGACCGGTTTCGCCCTAAAGTGCTGCATTAACTTCAGCAAACAAGGCGTTTGTTGGTGGTAGCAGCATTTTATAAGTGGATAGGGAAAGATGGCAGCAACTTTGCGCATATTACTGTTAAATGGCCCAAATTTAAATATGTTGGGCGTACGTGAACCGGCTACCTATGGTGCTGCCAGCTTAGCGGATATTGTTAGCGCACTGCAGCAACAAGCCGCTTCTTTAGATGTGCAATTACAAGCCCTGCAATCTAATGCTGAGCATGAATTAATCAACGCCATCCAGCAAAGCTATCAACAGCAAGATTTTATCATTATTAACCCTGGTGCTTATACCCATACCAGCATTGCACTGCGCGATGCGTTGTTAGCGGTTGCGATCCCTTTTATCGAAGTACACTTATCTAATGTACATGCGCGGGAAAGCTTTCGGCATCACTCTTATTTATCCGATATTGCCCGAGGCGTGATCTGCGGCCTCGGCGCTAAAGGCTATCACTATGCTTTAGACGCGGCAGTATCTTATTTACATTCACATAATCAAACCTAACTCAATCAGGCGAAAGACATGGATATTAGAAAAATTAAAAAATTAATTGAATTGCTGGAAGAGTCTGGCATTTCTGAATTAGAAATTACTGAAGGCGAAGAATCGGTACGCATCAGTCGCCATGGCCCCGCACAACATTATGCGCCACAACCTATGCATTATGCGCCAGCGCCAATGCAGGCGCCTGCTCCAGCGCCTGCGGCACCCACGGCTGCCGCAGTGGAAGCAAAACCAGTAGTCACGGGTCATGTTATGAAATCACCGATGGTGGGTTCTTTCTATCGTGCTGCATCGCCAACGTCGAAAAATTTCGTGGAAGTGGGTCAAGCCGTTAAAGTGGGTGACACCTTATGTATTGTTGAAGCCATGAAGATGATGAACCAAATCCAAGCAGATAAAGCGGGTGTGGTAAAAGAAATCTTGGTTGAAAACGGCGAGCCGGTTGAATTTGACCAGCCAATTTTTATTATCGAATAACATTAAGGCTGACTAATGTTAGAAAAAGTCCTGATAGCCAACCGAGGCGAAATTGCCCTACGCATTTTGCGTGCGTGCAAAGAACTCGGTATCAAAACGGTAGCAGTACACTCGACTGTTGACCGTAATTTAAAACACGTGTTGTTAGCTGACGAAACCATTTGTATTGGCCCAGCACCTTCACCGCAAAGCTACTTAAATATACCCGCATTAATTGCGGCTGCTGAAGTGACAAATGCGCAAGCGATCCACCCAGGCTATGGTTTCTTGGCTGAACGCGCTGATTTTGCGCAACAAGTTGAAGAAAGCGGCTTAGTGTTTATCGGTCCACATCCGGATTCTATCCGCCTAATGGGTGACAAAGTGTCAGCCATTGAAGCGATGAAAAAAGCCGGCGTGCCATGCGTGCCGGGCTCTGATGGTGCGGTAGGCGATGACGCTGCTGTTAACATGAAGATTGCGAAGCGCATCGGGTATCCGATTATCGTTAAAGCGGCTGGCGGCGGCGGTGGTCGTGGTATGCGAGTGGTGCGTACTGAAGAAGAATTAGTCAGCTCTATCGAGATGACGAAAGCCGAAGCGAAAGCCGCATTTGGTAATGACATGGTGTATATGGAGAAATTCCTGGAAAACCCACGTCATATCGAAATTCAAGTTTTAGCTGATGGCCAAGGTAACGCCATACACTTAGGTGAGCGTGACTGTTCAATGCAGCGTCGCCACCAAAAAGTGGTAGAAGAAGCGCCAGCGCCGGGTATTACCCCTGAACTGCGTGCCTTTATCGGTGGCCGATGTGTCGATGCCTGTAAAGTGATGAATTACCGTGGCGCCGGTACTTTTGAGTTCTTATTTGAAAATGGTGAATTCTTCTTTATCGAGATGAACACCCGTATTCAAGTAGAGCACCCGGTTACCGAAATGATTAGCGGTGTCGACTTAATTAAAGAGCAACTGCGTGTTGCCTCGGGTATGCCGTTGACCATCAAGCAAGAAGACATCGTTATCCGTGGCCATGCCATTGAGTGTCGGATCAATGCTGAAGATCCAGTGAGCTTTATCCCATCACCGGGTAAGATCACGCGTTTCCATCCACCGGGTGGTAATGGTATTCGCTGGGACTCGCACATCTATGCTGATTACACGGTACCACCAAACTATGATTCGATGGTCGGTAAGTTAATCACCTACGGTGAGACCCGTGATATCGCTCTGGCGCGGATGCGCAATGCCTTAGACGAGTTATTAGTGGAAGGTATCAAAACCAACATTCCATTGCATAAAGACATTATGCGCGATACCGGTTTCTGTAAAGGCGGTACCAATATCCATTATCTGGAAAAGAAATTGGGTATTAAATAACAGCGTTTTACTCACGTGAAACTGAAAAGGGCCTGCGGGCCCTTTTTCTTTTGGCATTCATTGGATCTCTGCTGGTTGCTGGCGCTATAATAAGCGCCTTTTTTCGCTTGTAGAGAACCGCTATGCCTTGGATCCAATTACGCGTCACGACCACTGAAAAGAAAGCCGAACAGGTCAGCGACATGCTAATGAGCTGGGGGGCGCAGGCGGTCACCTTTCTGGATGCGCAAGACACGCCGATTTACGAGCCGATGCCAGGTGAAGTGATTTATTGGGCCAATACCGTGGTGATGGGGCTATTCGATGCCGAACACCCGATGCGAAAAGTGATTGCGCAGCTTGAAAGCACTGCATTATTTAAGGAAGGCGTCAGCTACAAGCTAGAACAGTTAGAAGATAAAGACTGGGAACGCGAATGGATGGATAACTTTCATCCGATCAAATTTGGCGAGCGGCTATGGGTATGTCCTAGCTGGCGCCCTATCCCTGATCCTACTGCGGTTAATGTGATGCTAGACCCTGGCTTAGCTTTTGGTACCGGCACTCACCCAACGACCGCACTGTGCATGCAATGGCTTGACGCACACATTAGCCATGGTCAAACCGTGGTCGACTTTGGTTGCGGCTCGGGTATTTTAGGTATTGCAGCGTTAAAACTGGGTGCCAGCCGTGTTATTGGCGTGGATATCGACCCACAAGCCATTATGGCTTCACGCGCCAACGCGGAACGTAACGATGTGCTGAATCAAATAGAGTTGTACTTACCTAAAGATCAGCCACAACTTCAAGCCGATGTGGTGGTAGCCAACATTTTAGCCGGTCCTTTGGCTGAACTCTCTAGTATTATCAGTGCCTATGTAAAACCGGGGGGCTTATTGGCACTCTCAGGCATCTTGCAAAGCCAAGCACAAAGCGTGATCGATGCCTATGCCGCTGAGTTTACTTTTGACCCCATTGCCGAACAAGAAGAATGGGTACGTTTAAGCGCCAGTAAAAACGTCTAATTCAGCGTCTATTCAGTCAGGCTGTTGATTTTAGATTGGTGATAAAAACAACAACAACACAATTATCTTTTTATCGACATCAGCACTGGCGCTAACATAAGCTTGAGAAAACACGGCTTTTCAGCCTTTTAGGGAATGTCAATCCCTGAAAGGTCAAAAAAAAGCAGGTTTTGTTTAAATAATAACCTTTGCTTTAGTGACAAAAATCCGTAAACTTAGCGCCCCTTGGAGGTAGAGCCTTGGATTCAGTGGTGCGCATAGGTCCATATCAGTTAGCGAATAAGGTAGTTTGTGCTCCGATGGCTGGAGTAACCGATCACACTTTTCGTGAGCTTTGTCGGCGTTTCGGTGCAGCTTTAGCTGTGTCAGAAATGCTGTCGAGCAATCCGCTGGTCTGGCAGAGTGAAAAATCACAGAATCGCATGGGCCATCGTCAGGAGTCTGGGATCCGTTCGGTGCAAATTGCCGGCAGTGATCCTGAACAAATGGCGGCAGCAGCCCGTTATAATGTCGAGATTGGCGCACATATTATCGACATTAATATGGGATGCCCTGCCAAGAAGGTAAATAAAAAACTGGCTGGGTCTGCTTTATTGCAGTACCCCGAGTTGGTTGAACAGATTATCCAAGCGGTGGTTAACGCCGTTGACGTTCCTGTAACGTTAAAAATCCGTACAGGTTGGGATCCGGATAATCGCAATGGCGTGCAAATTGCGCGTATTGCTGAAGATAATGGCATACAGGCACTCGCGGTACATGGTCGTACCAAAGCTTGTATGTATAAAGGAGAAGCTGAGTACGACACCATTGCCGCAATTAAGCAGCAGGTATCGATACCAGTAATGGCGAATGGTGATATTACCACCCCGGAAAAAGCACGTTTTGTGCTGGACTACACCGGAGCTGACGCCGTGATGATTGGCCGTGCAGCTCAAGGTCGACCATGGATTTTTCGGGAAGTAGTGCATTATTTGGCAACAGGACAGAAATTAGCCGCACCTTCAGTTTTAGAAGTGCAGCAAATCCTGTTGGAGCATGTGCAAGGCTTACACCAATTGTATGGTGAACACGCCGGTGCCCGTATCGCCCGCAAACATGTCGGATGGTACTTGGCAGAACATGATCCACAAGGAGTTTTTCGCAGTGAATTCAATGGCATTGAGCTGGCATTAACGCAGCTTGATGCATTAAATGACTATTTTCATAAACTAGCAGCCACCTAACGTAAAAGAGAAAAAGCAATGTTTAATTCGAACGTTACTTCGCCATTTATTACTAACGCCCACGTACAAACTCAGGAAAAGCCACAGGCTTTATCTAACGCCGCGCAAAAAGCCGTTGCTAACTATCTGCAACAGTTAAACGGCCAAGATGTTAACGACTTGTACGAGCTGGTTTTATCTGAATTAGAACGCCCGCTACTGGAAGAAGTGATGAAATATACCCGCGGCAATCAAACACGCGCCGCTAACTTAATGGGTATCAACCGCGGTACGCTGCGTAAGAAACTTAAACAATACGGCATGTCGTAATGCCCCGCAGGGTTCGGCCCTGCTACCAAGCACCTTCGGGTGCTTTTTTATTAGCTGGAACAGGGTAAAACTTCGCTGCTAAGCTCTGTTCCAGCCCGGCTTACGCCATGTCACTCTTTCTTTTAGCTACAACGAGATAATCCTGATGAGCACACTTCGTCCTGTCCGCCGCGCCCTTTTGAGCGTATCTGATAAAACCGGTATTGTTGAATTCGCCAAGGCACTCAGCGCCATGCAAGTAGAGATTTTATCTACCGGTGGCACAGCTAAATTATTAGCCGAGCAAGGTATTGCCGTAATTGAAGTTTCTGATTACACCGGCCACCCTGAAATTATGGATGGTCGTGTTAAAACGCTACACCCGAAAATTCATGGTGGTATTTTAGCGCGCCGTGGCATCGATGAAGCTGTGATGACGGCAAATAACATCGGCCCTATCGATTTAGTTGTCGTGAACCTTTACCCATTCGCTAACACCGTAGCCAAAGCGGATTGCTCATTGGCGGATGCAATTGAGAATATCGATATCGGTGGCCCAACCATGGTGCGTGCGGCCGCTAAAAATCATCAAGACGTGACAATTATTGTCAATGCTCACGATTACGCGATGGTACTGGCTGAAATGCAAGCACATGACGGTGCCACCACTCATGCTACGCGCTTTAGTTTAGCTATCAGCGCCTTTGAACATACCGCACAATATGATGGCATGATCGCCAATTACTTCGGCACCATGTTACCGGCATATGACACGCCCACCGCGCCGGCGAGCAAGTTCCCTCGCACCTTTAATAGCCAATTCGTGAAAAAACAAGATTTACGTTACGGCGAAAACAGCCATCAAACGGCGGCGTTTTATGTACAAGCCGGCGCCAATGAAGCATCGGTTGCCAGCGCCACACAATTGCAAGGTAAGGCCCTGTCTTACAACAATATTGCCGACACCGATGCCGCTTTAGAGTGTGTAAAAGAATTTGCCGAACCGGCCTGTGTGATCGTTAAGCACGCCAACCCTTGTGGTGTGGCTATTGGTGAAAACATTCTGGCGGCTTATAACCGCGCTTATGCAACCGATCCTACCTCAGCGTTTGGCGGCATTATCGCCTTTAACCGCGAGTTAGATGACACCACGGCGAAAGAAATCGTTAGTCGTCAATTTGTCGAAGTGATTATTGCCCCTAGCGCCACCGCTGCTGCGGTCGCGGTTGTTGCCACTAAGCCGAATGTACGCTTATTAGTCTGTGGCGAATTTGCTGCCGCCAGTGCTGCCGTGGATATCAAGCAAGTCAACGGTGGCATCTTATTGCAAGACCGCGATCAAGCTACTGTAACAGCGGCTGATTTAAAGGTAGTGAGTCAGCGCCAGCCCACCGAACAAGAGTTAAAAGATTTATTGTTCTGCTGGAAAGTCGCCAAGTTTGTGAAATCGAATGCCATTGTTTATGTGAAAGACAGCATGACCATTGGCGTCGGCGCCGGCCAAATGAGCCGCGTTTACAGCGCAAAAATCGCAGGCATCAAAGCCGCGGACGAAAACTTAGAAGTCAAAGGCTCTGTCATGGCCTCTGATGCCTTCTTCCCGTTCCGCGACGGTATTGATGCTGCCGCTGCTGCCGGTATTACTGCGGTGATCCAGCCAGGTGGTTCAATGCGCGATGCCGAGGTCATTGCCGCCGCAGATGAGCACGGTATGGCTATGGTGTTTACCGGCGTTCGCCATTTCCGTCACTAAACATCTGCTTTAACTGTAAAAAGGCCGCATAGCGGCCTTTTCTATTCCAAAGTCACGATCAGTTTCCATCCAGCGTAAAATCACCTGATAAAATGGGCTTTAAATCATCCGTCGCGCGGTTGTAAACATAGACCCAAGCAGTAACCGCTGCACCATTTTGCAGGGTGACGGGTTGTTTAAGTCGCAGATATTCAGTCGGGCTAGCAAAACCAGGGCCGCACTCTTCATAGGCATCCAGCTCTGTGAGTAAATTTGCAGCTTTCGCTAGCTGATAAACTTCACCAACAACCTGCCAAGCGGGGTCGTTACTTGGCACGGCACCGGGGTAATAATCGACCAAATACAGCTTAGCCTGCAAACCACCCAGCCCGACGAGGCTGGCATATTGCTGCAGTAACTGATAGCAACGATTGCCAGCTGCCCGGCGCGGGGCATGTTGGCGAAGCGTGCCATAGACAAATAAATATTCTGACATGAACAAAGTCCAGATTAACAGTAGCCCGCTATTTTTACATAAATTTAGCCTGAACTGCCCCTTCCAGCGCAAAGCTATTTCTCATTGCGCCGCAAACAAGCCAGCTTACCGCTGTTGTGTGGCAAATCCGCTAAGCCATTGGCTGATAAAAGCCGATATCAGCCTGACGCCACAACAACAAGCGCTGATTGGTGACTATGCTTCTTTAGTTAAGCAGTGGCGTTAACCCAACTTAGCCCCATTGGGCACCGGGCTGTCTACTGATACCAGCACGATAGCACCATCTTCTCTGGCAAAACCGGTAACCAGACACTCTGACTGCATAGGGCCGATTTGCTTAGCTGGAAAATTTACTACTGCCATGACCTGCTTACCCAATAATTGCGCTTTACTATATAAGCTAGTGATCTGGGCACTGGATTTTTTGATACCAATGTCGCTGCCAAAATCTAATTGCAGTTTATAGGCGGGTTTTCGGGCCTCAGGAAAATCGTCTACAGCGATAATGGTGCCTACCCGAAGTTCTACTTTGGCAAAGTCTTGCCAGCTGATGGTTTCCATTACACCCTCTGCGTTAACCTGCTATGCTAATCAAATTAAAGTAAACCGGAGAACGCCATGGCGCAATGGTTAAATGCGACGATAGCGGAAACAATTCACTGGACCGGAAATTTATTCAGCTTAAAAGCCAAGACCGGGCCACTCCCTTTTATTGCCGGTCAGTTTGTCAGACTGGCCATTGATGGCCCTGAAGGAAGGATTCAGCGCGCTTATTCACTGGTTAACCCACCTGACAGCGAATATCAGGAGTTTTTAGTCAGCACCGTTGCCGATGGCTTGTTATCGCCGTTATTACAGCAATTAACGCCAGGCGATACGCTGGGTATTAGTCAGCCGGCTACTGGTTTTTTTATTCTGGATGAAGTACCTGACGGCGACAACTTGTGGCTGATTGCCACTGGCACCGGCATAGGCCCCTATTTATCGATGCTAGCCACCGCTGAACCTTATCAGCGCTTCGCCCATATTATTCTAGTACACAGTGTCAGCAACGCAGCCGATTTAGCCTATAAAGACCTGATAGCCAGCTTTGTGGCAAAGTATCCCGAGCAGTTACACTATCAGCCGATCGTTACCCGCGAAACCTCCCCTGGTGCCCTGCAAGATAGGATACCCAAATTAATAAACAGCCAGCAGTTACAACAACAGTGCGGTCAGTTGCTAAACCTAAAATCACAGGTAATGCTTTGTGGTAACCCACAAATGATTACCGACACTAAAGCCTTATTGGAAGGCATGGGTTTAACCAAAAACCTGCGGCGTAACCCCGGCAATATTACAGTTGAGCAGTATTGGAAATAATGTTGTCTTGGCTTTGATAACGTTTTGAGCGTAACGCCGTTAAAAAATGCCGGCCAAAGAACGTAATATACCGTTATGCAAAGAGGGTTCGGCTTCTTCCCACGTTAAATTGGCTTTATTGGCAAAGCCTAGCAACTTCACCTGATACTTACGCCGATCGGTATGTTGCTCCCAGAGCAATTCTAACTGGCCACTATCCCCTTGCCATAAGCGCTGTTCGCTTTGGTCAAGCACAAGCTCATCGCTGTCTGGGGCAATTCGCTCGGCAATTTGAATATCGGCTAACAAGGTAAAGTATTTATCTTTCACCAACTGATTACCAACATATTCTGCGCCTACAATCACCGCAACCACGGCTAAAGCACGCACTACATCTTTGGTATCAAGATCAGTAGAAAAGCCGGCATCGGCATAAACTACACCAGGGCCAGACGCGCGACGGCGCGTTGCCGGCGTGTTATTGGCAACAACACTGCTACCCGGGCGCATAAACTCGGCAATTTGTTGCTCACTCATGCCGTATTGTTCACGAAGCACTTGCTGCGGTGGTTGGTTTAATACGGTTCGAATGTTCACTTGCAACCAATACTGGGCAGCACTGGGGGTATTGACTAACTGATAACCGCGGGCGGTCAACAACGACGCCACATCGCGCATGAGTGGCCGTTGATACTCCGCCGCCGTTTGGCGGATATCTAAAAATACCGTGCGTAATTCGGCTTCAACCGGATCCAAATAAATGGTTTCGCTCATGCGCATTTGCACATCAAGCTTGCCCTTACTCACGGAGGTATGCAGCGCGCCGCAGCCGGATAACAGCAGTAAACCGCTTAAGATCGCGCCTTTGTAAAGCAACGACATTTAGAATAGCCCAGCTAAAGCACGCGCGACGCCATCGGTTAACGGCTGTGCCGCGGTTTCCCATTTTAGGTTTGCTTGATTAGCTGAACTGACAATGCGTGTTTGATATTTACGCATATTGGTTTGCTGAGAATAACTAGACCGAGTACTGCCACTATCACCTTGCAACAACGTATGTTCAGAACGCTCTTGTACTTGGCCAGCAAATCTCTCCATAATTTGGATATCGGTGATCACGCTGTAATAAACATCTTGTACCATGGCATCCACTACCGTACCGACCACGGCCCCCGCCACCGCTGCACCTGCCGTACCGCCAACAGCCCCCCCTGTTGAACGATGGATCACCGCACCTGTTACTGCGCCACCAACCGCACCTGGGCCAGCAGCAAGCGCACCTTGACTATCCCGAGCATTGCTACGACCAACTTGTAACACATTTGCCTGTAACCAGTAGTGGGCTTTTGAGGGGCTATCAATGACTTGATAGCCGCGACTGCGCAGCGTCAAGATCACCTCTTCGCGCACATTAAACTCAGGCTTGTCAGAGGTATTACGAATATCAACATAAACCGTGCGTAATTCAGGATCGACTGGCTCAAGAAAAATACTTGAGCTCATTTTAGTTTGCACATCTAACTGTCGTTTAGCCACACTGGTATGCAGTGCGCCACAGGCAGTTAAACTGAGTAAAGCCGCTACAGCAAGCAATCGAGTCAGTAGGTTCATCAAGATATCCCAAAGGTTTTAAACAAGCATAAGCTTATTCTGCGGTTACTGGCTGAATATTATCTGAACAACCCCAGCAATTTATCACGTTTTTAACCTTTTACTGCAACAGACAAATTAAGAAACACCGAGGCAAATGCTTTACTTTTTTCAAGCAGCCGCTACAATATGCGCCGCTCTTTTGATTGTTCTTTATACAGCTCTTTTTAAAATAAGGTAATCGCTATGCATCCGATGTTAAACATCGCCATTCGTGCTGCCCGTACCGCGGGTAATATTATTGCACGAGCTTGTGGCCAGCTCGACATGGTTGAAAAACTGCAGAAAGGCAGCAACGACTTTGTTACCAACGTTGACCGCGAAGCTGAACAAGCTATTGTTGCGGTGTTAAAAAAATCTTTTCCAACCCATGGTATTGTCGGTGAAGAACATGGCGATTACGGTAACAACGACAGTGAATTCCAGTGGATTATTGATCCGTTGGATGGCACAACCAACTTTATCAAAGGCATTCCACACTTTGCCGTTTCTATTGCCTTAAAACATCAAGGTAAACTAGACCAAGCTGTTATTTTCGATCCGCTACGTGGCGAATTGTTCACGGCGTCTCGCGGTCGTGGTGCACAATTAAACGGTACGCGTATTCGGGTAAATAACCTGCCAGATATGCAAGGCAGTATTTTAGCCACCGGTTTTCCGTTTAAAGCCAAACACCATTTAGACAGCTACAGCAAAATCTTCAACGCGTTTTTTGCCGACTGCGCCGACATGCGTCGTACCGGTTCTGCCGCCTTAGATTTAGCTTATGTCGCTGCCGGTCGTTTTGACGGTTTCTGGGAAATTGGCTTAAAGCCTTGGGATATCGCCGCAGGTGAACTGATCATCCGCGAAGCCGGTGGTATGGTCTGTGATTTTGCTGGTGGCAATAACCACATGAAAAGCGGCAACATTGTTGCAGCCAGCCCAAAAGTATTGCAAGCTATGGTAAAAGGCATGCGGCCACACCTGTCAGAAACGTTAGCAAAATAAGTTACACGCCCAGCGCTGTGCGGCCATCGCCACAGCGCTGATGCTAGCGGATAATCTACTTGCGCATCACTGCACTGCTCACAGGCCTACGCAAAGCCTGACTAAGCTGGACGCTTTAGCCCCCTTATCTCAGCCAGTAAAAGGTTTAGCATGCAAGAACTTATTACCACCATCGCTACCATAAAATCTTGGTCAGAGGCCAATCCTCACCTTGCCATGTGGTTAGGCATCGCGATTCTATTATCACTTTCTTGGCTAGCCAATTTTTTGGTTAAGCATATTCTGCTACGTAGCGTCTTCAGTTTATTAGGTTTAAAGAAAAGTCAGTGTGAACAACGCGGCTTAGATTTTCGTTTTGTTAATCGGCTTTCCAATGTGGTTCCTGCGCTGGTTATATCGACCTTAGTCAATCGCGTACCGCTTTTACCCGAACTGCTGGTGCAGGTTACCATTAACGTGACTAACGCCTTTATTGTGCTGACTATCGCTATTGCGCTGAGTAATCTGTTAACGCTGATTAACTCTTTATACGCCCGACGCGAAGATGCACGCAGTAAGCCGATTAAAGGCTATATCCAACTGCTGAAAATTGTGATTTACGCGGTTGCGGTGATTTTGATGATTGCCTCGTTGTTCGACCGCTCACCTTTGATTTTACTGTCTGGCCTGGGTGCGATGGCCGCAGTACTGATGCTGATTTTCCAAGACACCATCTTATCGTTAGTGGCCAGTGTGCAAATCTCCTCTAACGACGTGATCCGCGTGGGTGACTGGGTTGAAATGCCACAACTGCATGCCGATGGTAATGTTATTGATATCGCCTTACATACGGTAAAAATACAAAACTGGGATAAAACCATCACGACTATCCCAACACGCCGCTTTATGACCGATCCGTTTAAAAACTGGCGTGGCATGCAAGACTCTGGTGGCCGACGCATTAAACGTAGCTTAATGCTCGATCAACAAAGTGTGCATTTTTTATCAGAAGAGCAAATCAAAAAGCTCAGTCGTTTCCGGTTATTAACTCAATATATTAGCGATAAGCAGGCTGATATTGCGGCGTGGAATGCTGAACTCAAAGAGCAAGGTCGCGAGCCGGTGAATACTCGGCGTATTACCAATTTGGGCACTTTCCGCGCTTATGTTACGCAGTATCTAAAAAGTCATCCGCATGTGCATCAAGACATGACCATGATGACGCGCCAATTAGCGCCCACCCCAGAAGGCTTGCCACTGGAGATCTATTGTTTTACCAATACCATTGCTTGGGTTGCCTATGAAGGGATCCAAGCGGATATTTTCGATCATCTGTTCGCGATCTTGCCCGAGTTTGGATTAAGTGTTTACCAGCACCCTAGTGGCAAAGACTTACAAATGTTACGTCTGGCATCAGGCCAAGCCCCCTCGCCAGCATCACAGCAAATTGCCGAGTAACGCTAAAACACAGGCTATGGCGACAGTGTATGCTGCGCCATGGCATGCATTCAAGGCTTAATCATAAAGGCTTAATCAGCGGTAACTGACGCTCTTGCCATTCACGAAACCCACCCGCCAAGCTGAACACCTGTTGATAGCCCATCTGCTGCAGGGTTAACGCCGCTAAAGCCGAGCGATAACCGCCACCACAATACAGTACAATTTTTTGTTTTTTATCGGCAACAGTTTGCTCAATATCACGCTCAATAATCCCTTTGCCCAGATGCATCGCTTCAGGAAAGTGCCCCTGTTGCCATTCGTGATCTTCTCGAATATCTAACAATACATATGGCTGTTCATGAGCTAAAAGCTCATCGATACTGATTTCTTTGATCTGTTGTTTGGCGGCTTCAACCAGTGCGATAAAGCCTGCAGCATGTTGCTTACTCATATTTTACCCATAAAAAATACCAGTCATTGACTGGCATTTTTAACACAGATTTCGCGAAATTACATTAACGGTTCGGTACCTTCACCTTCTTTCTCAGGTGGTGGTGGTGGTAACATATCATCGCGGTTTAAGCCCAGTTGTACCGCAATACCACTGGCCACAAAGATAGAAGAGTAAGTACCAATGGCGATACCAAATAACAGTGCAGTGGCAAAGTTATGGATCAAGGCGCCACCCATGTAAAACAACACAATCAATACAATAATCGTGGTTAACGACGTAACAACCGTACGGTTTAATGTTGAGGTTACTGCGTCATTGACGGTTTCTTCCGGCGTGCTATCACGTAATTTGCGGAAACTTTCCCGGATCCGGTCAAACACCACGATAGTATCGTTAATTGAGTAACCAATCAGCGCTAGAATCGCCGCCAGTACCGTCAGGTCAAACTCAAGTTGTAACAAGGAGAAAAGACCCAAGGTAATAATGACATCGTGTCCCAACGCTAATACGGCGCCTAATGACAAGCGCCACTCAAAGCGCATCCCCACGTACAACAAGATACCAATTAACGCCGTCAGCATGGCTAAGCCACCCTGCTCTTTTAATTCGTCACCCACTGAAGGACCAACAAATTCAATACGACGCATTTCAATCGGCGTAGCAGAGGTTTCGGATAACGCCGCCATAATCTCATTCGAGATCCGGCTTTGCTCTACCCCTTCTCTTGGTGCAATACGTATCGCAACGTCTTGGCTTGAGCCAAAATATTGCACTACCGCATCGGCATAACCGCGTTCGGCTAAAATGGCACGCACTTGGGTCAGATCAGCGTTTTGGGTGTAACCCACTTCGATAACCGTACCGCCGGTAAAATCCAGCCCCCAATTGATGCCTTTTGTGAACAACAAGCCAAACGAGCTTAGCAGTAACACGATAGACAGCATCAGTGCTGGCATCTTAAAGCGCATGAAATTGAGAGGTTCGTTAAAACTAAATATTCTCACACCAAGCTCCTTACATCGGTAACGACTGTACGCGACGGCCGCCCCAGATTAAATTAACCAGCAAGCGGGTACCCACTACTGAAGTAAAGATCGAGGTTAAAATACCGATAGCTAAAGTGATGGCGAAGCCTTTCACTGGGCCAGTACCAATTCCAAACAGGATCAGGGCCACTAATAATGTGGTGATATTCGAGTCAGCGATTGTCGCAAAAGCACGGTCATAGCCTTGATGGATCGCTTGTTGGATCGAGCGGCCTTCGGCAATTTCTTCACGGATCCGTTCAAATATCAGTACGTTAGCATCAACGGCCATACCGACAGTTAACACAATACCCGCCATACCCGGTAACGTTAGGGTGGCACCGGGGATCATCGACATAAAGCCAATAATTAACACCAGGTTAGCGACCAACGCCAAGTTAGCAATTAAACCGAACACACGGTAGTAAATCACCATAAAGATTAAGACCACCACCATACCCCACATAATGGCCGTCATACCTAGATCGATATTTTCCTGACCGAGGCTTGGCCCTATGGTGCGTTCTTCGATGATTTGCGTAGGCGCAATCAGTGCACCGGCACGCAGTAGCAAGGCGAGATTTTGTGCTTCAGCAGGGTTACCAATACCGGTAATGCGGAAACTGCGCCCCAAACGCGCTTGAATGGTCGCGGCATTGATCACTTCTTCCTGCTTAATCAACACGGGCGTGCCATCAGCTTGTAATTGCTCACCGGGCTTATATTCAATAAACACGGTAGCCATACGTCGACCAATCGAATCACGAGTCGAGGTTGAAAGTAAATTACCGCCTTGTGCATCCAGAGAAATGTTAACCTGTGGCTGGCCCATTTCATCGTAACTTGAGCTGGCATTGGTGATGTGCTCACCGGTCAGCATCACGCGGTTTTCCAGTAAGAAAGGTTGGCCACTGCGGTCATAATACAAACCTGAACCGGGTGGTAAACGACCATTCAAGGCCGCACCTAAGTCACCTTGCTCGTCGACTAAACGAAACTCGAGTGTTGCCGTTGCGCCCAAAATCTCTTTAGCTTGCGCCGGATCTTGTACGCCAGGTAATTGCACTATAATACGATCAGCGCCTTGACGCTGTACCAGCGGCTCAGCTACCCCAATTTCATTAACCCGATTACGGATAATGGTGATGTTCTGCTCAAGTGCGTATTCACGAATTTCGCGCAGACGGATTTCGCTTAAGGTCACTTGTAGGCTAAATTCAGCAGGGCCGTCAGTAAACACTAACTCACGGTCCAGTTTGCCTAAGGCCGAGCGAGCCGCTTGCACATCTTCAGCTGAGCGCAATTGCAGTTGCACCATGCCGCGTTCAACATCTGCAGAAACTGAACGGTAGCGCACTTTAGCTTCACGTAAGTCGGCACGAAACGCACCCACCATGTCATTGATGTTTTTATCAATGGCCGCCTTCATGTCTACGGCCATTAAAAAATGCACACCACCACGTAAATCTAAGCCTAACTTCATTGGTGTTGCACCAATGCCAGCCAGCCAATCGGGGGTGGTGGGCACTAAGTTTAATGCCGTAACATAGTTAACAGTACCCAATAAATTAATGGCAATTTGCCGCGCTCGCAGCTGATCTTCAGCAGATTGAAAGCGCGCTAACACCTGACCATTTTCCAGTGTTACCGATTTTGGCGTAACACCTTCACTGATAAAGCTTTGCTCTAACTGTTGGCGAGTGCTTTCTAACACCACGCCCCCACGAGTTGCATTAATATTCAGCGCCGGATCTTCCGGGTATAAATTTGGCATTGCGTAAACTAATGCCAGTAGCAGTACCCCGATAACGACCAGGTACCGCCAGAGCGGATTTTGGTTTAACACGAATACATCCTTTCGTTAGCAGTGCCGCTTATAACGACTTTAAAGTACCCTTAGGTAATACCGCACTGATAGCGGATTTTTGTACTGTGACTTCAGTACTGTCATTTAATGCCACAACGACAAAGTCTTTATCTTCCGCAATTTTAGTAATGCGACCGACAATACCGCCTTGCGTCAGCACTTCATCACCTTTACCTAAAGCCGACATCAGGTTGCGATGTTCTTTTACACGCTTGGCTTGTGGGCGGTAGATTAAAAAGTAAAAAATCAAACCAAACGCCAACAACATAATAATTAAATCCCAACCACCACCTTGTGGTGCGGCAGCGGTATCGGCATAGGCTTGGTTAATGAATAAACTCATGGTTGTCCCCTTAATGTTAAAATCAGTTATTCTGTTAATTCTGCGTCCAGCGATGGTTCTGGCATACTTCTTTTTGCGTAAAATTCTGCTACAAAGGCTGACAAGTTACCAGCGGCAATAGCTGCGCGCAATCCCTGCATCAGCTTCTGATAATGATGCAGGTTATGAATGGTGTTTAAACGCGCGCCTAAAATCTCGTTGCAACGATCTAAATGATGTAAATAGGCCCGAGAATAATTTTTACACGTGTAACAATCACAGTCTTTGTCTAACGGCGCGGTATCGGTTTTATGCTTGGCGTTGCGGATTTTAATCACGCCATCACTAACAAACAAATGACCATTACGCGCATTGCGTGTCGGCATGACGCAATCAAACATATCCACGCCACGGCGTACCGCTTCAACTAAGTCTTCTGGTTTGCCTACGCCCATTAAATAACGCGGTTTGTTCGCTGGCATTTTATCAGTGGTGTGGTTCAGAATATTAATCATATCGGCTTTGGGTTCACCTACCGATAAACCGCCGATGGCATAGCCGTCAAAACCAATCTCTTCTAAACCGGCTAATGAAATGTCTCGCAAATGCGGATACATGCCACCTTGGATAATACCAAACAACGCTGACGGGTTATCGCCATGCGCATCTTTTGAACGTTTCGCCCAGCGCAGCGATAATTCCATGGACTTACGAGCTTGTGGCTCGGTCGCCGGATAAGGCGTGCATTCATCAAAGATCATCACAATATCTGAACCCAGATCGCGCTGCACTTCCATTGAGCGTTCTGGCGTTAACATGATGCGTTCGCCATTTAGCGGCGAGCGGAACTTAACGCCTTCTTCGGTGATTTTGCGCAGTTCGCCAAGGCTAAATACCTGAAAACCGCCTGAGTCAGTTAAGATGGGTTTATGCCAATGCATAAAATCATGCAGGTCACCGTGTAACTTAATAATGTCAGTGCCCGGACGCAGCATTAAGTGAAAGGTGTTACCTAAGCAAATTTGCGCACCGGTGGCATCTAACTCTTCTGGTGTCATGCCTTTTACCGTGCCGTAAGTCCCCACGGGCATAAAGGCAGGGGTATCCACCACACCACGATCAAAAATAAGTTGGCCACGACGGGCTTTACCGTCAGTAGCAAGTAATTCAAATTTCAAAATTTACCTCTTCTGGCCGGAAAAACAGTCCGGCTCGTCATTATTAGCGTTTTGCCGCAATATGGCCGCGCGCAATCGGCGGCCATTATAGCAGTATTCAGCCAGCGGCTTAACTAATAAACATCGCGTCGCCATAGGAATAAAAGCGATATTGCTCTGCAATAGCCGTTTTATAAGCCTGTAATACATGTTGTTGGCTACTAAAGGCGGACACCAGCATAATCAGTGTCGATTCGGGTAAATGAAAGTTGGTGATTAGTGCATCAATGACTTGAAAGCGATAACCCGGGTAAATAAAAATTTGGGTATCGCCACTGTAAGGTTGCAGCTGACCGCCATGCTGTGCCGCAGCGGATTCAAGCGAACGCACTGAGGTAGTACCGACGGCTACTACCCGATTGCCGCGCGCTTTACATGCTGCAACGGCATCCACCACCTCTTGCTCCACTTCAATATATTCAGCATGCATTTTATGCTCTAGCACCGAATCAACGCGTACCGGCTGAAAAGTACCGGCGCCAACATGCAAAGTCACAAAAGCAAATTGCACGCCTTTGGCCGCTAATTGATCTAACAAGGGCTGGTCAAAGTGTAAACCTGCTGTAGGTGCAGCCACGGCACCGGGTTTTTTGTTATACACCGTTTGATAACGGGCTTTATCTTCTTCGGTATCAGGGCGCGCAATGTAAGGGGGTAACGGCATATGTCCTAGCCTGTCTAGCATGGCAAATACCGGCTCATCACCCAGTAACTCTAATTCAAATAAGGTATCGTGCCGTTGACGCATCAGCACTTTAGCGGAATTTTCTAACAATAATTCTGTGCCGGGTTTTGGCGCTTTACTGGCACGAATATGCGCTAAAAAACGCTGTTGGTCCAAGACACGTTCGACCAACACTTCAACCTGGCCGCCTGAGGCTTTTTGACCAAACAAACGGGCGGGGATCACGCGTGTGTTGTTAAACACTAACAAATCCCCAGGGTTAAGCAAATCAAGCAGTTCTTTGAAGATATGATGGTGCAGTTCACCCGTTTGGCGCTGCATGGCCAGTAAACGACTGGCTGAGCGCTCAGCCTGTGGTTGACTGGCAATTAGATGTTCAGGTAACTCAAAACTAAAATCTTTCACTAACATAGCGTTGTCCTTGGCTTTACCGGCCAAATCCGGCGGTGCTATGTTAGCAAGTTTCGACTTACGTTCGACACTTTTTTAAGAGCACTTCACCGATTAACGCGGCCATTTGCTGATAACTACGCGCTTTACTTGACGTTGGACGCCACGCAACGCCGATATCCCGATATGCCTGCCCGGCAGAAGCCGGCTGACTGATTAACTCGGTGCCCTCTAGAACACCACTGTTAATCGCCATCTGCGGCATAAAGGTCACCCCCAGTTTGTTATTCACCATTTGTGTAAGGGTATGTAAGCTGGTGGCAAAAAACGGATTTACCTTACGGCTGTCTTCTAATTCACAGGCTTTTACCGCATGACCCGTTAAACAATGCTCGCGCTCTAACAAGAAGATACTTTCATCTGGCCATTGGTTAATATCTTGATTAAAACCCCGATCTTGCCAATCTTTATGCAGTACTAAATTAAACGCGTCTTGTTGCAGTACTTCAGTGTGCAATACGCCCGTTTCATAAGGTAGCGCCAGCAACACCATATCTAGGCGGCCTTCACTTAACGCATGCAACGAGTTATCTGAGGTGTCTTCGCGCAATAATAGTTGCAACTCGGGAAAACGCTCACGGCACAGTGTCATAACTTCACCCAGCACAAAGGGCGCAATAGTCGGGATACAACCCAACCGAAAAGGCCCGGTCATCGGTTTACCCTGAGATTTAGCAAAATCGGTTAGCTCTTCGCATTGCTCAATAATATGACGTGCCAGCCTAACAACATCTTCACCTAGGGCGGTGAAAATAAAAGTTTTATGGTCACGCTCTAATAATTGCGTTTCCATGGTCTCCTCTAAACTGGCAATGGCCGCGCTGAGTGTTGATTGCCCAACATAGCAAGCATCGGCAGCACGGCCAAAATGCTGATGCTCATGCAAGGCGAGTAAATACTGTAATTGTTTAATACTGGGCAGACGTTTCATGCTTAACCTTTCGCTACAATCGAATTGGTAAAACTTACCTTTTTTAATCGTTTTAAGCAATTAGCATCAGTGGCATGATGAAAGAAATATAAGGTGCAGGCAGACAAGACTGGCTTGTTAGCTGCGACAGCCCTGCTGTCGCAGCTAACACAAAAGTTTAACTGAAAATCGCTTTTAAGATGTAGAAGAACACGATGGCCAAACCTGCGCCGACCGGTAAGGTAATAACCCAAGAAATAAAGATATTACGCACTACCCCCAGGTTTAAGGCCGCAATACCCCGTGCTAAACCCACGCCGAGTACAGCACCTACTAAGGTTTGGGTGGTAGAGATAGGTAAACCAGCACCCGAAGCAATAACCACGGTAGAAGCAGCAGACAGCTCTGCCGCAAAACCACGGCTGGGTGTTAAATGCGTAATCGCTGTACCGATTGTTTTAATAACCCGAGCACCTAAGGTCGCTAAACCAATAACGATACCGATGGCACCTAAAGGCAACACCCACACCGCTAACGTTGCTTTAGCCGCAATTTCACCGCCAGAGGTCACCACACTGACTACCGCTGCCACTGGGCCGATAGCATTCGCCACATCGTTCGAGCCGTGTGCAAAGGCCATACAACATGCGGTGGTAATCATTAAAATACCGAAAATACGCTCTACGTTGTTGTAGTGCATCTCTTTGTCGGCTTCTGGGTCAATTTGAATACGCGAAATGGCGATCTTACCAATAACCGCTACAACCACACCGACGGCAATCGAGATATAAATACCATTAGCGGTAGAAATATCTAAACCAACATGCTTTAAGCCTTTTTGCACGGTAACCAAGGTCATCATTAAACCGGCGAAAAACATATAGAAAGGTACATAACGCTTGGCGTTTTCTAAAGGGTTATCGGTATCAAAAATTAAGCGTTGCGCACTCATAAAGATTAAATAAGCCAACACCCCCGCCAACATAGGTGTCACTACCCAGCTTCCAACGATGCCACTGACTTTGTTCCATTGCACGGCTTCAGTGCCGGCAGCAACTAAAGCAAAACCAATAATAGCACCGATAATCGAGTGGGTGGTGGAGACTGGCCAACCAAAGTAAGACGCTGCTAGCAACCAGGTACCGGCAGCTAATAAAGCAGCGATCATACCAAACACCATAAATTCAGGTGTATCGGCAAAGTAACCGGCATCAATAATACCCGAGCGGATTGTTGAGGTAACAGAACCGCCTGCTAAGTAGGCGCCAGCGAATTCAAATATCGCTGCAATCAAGATAGCTTGTTTAATCGTGAGGGCTTTAGAGCCAACAGAGGTACCCATGGCATTTGCCACATCATTGGCACCGACACCGTAAGCCATAAAAAAGCCAAATACTGCGGCCAAAATAATCAGGATCAGGCCGTAAGATTCTAAAATTGCCATAAAAAATTACCTATTAGGTTAGCGGGCTAGCATAATTTCAAGACGGGAACCAACACGTAAGGCGACATCTGCTAAATCGCCCAACCATTCCAGTGTGCGATATAAAAACATCACATCGACTGGGTTAAGATCCTTCTCGGCTAGCCGTAACTTCTTACGTAATTTAATTTGCATTTCATCGGTATCGTGCTCGATAGCATCCAATTGCTCGACCATCTTAATCACTAGATTAACTTCACGGCCACGAAAGCCCGTTTCCAGCAATTCATCTAGTTCATTAATTACCTGAGATGCCATCTCGGTGGCATCAATACAACGCTGCACATAAGCAGTAAATTCAGTTTGGATTGTTTCAGGAATTTCTAATTCACGCCCCAACACGCGGCCAGAAATATCTTTTGCTTTATTAGCGATTTTATCTTGTTGCGATACCAATTCTAAAATATCGGTGCGGTCGACGGGTAAAAACAAACCACGCGGTAAGTTAATCCGAATTTCACGTTTTAAGCGATCAGCATCTTTTTCAAATGCAACGATGCTCTTACGCACTTCCGCTGCCTGGGTCCAATCTTTTTGATAAACCGCCGCAAAGAATGGCAGTAATTGCTCACTGGCTTGGTGTACTTTGCGAATATGCTCTTCAATCGGCTTTATTGGCGATTTGGCAAATACGGACAAAAAAGTATTAGCGGGCATAGAGGGCCTCATTGATGTTAAGTGACTGTAGTCGGCGCACATTGTAACCGCAATGCCAAAGTAATAAAAATGAAATGTCGTTTCAAAAAAAATGCCCCTGCTAGAACACCAGCAGAGGCACGGCATAACATTTGACTAAGAGTTAGTCGCCACGAACTTCCTGCTCGAGTTTTTCGTGGCTGGCATGTCTAACAACCTTACCTTTAACAAAGAAAATAATGTATTCCGACAAGTTCTTACAGCGATCGCCAATGCGTTCTAACGAGCGAGCCGACCACAACACGTTCATCACTTTAGGAATAGAGCGCGGATCTTCAATCATGTAGGTCATTAATTGCCGCGTAATCGCTTCGTATTCACGATCCACTTTTTTATCTTCTTTATGCACGTTTAACGCTGCTTCAACGTCCATTCGAGCAAAAGCATCTAACACATCGTGCAACATTTGCGCGACATGTCGCCCCAGATTGTCTAGGTTTACCAGCAAGTCTTGTTGATCACTGTTAAAAGACTCCAGCGCCACTTTGGCAATGCGCCGTGTTTCATCACCGATCCGCTCTAAATCGTTAATGCTTTTTAATATCGCCATTATTAAGCGCAGATCGCTAGCAGCAGGCTGACGCTTGGCAATCACTCGGGTACATTCTTTATCTATCTGTAATTCCCAGTCATTGACCTTCAGATCATTGGCAATAACCTGCTGTGCCAATTCACTATCGCTATTGGCAATGGCGGCTAAGGCATCATAAAGTTGCCGCTCAATTAGGCCGCCCATCGACATCACATGATTTCTAATTTGCTCCAATTCTTCGTTGAACTGGCTGGAAATATGCTTCGATAAATTTAATTTATCCATCCTGTTAGTCTCCGTGGTCCTATTCTGGCTTAGCCAAAGCAATTCAGTTAACCGAACCGCCCAGTAATATAATCTTCTGTTTGCGGCTGGCGTGGATCGGTAAAGATCTTGTTGGTGGCATCAAACTCAACCAACTGCCCTAAATTCATAAACGCAGTAAAATCCGATACCCGCGCCGCCTGCTGCATATTGTGTGTCACTATAACGATGGTGTATTGCTGCTTTAACTCATACAGCAATTCTTCAATTTTTAGGGTTGAAATCGGATCCAACGCTGAAGCCGGTTCATCCAATAACAACACCTCGGGCTCAATGGCAATAGCACGGGCAATCACTAGCCGCTGCTGTTGACCACCCGATAAGGTCAACGCATTGTCATATAAACGATCTTTCACTTCATGCCAAAGTGCGGCTTTTTGTAAGGCCGCGGCGATTAACTCGTCTAACTGCCTAGCACTGTTAATCCCCTGCAAACGCAAGCCAAAAGCGACATTTTCATACACCGACAATGGAAACGGATTGGGTTTTTGAAACACAATGCCAACCCGTCGACGTAACTCGGCTAAATCGACACCCGCTTGATAAATATTCAATTCATCTAGCAACACCTGCCCTTCGGTGCTGGCATCATCAAGCAGTTCATTCATGCGATTGAAGCTTCGCAATAACGTTGATTTGCCACAACCGGATGGCCCAATCAGCGCCGTGACACGATTAGCCGGAATGTCTAAACTGATTTGATCCAGCACTGTTTTACCGGCCAAACTTACCGACAAGTTTTGTGCTGACATTTTCGTACTGACATCCGTTAAAGCGGCCATTGTATTCCTCATTTATGACACTTTTATGAAACTAAGACGTATTTTTAAGCACCCTGACTGCGTGTCTTTGCCCGATAGTAACGGCGTAAGCGCATCGCTAATAAATTCAGGCTACCAATTAATAACAGCAACACCAGAGCAATAGCGTACACCCGAGGCTCAGCTGCGTCGGCATTCGAGCTTTGCAAGCCAACATCATAAATTTGCAAACCCAAGCTCATAATTTGCTGATCAAGCTGCACAAACGGCCATTCGCTCCGCAGTGGTAATACCGGTGCGTATTTCACCACCCCAACAAAAATTAACGGAGCAACCTCGCCGGCGGCACGTGACATCGCCAGCACCACACCCGTGATCATGGCAGGAATAGCAACCGGTAAAATAAGCTTACGTAATACTTCCGCTTTGGTCGCACCTAAGGCATAACCACCTAAGCGCAAACTTTGGGGTATGCGTGCCAGCCCCTCTTCTGTGGCGACAATCACCACGGGTAAGGTTAATAATGCTAGGGTCAGGGATACCCATAGCAAGCCGGGGGTGCCAAAAGTCGCTTGAGGGAGTTGTTCCGCGTAAAACAACTGATCAATACTGCCACCTAACACATAAACAAAAAAACCTAAGGCAAACACGCCAAATACCACAGAGGGCACCCCAGCAAGGTTGTGTACACTGAGTCGCACCAAACGCACTAAGCGGCCATCTTTGGCATATTCATGTAAATAAATACCCGCCATAATACCAATCGGCGCAACTAACAAAGCCATTAATAATACCGATAATACCGTACCCATAATGGCCGGTAAGATCCCGCCCGCGCTATTTGCTTGCCGAGGTTCAGTACTCAAAAACTGCCACCACTGCGCCGCAAACAGTTGCAACTTACCCCATAACGACAACTGATTGGGTGAAATCACCCGTTCAATATCGCGACGCTGAAAGGTTCTGCTGCTGTTATCGCTTAAGCGTAATTGCAGTTCAGTCGCATTCTCTTGCGTCACGACACCATAAAACTCGCCTTGGCTAAAATGCCGCAGCAAACTTAGCTGCGCCGGCGTTTGCCAATCGTGGCTCAAATGCTGCCAATACCAACGAAACGCCGTTTGCCCTGCCATCTGGCCTTGTTTGATTAACACACGCTGTGCCTGGCTGTGGCTCGGTAGGCCCGCAGCAGCAAGTTGCTCAGCATTAACTTGCTGGCGAGACACCACCTCACCAAACACTTGCTGCATTTGGCCTGAGATGGGGTATTGAAACTGCACGACTTCGGCTGGCCAAAATAACCGTAAACCACGGCTTAAAATTAACAAACACAATAAAAAAAACGTGAGTAGCGTTAAAGCGGTGGCTAATGCCGAAAAGAAATAGAGTCGCCGCCCGGGCTGCCGATTCGTGCTCATTATTCCAACCTCTGTAAATTACGGCGTAAACGTTGGCGCACTAAGTCAGCTAAGGTATTTGCAGCAAAGGTGAAAACAAACAACAAAATAGCCACTAAAAACAACACGCGATAATGGCTGCTGTCGACCGCGGCTTCGGGGAGTTCGATGGTCAGCGTGGCCGTTAAACTGCGCAGCCCTTCGAACAGATTAAAATTGGTGATGGGGTTATTGCCGGTCGCCATCAAAATAATCATCGTTTCACCAATGGCACGACTTAACCCCAACATCACGGCCGCTAGAAACCCGGGCATCGCCACCGGTAACATAATTCGCCGTACAATTTGCCATTGATTGGCCCCCAGCGCATAGGCACCGGCCGTCAGTTGTTGCGGAATTTGTGCTAAAGCATCGTAGCTTACTGTATAAATGACCGGTAGCACGGCAAAACCCATCGCCAGACCAATCACTAAAGCATTACGCTGCTGATAATCTACGCCTTGTTGATCTAACCAAAAACGTAAGCTGTCTTCAAACAGTAAGCTTTCAAACCAAGAGCCTAAACCCAACGCCACCCAGGCACCGATCAGCAATATCGCACTCATCAGTATTAACGTGGCACCACTGCTATTTAAACGCTGCCAACGGCGGGGTAAATAATGCCAATAATAGGCCAATGCCCAAACAGCCGCCGGCACTAACAGTAAATACAGTAATAAAGAGAGCAAATGTTGCTCTAAAGCTGGGGCCAGCCAAATAGCCGCTAAAAAGCCAATAATGACGGTAGGAAATAACGCCATCAGTTCAATCATGCTACTTAAGCGGCTGCGAACCGGCTCTTGCAAAAAGCACACACTGAAAATGGCGGCCAAGACAGCTAAGGGTACCGCCACCAATAACGCATAAAAAGCCGCTTTTAAGGTACCGACGGTTAAGGGCACCAAAGAGTATTTACCTTGATAAAGCTCATAACCCCCACCGCTTTGCCAAACATATTCGGGTTGTTGCCAACTTTCGTACCAGACTTTTTGCCACAGCGTACGCCATGAAATTTCGGGATGTCGATTGTTAATGGCTAAAAAGCCCTCGGCCTGCTGCGCGTTGAGCAGCCACAAACCGTCATTATTAGGGGTAAAACGTAATTCGGTCACGCCTTTCTGCGCCAAGGAGAAAGTTGCATACTGTGCCTGCCAAATAGGTGAACTTAACGCACTATAAAACACACTGAGGCCACCGTTAGCATCTAATACTGCAAAGCCACGACGGCCTCGTTCGGCAGCAATAGCGACAATAGCCGCAGCTTGCTGGCTAAATGGTTTAACCCAACTCAAGCGAAGTTGCCCCGCCGCATCAGCAATCAAATACCATTGTTTTAATTGGCCACTGCTATCGCCGGTAATTAAGCTTTGTTGGCCTGCTAACCAAGTGGCGGCGGTTAACTGCACCGTGCGATCAGTAAGAGATAAACGCTGCTGACAGCCTTGTGACAATGCCGCACGCAGCAACACACAGGCTTCGCCATCGCGTTTAGCGAGTATAATGACGCGCTTTAACCCATCAATTAACCGAAAATCAGCGGCAAAACCCGCTTTTGCAGCAGCCATAGCCAAATCGTCATCGGCTATACTGGGTAGTATTAATGCCGGTGGCGGCGTGCTAGCAGCATGCGGCTGTAACTGAGCCGATACCGGTTTAAACAATGGCAGCACTTCTAGCAACAAATAAACAAAAATGGCCAATAACGTGGCGATCACACTGACCCCAGCCAAGGTGATTAACGCATGCCAGCCACGGTCTAACCAACGCCGATGGCGACTTCGTCGCTGACGTTGCTGCGCATTCGGTAAATGACTGCCTGTAGGCTTTTCTGAGTTAGGCGTCATAAGCCTAAATCCTCAAACACTTGCTGTTTTAAAGGTAACGGGATTGGCACTAAGCCATCACTTTCTAATAGCTGCTGCCCCGCTGCGGATAAAATAAAGCGGAAAAATTCACGCTCGGCTGCAGCTAACGGCTGATTAGGGGCTTTATTAACATAAATATAGAGTAACCGAGCCAACGGGTAAGCCCCAGATAAGGCATTCTCCGGACTGGGCATAATGGCCGCTTCTTCTGGGCCTTGACTGATCGCCAACATTTTTACCCCAGCAATCTGCTGCCCCACCCCAGAGTAACCTAGGCCGTTCTCACTTAAACTTACCGACCTAACTACAGCAGCAGCGCCCGCTAGCTGCGCGACTTTTTGCTGAAAATCGTCGTTACAAAGCGCCTTTTGCCGAAAAAAAGCATAAGTCCCTGACGCTGGATTACGACCATAGGCGGCAATAGATCGTTGCTGCCATCGCCCCGCTAAACCCAAATCGCCCCAACGCGTGATCGCAGAATGAAGCGCACAACGCCGATTTTGCGAAAAAATTGCTTCAAGCTGCGCCATACTGATTTGTTGTAACGGGTTATCTTGATGCACATAAATTGCCAGCATATCCAGTGCAACAGGCACAGCATAGGCTTCATAGCCAAAACGACGGCGAAAACGATCTTGTTCAGCCGTTAACATGACGCGGCTCATCGGCCCAAGATTGGCGGTGCCTTCAACCAAAGCGACAGGGGCGGTAGCCGAACCACTACTTTGTATTTGAATATTTAATTGCGGATGTTTCAGCACAAATTCACGCCGCCAAACCATCATCATATTATGCAAGGTGTCAGAGCCGGTGCTGGATAAGGTGCCAGTTAAGCTTGCGGTTTGGCTAACACTATTCGGTCGAGTTTCAGTGCTACACACAAAGGGTGTAATCACTAATAACAGCACACTACAGAGGTGACTTAAGCGCATGCGCAGGGTATCCATTGCTATCGAACCTAGTCCAGATGAGTTGCAATCTTAACGTGCCTAAGCAGCAACCCCAAATAAAAATTTAGTATTTACTTTAAAACCATCTGCTTGCAGCTACACTCTATAGCAAGTATTCGACAGATTTTACCATGGGGGTGTTGACCTTACCGTGGCAAATCTTGTTTACTGCGCTGCTTAGAAACATATTACAGCATTAATCGGGCGTTAAGCAGCGGCTATAAATACTTACCCAAACCGGACCTAATGAGGAATAACAGAATGAAGCAGTTAGTACTTACCGTGATCGGTAAAGATAAAGCCGGTTTAGTTGAGCAACTCGCAAAAGTCATCAACGATAATCAAGGTAACTGGATGGCCAGTAACCTAAGCCATTTGGCCGGTTACTTTGCCGGTATAGTGCAAATTGAAGTGGCAGAGCCAGATCTCGCGCAATTAACCGCAAGTTTGCAGCAACTGACGGATCTGGATATTCGTGTACAGCACGGCGAACACATTGAACTCGATAAAAATCAGCAAATTCGTTTTGTGATCACCGGTAACGACAGACCTGGCATTGTGCGGGAATTATCGGCTATTTTAAGCCATAAAGGCGCTAATATTATTGCCTTTGAGAGCAATAAACAAAGCGCACCGAATTGGGGCGTACCGCTATTTCATGCTGAAGCGACCGTGCAACTGCCTGCTGGCTTGCATCGGGATGATGTTATCGAAGCACTCGAAGGGATAGCGACCGATATCGTCGTCGATTTGGAATAATCCGTTATTTTCACGATGCCGTGCGGATGTCATCGTGTTGTCATTAAACTGACATAGTGTGCTTTGCAGGAAGTAAGCAGGAGCAAAATCTAATGGAACAAACCATCCTCCCAGCGAAAACGGAAGATTATCCGCTTTATGCACGAGAGTTAAGCTGGCTGGCATTTAACGGCCGGGTGTTGCAAGAAGCCGCCGACACCCGAAACCCACCGATTGAGCGTTTACGCTTTTTAGGTATTTACTCTAATAACCTTGACGAATTTTTTCGGGTGCGGGTGGCCGATGTAAAACGGCGCATCCTCTTAAAAAAATACCAAACGTGGGAGCACGAAGACGCAGAGCAATTGCTAGGCGAAATTCAAAATCGCGTGTTAGAACTGGGTAAACAATTCAACAAAATCTACTTAGATATTCAGCTAGAACTGCGCAAGCATAATATCGAGTTAATCGATGACAGCAAGCTCAGCGAACTCCAGTCTGGTTGGGTGCGTGGCTATTTTAATAACGAAGTGAAAAAACACATTTCACCGATTATTCTCTCCAGCGCTGATGCCTCTTTAAGTAAGATTTTAGAAGATAACACCACCTATTTATTGGTTGAAATGACCGGTCAGAGCAAGCCTGAATACGCCATCGTGCAAGTGCCTACCGCTGAAGTATCACGCTTTATTGAATTACCCTTACATCTCAATACTCGGAAAAAGAACGGCCATTATCGCCGGCAAATTTTGTTATTAGACGATATTATCAATCATTGTATTGCCGATTTATTTCAAGGCTTTTTTGAGTTTGAGCAGATCTGCGCTTTTTCACTGAAACTGACCCGCGATGCCGAATACAATATCAGTGACACCCTTGATCAAAGCCTGATTGATAAAATGTCCAAGGGGATCCGGCAACGCTTAAAGTCTGAGCCCACACGTTTGGTGTATGACGCCGCCATGCCAGAGCAAATGCTTAAAGTGCTGACCAAACAATTAGGCACAAGCTCCGCGGATGCGTTGATTGCCGGTAGCCGTTATCGCAATTTTAAAGATTTTATTGGTTTTCCCAATTTAGGCCATCAAAGCATGGAGTTCCCGCCGCTACCGCCGCTACCCAGCGTCGAATTTGAGCAGCATCCCACCACCTTTGATGCCATCAAAAATAGCGATATTTTGCTGTACTACCCCTACCACAGCTTTGGTTATTTTACCGAGTGGGTACGACAGGCCTCGTTCGACCCGAAGGTAAGCCATATTAAAATCACTATGTACCGAGTAGCCAAGCATTCTCGAGTGATCCACTCGTTGTTAGATGCGGTTCGAAACGGTAAAAAAGTCACAGTGGTGGTGGAATTAAAAGCCCGCTTTGATGAAGAAAATAATATCAACTGGGCGCGGCGCATGACCGAATCGGGTATTGAAGTGATTTTTGGGCAAACCACGCTGAAGATCCACTCCAAGATCTGTTTAATCACCCGCCAAGAAAAAGGCAAAGCGGTGCGCTATGGTCATATCGGTACCGGTAATTTTAATGAGAAAACGGCCCGAATCTATACCGATATGAGCTTATTTACCTGTCATCCGGAAATTACAGCGGAGATTGAACAGGTCTTCGAGTTTATTCAATATTCGTATCGCCCGTTCCAATTTAAACATCTTATTGTGTCACCCACGTGGAGTCGCCCCAAGTTGATGTTGCTGATCCAACGCGAGATTGATTTCGCCATCAGTGGTCGCAAATCCGAGATCTTTCTTAAAGCCAATAACTTGGTCGATGAAGAAATTGTGCAATTACTGTATCGCGCCAGCCAAGCCGGTGTGAAAATTCGCATGATTATTCGGGGTATGTGTTCATTAGTCCCAGGCGTACCTGGTATGAGCCAGAATATCAAGATCATCAGTATTTTAGATCGGTTTTTAGAGCATGCTCGGGTGTATGTGTTTCATAATGGCGGGGATACTGATGTTTATATTTCCTCAGCCGACTGGATGACTCGCAATATCGATCAACGCGTTGAGGTGGGCGTGCCGCTGTTTGATGCTAAGATTAAACAAACAGTGATCGCTACGTTAGATATGCAATGGCGTGATAACGTTAAAGCCCGCAATATTGACGCAAAACAAACCAACACCTATGTTAAACGCGGCAACAAGCGTAATATTCGTTCGCAACAGAATATCTATGACATCTTTGCGGCACAGGCCCAACAGCTAATTAAACAGGTTGATTCCGAGCATTGACAACAACAACTGAACAAGAACAAGGCCAAGCGCCCTATATAGCCGCCGTCGATTTAGGCTCTAACAGTTTTCATATGGTGATTGCCCGAATTGTAAAAGGTGACATCCAATTACTGCATCGCGAAAAACAAAAGGTGCAATTGGCTGAAGGCTTAAGTGATGATTTGGTGCTAAGTGAAGATGCGATAGAGCGCGGATTAAATGTGCTGCGCCAATTTGCGGATACGCTGCAACCCTTTGCCCCGCAATCGGTGCGCGTGATTGCAACTTACACACTACGCCGCGCGAAAAACTCTGCCACGTTTTTACGTCGTGCCAAAACCTTGTTTCCGTTTCCAATTGAAGTGATCTCAGGGCAAGAAGAAGCCCGCTTTATTTATCAGGGCGTCGCGCACTTTGAACACTTTAGTGGCCGTCGTTTAGTGATTGATATTGGTGGTGGCAGCACCGAGTTCGCCTTGGGTGAGGCCGAGCAACCGTTGCGTTTAAGTAGCCGCAATATGGGCTGCGTCAGTTACGGTAAAAGTTTATTCCCGCAAGGTAAAATTAGCAGCCGTCGTTTTAATCGCGCCATTGTGCAAGCCGAGCAAGAACTCGAACCTATCGTTAACAGTTTTCGCACCGTGGGTTGGCAACAAGCGGTGGGTACTTCGGGTTCCGTCAAAACCATTCGCGATATCGTGGTTGGCTTTGGCTGGAGTACTCATGCGCTAGAGTTAGCGCACTTACTGCAACTGCGTAATTACTTGTTAAAGTTTGAAAACTGCCAAGACTTAGATTTACCCGGTTTAACCGATGATCGCAAACTGCTGCTATGCTCTGCGTTGAGTATTTTGATTGCGGCGTTTCAGATGTTACACATAGAACAACTGGTTTACGTTGACGCCGCCCTACGCGAAGGGGTGCTCTATGAAATGAGCGATCGGATGCAGCATTTGGATATACGTGAACAAACCATGCAAAGCCTGGTGCAGCGCTACGACATCGATCAAGCGCAAGCACAGCGCGTTCGTAGCACCGCTTTAGCCTTGGTTACACAAGTAAAAGACAGCTGGCAACTAAATGAGGAAGATGCGCTGCTGTTAAGTTTCGCGGCCACCGTGGCGGAAATAGGGCTACATATCAACTCATCTGGTGTGCAAAAACACTCTGCCTACATTTTGCAAAACGCCAACTTGCCTGGCTTTAACCAAGAGCAGCAAAACTTATTAGCCTGTTTAGTGCGCTTTCATCGCCGAAAAATTCGCGCCGATGAACTGCCCTACTTTAGTTTATTTGAATTATCCAAGGTGATTAACTTGTTAATTATCCTGCGTTTAGCTGTACTGCTGAATCAAAAGCGCCGTGATGACTTTCTACCCGACCTACTCGCCGAGGCTGGTGCACAAACCTTAAAATTAGATTTACCGCTAAGCTGGTTGCAAACGCAAAACGTGTTAGCCGCTGACTTGCTTCAAGAACAAAAAAACTTAAAGAAAATCGCCTTTAAATTTGATATCCCCAGCCTGCAAGAATTATCCAGTCAATTGTTAATTGAGTCAGCCAGTTAATGTGTCGTTGCCCATGGTTAGATATGAGTAAGCCTGATTATGTGGCCTATCATGATAGTGAATGGGGCGTGCCGCTATTTGATGATACAAAACTGTTTGAATTTTTAACGCTAGAAGCAGCGCAAGCGGGTTTGAGTTGGTACACCATACTTAAAAAACGTGATAATTATCGCCAAGCCTTTGCTGATTTTGATGCAGTTAAGGTGGCGGCGTTTGATGAGACACAGGTTCAAGCCTTGCTACAAAATGCCGGTATTATTCGCAACCAATTAAAAATTCGCGCCACCATTAACAATGCCGCCCGTTTTTTAGAAGTGCAAAGCGAGTTTGGCAGCTTTAGTGCTTACCAATGGGCCTTTGTTGGCCATCAACCCATCGTTAACGAACCACGGCAATTAGCTGACTATGCAGCACGTAGCCCCGAATCAGACGCCTTTAGTGCTGATTTAAAACGCCGCGGTTTTAAGTTTATTGGTTCGACTATTATCTATGCGCATATGCAAGCCTGTGGCATGGTAAATGACCATAGTGCGACCTGTTTTCGGCGCCAGCAAATTATTGACTGCTACCAAAGCCTTTTCTGACACCCCCATCAGCTTAAGCCTCAACGAAAAGTGTTAATTTGGTTTAGAGAGTCTTTTCGAACTCTGCACATTCAGCACTAACTCTGGCGGCAGTGCAAAAGAAAAAGTACTGCCTTCACCCGGCTCTGAAAAAATCATTAGCTGGCTATTATGACGTGACAGCACATGTTTAACGATAGCTAAGCCTAAACCGGTGCCCCCGGTATGACGAGCACGCGCCTGATCTACGCGGTAAAAGCGTTCGGTCAGTCGTTTCACATGATTGGCGGCAATACCTTCACCATTATCGGTTACAGTAAAAAGTGCTTTTTGATGCTCACGCTGCCAACTAATATGAATAATGCCGTTAGCCGGTGTGTATTTAATCGCATTGGTCACTAGATTCGAGAACGCACTGCGTAATTCTTCCGATACCCCCGTCACTTTTAAGCTGTCATCAATATTAAAGTGTAATTGATGCTGTTTTTCTCGGTTCAAAGTTTCGGCTTCGTGTTCAATTAAATGCAGCATGGCGGGTACATCAACCTCTAATTCAAACTGCACTCTTGCCGCCGCCTCAATCCGCGATAAGGTTAATAACTGCTGCACTAAACTGTCCATGCGCCGCGTTTGTTCTAGCATAACAGTATGGGCTTTAGGCCAGATCGCCGGTGGCGGTTGGCAATCGGCATCCATCATTTCTAAATAGCCTTGCAGCACGGTCAATGGCGTACGTAACTCATGCGATACATTGGCGACAAAGTCTTTGCGAATTTGCTCTAACTGCTTTAATTGGCTGATATCGCGGACGATCAGCAGAAATTGCGCCTTACCGTAAGGCATCATTTTACATTCAAGCACCAGATTGGATGAGGTAGGCGACAAGACTTCTAACGGCTGTTGAAAACGTTGTTCTTTAAGGTATTGATGAAACTCAGGCGAGCGAATTAAATTATCAATACGCTGCCCTTCATCGCTTGGCCAGCGTAAGCCCATCAGTATTTGCGCCAGTTTGTTACACCAAATGATACTCCAGTCTTCACTAAGCACCACCACTGCCTCAGGCAGGGCTTCAGCGCCATCTCGAAAACGCCTGACTAACGTCCGTAATTCTTTGCGTTTACGCCGCTCGCGCCGTTGCTGAAAATAAATACCGTCGAAGATTTGTTGCCAGCTACCATCACCTGCTGGCGGTGTTAGCTTTCGATCACGCCATAACCATTTATCAAGTAAAAAGATATGTTTATACTGCCAGGCTAACTGAAATACACTGACAACCAGCAAAGCCAGTAATATTTCACCAAAGATCCAACCGACAAAAGCTGCCAAACCATACTGCAGCAAGGCTTTGCTTAGCAGTGTCTTTTTAGACAGCAATATACGCATGGGCGCTTACTTAGCCGAAAAGCGGTAGCCAGATCCGCGCACTGTTTGCACTAACCTGTCATGACCGTTAAAGGCAATCGCTTTACGTAATCGACGAATATGCACATCCACAGTGCGATCCTCAACATACACATTAGTGCCCCAAACATGATCCAGTAATTGTTCGCGGCTGTAAACGCGCTCAGGGTGTGTCATAAAGAAATGCAATAAACGAAACTCAGTTGGCCCCATATCTAATGGCTGTTCGGCTGAGGTGACGCGATGCGATACTGGATCGAGCTTCAATCCCTGCACTTCAATCACATCATCCAAACTGGTGGGTGCAACCCGACGGATCACCGCTTTAATGCGTGCCATCAACTCTTTAGGTGAAAATGGCTTAGTGACATAGTCATCCGCACCCACTTCTAAACCTCGAATTTTATCTTCTTCTTCACCGCGTGCCGTTAACATAATGATCGGGATAGTGCGGGTGATCTCATGCTGCTTCATTTTCTTGGCAAACTGAATGCCACTGCCACCTGGTAACATCCAATCGAGTAAGACGAGATCGGGATAAGGTTCAACCAACATCTCTACCGCACTGTTGAAATCAACGGCAGTAGCGGCTTGGTAACCATTTTGCTCTAGTACAAAACACAACATATCTCGGATTGGAGCTTCATCTTCTACAACGAGAATTTTACGCGACGACATTTATTCACCTGTGTAATGGTTATTTACCTAAGTGCCAGTATCCAATCAAAATATGACATTTTTATGAAATATAACACCCTTTCTGTTTTTACTCACCCACTTGCTTGATGACGCTAACAAACACCTCAAGGGTTTTACCAAAAATGCGTAGAAATTTATGACAGTTACATGAATTATTTATGGCAAGCAGGGCTGAAAGCCTTGATATATCTGCATGTTCCAATTTCATCCCCCCCCTCTCGCTCATCTGTAATAAAAGCGTCATAGCCGCAAGCTAAGTTAGCCGCACATTCATTCTTATTGCTCACTAATCAAAATAGATACGGAGAAATCTTCATGGCTTTACGCAAATTATTAAAACTGAGCGCAATCACATCCGCACTCATTCTCGCAGGGTGTGGTGGTGATTTAGTTGTTAATACCGGCGCAACAGACAATGCAACAGATGGCGGTGGCAATACCCCTCCTCCGGTAATCAGTAATTGCCCAACGTTTGCGACACAAGGTAGTAGCTTGGCCGGTGTAACCAAAACTGTTTGCGAAATCAGTGGTGCTATTACCAGTGATGTGCGCTTAACCGCCGATATTGCTTGGTCACTCAGTGGCAAAGTGACCGTGGGTAATGACAATAGCAATAGTGCTACCCTGACTATTGAACCGGGCACTTATGTATTTGGTAAAAGCGGCGCCGATTATTTAGTGGTCGCTCGGGGTTCAAAAATTCAAGCCATCGGCACCGCAGCGGCGCCCATCATTATGACATCGGTAAACGATATGTTAGGACTGTCTGATGAAGAATCAGCTGCTGAATGGGGTGGTTTAGTCATACTTGGTAAAGCCCCAACGAATAAATGTGATCAAGCCAACTTAGCCAGCTGTCAGGTTGAAGCAGAAGGCGAAGCCGGCCCCTATGGCGGTAACGATCCAGAAGATAACAGCGGTGCACTACGTTATGTGCAAGTGCGTTATGCTGGTTTTGAAGTGATCCCAGATAACGAGCTAAATGGTATTACCTTTGCCGGTGTAGGTCGCGGAACCACAGTAGAATATATTCAGGTGCATAATAACTTAGATGACGGCGTTGAATTTTTCGGCGGTACTGTCGATGCTAAATATGTGGTGTTAACCGGTAACCGCGATGACTCTTTAGACTGGGCTGATGGCTGGCAAGGTCGTATGCAGCATGTATTGATCCGCCATAACCCAAATGATACCAAGGCCAACCGGGGCATCGAAGCGGATAATCAATCTGGTAACTTCACCGCCACACCGGTGTCTAAACCGCAAATTGCTAACCTGACCATCATCGGTAACAACTTTGATGGCGAAGATGATTCTGAAGGTATCTTACTGCGCGCTGGCACTGCCGGTGAGTTATACAATGTCATTGTCACTGGCCCAACCGGTATGGGCGAATGTTTTGAAATCAACTCCGACGAAACCATCACTAACGCGGGTAATGGCGAAATCGTCTTCCGAAATTCTATTCTTGATTGTGCCGAGCCATTTAAAAACTCAGTTGATGCTAGCGGCAACATTACATTAAACGCTGAAACCTGGTTTCGCGCTCAGCCTGGCAATATGGTTACAGACGCATTGTTAGGCGGCTATATTCCTGCACCTAACTCACCTGCCCTAGGTAATGGCTACAACGTGGCGAATAACGTTGACCCTTGGTTTGATACTGTAAATTACATTGGTGCTTTTGATGGCATGAATGATTGGACAACTGGTTGGACAATTGGCTTACACCCCGATGACGACTTAGCAGCCTGCCCAGCAGGGACAACTGCGGTCAACAGCTTAACGGGTCGTTTAAATTGCCAATTATCTGGCGATATTACGGCGAATGTTACGCTTGCAGCCGGTGCGGATTATGTATTAAACGGCCGAGTGCGCGTTGGACAAGATAATCAAAACAACGCCACGTTAACCATTCAACCGGGTGTCACCTTATACGGTAAGTCTGGTGCTGACTTCTTAGTGGTAAGTCGTGGTTCAAAAATTAATGCCAATGGCACCGCAGCAAACCCTATCGTCATGACGTCAGTGCAAGATGTTATTGGCTCACCCACTGCAGCAGGCCAATGGGGTGGCTTAGTCTTACTGGGTAATGCACCTAGCAACAAGTGCGATCAAACTAATCTTGCCAATTGCCAAGTGGCTGCAGAAGGTGATGCCGGTAACTATGGCGGCGCTAACTGGGAAGATAACAGCGGCGTATTGAATTATGTGGTGGTAAAACACGCCGGTTTTGAAGTTATTCCTGATAATGAATTAAACGGTATTACTTTCGCCGGCGTGGGTGCAGGAACCCAATGTAGCAATATCCAAGTGCACCAGAACGTCGATGACGGTGTCGAGTTCTTCGGTGGCGCGGTTAGCTGTAAGAATGTGGTGTTAACGGCTAACGGTGATGACTCGGTTGACTGGGCCGACGGCTGGCGTGGCAACATGCAGTTTGTCATTGTTAAGCATGCTGCCGACGGTGCGAAAGCCAACCGCGGTATCGAAGCGGATAACCAATCAGGTAACTTCGGTGCCTTGCCCATATCAAACCCTGTTATTGCCAACCTAACCATTATCGGCAATACCTTTGACGGTGATGATGATTCTGAAGGCGTATTGCTTCGCGCTGGCACTAATGCACAGTTAGCAAACTTTGTGATTACTGGCCCAATGGGCATGGGTGAATGTTTAGAAATTGAATCAAATGAGTCGCGCGCGTTAGCGGCTGCCGGTTCACTCACTCTTACCAACAGCGTTATTGCTTGCCCCACTGAAGCGACCAAAGGCACTGTCGATAGCAACACCACGACAGAGCAATGGTTTTTAAATCAAGCAGGCAACAGCTTCGCGTCTAATCAAGCGGCGGTGTTGGACGGTATTTTCACTATCGACACTACCACACCTAAAGATATGACAGCCGTTAGCAGCTTCTTTGAAGCCGTTGACTTTATTGGTGCTGTTAAGCCCGGTAACGATTGGACCGCAGGTTGGTCAGTTGGCTTAGACGACTAACTCCCTTGCAGCACAACCAAAATGACGCGGTTGTGCTGCTCTTTTTAGGCCATCTCAAGGCCATCGCCAGTAACATTTAAAAGCTGATAGGACAATGTTCAGATGAGCAGCAAACAAAAATTAAGTTTAAGTCGTGTAGGCCTGAGTGTCATGCTGGCCCTGAGCACCACGACAACCTTATTACCCATACATGCCAAGGCGCAAGATAGTGCTCCTGCACCTCAAACTGAAACTGAGGAACTTGAACGGATCTCCGTATCAGGCCGCTTGATGAGCTCCGCTGCAGCCGCCGCGGCAGAACGTCGAGAACAGCCCTATGTCGCAGAATTACTGGGCATGGAGCAAATTTCACGCGCTGGTGATAGCAATGCCGCCACCGCGCTGCGTCGCGTTACCGGCTTAACGCTAGTAAAAGACAAGTTTATATATGTTCGCGGTTTGGGCGAGCGCTATTCCAGCACGCTATTAAACGGTGCCTTGGTACCCAGCCCGGATCCAACCCGTAACGTGATCCCGCTAGATATGTTTCCGGCAGGCATTATCGAAAGTTTAGTGGTACAAAAGGCCTACTCCCCAGAACTACCGGCAGCATTTGGTGGCGGTAATGTCAATATTCGCACCGCAGCCATCCCCCTGCAAACCACCTTTAACGTTGCGGTAGGCACAGGCTATAACAGCTTAAATAGTGCTGATGGCTTCAGCTATGCTGGTGGCGGCGATGATTGGCATGGTAAAGATGATGGCACACGTGCCATATCTTCCGAACTTGCTGCGGCACAAAACCAGTTTGGTGTGCTAACACCAATTAATATCGCGGAAGCCCTCGGTGGTATCAACGCCACCAATCTCGCCCAAGCACAAAACATCGTGCGTGAACTGGGTACTGCATTTAATCGTGATATCGATATTAGCCGTACCTCAGTTAAACCCGACTTCGACGGCAGTGTCTCTTTTGGCAGCCGATTTGATCTGGCAAAAAATGTCGTATTTGGTGTGATGACAGGCTTTAGCTACGATCGTGCTACCCAAAATATTGAAGAACAAGAGCGGTATTACTCAATTTCTGGGGAGGCATTAACACCGCTTAATCGTTACGATGACATCCGAGGTACAGAGCATCAGATTAAGCTGTCTGGCATGTTAAATTTTGGTTTAGAGTTTGGCGTTGACCATCGTATAGAAACGTCGACGATTTATCTGCGCGATACAAAAGATGAGATCAAAATCAAAAACGGCGACAGTATTGAAACCATCAACGAAACGAACCGTTTTAATACTGACACCAGCCTCACTTATGAAGAGCGTACCATGCTGAGTAATCAGTTACGTGGCCGACATAATTTACCGTCACTGTGGGACCTGGCAATTGACTGGCAATATACCGATGCCAAGGCACGGCGTTATGCCCCAGGTCAAGTTGAATACCGTTACTTAAATGAAACGCAAGCCGACGGCTCAGTATTTTCGTTTTTACGACGCAATCAAAATGCCGTTACCTATAGCTTTGGTGATATGCAAGATAACACCCAGAATCTTAGCTGGAATGCGCATTTACCCATGACGCTGGGTAAAGCAGAGCTGACTTTCTCAACGGGTTATAATTATTTTGAGCGTAATCGTGATGCACAAACCGATCGTTTTAACTTTGATACTGTTGGTTTTAGCCTACAGCAATTAGCCGGTAGCTTTGCAGAAATTTTCTCAGATAGTCACATTCTAGATGCCGGTAATGGCTTTAAAATTTCTAACGTAACCACCCAAGCCGATGATTACCTTGCCGCTCAAATGATCGATGCCGGCTATGCCGCACTAGAGCTAAATTACGATTATCTGTTCCGGTTGAATCTGGGCGTACGCTACGAAGACTTTAAACAAGTGTCGCTACCCTTAGCCGCTGATGGGCAGATTAGCGGTAATGTCACCGATTCGGTGTTAGTAGAAGATGGGTTTTATCCCGCGCTATCACTAACTTGGTTTGTGAATGACGATTTACAAGCGCGCTTTGGTTACAGTAAAACGGTTGTACGGCCCGATCTACGTGAAGTTACACCAGTATTGTATGTCGACCCGCTAACCGACTTTAAAGTGACGGGCTTTAGCGGTTTAACCAGTACCGACATAAACAGTGCCGATGTGCGTTTCGAGTGGTATTACGATAACAGTAACTACAGTGTAGGTTTGTTCTATAAAGACTTGGATAACCCGATTGAAGCAATTGAACTATCCGGTTCTGACGGTAACTTACTGATGTCATTTCGAAATGCCGAAAGCGGCAAATTATATGGCGTCGAAGCCGAGTTTTTACAGCAGCTTGATATGTTTAACGGCTCAATCGGTCAGATTGCCGATAACTTTTTCCTAGCAGGCAACTTAACATTGAGTGAGTCAGAAATTACCATTCAGCGCTTCCCTGGGGCAAATTTAACCAATTTAGAGCGGGGTTTAAGTGGTCATTCTAAGTATGTCGCCAATTTGCAGCTTGGCTTTGATTCGGATAACGATAAGCACAATGCAACCCTAACCTATAATGTGTTTGGCAAGCGTATTGCTTTTGCTGGGGTCAATGGTAAAGACGATGCTTTCGAACAGCCGTTTAATTCGTTAGATGTGACATACAGCTATGCACCGAATAGCAATATCAGCGTTAAATTAGGCCTGAAAAATCTGCTAGATGAAGATGTCGAAATCTTACAGCAAGGCGAGATCTTACAAAAGCGTACAGAAGGCCAAAGTTACTCGTTGAGCTTTTCCTACAAATATTAAGCAAAAAACTCAGCCTGCAGTTGGCACAACCTTAACTTTTCCCTGTTTTACGGTTGTTTACTGCGGGCTTTATTTTTACTAACACTTATACCGATACCTTTGAATTAGCCTCTAGCTTCAACTTACTTTTTACTGCTGCTTAGCGGTTTCTGTTACTTTTACTCGTTTTTGTGGCGGATTTAACCAAACAACATGGCCAACATGTGGGCTAGTGCGCGTTAACGCCGTTGCCTCTTGCAGCCGTTGTTCGTCTGTTTCATAGGCATAATCAGCAGTGCCGATAGTTGAACAGCCGGATAATAGCGCTAGGGTAGAAACGACCATTACTACAGGAAGATATTTTTTCATTGGTTAGACCTCTGTTGTTAACCTGAAATTACTATAAACACAGAAGCCGCCGCTGTCTAACACAGCATTATGACAATTTGATGAATCTTGCTAAATATAAACCATTGAAAAAATTAAATATTTAAAAATAGTTATTACATGCATGACAAAAATAAGACAATTTAAGAGCTGTGAGCTATTAAAAGTTGTTTTGATATGAGAATTTGATTTAAAAAAAAGAGGGAAGTTAAAAAATAAGCCGGTCAGCGACCGGCCAAGAAGGCATTAAAATTAAAACTTATGCTTAATTCCCACCGCGATGTAATCACGATCAGGGTTTGTCATATCAAAGTTAAAGCTGCTGTACCAAGCATATAAAGTGGTGTTTTTACCTGCTTTGTAATCTGCACCCACGCTGACTGCATCATCATCTTCTAAGGTTTGATACTGTGCTTTAAGTTCTGTTTTACCCACTGGATAAGCTGCGCTAACTAACCAACCATCTTGCTCTACACCCGTGGTAATATTCTCTTGTGAATGAAGCATCGCGCCAAGTTTAAAATCAGCGGCTTTAAATTGGGTTTGTAAACGCAGAGTATCATAACCCGCGACTTCTGAGTCCATTGATATGGCTGCATAATAGGTGCTGTCTTTCAGGTTTTCGTCACCGTAATAAACTGATGCAGAGTAAGCATCTTCCGCATCTGCGGCATCTTCCATGACATAAGTTAAATGCATGCCGAAACCATTAAATTTAGGGGTGTAATAAGTCACTGAATTACTGGCTCGTACTTCACCACGCCACAACGCTTTTACGTCAGCTTCGTAATCACTGAATAAGTCAATTTTACCTTGCGCATCTTTTAGTGCTGTATCATGACGCCCTAAACGCACTTCACCAAAGTTACCTTTTAAACCAACATATTGATTTCGAGACGTAATGTTCTCGCCTCCGCTAACATCCGCCAAATCAACTGCCCATTCAACTTGGTACACTAAAGTCATGCCACCGTCTAATGCAAAATCACCTTTCAAACCAAATCGTGAGCTGTTGCTTTTCAGTTCAGAGAACCGCCCTTCCCCTTCATCACTGGATTGTGCTGAAACATTCAGTTGACCATAAACGGTAAGTGGCTCAGCGTAAGCAACAGTGCAAACGGCTGAACCTAAAACTAATGCTACTGCAATTGATGATTTTTTCATGTTATCTACCCGAGTTAGTTAGGTTTCTTGTAGCTAATGCTCACAACCATAGTATTGATGACGGAGTGCATAATAAGAATTTTTTATGACAAACAAATGACAGTATAACATTTATATTGCGTTTATTTAGATTAGCCTGGACTGACCATAAAAATATGCATTAATAGACGAGCATGGCTACAGGGATAACACAAGCGCAGTCCATCAATGGGTTCAGCAAACAAGAAAGGCGCTTTCGCGCCTTTATTTTTTTACCAACAATCTAGGCTTAACCATAACGGCCTGTAATATAGTCTTCGGTTTTTTTCTGCTTCGGGTTGGTAAACACATCGTTGGTGCCACCAATTTCAATTAAGTTACCTAAATGGAAAAATGCCGTGCGATCAGACACCCGGGCAGCTTGCTGCATATTGTGCGTCACAATCACAATGGTAAAGTTTTGCTTTAATTCATCGATTAACTCTTCAATAATCGATGTGGCTATTGGATCGAGTGCTGAACAGGGCTCATCCATCAAAATCACTTCTGGACTAACCGCGATGGTACGCGCAATACACAAACGCTGTTGCTGACCACCCGATAAACCGGTACCTGGTTGATGCAAGCGATCTTTTACTTCTTCCCATAAACCAGCACGGCGCAAGCTGGATTCAACAATGTCATCCAAATCAGATTTTTTACTGGCTAAGCCATGCAACTTAGGGCCATAAGCAATATTTTCATAAATCGATTTTGGAAAAGGATTCGGTTTTTGAAACACCATACCGACCTGGGCGCGAAGCTGCACCACGTCTAAGGCCGGATCATAAATGTTGTAGCCATCTAACGCGATGTTGCCGGTTACTTTACAAATGTCGATGGTGTCGTTCATCCGATTTAAACAACGTAAAAACGTTGATTTACCACAACCTGACGGGCCGATAAAAGCAATCACTTCGTTTTCAACGATATCCATATCAATGCCATGGATTGCCTGATTGTCGCCATAAAACACTTTGACATCTCGCGCGGTCATTTTGATTTTTTCGGCGTTGTTCAACATGGTTACTTCACTCATAGTTTAATCCTGTTCGTTCAATTCTTAGGCTGTTTGCTACTTATTACCAACGCACTTCGTAGCGTTTGCGTAACCAAATCGCCAAACTGTTCAGAGATAACATCATCACCAATAACACGATGATAGCGGCCGATGTTCGGGCCTCAAAGAAATTCCGTAATTCGTTGCCTTGCCATAGGTAAATTTGTACCGGTAAGGCCGTTGCTTGATCCATGGCACTACCTGGCACCGAAGCAACAAAAGATTTCATACCAATCAGCAGCAAAGGAGCGGTTTCGCCTAAGGCTTGTGCCACACCAATAATCGAACCGGTTAAAATACCTGGAATGGCCAGCGGTAACACATGATGAAACACCGCCTGCGTTTTAGACGCGCCTAAGCCTAAGGCCGCTTGGCGGATCGACGGTGGTATCGCTTTTAATGTCGAACGCGTGGCAATAATAACAGTAGGCAGTGTCATCAGTGTCAACACTAACCCCCCCACAACCGGCGCTGACATCGGCAAATTAAACCAACCGATAAAAATTGATGCACCCAATAAACCGAACACGATAGAAGGTACTGCGGCAAGGTTATTGATATTGACTTCGACCAAATCGGTCATCTTATTTTTTGGTGCAAATTCCTCAAGGTAAATCGCCGCAGCAACGCCCATCGGGATGGCCAGCACAATGACGACGAGCATCATATAAAGTGACCCCATAAAAGCACCAGCTAACCCCGCCGAGGCCAGTGAACTGCGCGAATCGGGGTTCATAAACAAGGCAAAACTAAAGCGATTGCTGATGACGCCTTGCTGTTTTAATGAATCAACCCACTCGCGAACTTTGGCACTGAGCTGCTGTTGATCGTCGGGTAAACTGCGATCAATATTCCCTTTTAACCAAACATCGATATTAGCATCTGTGAGCAAGTGTAAGGTTTTGGTTTGACCGATAATCGAAGGGTCAGCAATCACCAAATCACGCAACGCAAATCGCTCACCGGAGGTGACGATACGTTGTAATTCACGCCGATGCTGCTGAGCATCAGGGATCACTTGCTGTAACGCCGGGAAAATAAGCCGATTAAAGTTGACTAAACCCACTTCTGAACGCCACGCCAAGTCACGCTGCCGAAACTCGTTCTCTGTTTCTCCTGCTTGCGGTTGCGGCTTTTCGCTGATCTTGACTATGGCAGGATCAAAGTAAATATCCAAGGTAATACTGTGCTGCCAAAACGCCGGTAGCCCTTTGGCAAAAATATTCACAAACAATAAGATTACCAATAAGATACTGGCCGATACCGCCAATAAACCTGCGGTTCTAAATAGCTTTTCTTGGCGATGGCGTTTTTTTAACGAGCGCACCACTTGTTGCTGTACTTTGCTGTAAGCCTTGTTCGTGTTGGTTACGGTTTTCAGTTCAGTCGTCATTTGGGATCACTCGTATTGTTCACGGTATTTACGCACAATCACCAATGCCACAATATTCAGCAGCAAGGTAATGGCAAACAAGGTTAAACCTAATGCGAAAGCCACTAAAGATTGTGGGCTAGCAAAGTCGTTATCACCGGTTAATTGGTTCACAATGGTCACGGTAACGGTAGAAACGGCTTCAAAGGGGTTAGCGGTTAAGCTTGGGCTGTTCCCTGCGGCAAGCACCACAATCATGGTTTCGCCAATCGCCCGACTCACCGCCAATAACACGGCCCCTACAATGCCGGGTAGCGCCGCCGGTAACACGACTTGCCGAATGGTTTCAGACTTTGTTGCCCCCAAACCTAAAGAACCATCACGTAATGACTTTGGTACCTGCGTAAGAATGTCGTCGGATAACGATGATATAAACGGGATAATCATGATGCCCATGACCACACCCGCCGTCAGTGCTGAGGTGGCACGAATCGTCATACCGATGCTTTGCCCGAACTCAGCAAAAAAAGGCCCAACGGTCACCAGAGCAAAGAAGCCATAGACAATCGTAGGAATACCGGCCAACACTTCGATAATCGGTTTAACGGTATTGCGTACCCGCTGTGGTGCGTATTCGGCTAGATATATCGCCACCATCAAACCTAGTGGAATGGCCACTAACATGGCAATCAACGCGACCAATAAGGTGCCCGATAACAAAGGAAGCAAACCAAAGCTGCCTTGGCTTCCGGTTAACGACCCTTCGGCTAAACCGACGGTAGAAAAACGCGGATTCCAAGTAGTGCCAAAGAAAAAGTCTGCCGGGCTGATAAATGAAAAGAATTTTAAGGTTTCGCCCACCATCGATAACACAATGCCAACCGTGGTTAAAATGGCGACGGTTGAGCAAAGCAATAACACAGCCATCAAGGCTTTTTCAACTTGATGACGCGCACGTAATGACGGTTGGATCTTTTTAAAGCTGAGCAATAAGCCTAGCGATGCCAAGATAAACATTAACGCGGTTAACATTAAGGCGCTTTTCTGCTGCAATGCAGACAAATAACTCGCTGCAGCCACTTCCCAATCAGCGGCTTCGGCAACCACCCCAAAATTACTGGCTAAATTACTAATACGACGCATTATTACCGCAGCTTGTTCGCTATCGGTTAACAGTTCTGCTGGCACCGTCGCTAATGTCAGCGTTTGTAGCACACCGGGCGCCAGCCAGTTCCATAACATTAGCAACAGAAATGGCGGTAATACCGCCCATAAGCCGACCATCATGCCGTAATGATGTGGCCGAGAATGCATACTGGCACTGTTCTGACCGCCCGCCATGCGCCGGCTACGAGTCATGCCAAATTGATAGGCAATCGCCATGAAGATCAACAGTACAAAAATTAAAGACAGATTATTCATCAAAGCTCCGCTTTCGCACAGAGGACAATTTAGTGGGGCAGGATAACGCGCTAAAGTTGCAGTTTTATGACAGTCACGACAAAGAACTCTGTTGTTTAGCAGAAACTAAAAAAAACCACCTTTACAAGTATGCAGATCAGTTAGCGGTGAGGCTTAACTGACCTGCATTTACCTTGCAGGTGGTTTTTTTAGAATACTGAATTACAGTGACTTTTTACTACGAATGGCCGCTAAGATTTCAGCACGCTCGTCATCCGCCAATGGGATCAGACCGGCAAATTCTAGCGGGCTAGCTTCACCCGATGCCGCATCCGATACAAAGTATTCAGCAAATTGCTGTAAACCAGGGATCACGCCAATATGCTCGCCCTTCACATAGAAAAACAATGGCCGTGACACTGGATAGGCGCCTGAAATAATGTTCTCAACGGTAGGAACCACACCATCAACAGTGGCCACTTTAATGCGGTCACGATTCGATTCATAGAAACTTAAACCAAATACGCCCACCGCGTCTTTTTGTGCTTGTAAACGCGCTAAGGTTTCAGTGTAGTCACCTGCAATTTCAACTACGGCACCGTCAGTACGCATGGCTAAACAAAATTCACCCTGCTGATCCTTTGACATGGTTTTGATTTCAGGCAAAGACTTACACCCTTCTAAAACCACTTTTTCTTCGTACACTTCACGCGTACCGTGGTTAGAGCCTGGGATAGCTAATAAGATACTTTGATCTGGTAAGTCTTTATCAATTTGTGACCAACGCGTGTAAGGATTCGCCACCATTTTGCCGTTTTGTGGCACTTGTGCGGCTTGCGCTAGAAAAACATGTTCAGGTTTTAAAGCAAAGGTTCCAGCATCCACTCGTGAGGCAAATACAATACCGTCATAGCCTATTTTTACTTCAATAATATTTTTAACACCATTGGCTTTACACGCCTCTACTTCCGCAGGGCGAATTTTCCGCGATGAGTTTGCTACATCAATAGTATTGGTACCAACGCCTTGGCAAAACTGACGCAAACCACCTGAAGAACCGCCTGAGCCCACAACAGGCGTCTTGAACTGAGCAAAGTTATTGCCAAATTCTTCTGCCGCAATAGATGAGAATGGCAGCACGGTAGACGAGCCAGCAATTTGAATGGTGTCACGGGCACTTTGCGCAGTTGCCGCAAAACTGATACTTAACGCAGTGATTAAAGCCAGCTTAGAAAATTTTTTGATTTGCATAAATTCATTCCTAGTTTGCAGAAGTTTATCTCAACCCCAGTAGTCTGCCTGCGTAATATTGCATTAATGTGACAAACAAGAATTTGTTTATTTTACTAGGTGGTCATTGCACCTGCGTAAAGATTATTGAATTCGAAATTGCCGCCAACCGGCACTCAGTTGCTCCGCAACGGCCGAAAGTTGTTCACTCGCCTCAGCTGATTGTGCGGCACCATCATGCAGTTGCTGACTTGCCGCATGAAGCAAACTAATTCCGCTGACAAAGCGCGAAGTCACCGCCTGTTGACCCAAACTCGATAAAGCAATTTGTTGGTTAAATTGGGCTAGCCTGCTGACTTCTGCCGCAATATCCCGAAACACAGCTTCAGTGTTACGCGTTTGCAAAACACTACTCTCGGCCTGCTCTGAGGCTTGATCAATGGCGGCAACCGCATGATCAGCTTGTTGTTGCAAAGTATTAATCATCTCGCGGATTGATTCAGTCGCCGCCTTAGTATTTCCTGACAACGTTCGCACTTCATCAGCCACCACCGAAAACCCACGCCCTGTTTCACCGGCACGTGCAGCTTCAATCGCTGCATTTAACGCTAGTAAATTTGTTTGCTCTGAAATACTTCCAATCACTTCCAATACACTGGAAATTTTTCCTGCATCGCCTTGTAAACTTCGCATCAAATCGCGCGATCGCAACATGGTTTTCTCAAGAAGCTCTGAGCTTTGCATACTGAGTAACGCATCAGCACTGCCTTGTTGGCAAAGTTGTTGTGCTCGGGTCGCACTGTCGGTTGCCGCTGCGGTTTGACTGACCACTTGGTTTAGTGAGGCACTCATCTCTGACACCGCCAAGGCCAGCTGATCGGCTTGATGCGCCTGCTGCCCTGCCCCCGTATTGACTTGCTCACTAATGGTTTGTACTTGGCCGGCTTGTTGACTGAGCGCCGAAGAACTCGCTCCCAATTGCTGTAGTAGAACCGCAAAACGACCAAGCATTTGATTTAACGCTTTGGCTGCCTCTGCAATTTCATCATGACCTGCCTCATCAGCTCTTAAGGTGAGATCAGCCTGCTGTGATAATTGCAATAACATGTCACGCAACCGTTGCAGCGGTTGACTAACCGCAACACGGGTGCGCCAAATTAATGCTAACACCAATAGCAATAAAGCTGCACCGCCATATAAATAACCCTGTAGCATGGCTAAGGTTAATTGCTCAGCCTGATCGCGTACTTCGGCAGCGGTGGCAATTTGCTGTTCCACAAACTGCTCTGCTTGCACCGTAAACGGCGCAATGTGCTGTGACACTTCGTAAGTAATAGTCGATTCATTAAGAATTTTAACTAACAAGGCATCTGAACCAGCAAACTCTATCCATTGCTGATAATGCTGGATCGCCTTTGCAAAAGCAGTGTCTAATTGTTCAAGTAACACCGCATCCTCTGCCGTTTTGGCTATACGTTGATCGATAAACTGCTGCCAATGCTGTTCTGCCTCTAGCAGTAATTGTTCAACCTGCTGCTGAGCCTGCTCAGCGCTAATCCAGCCAGTTCGATACTGTTGTAACAAGCTTAAACCTTGTTGCTGCAAAAGTTTTTGCGGTGTCATCACATGCGTTAAAATCACCAAGTGCTGGGCATATAATTGATGAAATAAGCGGTCTTTGACCGTAGCTGCCCAAAAGCTGGCTAATAACACCACCACTAATAATATGCAGGGGATCAGCCCAAGTAGCACAACACGTTTAGCAATGGTAAGTTTAAGTCGCATGACACACCTGTCTTCATCCTAAAAAAGATACATTAACAAGCCGATATGGCTGTTTTATGACAGGACAATAAAGGGGTAAGGCAGCAAACGAAGTGAATGAATAACTCAAGAGAATGACTATGATTGCGGCTCAACCAGCCGCAAAATAACCTGAGTTCAAACACTCTGGTTTAAACTCAGGTTGAGGTGGAGGCATCGTTAAGCTTTTTTAACCCAAGCAGAACACCAGCCTTCAGAGGCCACTAATTTACCTGGGAAAATAGCACATGGGCGCCATTCATCACCATCGGCGCCTTGCGCTAAGCTACAGTTTGCACATTTCTGATCGGCTTTCTCAGACTTGTGCGTGTATTTCATTGCGGCCGCTAATGGATCATCTAACTTTACCGGCTCGGCAGCAAAAGCTCTTAAGCTAACGCCACCCACGGTCATACCAATCACTGCACCGGCAGAGATCTTGAAAAAATTGCGACGATTAATATTATTCATGTTGTTTCTCCTGCATTGTTGCTTATTATAATACTGATGAATGCGCGTTGTGGATTTGATAAGCATCAAGTTTCCACTGAGTTGTGCCACGCCATCTTTGGTTTAACTATTGCCATGCTAAATCCAGTGTAGATGATTTCGTATTTATTAGCGCATAATTTTTTGCTTTGCAGCCCTCACCGCCATCAAACCTCGTTTTTACCGCTTTGGTCGCTTTTTCAATAGCGATCAAAAAGGCATGCTAGCCAGCCCCACCCTGTCTGCGTTATTGTTGTTTTAAGATGTAATAGGAAGCAAAAGACTTCAGGAAAACCACACCATGCAAAACTCTGCTGTTCTGTTTAACAATGATGCTGTGTTATTTGGCGTCATTACGGTCATTCTGGGGGTGGTATTTTATACCAGCCACAGCAGTCACCGTTATTGCCAAGCGTTTTATCGTTTTGTTCCCGCCTTGTTACTTTGCTATTTTTTACCGTCACTGTTAAATACTTTTGGGTTAATCGATGCAGAAGGCTCGTCGATTTATCATGTCGCTTCACGTTACTTACTCCCCGCTAGCTTGGTGCTGTTTACATTAAGCGTCGACTTTAAAGCGATTTTAGGGCTAGGGCCTAAAGCCTTAATTATGTTTTTCACAGGTACCTTGGGCATTATGATCGGTGGGCCCATCGCGTTATTAATTGTTGGTAGCCTTGCGCCTGATGCCCTGGGTGGCGATATTTGGCGTGGCATGACCACAATTGCCGGTAGCTGGATTGGTGGTGGCGCCAATCAAACCGCGATGAAAGAAGTGTTTGAAGTGGATAACACGATTTTTTCGGTGATGATCACCGTTGACGTGATCATGGCGAATATTTGGATGGCGGTGTTATTAATTTGGGCCAGTCGCGCTGAGAGTTTTGATAAGAAAACCGGAGCGGACACCAGCGCCATTCGCGAGTTAAAACAACGTATCGAACACTATCAAGCGCAGCATGCACGGATACCGCAACTGCATGATTTGATGTTGATTATTGCGGTAGGTTTTGGTGCCACAGCCATAGCACATTTTGCTGCCGATGGTATTGCGCCTTGGATAGCCAAAGAAGCGCCACAATTAGCCATGTACAGCCTGACCAGTACCTTTTTCTGGTTGGTGGTGGTAGCCACGACGCTGGGGTTATTATTATCGAACACCAAACTCAGAAAACTGGAAGCCGTAGGCGCATCTAAAATGGCTTCAGTGTTTTTATATATACTGGTGGCCAGTATTGGTATGCAAATGGATATCCGCGCTATTTTAGATTACCCCATTATGTTTGTGGTTGGCGTAGTTTGGATGGCCATTCATGCCGGTTTACTGGTCATTGTGGCAAAGTGGATTAAAGCGCCATTGTTTTATCTGGCTGTGGGCAGTCAAGCGAATGTCGGCGGTGCGGCCTCGGCTCCCATTGTCGCAGCGGCCTTTCATCCGTCACTCGCGCCGGTCGGGGTATTATTAGCGGTACTCGGTTATGGTGTCGGCACTTATGGTGCTTACCTGTGTGGGCTTATGCTGCAGTTTGCTGCGCCTTAAGGTTGCTTTCTACACATAAAAAAAGCCAGCTTTCGCTGGCTTTTTTATTACGGCTCTACCGATTAATCGGCTTTACGATTTGCACGCTTACGGTCGTTTTCCGTTAAATGACGCTTACGGATCCGGATTGACTTTGGCGTCACTTCAACTAATTCATCGTCGTCAATAAACTCTAACGCTTGCTCTAAAGCATAACGAATAGGTGGGACTAAGTTGATTGCTTCGTCAGTACCTGATGCACGTACGTTAGTTAACTGCTTGCCTTTTAAACAGTTAACCGTCAGATCGTTGCTACGACTATGAATACCAATAACCTGACCTTCATACACTTCTTCAGCATGACCGATAAACATACGGCCGCGCTCTTGCAAAGAGAAAATCGCATAACCCGCGGCTTTACCCATCGCATTGGAGATCATCACGCCGTTCATACGTTGACCGATAGAACCGCCTTTATGCGGGCCATAATGGTCAAAGCTGTGGTACATCAAACCGGTACCAGAAGTAATCGTCATAAATTCAGTACGGAAACCGATTAAACCGCGGCTTGGCATCAGGAAGTCCATACGGTTACGACCTTTACCATCTGGTTGCATGTTGGTCATTTCGGCTTTACGTTCGCCCATCTTTTCCATGATGGTACCTTGATGCTGTTCTTCACAGTCAATGGTCACGTTTTCCATAGGTTCCATTTTCACGCCGTCTATGGTTTTCATAATCACTTCTGGCCGAGAAACCGCTAACTCAAAACCTTCACGACGCATGTTTTCAATTAATACACCTAAGTGTAATTCACCACGGCCTGACACTTTGAATTTGTCACCGTCTTCGGTTTCTTCAACGCGTAAAGCTACGTTGTGTTTCAGTTCGTTTTGTAAACGCTCTAAAATCTGACGTGAAGTAACAAACTTACCTTCTTTACCCGCGAAAGGTGAAGTGTTGACTTGGAAAGTCATGGTAACGGTGGGCTCATCAACTTGTAACGCCGGTAAAGGTTCAACCTTAGTGGTGCTACAAATGGTGTCAGAAATTTTTAATTCGCCTAAGCCGGTAAAGGCAACAATATCACCCGCTTGCGCTTCTTGTGTTTCGATACGCTCTAAGCCTAAGTAACCGAATACTTGGCCTACTTTACCGTTACGCTTAGTACCATCAGCACTCACGATCGTTACTTGCTGGTTCGGTTTTAATGAACCACGCTTGATGCGGCCGATACCGATAATGCCTAAGTAGCTAGAGTAATCTAACTGAGAAACCTGTAATTGAGTTTCGCCATTTAATTCAACAGCTGGAGGGGCAACATACTTGACGATAGCTTCAAATAAATCTGTGATGTCGTCTTTTTTCACGTCGGCTTCTAATGAAGCCCAGCCATTCAGACCTGACGCATAAACAATCGGGAAGTCTAATTGGTCATCAGAAGCGCCTAAGTTATCGAATAAATCGAAAACTTGGTCGATAACCCAATCTACACGAGCACCTGGCTTATCAACTTTATTAATAACAACGATAGGCTTTAAACCATGAGCAAAGGCTTTTTGTGTTACGAAACGCGTCTGTGGCATAGGGCCTTCAACCGCATCAACTAACAACAATACCGAGTCAGCCATTGATAAAACACGTTCTACTTCACCACCGAAATCAGCGTGTCCTGGTGTATCCAGAATATTGATATGGTAACCGTTCCAACGTACAGAAGTGTTCTTGGCCAGGATAGTAATACCCCGCTCTGACTCCTGTGCATTTGAATCCATCATCCGTTCTTGTAACTTAGCACGGGCATCGAAGGTTCCGGATTGTTGCAACAGCTTGTCAACCATGGTTGTTTTACCGTGGTCGACGTGGGCAATAATAGCGATGTTACGTAATTTATCTAAATATGAAGCGGTAACGCTCATGAATATGTATCCTCTGTGGCACTAGATGACCATAATGACCACCAGGCAAACGCATTTTAAACTTAAGGGCGCATATTCTACTCTTTATTTGTCTGAAAGAAAAATTCCATGCGTGCTTTTACTGATTTTTTTTCAGGCGGTTAATTTTCCGCTACACTGAGAGCGAGCCCGCGAAGCACCAACTTGATGCAGTAAAGCACCATTTTAGTGCAAAGCTATCAACTGGCCGTGCTGATTTTTTTAAATAACTAATAGATACATAAACTTAGTATGTTGGCATATATCTGGCATTTAACAGGGCAACATACAATACAACTGCTCAAATTGGTTCACTTGGAGGACTGCATGTCTGTAGAAAACGTTCTGAAACTTATCAAAGAAAACGATGTAAAGTTTATCGATCTGCGCTTTACCGATACCAAAGGTAAAGAGCAACACGTCAGTGTACCGGTTAGCCAAATTTCTGAAGAGACATTTGAAGACGGTAAAATGTTTGACGGCTCTTCTATTACCGGTTGGAAAGGCATCAACGATTCAGACATGATTTTAATGCCTGACGCATCAAGCGCAGTATTAGACCCGTTCTTTGAAGAAACGACGTTAAACATCACTTGTGACGTTATCGAACCAAGCACCATGCAAGGTTACGATCGTGACCCACGTTCAATCGCTCAGCGCGCTGAAGAGTATTTAAAATCAACCGGTATCGCTGATACTGTGTTGTTTGGCCCAGAACCAGAGTTCTTTATGTTTGACGATGTACGTTTCCACACGGACATGTCAGGCTCATTCTTCAAACTGAACTCTACTGAAGCCGCGTGGAACTCAGGCACTAGCTATGAAGAAGGCAACAAAGGCCACCGTCCAGGTGTGAAAGGCGGTTACTTCCCGTTACCACCAGTAGATTCAGGCCATGATATTCGTAGTGCCATGTGTATGGTACTAGAAGAGATGGGGCAAGTAGTTGAAGCGCACCACCACGAAGTGGCTACTGCGGGTCAAAACGAAATCGCAACGCGTTTCAATACATTGACTAAAAAAGCAGATGAAGTTCAACAACTTAAGTATGTAATTCACAACGTAGCACATATGTACGGCAAAACAGTTACCTTTATGCCTAAGCCATTAGTCGGCGATAACGGTTCGGGTATGCACTGCCACCAGTCTTTAGCGAAAGATGGCGTTAACCTGTTCGCAGGTGACAAATACGCTGGCTTGTCTGAAATTGCACTTTACTACATCGGCGGTATCATTAAGCACGCTAAAGCCATCAATGCTTTCACTAACCCGTCTACTAACTCTTACAAGCGTTTAGTGCCACATTTCGAAGCGCCTGTGATGTTAGCTTACTCAGCGCGTAACCGTTCTGCGTCAATCCGTATCCCTCTGGTGCCTAGTGCAAAAGCACGTCGTATCGAGTGTCGCTTCCCGGATCCAGCAGCTAACCCATATTTAGCCTTCACTGCACAGTTGATGGCGGGTTTAGACGGCATTCAAAACAAGATCCATCCTGGCGATGCCATGGACAAAGATTTGTATGACTTACCTGCTGAAGAAGCAGCCAACATCCCACAAGTGGCTACCTCTTTAGATGAAGCGTTAAACGAATTAGACAAAAACCGCGCGATCTTCACTAAAGGCGGCGTTATGTCTGACGAAATGATTGATGCTTATATTGGTATTAAGCGCGCGGAAGCCCGCAAAGTTGCAATGGCTGTGCACCCGCTTGAATTTGAATTGTATTACAGCGTGTAATATCAGTTAATTAAGTTTTTTCTGTTCATTAAAAGCTCACTTCGGTGAGCTTTTTTTTGTAGAATATTTAAGTATTTCCAGCTAAAGTTAAATAAGCGTCAGGAAGACGGAACTCAGGAATACAACATTAATGAAATTACTTTGGCTGTCACTGACATTATTACTCGTTGCCAACTCAACGTTGGCGCAAGAAAAGAAGATATTTGTCGGTCGTGATGCCAATGGTGTTTTGGTTTTTTCAGATAGCCCGTTACCCGGCTCAGAAGAAGTCAGTTTGCAAAGCCGACCTAATATCATGGAAGCAACAGACACACGCTTACCTGAAAAAAAGCCACCAGCCCCTGAGCCTTATACTGTCTCAATTACCCAACCTGAAAATGAAGCCACCGTTCGCGACAACACCGGTTCAGTTTATATCTCCGGCCGTATCAGTCCTCGTTTTCAGCGTGGCTTTCGCGTCAGGCTATTATTCGATGGTAAACCGCATGGCGAGCCACAGAACAGTGCGGTGTTTGTGTTGCGTGATGTTTATCGTGGAGAACACAACGTACAAATCGAACTTCTAGACCAAAACGGCAAGCTAATTGCAACAAGTCCTCTTACCATCTTCTATATGCATAGAACTCGTATAAATTAACCAAATTAGTGCATTGTCAGTGAAATTCAGGTTGTTCTGAGTTAAGCTTCACTTCCATAGCACCAAATTGGTGCAATAGGTAAGTTTATGACTCAGGACTCGTTTGCGATCTCACTGGTTGATCAGCTCACTACCGCGGTAATGGTGTTAGATGAAACGCTCAGCGTGTGTTATTTTAATACCGCCAGTTGTGCCGTTTTAGGCCTAGGCGAAAAAAAGCTTAAGCAACAGTTCTTTCCCGGTTTATTTCAACACATCGATTTAAAAGCCAATCATTTGTATAACGCGATGCAAAGCAAACAAGCTTTTAGCGTCAGTGACGTGCAAGCAGTATTAATTGATGGTCGTCATTTATTGTTAGATATCTCAGTCACTATTATTGAGCAACAGCCGATATATTTGCTGCTGGAGCTGCGCCAAGTTGATCATCAACGCAAGATCAGTATGGAAAGCCTGCAACAACATCAGCATCTAGCCGCCCGTGAATTGATCCGTGGTTTAGCCCATGAAATTAAAAACCCCTTAGGCGGTTTAAGGGGTGCTGCGCAGCTGCTAGAAGAGTCACTGGATGATGAACAAAAAGAATACACCCAACTGATTATTGCCCAAGCGGATCGTCTTCGTAACTTAGTCGACCGTTTGCTCGGCCCTTATCGGCCCCCAAGTTTACAACAAAGTAATTTGCACCAGGTTGCAGAGCAAGTTCTTAAACTGGCGAACATGGATAATCCTCAACAAATTTATTTTCAACGTGATTATGATCCCAGTATTCCTGATTTTATGTTCGATCCCGAATTGTTAGAACAAGCCTTATTAAATATCGTACGAAATGCACAACAAGCACTCGTCGATGGCGGTCAAATCACGCTACAAAGCCGTATCTTGCATCAGCACACCTTGCACGGTAAGCGCTATAAGCTGGTTGCATGCATTAAAGTCATCGATAACGGTCCGGGTATACCCGTGGCCATTCGCGACACATTGTTTTATCCAATGGTCAGCGGCAAAGCGGGTGGCACAGGCTTAGGCTTATCCATTGCGCAAACGCTGATCCATCAACAACGCGGTTGGATAGACTGTGAAAGCTGGCCGGGACATACCGGTTTTATGATTTATTTACCTATTTCAGACTGTGAGGATGATGTATGAATCAATTTGTCTGGATAATTGATGACGATAATTCCATTCGTTGGGTCTTAGAAAAAGCCTTAGCACGTACCGATATCCAATGTGAAAGCTTTGCCTCAGCCGATTTAATGCTGCAACGCTTAGAATATGAACAACCGGCGGTTGTTGTATCGGATATTCGGATGCCCGGTACAGATGGCATGGCGTTACTTAGCAAGTTGCAAGAACTTAGCCCTGATTTACCCGTAATCATAATGACGGCGCATTCTGACCTAGACAGCGCCGTCAACGCCTTTAAACGAGGTGCTTTTGAATACTTGCCTAAGCCCTTTGATGTTAACGATGCTGTTGCCCTGATCAGTCGCGCTTTAGAGCACAGCAAAAACCAATTAGCCAAACAGCAACCGCTACCTCCGGCACTCAACCCAGAGATTATTGGTGAAGCGCCGGCCATGCAGGAAGTGTTTCGTGCTATTGGTCGCTTAGCCCGCTCCAGTATCAGTGTACTGATTAATGGGCAATCAGGTACTGGTAAAGAGTTGGTCGCGCGCGCCTTACATAAACACAGCCCTCGCTCAGAAAAACCCTTTATTGCCTTGAATATGGCTGCGATCCCAAAAGATCTGATTGAGTCTGAGCTATTTGGTCATGAAAAAGGTGCGTTTACCGGGGCCAATACGCAACGTAAAGGGCGTTTTGAACAAGCCGATAGCGGAACCTTATTTCTGGATGAAATTGGCGATATGCCGCTTGATGTGCAAACACGTCTGTTACGGGTATTAGCAGATGGTCAATTTTACCGAGTCGGCGGTCATCAGGCTGTCGGGGTAGATGTGCGTATTATTGCGGCCACCCATCAAAATTTAGAATTGCTGGCCCAAGAAGGTAAGTTTCGTGAGGATTTATTTCATCGTTTAAACGTGATCCGCGTGCATTTACCTACTCTAAAAGAGCGCCGCCAGGATATTGCTAAGCTGGCACGCCACTTCTTACAGCAAGCCGCAACGGAGCTTAATGTTGAAGCGAAAACGCTGAGCAAAGAAGCAGAATTATTTCTGACCGATTTAGATTGGCCGGGTAACGTGCGGCAATTAGAAAACACCTGTCGTTGGCTCACCGTGATGGCCAGTGGCAAACATATTGTGGTGGCCGATATGCCGCCAGAATTAACACAAAGCGGTAAAAACAGTTATAACTCGGTTTCCGACGCAGTTCATGGTAATTGGCAAAGCTTGCTCGCGCAATGGGTGACGGAACGCTTAGCCGCAGGTGAAGAAAATATTTTGGCCGAAGCAGGCCCCGCTTTTGAGAAGATTGTGTTACAGCAGGCGCTGCATCATACGCATGGTCATAAACAAGAAGCCGCGCGCAAATTAGGCTGGGGCCGAAATACGCTAACGCGCAAATTAAAAGAGCTGGGCGTCGAATAGACGCCCAGCCGCTTATTTAAGCAGAACGTGCCTTAAGCTGAGCGCTCTGCTTTAGTACGACGGCCCTCAGGTTTACCTTCACCATCACGGCCCTCGATTTTACTGCGGCGTTCTTCACGTTGGTTTTGCAATTGCTCACGTTGCGCAACGGTTAAGATCTGATTGATTTGATGACGTAATTGCAGCAAATGCAACTGACGCTCTTCTTGCTTAGCACGACGCTTTTCTAGTAAAAGTTTTGCCGTTGTTTCATCAAACTGTGGCGCATCCATCAGAGCTTGCCAAGCTTGTTTGTCGGCCGCTCGATCTGCTGCATCGCCTTGATTAGCACGGTGTTCGGCTAAGACAGCCGCAACGGCTTGCTTTTGTTCAGCAGACAAATCTAAGCTGGCTAACTGGCGCTTTAGCATCGCACCCGGTGCCATTTGTTGGCGCTTTTGTTGTTGCTGTTTATGTTGATGCGGTGCTTTTTCTGCTGAGTCTGGTGCTGCAGCCATGCTTGCAGAAGAAAAGGCGACGAGGGTGCCCAGGGTAAGTAATAAGGTTTTCGCTTTCATCATTTGCTCTCCGCTTAGTTGACTGTTACAGCTTAACTCAGCCAATGCAAAGCAACGCAAAGGACAGGTAAAGATTCTGTAAAGAGCCTGACAGTCTGAAAGTGACCACGTAAACTGACCTAAAGCAACAGGAGTAGTAGCATGCCAAAGATCTTGATGATTGATGACGACACTGAACTGTGTCAGCTAGTGGCGGAATATCTCGCACTAGATGGGTTAAGTTTCGAAGCAGTACACGATGGCCAAGCTGGGCTTGAACGTATTCAAACTGCTGCAGCCGATCTGATTTTATTAGATGTTATGCTACCCACTTTAGATGGCTTATCAGTATTAAAAGCATTGCGGGCCGGCCCCTACTGCCCCGTGCTAATGCTGACCGCCCGTGGAGATGACATCGACCGGATTCTGGGTTTAGAACTCGGCGCTGATGATTATTTGGCCAAACCGTTCAATCCACGAGAATTGGTCGCCCGCATTAAGGCCATCTTACGCCGGGTTGAATTACTGCAACAAGAGCCAAGCCATGCAGTAAGCCTTATACATATTAATGATTTGAGTTTAAACACACAAAATCGCCAAGTATTGTGCGCAGAACATCCGGTAAGCCTCACTGCCACCGAGTTTCAATTACTGGAAATGCTGATGCGCAAAGCAGGCGAAGTGATTTCTAAAGAAGAGTTGAGCAAAGTCGTGCTCGGTCGCCGATTACAAATGTATGACCGCAGTTTAGATATGCACATTAGTAATATTCGTAAAAAACTGGCGCAATTTAGCCCAAACGAAAAAATTCAAACCCTGCGGGGCAGTGGTTATTTATTTTTAAGTGAAGGCAAAGGATGAAATTACACTGGCTTAACCCGGTTAATTCGCTAGCCGGTCGCATCTTTATCTGGTTTTGGTTAGTGCTGATCCTGACGGTATCAAGCACCTTATTTTTAAGTCGGCAATTACTCGAAGATACCAAAATTCATCGCTTGCCCAATAATATTGTCACGCAATTACAGCAGCAGGTGAAACAATTTCATCGCGCCGAGTCGGTCGACAAGCTGCTCCGTTACTTGCAGCGGCAACAAGATCCACGCTGGGTCGTCGTTGATTTAGCGCAAAATCAGGTATTAACACCCGATGCCTTACCTCGTAACTTTGATCAAAACTGGTTATTTGAATTAAACCAGCTTAATCGGCCACGGCTGTTGCGGCATAATAATATGCATCTGGCGGGACCTTTTATGCTAGAAATCGGCGAACAAACCCTAGCGCTTTACCAACAGCGTAATATGCCGAGTCAACCTTGGTGGAGCCTGCGCGGTTTATCCGAACCCATTCTGGTGCTGTTACTGCTCTTAACCTCGGCGGCAGCCAGCTTTATTTTGGCCATTTCCATTTCTAAGCCATTACGTGAACTGGTGCAACATAACCTGTTGTTCGCTTCCGGTAAGTTGGATAGCCGAGTACCACGTTTAGCAAAACGTAAAGATGAACTAGGCCAACTTGGCCGCAGTTTTAATACCATGGCCGAGCGGATCAGCGCCTTATTACATAATCAGCAACGCTTGATGCGGGATATTTCACATGAATTACGCTCACCTTTAGCGCGCGCGCAGTTGGTGTTGGGTTTAACCGAACGCCAACAAGATTTAAAGCAATTGCCACGTTTAAAAAATGAATTAGAACGGCTCGATGTGATGCTAGATGAACTTTTGACCTACAGTCGTTTAGATGCAGGACAATACCAACTGGATATCCATGCCTGTGATTTGGTCGCGTTAACCGAAGATGTGCTGCATTTAAATCAAGTCGATGCCGATGCTAAACAGCAACAATTACGCTATGTTGGCCCAGAGCAACTGTGGCTGCAAGCCGATAGCCGCCTGTTAGGCCGTGCCATTGAAAATATTTTACGTAATGCACTTAAATATAGCCCCGAGCACAGCACTATTGAATGCAGCATAAGTACGCAGGCTAGCAGCGTAACCTTAACTATTCGCGATCATGGTTCGGGGATCCCGGCAGAACAGCTCGACAAAATCTTTTTACCGTTTTATCGGATCAGTGATAGCCGCACCAGCACCACCGGCGGTACGGGTTTAGGTTTAGCCATCGTGGCACAAATTATTCGCCAGCATCAAGGTGAGGTTGTGGCTAGCCTGCCCTCTGGTGCGGGCTTGCAAGTCAGTGTTACACTGCCGCTTACGCAACAACCGCCCACAACGAATACGGACGAACACGAAACCACCTAATGGCAGACGTTACTTTTAACCCGATCCAGCCGCTTGCCACTGAACAGCAGTTAACCAAACACTGGCATGACACCTTATTGCCGTTTTGGCGACAAATGCAACACGGCCAGTTTGCTGGAGTGGCCGGTGTGCCGATACATTACAGCTATCATTTAACTCCCGGTGCGCACACGGCGTGGGTGATCAGTAGTGGCCGCATTGAAACGGCAATTAAATACAGCGAATTAATGCTCGAATTAACCACTGCCGGTTATAGCGTGTTTATTTTAGATCATCGCGGACAGGGGCGTTCCGGTCGCATGTTACCCGACTCACAACTGGGCTATGTTGCAGATTTTGCAGATTATCAGCACGATCTGGAAAGCTTTTTACGGCAAGTGGTCAAACCGGCGGCACATCAAAAACATGTATTATTGGCCCATTCAATGGGCGCAGCTATTGCCGCAGGCTTAATTACTCAGCCACCTTGGCAAGAATGGCAGTCGTTTTTCTGCGCAGCGATCCTTTGCTCGCCGATGTTCGGCATTTATACTGGCATAGTACCTTCTAACGTAGCTGAACCGCTCGCCCAGCTTTATTGCCAGTTACGGCGCTGGTGGCAGCCAAATGCGCCGCGTTATTTTCCGATGCAGTTAGCTTACAAAGATAAAGCCTTTGCCCATAATGAATTAACTCAAAGCCAAGCACGCTATCAAGCTTTACGTCATTGTTATCAAACCGAGCCACAACTGCAACTGGGTGGCGTAACATGCACTTGGTTACATCAAGCTATTTTGGCGATGAAACGTTTACGCCGCAGCGCGCACCACTGCCAAACACCGGTCTTGTTGTTACAAGCCGGCGCCGATCAAGTGGTAGCTAACCGCGCGCAACTGGCTTGGTTTAAGCAATTACCCAAAACGCTACCACATAGCTTTAAAATAATTGAAGGTGCCAAGCACGAGCTTTTGATGGAGCAAGACAACCTACGCCAACAAGCCTTGGATCACATCAATCAGTTTTTACAACAGCTGCCCACTCACGCTAACAACGCGCTGAAATAAGGCTTAAACCCCCGCCAAAAAATCATGCTGTCGCCACGCTTCGTAGCTAACAATAGCGACACTATTGGCCAAATTTAAGCTGCGCGCCCCCGCCTGCATGGGAATGCGAATTTTCTGCTCGCTGGGTAATTGATCGCGTACTGCATCAGGTAACCCGCTGGTCTCAGAGCCAAATAACAACACATCATCTGGCTGATATTGCACTTGATGGTAAAAACGCGTGCCTTTAGTGGTGACTGCATAAATGCGCCGCCCCTGCATTTCCTCGGCAAATTGCTGATAATTGGCATAGCGCGTGACACGCGTTAAATCGTGATAATCTAAACCTGCGCGGCGTAATTTCTTCTCTTCAAAATCAAAGCCCATTGGTTCAATGATATGCAATTGACAGCCATTATTCGCCACTAAACGAATGATATTGCCCGTATTCGGTGCAATCCGCGGTTCAAACAATGCCACATGAAACATTACTAATTAATCCTTGTTGTCTTTGTAGTACAAAGGTACTATCTGGAGTTGACCACGCAATGCGTATTGCTAGAAATCCAACTGTTATTTCTAGTTTACACACTGTACCCGCTGAGCAAAAAGCTCTATAGTTAAAGTTGGTCAGAAATTAACCTAGGAAAGTTTCGCAATGACCCACCTTAAAAGCACGTTTTGCGTAGCGTTATTTAGTATCAGTTTGCCTGCTACAGCGGCAAACCAGCCTATTATGGAAGGCGCCTTTTTGCTCTCTACCTTGACAATCTGTCTACTGGTAGTGGCCTTGATCTTAACCATGCGCAGCTTGGCGATAAAAAGTCATAAGCTCAAGCAATTTCGCACCAGTTTTAGTGATCTGCTCAGTGAAACTTCAGGCGTTATTGCTGTATTGGATAAAAACTTGGTGCTGCGCAATGGTAGCGGCACGCTAAAGCGTTTATTAAAAGCCGATGACAGCGTAACTATTTCTGCTCCGCTCAATTTATATGCCGATCCTGATGGCAAAACATTATTGGACAACGACATTAAACTGGCTTTACGCACAAATGGAAAGTGGCAAGGCGAAGCTTGGCTATTAAATGAGCGGCAACGCGAAGCCTTTGAGCTAAGTATTCACAGTGTGCAGCCGGATAACGTGCGTAATACAACTTACCTTATGTATGGCCAAAACATCAGCGAACTGCGCAAAGAAAATCAGTTACAGTTGCAGCAACAAACCCGTGATAGTTTGACCTTATTGCCCAATAACAAAGTGTTTGATGAATTACTGAAAATGGTATTACAAAGCTGTGATGCTCATTATCCTTCAGCCGCGGTCATTTTTATTCACCTAACACCCAGCTATGACAGCAAACACAATGAAGCCAAATTACAGCAACAACTGCCAGAAATTGCGGCCAAGCTACAACAGGTGCTACCACGAAAACTGCTGTTAGCTCGCTATAAAACCGATGGCTTTGTGGTCTTAGTACCGCCCCATCTGTGTAACCACAACAGCAGCATTTATTTAAACCAGCTAGCACACAAAATTTTAGCCGGCATTAATCAGCCCGGCAGCGATGACAGCAAGGCTATTGAGGTCTTTGCCCACCTAGGTATCAGTATCAGCCCGAACGACGGTATCGATGCCGAAAGCCTCTTGAACAGTGCTGAAAAAGCGGCGTATAAAGCTTCACAACAAGGCCAAAACAATCTGTGCTTTGCCGATAGCGGCAGCCAAGAACAAGCCCCAGATTATTTAGCCATGGAAACCGAATTATATCGCAGTGCTGCCCAAGGCGAATTCGAGTTGTATTACCAACCTAAGTTCAGCATTAGCAGTAATCGGATTATCGGTTACGAAGCCCTGCTGCGCTGGCCTAGCCCTCGTCGCGGCATGTTACCGCCACCAACCTTTATGCCCTTAGTAGAAGAAACCGGCCTCATTATTAGTTTGGATCGCCTGGTGTTCCGTAAAGCCTGTCAGCAAGTGAAATACTGGCAACAAACCGGGTTAATGCGTGGCCGTTTAGCACTAAACATTTCTAACCAACAATTCGAGCAAGCTGACTTCTTGCGCTTTATGCAAAACACCTTGCAAGATGCCGAGGTTAGCGCCAGTTTATTTGAATTAGAATTACCCGAGACGATTTTTACTCAACCCACGGTGTGGTTACGTGAACGGATGCATAGCTTGGATAAGATGGGCTTTCGTTTAATTTTAGATAACTTTGGTGAAGGGGTGTCCTCTTTAACCCAGTTACGGCAACATCCACTGCATGGTGTGAAATTATCGCCCACGCTAACCAAGTATATTGAACAGCAAGAACAGCAACGTAATATCTGTGCAACGTTAATCCGCTTAGCCAATTACCTGACTCTGGATGTTACCGCGACGAATATCGAAACAGAGATGCAGGCATATTTGCTGCATGTGATGGGCTGTGATAATCAGCAAGGTCACCGCTTTAGTAAAGCCGTGCCCGCTGATGAAATTGGTCAATTATTACTAAAAGAAAATAACCTGCTGAACAACACGAACCTGGCTAGTGGCTAGTTTCGTCTTTGCGCTCGCGGCCTAACAAGTGTTGGGCTGCTAAGCGCGCATCCTTACCTTCATACAACACCTTGTACACTTGCTCTGTTATGGGCATTTCCACGCCCATACGTGCAGCTAAGTTAAACACCTCTTTGGTATTGCGGTAACCTTCAACCACTTGGCCAATGCTCTCAATGGCTTCAGCGACAGACTTACCCTCGCCTAACAATAAGCCGAAACGCCGATTACGCGATTGATTGTCGGTGCAGGTTAAGACTAAATCGCCTAACCCGGCCATACCCATAAAGGTATCTTTTTGCGCCCCCATAGCACAGCCTAAACGACACATCTCGGCTAAACCACGGGTAATCAGTGCAGTCCGCGCATTGGCACCAAAGCCAATGCCATCGGCCATACCTGCGCCAATGGCAATAACATTTTTTACCGCACCGCCCAACTGCACACCAATAAAGTCGGGGTTGGTATAAACGCGAAACGTTTTCGCGCAGTGCAATAAATCAGATAATTCTTGAATAAAAACAGCATCGCTGGAAGATAATGAAATAGCGGTAGGTAAACCTGCGGCCATCTCTTTTGCAAAGGTAGGGCCGGATAACACCGCTAAGGCAATTTGCTCACCCAAGATATCGCGGGCGACATCTTGTAATAAACGCCCAGTATCAGGCTCTAAGCCTTTTGTGGCCCAAGCCACTCGGGATTTTGCAGTGAGTAATGGCTTAATTTGCTGAAGCGTAGCGGCGAAAGCATGACTAGGTACTACCATCAAAATATCATTGCTCGTTTGCACGGCAGCCGTTAAATCCGCGGTCACTTGCAAAGTTTTCGGTAAGGCAATGCCAGGCAGATATTTTTGGTTTTCACCTTGTTGCTGCATTAAAGCCATTTCGGCGGCGTTACGACCCCACAAGGTAATAGGGTTGCCGTTACGCGCCAAACAAATAGCGAGCGCGGTGCCATAAGACCCCGCGCCAATAACGGTAATAGCAGAAGGCTGCAACATTACGCGTTCAGTTGTGGTGATTCAGCCTGACGTTGCTGCAAATATTGCGCAAATAAGGCATCAAAATTCACTGGCGCTAAGTTTAACTGTGGGAAAGTACCACGGTTAACTAAGTTTGAAACAGCTTCACGGGCATAAGGGAACAGAATGTTCGGGCAGAATGACGCTAACATGTGAGCCATTTGCGCTTCTTCCATTTCACCAATAGAGAAGATACCCGCCTGTTGCACTTCGCATAAGAAAGCTGTTTCATCACCGACAGTGGTGGTTACTGTTAAAGATAAAATAACTTGATAAACGTTATCTTCAATTTTGTCGCTGCGGGTATCCAGATCTAACTTAACTTCTGGTTTCCATTCTTTACGGAAAATAGCAGGTGCGTTTGGTGCTTCAAATGAAACATCCTTAACAAAAATACGCTGAATGGCAAATTGTAGACCCTGTGCAGTTTGATCTGCTGCAACGCCGTTTGCTTGTTGTTCGGCCATGATAAATCCTATGTTAATGTTATGCTTGTAGTAATGAGTCGAGTTTGCCAGCTGATTCCAGCGCAAACATATCGTCGCAACCGCCAATATGCTGATTGGCAATAAAAATTTGTGGTACGGTACTGCGTCCACCGGCGCGTTCGATCATTTCAGCTCGACGCTCGGTTTCAACATCAATTCTGACTTCTTGATACGCAACTTTCTTCTCGCGTAATAACATGATAGCCCGAACACAATAAGGACAATACGCCTTAGTGTAAATAGTCACTTCTGCCATTATTACCTCTTCGATTTCACTACGGGTAAGCTAGCGCCTGTCCAAGCACTCATACCACCTTGTAGCGTAGAGACTTTGGTAAAGCCTTGCTTAGCCAGAGCTGATGCCGCTCGATTTGCGGTCATGCCGGTTTGACATACTACAATAATGGGCGCATCTTTTTGCTTTTCAAGGCCTGCCAGCTGTTGCTTATCAATTTGTGCCTGCGTTAGGTGCTTGGCATCGGTAATATGCCCTTTAGCAAATTCAGCTTCTGTGCGGATATCGACTACTACGGCATTTTCACGGTTTACCGCTAAAGTCAGTTGGGTTGGCGACACCGGCTTAATGGCAGAAAGCAACGAACTGATCCAGCTGCCCACAATTAACACCACCAATAATGCCCAAACGCCGCTCAGCAGCGGATGATTGCTGATAAATTCGATAACTTGATCCATAACGTCAATATTCTTCTCGTTGAAAACAAAACAGCGCTGAGTATACCGATTTTACATAAAATCCACAGCTAAAAATCGGTTTAAAAGCACTCAGCAAGCGTTAGAAAACGAATGATCACTGGAGAATTAACAAAAAATCGGTAAGATAATGGCTCATCCTCATTACCTGCTATTTTGTTCATGGAGTTTGTATGCACCCAGCTAAAAAACCTTTAGTCTTATTAATTCTCGACGGTTGGGGTTATCGCGAACAAACCGACAACAACGCCATTGCTCAGGCTAATACCCCGGTGATAGACAAACTATGGCAAGACTACCCTCACAGTTTAATTTCGGGTTCGGGTTTAGATGTTGGTTTGCCCGATGGGCAAATGGGCAACTCTGAAGTGGGCCACGTTAACTTAGGCTCAGGCCGTATTGTTTATCAAGACTTTACTCGCATTACCAAAGCCATTGCCGATGGTGATTTCTTTGAAAACCCAACTTTAGTAACAGCGGTGCAAAAAGCCGTGGCCGCAGAGAAAGCGGTGCATATTATGGGGCTGCTATCACCCGGTGGTGTGCACAGCCACGAAGAACACCTACTGGCCATGGTAAAGTTGGCAGAACAGCAAGGCGCCAGCCGCATCTATGTGCATGCGTTTTTAGATGGCCGCGATACCCCTCCTCGCAGTGCTGAGGCTTCAATCAAAGTGTTTGAAGAACACTTTGCCACTTCGGGTAAAGGACAAATTGCTTCAATTATTGGTCGTTACTATGCCATGGACCGCGACAAGCGCTGGGACCGTGTGCAACAAGCCTATGACCTACTAACCCAAGGCAAAGGTATTTATCAATATGATAGTGCCTCTGCAGCACTTGCCGCCGCTTATCAGCGCGATGAGAACGATGAATTTGTTAAAGCCTCTGCCATCCGCACCGGCGATCAACAAACCATCAGTATGCAAGACGGCGATGCCCTCATTTTTATGAATTTCCGCGCCGATCGGGCCAGACAATTTAGCCACGCCTTTGTGGATGCCAACTTCGATGGTTTTGTGCGCCAGCATCAGCCTAAACTCAGCAGCTTTGTCATGCTGACCGAATATGCTGCCGATATTCCCGCGCCGGTCGCTTATCCACCAGAAAGCCTTAATAATGTGTTAGGCGAATGGTTAGCCAAGCATCAAAAAACGCAGTTGCGTATTTCTGAAACGGAAAAATATGCGCACGTTACCTTCTTCTTTAGCGGAGGACGTGAAGACCTGTTTGACGGCGAAGAGCGGATTTTAATTCCATCGCCGCAGGTCGCGACTTACGATCTGCAGCCAGAAATGAACTCAACCGAATTAACCGACAAACTGGTCGCGGCCATTCACGGCGGTAAGTTTGATGCGATCATTTGTAATTATCCGAATGGCGATATGGTTGGCCATACCGGTATTATGAGTGCCGCAATTAAAGCCGTTGAAGCCGTTGATAGCTGTATTGGCAGAGTGGTAGCCGCCTTGCAAGAAGTCGGTGGCGAATGCTTAATTACCGCAGATCATGGTAACGCTGAAATGATGCAAGATCCGCAATCTGGTCAAGCTCATACCGCCCATACCAGCGGTCCAGTGCCGTTAATTTATGTAGGGCGTCAGGCTAAAGTTATCGAAGGCGGTGTACTCAGTGATATTGCACCGACCATGCTGCATCTGATGGGTATGCCAAAACCAGATGAGATGACCGGCAAAGTGTTGATGCAAGTTAACTAAATGCCACCATCGCACAGCAAGACACCCTTTATTATTTGGCAGCTTGGGCTGCTGGTGTTTTGCTGTGTGTTTTTCAGCACGGCGCAGGCGCAACAAAAACCGCAAGCCGAGCGTGAATTACAGCAACTGCAAAATCAAATTAAGCGTACCGAACAGCAAGTAAAACAGCAGCAACGCCAATTGCAACAAGCGGAGCAAAAACTGCAACAAGCAGACAGAGCCCTGGCGGAGGCTTCAGGCAAAGTTCGGCAAACCAGCCAACGTAAACAACAGCTTGAACAAGAAAGCGCTAAGCTAGAAAAACAACAAGCTAAATTGCAGCAACAATTAAATGAACAACAAACGCTACTTGCCGCCCAATTAAAAAGTGCTTACAGTATGGGGCAGCATGATTATTCTCGTTTGCTGTTGAATCAACAAGATACCGGCAAATTAGAGCGCGTACTGACTTACTATCAGTACTTTAACCAAGCGCGCATTCGGCAATTAGCCAAGATCAATCAAACGGCGCAAGATTTGGCCCATATTATGGCCAAACTCGATGAGCAGCAGCAATTATTAGCCCGCGAATTAAGCGCCTTAGAAAAGCAGCAGCAACAATTACAAAGTGCACGTAGCAGCCAACAAGATTCAGTTCAACAATTACAAGCCTTACTGAAACAACAAGGCAATCAGCTTAGCTACCTACGCCAAAATGAAAGCAGCCTGCAAAATACGATCAACGAATTACGCCGCCTTGCTGATCTGAACAAAGATATGAGCGGCCTCAGCAGTGGTAAAGGTCGTTTTCCATGGCCCTTAAAAGGTCAGTTGTTGCAACGTTTTGGGCAAAATCGGCAAGGTGGTATGCCCTCTCGTGGCATCCTGATCCGCGGCATAAATGGCAGTAACGTGCAAGCTATCGCCGATGGCCGTGTGATTTATGCTGATTGGTTAAAAGGCTATGGCTGGGTTATCGTATTAGATCATGGTGCAGGATTTATGTCGTTATACGGCCATAATCAAAATCTGTTAAAACAACCAGGAGCACAGGTAACGAGTGGTGAAGCGATTGCATTGGTCGGCGCCAGTGGTGGCCAAGCCGACGCGGGGTTATATTTCGAGATCCGCGAAAAAGGGGAAGCGGTTAATCCCTTAAGCTGGCTTTCTCGTCAATAAATAACTGTTTAAAATCATCTTTAACGCTTACTATTCGCCATAATCTATTAAAGTGTTAAAGCTGTCGGAGTCCCGGCATTAAAAAGGAAAGTGTTGTCGTGCGTTTGAGTTTGTTGCTGTCTGCTGTTTTACTTTGTGTGAGCTCGGTTACCGCAGCAGCACCCCGCATTGCCATTATCATCGATGATATTGGCTATCAACGTAACGATCTGAAAATGGTCGAATTACCCTATCAGCTAACTTACGCCGTATTACCGCATACCCCTTATGGCAAACAAGCGGCCGAACAAGCCTTTATGTTACAAAAAGACGTGATGCTGCATATGCCGATGGAAGCCACTCATCGTAACAGTTTAGGCCCTGGTGCCTTAACGCAAGAAATGTCGAAACAGCAAGTGCAATTGACGCTGCAACAAGCGCTGGCTGATATTCCTTATGCGATTGGTATTAATAACCATATGGGTAGCCTGTTTACTGCCTTAGAGCAACCCATGGCGTGGACCATGGAATATTTGCAACAACGTCAGCTATTTTTTATTGATAGCCTTACCACACCGCAGAGCACCGCACGCCGTTATGCGAAACAATACAACGTGACCATTTTATCGCGGCATGTCTTTTTGGATAACGAACAAAACCAACAAGCGCTAGAAAAGCAATTTAAGCAATTGCTGCAAATTGCCCGGCGCCATGAAACCGCTATTGCTATCGGCCACCCCTACCCTGAGACTTATCGTTTTTTACAACAACGCTTACCGCAGCTACAAGCAGAAGGTATCGAATTAGTTGGGATCTCCGCACTGTTGCCTGAAAGTCATCAAGTGATCGCTGCCGGTTTTACCGAGCCAGCCAGTTATAGCCCTGAAGAATAAACTAAAGCCCATTTCACGCGCTCTGCTATCAAGCCTAAAGGCGTCAATGCGCTGCAGTAACGCCGTTTACCCACTTAACGCCTACGTGCAGCCAGAATGGTCTGTTGCGGTTTAAACGTGTTGATCAAACAAGATAGAATTACCATCAGGATCGGTCACTGCAAAACTGCCTGGGCCACGTTCATTTTTCAACTGCTGTTGACTAAGCTCGATGCCTTGCGCCGTTAATTGCTCAGCAATTTGACGCACATCCGTAAAACTAGGCAACGCTTGCGCATGTTGATCCCATCCCGGATTAAAGGTCATGATGTTGTGTTCAAACATACCTTGAAACAGCCCAATATTGGTGTCGCCATTTTTCATAATAAGAAAACGGTGCACCAGCTCACCGGCATACACCGTAAAACCTAGCTTTTCATAAAATGCTTGTGATACCGCTAAATCTTTTACCGCTAAACTGATTGAAAAACAGCCGACACTCATAAAAAAGCTCCATTAAAAAAAAGCCTAAGCAATGGCTTAGGCTTGGTTAAATAAGCTTAGCAGATCGCCATTATAACGACCGGTAAAACATCACAGCGATCACCAGCGGACAAACAAATTTCACATACCAGGGCCAAATGCGCCAGAACCAACTGTATTCCGCATTCGCATCGGCGGTTTTTAAGTCTTGTAAAATGTCATTACGATGCCAGATCCAGCCAGCAAAAATGCACAGCATTAAACCGAGCAGTGGCTGGCTGTAACGCGTAGTTAGGGTAATCACGAAGCCAAACAAACTGTCAAAATTCAGCAAAATAGTCGCGCTAGCAATAAAAATAATCGCTGCGACTAACCATACGGCTTTCTTACGAGCCACTTTTTGGTGTTCAACCACGTAAGATACCGGTACTTCTAACATTGAAATAGACGACGTAAGGGCCGCAATCGACATCAATAAGAAGAACGTTAGGCCAACGAACAACCCGACCAAGCCCATCGTGTTAAACAGTGACGGTAACACGGTAAAAATTAAGGTATCTTCAGCAAGCAACTGGCCACTTTCATTGAAAATTTCGACTCCGTTATTAAGTGCTACATACATAGCAGGAATAATCACTAAGCCTGCCAGTACCGCAACACCGATATCAATTAAAGATACGGCCGCCCCTAGGCGCGGTAAGTTTTCACTATGGCTCACGTAAGAGCCATAAATCAGCATAGTACCCACCCCTAACGACATGGAGAAAAAGGCTTGGCCCATCGCGCTGATCAGCAAGTTAGGATTAAGCACTTCGGCAAAGTCAGGCAACAGATACACTTTTAAACCATCCATTGCGCCGTCTTGCGTCATAACATAAGCAAACAACAACAACATAATGACGAACAAGGTTGGCATTAAGCGAACTGACCAACGTTCGATACCATCTACCACGCCGCCGCTGACAATACCCACGGTTAGCAACATAAAGAACGCACAAAATAGCAGGTTGCGCTCTAACGAAAAGGTGACCAGCCAGTTAGCCAAGTCAGTTAAACCAGCAATATTAGCGACGGCTTCCAGCGCATAGGAAATCATCCAGCCACCGACAATGCCATAAAACGCCAAAATCAGTGATACCGTGATCAGACCCATCACCCCGACTGCTCGGCCAGAAATACCCCGCGACACCTGACCTAAGGCATCGACCACATTCGACTTGGTGGCACGGCCAATTAATAACTCTGCCATCAATACTGGGTATGCCAATAAAAACGCTAATAGTAGGTACATTAAAACGAATGCGGCGCCGCCATTACTGGCTACCTGCGATGGGAAGCCCCAAATATTTCCCAAACCAACAGCTGAACCTGACGCTGCCAGCACAAAGCCGATCCTCGATGAGAACTCTCCGCGTATAGCCATAAAACAACCTTTTTTATAATTATGTAATTAACCTGAACTTGAGTTGTGGTGGGTCGCGCTTTGCGCCAACCGGGTGTTAAGTTGCCACACCCTGCAATAAAACTGTTTTTATCTGTATTTATTTTTTGCTGCTTGAATATATCGCATAACGCCAACGTGTTCTATGGAATGTTCAAGCACAATGCCAGTATTACGCTGATTTTCGTCGCTACTGCGACGACTTAATCCAAACAATGCTATCACAAGACAACAGCGATGAAGTTATGGCCTGAATTAAGGTTATTCAGGGAAGATAATTTGTATTAAAAACGATTATTGGCTTGTGTGCCGCTGGTGAGTCAGCAGTATTATGGTGAATTTTAAGTGAATTAAATACTTAGCATGCCATTCAAGTTGTTTACTTTAAGTAAACTTATAAGTATAAACTTACTTGGCCTTGCAGATACGACTAAGAGATCAACATAAGACCTGATGGGTTAATTAAAATTATATTTTTGATTATTTAAATGGACTTGTTTAATGCTTAAATTGATTTTGTTTATTATTGTTTGCGCCAATATTGGTTGCCTAATTTGTTACAGAAAGTATCAATCGTATTTTGAAAAGGTAGCATATTACAATGCTATCGCTGGTCTTATAGTCCTTCCTGTTAGTATCGTTGGTGTGTTTTTATCTGCAACCAATATTCAAGGAATACACGGCGATACATCAATTTATGGTTTGGTCATCTTTATTTGGGCTATCACAGTGTTAATCTCACTAGTTGCGGTAGTTAATCTAATTCTCAAAAATATAAAAAATAACCTAACAGGCTGTTAAATCAAGACGAATAACAGTTGGCTTTTGCTCATACATCGCTTGTGTTAGGTGGTTCAAAGGAGCTGACTTTGACAATTACGCTAGGATGTAAGCAGAGTCTGTATTTTTTGGTGCATCCATATAAATTCGTTTAGGCCAAAGAAGCGTGGCTTTCACTAGACTGCCTACGCTGCAGCAGCAAAATAGCAAAGCGTTAGCCTTTTAAGGAGATAAATTTGAAACTCGCAGAAGCATTAAGTATCAGAGCCGACTTACAAAGAAAGGTAAACCAATTAAAAGAACGGATCTTGAGGAATGCAAAGATCCAGGTTGATGAAAAACCTGCTGAAGATCCAAATGAGCTACTTTTAGAGTTAGATCAGGCTTCGAAAGAGCTAGTTGTATTGGTAAAAAAAATAAATAAAACAAACAATGTTTTGAAGTTTGAGCAAAATAATACAATGGCTGACATCCTAGCCGAGCGAGAGCAGCTGGCTTCTTTGCGAGATCTCTACAGAGAGTTAGCCAAACAGGCTACCGTTTCTCAAGATCGTTATAAAAAGCTAGAGATCAAGTTTATGCCTGCTGTAGACGTCAAGAGTATTCAGAAACAGGCTGACGACTTTGCTAAGCAGTTCCGTGAGCTTGACGTAAGGATACAAGCATTAAACTGGACTGAAGATTTGATCGAGTAAAGAAGTACGGTAGGTTTGTATTCGGGCGAATGTTTCCCGTCAACTGGGTTAAGTTGTAATACGGTGAGGTGTAGGGGCATGCCTCGAAGGTTCGACTCCTTCAGTTATTGTTATCCCCTGTATTGTGTACATTAGAACAAAGTACTCATTACTGTTACTCCCAAAAACATTGACGTTTACACGCTGAGGGTGGGTATGGGGTCTTCTTTAACTTAGCAAGGTTGAACTTAAGATAAGGCAATCATGATGAATCGTCATTTAGGATCAAATACAAAACATTAGGTGGTTTTAAATGCATGGCCTGCGGTCGCTTGGATAGCAACAAGTTACAATGCTATGTTTTTTTACAAGGAAAAGTGATTTGAACAAAATAGATAATATTTTAAAAATAGGCATAGTTTTGGCTACTTTTGTTTTCATTAATGGTTGCGCCGCTCACCTTAACAAAGACACGTTCACCTCATCGGAATTAGTGAAAAAGCATGCAACAATGGCAATAGCAGCTTGCGGCCAAGGCAATGTTAAGAAAGTTTCTACCAAGGGCTACGAGTGTCATATCTAGCATGGTGCTATCGGCGCCGCTCCGATGTGCTCTAGCTAAACTTAATTTTGCTGATAAGTACTATGGTAAACGCCTAATCGATGAGCTTTTCTTTAACGCTACAAGCAAACTGCTCTATATTTGACATGGGTAATTTTATGCACTCTGTATGATGTATTAATCGATTGCTGTGTAAACCGTTTCGTAACGTCAGTAGGGTAACTTTTATGGACACCGCGCATGGTAATTATTCACTGTCGGTCAGTGGACAGATTATTTTCTGTGATTACTCACAAGGGTTTAACATTGAAGGGGTGAGAAAACTTACCCATGATATTCTAGTATTGGCATCGAGTATGGATGAGTGGGTACTGTTCCAAAACCCTGAAGAATCTGCAGGTATTGTCCATAATGCTATCGTAGAAATGATGTCAAGTTACGTCAAACTGCAAAATGCAGGCTGTAAGGCAGTGGCAATTGTTGAAAACAGTATTTTTGTGAATGCCGGGATCCGATATCACCCTAAAGAGTTAACCATGCCCATTCGAATTAATAAAGATGGCAAAATGCTGCTGGCATGGTTAGAAACCGAACTAAAAAAGCCACGTGAATGATCTATAAATACTGAAAAACGTTTTTAAATTGGTCATTAAATCCATTCATCATATTTTGCTGTTAACTCCGCTTTTAACGATAGGGTCTTTGCCTATCCCCCGCTAATTATTTACCCAATTTCGTTGCAAGCCGAGCAAGTTTGCGCGCCTAAGGTGTTAAGACGAGGGGTGTTTGAACGAGGCGAGGTAGCGCCGAGCGAGTTACCTCGTCGCCTTGGGTGGGCAAAATTTAACGGGCTTTGCCGCAACGTGAGCCTGTAATATCTTTGGTGACTTTCTTTTGGCGAAACAAAAGCAAGTTACTCGCCAACGGCGAAAACGTTAAACGCTGCGTAAAGCTTCGGCTGGAGCACGCTTTAAATACATCCTTGTACGCTCCTCTTTTTCATCCCTGAAAAAGACGTCTCCAGCCAAAGTTTACTTCGCTGTTGTCGCCCGCATCAATCCGAAGTGTCTATGCTGTTAATCCCATTACGTTGTAAGCCGAGCAAGTTTGCGCGCTCAAGGTGTTAAGACGAGGGGTGTTTGAGTGAGAAGCGGTAGCGCCGAGCGAGTTACCTCGTCGCTTTGGGTGGGCAAAATTTAACGGGCTTTGCCGCAACGTGAGCCTGTAATATCTTTGGTGACTTTCTTTTGGCGAAACAAAAGCAAGTTACTCGCCAACGGCGAAAAGGCTTAATAATAAACTAGATAATTAATTAATAAAAAACCCGCGCATCACTCAGTGATTATCGCGGGTTTATCTTTTTAGTGCTGCTTTACAGCACAAAAAACTTAACTAACTAAAGCTTGATGCAGCTTTTTCATGGCGTTTTTCTCTAGCTGGCGAACTCGCTCAGCAGACACTTGATAACGCTCAGCTAACTCTTGCAGAGTGAGTTTTTGATTGTCTAACCAACGTGCGCGCACGATATCTTGGCTGCGATCATCAAGAGTGCGCATAGCTGCTTGTAAACGATCCACTGCGGCAGTATCCCACTGTTCATCGGCTACTTGCTCGGCCAGATCAGAACTTTTATCTTGCAGATAATACACTGGTGCCGTGTAGCTACTATCATCATCTTCATCGGGGGCATCAAACGGCATATCGTAGTTACTCATACGAGATTCCATTTCACGCACTTCGTGCTCGGCTACCCCTAGCGACTCAGCAACGTTTTTTACTTCGTCTTGGTTAAACCAACCCAGATGCTTTTTCGATTTGCGCAAGTTAAAGAATAATTTACGCTGGGCTTTAGTAGTGGCAATTTTCACAATGCGCCAGTTTTTCAGCACATATTCATGAATTTCGGCTTTAATCCAGTGCACAGCAAAAGACACTAAGCGTACGCCTACTGCAGGATCAAAACGCTTAACGGCTTTCATCAGGCCAATATTGCCTTCTTGAATTAAATCACTTACCGGTAAGCCATATCCTGAATAGCTACGCGCAATGTGCACTACAAAGCGTAGGTGAGACATAATAAGTTGACGGGCAGCTTCTAAATCGCCGTCTTCATGAAGACGCTCTGCCAGATGGCGCTCTTGCTCAGCCGTTAGCATTGGAATTGAACTAACAGAATGAGTGTAGGCTTCCAGACTACCGCTGGCAGCTACAGAAAGTGGCATATAAGCTGATTGTGTCATGGTTTTGCGCATCCTTAAAACAAACTATGGGAAGATATTAGCACTCTTTACGAGAGAGTGCTAATCCTAGATCAGCTTTTTTAAGATCTGCTTTTTATAACTAATAACTTTTTAAGCACTTTTAGTACTATGGGCCAGATGGCTCAATCGCCCGAATATGTCGGCGTACCGAAAGGTAAGAACCGCCAACACCTAAGGATACCGCCAGTAAAATAACACCGAAAAATTCGTATAGATTCATCGCCTGTAATTGAAAGTCGCTCTGATAAAGACTGGTGATATCACTGATGGCTCCCCGTAACCCCCAAAGCAAGGTTTCAGACACCAAAAACGCTAATAATCCGCCTAGCACGCCAAACCATAAACCCGTGTATAAAAAAGGGCGCTGAATAAAACTATCAGTGGCGCCGACCAATTTCATCACTTCAATTTCAGCTTGTTTGCTGATAATCGATAAACGAATAGTATTACTCACAATAAACAGAACTGCGCTGAGTAATAATAATGCGATGGCAATCACGGCTTGCTGCATCAAGCGCACCACCGCTTCTAAGCGGGTTAGCCACTCCAAATCCAGTTTAGCGAACTCAACGATGCGCTCAGCCGCTAATTGTTGCATTAAGGCCCGCGCTGCCGCAGGCTCAGTGTTCGCGGGCATAACCACTAACACATCTGGCAACGGATTTTCTGTGAGGTAATTCAGGGCTTCACCAAAGCTAGAAGCGGCTTGAAATTCAGCCATCGCATCGGCTTTATTGATATGCCTAACCGCGGTGATCTGTGGATCGGCTTTTAAAATAGTTTGCAGGCTTTGAATTTGCGCCGCCGATGCGTCCTCCCGAATAAATAAATTAATTTCAGCAGCTTTAGCAAAGCTATTACTGATTTGCTGGGCGTTCTTGACCAATAAGTGCAACGTAACCGGTAAGGTTAAACTGAGCCCCAGCACAATAATGGTTAAAAACGAGGCCGCAGGCGTACGCCATAACTCACCTAAGCTACTTAAAGCTTGGCGGATATGATGCACAAAAAACATCAGAAAACGGCGCACCAAGCTAATACGGTTAGCCTTCGCTCCCGTAGCGCGGCCACTGAACAAAATACTCATACTTGAATCCTCGTTGGGTTCAGATCATCGTTGATCATGCGCCCTTGCTTTAAGGTCAAAGTACGATAACGCATTCGCGCAATCAGCCCCAAATCGTGGGTTGCTACCAATACAGACACACCAACCTGATTAAAGGCTTCAAAGACTTGCATAATATCGCGTGATAATTCGGGATCAAGGTTACCGGTAGGCTCGTCTGCGAGTAACAGCGGCGGCTTATTTACTACCGCCCGAGCAATGCCGACACGTTGTTGCTCACCGCCTGATAAGGTTTCAGGCAAACAACGTTGCTTATCTAACAGCCCTACTTTATCGAGAGCAGCATGCACACGTTTAACCATCTCTTTGCCTGTAAAGCCTTCAATGACTAAGGGTAAGGCGACATTATCAAAAACGGTATGATTCATTAATAAGCGGTGGTTCTGGAAAATAATACCTACATCGCGGCGAACATATGGAACTTGGCTACGCTTTAAACGGCTTAAATCAATATTATTGATCATTACCCGCCCGGTGCTAGGGCGCTCGATCATGCTAATCAGCTTTAAAATGGTACTTTTACCCGCACCAGAATGGCCAGTTAAAAACACCATTTCGCCTTTGGCGATGCGGAAATTGATACGCTCAAGCGCCACAAAACCGCCGGGATAACTTTTGCTGACATGATCAAACTGCAACATGCGGTTTAGTCCTTATTAAATAACGCCCGGATAAAATCTTTAGCTGCAAACTGCCGCAAGTCATCAATGGCTTCGCCTACACCGATAAAACGGATCGGCACTTTAAACTGATCCGCAATTGCGAAAATCACCCCGCCTTTGGCTGTGCCATCTAGCTTAGTTAAACTAATGCCCGTTAGCGGCACAGCCTCATTAAATAACTTGGCTTGGCTTAGCGCATTTTGGCCGGTGCCAGCATCTAACGTTAGCATCACTTCATGTGGTGCCTGCACATCAATTTTTTGCAGCACGCGTACGATTTTCTTCAACTCTTCCATTAAGTGCGCTTTATTTTGTAAACGCCCTGCGGTATCAGCGATTAAAATATCCACTTTACGCGCTTTAGCCGCTTGATAAGCATCAAAAATAACAGAGGCACTGTCGGCACCGGTATGCTGTGCAATAACGGGGATCTTGTTACGCTCTCCCCACACTTGCAATTGCTCTACCGCAGCGGCGCGAAAGGTATCACCGGCGGCTAACATTACGCTCTTACCTTGCTGTTTAAATTGCTGTGCCATTTTTCCGATAGTGGTGGTTTTACCCACACCGTTAACGCCAACCATTAAAATAACAAAGGGGCCACTGCTGTTTTCTGGGATTAAAGGCTGTTCCACATCGTGTAATAACGTTGCCATATCCAGTTGCAGTTTATCAAATAATAAACCCGCATCTTTTAATGCTTTGCGATCGGCATGTGTAGTGAGTTGTTTAATCAGCTTTTGTGTCGTGTCCATGCCCACATCAGCCAGTAATAGCTGCGTTTCTAATTCTTCGTACAACTCTTCATCGATTTTCTTACCGACAAACAAACCCGCTAAACCGGCGCCGAGGTTTTGGCTGGTTTTTGCTAAGCCTTGTTTTAAGCGTGTGAAAAAGCCCGGTTTTTTCTGTGTCTGTGCGGCAGCGATGGGCTCTGCATTGTTTTCAGCGCTGACTGCAACATCAGATGAAACTGCAGCATGCTGGCTTGAAGTCTCCACCTCGGCTTGAGGTTTAGTGGCGGCTTGCTCAACCTCGGCAGATTTTACAGGAGCGGCTTCGACAGGCGTTGGCTCTGCGACGCTCTCTGCTGGTTTTAACGCCGCCGTCACAGCAGTGGGTTCTGACAGTACTTGCACATCAGATGCTGGAGTGGCATCCGTTACGGCAGGCTCTGCAGCAGCCGTCTCTGGTGCGTTATCGGCGTTAGGCTGGGTGGGCGTTAAGAAAGGCTCAGCAGCAGGTTCAACTGCCGTAGGCGTTGCATCGTTTAAGGTGGTATCAGCGGCAGGGGCATCGGCCGGTGGGTTATTTTTCTTACCAAAACCTAACCAGGAGAAGAGTTTATTTTGTTTTGTCATATGCTTTTGTGTCAGAGTCGGAAAACTAGGATAAAATTGGCTTTATACTAACACCTTTATCAGCAAGGCAAAATGCAATAGATGAAACAACTGAAAACGCATGCGGCTAAGGCAGCACAACCTGGCTTTGTCAGAATTATCAGTGGCAAATGGCGCGGTAAAAAGCTGCCGGTAGCCGATGCTCTGGGTTTGCGCCCAACCACCGATCGCGTAAAAGAAACGCTATTTAACTGGTTGATGCACGATACTGCACAAAGCACTGTGCTAGATTGTTTCGCCGGCAGTGGCAGTTTAGGTTTAGAAGCCCTATCGCGGCATGCGGCCTTTGTAACCTTAGTTGAAAAGGCGCCCAACTTGGCTAAACAATTACAGCAGCATTTACGCCAGCTCGACGCCAGCAACGCTGAGGTGTTAAATCAAGATTGTTTATTGTGGTTACAGCGCCCGGCGCTACGCCAATATAATTTAGTGTTGATTGACCCACCCTTTCGCCAGAATTTAGCGCAGCCATGCTGTGCAGCATTAGAACAACAAGGTTGGTTGGCTGAAAATGCGCTGATTTATCTGGAAACAGAAAAGGAACTGACATTAGAAAGCATACCGGCGAATTGGCGCTTATTAAAAGAGAATATCGCCGGTCAGTTAGCGTATCGCTTATGGTTAAGAGGCTGATGACGGGTTTTGGGGCAATTCCATTGCTAAGTTGGTCAGCCCCTGCTCTTTTACCCAGGCCTTAAGGCTTTGCATTTGCTCACGACCTATCACGGTCATCGGTGTTACTAACGCGATAAGCTCAGCTAAACACTCCATTTCATAGCACATTAGCGGATCTTCACGCACAATCTTCTTCAACTCGGCTTCGGTAGTAATATCTTCATCAACCGTGTTGTATTCAATTAAACGCGCCACTGTCGCTTGCGAAATTTTAGCGACATTGAGAAACTCTGCGGCATCTAGCTGACAAATACCATTTAACATCATATCTAACGCCGTGGCGCAATCAACCGCCGGATAAACACCGAACATATCAAAATGATTCACTTCTGGCGTCACCAACTCGAGCTCTTGTGCTAAACGCTCAAAGTTAATTTTAACTTTTTTTACCGTTAACCATTCCCAGCACAGATCTAAAATATTGCGTAACAACTTGCTGTCACCAAACTCGCTTACTTCAGCAAACAACTGATAGTTCGGTAACATTCTTTCCATTAACGTCGCGGCAATCGCGGCTTGTTGATATAACGATAATTCGCGCATTAATTGAAAGTTATTCGCTTTTTGATTCATAAAGATCCTGCTAAGGGTACTGACAAAGACAGCGTGGTTAAGTGAGTTGTCGATTATAGCCTAATGTTAGCGATCGATGTTGCAAGCATCGGCGAGAATATTCGACTATTTACACTGACCGCATGTTGGCCTCGAAATATTTTTGCACCATGCCTTACGCCAAGGTCGGCGCAGTGTATGATAACTATGGCTCAGTATTATGGCGCAATTCGCTATAATAGGAACCTTTAAGTAGTTTTAACAGTCATACCCTGTGCAGATAATGCCAGATCCAGTCGATGCTAAGTGCTGATCGCACTTGGGCATTTTGCAGTAAAATACTTTGTATCAGTAACGGTAAGCAGGTGTTTATGAACAGACAATCTTTTTCAACCATGTGGCGTACTTTAGTAACAGCGGGCAGTTTGCTGCTCCTTAGTGCCTGCGCGACTGGCCCTACCGTACGCTCAGATCAAGCCCCCGATGCCAACCTGGCTAATTACCAAACCTTTGGCTTTATGACCGAGTTAGCCACTGACCGGGGCGGTTATACTTCGCTGGTGACACAACATCTGAAAGCCGCGGTCACAGCTGAAATGACCGCACGAGGTTATCGCTTTTCTGAAGAAAGCCCGCAGTTATTAGTCAATTTCAATTCGAACGTAGAGCAACGCACTGATATTCGCACCACCACTTCTACCGCGCTTGCGCCTTATAGCTATTACCACTACCGTCGTGGTTTTTACAGCCCGTTTCCTTACTATCAAAAAGAAGTAGAAACCGTGCGTTACAAAATTGGCACCGTCAATATCGACGTGGTTGATGCGGCACGTAAGCAATTGGTGTGGGAAGGGGTTGCTGAAGGCGTGTTAAAAAGACAAGATTTAGAAGAGCCACGCCAAGCAATGGCTCAAGTTGTTGCGAACATTTTCGACAAGTTCCCACAACCGCGCCGCTAAGCGGCGCGCTAGCTGCTTTAGCTTTTACTGGCCAGTTCAGCAACCTGCTGTTTGAGGTTACTGCAACTGGCTTGCGGATTTAGCTGTTGAATAGACAAGGTTAATTCCGCCACCTTAATTCCAAACTTATGCATTGTTGTGCGGTTAATCAGGTTTTGTTGATCCACCAAGTACAACCAATCTTTAACCGTAACATCTAATTCATCACCGTTATACGGAATGCGCAATACATACTGCCAATACAAGCTATTACCGGCCAACTGGCCATTGGCTGCACCCACTACATCCCCTGCAGAACCGGTTATGCGACCATCGGCAAATTGCGTTAACTGCCAATGCCGCTGCTCAACTCGGCCATCGCTAAAATAAAAGACTTCATATAAGTCACCTTTATCACCCTGCCACTCACCGCACAAGTCTGCAGTAAAGCGTAATGTTTGCTTACCGCGCCAATCGTGCAGTACCCCATAAGCCTTGCCACTGCCTAAGAAAAATTCTTTTAACGAAAGTTTGGGTGTTTCGGCTTGATACTGCTGCACCGACTGACTACAACCGGCCAGCAATAACGCGGCCGCCATGATACAAATACGCATATCGGATCTCCTGATAAACCTTGCTTAAGCATACGCCAATAACTACCGTCTGGCTCAGTACTATGGCAAACTAGCGCCCCGTTACTCTTGCCAAGAAGATTCATCATGTTCAGCATTGACCCTGCGCAATTTGCCCCCTTATTGGACAAATTTAACCAACAGGGATGGGTATTAGCCCCTCAATTTGTGCCTGCGGCTTTAAATCAAGCGCTATTAGCGGATTTGCAGCAACAACAGTTGCAGCATGCGGGCGTAGGACGACAGCAAGCGCATAGCATCAACGCAGACATTCGGCGTGATAAAACGGCGTGGTTTGATGGGCAAAGCACCGCGCAACAACAGTACCTGCAATTAATGCAAGCCCTACAACAGGCGTTTAATCGGGCATTTTTTTTAGGGTTATTTGATTTTGAGTGTCACTATGCGCGTTATAGCCAAGGCGACTTTTATCACAAACACCTTGATGCATTCCGCGGCCGCTCTAACCGGGTGCTGACCACCGTAAGCTATTTGAATACGGTCGGCCAAGGTGGCGAGCTACAACTGTTTAGCGAAGAGGGTCAACTTATCAGTAGTATTGTGCCAACGGCAGGCAGTTTAATTTTGTTCGAAAGCGAGCGTTTCCCGCATCAAGTATTACCGGCCGTAGACGAGCGTTACAGTATTGCCGGTTGGTTTAGACGCAATAATAGCCTGCAAGGACACATTGATCCGCCTAATTAACATTTAAGGTTTTGCTTCTGCGGCCAGTAAACGTACAGGAGTACCTTTACCTAGGTTTTGTGCAGCAAACCAACCTTGCGGCATTTCTAATGCCGCAATAATGGCAATCTCAGAGGGTACCGGCGTTTCATCAAATGGTTGCAGCTGACGAATATGGTGGATAGTCCAATCTTCGGTAATAAAGGCAACATCCAACGGCATGCTTGTGTTGCGCATCCATAAACTGATTGCTTGTGGCTCGGTATAAAGAAGCAACATACCGGGTTCAGCCTGTTGTTGAAACATCAAACCCTGGGCGCGCAACGTAGGGGTATTGGCCAACTGCACCGGCACAGTTACCGAGTCTAATTGCAAACGCGCAGCGGGAAAAGTCAGCAGTGTCGTCTGCGTTGTCGCGGCACAACTGGTTAATAACAAACAGAAACTCAGTAACCATGCTTTCATGCAAATCCCCCTAGGCTCTATTGAGCAAAGCTCACAAAAAGCCCAATAAAAATAATTAAACCCACATAGTGGTTATGTAAAAAGGCTTTAAAAGCACCTTGCCTGCTGTTATACGCTAACCAGTGCTGGTAAGCAAAAGCCGGTAGCGTAGCAACAATAGCCAGATAATACGGCCAGCCTAATAATAATTGCCAGCCAATCCAGCTTAATAGGCTTAAGAAGATCAGTTGCAGCACGGCAATAATCGGTAACGCGAAGGCACCAAACAAAATCGCAGTAGATTTTACGCCAATCTGTAAATCGTCTGGCCGATCGACCAGCGCATAGTAGGTATCATAAGCCACTGTCCAACATAAATTGGCTAAATACAACGCCCAAGCATAACCGGGGATCTCGCCCTGATAGGCCATAAATGCCATCGGAATACCCCAACTGTAAGCCGCACCTAAAACCACTTGCGGTAAATGAGTGTAGCGCTTCATAAAGGGGTAACAACTGGCCAGTAGCACGGCCACTAATGCCAATAATTGGGTGGCCCTATTGAGAAACAGCAATAAGCTAGCCGCCAGCACCAGCAGTACTACAAACAATTGTAACGCTTCGCGGGCGGTGACCGCGCCAGTTGCAAGTGGTCGGTTTTTCGTGCGTTCTACCTGACCATCGACTTTACGATCAGCATAATCATTAATCACGCAACCGGCTGAGCGCATTAAAATCACCCCTAATGTAAAAACCAGCCACATGCTAAAAGACGGTATACCTTCGGCTGCGAGCCACAGCGCCCACCATGTTGGCCATAGCAGCAAATAAATACCAATAGGTTTATCTAGTCGCATTAACTGGCTATAAAAAGCCCGCTGCTGCCAACGTAACTGCCAACTCATAAATTTAGTACCCCGGGCAAAAAGACTTCTGCAACCAATAACGGTTGCTCTGCTACTGAAAATACCGAGCGTCGCGCCCAAAAATACCCCGGTGCCACGCCAGCAAAACCTTTAGTTAAGGCTAATTGTGCGACTTCAATAGCGCTTCTGCTGACATCATCAAATTGAAATAGCAACTCGCCCAGCGGCTGTTCGCCTAGCGCAACTAAGGCTTGGATGTGCTGCATACTTTGCTCCGGTAACCAGCTTTGAGCATAAACGACAGGTTGTTCGTTACACCACATTAACACTTCTCGGCACACGCACTGCTGCACTGGCTTTGGAAAACTCGCTTGAAGAAAATGCGGCAGTTCAGCAGCAGTCTCGGCAATAACTTGTAAGCGAAAAGACGTACTATGCGCTTTTAATCTGGCGGTTAAAGAACCCGACTCTAACAGCCAAGGCGCTAAAGATGTGGGTAAAAGCGACGTGGCCGCATGCTGCCAAGCCTCTTCTAATGATAAAACAACACTCATCGTTTTCTGCTATCAAGCCCTTATAAAAAGTTGCCGCATCATAGCAACTGCTTAAATTTTTTTCAGCTCAAATTGCCCGTGCACTAGGTAATTTCAGGATCTGCTGATATTATTAAAAAACGTTATCTCTTTACGGTTACGGAATTTCTGCCTTTGAAATCAATTCTGCAAAGTCTATGCTTCGCCCTGTTGCTGTCTGGTAATGCAGCGGCGCAACAAACAACTACCGAAGTGGTTTATTACGGTTTTGAGCCGGATATCGTGACGAATTTTGTCTCGGAAAATCGCCGCAGTTTAGGCTATGTGCGAGTCTCCATTGAGTTGATGCTGCCAAATAAAGAAATGCTCTCAGTCATCGAGTATCACGAGCCGATGATCTTAGACACCATTATTGGTATTTTAAGTAAACAGCCTGAACAAAAAATTAAATCAATTACCGGTCGTGAAGAAATCCGTTTAGAGATTTTTGAACAGTTAAAAGCGGTATTGAAACGGGAAACCGGCCAAACCATGGTGCAAGATATTTTATTTACAAAGTATCTTTACCAATAAGCCCGCTTCACACGGGCTGTTTTGAATGACGCAATACAGCCCAAATTAGGCCACACGCCAACCCGCCTAAATGTGCCCAATTGGCCATATTAACCCATAGCACATCCATAAATCCTAAGGCTAACCACAACACCATAAACGCCGCTAAACCATCGGTCACTGGGTAATGGTGTTTTCCGGCCAACTTATCACTCAGCCAACAATATCCAAACAGTGCATACACCACGCCAGATAAGCCGCCAAAATCAGGACCAACTAACGCCAACTGCAAACCATTTGATAATAATGCACTACTCAAAGTTAATTGAATAAGCAACGCACTGCCCGCTCGCTGTTCGATTTTTTGTCCAAGCAAAAACCACCAGCACAAATTAAACACGATGTGCGTTAGCGAAAAGTGCAGCAGTATTGGTGTTATCCAACGCCAAATTTGCGCTGGCTCTGTTAACATCAGAGCGCTATTGGCCGCTTGAAAACTGAGTTGTTGCCATAAATATATCAGGCATACCAGCAGTACTATGAGTGAGGTAACAGGAGATTGCAGTAACTGTGACCAACGCAAACTTGGCCGCTTACCGCTTGTTGCTATGGTTCGGCTTTGTTGCCAAGCGGCGGCTTGATAACGGGCGTGCTCGGGTTCAGTCAAAAACTGCTTTAATAACGGCTCAATTTGGCTCAGTTGCTCGGCCGGTGCGGCTAAGGTGGTTGTTTGCCCTTCCTGCGCCAGCTCTACCTGCAAACCTTTGCTGGTGCAATAGTCTGCAAATAAACGCGCAGGAATAGCCGACTCAAACGCGACAAACTTATGCATTGTCATCAGTGACAACCGGATATTCGGCACGCCAAGCTGCAACGCCACCGTCCATGCTATACACCTCTTCATAGCCTTGTTGTGCTAAATATTGCGCGGCACCTTGGCTAGAATTGCCGTGATAACACACCACAACCACGGGCTGCTCAAACGGAAACTGCTGCATAAATTGCACAATACTGCCATTTGTTAAGTGATAAGCGCCTTCGATATGACCGGCAGCAAAACTGTTTTCATCCCGGATATCCGCAATAATGGCTTGCTGCGTGATCAGCTGTTGAGTTTCGGCCACCGAGATACGTTTAAAATCGCTCATTTTCACCTCATTCAGAAAAGGCCTTATCATAGCGCAGCGCTTTGTGAATAGCAGCCTTGATAACAAACTTTACACGCATTAACCGAAGAACTGCTGGACAATCAGTTAAACCTTCGTTAACAATAAACCAAATATATTGTTGGAGTAGGCTATGGCACCCCTTATCATTTTAGCGCTGATCGCGGCTCTGGTGTTTTACATCATCAGCATCTTTAATCAGCTGGTAAAACTCAGAAATCGTTTTCAAAACGCCTTCGCACAAATCGAAGTGCAGCTGAAACGTCGTTACGATTTAATCCCGAATTTAGTCGAAACCGCGAAAGGCTACATGAAACATGAGCGCGACACGCTTGAAGCGGTGATTGCAGCGAGAAATACCGCGTTAGCGGGGCTAAAAGTGGCCGCCAATAATCCAGGTGATGCCGGAGCAATTGGCCAACTGGCTGTTGCTGAAGGGGCATTACAAAGCTCAATGGCGCGCTTTAGTATGGTGATGGAAGCTTACCCTGACTTAAAAGCCAGCGAGAATATGCAGCAATTATCAGAAGAGCTGACCAGCACAGAAAATCGTATTGCTTTTGCCAGACAAGCGTTTAATGACGCGGTAACAGACTACAACAGCTACAAGCAAAGCTTTCCGCCGATGTTTTTCGCAGCCAGTTTTGGCCATAGCAAAGATGCGATGTTATTAGAGTTTGCTGATAGCGCAGCCATTCAAGCGGCACCGAAAGTTAGCTTTTAAATAATGGCGACAAACTTTTTTCAGCAGCAAGATTTAGCACGTCGCAATACCCGTTTGTTGGTGGTGATCTTTGGTATGGCGGTGTTGTCACTGATTGTGCTAACTAACTTGCTGGTGATGATTAGCATAGGTTTTGTGCAAGACGTACAAAGCAGCTTTATGCTGCCATGGGAAGTGATCAGCAGTATCAGTTTAGTGGTCATTGCCGTGGTCGGTTTAGCCATTATGGCTAAGTGGCAGCGGCTAAAACAAGGTGGCCGCACTATTGCCGAGGCGCTAGGTGGTATTCGGGTAACCCCTGATACCGCCGATAGTGCAGAGCGCCGTTTACTGAATGTAGTAGAAGAAATGGCCCTGGCGGCTAATTTGCCTGTTCCCCCCGTTTATTTGCTACCTGAAAGCGGTATCAATGCCTTTGCCGCCGGTTACAGCCAGTCTGACGCGGTGATTGGTATCACCCAAGGTAGCTTGCAACAACTAAGCCGAGACGAATTACAAGGCGTTATCGCGCATGAATTTAGTCATATTTTAAATGGTGATATGCGGATGAATATCCGCTTGATTGCCATTTTAAATGGCATCTTGTTTATTGGTCATATTGGCTATTATTTATTACGCTCTGGTCGCGGTAGCAGCGCACTGATGAGTAGCCGCACACGCAATAAGAATGCTGGTGGCTTATTACTGTTTGGCATTGGTTTAGTGGTGATCGGCTATCTAGGTTCATTTTTTGGTAATTTAATTAAGGCTGCGGTAAGTAGACAACGCGAATATTTAGCGGATGCTTCTGCGGTTCAATTTAGCCGGAACCCTTTGGGTATCAGTGGCGCCTTGAAACGGATTGGCGGCTATCAAGCAGGCTCAAAAATTAACCACCCGAACGCGGATGAAATGAGCCATCTCTTTTTTGGCGAAGCACTGAGTCGCTGGACTAGTATCTTTGCCACTCATCCGCCTTTAGCAAAACGTATCCAACGTTTAGATCCCACTTGGAATGGTCGTTTCGCGGCAACAACGAGCCCCAAAAAAACCAGTGCAGAACAAACCACGAGCGACTCGCCAGCATTATCCGCGCGTCAGAGCATGCTCGCTGCCCTGCCGTTGCTATTAAGCCAAAGTAGTCATCAGCTATTACCCGCTAAAGCCATTGTTTGTGCCATGTTACTGACCCCAGAGCAATTGGCTACACAATTAGCTATGATTAAAAACCAAGGCTCACCCACCCTTTTACAACAAGTGGATCAACTGGCCGATGAGGTTAGCCGTTTACCACTGGCGCAACAGGTGCAATTACTGCAACTGACCATCCCTACACTGAAACAACTTAGCGCCAGCGAGTTTCAGCAATTTTCAGCGCTGTTGCAACAATTAACCGCCAACAACCCCAGCTTACAAGCTTGGCTATGTTTAAATTTTATTCAGCATACTGTCGCCAGTCAGTTTAGCGCTAAAGACGTCCATCATCGCGCGCATTCGCACAGTTTGGCGCAGTTACAGCCCCAATTAACACTCTTATTCAGCGCACTAGCTGACTGCGCTGGGCCTGAGCAAGCCGAACCCGCGTGGCAAGCCGCTTGGCAGCAACTGACTTTGCCCAAGGTACCGGCAAAACCCGTCACCGACTACCAGGCACTAACGGCTGCCTTACCTATGCTGATCGACGCTGCTCCCAAAGTTAAACAACAACTATGGCAAGCCGTGCTTGTTACTATCGCTGCCGATAAACACTTTAGTGACGCAGAACAAGCGATGACTAATTTACTGGCAATGCTCTTAGAAATGCCCGTCCCTTTAACAGCAGATTTTAGTTAGGTGTTGATTTTCAGACAGGGCTTTAGCACAAGCGCAGGCTAAGGTACAATGTGCGCTTTGTTGAATTGTCTGGAAGGTGCCATGTCTGATAATCGCTTATTCTTGTTGTACGATGCCTCGTTCGACGAAATGGATGCAGAAGGCTGCCCAGGATTTGGCTATGTTTTATTATTTTCTTCCGACGATGTAGAACAATTTCAACCGGGTGAAAACCCCGAGTGTGCTGCAGTGTCTATGCTATTTACGGATCATGCTGATGGCAGTATCAGCGGCGATTTATTAGGTTGGGCACATGTTGATGCCGCTATTTTTCAGGAATACCCGTTAGGTCAATTCTTAGTATTAATGGAACAAGCGGCTCAAGTTGCGATTAATGCTTATCGTCAGGTCGGTCAGGTACCCGATAAACTGGTTGCAGTGAATTTACCGGATGACGAATTATTGCAATTTGATGTGCAGTTTAATGATTTGCAACTCACAGAGCAGCAAACTGAACAACAACTAGCACAGCAATTGATGCTTGGTCGCCCTTACCTCGATTCATAACAGCAACATTAAACCGTTTTAACAAGCACGCGGAGTAGCGGCATGGTACAAGCAATCAATATGGGCTTAATTGAGCAAGCCTTACAAGGTTTCACCATTCCACCGCAGCCGCAAATTTTGCAGCATATTCAAAAACAACTCAGCAGTCAGGATCCTGATCTGAATCGTATTGCAGCCCTAATCGCACTGGATATCGGTACTGCGGGTTTTACTTTAAAAGTAGTCAACTCTGCCTTTTTTGGGCTGAAAAATAAAATCACCTCGATAGAGCAAGCCTGCCGCTACCTGGGCTTAAACCGCGTGATCATGTTGGCACGCAGTGTGTTATTACGCTTTACTTTGGAAGAAGGGCGCCAAGATGCTTTTAATCAAAGGCTCTGGAATAACGCCTTGCACACTGCCAATATTGCCATGACACTCGCCAAACAATTGAATTTTAGCCAACACGTCCAAGATGATTGCTATTCACTGGGTTTGTTTCGCAATGCCGGCATGGCCTTAATTAGCCAACAGCGCAATGACTATGCCGCAATCATGCAGCAAGGCCTGCAACAGCAACAACACTATAGTGAAATTGAAGAGCCACGTTTTCACACCAGCCATGAAGTATTAGGTTATTTGATTGCCGAATCTTGGGGGCTGTCAGACATGTTGTGCAATGTGATTGCTTATCACCACAGCACGCCTCTAATCCTAGCAACTGAAAACCCAGCCGAACAGCAACGTTTTGCGCTGTTAAAGATTGCAGAGTATTTTAGTGGTGAAAGCCGACAATTGTTCTCTGTTCATCAAGATCCTGAGTGGCAAAGCCAGCAAAGCGCCATCCTCGATGTATTGGATCTAGAGCCGCTGCAATTACCTGAACTGGCGGAGCTGCTGCATCGCCAAGATTTACATACCATTTATAGCGTTTAATATGGCGCACAAGAAATGTCATTTACCTGAAAAAATCTGCCCCGTCTGCCAACGCAGTTTTAGTTGGCGGAAAAAATGGCAACAGCACTGGGACGAAGTGCGTTATTGCTCAGAGCGCTGCCGACGTCAACGCAGCAACGATAAAGTATCCCCCTAATATGCGAATTATCTTGGCACCGATGGAAGGTGTGGTCGATCACTTGATGCGCGAGATGCTCACGGCCATTGGTGGTTATGATTTATGCGTTACCGAGTTTGTCCGTGTCGTCGATCAAAAACTGCCTGCCAGGGTCTTTACACGGCTTTGCCCTGAGTTATTACAAGGCGGTAAAACCCTCGCCGGCACACCTGTACGCGTACAGTTATTAGGCCAAGAACCCGACTGGTTAGCCGAAAACGCCGTGCGTGCCGTCGAGTTAGGTTCGCCAGGTGTCGATTTAAACTTTGGTTGCCCTGCAAAAACGGTGAATAAAAGCCGTGGCGGTGCGGTACTGTTGCGTGATACCGAGCAGCTGTATCGTATTGTCAAAGCAGTACGTAATGCGGTACCGGCTGAATTTCCGGTGACAGCTAAAATTCGATTAGGTTATGAAGATACCCGCTTAGCCATTGCTAATGCCTGCGCCATCGCCGAGGCGGGTGCTAGCAGTTTAGCCATTCATGCTCGCACTAAATCAGATGGCTATCGCCCACCCGCTTATTGGCCTTGGATCGCGAAAATTAAACAACAGGTCGCTATCCCATTAGTCGCCAATGGTGAGATCTGGAATGCCGAACAGGCTTTGTTATGCCAAGAGCAAAGCCAATGCCAAGATATTATGCTCGGCCGTGGTGCCTTAGCGATGCCGAATTTAGCTCAACATATTCGACTAAAACAGCCACCATTACCCTGGCCTGAGGTACTCGCGCTATTAATGCGCTATTCGGAATTTGAGATGTCGGGCGAGAAAGGTAAGTATTACGCCAACCGCGTAAAACAGTGGTTTAGCTATTTAAAACTGCAGTATCCACAAGCAAGTGAGTTGTTTCAGCAATTACGTGTGCTAACTCGAAGCGCCGATATTTTAGCGCTATTGCAACAGCAGCGAGAAATAACAGAGCGAGCCGAAGCTCGCTCTGTGTAATGCAGTTGGCTGTGTCTGTTAGTACACAGCAAAAGCCTTAAGACCAGTTTAAGATCACTTTGCCCGATTGGCCTGAGCACATAATCTCAAAGCCTTCTTGGTAGTTTTCCATCGGCATTTCATGAGTGATGATCGGGCTTAAATCTAAGCCTGATTGAATTAAGCTGGCCATTTTGTACCAGGTCTCAAACATCTCACGGCCATAAACGCCTTTAATCACTAAACCTTTAAAAATAACTTTATTCCAGTCAATCGCCATTGAGCTGGGTGGAATACCCAGCATGGCAATTTTACCGCCGTGGTTCATGGTATCAAGCATGCTGCTAAATGCAGATGGCACACCTGACATTTCTAAACCAACGTCAAAACCTTCGGTCATGCCCAGTTCGCGCATCACGTCTTTCAAGTTTTCTTTGCTAACATCAACGGCACGGGTTGCGCCCATTTTTTTAGCCAGTTCCAAGCGATAAGGGTTTACATCGGTCACCACCACATGGCGTGCACCGACGTGCCGTGCTACTGCAGCCGCCATAATACCAATAGGGCCTGCGCCAGTGATTAACACATCCTCACCCACTAAATCGAATGACAATGCGGTATGCACCGCATTACCAAATGGATCGAAGATTGCCGCGATGTTGTCTGGAATATTGTCGGCGAGTTTAAAGGCGTTATAAGCTGGGATCACTAAATACTCGGCAAAAGAGCCGGTCCGGTTAACGCCCACGCCTATGGTATTTCGGCATAAATGCACGCGACCAGCACGACAGTTACGGCAATAACCGCAGGTAATATGGCCTTCGCCCGATACGCGATCGCCTATGCTAAAGCCACGAACTTCTGAGCCCATGCCTTCAATCACACCCACATACTCATGACCAACAACCATACCATGCGGAATGGTATTTTGCGCCCATTCATCCCATTTGAAGATATGCACATCGGTGCCACAAATGGCGGTTTTTTTGATGCGAATTAACACATCGTTCGGGCCCACTTCGGGTTTTTCAACGTCCGTTTGCCAGATACCCGGTTCTGCTTTTAATTTTGCTAATGCTTTCATTACTACGCCCCGCCTTATGCGATCACGCCCATGTCTTTACCAATTCGGATAAAGGCCGAAATGGCTTTATCTAATTGCGCTTTTGTGTGTGCTGCTGAAATTTGTGTGCGGATCCGCGCTTGGCCTTTTGGCACCACGGGAAAGGAGAAACCCACCACATAGATCCCTTCTGCCAACATGCGTTTTGCCATTTCTGCCGCGACCTTGGCATCCCCTAACATCACCGGAATAATGGCATGATCTTTACCGGCCAGCGTAAAACCTGCCGCCGTCATTTGCTCACGGAAATAATTAGCGTTTTGCCATAGCTGCGCGCGTAATTCATCGCCTTGCGCCAGCATGTCTAATACTTTAATTGACGCGGTAACAATAGAGGGCGCTAAAGAGTTCGAGAACAAATAAGGCCTTGAACGTTGCCGTAACCAATCAATAATGGCTTTTTTACCCGAGGTATAGCCACCTGAGGCGCCGCCTAAGGCCTTACCTAAAGTGCCGGTAATAATGTCGACACGATCCATTACTTCACAATATTCGTGAGTACCGCGACCGTTTTTACCAACAAAACCGACCGCATGACTGTCATCTACCATGACCATGGCATTATATTTATCGGCCAGATCACACACTGATTTCAGATCGGCAATGACGCCATCCATCGAAAAGACACCATCAGTGGCAATGAGTTTAAAGCGCGCACCGTCGGCGTCGGCTTGTTTTAATTGCGCTTCTAATTCGGCCATATTGTTATTGGCATAACGATAGCGTTTCGCTTTACACAACCTCACGCCATCAATAATAGAAGCATGATTAAGTGCGTCAGAAATGATCGCATCTTCAGCACCTAAAATCGTTTCAAATAAACCTGCGTTAGCATCAAAGCAAGAAGAATACAAAATGGTATCTTCGGTACCAAGAAACTCGCTCACTTTGGCTTCCAAGGTTTTATGAATATCTTGCGTACCACAGATAAAGCGCACCGATGCCACACCAAAACCATGGCTTTGCAAACCGGCCGCGGCGGCAGCAATCAGATCAGGATGATTGGCCAACCCTAAATAGTTATTCGCACAGAAATTGAGTACCTGTTGTGAGCCAACCGTCACATCGGCTTGCTGTTGCGATGTGATGATACGTTCTGCTTTGTACAGACCTTCTGCTTTCACCTCTTCGAGTTGTTGTTCTAGATGGTGCAGAAAAGCGCCATTGCGCATAAAGCCTCCTCTGGCAATATTGGGCAGGAATTAAGCTGTTGAACTTGCTATTGTAAAGATTTAGTGCGGTGACTGCAGCGTTCAACGTGAAGCAGCTCGACGGCAGCGCCGCCAAGCTGTAAAGAAAAGCCTACAAATCGGCAGCAAATTCATCGCTACCGGCTAAATCGGTATAATGCTGCTGTAGCTTCCGAAAATCGGGTAATGCTTCTGCCGTGGCATAAGGCTTAAACAACAAGAGAACTTTTAGTACGCCGCGATATAAATTAGCCTTATTGACTGCCGCTAACGGTGCTTGGGTTTTTAAATAGCTGATCCAAAAACTCACCAGCAACTTGATATTATGCGCTACGTCGCGGATATCATTGGGCTCGATAGCAATCACCTTAGCGTCATTTAAGCCCTTAATCACCGCCATGACCCGTGCTAACACGTTTTGTTGTACGTGCAAATAATCTTGCTGTAACGCGGGATCGCGCGCCAAAATATCCGGCAAATTGGCATAAAAAAACTGGAAACGCCACATTAACTCAAACACCGCATCAAGATAGTCGGTCAGTAAATCCAGTGCCTGTTCAGGCTGCGCAGGAGGTTTGATCCGTGTATCGAGTAATTTGGCATATTCGCGAAAGATCTGCCGCACAATATCTTCTTTATTTCTAAAGTGATAATACAAATTACCCGGGCTTATGCCCAAGTGTGCAGCGATATGGTTAGTGGTAACTTGACGTTCACCTACTTCGTTAAATAAGGCAATACTGGCCTGTAAAATGCGGTCTTTGGTTCTTAACTTCTTTTCCATTACGTCGTGCGAGCTTCTGTTAATCAGCAGTTATTTTGTTATAGTAACGCCAAACTGAATGTAATTACCAGCCACGCTTTTGCGTACGCTGGCCGAGGACCACCCATAGATGAAAATCCGCGCTATTTATCCTGGCACTTTTGACCCTCTGACCAATGGCCATGCTGATTTGGTTTTGCGTGCTGCCCGCCTCTTTGATAGCGTCGTCGTTGCAGTGGCGTCTAACCCAAGTAAACAACCGTTATTCACCTTAGAAGAGCGCGTAGAACTGGCTAGAGCGGCATTTAAAGATTGCTCTAATGTCAGTGTCATTGGCTTTTCCGGCTTGCTCGCTAAGTTTGGCCAAGAACAACAAGCGCAAGTATTGATCCGCGGTGTGCGTGCGGTCGCTGATTTTGAATACGAGTTTCAGTTAGCCAGTATGAATCGTTCGTTAAACCCGGAATTAGACAGCATCTTTATGACACCCTCTGAAAAAAATACCTTTATCTCATCCACCTTGGTCAAAGAAGTCTGTCGTCATGGTGGTGATGTTTCGAGCTTTGTCCCCGAGCATGTCAGAATTGCGCTGCAAGCACGTTTAGCCCAAGTAGCTGCAATAGCTCAGAGCGCTGGCTAAATAACTTAAATACCACTTAAAAAAAAGGGCTCAGTAAAACTGCGCCCTTTTCTTATTGCACTGGCGGTTACTGCATCAGTAACCGCTTAGTTTTGGCCTTATTGTGTTTTTGCAGCAGCGGCGGCAGCATCACGTGCGGCTAACTTTTGCACTAATTTTTGCGTATGCTGAAGTGACATCAGGTGAGCATAAATTGCAGTTAAGTAACCTAACTTACGTAATTCAAGGAAGGTTTCATCGCTTAATTCATTCAACGCTTTGTCATCAATCATGTTAATACCGTTGATATTACGCTTTTCTTCATTGATGGTAACAGTAAGCACTTGCTCTTTAATTAAGCCTAATTCTTGCATTTTTAGCGTGAAGTTATGAGTAATTTGGCTAAAATCAACAAAATCTGCCATTTGCTGTTTACGAGCAACTAAGTAGTCGCTTTCAGTGCCATCTTCATTAAATAAGGCAAAACCTTCAGTGTCGTTCACACGCGCAGACGATTCGTCGATAGCCACGATTAAACGATCACTACCTGGCTGATCTTGTACTAGTACTAGAGGGTAATTACGAGCAACACGAGGAACGTACATACCGTCCCACTTGCCATCTTTGATCACCAGGTTTTGCTGCGCTGATAAACCTAATAACACCACTGGTTGGAAATTTTCACCCGATTGATCTTTAACAAAAACGATAGGGAATTCAGCACCCGCAACCACAAACTCATGCACTACAACCGGTAACATATGCTCATTAGCAATGTGTTGAAAAAGATTTTGCGTATTGATCTTGGTTTTGGCGTGACCTTCTTTGTGTAACGCCACTACTTTATTTTCTGCCATATACTACTCTGCTCTCTAAATTTTAAATTAAGTATGTTGTGTTGGTTCGCTGCAGCATCTCACTCATTAACCTGGCTATGGAACGGTCGGCCCGCAGTAAGGCGGAACAAGCCAGACGTTATACAGACTGCTGCTTCGCTGCCTGAGCCATGTTATATCACAGCTTTCAAGCAGCGGTAAGCCTGATCACCAATTACTGTGTGAATTCGTAATAGGTCGGGGCATTTGGCCCCACAGGCATCCCTAATAAGAACACCCATGTATAAAATAAAAGGACCCAACCCACAAAAAATACCATGGTGTAAGGCAGCATGGTGGCAATCAGCGTACCGATCCCCATGTTCTTTTTATAACGAGAGGCCACCGCCAAAATAAGCCCAAAATAGCTCATCATTGGCGTAATAAGGTTAGTGACTGAATCACCAATACGGTAAGCCGCCTGAATCACCTCTGGTGAGTAACCGACAATCATCAGCATCGGCACAAAAATGGGTGCGAAAATCGCCCACTGTGCAGAGGCAGAGCCCAAAGACAAATTGACAAAAGCACACATCGCGATAAAAAACACGAAGAGTTCTGGCCCGGTTAAACCAATATTTTGTAACAAGGTGGCGCCTTTTACCGCAAATATCGCCCCTAAATTTGACCAGCCAAAAAACGCGACAAACTGCGCCGCAAAAAACACCAGCACAATGTAAAGACCCATCGAGCTCATGCTTTTAGCCATGGCATCAATCACATCACGATCGCTTTTCATGGTGCCAACAATGCGACCATAAACGTAACCCGGAATACCAAAAGTAATAAAGATAAAAACAACGATGCCTTTAAGAAACGGGGAGTTATCTACCAAGCCGGTTTCGGGATGCCGTAACACACCATTTTCTGGCACGATACTGAGCGCCAGCAAAATGCCTAAGAATAAAAACGTTAAACCCGCCGCTTTTAAACCGCGTTTTTCTTGAGGCGTCAGTGCATCGAGTTTTTGCTCACCCAAATCAACCGAGGCTTCATTCGGGTTGTATTTGCCCAGTTTTGGCTCAACGATTTTTTCTGTAACTAAAGCACCGAGCGCAGCAATAACAAAGGTACTGACAATCATAAAGTACCAGTTAGCTTCGGGGCCAACGACATAGTTTGGATCAATTAAATTCGCCGCTGAAGTGGTAAAGCCTGCCAGTAAGGGGTCGACCGTACCAATAAATAAGTTGGCACTGTAACCGCCTGAAACACCAGCAAAAGCGGCGGCTAAACCGGCTAATGGATGACGGCCTAACGAGTAAAAAATTAAGGCAGCCATCGGAATGAGCACCACATAACCCAGCTCTGAGGCGGTATTAGAAATGATACCGGCAAACACAACCGTGACCGTGACCATGCGTTTTGATGCATTCATCACTAAGCCACGCATCGCCGCAGAAATTAAGCCGGAGTGCTCCGCCACACTGACACCCAGCAAGGCCACTAACACCACGCCTAAAGGCGCGAAACTGGTAAAGTTAGTGACTAAATTTGAAATAATCCGCTGTAAGCCATCAACCGTCATCAGGCTTACCACCTGAATGGTGCCGTCGGCTGCGCGGCCAGAGGTACCCTCAGGTCTTGGATCAATCGCACTAAAATCAAAGTAAGCGGCGATACCACTGCCAAAAACCACGGCAATAGCAAAACAAGCGAATAAAGTTACAGGGTGTGGGAGCAGATTACCTAAAAATTCTACAGTATCGAGAAATCGGGTAAACCAGCCACGTTTTTCCGCAACGCCGTTTGGCGTTTTGCTGGAATTCGTCATCAATCGGATCCTCTTGGTCAAAGGTGGCGCAATAAGACAGCGTTATTGCAAACCAGACGGTTTTTATTTTATTAAGCGCCAAGGTTGGTTTGCCTTGCTGGCTGCTCAAGTACCGTTCTGGTGAATTGTAAAAGCGCTAAATCTATCACAGGAAATCAGTAGCGCAAAGCTGCAAACCTTTTACCGCTTTACTTTCATCGTTAAAAGCCGCTCTCTGGCGAACCTTTATTGTGGTCATTTCGCTGCAGATTGTCGCTTTGGTTAAGCCCAATAAAAAGCATTTTAATGCCCTAAACTGTATTGGTTAGCCACACGCATGGCACACATAGCACTAAAGTACCGTTGTAGTAATACGCCGGCTTTCTTAGCATGCTAAGTATTATTTATAGGAGAGTTATTATGCGCGTAGTCGTTACTGGAGCCACCGGCGGCATTGGTTTTGCCGTTGCCGAAGCCTTTGCTAAAGCAGGTCATGCTGTGGTGTTGGCCGATTTAAATGCTGAATTACTGAAGAGCAAAACGGCAGAGCTCACCGCTGCCGGATATATCGCCGACGCCTTTGTATTAGATGTAACCAATGCCGAGCAAATTGCCGCATGTGCCGCACAATTTCCAGCAGATATTTTAATTAATAACGCTGGTATTCAGCATGTTGCTCGCTTAGAAGACTTTCCACCAGAGAAATGGGCATTATTATTGGATGTGATGCTAACCGGCCCCGCGATGTTAACGCGGGCCATGTTGCCGCATATGCAGCAACAAAACTTTGGTCGGGTGATTAATGTGGGTTCTATTCATGCGTTAGTGGCATCGCCGTTTAAATCGGCCTATGTAGCAGCCAAACATGGTTTACTGGGCTTTAGTAAAGTGATCGCACTGGAGAACGCAGATAAGAACTTTACCATCAACACCATTTGCCCGGCTTATGTCAAAACGCCATTGGTAGAAAAACAAATTAGTGCCCAAGCTAAAGAGCATAACTTAACCGAGCAGCAGGTCATTGAACAAATTATGCTAGCGCCGATGCCACAAAAGGCTTTTATTGATGTCAGTGAAATTGCTGAAACCGCCTTATTTTTGTGCCAACCGGCCGCCAAACACATTACGGCGCAAACCCTAGTATTGGATGGTGGCTGGACAGCACGCTAGCTGAACCAGTAAAACTCAGGCACAATCAGAGTATTATGTATTGACGAGCTCTGCCTCTGCAATGATTCAAAATGGTAGCGGTATCGGTTTAGCCACCCTTGCCGCCATATCACTGCTGTATTTGTTGGTGCTATATTGCGTTGGCCTGTTCGGCAAGCGCATTACCGCACAGCATCCGCTTGCGCCCTGGGTGTTTAGTTTAGCCTTATCCATATATTGTACGTCGTGGGCCTTTTATGGCGTCACCGCACAGGCCGTTGTTAACGGCTGGTGGTTACCGCCCACCTATATTGGCTCTTTTATCTTATTTTGGTTTGGTTTTAAATTACTCGCCCGTGTTGCTGTAGCGTGCCGGCGCTATCGCATCACCTCTATTGCAGACTTTATTGCCACACGCTTTGGCCATTCGCGGCTGTTAGCGGTGATGATCACGTTAATTTTATTGATGACGGTGATCCCCTATATCACGCTGCAACTGCATGCCGTTGCGACCAGTATTAACACCCTCGTGAAAGTGGAAACCGGAGAGCATTGGTATACCGATACCGGGCTTTATGTGTGTTTATGGATGGCAGTGTTTGCGCTGCTGTTTGCCGGTAAAAGCGCACGCGCCCACCAACCTAACCCCGGTTTAATGACGGCCATTGCCTTTGAATCCCTAGTAAAATTGTTTGCATTGTTAGCTATTGCGGTATTTGTGGCGTGGGGCATGTTTGATGGTGTAGGTAACATCTTTGAATTAGCCGCCGAAAGTAACGCCGTGCAAGAAATACAACGCCAGCGCTTACCTACTTACACCTATTGGATCCATGTATTACTGGGTTTTGCAGCTACCCTTTGTTTGCCTTGGTTATTCCATGTCAGCTTTGTCGAAAACCAAAAATTAAGCCATTTGCGTAACGCGCGCTGGGTTTTTCCGCTGTACTTATTATTGATGGGCGCCTTTAGCCTCCCCTTAGGTTTAGCCGGTATTATGTTACTGGGTGAAAACGCCAATCTCGACTTAGTGATTCTACAACTGCCGCTCGCGGCTAATCGCACCGATATTGCCTTGCTAGCATATATTGGCGGTTTCTCGGCCGCCACCAGTATGGTGGTCATCGCCACCGTTGTACTGGGGATTTTGATCACCAACGAATTGCTCGTGCCGTTATTGTTTCGTCGAAACAACCTAGCTAATGATCAACAAAAACTGATTAAAGTGGCGACTGTACGACGTTTAGCCATGATCGTGGTACTCACGCTCGGTTTTATTTACTACCGATTTATTGGCACTGGTACGGGGTTAGCGCAGCTCGGCTTAATGGCATTCGCTTTAGTAGCACAGTTAGCACCGTCGCTCATTATGGGGCTGTTTTCACGTCAAATAAATCGGCGCGGTGCTATAACAGGTTTGGGCAGTGGCGCCTTAATTTGGGCTTATGTGTTGCTGTTCCCTGAACTCGTACGGGCCGGCATTATCAGCAGCCAAATACCTTTAGCCGGGCCTTTTGGTGTAAATTGGTTAGCCCCACAACATTTATTTGGCTGGCAAGGCGATAGTATTACGCTGGGGGTATTACTCAGTTTAAGCGTTAACTGTGTAATGACCCTCCTGGTGAGCCAATTAACCAATACCGGTATTAGTGAATGGCTACAAAGCGGCCGCTTTTTGCGCAGTAGCCGTGAAGCCCCAGCCAGACCATTACAGCAACTGACCATTCAAGAGTGTTACTTATTAGTTCGCCGTTTCGCAGGAGAACGCGAAGCCCAGCGCCTGTTACAACGCAACACCAAAGACAACCAACCCGAATTACAGCGCTTAGCGCCGATTAATGTGATTCAAGCCACTGAGCGCAGCCTGGCGGCTGTATTAGGCGGTGCTTCGATGCGTTTAATTATGGATGCCAGTGGTCGACATGGCCGTTTGCCGATGGAAACCGTTGAACGCTTTGTCGACGAAGCCAGCCAAGTTTTTCGCTTTAATCAGAATTTATTGCTCTCCACTATCGACAATATCAGCCAAGGCATCGCCGTAGTCGATGCCGATCAGCGGGTAATTGCCTGGAATCAGCGCTATATCGAGATGTTTAATTACCCACCGGCGATGGTCGAAGTAGGTCGCCCAGTTGCTGAATTGATCCGTTTTAATATGCAACGCGGTTTAATTGATAGCGCTGATATTGAAACCGAAGTGGCTAAACGTATTGGCTTTTTACGCCAAGGTAGCCAATATCGGGTGCAGCGCGAACAACAAGATGGTCGCGTGTTAGAGATACAAGGTAACCCCTTACCGGGCGGCGGTTTTGTCACCACCTATACCGACATCAGTTCTTTTATTGCCGTGCAGCAACAATTAGAGCAAAGTAATCAGCTACTTGAGCAACGCGTAGCCGAGCGCACCAGCGCCTTACAACAGTTAAACGCCCAACTTCAACACACTCAGCAGCAGCTCGAAATAAGTACCCAAGCCAAGACCCGTTTCTTTGCCGCAGCCGGTCACGATTTAATGCAACCTTTTAATGCCGCAGCCTTGTTTGCGAGTTTGTTACGTCAAAAAGTGACGGAACCCGAATTAAAACAATTAAGTGAAAACTTGAGCCACTCCCTCAATTCCGCCGAAGAATTACTGACGGCCATCCTCGATTTAACCAAACTCGATTCAGGGGTGATTAAAGCGCGTCATCAACCGGTGAGTGTGCAATTACTGTTAGAAGACATCGCTCGCGACGCCACCATTTTAGCCGAGAAAAAGGGCTTACACTTTAAGCTGCATAGCACAAAATTGGTAGTGAATACTGATCGCAAACTGTTAAAACGTGTCCTACAGAATTTACTGGCGAATGCCATCCGTTATACCCCAGCAGGAAAAATTGTTTTAGGTGTGAAACGCCGCAGCGAGCAACTACAGATTTGTGTATTGGATACCGGTGTTGGTATTGCGCTGGCCGATCAGCAACGTATTTTTGAAGAGTTTCAACAAGGTAGCCAACCTGATCAAAAAGGCTTAGGTTTAGGCTTAGCGATTTCACATCGGATCAGCGCCATCCTCAATCACCCGCTAACGGTGCAATCCGTTGAAGGCCGTGGCAGTTGTTTTAGCCTGCTATTACCTCGCGCTCATCTGGTGCCAGCACCACTTGAAACAAAGATCACGAATAGTGATATCAGTGCGAGCTTTGCCAAGAAAAAAGTACTGCTACTTGATAACGAACCACAACTGCTGCATGCCGTCGCTGCGTTACTGCAAAGCTGGCAATGCGAAGTGCTGGCTTTACAACAACCAAGCGATGTTCTGGCAGCATTACAACAAGGCTTTCAACCCGATCTCTGTTTATTTGACTACCACCTCGATAATGGTGCAACCGGTATCGACGTTGCGAGTCAATTAACCAGTCACTTTGCCCTCAGCGTTCCAGTGATCATTCACTCTGCTGATCATGATCAATTAATCCGAGAACAAGCATTAAGTAGCGGTTTCTATTTCCTACTTAAACCGTTAAAACCCGTCGCATTAAAACGTTTATTTCAGCGTCTATTAAAATAGCGCCAGCCCTCTTCGTTTAAAACTTAAATAGCATCCTTTTTATAATTACGTGGCATTAACAATAATGTTTTTATAAAAAATTATTCTGTTGATTTGCTTTACGACTTTCAATCCATAACCTATCTTAAAAGTCACTTTTAATTAACATTAAAATGACAAATGAGCCAGCAGCCTTTATTTAGACAAGCCGCAATGAAACAACAAGCGCAGCGCTTAGAGGGTGAGGTCGTGATCGCCCAACCGCTGAGTAGCACTGTGCTGACAGTCAGTTTATTACTGCTGGTTAGCGGTATTGTCATTTTTTTAGCTCAGGCTGACTTTAATCGTAAAGCTACCGTCAATGGCTATTTGCAGCCAGATATCGGCATTGCCAAAGTACATACTGCTCGGGCGGGTGTGATCAGTGAGCTTTATGTTGCAGATGGCGCTATGGTCAGCCAAGGGCAACCGCTATTGTTAGTTAATGTTCCGGACTATTTAGCCGAAGGCAGTAGCTTAGTCGGTAGCTTAAGCCTGAGCTTGCAACAGCAACAACAATTACTCACCGCGCGGCGCGAACAGCTAGTATTGCATTATCAACAACAGCAACAAGAACTGCAAAGCCGCTTGGCTTATCAGCAGGCATTACTGGCTGAACAACAGCAGCAAACCGCCCTGGTTGCCAATCGGCTGCAACTGCAACAACAACGCTTAGATAAACTGAGCAGCTTGCAAGCAAAAGGCGCCATTAGCGAGCTGGATTGGCAAGTACAACAAGAAAACCTGCTGTTATTAAAACAACAAGTCACTGAACAGCAATTAACGCGGCAAAGTCAGCTCGCCGCACTATCACAACTTGAGGGTCAGCTACAACGCTTACCGTCAGAGCAACAGCAACAACTTGCCTTATTAGATAGCGAATATTCGCGGCTGCAGCAGCAACAATTAGAGCTACAAGCCCGCAATCAATTGCTGATCACCGCGCCTGTTAGCGGACGCGTCACCAATTTAGTGGCTGAGTTGGGTAAATATACCCATAGCCATTTACCTTTATTAACCATTTTACCCGAGCAAGCACAACTGCAAGCCATCTTGTTAGTGCCCACCCGTGCTTTTGGATTTGTTAGTCCAGGCCAACGCACTCGCTTACGCTTTGACGCCTTTCCGTATCAGCGTTTTGGTTTATATGAAGGCGAAGTATTAACGACCGGCGAGGCGATTTTGTTACCGAATGAAGTGGAAATGCCGATTGCTATTCAAGAGCCCGTATACCGTGTTGCGGTAGCACTGGACTCGCAAGAGATCCGCGCTTACGGCAGCAGCGTCCCGCTGCAATCGGGCATGCTGCTAAGCGCAGATATCGTGCTTGAGCAACGCAGCTTATTAAGCTGGTTGCTAGAGCCGATTTTCAGCCTGAAAGGGCGTCTTTAACCTTAACTGTAATCGTCTCTAGGAGAAATATTATGCAAGAACTTACATTTGAGCAAGTTGAAGAAGTTAGTGGTGGATTTCAAGGTCTTACTGGGCCAGAAGATCTTTTTCATCAACTTACTGACTTTTATATGATTGACAGCAGCATTGGCACAAATGGTGGACCTACCAATAAATGTAAATCTAAGTTAGGTGCATTATCATGTCTCGCAGAAACTGCAGGCCTTGCTGCATTATTTAATGATATGGTGGATTTTGTTTCTACCAATGGTCCTGTAGCCTGGGATTCCTTTGTTGAATATGCCAACGAGAAAGCTCAAAAGGTAAACGAGAATGGCGGTCCTCGTAAACGTCTTTAAGTCACAAAGTATAAAATCGGGGGAGACAATTCTCCCCTCTTTAAGGAATTAATCGTGTTAATGTCAAAAATATACAATTACAGTACAATTTTTGGAGCACTCGCAGTAACAATTTTATTGTACTTTATAGCTTCAGTTATGTTTGGCATTAGTGAAAGAGAAAAACCAATACCACATGCTACACTGATGACTATTATCATTATTTCACTCTGCTTCTTTAGAAACTTTAGAAGGGAGCTAAAAAAATCAATACGCATAATTCCTACAAAGCAAGCTTTAGAACTAACTATTTGCCTTATTTTTGTTTTTGCTTACCACATTATTGCATCTGAAAGATCTCTGCTCGACCATGGGGATGGAATTGAAATCAATGCACACCTAGCTATTTTTATGCTTAGCTCGATTCTTATATCACCAATGGTAGAAGAAGTTCTGTTTAGGGAAGTTCTTTTTAGGAACTACATTGAAAACTCAAAGTTTCAGATTTTTGGATTGGTGTTTTTTTCAACTTTATTTGCGCTGCTCCATGCGACAGATTCATTTTACTTGATTTTTCTCTTGTCATTAGTTCTTTATTCAGTCCGGTTAAGGACTAATAGTTTGCTAGTTTGTATTCTTATACATTCTACATGGAATTCATTGTTTATTTTTACATGGATATTTGGCGTATAAATGAAATCAACGTCAGAGATTTTGGCTGATGGTTACTTGAGCTGGCTTTTATGCGTACAAGGTTGGTTGTAACGATAAGAAGGACAAATCTCAAAACATTAAGAACGTCTCAGGGATAGAAAGCTTGCAAAAGTTAAAATTTGGTTTACTTAATGTATAAATAGTGTTTTCGACTAAAGCCTATTTGCAATTCTTTCATCATTAACCGACTATTCTTAAGCAATTGAAGGGATTCGGGATTATTCCTAAACAACTGGTTTTGTAGACAACTATGCAGGTCAATATCAAAGGTCGACAGATTGAAATTTAGGCCGAATCTTCACCCCTGTGGAGAAAAATTTATTGTTGCCATTTCAATATTTTTAGGTACGAAATTTGTTAACTCGCTTAGAGTTTAAGCTATGTCACATATAGGAACAATGCTAGTGGAGACAGGTACTGCCTCGATCCTGGTATCAACCAAAAATTCAGGATTACATGGTGCCATAAATTTTAAATCTACATTACGGATTAGGTGATTATTAATAATGGCCTAATCCGTTATAGGTGATGAAATGAAGAAAAATACAGTATCAATTCTTACTGCAATATCAACCGTCGCTTTTTACTTTTTATTGAGCGCCTTTTTTCCACAAATGGCATTGGGTATTAAAGCAACGGTATTAACATTTCTCGCAGCAGTTTCTTATTTTTTTATTCGGTCTTTGTCAAGAAAGAATAAGTGAGATTATTACACCAATCCGAAGCCGCTGAGTGCGGCCTAGCCTGTATGGCGATGGTAGCAAACCATTATGGCCATCAGCTGGATTTAACCACTTTACGTAGCCGCTATAACGTGTCGCTAAAAGGCACTAATCTGCAGCAGTTGATGCTGCTGGCTAACCAGTTAAATATGACTGGTCGGGCCTTAAAACTAGAGTTAGATGATTTAAAAAAGCTGCAAACGCCCTGCATACTGCATTGGGAAATGAATCACTTTGTAGTGCTTAAAAAAGTGCATCGTAATGGTATTACTATACTAGACCCGGCAATGGGCGAGCGACGCTTGTCCCTTAAAGATGTGGACAAGTCATTTACCGGCGTTGCGCTAGAGTTAACTCCCACTAGTGAGTTTGAAAAAGTGGATGAGCGGGTAAAGCTCGGCCTTACCGCATTCTGGAGCAATATACGCGGCGTAGTGCCAGCCCTAGTTAAGCTGTTTACTTTATCACTCATTTTGCAAATATTTGCCCTTGCTTCGCCATATTATACGCAACTGGTCGTTGATGAAGTATTGGTCAGCCATGATAAGCCTTTGTTGTTAGTGCTGGCACTGGGTTTTGGGTTACTGATGCTCATTCAATTAGTCGTAGGAGTACTTCGCAGCTGGATTGCGCTGCACCTTGGCACCATGATGAGTATGCAAATGGTGACTAACCTGTTCCGTCATTTGCTGCACTTGCCAGTGCCATTTTTTGAAAAGCGGCATATGGGTGATATTACCTCGCGTTTTGGCTCGCTATCAGCCATTCAGTCGTTACTTACCACCAGTCTGGTGGAAGGGCTGTTAGACAGTATTATGGTGGTTATTGTCTTTGCCATGATGTATCTGTATAGCCCTCAGCTAAGTTTTGTTGTGGTCGTGGTAGTACTGCTATATGCCTTGGTGCGTTGGGCATTTTACTGGCCAATGCACCAGTTGACTGAAGAAAGCATTATTACCTCGGCTAAAGAACAAAGTGTGTTTATGGAGTCTATTCGTGGCATCCAAAGTTTAAAGTTGTTTGGCCAGGAAGTGCAAAGGCTTAACCTTTGGCAAAACCGCCATACTGAAACCATTAATGTCGGTTTCAGATTAGCTAAGTGGGGTATCAGTGCGGGTGTTGTTAATCAGTTGCTTTTTGGCATTGAGGGTATTTTGATCATTTACTTGGCGGCTAACTTAGTAATGGCTGGCGATATGACAGTTGGAATGATGTTTGCCTTTGTTGCATATAAAAGTCAATTTACAAGCAGGATGAGTAATTTAATTGGTATTATTGTACAGATTAAAATGACTAAACTGCATTTAGATCGCTTGGCCGATATAGCCCTTACAGAGAAAGAAGATGTAGGCGATAGTGGAGACAATAGAGAGCTGAAAGGTGAGCTGGATTTAGAAGGGGTCAGTTTCCGTTATGCCAACACTGAACCGTGGCTATTTGCTAACTTGAGCCTTAACGTGAAAGCCGGTGATAATATTGCGATTATTGGACCATCCGGTACCGGTAAAACTAGTCTAATGAAAATTATGCTTGGATTATTGCCGGCAACAGCGGGTAAAGTTCTGATCGATGGCATTGAAATAACACAGTTAGGCTTGCGTCATTACCGCAGTCAAATCGCTGCGGTGATGCAAGACGATCAACTGTTATCCGGTAGTTTGGCAGAAAATATCAGCTTTTTTGATCCCGAGTTAAATATGCAGCAGGTGCATGAGGCGGCCCAATTGGCTGGGATCCATCATGATATCAGTGCCATGCCGATGGGGTATAACAGTTTGGTGGGGGATATGGGCAGTTCCCTGTCGGGTGGCCAAAAACAACGCGTTTTGCTGGCCAGAGCACTGTATCGTAAACCGAAGATTTTGTTTATGGATGAGGCCACCAGCCATTTAGACGTACAATTAGAGCACTATGTTAATCAGGCTATTAAGCAACTTAATATGACGCGTATTATTATCGCGCACCGGCCAGAAACCATATTGAATGCCGCACAGATCTATTTATTACAAGATGGTCAGTTACTAGAGATTACCCAGCAATACAAAGCGCAGTTTCAGCTTGCGACTGAGCCTACCTAACAAAAACGTACTGATTAGTCATACTGTTCAGGTAGTTTTAACTTCTCAAATAAGATACCGGCCAAGGTACGATTATTGACATTAAGTTTGCGCAAAATCGCTGACACATGTTGCTTTATCGTGGTTTCTTGCACATTCATTTCATAGGCAATTTGCTTATTTAACAAACCATCGGCAATCATTTTTAACACCCGAAACTGCTGTGGGGTGAGTTGTTCTAGCCGCTGCGCAAAGTCATGATCAATTAGAGCACGGGCGTTTTTCACATCATCGGCTAACTCGGTGGGTAACCAGGTATCGCCATTGGATACGGCATTAATGGCTTCAGACAATAATTCTAGCGGTGCTGATTTAGGAATATAAGCAGCCGCACCGAGTGCCAGTGCTTGCTTAATAATCACCGGATCTTCTTCTGCAGACACCATGATCACCGGCACATCAGGATATTCTGTACGAAGTGCGGTAAGGCCCGTGAAACCGTCGGAACCTGGCATTTTTAAATCAAGAAAAATAAAGTGAGTATCAGGATGTTGACGGAGTAAGGGCCAAACTTGCTGCATGGTTTGTGCCTGCAACAACAAGGCATCTTTACCTAAAATCGCCGCGCAAGCTTGCGACAGTGCAACGCGGAACAAGGGGTGGTCATCAGCAATAATAGCAATCATAACAATACTTCAGAACAATTTTGCCCATAATGAACCGGGGCTTTCGCCCCGGCAAGGTTTTTCTAGATTAGAAACGATAGCCAACAGTCAAACTTACTGTCCGTGGGTCAATGTAATAACCGGTAATCGTCTGCTCACCCGCCAACAGCGCAAAGTTGTAACCGGCAATACGCGCTTGCTTATCACCTAAGTTTTTAGCCTGTAGCGACACATCCCAGAAACCATCATTTGAGTACCAGTTTACGCCGGCATTAATCAAGGTATAGCCGCCGTAATCAAGTACTGAAGGTACTTCAAAAATTTGCGTCGCGCCGCGATACGCTAAGTTAGCATTAAACACTAAGCTACCAAAATCGGTTTCTACGGTGTAACGGCTCGCTAAAGTTGCAGTTAATTCTGGCGTATTAGCAAATCCCCAAACATTAGATACATCCACCACCGCTTGCGATACTGGGTCAAAGAACTCTACTTTGTTAAACGACGCGTCAATGTAACCGACAATCGCGGTGATTTCCAAATCACGGGTTGCTGCAAATAAGGCTTCCACTTCAGCACCGTTAATATCGGCGCTGGCCGCGTTTAATACTTGCGAGGCAACGTTATTACCTACCGCACGTTGCACGGTAACTTGCATATCTTCATAAGAAGAATGGAAGACCGCCGCATTCATACGTAAACGCTGATCTAACCATTCACTTTTTATACCAAACTCATAGGTATCAACGGTTTCTTCTTGGTATGGGTCGGTGGCGTTAGGGTTAACAATTTCAACCGCACGCATATCAAAACCACCCGATTTAAAGCCATCGGTGTAGCTCACGTAATACATTAAATCATTACTGTACTGGTACTCTGCACCTACACGTGGTGAGAAATGGCTAAAACTTTCGCTACCGCTAAAATCGGTTTGTACTTGTAATAAGGTACCTGGCGCAGCAGCATCACGTGGGCCTTTGTAGCCCAAATACAATCTGCGGTCTAACGTGGCATCTTTATCATCTTTGGTATAACGACCGCCCGCGGTTAACGATAACTTGTCAGTTAACTCGTAAGTACCTTGAGCGTAAGCGGCAATACTGTCGGTGTCGACGCAACCGCCGTTTTCAACAGTTACACCTGCACCAGCCACAATAACAGTACCGAAGGCACCGCAGGCTTCACCGGTGTAATAATATAAACCCGAGGCCATTTTAAACTTATCGCCACTAAATAATAACTGCAGCTCTTGAGAGGTTTGCTCATCTTCGTAAAACGCCGGTACATCTAAAGACTGTAATGGCGTAGAGTCAAAATCAATATTGGTATCGGTAACACCTTTGCGTCTGGCGGTCACCGATTTCACCGTCCAGTTATCGTTAAGCTCCCACGTTAAGGTTAACGATTGACCTTCCGTATCCACTTTGTTGTCAGCGGGCATACTGGTATAGGAGTCGTACACGCTGTCAGTTAATGGCTGATTAGGAACCAATAAACTTGGCGTTAAACGAAAGCCGCCTTTTGAATTCGACTTATCGACTGTTTTATCGGCGCTGAAGCGCACGCTAAAATTGTCTGCGGCATTCCACTGCACACTCACACGGCCAGATTGCACATCTTTGTCGTAGTTGTCAGCACCGGTATTTAAATAAGTACCAAAACCGTCACGGTTAAAGCTGGCAATGGCGCCGCTGATAAATAAGTTATCCGTTAAACCGACCTGGCCCGATACTTTAAAATCTTGCTGATTATCAGTACCGATGGTACCGCGCACAGCAAAAGCCGTATCGCCGGTTAGTTCTTTAGTAACATATTTAACCGCACCACCAATGGTATTACGACCATATAAGGTACCCTGTGGACCACGCAGAACTTCAATACGTTCTACATCATAAACATCTAAGGCTGCACCTTGCGGGCGAGCCATATATACGTCATCAATATAAATACCTACGCCAGGCTCAAAACCCCATAACGGATCTTGCTGACCAATACCACGAATATAAGCCGTTAAAGTGCTATTAGTACCGCGTGATACTTGCAAAGTGGTGTTCGGTGAGTATTGCTGAACCGACGTAATATTATCGATACCACGCTGGGCTAATTCTTCTTCACCAAGTGACGTTACTGCCACGGGTACCGTTTGTAAGTTTTCTACTGTGCGTCGAGCAGTCACTTCAATCCGTTCTAATTTTACTTCATCGTCATTGCTGTTGCTTTCTTGAGCGAAAGCAGGCGCCATTAAACAGCTGCTTACGGCTAATGCCAAGAGACTGGGTTGAAAGAAGCGCGGGTAGATCGTTGAAGCTTGCTCAATCTTATTATTCTTGGCCATGGGGCTCTCCTGTTGATTGCAGATGTTGCTGTCTATTTGGAATTATAGATTTGTAAGTTCTTATCCATAGAGTAGCCCTGATCGCAGAAATATTAACCTGTACCTTAGTACTATGGTGAGGCAGAGCAGACTGTATCAGACTAAGAAAAAATAAAAACAAGGATTACTCCATGTTAAGTCTGTTCGGATTATTACTGGGTTTAGGTTTACTCATCGTGTTAACGATGCGCGGCTTCAACCTCTTCATCACCGCCCCACTCTGTGCACTGTTGGTGGCGTTAACAAACGGTATCCCCTTTTGGCAGCTAAACGATAAGCTCGATTTTGTGCATGGTTATATGGCAGGTTTCTCAAGCTTTGTCGCCGCGTGGTTCCTGATGTTTTTACTCGGCTCCTTATTTGGTAAGTTGATGGAGCACAGCGGTGCGGCCGATGCGGTCGCCTTGGCGATTGTAAAACGACTAGGCCATACCCGCGCTGTGTTAGCCATTGTGTTAGCGTGTGCCGTATTAACCTATGGTGGTGTCAGTTTATTTGTCGTGGCTTTTTCTGCTTACCCCATGGCGGTGAGCTTGTTTAAAGGAGCCAATTTACCACGGCGCTTTATTCCAGCCACACTAGCCTTGGGCTCTGTGACCTTTACCATGACGTCAGCAGGCTCTCCAGAAATTCAAAACTGGATCCCAATCCCATATCTTGGCACCACCCCTTACGCTGGGTGGCAAGTCAGCATCATAGTCGCGGTTTTCATGGCGGTTGGCGGCTATTTAGCGCTGATGTGGATGATAAAAAAAGCACAAGCAAAGGGTGAGCAATTTGTCAGTCGCGCCAGCGATCCGACGGTTACGGATAAACCGTTACCGCATTGGCTAACGGGGTTAATTCCTTTATTAGTGGTGTTAGTGACCTCATTTTTATTACACGACAGTTTACAGCAAGCAGCCTTAATTATTGCCCTAACCGGTGGTGTCGTCAGTTTGTATTTATTAACCTTCCGTTTTATTCACAACCCTGGCGCAGCCACCAATGAAGGGGTGCTAGGTGCGTTACTCGCTATCGGTAATACCGCTGCCGTTGTCGGTTTTGGCGGTGTGGCTAAGTTAACCCCCGCTTTTAATCAAGTGGTTGAATATATGACGCATTTACCTGGCCCAGAGTTAATTGGTGCGGCTGTCGCGGTCAGTGCCATTGCAGGGTTAACCGGCTCGGCCTCGGGCGGTCAAGTTATTGCGTTACCTGAAATTGCGCCGACTTATTTAGATCGCGGTGTCGATGCCGAACAACTTCACCGTGTCGTGGCGATCTCATCCGGCGCACTCGACTCACTGCCGCATAATGGCTATGTCGTTACGACTATCCGTGCTATCTGTGGCGAGTCACATCAAAATGCTTACTGGCCGGTCGCCGTGGTTAGCGTATTGATGCCGATACTCGGTGTGATATTAGCCATTACCTTGTTTCAATGGTTTTAAGGAAAACAGTTATGCGTTTTATTTATTCTTTACTGCTAGCTAGCTTATTACTGTTAAGTAGCTGCAGTTCAGCTGAGCCATTACTCGTTACTAAACAAGCGTTTAGCATTGATAACTTTAAAACCGATAATGGCCAAATTATTCATCCGGTAAAAGTAGGTTGGGAAGCCTATGGCAAGCTTAACGCTGATAAGTCTAATGTAATTCTTATTACACATTTTTTTTCTGGCACGTCGCATGCTGCCGGTAAATATCATGCGGATGACGCCGCACCAGGTTATTGGGATGCGATTATCGGCCCTGGCAAAGCCATTGATACTAATAAGTTTTATGTGATAAGCGTCGACACACTCGTCAATGCTAATGTGTATGATCCTAATGTCATTACCACGGGGCCTGCAACCATCAACCCTGCCACCGGCAAGCCCTGGGGATTAAGCTTTCCCGTTGTCACCGTCGGTGATTTTGTCGAAGTGCAGCGCCATTTATTAGATAGCCTCGGTATTAAAAAACTGCATGCGGTAATTGGTGCATCAATGGGCTCTTTTCAAGCGATTGAATGGGCGGTGCGCTACCCTGAGCGGGTTGAACGCTTATTACCGGTGATTGGCACAGCTTACATTGATGCCTGGGCTGCGGTGCGCTTAGAGCGCTGGGCCTACCCTATTAAACACGATCCTGCTTGGCAAAATGGCAACTATTATGAGCAAGGCCAGCCCCGGCATGGCTTAGCGACAGCCATTGCCTACATTACACAAGACGCGCTTTATCCCAGCAGTTTTAATGCGCGCTTCCCATCCCCAGCAACGGATCGTGCACCACATAACGATATTTTGGCACCTTTTTCAGCTTGGCAACAGTTGATGGAACAAGCCGCCACGCGTGCCAGTGTGCAAGATGCCAATCATATTCTTTACCTAATTCGAGCATCGCAGTTATTTCGCGCCGGCATGGGCGATAACTGGCAAGCTGCATTAGCCAAAGTGACGGCGAAAACGCTGTTTTTACCGGCGACGGGTGATCAATTATTACTAGCGGAGATGTCGAAACAAAGCGTTGCGGTAATGAATCAAGACCATGCTACTTATGCTGAAATTCCCGGTGAATTTGGTCATTTAGATGGCGTGCTGAATATTAGCGCTGTTGCTGACAAGATCGCAGAATTTTTACGTTAAGCCAACTTTTTCCCTGGAGGTGCGGCTAGTAAAGCGCGCCTTTTTTCTTTTCTCGTGCTCTGCTAAACTCAATTCAAATAACATTGTGTTTACAGGGATAAACCTACTTGTGAGTCACTTTTTCGGCAAAATCTCACACTACGTTTTTTTAATAAACAGCCTGCTTTTCTGTTCAAGTCTTTCTGCTACCCCTTTAACTCATAACCCGATAATCTTCGCTAGCAGCGAATATCCGCCACATTATGGTACTGATCTTGTCAAGCAAGGTGTGGTTATTGAGATTGTGCGGCGCGCCTTTGCCAAACAACAACTCAATATTGACGTGGCATTCATGCCTTTTGCCCGCGCGATGTATGATACCGAACAGGGATTGTATGCTGGGGTGATTGCCATTTGGTATACCGAAGCGCGTGCCGAAAAATGGCTGTATTCCGAGCCGATCTATGCCAATCACATCGTTTTATTTAAACGCAAAGCGGATATTAGAGTAAAACAAAATCTTGACACCCTGCTAGCAAGCAATGGCACCTTAGGGTTCGTTACTGGTTATCTGCAACATCCGTTACTGCAGCAAAGTAACTTGAGTAAAGTCAGTGTGGCTTCTGAAGATCAACTGTTTAAAATGCTGGCGATGCAACGCGTGGACTTCGTCCCCGCAGATTTGCAAAGTGGCTTATATTTTATCTCGCGATTACCTGTTGAATTACGGCAATCGGCAATCGATTGGCTGGAGCCAGCATTAGAAATCCACCCCATGCACCTCGCCTTTCCAAAACATCACCCTGATAGCGAATATTTAAAGCAGCAATTCGATCTGGGCTTGCAGGCCTTAAAAGACAGTGGCGAGTTTGCTGAATTACTGCATCAACTTTTGCCAGAGCCGAGCAAGTAACTCAGCCAGATATTTAAGTTAGCCGTGGAAACAGCACCAAGTGATCAAGATCAAGACGAATGCCAATATGCTCGCCAATCGCATGATTGTGATGACTTAGCGCTAAACAATAGACTTGCTCGCTGCCCGATAATGCCAAGGTATACAGGATGTGCGAACCGCGAAAAGCTTTTTCCAACACAGTAGCTTGGATTGGGCTGTCATCATCATGCACAATGTCATCTGGCCGGATCAGGACATCAACTAAATCATCGGTCTGTACGTCCGTTAAATAACGTTGCCGAAAAACACCTAAACAGGTTTCAACTTGTTGCGCATCTAACATCTTGCCTGGCAACATCACGCCCCGCCCAACAAAGTCAGCCACAAAGCGATTAACAGGTCGGTGATACAACTCATAAGGGGTCGACCACTGTTGTAACTGGCCTTGTTGCATCACGCCAATCATATCTGCCATTGCAAAGGCTTCAAACTGATCGTGAGTGACTAATACCGCCGTGATATGTAATTGCTTTAAAATGATCCGAATATCCCGCGCTAACACTTCGCGAAACTCGGTATCTAAACTGGAGAAAGGCTCATCCAGTAATAACACCTTGGGCTCAGGAGCAAGGGCTCGGGCCAATGCCACCCGCTGTTGTTGACCGCCGGATAATTGATGAATATACCGTTTGCCCAGATCGGGCAAACCCACTAGCTGTAATAAACGGCTGACTTTCTCTGCTTTTTGCGCTTTATTAAAATCTTTTAAGCCAAAGGCAATGTTATCGGCAACAGTTAAATGGGGAAATAACGCAAAATCTTGAAACACCATGCCCACTTTGCGTAATTCAGGCGCCAACTGAGTTGTGCTATTACTCACCTGTTGACCTTGCAAGCGGATCACACCCGAGGCCGGCGCTTCAAAACCGGCAATTGCGCGTAAAATAGTGGTTTTACCACAACCAGAAGGGCCCACTAAACAGCCAATTTGGCCTTGGGCTAAAGTCAATGAAATGTCATTGACCACTTTATGAGGGCCATAAGCGACAGCCAGTTGCTCTAATGCCAACATTATTTGTTTCCTCGCATACGTTGCTCAGTGGAACGCGCTAAAATAATCACAGGTAACAGCCCCACCAATACAATAGCTAGCGCAGGTAAGGCCGCTTCGGCTAAGCGCTCATCAGAAGCTAATTCATGCGCTCTCACCGCTAAGGTATTAAAATTAAAAGGTCGTAATAACAGCGTTGCGGGCAATTCTTTGAGTACATCAACAAACACCAGCAACAACGCTGTTAACACGCTACTGCGTAACAACGGTACATGCACGCGCCGCAGCACCTGCCAAGGCCCTAAACCTAAAGACCGCGCGGCATTATCCATATTAGGCTTTATTCGCGCTAAACCGGCTTCAATACCATGTAATGACACTGCCAAAAAACGCACACTGTAAGCTAATAGCAGTGCAAAAATAGTACCGGAAAACAGTAAACCAGTGCGGACACCAAACCATTGCTCGGCAAGTAAATCGATCCGTTGATCAAACCATGCCAAGGGGATCATCACGCCGATGGCAATGACCGTGCCAGGAACCGCATAACCCAGCGCGGCTAATTGTACCGGGAATCGCACTAAAGGATCGTCACGTAAGCGTTTAGCATAAGCAAACAATAACGCCAGCAGTACCGACAACAAAGCCGCCGCCGCGGCCAAAGAAAAACTATTCCAAACTAATTGCCAAAAAGCACTATCCAAGGTGCGCTGCCAATTGCCAAGCGCCCAACTGGCTAACTGCCATGCCGGTAACAGAAAACCCAATAATACCGGCAGAATGCACAACATCAGAAATAAACATTGCCGAGCAAAGCTTACTTGGCGTAATGCCGCAGCACTGTGTTTTTGACCTTGATGATAATAACGCACTTTGCGCCGTGACCATTTCTCTAACAACAATAAAAACAGCACAAAACTGGTTAACAGCGCGGCGAGTTGCGCGGCGGCTAATGCATTACCCATCCCAAACCAGGTTCGAAAAATACCCGTGGTAAAGGTAGGCACGCCAAAATATTGCACGGTGCCATAGTCGGCAAAGGCTTCCATCATCGCTAATGCCATCCCGGTTAAAATCGCCGGGCGCGCTAAAGGTAACGCGACTTGCCAAAAATGCTGCCGCGGCGTTAAACCTAAAGTGCGGCTCGCCTCAGATAACGACGCCGACTGCTCAGAAAAAGCATTGCGTGCCAACATATAAACATAAGGATATAACACTAATGACAGCATCAATATCGCCCCACCCAACGAGCGGATCTCAGGAAACCAATAATCACCGTAAGACCAATCGAAAGTGTGACGTAATTGCTGCTGCACAGGGCCAGCAAAGTCAAGCATGCCGGTATAAGTGTAAGCAATGATATAAGCGGGAACGGCTAAGGGTAATAACAATAACCAGTCGAGATAACGTCGGCCAATAAATTGATATTGGCTAATCAGCCAAGCAGCGCCGGTGCCAATCGTTAAGGCACCTAAACCTGTGCCGCCAGCTAACAACAGGGAATTAAGAACATAATCAGGCAGCACGGTTTGGCGCAAATGCTGCCAAACCGCTGTTTGCCAAGAGAATAAACTGGCGAACACCATCATTACCGGCAGCGCCAACAACAAGGCGGGCAGTAATACTGCCCAGCGCCAACGATTAAACAGCGGTATTCTGAACAACGATGACGGCTCCTACTACGACGGGTAGTTTAACGCCAGCCAGCGCGGTCCATCACCCGGATCGCTTCGGCATTAAACTCGCCTAACTGTTCTAACGGTAACTCATCGGCTTTGAAGCGACCAAATTGCTCTAGCACTTTACTGATGTTAACGTCACTACGAACAGGGTATTCATTATTGACGTCAGCATACCAGTGCTGCGCTTCTGGCTCTACCATATATTCTAGCAATTTCAGCGCATTCGCTTTATTAGGAGCAAAAGCGGCTACACCCGCGCCTGAAATATTAATATGTACGCCATTATCTTGCTGATTAGGCCAGAAAATACGCATTTTTGCTGCCGCCGCTTGTTCAGCGGGATCAGTTAACATACCGGCTAAGTAGTAAGTGTTGGCTAAAGCGATATCACATACACCCGCTGCTGCGGCTTTGATTTGATCACGATCGCCACCCTGTGGTGGACGTGCAAAATTGGCCACTAACCCTTTAGCCCACTGCTCGGCTACCGCAGCGCCATCATGTGCAATAATAGAAGCAACATGAGATTGGTTATAGATGTTATTTGAAGAACGCACGCAAATTTTACCTTTCCACTTCGGATCGGCGAGATCTTCCATAGTCGATAATTGTGCCGGATCTACCTTCCCCTCAACATACATAATGGGCCGAGCTCGAACGGTTAAGCCATACCAAACACCGGCAGTATCACGTAATGTGCTAGGAATAGCGCTCACTAATTTGTCTGAGGTAACACCTTGCAATACCCCCTGCTCTTTCGCTCGGGTTAAACGGCCGACATCGGTCGTCAGGAGTAAATCAGCTGGGCTATTGCGGCCTTCACTACGCATACGCGTAATCAATTCATCGGCATTACCCGTAATTAAATTAACCTTAATACCCGTTTGTACGGTAAAGGTATCCAGTAAAGGCTTGATCAGTTCTTCTTGCCGCGCAGAGTACACATTGACTTCATCGGCATAGGCCGCAGCAGTATGGAATAAACAAGAAGTAAGACCGGCAGCAACTAACAGGGTGACAGAATTGAATTTCATTACAGCTCCACGAGATGATGATCCTAAGGCGCACATCTAAACACAAATAATAACAATTCGCAATAAGTGCATATTGGTTTGAAGCTAAATTCACCACGAAAGCACTTAACTTCAAGGCTAAAGCACCCCAATAAAATAGCCCTGTCATGACAGGGCTATAACAAAGAATGCATCACTTGGCTTGCTCGCTTACAGAAACTAGCTCTTTTGCAGCCGATTATTGTGCTGCTGAAAATCAGGCACTGAACGCTGATATTCTTGCTGGTAAAGACTTGAATGTACGATAAAGTCCGCTGTAGCGACATTACAAGCCACTGGAATATTCCATACTACCGCTAAACGAATTAACGCTTTAACATCAGGATCATGCGGCTGTGATGACAATGGATCCCAAAAAAATATCAGCCAATCAATGTGTTGTTCCGCGATTAAAGCACCGATTTGTTGATCGCCACCCAGCGGACCACTGGCCATACATCGTACCGGTTGTTGTAACTTTTCACTGATAAGCTTCCCGGTGGTACCGGTTGCAATAAGTTGTTTATCGGCAAAAAAAGACTGATGTTTTTCGATCCATTCGAGTAACGCAGCTTTTTTACCGTCATGTGCTACCAATGCGATTGTTTTCATGATTATTCTCCAGTACTTAGCGTATTAGCATACTCAGTTTAAGACAAACAGGCAAAAAAAAGCCCCGACAAGCGGGGCAAAACAACCAAGGTCCACGTATAACATCATTATTGGTCTGGTATTAACTGCAACACTGCTGCAAATTAATCACCACTAACCACTTCATTCAGGGAGACGAATTAATTCGCCTCAACAATTCGTTTCATTGCCGTCATATAACCGCGTAATTTCTTACCAACCACTTCTACCGGGTGTTGGCGAATGGCTTCATTTACAGCGATAAGTTTTAAGTTATCAACGCCATTTTGGCTGCTGCTTAAACCTTTACCAATCAGTTCACTGCTCATGGCGTTTACTGTATCGCGTAACAGTGGAATAGCAGCGTGCGCAAACAAGTAATTACCATATTCAGCGGTATCTGAAATGACCACGTTCATTTCGTATAAACGCTTGCGCGCAATAGTATTAGCGATCAGCGGCGTCTCATGTAAAGACTCGTAGTAAGCCGATTCAGCGATAATTCCTGCATCAACCATCGTCTCGAAAGCCAATTCTACGCCGGCTTTTACCATGGCAACCAGTAAGATGCCGCGGTCAAAAAACTCTTGTTCAGCGATTTTTTCATCCGACACTGGTGCTTGTTCAAAACCGCTGTCTAAGGTTTGTTCACGCCAAGTCAGTAAGTTTTTGTCATCATTATGCCAATCGGCCATCATGGTGCGTGAAAACTCACCGCTGATGATATCGTCCATATGTTTTTCAAATAATGGCCGTAATGTCAGTTTTAACTCTTCAGCTAAATCAAAGGCTTTTAACTTCGCTGGATTGCTCAAACGGTCCATCATGTTGGTGATGCCGCCGTGTTTCAGCGCTTCCGTGATGGTTTCCCAGCCAAATTGAATTAATTTTGCTGCGTAGCCGCTTTCCATGCCATCTGCCACCATCTTGTCGAACGCTAAGATGGCACCTGTTTGTAACATGCCGCACAGGATGGTTTGTTCACCCATTAAGTCTGACTTAACTTCCGCAACGAATGACGATTCCAACACACCAGCACGATCTCCACCGGTAGCCGAAGCGTAAGCCTTAGCAATTTCTAAACCTTGGCCTTTTGGATCATTCTCTGGATGCACGGCAATTAAAGTAGGTACACCAAAGCCACGTTTGTACTCTTCCCGTACTTCAGTACCAGGGCACTTAGGCGCAACCATCACTACGGTGATATCCGGACGAATTTGCTTACCTTCTTCAACAATATTAAAGCCATGGGAATAAGCTAAGGTTGCACCTTGCTTCATCAGTGGCATTACTGCATCAACCACGCTGCTGTGCTGCTTGTCTGGTGTTAAGTTTAAAACTAAATCTGCTGCTGGAATTAATTCTTGATAAGTACCGACTTTAAAGCCATTGCTGCTGGCTTTTTGAAACGAGGCGCGCTTTTCAGCAATCGCTTCAGCACGCAAAGCATAACTAATGTTTAAGCCAGAATCGCGCATGTTTAAGCCTTGGTTTAGGCCTTGCGCGCCGCAACCTACGATAACAATGTTCCAGTCTTTGATTAAAGCGCATCCGTTGGCAAACTCGGCTTTGTCCATAAAACGACAACGGCCTAATTGACTTAATTGCTGACGTAAATTTAAGGTATTAAAGTAGTTACTCATAATGTTCTCGGAATTCTTAGTCTGTCTCAGCAAAGCTGAGCAGTAGCAGTATGCTGCGGCCTTATTGCCCTGTACTGCTTTAATGAACACAGTCTAACTACAGACTTATATTGCGTGAAGTGATATATTTTCAATTCTGTATTTCATTAATTGCAACAGAGGCATTATGGACCTACGCAGTGCTCAGCTTTTTTTACATTTAGCATCTAGCCTAAACTTTGCTAAAACCAGCGAGCAAATGTTTGTTAGCCCTTCAACATTAACTCGCGTGATCCAACGTTTAGAGGATGAACTTGATACCTGTTTATTTGAACGAGACAAACGCTCAGTGCGCTTAACGTCCGCCGGTGAGCGAGTGCAACGCTTTGTGCGCGTGTGGTTGGATGAATGGCATCAATTACAACTAGACTTGCAACTGGCGAGTGCAGAATTAAGCGGCACTATCCGGATTTTTTGTACAGTGACAGCTAGTTACAGTCACCTGCCTGCTTTACTCGATAAGTTTCGCTTGCAATGCCCTAAAGCTGAAATCCAATTAACCACCGGCGATGCCGCCTCGGCCATAGAGCGGATCCGTGCAGATGAAGCTGATGTGGCAATAGCCGCTTATCCTGAGTCCTTTCCTGCTAATTTATTTTTTCAAAGTATTGCGAGTATCCCTGTTTACTTAATTGCACCGGTGATCCCTTGTAAAGTCAATGATTTGCTTAATCAACAACCCATTGCTTGGAACAGTGTGCCGATGATTTTGCCTGAGCATGGCCCTGCCCGCAGTCGTTTTAACCAATGGTTACTGGATAAAGGCATCAGCCCGAATATTATTGCCAAGGTCGATGGACATGAAGCGATGGTATCGATGGTGGCACTAGGTAGTGGTATTACTATTGTGCCTGAGCCTGTCTTTCAGCATAGCCCAGTACGGGATCGCGTAAGAATTTTAGAAACAAATTATGCTTACAAAGCATTGGATTTAGGGGTTTGTATGCTGCAGAAGCGACGGTCAGAGCCGTTAATTGCTGCATTTTGGCAGCTAGCACTGAAAAAGTGAGTGGCGATTTCAGGTGGTTTAGCCACCTGAAATACCCTGTAACCGCTTATTACTTGATAACTTTAAGATGGCTACCCCGACCAGGCTTTGGTGGCTCTGGGGTTGGTTCATCATCTAATGATTCTGGCAGGAAATCCTGCTCATCTTCATCATCTTCTTCTAAGGTAAATACCGTACCAGCACCGTTTTCACGGGCATAAATCGCCAGTACCGCTTTTACCGGCACCGACAAAGCAAAGGGTTGCCCACCAAAGCGTGCATTAAAGGTGACAAAGTCATTACCCAGTTGCAAATTACCGACCGCTGACGGCAGTACATTCAAGACAATTTGACCATTTTGCACAAATTGTTGTGGCACACGCACATCTGGATAGTTGGCATCTACCACCAAATAAGGTGTGCATTTGTTATCAATTATCCAGTCGTAAAACGCCCGTAACAAATAAGGGCGATTTGGTGTCATTTTTTGCATTACAGCTTAAGTCCCTTGCGGATCTCACGCTCTGCCTCAGTTAATGAAGCTTGGAAAGCGTCGCGTTCAAATATACGGGTCATGTAGGTTTTTAATTGCTTACTACCTGTGCCGTTTAATTCAATACCTAGCAAAGGTAAACGCCATAATAAGGCCGCCATGTAACAATCGACTAAACCAAATTCTTCACTCATAAAAAACGGCGCTTCGCTAAATAAAGGCGCAATCGACAATAAGCCTTCTTTAAGTTCTTGTCTGGCAATAGCGGCATCTTCGTGATCGTTTAATACCTTGTCAGCTAAGCTATACCAATCATTTTTAATGCGATACATCATCAGGCGAGCCTGACCCCGAGCGACCGGATAAACAGGCATCAATGGCGGGTGAGGAAAACGCTCATCCAAGTATTCCATAATGATGTCAGCTTGATAAAGCGCAAGTTCACGATCTAATAAAGTGGGCAGACTACCGTATGGATTCACTTCATACAGGTCTTCTGGCACGTTGTCTGGTGTTACCTGAAGGATATCAACAGTAACTCCTTTTTCTGCTAGCACGATACGGACCTGATGGCTGAACATATCGTCAACTGCTGAAAACAGTGTCATCACAGGGCGTTTATTGGCAATGATCGCCATGTATTCCTCCGGTTAATTTAGAAACAGCAAAGGGGCACTAAGGCCCCTGAGTACAGCTTAATGTATAACTGATAAATTATTCGACATCTTTCCAATATTCTTTTTTCAGGAAATACGCCAGAACAAAGAAAATCAGTAGGAATATCATAACTTTAATGCCTAAGGCATGTGATTCAAGCTTGCTAGGTTCGCCAGAATAGACCAAGTAGTTGACTAAATCACCTACCGCACGATCGTATTCTTCGGTACTTAATTCACCCGAGCCATCAGTACGAATACCCACATACACTTCTGTTGGTTGACCATCGACTAAACGTGTCTCATAAGCACGGTAAGGAACACCTTGTAACTCCTGTAGCACATGAGGCATACCCACTAATGGGAATACTTTGTTATTCACACCAAATGGGCGGCTTTCATCAACGTAGAAAGTACGAAGGTAAGTGTACACCCAATCAGCACCACGCACTCGAGCCACGTTGGTTAAATCAGGTGGCAATACACCAAAAGAAGTTTGCGCATAATCAGCCGGCATAGAGTTGGTAATATGATCACCTAACTTTTCACCGGTAAACATTAAATGTTCCATACCTAAATCTTCAGGGATCCCTAAATCTTTAAAGGTACGAGAATAACGCTGATACTGCATTTGATGGCAGCCTAAGCAGTAATTCTGGAACAACTTGGCACCATTTTGTAATGAAGCCTGATCACGCAGATCAACAGGTGCTTTATCAAGCGGAATGCTTGGCCCGGCAGCGATTGCCAGCGATGAAGCTAACAAGGCGACCGCAGAAAGTAACGTTCTCATCATTATGTTAACCTCACTGGCAATGGCTTAGTTTTCTCATTTTTACTGTATAACCACAGCAAGCCGAAAAAGGCAAAATAAGTGAATGAGAAAAATTGTGAAAATAAGGTATAGGTTGGTGTTGCCGGTAACACGCCCAACACACCTAAAGCAACAAAGCTGATACAGAACACCACTAGATTCCAGCGATGTAACTCACAACGGTAACGCACTGAACGTACGGTGCCACGGTCAATCCACGGTAATAATGCTAACGCGATAATCGCAGCAAACATCGCTACGGCCCCAAGTAATGGGTCTGGAATAGCCCGTAAAATGGCATAGAACGGTGTGAAGTACCAAACCGGTGCAATATGGTCAGGTGTCTTCATGGGGTTTGCTACTTCAAAGTTTGGTTTCTCTAAGAAGTAACCACCGCCTTCTGGCGCAAAGAAAATAACAAAAGCAAAAATCAGTAAGAAACCGGCCACACCCACTAAATCTTTTACCGTGTAGTATGGGTGGAACGGGATCGCATCAACGATAATCTTCTTACCGCCACGAGTGAAATACTGGTGGAAGGTAAATTTCTTATCTGCTGCAGTTTGCTCAACGCTACCATCGTTATCGCGTTTAATGTCGATACCATCTGGGTTATTTGAACCCACTTCGTGTAAAGCCATGATGTGTAAAAACACTAAGATGACTAAAACTAAAGGTAAGGCGATGACATGTAAGGCGAAGAAACGGTTTAAGGTGGCACCTGAGATAACGTAGTCACCACGGATCCACAAGGTTAAATCATCACCGACAAACGGGATAACCCCGAAAATAGAGATAATAACTTGCGCACCCCAGTACGACATTTGGCCCCATGGCAGCATATAACCCATGAAGGCTTCTGCCATCAGCACTAAGAAAATCAGCATACCGAAAATCCACAGTAATTCCCGTGGCTTCTGATAAGAGCCGTACATCATGCCACGTAGCATGTGTAGATAAACCACCACAAAGAACGCCGAAGCGCCAGTGGAGTGCATATAACGTAACAACCAGCCATATTCCACATCACGCATGATGTATTCAACAGAGGCGAAAGCACCTTCGGCAGAAGGAACGTAGTTCATAGTCAACCAAACCCCCGTCAGGATTTGGTTAACCAGAACTAGAATGGCAAGTGAGCCAAAAAAATACCAAAAGTTAAAATTCTTTGGTGCTGGATACTGCACTACGTGCAAATTCATCTTATCCATAAAGGGTAAGCGATATTCAATCCAGCTCATCATATTTTTAAACATTAGACAGTCCCCTCGTCTTCACCAATTAAAATAGTGGTGTCGTCTACGTACATGTACGGAGGAATTACCAAGTTAGCTGGTGCTGGTACGCCCTGGAAAACACGACCGGCCATATCAAATTTAGAACCATGACATGGGCAGAAGAAACCTGAGCGAATACCTTCAGTTTGGGCAGCAAAGTCATCTGGCAAATAGGTAGGAGAACAGCCTAAGTGCGTACAAATACCGACAGCAACAAGGATCTCAGGCTTGATTGAACGATGACGATTCTGAGCGTAAGCAGGTTGTTGTTCAACTTCTGAACCCGGATCACGTAAACGATCTTCAGTTTCAGCAAGCTGAGCTAACATTTGCTCGGTACGTTTGACGATCCAAACAGGTTTGCCACGCCATTCAACACGAATCAGCTGACCAGGTTCGAGTTTGCTAATGTCTGCACTTACTGCAGCACCAGCTTGTTTCGCCCTCTCACTCGGATTCCAGGACGCAATAAAGGGCACAGCAACTCCTATGGCACCGACGCCCCCTACTACAGAGGTCGCAATGGTAAGGAAGCGGCGGCGACCATGATCTACAGGCGCATTGCTCATCCACTCATCTCCACATTAAACACTTAAACGATTAAAATTTAAGCGGCTGAAATTCAGCAATTATTATAAGTACACAAATATGTTCGATCATAATGAAAAGCCTTGCTTTACACAAGGATTAAGGCGAACTGAATGGCTAATATCTTAGTCTTAGTCATGCTTTAACAGTAATCCTTAGCATACAGTTGCGCAGCAAAAGCCATAAAACAGGGGGTAAATAACTTTATTTTTCGCGCACGCTTAAATCTTAGCTCGTTTGATTGCCAAAAACTAAAATTGCAGATATAAAAAAACCCGGTAAAAACCGGGTTTTTCGACATACCAGCGAATTAACGCTTTGAGTACTGTGGACGTTTACGTGCTTTACGCAGACCGACCTTCTTACGTTCAACTTTACGAGCATCACGCGTTACGAAGCCTGCTTTACGCAGTGCTGGACGCAGTGACTCGTCGAACTCCATCAGTGCACGGGTAATACCGTGACGGATAGCACCGGCTTGACCGCTGATACCACCACCTTTAACAGTGATGTATAAGTCGAATTTCTCGACCATATCAACCAGTTCTAACGGCTGTTTAACTACCATACAGGCAGTTTCACGGCCGAAGTACTCGGTCAGAGCGCGCTGGTTGATAACGATGTTACCTGAACCAGCTTTTAAGAAGACGCGGGCCGTTGAGCTTTTACGACGACCAGTTCCGTAGTATTGATTCTGTGCCATGTTATGCTCCGATTAAATATCTAAAATTTGCGGTTGCTGAGCCGAATGTTGATGCTCTGCGCCAGCGTAAACTTTTAACTTACGGAACATAGCGCGACCTAATGGGCCTTTTGGCAACATGCCTTTGATAGCAGTTTCCAAAACCATTTCTGGTTTCTTAGCAATCAATTTCTCGAAACTGATTTCCTTGATACCACCTGGGAAACCTGTGTGCGAGTAATATGTTTTTGCCTTAGCTTTATTACCAGTTACCACGACTTTCTCAGCATTAACAACGATGATGTAATCACCGGTATCAACGTGTGGCGTATATTCTGGCTTATGCTTACCACGTAAACGCGATGCGATTTCAGTTGCGATACGACCTAAAGTTTTGCCGTTTGCATCAACAACGTACCAGTCGCGGGTTACGCTTTCTGGTTTTGCAGTAAAAGTTTTCATCTAAACCTATTCCAAAAATAACTTAAGTTACACCTGACACTGTGCAGGGCTGATGCAGCAATGTCGTTATCGCACCCCTTCGAATGCAAAAACCGCCGGGCTAACGGCAGTATGAGGCTGTAACGTCGGCCGGGCGCGGATTATATATTAAACAATCTTAAAAATCAGCATTCATTTGCAAAAAAATTAACGGTTCAGCACATTTAAGGTAAATGCTCACTGGCCAGATAATCGTGTGACTGCATTTCCTGCAAACGACTTAAGCAGCGCTTAAATTCAAAGCTAAGTAAACCGCCCTGATAAAGCTGTTCTAACGGCACTGTCGCAGAGATAATCAGCTTTACGTGCCGCTCATAAAACTCATCAACCAATGCTAAAAAGCGCCGAGCGACATCATCATTTTGTTGTCCCATCGCCGTTACACCCGACAACAATACCGTATGATACAACCGGCTTAACTCGATGTAATCGTATTGACTGCGCGCCGTTTCGCATAACTCATTAAAGCTAAACCACACTATACCATCGGCTTCGGCCCGCGTGGTTAATAAGCGGTTGGCGACTTCAATTTTTACCGCTTGCTGACGAGGCTCAACCGATAACGCATGAAAATACTGCTGTAAATTAATGTCAGCTTGCTCATCTAGCGGATAATGATAAATCTCGGCCATTTCTAAAGTTCGTAAGCGATAATCAATGCCACTGTCGACATTGACAATTTTGGTGTAGCGCTTGATAAGTTCAATTGCAGGTAAAAAGCGTGCTCGCTGCAAACCATTGCGATATAAACCGTCTGGCTCGATATTTGACGTGGCCACTAAGGTAATGCCGCGCGCAAACAAGGCTTGCATTAAGGTGCCTAGAATCATCGCATCGGTAATGTCTGAAACAAAGAATTCATCAAAGCAAATAATATCGGTTTCCGCTTTAAAACGATCGGCAACCTTTTCGAGCGGATCGCTCACCCCTTTTAATGACTTTAATTCATCATGCACTCGGTGCATAAAGCGATGAAAATGCACACGCATTTTGCGTTGTGTCGGTAAACATTCAAAGAACGTATCGACCAAATAGGTCTTACCGCGGCCCACGCCTCCCCAGAAATACAAACCGAGTAAAGGGCTATCGCTCTGCGTTTTTCCGGTCAATTTTTGCCAAAAACTCTGTTTTGCCGGTGGGCGACTGATAAAATCATCAAACAATCGCTGTAGTTGCTTAACCGCATTTTCTTGAGCAGCGTCAAGATGAAAATCAGGGCGCAACAGATCTTGTTGATATTTTTCTAGTGGGGTCATGGCCTTTAACTTGAAAGTAGCGAAACGAAACCTTAAATATGAGGCATAATAGTAACATGCCTTACCACCTTGTATAAGAAGTTAGGGTACACTAAGTAAAGTATTTCATCGTTAGGAGTAAGCATGGACTATACATCGGTTTTAATTGGGCTGGTTGTCGGTTTATTAATTGGTGCGGCCATCAGCAGGATCATTAGCCTAAAACAATTTGGCCAACACAAGCTGCAACAAGAATTAGACGAAAGCCGCAAACAACTGACGCAGTATCGCAAAGATGTCTCAGAACATCTGGAGACAACAAATCAGTTAATGAGCCAGTTGCAGGATAATTATTCACGCATTGCACGTCATGTGCAGCAATCGAAAATGCAACTGGTTGAGCAGCCGACCAGCCCAAGCGATGAAGTGAATTATTTTGCTGCGGATACCACATTACATATTAAACAATCGTTACATCAACTGAATGAGCGTCGCAGAGAACACTCAGAAATTGGTGAGCAACCGCGTGATTACTCTGGTCAAGCCAGCGGCTTGATTAAAGAGCGGCCAAGTAAAGGCGAATAGAAAACTTTTACCGTTAGTGCGCGACTGCTCAGAACTTTTTTGGGGTGCGATGCTCTTAGTGACACTGTCATAGAAGGAGACATTACGCGATGAACCAGAAATTTTCTTTGCTTAGCGCTGCCGTGTTAGCAGCAATGTTGTTGGCTCCTGCATCCCCAGCACACGCCAGCTTACCGTTTTTCGGAAAAGAAGAGCAGCAAATGCCTTCGCTGGCGCCGATGCTTGAACAAGCCACGCCCGCTGTAGTCTATGTTTCTGTTGCGGGTAGCCGTGAAGTACGCCAGCGTATGCCTGAAGCTTTTCAATACTTTTTCGGCCAGCGCGGCCAAGGTGAAATGCGCCGCGAGCAACCCTTCCGTGGTTTGGGTTCAGGTGTCATTATTGATGCCAAAAAAGGCTATATCGTCACCAATAACCATGTTGTGCAAGATGCTTCTGAAATTCAAATTCGCTTAAAAGATGGCCGTACCTTTACCGCAAAAAAACTGGGTTCCGATCCAGAAAGCGACATCGCTTTATTGCAAATTGAAGCCGATAACCTGGTTGAGTTACCTCTAGCAGATTCTGACAAACTGCGGGTGGGTGATTATGCGATTGCCATAGGTAACCCCTTTGGTTTAGAACAAACCGTGACCTCTGGCATTATTAGCTCATTAAGCCGCAGTGGCTTAAATGAAGGCTTTGAAGATTTTATCCAAACTGATGCTGCTATTAACAGCGGTAACTCGGGCGGCGCTTTAGTGAACTTACGTGGCGAGCTGATCGGCATTAACACGGCTATTTTAGGGCCTAATGGCGGTAATGTCGGCATCGGCTTTGCTATCCCCGCCAATATGATGAAAAACTTGGTTGAGCAAATTATTGAATTTGGTGAAATTCGCCGTGGTAGCTTGGGTATTCGCGGTAATGATGTTAATTCTGAGCTGACCAAAGCATTAAATCTGAATGTCAGTCGCGGCGCCTTTGTCGGCGAAGTGCTGCCAGACAGCGCAGCAGCGAAAAGTGGTTTGAAATCAGGTGATGTGATTGTCAGTATGAACGGCAATCGTATTCACAGCTTCAATGAATTACGTGCCAAGGTCGCCACCCTGGGTTCAGGCCGTGAAGCCATTTTAGGCGTACTGCGTGACGGTAAAGAACGCGACATTAAAGTCGTACTGCAAGAGACCACCAGTGGCCAGGTTGCGGCGACACAATTGCACCCTATGCTACAAGGTGCAACCTTAAATAATGCTGACAAAGGCGTGGAAGTCAGTAGCGTGGAAGCGGAATCACCCGCGGCACAAATTGGCTTACGCCAAGGCGATATTATTACTGGGGTTAACCGTCAACGTGTGAACAACCTTGCCGAGCTACGTCGGTTATTAGAAAAACGCGATGGTGGCGTTGCCGCGCTGTATATCCAACGTGGTAATGATCAACTGTATATCTTAATCCGTTAAGCGCTTAATTTAGGCAGGTGGTAGCTGAACGCTACTGCCTGTGCTAAAAAAATGCTATGCTAAACTTATTCATCTTTAGGCAGAAGCGACATTGTGCGCAACCTTTTGTTATTTATTTTAAAAAGTAGCGCATACGGCTTAGCGCTCGCCTTTATTCTTATCTTGTTTTTCCCCAACATCGCTCGGGTTGACTTGTCGTTATGGCAAACACCTCATACCGAACAAAACACCGCGCCGGTTTCTTATAACCATGCGGTACGACGTGCTGCGCCAGCGGTGGTAAATGTCTACACACGCAGTCGAATTGTCGATCCCCGCTCGTTACAACCCCGCACCATTGAACGGCAAGAGTTAGGTTCAGGTGTCATTATGTCGGCACAAGGCTATATTCTGACAAATTATCACGTGGTGTATGGTGCCGATCACATTGAAGTGGCTTTACAAGACGGTCGCTGGCTAGAAGCCGTGTTAATCGGTCAAGATGAAGTGTCTGATTTAGCCGTGCTTTATGTACAAGCCGACAACTTACCGGTGATCCCGCAAGATCCCAACATCGAGCCCCAAGTTGGCGATTTGGTACTAGCTATCGGTAACCCACTTAATTTAGGTCAAACCATCACCCAAGGTATTATCAGCGCCAATGGCAACCATGGCTTAAGCTCTCGTGGCTATCCTGATTTTATGCGAATGGATGCCGCCATTAATAAAGGCAATTCGGGCGGTGCTTTGGTAAACAGTAATGGCACCTTGGTTGGCATTAATGCTGCCGCGTTCCAAGTACAAAATCAGGATATCCAAGGTATATTCTTCGCTGTGCCCTATCAACTCGCCCGTATTATTATGGAAAAGCTCATTAAACATGGCCGTGTGACACGCAGTTATTTGGGCGTTGCCGGTCAAGCTGTAATCAACGCTGCGGGTGATCCTTTATTTTCATCTGGCCAAGCGCTTTATGGTTTGCGCTTAAGTGAAGTCACCAGTAATGGCCCTGCGGCAATGGCTGGCTTACAAGCCAATGACATTATTTTGGAAATTGCCGGACAACACTTTCAAGATATGCGGCATGCGTTAAACTTTATCGCTGAAACGCCCCCCGATACCGAGTTACAAATCACCATCGACCGTAACGGTGAGCGTATGGTGATCCCAACTATCGTTAGGGAACAGCCGCGCCGCTAAATGCGCACATAAGATGCATCAGCTGATTTAATCAGTTTTAAGCAATAAAAAAACCGCATTTCTGCGGTTTTTTTATTTATAAGCAAACGCTTAACCGTTTACTCGCTCAATGTGCGCACCTAAGCCTTGTAGTTTATGTTCGATTTGCTCATAACCACGGTCGATATGGTAAATGCGATCCACCACTGTGGTGCCTTTAGCCACTAAACCCGCAATCACTAAGCTTGCCGAAGCGCGTAAGTCGGTTGCCATTACCTGAGCTGCAGTTAACGATGGGCTGTGCTGACAAACTGCTGTATTTCCTTCTAAGCGGATTTTCGCGCCCATACGTTGTAATTCCGGTACATGCATAAAGCGATTTTCGAAAATCGTTTCAGTGACGACACCAACACCTTCAGCTACCACGTTTAACACCGTAAACTGGGCTTGCATATCTGTTGGAAAGCCTGGGTGAGGCACCGTTTTAACATCTACCGACGTTAACTTTCTTCCGGTCATGTTTAAACGGATCCAATCAGCACCCGTTGTCACTTCAGCACCGGCTTCACGTAATTTCTCTAGCACAACTTCTAGATCGCTTGGTGCTGCTTTTAAACAGGTAATATCGCCACCGGTTACCGCCGCTGCCACTAAAAAGGTGCCTGTTTCAATACGATCAGGCAGAACACGATGCTCCCCCCCCTGTAACGCAGGCATGCCGTCAATCACTAAGGTGTCTGTACCAGCACCGCTAATTTTCGCACCTAGGGTATTCAGATAATTCGCTAAATCAACAATCTCTGGTTCACGAGCCGCGTTTTCAATGACCGTACGACCATCGGCTAAGGTCGCCGCCATCATCAAGTTCTCGGTACCTGTCACACTGACCATATCCATCACTAAGTGCGCGCCTTTTAAGCGTTTAGCCTGCGCTTTGATATAGCCGTTTTCAACCGTGATCTCTGCGCCCATTTTACGCAAACCGTCGATATGTAAATTGACAGGTCTGGCACCGATAGCACAGCCACCAGGCAAAGAAACCTCGGCTTGACCAAAGCGTGCCAATAAAGGGCCTAGCGCTAAAATAGAGGCACGCATGGTTTTCACCAAGTCGTACGGAGCAAATTGATTACTAATTTGGCTGGCATCAACAATTACGACATCCGCATCACACTCAACCTTGGCGCCAAATAGCTGCAACAGCTTAAATGTCGTTTCGATGTCTTTGAGTTTGGGTACATTGCGAATGGTGGTAGGTTGCTCAGCTAATAAGCTTGCAAACAGAATAGGCAGGGCGGCATTTTTTGCGCCCGATATCACGACTTCACCTTGTAGTGGGCCGTTGGCAGTAACTAAAAACTGTTGCATAGTGGATCTCAGAGCGGAGGGTTTAAAAGTTTTTCTCTGCGCCACTGCTGCGGCGTAAAGGCCTTAATACTTACTGCATGCATACTGCCATCAGCAATCGCTGCCATTAACGGGCTGTAGACAAGCTGCTGTTGTTTAACGCGGCTTAAGCCGTCAAAACAATCACCTACGGCAGTGACTGCGTAATGTGAGCCGTCAGCTTTAACATAAACTTCTGCTAGTTGCAGATGTTCTTTTAACAGTTGCTCTATCTGAGCAATTTCCATAACTACACCTTAATTGGTTATAGGCAAAATGTCGGTCACCGCACTTACTTTAGCAAGTGAAAGTAGCTGTGCCGGCACCTTGATAATTTCAATTTTTATTTTCAACGTCTTGGCGCGTGCAATCTGCTGGATCAGCCAAGCCAACCCTGCCGAGTCTACATTGGTTAACGCCGAGAAATCAAAGATTACCTCACCCTGCAACTTATTTAACAACGTGAAGGGTGAATGCATCATTAACGTATCGCGATCGAGTTCGCCACTAAAAAACAGCGTTTGATCGGTTTGGCTGATTGCTAATGCCACCTGTTACTCCGAAGTGCTTGCACTATCATCGTTGGCTAACTTAACCGGCTCTTTAGATTTTTCTTTCAGCAACTCAGTCACACTGGCCAAACCTTGCTGTCTGATCAAGTTATTTAATTCAGCGCGTTTGCTATCGAGTAAAGAAATACCTTCGGCGATTAAATCGATCACCAGCCACGTTTCCGCATTGCGTGGACGGCGTAATTTAAAATCAATAACGATGTCAGGCTTACCTGGATCCATCACCCGAGTACGAATAGTGATAATACTTTGATTACCAATCACTTTAGATGGCTCAATCATCACTTTTTGTTCTTTGTAATAGGTTAAAGCTCCAGCGTAAGAACCAATCATATATTGTTCAAAGGCTTTTACAAAATCATCAAAGGCTTTTGGATCTTTACGAATATCAACGGTACGGCCAACGACGATCGCCGCAGCATAACGGCTATCAATATAAGGTAATAATTCTTCTTGCACTATCACCCGCAAATGTTCTAAATCTTGGTTAATGATAGGCTGATCTGTTTTCACCCGATTAAAGGTTTTGTCTGCAACCACTTCGATCATTTTGTAAGGATCGGTATAAGTTTCGGTAGCTAGCGCAGGTAAGACTAAACCTGCAGTTAATAGCAAAGACACACTCACCTTTTGCAATAAAGCTCTCATTAATTCCCCCGATTAAATAAAAACTGCCCAATTAACTCTTCGAGCACGATAGCTGAACGCGTGTCTTCAATGGTATCACCGTTACCTAACATCAATACGGTGTCATCGACAAACCCTGGTAACAAGCCAACATATTGTTCACCTAATAAGCCTGAGGTTAAAATCGCCACTGAACTCGTTTCAGGAAAGTTACTGTACTCAGCGTTAATTTCTAACTTAACCACTGGCGTGTAGCTGACGCGATCTAACTCAATTGAGCCAACACGGCCAACAATCACGCCACCCACCTTAATGGGTGAACGCACTTTTAAACCGCCAATATTGTCAAACTTGGCATACAAGGTGTAAGTTTGCGAAGCACCACCAAAACCGGTATCAGCTACTTTTAAGGCCAACATTAAAAAGGCCGCACAAGCCAAGACAATAAAGCCGCCAACTAAAATTTCAATTTTACGCGTGGTCATTTTTTATCCACCAAACATTAATGCAGTTAATATAAAATCAAAGCCTAAAACAGCCAATGATGCCGTGACTACCGTTTGAGTGGTGGCACGGCTAATACCTTCCGAAGTCGGGATGGCATCAAAACCTTTGTGTAATGCAATCCAGATCACCACGAGTGCAAACACTGCACTTTTTATTACACCATTTAACACATCCTGATACAGGTCAACGTTAGCTTGCATAGCAGACCAATAGCTACCTGCATCGACACCTAACCATTCTACACCAACCAAATGGCCACCTAATATGCCTACAGCATTAAATAGCAATGCCAGTAATGGCATGGCAACCACCCCCGCCCAAAAGCGTGGAGCGATAATACGACGCAGCGGATCAACTGCCATCATTTCCATACCGGATAATTGCTCAGTCGCTTTCATTAAGCCAATTTCTGCGGTAAGCGCGCTACCGGCACGCCCCGCGAATAACAGCGCGGTGACTACCGGGCCTAACTCGCGCAGCAAACTTAGCGAGACTAACGGGCCTAACATGCCCTCTGCGCCAAACTTTACTAAAACGTTATAACCTTGCAGTGACAGCACCATGCCGATAAACAAGCCGGACACGAGGATAATCATCAACGACAACACGCCAATGACATACAATTGTTTGATAAACAACGGGAAGCCTTTACGGAAATCGGGCTTACCCACTATGGCACCAAATAACATGATACCTGCACGACCAAAACCACTGATGGTACTGAGCGTTTGATGGCCTATTTTTTGTAATCTATTTGCGATCACTTGCCGAGCTCCATTAATTCATCTTCATAAGCTGCAGCTTTATAATGAAAGGGCACTGCCCCGTCTGCATCGCCATTTAAAAATTGCTGCACTAATGGCGATGGATCGGCACGTAATTGCTCTGGCGTACCTTGGCCAATCACAGTTTTATCTGCCACAACATAAACGTAATCGGCGATACTCATGACTTCTTTTACATCATGCGACACCACGATAGACGTTAAACCCAAGGCGTTATTAAGTTCGCGGATCAATCGCACAATAACCCCCATTGAAATAGGGTCTTGCCCCGCAAAAGGCTCATCGTACATGATTAACTCAGGATCTAAAGCGATTGCCCGAGCTAATGCAGCACGTCTTGCCATACCACCGGATAATTCAGCTGGCATCAAATCCCGTGCACCGCGTAAACCTACGGCCTCCAGCTTCATTAATACAATTAATCGAATTAACGACTCTGATAAACGGGTGTGTTCACGAAGTGGAAAGGCCACGTTGTCAAAGACCGATAGTTCGGTAAATAGGGCACCGCTTTGAAACAGCATGCTCATCTTTTTACGGGCTTGATATAAAGCTGAACGTGACAATTTAGGGATATTTACGCCATCAAACATAATATTGCCACTGTCTGGGATCAATTGACCACCAATCAGTTTTAACAGCGTTGTTTTACCAATGCCGCTAGGCCCCATAATGGCGGTAACTTTTCCCCTGACAAACTGCATAGACATATCGCGGTAGATCACTCGTTCTCCGCGTGAAAAGCTCAGGTTTTGGATATCGACCAACACATCAGACAACATTATTTCTCCAGTTCTCTTTGCAACCAGTCAGCTCTCGTTAAACGGGCAATCTTGCTAAGGGCGCGCATGTTATATACATTCATAACAGTTTACAATATGAGCAAAGTGGCAAAGTGTGCTTATTGTAAACGCTATGAGAGAGTAAGTCGTGGCAATAATTCGAAACGAACAGCAGGTATTTTCGAATAATGCTTGGCGTAGGTGTTTTTACCGAGGTTTTTTTGCATTTAGCAGCAAGAAACGGGAAAATACCCTTTTTAACTGTTAAGCAGACAACGGACACCATGATATCACCTTTGTTATTAGCCATTATCTTCGTTATCGTCGGACTCGTATTGCTGATTTGGAGTGCTGACCGTTTCGTATTCGGCGCATCATCTGTTGCCCGCAATAGCGGTGTTTCGCCAATGATCATCGGATTAACGATTGTTGCGATGGGTTCATCCGCGCCAGAAATGTTGGTCTCGGCAACAGCCGCAGCACAAGGGCGACTCGACACCTCGGTTGGTAACGCTTTAGGTTCCAATATCACAAATATCTTAATGGTCATTGGGGTGATTGCCCTATTCAAACCGATTACGGTTGCCTCATTAACCTTGAAGCGCGAATTTCCGTTAATGCTGTTTTTCACCTTTGTTGGATATTATTTTTTATCAGACCATAACTTAACGCGGGCTGAAGGTATTATCTTGCTTATCGCTTTTTTCAGCTTTATCAGTTTGTTGGTGTACTGGGGTAAGCATGCCAGCCCAACCGATCCGCTTATCAGCGAAATTGAATCAGAAATTCCACCCCCAACCTCTACTCTAAAGGCGGTGTTTTGGGTTATCGCCGGCTTAGTGTTGTTATTAGCCAGCTCGCAGTTATTGGTTCAGGGTGCAGTCACCATTGCCCGTTATGCTGGAATGAGTGATTTAATCATCGGCTTAACAATTATTGCTATCGGCACCAGTTTGCCCGAACTCGCCGCAAGCGTCATAGGCGTAATAAAAGGCGAAGATGATCTGGCGCTGGGCAATATTATCGGCTCAAACATTTTTAACATTTTAGCCGTGTTAGGCTTAGGCGCAGTGATTGGGCCTTCAACACTCGATATTAATGCTGGTACGCGGGATAGTTACGTGATGATCGCGGCGGCCTTTGCACTGTTATTAATGTCAATACGTATCGGCAAGCAACAACGTATCAATCGATTAGAAGGTGGCTTGCTTTTAAGCGGCTTTATTGGCTACCAATATTTGTTATTTACTCATTTGGCGTAAACTTGGTTATGACCACAAAGACTTTCCGTGAACAGGCTTTAGCGGTATTACGCATCGAAGCCGAAGCCGTTCGACAACTCGAACAATATCTTAATGATGATTTTGAGCGCGCTTGTCAGCTGGTACTCGATAATAAAGGTAAAGTTATCGTCAGCGGTATTGGTAAATCTGGCCACATTGCCAACAAAATAGCGGCAACCCTCGCCTCTACTGGCTCTCCGGCTTTTTTTGTGCATCCAGGCGAAGCGAGCCATGGTGATTTGGGTATGTTGTCAAAAGACGATATCGTTATCGCCATCTCCAATTCTGGTGAAACAGCAGAATTACTGACCATAGTGCCAATTATCAAACGCATGGGTATTCCACTGATCGCCATGACCGGGAAAGCGGATTCTACGTTAGCGCGCTTGGCCGATATTCACTTATGTGTAGCTGTACCTCAAGAAGCTTGCCCACTTGGCCTAGCGCCCACCGCCAGCACCACGGCGACACTGGCGATGGGTGATGCCTTGGCTGTCGCGGTGTTAGATATTAGAGGCTTTTCAGCCGATGATTTTGCGTTATCGCATCCCGGTGGCAGCCTTGGTCGCAAGTTATTGTTGCGCTTAGAAGATTTAATGCATAAAGAGAATTTAGTGCCTATCGTACCGCAAGAGGCCAGCATTAAAGATGCCTTATTAGAGATTTCACGCAAAGGGCTCGGCATGACCACCGTGGTCGATGCACAAGGTCGCTTAGCTGGGCTTTTTACAGACGGTGATTTACGACGTATTCTTGATCAACGTATTGATATACACAGCACCTCTATTGCCAAGGTGATGACGGTCAATTGCATTACGGTTAAAGCAGAAATGCTCGCCGCCGAAGCGTTAAATATTATGCAGCAACGAAAAATTAATGGCCTGATCATTGTTAACGAGCAGCGCGAGCCAATCGGCGCCATGAATATGCACGACTTACTGCGAGCAGGAGTAATGTAACATGGACTTATATCGCCAGTTGTACCAAGCTATCAGTGATACTAACGCCAGCCGCGCGGCTGATATTAAATTACTTATCTGTGATGTCGATGGCGTATTTTCGGATGGGCGCATTTACTTAGGTAATCAAGGTGAAGAGCTAAAAGCCTTTCATACCCGGGATGGCTATGGCATTAAAGCACTGCGCCAAGCTGGCATAGAAGTAGCCGTGATAACAGGGCGACAATCGGCCATTGTGGAGCAGCGTATGAAATCGCTAACTGTGCCCTATATTTATCAAGGGCAAGAAAATAAAACAGCTGCATTTCAAGCGCTGCTCGCTGAACTGCAATTAGATGCCAGCCAAGTCGCTTATATCGGTGATGATTTGGCCGATTGGCAAGTCATGCAACATTGTGGCTTAGCCGTCGCGGTAAAAGATGCACATCCTTATTTGCAAAAGCACGCCCATTTAGCAACGTCATTACCTGGCGGCTTTGGTGCAGTGCGCGAATTATGCGATCTGTTACTGATTGCGCAACAGCGATTTTTACAATTTGATGGCAGCAGCTCATGAGAAAGTTTTTTGTGCTCATCGTCATGTTACTCGTGATAGTCGCGGGCTACCTGTGGTTGAATCCCAGCGTTGAGCAAGTGGATCTGCAAGTGGATCGAGAATTTCAACCGGATTACATTGCTGAAAATGTTACCTTGCGCATCTACGACAATGAGGGCTATATTGCCGATCACGTGCAGGCGCTGAAATTAGAGCATTTTGAACAGCTCGGCTTTACGCAGTTTGATCAACCGCGCTATACCCTGTTTAATAAAGCACATCAGCCTGCTTGGGAAATCAGTAGCTTACAAGGTGTCTGGTTTCCTGAAGATAAGATTATTTTGGAAAACCAAGTGGTTTTGCAAAACAAACAAACCCTAGGTTTAGTAGAACGCGTTGAAACGGCCTCATTACAACTGATGTTGCCTGAAAAAAGTATTCATACGCATGAAATCGTTCAGATCACCGGCGCCGGTTTTTTCATTAAAGGGCAAGGTATGCATGTCGATTTAACAAAAGAAACCATACAATTGCAAAAGCATTTAGAGACGGTATATTTCAATGAAAATTAATAGCTTAATGATTGTTTTGGCCTTTTTTTCTGCCGTTAGTTTGGCCGCCGAACCGGATCATAAACAGCCCATCTCGGTCGATGCAGATAAAACCTTAGCCTCATTAATTGACAGCATTGCCAGTTATGCCGATAACGTTGTCGTACGTCAGGGGTCCATGTTGATCAAAGCAGACAAACTTGAAGTCGACGCCAGTGCTGGTAAAGGTAAAGAGGTGTTTATTACAACAGGCTCACCGGCGACCTATTCACAAACTCTGCAAGGTGATCGTCCTGTAACCGCTCAAGCGAATGAGATCCGATTTGACCGTGCCAGCCGAATTTTAACGTTATCGGGTAATGCCGAAGTGATGCAAAGCGGTAGCTTAGTGCGCGGTGCCGTGATCCGTTACAACATTGAATTACAACAATTAAGTGCTGAAGGTGAGCAAAATCGTCGCGTTACCACGATTTTCACCCCAGAAAACAAGGACAATCCATGAAGTTAGTGGTCTCGCACCTCGCCAAAAGCTATAAAAGCCGGCAGGTAGTGAAAGATGTCAGCTTAGAGGTCAATGCAGGGCAAATCGTCGGTTTATTGGGCCCTAACGGTGCAGGTAAAACGACAACCTTTTACATGATTGTTGGCTTAGTTCCCTCGGATAAAGGCACCATTACCCTCAACGAGCAAGATATTACTTTTGCTCCGATCCACCAACGTGCCCGCGCCGGCATTGGTTATTTACCGCAAGAAAGCTCGATTTTTCGTAAATTGACTGTGCATGAAAACTTATTGGCCATTTTGCAAACCCGCAAAGATTTAAGCACGCAACGCCGCGCTGAAATTGCCGATGATTTATTAGAAGAATTTCATATCGGCCATATCCGCAACAGTTTAGGGATGGCGTTATCTGGTGGCGAGCGTCGTCGGGTTGAGATCGCGCGAGCATTAGCCGCTGATCCCGCTTTTATTTTATTAGACGAACCGTTCGCTGGCGTTGACCCGATTTCAGTACTTGATATCAAAAAAATCATTCAACACCTCGCCCAACGTGGCATTGGTGTTCTCATTACTGACCATAATGTGCGTGAAACGTTAGATGTTTGTGAAATCGCTTATATTGTCAGTCATGGCGAACTGATTGCAGCCGGTTCTCCGCAAGATGTTCTAGCAAATCAGCAGGTACGTGATGTATACCTAGGTGAGCAATTCAGGCTATAGTAAAGAAGATAGAACGCAACTGCGCATTCAGGAGAGAATTACAGGTACATGAAGCCCTCTTTGCAACTCCGCCTAGGACAACAGCTTACCATGACGCCACAACTGCAACAGGCGATACGCCTATTACAGTTGTCTACCATTGAGCTACAGCAAGAAATACAGGAAGCGTTAGACGCGAACCCGTTACTCGAAGGCGATGATGATTTCGAACGTCAGCCAGATGAGGTTGATCACAGTCTTGGCAATATCAATCGCGATACCCTTGACGATCCACGCAACAAAAACTCAGAGCAAAAAGACGCTGCCGATCGCGATACCAGCGATGATCTGAATCAACAAAACATCCAAGAAGATTTACCGCTAGATAATAACTGGGATGACTTAGTCAGTGCCGCCCCTGTTAGCAGTGGCAACATGCCTGATGACGATATGGTGTATCAGGGTGAAACCAGCGATACCCTGCAAGATTATTTACGTTGGCAAATGCAACTGACGCCCTTTTCTGAAATCGACCGGGCTATTGCTGAGATCATTATTGAAGCCATCGATGACAATGGTTTTTTAAGTATCAGCTGCGAAGAAATACTCGACTCACTGCAATCTAACGAGGTCGAGGCCGACGAAGTTGAAGCCGTGATTAAACGCATTCAATTATTTGATCCGGTCGGGGTTGGCGCGCGCTCGGTGCAAGAGTGTTTACTGGTGCAGTTACGGCAGTTTGAGCCAACTACCCCCTATTTAAATGATGCAAAACTCATTATTAGCAACTATACCGAATTTTTAGCAAATAGAGACTTTCGTTCTTTGATGCGCGTGACTAAACTCAAAGAAGAAGAGTTAAAGGAAGTCATGCAGTTGATCCACAGTTTAAATCCACGGCCGGGTGCTGATGTGATTAAACAAGAACAGCAGTATGTGATTCCTGATGTCACGGTGACAAAAGTAAAAGGTCGTTGGCAAGTCGAATTAAACGCTGACGCTATGCCCAAAATACGGATCAATCAGCAATATGCGGCGATGAGCAAAACCGCTAAAAATTCCGCTGATACGCAATTTATTCGTTCGCACTTGCAAGAAGCTAAATGGTTTTTAAAGAGCTTAGAAAGCCGAAACGATACTTTACTCAAAGTAGCCAATTGCATTGTGCAGCAACAACAAGCCTTTTTTGAGCATGGTGAAGAAGCCATGAAACCGATGGTATTGAATGATGTTGCAGAAATGGTCGGTATGCATGAGTCGACGATCTCACGCGTCACCACTCATAAATATATGCATACACCACGTGGAATTTTTGAACTTAAGTTCTTTTTCTCCAGTCATGTTAGTACAGAGAGTGGTGGTGAATGTTCTTCCACTGCCATTCGTGCTTTTATTAAAAAATTGGTGGCGGCAGAAAATCCGGCAAAACCGCTAAGTGACAGTAAAATGGCGGAGATTTTGTTAGAACAAGGGATAAACGTGGCTAGGCGAACTATCGCTAAATACCGCGAATCGTTGTTTATTCCGCCGTCAAATCAACGAAAGACCCTGCTGTAAGTGTCTTAACTAAAAGGAAGAGTCTATGCAAATCAATTTAACAGGCCGTCACGTCGAAATTACCGAAGCCTTAAAAGATTATGTCGAGAATAAATTTGCTAAGCTAGAGCGTCATTTCGAGAACATTAATAATGTACATGTCATCTTAAACGTGGAAAAATTACAACAGATTGCCGAAGCTAAAATCCATCTCACCGGTGGCGAAGTGTTTGCGGTGTCTGAGAACGAAAACATGTATGCTGCGATTGACCAGTTAATAGACAAACTCGATCGGCAGGTCATTAAACACAAAGAAAAACTGTCACGACACTAAGACATTATTATGAATTTAAACGCAATGTTAGCGGAGAACTGCACGAAAAGTGCAGTTCTATTTAACAGTAAAAAACGTATCCTCGAATATATCGCCGAACTGGCTCACCAGCAGCTTCCCGAACTATCTGAATACACGATTCTTGAAGCCTTAATGACCCGTGAAAAACTCGGTTCAACCGGCATCGGTGGCGGTATCGCCATTCCTCACGGCAAACTTGACTGCGTAACTCAACCGATTTTGGTGTTTGTGGTCAGTAAAGACCCTATCGCGTTTGATGCGATAGATAACCAAGCCGTCGATATTTTTTGCGCTATTTTAATACCCACTGAGCAATGCCAAACGCACCTAAGTACGTTATCCGGTATTGCCAAATTGTTGAGTCAGAAAGACTTAACCAAAAAAATCCGCCATGTCGAGTCAGATGAACAACTGTATCAGCTACTACTCGACTATAGCCAAAAAACAGGTGAGTCATGAAACTACTCGTCGTCAGTGGTCGCTCAGGCTCTGGCAAATCGGTTGCTCTAAGAGTCATGGAAGATCTCGGCTATTACTGCGTCGACAATCTCCCGGTTAATCTATTACCGACTCTGGCAACTGCAGTAATGGGCCAATATGAACGCGTTGCCGTGAGTATTGATGTGCGTAACTTACCGAGCGATCCCGATGAGTTATCAGACATTTTGTCGTATCTGCCGCGCAAGCTGGAACTGACGATTTTATATTTGGATGCGGATCACACCACGCTAATTAAGCGCTTTAGCGAAACGCGTCGCTTGCATCCGCTATCCCATCAAGCGATGTCGCTCGATGAAGCCATTTCACGTGAACAACAGTTATTAGATCCTATCTCTAGCCGCGCCGATTTATATATCGATACCACTGAGCTGAATGTGCATCAACTGGCCGAGCAATTACGTGAGCGGATCTTAGGCCAAAAGACCGGCCGTTTAGTGATACTCTTTGAATCCTTTGGTTTTAAATATGGTATTCCAAAGGATGCCGATTTTGTGTTCGATGCGCGGTTTTTACCCAACCCACATTGGGAGCCGGATCTGAAACCGCTCACAGGTTTAGATCAGCCAGTTAAAGATTACCTCGCCTCACAAGACGTGGTTGCAAAATATACGTGGCAGATCAATACCTTTATCGCCAGCTGGTTACCTCATCTCGAACGTAACAATCGCAGCTACTTAACGATAGCGATTGGTTGCACAGGTGGCCAGCATCGTTCAGTGTATATCGCACAAAGCCTAGCCGAAACCTACCGCAGCCAACGCGAAGATGTACAAATTCGCCATCGGGAATTAGTCAGACATCATGGCCGATAAGTTAGCTGCAACAGTCACGATTATTAATGCCCTAGGCCTACACGCACGTGCCGCAACCAAGCTAGTGCAGTTAAGCCAGCAATTTGATGCCAAAGTAGAATTAGTGCAAGAAGATGGTAAAACAGCAGATGCCGGCAGCGTACTGGCCTTGCTGATGATGGCCAGTAGTAAAGGTAAAACCCTTACAGTGACCACCGAAGGCCCTGACGCTGCTGAAGCATTAGACGCGATTACTTTATTAATTAATACCGGTTTTGGCGAATAGCGTAAAGCTTGTGCTTTACGCTATTGCTAGGTTTTTTAGGGTAAATTCGACTTAATATGCGAACGACTGCTGTTTTGTAATTGCCCTCGCTTGAGTTCTTGCTCACCTGTAGTCCGCGCAATCGCCTCAGTCTGATGATGCAGGGCAGCTTTAATGAGCATATGTGCACTGATTGGCGCGGTGATCAATAAGAAGATAGTAATCAACAATTCATGCACGCTGATCTCACCGGGTGCCGCACTAAAAAACAACATCGAGCCTAACAAAATACCGCCCATACCCAAGGTGGTCGCCTTTGTTGGCCCATGTAAGCGCATAAAAAAATCGGGCATCCGCGTTAAACCAATCGAACCAATTAACACAAAGCTGCCACCGAGTAATAAAAAGAAGGCAATTACCCATTCCATCCAATTTTGCATATTCTCTCCTATTCGATGATATCGCCACGTAATAAAAACTTACACACGGCCACCGTGCTGACAAAACCTAACATGGCAATTAATAACGCGGCTTCAAAATACAATGAGGTGCCCATCAGCAGGCCATATAAGATGATCAGGGCAATGCTATTGATATACATGGTATCGAGCGCTAGGATGCGATCTGGCAAGCTTGGGCCACGTACTAAACGCCATAGGTTAAGTATCAAAGCCAAACTGATCATACCAAAGACTAAAAAGATAACATTCTCTAACATTGAAAGATCTCCTTTAGCGGGGCTTCATAGCGCGATTTGATTGAAGCAATCAGTTCTGCTTCATCTTCTAAATTCAGTACATGAATCAACAACCAACGCTGTTTTACTTCCTCACCTTCTGCCAGCATTTCTTTAGTGGGGTAAATGTCCGCACTTACCGTGCCTGGAGTCATCGACACGGTACTGGCTAAAATAGTGATGGGCAGTTCATGCTGTAAATCTAGCGGCACACGCACAAAAGCAGGTTTTAACCGTTTAGTCGGCCCTAAAATTAATATCGCGACCTGTGCATTTGCGGTAACAATATCCATCAAAACCATAAGAATATAACGTAGCGCCAAAATGGGGCGTTCAATCAACGGCTGAGGATCTCGGAACTTGGCACTGATCCAAGGGATTAATAACGCCAACACGAAACCAAAAAACAGATGCACTGGCGCGACACTTTGATTGAGGAGTAACCATACTAAAAACAACAACACGCTGCGATACGGTGTTGGCAACCAGCTGTAACGAGGTTGTAATCTCATTGAGCACCTCCAGACACGCTAGATTCAAGTAAAATCGTGGAAATCGTTTGTGACACGTCTTCAAGCTGCACCGCTGCCGCCACACTTAACTCGGTTAAAGGCCCGGCAAACACCACCAACATGGGGCTAGCTAACAGCAACAATGACACGGCAAAAACCTGCAGCGGTAAGGCTTTATCCCCGCCCGACTCTGAACCGGTAACGCGCCAAAACAAAATACTGCCAGCTCGTGATAAGCCAATTAACACCATCAGGCTACTCAGCAGCACCACTGACCATAACAGGACTTGCTGTAATGGCGTAACGGCCGATTGCAGGATCATCAGCTTTCCGATAAAGCCCGATAACGGCGGTAAGCCCGCTACCGTTACCGCAGCAGCAAAGAACAGGCTACCCAGCAATACCGGTTGAGCTACACGGCGCCCAGACACTAAGCGATCACCGGCTTTACCACGTTGATTAGCAATCATGTCGGCCAATAAAAATAAGGCACCGGTCACTAAGGTGGAATGTACGGTGTAATACAACACCGCAGCGGTAGCGGCCGTATTCTGCATAGCGACTAAACAGACTAAAGTGCCCACCGATACGATAACCAAATTGGCCACCACCTTGCGAAAATCCAAGCTGCCCATCACCCCAATGGCCCCCAGCACAATGGTTGCTAAGCCAAAGGGCCATAACCAATTCATGCCTAAACCGGCTAAAGGCCCAGCAGACTCACCAAAGATCGTGGTGTACACGCGGAGCAAGGCATAGACACCGATTTTTGTCATCACCGCAAATAATGCGGCTACTGGAGGCGACGCTGCAGCGTAGGTGTCGGGTAACCAAAATTGTAATGGCAAGATGGCTGCTTTTAGCGAGAAAACGATCAACAGCAATAAGCCACCGGCTTTGACTAACAACACATCTTCTGGTGGTAAGGTTGAGACTTTTAAAGCCATGTCGGCGATATTAAGGGTACCTAAAGCACCGTATAAAATCGCCAGAGAAAACAAGAATACCGCCGAACCGGTCAGGTTCAGCACCACATAATGCACGGCCGCTTTGGTTTTGTTTTTACCACCCGCGTGGATTAACAGGCCATAAGAGGCAATCAGCAACACTTCGAAAAACACGAACAGGTTAAATAAGTCGCCAGTTAAAAAGGCGCCATTGATCCCCATAATTTGAAAGTGAAACAGCGGATGAAAAAACGAACCTCGCACATCCTCGCCAGCCGCACCGTAACAAATCGCCGCCAGGGCTAAAAAGGTGGTTAAACAGACCATCACCACACTAAGTGTATCGGCAACAAGAATAATACCGAACGGCGGCTGCCAATCCCCTAAGGCATAAAAGGTTAAGCCATTTTGCTGAGTTTCCCACAGCAGAAAGCATGAAATGATCAGTTGAATTGCCGTAGCAATAATACTGACTAAGCGGCGCCGATTGGGTACATAGTGCACCGGCGGCAGCATAATAATAATGGCGGTTAAGATGGGTAATAAAATGGGAGCAATAATCAAATGACTCATGCGCCGTTCTCCTTACGACGACCGTCGCTATCAGGCAATTTACCATCGACATGGTCATTACCAAGATCTGAGCGCGCGCGAATGGCTAAAATAACTAAGAACGCCGTCATAGCAAAGCCAATAACAATAGCGGTGAGCACCAAGGCTTGAGGGAGCGGATCAGCATAGTTTTCAGACATCCCCAATACCGCAGCACCTTGTAAGTTAAGCCGACCGGATGAAAATAAAAATAAGTTCACGGCATAAGACAACATGGTTAACCCCATGGCTACCGGAAAGGTTCGGCCGCGTAACATGAGAAAGACGCCACAGGCAGTCAGAAAACCAATACAACAAGCTAACAAGGTTTCCACTAGATCGTCTCCTTATGCACCGGACGGTGCAAGGTCGTCATTTTACCTAAACTCGATAAAATCAGCAGTGTCGCGCCGACCACGGTTAGGTATACCCCTAAATCAAATGCAATTGCACTGGCCAGTTCTAACTCACCTAGGATAGGCAGATGGAAATAATCAAACCATGATGTTAAGAACGGTCGACCAAAAGCAAAGCTTGCCACACCCGTAACAAGGGCAATCAATAAACCGATTGCGATAACACGTTGATATTCAATATCCATCCGTGATTTTACCCAATCCACACCGTGAGCAATGTATTGTAGGATCAATGCCACTGAGGTAATTAAGCCTGCAATAAAGCCCCCACCGGGTAAGTTATGACCACGGAAGAAAATATACACCGACACCATTAATGCCAATGGCAGCAAACTTTGTGACACTGTCGCTAATAACAACGGATGGCGCTCGCGACTCCAAGGCCGTCCATCACCATCACTACTGGGTTTAAATAATGGAATACGTGTTAACAATTTGAAGATACCCAAGGCAGCAATACCCAATACGGCAATTTCACCGAAGGTATCAAAACCACGGAAATCCACTAAGATCACGTTAACCACGTTGGTACCGCCACCACCGGTTTTGGCATTCGCTAAGAAGAAATCAGAAATAGAGGTAAAGGGCCGCGTCATCACCGCATAAGCCCAACTGCCAATCACAATACCCACTAGACTCGCCAAGCTGATATCACGGATCACTCGAGAGGGTTCAGACTGACTCGGTGTTTTATGCGGCAAGAAAAATAAGGCTAACATCAACAAAATTACTGTAACAACTTCAACCGACAGCTGTGTTAGCGCGAGATCGGGTGCGGAGAAACGGGTAAAAGCAATCGATACCATCAGCCCCACGACCGAAATCATCAACAGCGCCACCACGCGTTTACGATGCCAAATCACTGTGGCCAAAGCACTGATCAGCAGTAATGCGGCACCCGTGGCGTTTACCGCATCAATCGGTAACTCTTCACGACCACCGGAAAGTACCGACACATCCAACAACGGCAGGCCAGCCAGTATGACTACTGCTGACAATAAAAACACCATGTAACGCTGTAAAGAGCCATTATCGAGCCATTCATAAAAATACCGGCAATAACGATTAACGGTTTTAATGGCCAATTCAAAACTGTTCAGTGCATCTAAACCTGGCAAGCTATTTTGAAAATCAAATAAGCGTTTCCGATAACTGTAGATCAGTAAACCGCCGCTAATCGCTACCACACTCATAAACAATGGCAAATTGACACCGTGCCACAGCGCTAGGCTATAGGCAGGCACTTCTCCGCCTAACACTGCGCCCGCTGCAGATTGCAATAAGGCCCCCACTGCCCAAACCGGAAACAGGCCAATAACAATACACAGCACTACTAAAATTTCGACCGGCAAACGCATAAGATGCGGCGGTTCATGCGGTGTTTTTGTTAAGCCCCGTGGCTCACCATTGAAAAATACATCGTGAATTAATCTTAACGAGTAGGCAACAGAGAATACCGCAGCAATCGTTGCTAACAATGGAATAAGCCAAGACAGTGCCCCGAGTAAATGCTGATCCAGTGTTTCGGCTAAGAACATTTCCTTAGATAAGAAACCATTCAGTAACGGAATACCGGCCATCGACGCAGCCGCTATCATCACTAAAGTACCGGTAATCGGCATGTAGGCCCACAAACCATTAAGTTTTCGCATATCACGCGAGCCGGTTTCATGGTCAATAATGCCCGCCGCCATAAACAAAGAGGCTTTGAAGGTAGCATGGTTAATGATATGAAAAATCGCGACCACCGCCGCTAACTCTGTTCCCATACCCAATAATAGAGTAATTAAGCCTAAGTGGCTGATGGTGGAATAAGCTAATAAGCCTTTTAAATCATGTTTAAATAACGCCAAATACGCGCCAACTAACAAGGTGGCTAAACCTGTTAAACTGACCAGGATAATCCACAAGTCAGAACCGGCTAACGCCGGATAAAACCGCGCCATTAAGAAAATACCGGCTTTTACCATAGTGGCAGAGTGTAAGTAGGCACTCACTGGCGTAGGAGCTGCCATGGCATTGGGTAACCAGAAATGAAATGGGAATTGCGCTGATTTGGTAAAACAGCCCAATAGAAACAACACTAATAAAATAGGATACCAGCTGTGTGCTAGCAAAATGTCAGCACTGGCTAAAATCACATCGAGATCATAGCTGCCAACAATACGGCCAATTAATAACAGCGCCGCTAATAAACAAAGACCACCGGCACCTGTGATGGTTAGCGCCATCCTGGCGCCGCGCCGCGCTTCCGATTTATGCCACCAAAAGCTAATCAGCAAAAAGGAGCTGATACTGGTGAGCTCCCAAAACAACCAAAGCTGTAGCACATTGTTGGATAACACAATGCCCAGCATCGCGGTCATAAAGAACATCAAAAAAGTGTAGAAACGCGGCATCGAATCAGCTGCAGAGAGATAAAAACGCGCATAGAGGATAATCAGCAAGCCAATACCTAAGATCAGCAGGCTAAATAAATAGGCTAAGCCATCGAGTCGCAAAGCAACATCCAGGCCCAGTACCGGCACCCAAGCCAATGAAAAACGCAGTGTTTCACCGGCGAAGACCGCCGAGGTTTGGCTTAACAACAAAATAAAAGCCAAAGCCGGAGGTAACGCCGTTAACAACGCACAGGCACTACGCGACCATTTTGCTGTCAGCATGGGTAAGCTAATACCACACAGCGGTAACAGTAGGATCCATAACAAAGTCATAAGGTTTTTGCTTCCTCGTTAACGTTCACAGACCTGACACTCCTCACTGCTGCATTCATTAGACCATTGAAATACTGCTGATGTTAATCAGCCATTTATCACGTGTAATACGTTTGGCAGATGACTTGCTCGAGCAACAGAGGTAGGCAGAAAAACAAATTGTCAGGAAAACTGCGAATATTTATACCTGCATCACATCAAAATGTCTATTAAAGTCGGTTGCAAATGCCGTCTAATCCTTATAAATACAGGGGTTATAGCGTTTTTGCTGCTAGGTAACATCAACTTAAACGGCCTTTTGAACAGGCCTATTTTAGACACAATAGCCCTAGTTGGAATAACTTGTAACGGTTAACAATCGTTTGTGGCAAATTATTTCATAGCAATATTTGCTATTTCTGACTATATTTTGATTAATTGCGGCAGCAAATACATGTAGCCGCTCCTGTTTGAATAAGAGATCAGCATGGCCATAATGACTGTTAACGAGGTTGCCCAATTTTTAGATATTACCCCTATTCGGGTAGAACGCTTAGCCAGAGAACATCTATTGGTACCCTGTGATAAGGCGAATGACGGCAAACCGTTGTTTGCCGAAGAGGATGTGCAACGCTATAAAGTGTTAGCAGAACGTTTAGGTGGACTTTAACGCCAACAACTGCGCGAGCTTATTTTGCCAATGAAGTGCGGCGTCCTGATCGGGGCTAGCTTGATACCATAACCAACAAAAACCGCTGTATAACCGCTTAGCTAGGTGTAAACGTTCGGCTAAGCTGTGTCGACAATCGCGCGCCGTTTGGCTATGGCTAAAATGCCTCGCGCTAATATACGCATGCAGCAATTGCGTTTCTTCAGCCTGGTTTAACTGATAGTTCAAGCAAATCGCCGCTAAATCAAAGCTACTGTCGGTTAACTGCGCATATTCAAAATCTAATAACCAAATCTGCTGTTTCGCCCAGAGCACGTTGCCCTGATGCAAGTCCATATGGCATAACACCCGATCAAACGGCAAGCTTTGCATCTGCTCAGCACTGTGTAGTAAGGCGGCAAATAACGTGGCTGCCGGCTCTAAACTGGCTAACTGGCTATTATCCATAAGCTGACGTAAGTACTGACCCACCTGCAAAACAGGGGTTTGTATGGTTAATGAGTGCAATTTAGCCACGACTACAGCTAACTGTGTTAAACGCTCGGTGTTTAGCGCTAAAGGTATGCCGTCGCTAATGTAATCGCTGATCAGTAATTGCTGATGATTGTTTAAAGCTAAAGGTGCCGGTGCAAGACCTATTGCGGCGGCGGCATGCTGACAACGTAATTCTTGCTGTCGGCAGACGCCTAGCGTATCTAGCGGGTAACGGCGTAATACATATTCGCCGCGCTCAGTTTTGATGTAATAATTAAGATTACTTTCACCTGAAGCCAGTGGCCGCACGATTAAAGGCGGATGGCCACTGAAGAACTCAAGATGTTCGCAAAAACGGCTTATAGCCGCGCTGGATCCAACGTCGATGTTTGCTGCAGTTGATAATGACTGCGCCATGCAAAATACCCAACTAAGGCAATGATGGTATACAGCATAAACAAGGCTGTTAGAAAATAAAGGTGTTTTTGCGCATAAACATAAATTGATACCGCATCTATCACCACCCAATATAACCAATTAGACACTAATTTCTGCGCCACTAACCACGTTGCTACCAAGCTAAATGCGGTTGTTTGTGCATCTAACCAAGCAAAATCAGCGTGAGTGTAATGCTCCATAAAATAGCCTAAAACCAAGCCTGCGATTGCCGTACCGCTAACCAGAATAAGGTGCCATTGCCAGGGACGCTCAAACACCGGCGCCTGACCTTTGCCATGTTGCTGTTGGTATTGCTGCCAGCGGCGCCAACCATATAACGCCATACCGGCGTAATACAATTGCAACAACGCATCCGACAACAAGGCAGAATCCCACATCACATGGCTAAACAACAAGGTGCTGAGTAAGGCGGCAGGCCAACACCACAGGCTTTGTTTTAACGCTAAAAACACATAAGCCAGTGCCAATAATGTCGCAATCAGTTCAATACTGTGCAGTAATTGCCAATCACTAATCACCTTACTCAGCAGTTCATTCATGGCCGTAAATCACCTGGAATAAATTTACAAACAAACACCAACTTACCATAAGTTTGCATCGACCATTTCATGCATTTCTGCAAGGCCTGCATCACCGTATCGTAATCGCCAAAAATTTGGGTACTCATGGTATTGGTGATGATGTGCAAATCGGCTTGATCGGCTAACAAATCGATAAAGGCTTGGATCGGCGCTTTATAATCGTTTGCTAACGGATATTTACTGATTTCAACTGATAGTTTCATTATGCTTTCCTTAAAAACTGTAACTGGCGGTTACACCAAAACGACGTGGCTCAGCAAATTGTTCATAAACCTTAGGAGCATATTCGTCACGGGGATCATTGCCAAAGTAAAAACCTCTGACACCGGTTTCCTCTTCAAAGGCATTACGCAACCATGCCGCGATTTGCCACTGTGCTACCTGATAATTCAAGCGTAAATTAACTTGTTCGCTGGCGGCAGCTTTTGCATTATGACCGTCAGAATAATAGAAACTGCTGCGCCCTTGCACTCCGGCTTGCAGTGACCATTGCTCGTTTAAAAACCAATCCGCACCGATACTGAAGTTCACTCGCGGGGCATGTGCTTGGTCACGGCCCGTTAAATCTAAGCCACCATCGGTGACATACTGGCCCAGTTTAGAACGTAAATAACCGACATTAACGAACAACTGCAACGTCGCATGCGCTTGGTAACGGTTTTCCATTTCAATACCGTAGTTACGACCACTGGCGGCATTATCAATAAAGCCCGCAAACTCAGGGCCTAAATCAGGGTTAATCCAACCTTTTACCTGCATATCGTTACGCCACATATAAAATGCCGCAACTCGAGTCAGTAAACGCTGATCTAAACTGCTCCCTTTGACACCCAACTCCGCATTAACCACGGTTTCAGGTGCAAAACTGGCTTTCGTCGCTAACAGGGCGAAATCGCCGTCATCGGCTTTGGCTAAGGCTTCACCGTTGATACCACCTACTTTATAACCACGCGACACTAAACCATAAATCATCGCTTGCGAGTTGACTTGATAATTTAAACTGATCTTGGCTCCCCACATGGTGGCATCTGGCGTTAGGCTGATACCAGCAACATCTTGATAATCATCGCTATATTGCTCAACGCGCCCGCCTAAGACCAGGCTAAGCTGCTCAGTTAGCGCCGAAGTGGTCTCTGCATAAACAGACAGATTATTTCGCTGTAATTGACTGTCAAATAAGCGCATTTCGCTTTCTGCGCGACGAATGCGATTTAATGTCAAATCACGACTGCTAGCATACACGCCTAATACCCAGTCGGTATTATTCCAGAGTTGTGCGGCGGGTTTAGAAACTAAACGATAATCTAAAGACGATTGCTCACGTGAACGTAAATAGCGATCTTGGTAAGAATATTCCCACGGATGAATACCGCGATAACTCCAGTCTTCATCAAAGCCGTAATCAGATTGCGCATTTAAATAGCTAATTTGCCCTTGTAGATCGACAGCCGCAAACTCTTGATAAGCAAAGGTGAGTGCCAAAGCCTTACTACGCAGATTATCTTCACCCGGCTCATCTGATAAGGTGACACGATTTTGATCAAGTGAAAACGCATCGTAGCCATTTTGCTGGTCAATCAGATGGGCAATCAAGCCCAGTTGCAGGTGCTCAGAAGGTAACCAACTTAATTTAAAGCGCCCCGTAAATTCATCAATGTTGTTGGTGTCGTCGCGCTGTAAAAAAGCATTCTCAATAAAACCATCAGACAGCGCTTGGTCCAGCGTTAGGCTAAAGGCAACTTGCTCACTTAAAGGAGCACTGTAATAACCCGATAACTGCTGGCTATTATAATTTGCCACAGTGGCGCTGAGTTGCCCTTCTGGGCTAAATACGGGGTTTTTACTGGTGAAATTCAACATACCCGCCAGCGCATTAGTACCAAAGCGCGTAGCCTCAGGCCCACGGAATACTTCTAACTGTTCCGGATGGGCGACACTGCTGATGCCCAAACCCGCATAGTCAATGCCATCAATAAGGATACCGACCGAAGGGTTAACCACATCGATAAATTCACTGCGCTCGCCAATACCCCGAATTTGAATAAAACGTCCACGCGAGGCACCGGCGGCAAAGTTCACGTTAGCAAATTGTTTTAACACGTCATCAAGATGCTGTGCCGATTGGCGCTGCATCTCTTGCTCAGACAAAATGACAACACTACCCGCCAGTTGTTGGATGTTTTGCTGACGAAAGTCGCCTTGCACGGTCACGCGCTCAATTTGTTGCTCAGAAGCATGCAGGTTAAATGCAGACAATAAGGCGATAGAAAAAACAGAATAACGAAAAAACATAGGTGATCGGCTCCGGTAAACAACACGTTGAGGATCACACTGTTCAGATTTAACGGTATTACGGCTAACACAACTTGCTAAGCAAGTGATAAATAGCGAAACACGTTCTGATGGGGAGTTAGCACCATCCCTCCGCCGGTATGATCCGGATCAGGTTCTAAGGGTTTGCCTTAAGGCATCTCAGCGCATTCAAACCGAAGTTTGAAGGTTGCACCCCTTGGTTGCTTGCGTAGTTTATGTGGTTTTAAAGAAAAAAACAACGCGCCTAAGCGATATTTGTCAACGACGTGTTTAGGTTATGTGACAGGTTTACCAGCACAGGGCATCATCACTTTCCAAGTTTTATGCTGCTTACGCTTACTGACAATCGCGGTTTAAAGCTGCTTTGACTATCTAACCGTGTTGGCAAACGGCTACTTAGCGCCACTGGCCATTATCATGCAAATTCGCCTGTAACTGTTCAATTAACCTATCTGACGGGATCGGTCTTGAAAATAAGTAGCCTTGGCCAATATCACACTGATGCTGTGTTAAGGTTTTGCATTGCGCCTGGGTTTCAACACCTTCGGCGACAACTTCCAAACCTAATTTGCGTACCATGGCGATAGTCGAAGTAATAATATCGAAATCGGCTTGATTATCTAACATACCAAACACAAAACTTTTATCAATTTTTATGGTATCAACGGGCATCTGCCTTAAGTAACTTAACGATGAATAACCGGTGCCAAAGTCGTCAATCGCTAAGCGGAAACCACGACTTTTTAAGCGCTGCATACTCTTGATCGTTTCATTGATGTTGTTGGCCAGCATACTTTCTGTCAGTTCTAATTCGAATAGCGCAGCTGACAGTTGATGTTGCTGCAATAACCCATCGAGAAACGTTGGCAATTTAGCATCGTTAAGTTGTGCCGCGGAGAGGTTAATAGCCAAAGTCGCGTCCTTAAAACCCGCCGCTTGCAGTTGCACCATAATACGGAAACTTTGCTCGATCACCCAATAACCTACGGGGATCATTAGATGCGCAAGCTCTAATACTGCGATAAATTCGTCAGGCGATACCATACCGCGCGCAGGGCTATGCCAACGCAATAATGCTTCTAAGCCTTGTAGTCTGCGATTAGCCAAGTTAATTTTGGGTTGCAAATGCAGCGTAAACTGTTGCTGAGCTAACGCCAGCTTTAAATCGCTTTCTAATGCTAAACGATTTTGGAAATCATCAAACATTTGCTGACTGTAAAAGTGCAAACTATTACCGCCCTTCCCTTTAGCCTGATACATGGCTAAATCAGCTTGCCGCACTAAATCATCAGGTTTCAGCTGAGCATTACGCGTACTGCTGATACCAATACTGATATTTAATTGATACTCTTCATCGCCCAGTAACATGGGCTGACGAAACGCTGCAATTAACCGATTGGCCAAAGCCGTTAAGGCATCGATATCAGCCACTTCTGTCACCACAATAAATTCATCACCACCAAAACGGCAGATAATATCGGTTTTATCTAGCGATGCCCGCAGCCGATTACTCGCTTCAATCAGTAACTGATCGCCTTGCTCGTGGCCACGAATATCATTAACTCGTTTAAATTGGTCCATGTCTAAAAACAGTAACCCTAATAAGGCACTGCTCTCGGTTAGCGCGGCGATACTTTTCTTTAGTTGATATTGCAACATATTACGATTAGCTAAACCGGTTAGCCGATCGTACATCGCCATATTTTCTAGCTCTCGGGTCTGGGTATTGATGTTGTCTTGCAGTTGCTCTAATTTACGGCTTAACGTTTGACCGGCATCATAGAGTTGATCGACTTCGTCACTCATGGCACCGGCAGATTTAGGTAAAGCATCGCGAAAAGCCCGATATTTATTTTCCGCTAACATCGGTAGCGCATTACAGATCAGCAACAAGCGACTGGTTAAGCGCCGCGTCAACATGTTAGTGAGCAAAGCAAATAACACAAAGCAAAGCGTAGCCAAGGCAATCAATTGCCATTTAAAAGCATTATTTGCCGCTTGGTAAGAGCTAATGTTCTCTAGCAATAAAATCGCAAAATGCTGCTGCTGTTGTTGAACCAAGGGGATGTGGTAAACAAAGTAGGGTATCTCAGCTAAGCTGAACTGGGCGCCATTACTGTTTTGCCAGCTGGCTAACGCCAGCTGTTCTAATGCAGGCAAATTACCTGTGGCAGATAAAATAGTCGTGGCTGCCGCATCTAAACGCACAATCGCTACTTCACTTTGCAAGGCTTGCCCCAAAGCAATAACCACATCTGCCAGCGTTTGACTTGAAACCAGTACGGCTATATTACCGTTTTGATCGGATACCGGTAGGCTCACCACATTACTACAATGCGTCGCACAGTAAATCCGTGATTGCGGCCGCTGCTCCTGCTGCGTTTGCGTTACCATGCTGGCTAATTCAGTCGGGAAGATACTGCTAGCAAAGGCCGCTTGCGGGCTATCCTCGGTAAACACCCAAAGCGCTTCAATATTCAAATAAAGGCTAAGCACGTCATAGCGTTGCTGCAATGCTTGAGTAAACACGGAGAAACCTGATTGCTGTTGCAGGCCGGTCAGCTCGGCAAAGCTTTCAAACCAAGATTGTTGCTGATTTTGCAGCAGCAATTGATATTGGGTAAAGTGCTGCTCAACTTGCTGCCGCTTTAACGTTTGCTGCTCGGTGAAGCTGTCACCTAAACGCTGCAAGGATAAGCTGGTCACCAACACGATTAGCACCAGCATCAGTGCCAGTGTTAACAGTAAAATCTTCGTTGGTAGGCTAAAAAATCGCATTTAAAACCAGTACATCAGTTGTAACGCCCATACCTGCCAATAGCGATGTTGATTTCGCTCTAGATCAGGGACCAAACTGGGTGATAAACGACCGGTGCCGTCCACCCAGTGATGTTCAGCTTGCAACCGAAAGCGACTGCCTAGCTCATAGCTGGCACCCAACATTAGGCTATGTTGATAACCAAAATAGGATGGTATACCGAGTTGCCCTAACTGACTGCCTCGTTTATCGTTTTTGTTTAGCGCCAACATATCAACACTGATTAATGCCGTAAGTTTAGGATCAAAGCGATAGCGCCCTAGTAAATAGCCGCCAATACCGATTTGAGCGCGTTCAAAACCTGGCGCATAAAAACCGTCAATGGTCATGCGTTCTTGAAATAATTCCGATGAAAGATCCCATTTTTCGGCTTGATAACGCCAGTTTAAAATAACTCTTTGAACGGTAACGTCACCGTCTGCAAAAAAATCAAAGTTGGCCTGCTTATAAGAGAACTGTGAATCAAGAAGTGAGATACCATAACTGGCTTGGCTACCAATGCCCTGCCAAAACATACTGGCTTGATGCACATATTTTTGTTCTGAACTGCCTTGTATATCTGGGCTTAACAAAGTTCGGGCTTGCTCAGTGGTAATCTTGGTAGAACCAATACTCCAATTATATTCCAACTCACCATGGCCTAATTGTTTATAGCCTTTAAGCGCCAAACCATCACTCGCCACAGCAATATCACGAAACGCATCGTAATAAACCGACTGCGGTAAAATAATACTGGGCCGTGTAAAGGGCACATCACGGGTACTGGAAAAAAGCCAATGCTGGTTCTTATAGCGGCCAAGAAACACATTAAGTTGATGATCAAAATTATCTATCGCACTAAAGTCTAAAAATAAATAATCTAAACGAGCGCCTTCTGGGTAGCGATTACCACCATTTAAGTACACTACTTGCCCCGATAATTTTAAGCGTGGATACAAATCTAACTTTGCATTGAGTCCCAGCTCGGTGAGCGCCAGCGACACATCACCCTCATTATTAATCGCATTACTCTTTGCGGCTTGGGCAATACCTTGCGCAACAAAACCATGAATCTCTAAAGGCTCTGCCTGTGCCACCGCGCCAGCGAAGCACAGCGGCATGAACCAGTAAAATCGGTTGTTATTTTTCATTAATCGTCACCACTCTCAGATTGGATGAAAGGGTATCTGTGGGAAGATAACCGATGGCACCTGGTGTTGTTTCTAGCAATAAGAGCAGTTCTGCTGCGGAATCCACTTGCATTGGAAAACTGCCAATGCCGGAATAGCGTTGCCGAGACCAAATTGCATCTAATTGATAAGGAAACATTTTTAATTTATCGCGGCTAAACCGCTGATGATGTGGATGGTCAGATTGCAAGACAAAAACCTGAATAGCTTGTCCATCTGTCCAGCGAGTCTGACGCATGGTAAAGATGGCTCGTAATTGCGCAGTGCTCAGCGTTGTCTCGCTCACCGATGAATGCACAACAACTTCTACGGCTTGCACAGAGCAAGCAAGTAGCAGTAAGCAACATAGTGAACGTAAAAAAGTCATTAGATACCTGTAAACCAGCTGTCGGGAAACCGATACTTTGTTCCGTCGGTATATTACCGACATATATACAGATAAAATATTGAAATTAAAGCGTTTGCGCAATAGTACATTTGGGTTGTTACAGCGCAAAAAAATATTTATAAGCCCAGATACCAGGTGGCGATCGAGAAATAAACCACCACACCCGTAACATCTGCAATAGAAGTAATTAGCGGTCCACTGGCTGTTGCTGGATCTAAATTAAATCGGCTTAACAAAAACGGAAGTGACAAACCAATCAAGCTACCGGCCATCACCACCAGCATCATGGTACAAGACACGACTATCGCGATATCGGCACCCCCACGCCAAAGCCCTAAACCCAGGACAGCGGCAGACATGGTTAGCCCCAGCAGCCCGGCAACCAAGCATTCTTTACCGAGTAAATAGCCCCAATCGCGCAATTTGATTTCACCTGTGGCTAGCGCTCGCACCATCAATGTGCCGGCTTGCGCGCCAGCATTACCGCTACTGGCAATCAATAACGGCAAGAAAAACAACAAGGCGATATAGCGGGCGATCGTTTCTTCAAAATAAGCGATACCGGCACCAGAAAAAATATTACCAAACACCAATACCACCAGCCAGAATACCCGTTTTCTGTAAAGTAAACCGATACCAGCATTTTTCACGTTTCCGTCTAATTTGCCGATGGTGGCTGTTTTGTGAAAGTCCTCCGTGGCCTCTTCTGCGGCGACGTCCATCGCATCATCGTAAGTCACAATACCGACCATCTGATGCTCGCTATTGACGATAGGCAGTGCTAATAAATCGTACTTAGCAATCAAACTGGCTATCTCTTCTTGCGGCAGTTCAACACTGGCAAAAATCGGATCCGTATTCATCAAATCATCAACCCGCATACTCACGGGTGCCAAAATCAAATCGCGTAAACTTACCACGCCAATGAGTTTTCTGGCTTCATCAACCACATAAGAAGAGTAAATGGTTTCTTTATCGGGTGCTTCTAATCGCAGCACTTCAATGGCTTCACGTACCGTCAATTCAGGTGGTAACAAAGCATAATCTGAGGTCATAATGGCGCCAGCAGAACCCTCTTCATGCGCAGATAAACGTAACAAATCTTCACGTTCGGCTTGAGCTAAGGCTGGTAATAAGGTGTCACGTTGCTCGTCAGATAATTGATTAAATAAATCGGCACGCTCGTCCGAAGACATTTGCCTGATAATCGGCGAAAGTTTGCGCCGACTCACGCTGATAGCTAAACTAACCTGCACTTCAGCAGGCAAATAACCAAACACCTCAGCTTGTTCTGCACGGGGCAGTACAGTTAATAAACTCCAAAGTTCCGTGGCAGAAAATTCAGTTAGGGCTGCAGCATAATCAGCTGGATGCACATCTTCGAGTTGTTCACGTAACAACGGCAGCGTATCGTGTTGCAACGCATTACGCAGAGTTTTGATAAGAACGGGTAAATCCATAACAGCCTCTTATCAGCAGCACGTTTTTTCAGAGACTGCTGGGCAGTATGCTGAATCATGCAGGGTAAATGGAGTGTCGATACTAAGCAATTTGAGCTAATTTAGCTAAGTGCCAATGAAATGGCCAAATGCCACACGAATGATTAAGACATTGCCAATAAAACAATTAATAATGCTATTTTATGAACTAAGTTAGCTTAACTCAACCTGAGCGTAGAAAGTTTTACAGTAGCAACGTTTTTTAAACCGAGCCACTGAAAAGGAAGATATTGATGAGTCACTCTGCAGCAAACGCTACTGCGCCACAATGGTGGCAACCACAAACAATGGCGTTAGATGAATGCTGGCATTTTACGATCGGCCCGGTTACCTTATATTTCAAACGCTGTTTGCAAGAATGGGTATTTGGTTTTGAGCGCAGTACGCAGCCAGAACAAGCTTATCGCGTACTTAGCCAATCTGCGGCCTGCTTACCGGAAGCCCTCAACATGCAGCGTTTTATGTTTCGCCATAGTCCCGGTCAATTTAAATTAACGCCGCATTTGCTCGAGCGCGCCGTAGTGATCAAAACGCATCAGCCGGTAAACATTCCCGCAGGCGAACAAAGCGTATTCTATATTAGCTCACCGGTCAGTATCGAAATTAGCCTGCAAGAGCCTAGCGTAGTGCTCATGGAATTACCGTTACAACGTTTATCCGATACGTGGTTTGGTGACTCTACCCAGCAAGGCGAGTTATGTTTTGCTGACAAAACACATGCCAGGCATAGCCTCGATGATATACCCACACGGCCGCACCGTGCCGTGACCGCAGTGACAATCGAAAACCGCTCTGATCGTATGCTGACCATTGACAAGTTAAGTATTCCACTGCCATTTCTCGCCTTGTATGGTCATCGTGATGGCAGCTTGTGGACCGATCCGCTGTTGTTACAACACGAGAGTGTCGGACAACTTACTCGCTTTAAAATTGGCAAAACCTTGCCGCTGGGTTTAACCAGTGCAGACTTGCTCGCCCCACCACGCCAGCATCATGATAAAAACAGCCTAGTGCGCGCCTTTACCGGTATTTTCAGTCAATAAGGAGTCACGCATGTTGGAAACGTTAATACAGTTTTTTCAATCTGAAACCGTGGTGAATGGCCTACAGGCTTTACTGCTTATCGTGGTAGGTTTGTTGTTAGCTCGCTACGCCTCGCAAGCGGCAGAAAAGCTTATTAGCCATAATTTCTCTCGACATCATGCCGCGCTGTTTCGTCGCGTACTTTATTGGTTAGTGCTCGCCTTGTTTGCCGCCTCAGCACTGCATCAACTAGGGTTTTCATTAGGAGTACTGCTGGGCGCAGCTGGCGTATTATCGGTTGCTATTGGCTTTGCCTCACAAACTTCCGCTTCTAATTTAATTAGCGGCTTATTTTTAATCGGCGAACAACCCTTTCAAATTGGCGACACCATTAAAGTGGGAGCCACTGTGGGTGAAGTGCTGTCTATTGATTTACTCTCGGTTAAATTACGCACCTTCGATAACCTATTTGTACGGATCCCCAATGAAAGCCTGATTAAATCTGAAGTGATTAATATGACACGCTTTCCTATTCGGCGCTTCGATTTACTACTGGGCGTGGCTTATAAAGAAAACATGGCGCAAGTTCGAAAAATACTGTTTGAGGTCGCCGACAAAAACCCGCTAAGTTTAGATGAACCTGCACCCACGTTTTTGTTTGTGGGCTTTGGTGATTCGGCACTGAATATCCAGTTTTCGGTTTGGAGTACGACACCTAATTTTCGAGAGCTACGTAATAGCCTGCAAGAAGAAATTAAGCTGGCTTTCGATGCCAATGGTATTGAAATTCCGTTTCCACATCGAACGCTTTACACGGGAAGTGAAACCGCGCCTTTTCCGGTGCGGATCGTTCCCGAGCAAACAACAACTCCGCCCAACAATCCTGAGGATCACCGTAAAAACTAATGAACTTCAGCAATGCGTGTTGGCATTTTTGGCAAAAACACGCATAGTTAAGTAGAGTTATTTCATTCCATTAGGCTACAAGGAGTCAACGCATGTGGCGTAGTTTATGCCTGTTGTCATTGCCGTTTTACAGCTTTACCTTGCTAGCCAATTGCAGCGATGAGTTTGATCTAGAACGCCTAGCTGAAAAAAAGCCGCAGATTAGCGCTATTCATTTCGAACAAAATAACGTGTTTGATTTGACCGAGCCTGGGGTGTTTTGGCTTCATCGCTTTGCAAATGCCAGCCATCGTATCAGCCTTGAAGGTACTATTCGTGATGATTTGCTGTTTAATGATCACGCACCGTTAAACTTGGCCGATCTGGCTGAAACCGAGCGGCTCTTAAGAAGCCGACGCTATATCCGCGATGCTCGCGTATCCGTTAGTCGCTATTGCCCCACTGAAAATACTGTTGAGGTACTGGTCCGAACTTGGGACACCTGGTCCTTGTTACCTAAAATTGATTTTTCTAGTGAAGGGGGTGAAACCGAGTACTCACTGGGCATTGCTGAGGATAACCTGCTCGGTTATGGCAATCAAATTCACTTAGATTATACTAAAGACAGCGAACGTCGTGGCTACTTAGTTAGCTTTGGCAGCCCCAACATTTTTGGTACGCACTGGAACACCTTTTTAAGTTACGCCAATAATTCTGATGGCGAAAATTATCGTTTTAATGTGCAGCGGCCTTTTTATCGCTTAGATTCACAGTGGTCTCTTAACTTCGATTTGCTTAAAAATAAAGAACTCGTTACCGATTACCAATTAGATGAGCGGGTTAATGAGTACAATCGCACTCGGCAACAATTCGAAAGCTCTGTTGGCTTTAAACTGGTTGAACGCGGTCGCAGCATTCAGCGCTTTATTGTTGGTATGACCTTAGAAGATGTCGCCTTTTATGATACCGAGGGTACGGTATTAACGTTACCTGACGAGCGTAATCTTTCAGCGATATGGCTGGAGTATCAAATTTTAGAAGATGACTTTTATAAGCTTTACAATATCAATCAATTTAACCGCGTTGAAGATATTAATGCCGGCTGGCAATTACAACTGCGCCTTGGCTATTTACAATCATGGTTAGGCGCCGACAATTCTGGCTTGCAGCTCACTGCGCATGCAGAAAAAGCGTGGCAACTGCAAGAGCATACTTGGTTATTTGGTCAGTTAAATTATCGCCGCTTAAATTGGCAAGATCAGACACAGCAACTGCTGCATTTCTCTTGGCAATTAAACCATCAACTGAATGAATACAATAGCGTCGTCGCCAGTATCTCTGCAGAACGTGGCAGCAATTTATTTGCCGATGAACGCCTATATCTAGGCGGTGATACCGGATTGCGCGCTTTCCCACTGTATTATCAAAGCGGCGATAAACGGGTGATCGCCACAGCAGAATACCGGCGTTACACCGATTGGAATCTATGGCGGATCTTTGATGTCGGTTTTGCCGCCTTTACCGATATAGGCCGCAGCTGGGGCGATTCCGAACAATTTAAAGACTTAATGGCCCAACCCGATATCGATGACAAAGTTTTGTTCGGTGTCGGTTTCGGTGTTCGCTTACTCTCTAGCCATTCTAGCCGTGGCACTATGGTGCATTTAGATCTCACCCGCCCATTTAGTGATAACCCAGATATTAACAACTGGCAGTGGCGTGCTACCGCAAAACGGCGTTTTTAAGATCGCATATACCTTTTTGTAAACTTATTGCGTCGCTTTGCACTTTATGATCATCATTGCCATCGGCTTGTCGCCATGCAAAGTGCTTTTGACTATTTAGCGGTGTAACTTGTCGCCGAATGTTTTTTAGACTAGTTTTGAGTGACCCCGCGAGTGGTCAATGAGGGGTAAACAACTCGATAAAAACCTTAACAAGCATCCCGCCTTAGTGGGTGTTGTTTCAGGAGTCCCTGTATGCTGAGCTGGGCGATCCGGCCGTTGATGGTAAAAGACTGTGGCGCATCTTACCGGTTTTTCATGGTAATAAAGTCAAAAAACCGGTATTAGTAGTGCAAGGCACAAATGATCCGCGGGTATTGCAAGTTAAAAGCGATGAAATGGTCGCCGCAATTCGCAAAAATGGGGGCCAGTAGAGTATGTGCTGTTTCCTGATGCAGGGCATGATTTGTTGAAAAAAGCTAACCGGATCACCGCACAAAACGCGTATTTGAATTTTTTAAGGCAGTATTGATAACTCGTGAATGTAACTTCGAACAAGGCAAGTTTACCACGCAATCTAGGGCTTTTCGGTCTTTGGTTGCTGGTGATTAATGGTTTTATTGGCGCCGGTATTTTTGGCTTACCGGGTGGCGCGGCTAAATTAGCGGGCGAATATAGCCCCTATATTTATTTGCTCTGTGCCTTACTCATTTTACCCATCTTATTATCCATGGCCGAGCTGTCGAGTTACTTTCGCGGCAGCGGCGGCCCGGTGCGCTATGGCACGGCCGCTTTCGGGCCTTTTATCGGTTTTCAGGCCGGTTGGTTATATTACATTGCGCGTTTAGTTTCTTTTGCCGCCAATACCGTGCTACTGGTCGATAGCATCAGTTATTTTTGGCCCGCGGCCAGCAATACCCTGCAACGAACCTTGCTCCTTAGTGCCATTGTTGGCAGCTTAACACTGATAAATGTGCTCGGCTCGGTGCGCGCCATGCGCTCCTTGGCACTTCTTACCGTGCTGAAATTTGCTGTGTTATTACTGCTGGTGGTTACCGGGATAAGCTACTTTGGTGCACAACTGCTACCCGAAGCGGATGCCATGACGTTGTTTAATAATCACTACGATATCGGCGCTGCCGTGTTGTTATTAATTTATGCTTTTGTGGGATTTGAATCCGTGGTGGTACCCGCTGGAGAGGCCAAAAACCCCGCCAAAGATATGCCCCGCGCCTTATTGTTAGGCTTAGGGCTCGTGACGCTGTTATATATTGCGATTCAATTAGTGAGCGTAGCCGCCGTACCTAACATTGCTGATTCTAGCAACCCGTTACTGGATGTCGCCGCGACGTTATTCGGGCCCGTCGGTGCCATGATGTTAATGCTAGGCGTGGTCGCCTCTGTCGCCGCGAACTTATTGGGTTCTATTTTTTCTACACCGCGCGCCAGCTTCGCCTTAGCCGAAGACGGCAGCTTGCCAAACTGGTTTGCAAAAGTACAGCCGCGCTTTTTAACCCCAGCGAATTCGATTGTCTTTTTTGGGATCTTAGCGCTGATATTAACGCTTTATGGGTCATTTTTATGGCTGGCCGCTGCAACAGTAGTTTCACGCTTGTTGCTTTATGGCCTAACCTGCGCCGCTGTACCAGTATTACGGCCCAAACTGGCCGCCAGCGACAGCTTTATTTTACCCTTTGGTTACGCCATACCACTTCTGGGTATCGCGGCCTGCGTTTGGCTGGCGTTTCAGGTTAGCCTGTCATCGGTATTAGCCACCAGCGCTTTTGTGTTATTAGGCACGGCCTTGTACTTTTTGGCGCGTTGGCAGGCAAAATAATGGCTAATGGCTATAGTTTAAGGCTTTAGAGCAAACTTTAGATAATTCGGTATTCAGATAGGGCCGTTTAACGTTGACAGTGCCGACAAAACACCGTGCTACGCTGACCTAAACGGATTTCTTGTAGCGGCTCACCACAGCTAAAGCAGGGCTTGCCGCCACGCCCATACACTAACAACGCCTGTTTAAAATACCCTGGCTTGCCGTCTACTTGGCTAAAATCACGCAAGGTGGTACCACCTTGCACTATGGCGGCCGCCAGCGTTTCTTTCACTACGGTTGTTAATAACTGTAATTTCTCTGCACTGACTTGATTGGCTGGGGCTTGCGGTGCGATGCCTGCTTTAAACAGCGCTTCGTTGGCATAGATATTCCCTACGCCTACCACCACCTTGTTATCCATCAGCACCAATTTAATGGCGGCAGAACGTTTAGCACAGTGGCTGATTAGGGTTTGCGCGGTAAAGTCTGCCGTCAGCGGCTCAGGCCCTAACGCCCCGAGTAATGGATGGATGCTGCCATTGGCTTGCCACAGTACCGCACCAAAACGACGCGTGTCGTTTAAGCGCAAACATTGGCCACTGCCCAGCACAAAGTCGATGTGATCATGTTTCGCTGGCGCGACGCTGTTCGATACCACTTTTAAATGGCCAGACATACCTAAATGCAAGATCACACTACCGCTTGGCAGTTCCAGCAATAAATATTTAGCACGTCGACTGACAGATAAGATTGGCTGCTGCTGGATCTCAAGCACTTCATCCGGGATCCACCAACGTAATTGCCGTTGTCGAGCAACGACCTTGGTAATCACTTGCTGCTGTAAATGCGGGCTAATACCCAGCCGGGATACTTCTACTTCTGGTAATTCAGGCACAGCCTACTCCAAGGTAAATAACAAACGCGCTTGGGCGGGCGCTAACAAATACAACTGGGTACGCCCCACTTGCTGTACTAAGTAACCGCTAGGTTGGAGATACAACAACCAGATCTGAGGTTCAAACTGCCCCACTAATTGCACACTGGCTTGAGCAATAGGCACCCAATTAGCACCTGCCGTTTCATTACTTGCTACGAGTTGCGTAGTTTGCCAAGCCGCAGCCATCTCAGTAGCAGACACCGTACTAGGTTGATGAGGTTGCCATTGCCATTGACCTGCCGCTTGTACTAAACGCTTTGAGCCAATAGAAACACTTAGCAGCTGGCTAGAGTCAGGGAGCAAACTTACACGTTCTGCGCGGCCAAAATAGGTATTACCTGACCAGTCATACAAGCTAAACATCAGCAGCAGCACAACAAAAATCAGTACATTGTTCCAATTACGACGAGACAATTTCAGCATGATGATGTGTTTTAAAGAAAAGACAGCAGAATAGTAACGCAGGGGCAGTATAAAAAGCAAAAACCCGGCGAAAGCCGGGTTCTTGTAAATTCGATTATTTGATTTTCGCTTCTTTGAAAATCACGTGCTTGCGCACTTTAGGATCGAACTTTTTGATTTCCATTTTTTCTGGCATGGTACGCTTGTTCTTCGTAGTAGTGTAGAAGAAACCAGTACCTGCAGAAGAAACTAAACGGATTTTATCGCGCATTTGTTAATTCCTTATACCTTGTGACCGTTGGCACGAACGTCAACTAGGACGGCATCGATACCTTTCTTGTCAATAATACGCATACCACGAGTGGTTGTACGTAAAGTAACAAAACGGTTTTCACTTTCAACCCAGAAACGGTGAGTTTGCAGGTTAGGCAGGAAACGGCGCTTTGTCGCGTTGTTGGCGTGCGAACGACGGTTACCAACCATCGGACCTTTGCCAGTTACTTGGCATACTCTAGACATGTCAATATTTCTCCAAAATTACGTCAGCTCGAGCTATCTTTCACCCTTCTGGCCTTGAAGGTTGCCCCGAAAATGGATGAGGGCGCACTTTATACACGAAAGCGCAATCAAACTCAAGACAATTTAGCCATGAGCTAGAACGCCTTGTTGTGCCAAGTCCTCATTTACAACCAGCCACGCTCAGCAAAAGAGACGACTTCTGCATCGCCCACAACAAAGTGATCCAATACTCTGATATCAACCAAAGCCATGGCTTGTGTTAGGCGCTCCGTTATTGCTCTATCGGCGCGGCTTGGCTCGGCCACCCCAGAAGGATGATTATGAGCCAGAATAACGGCCGCGGCATTATGCCGTAAAGCGTGTTGAACCACAATACGCGGATAGACTGGGCTTGCATCAATTGTGCCTTGAAATAAGGGCTCAGCACAAATCATACGATGTTGATTATCAAGATAAAGTACCATAAATATCTCGCGTTGCTCTTGTGACAACAAGGAACTCAAATATTTTCGTACTAATGCAGGCTCGGTAAATACCGTTTCTCGCTGCAATTGTTGTTGTAAAAAACGCCGACTCAGCTCCAATACCGCTTGTAATTGCACGTATTTCGCTTCGCCTAGGCCTCTTGCTTGGCAGAACTCCGTTTTACTGGCGCCAAGCAACGCCCGTAAACTGCCAAATTGCTGCAACAACTGCCGAGCTAAACCCACGGCATCAGTGCCTGCAATACCAGTACGCAAAAAGATCGCGAGCAATTCCGCATCCGATAAGGCTTGCGTGCCCAGTTGCAACATTTTTTCACGCGGCCGCTCTGAAAGCGGCCAATCAGTAATCGCCATAACTCGCTCCTTTTCTCGCTGCTGAACGGATGCTGAATTTCGGTTTCCATGCTATCTTATGCCAATCTTATTCTGGCTAGGGTGCTTCTGCTATGCAGCAAAGCCTTGCTTCTAAACGTATTTTACTTGGTATCAGCGGCGGTATTGCCGCTTACAAAAGTGCTGACTTGGTGCGGCGTTTAACGGAACGCGGCGCCGATGTGCGGGTGATCTTAACCGATGCTGCCCAGCATTTTATTACGCCCTTAACGCTACAAGCCCTCTCCGGAAACCCGGTAAGCCATAGCCTCCTCGACCCGTCAGCGGAAGCAGCGATGGGCCATATTGAGCTGGCAAAATGGGCTGATTTAATTATCGTAGCCCCAGCCAGTGCCGATGTGATTGCCCGCTTAGCGCATGGCTTAGCGAATGACTTATTAACCACTTGCGTGTTAGCAAGTGACGCTATCGTGGCTGTGGCACCAGCGATGAATCAGCAAATGTATAAAAATATAGCTACACAAAAAAATATAGCAACATTAAAAGAACATAAATTTCACATTTTTGGGCCAGGTTCGGGTGTGCAAGCCTGTGGTGATGTGGGTGCGGGCCGCATGTTAGAGCCGCTAGACATCGTCGCGTTAATTGAACCGCTTCTTAGCTCTAAACACGTTTTATCGGGCTTAACTTTCACTATTACCGCAGGGCCTACGCGCGAAGCGATTGATCCAGTGCGTTATATCAGTAATCACAGCTCTGGCAAAATGGGCTATGCCCTTGCTGAAGCGGCGGTGAAAGCAGGTGCTAAGGTCACCTTAATCAGTGGGCCTGTGCAATTGCCTGCGCCCGCCGGCGTGCAAATGATTCAGGTTGAAAGTGCTGAACAAATGCATCAAGCCGCACTCACTGCCGCCGCGCAATCCGCTATTTTTATTGGCTGTGCCGCGGTAGCAGATTATCGGATGAGCGAAATCGCCACCGATAAGCTGAAAAAAGGCAGCGAGAGTGAGCTGCATCTCACCTTAGTGAAAAACCCCGATATTATTGCTGCCGTTGCCGGCATGAACAAAAACCGACCTTTTACTGTTGGTTTTGCCGCAGAAACACGCAATGTGCTCGATTATGCTCGGCAAAAATTGCTAAATAAAAAACTGGATATGATCTGCGCCAACGATGTTTCTAAGCCTAATAGCGGCTTTAACAGCAATCAAAACGCCATTACGCTGATTTGGCCCTTAGGCGAATTAGATTTACCTGTACAACCCAAACAACAATTAGCAGAGCAGTTAATCGCCCTGATCAGTCAACATTATCACGCATTAGAAAAGAAGCCATGATGAAAAAAGCTATTGACCTAAAAATCCTCGACCCGCGTATTGGCAACGAGTTTCCTTTACCCGCTTATGCTACTCCAGGCTCTGCCGGTTTAGATCTGCGGGCTTGTGTCGAACAAACGTTAACGCTAGCCCCGGGTGAAACCGCCCTGATCCCTACGGGTATTGCCATTCATATTGGCGATGCACAATTATGTGCAACCATTCTACCGCGCTCGGGTTTAGGCCATAAACACGGTATCGTTCTTGGTAACTTAGTTGGGCTGATTGATTCTGATTATCAAGGCCCGTTAATGGTCTCGATGTGGAACCGTGGCCAACAAAGCTTTAGCATTGAACCCGGCGACCGTATTGCGCAGTTGGTGTTTATGCCAGTAGTGCAAACAGAATTTAATGTAGTTGAGTTATTTGATAGCTCAGAACGAGGTGAAGGCGGCTTTGGCCACTCAGGTAAACATTAAGGATCGTCCAGCTCGCATGACAACACCAAAACGCGCTAATCGAAAAGAAGATATCTTACAAGCTCTTGCCGCCATGCTGCAGAGCAACAGTAATGGTCAGCGGATCACAACCGCGGCGCTGGCAGAAAAAGTCGGCGTATCAGAAGCCGCACTTTATCGGCATTTCCCAAGTAAAGCCCGCATGTATGAAGGCTTAATTGAGTTTATCGAAGACACCTTGCTTTCAACGGTAAACGCGATTAGCGATGAGCACAAAGATACTCGAACTCGCATCAGTTTAATGTTGCAGTTAGTATTAGTTTTTGCCGAACGTAATCCCGGCTTTTGCCGAATTTTAACCGGCGATGCCTTACAAGGTGAGCAAGAGCGGCTTTTAGAAAGAGTGGCGGTCTTGTTTGAAAAGTTAGAAGCACAATTTCGCCAATGCTTGCGCGAGCGCAAATTGCGCGAAGGCAAAGGGTTCAGTATTGACGAAGCAGAACTCGCCAATTTATTGCTAGCCACCGTCGAAGGTAAGATTAACCAGTTTGTGCGCTCGGGCTTTAAACGCTTGCCAACACAGTGCTGGAGTAATCAATGGGCGTTACTTGAGCAAAGTGTGTTTCAATAACCGAATAAAAAAAGCACCGCAAAGTGATAAACTCGCGGTGCCTTGTTGTTACGCTAACCTGTTTAGGGTAGCGTTAAACGCTCCCAAAGCGCCGCTCCCCACACTAAACCAACAATCACTAAACTGGTAAACACCGCAGCTGAAGCGAGATCTTTTGCCCGACCTGACAATTCATGCCGCTCTAAACCGACCCGATCGGTTAATGCTTCAATAGCAGAATTGAGCAATTCAACGACCAACACCAAACACCATACGCCAACAAGCAAGGCAAATTGACTGACCGATTGCGCTAACATCGCGGCTAACGGCACAGACAGCAGGGTTAACAGCGTTTCTTGACGAAAAGCGGATTCGTGCCGCCAGCCAGCAGCAAAGCCCTGCATAGAGCATTTAGCGGCTTTTAACACCCTTGCTAACCCAACGCCATTTGGCTTTATCATAGTGCGTTCCTAACTGTGCTTAACAGGCTGTCTTTTTATTTGGATAGCGAGCTTAGGTATTAAATCTTAAGAATAGATTAATTTACACCATACTCTGCACGATAAGCTTGTACCGCGGCCAAATGCTCAGCTAATTCCGGTTTATCCATTAAATAATGGATCAGATCCGGCAAGCTGATAATCGACACCACCTTAGTCGCAAAATCACGCTCAACTTCTTGAATCGCTGATAACTCACCTTGGCCACGCTCTTGCCGATCCAACGCAATTAACACGCCGGTTAGCGTGGCGCCTTGTGCTTGAATCAGTTGCATCGATTCACGGATAGCCGTACCCGCGGTAATCACATCATCCACCAACATGATGCGCCCTTGCAGAGGTGCGCCGACTAAATTGCCGCCCTCGCCATGGGTTTTCGCCTCTTTGCGATTAAAACAATAAGGCACATCGCGGTCATAGTGATCCGCTAAGGCAACTGCGGTAGTGGTGGCAATAGGGATGCCTTTATACGCTGGGCCAAATAGTACATCGAAGTCTAAGCCGCTATCTTGTAAAGCCGCAGCATAAAAGCGACCTAACTTTGCTAAATCAGAGCCGGTATTAAACAAGCCTGCATTAAAAAAATACGGGCTGGTGCGGCCAGACTTTAAGGTAAAGCTGCCAAACTTTAACACTTGGCGCGCTAAGGCAAACTCAATAAACTCACGCTGAAATGCTTTCATACAAACCTCTTAGGCCAATACACGTTTTTGTTCAGCGACGATATCAAGAATGGCGTGATGACCCAGGCCTAACATCTGTTGCATTTCATCAAAGCTAAACGGCGCCTCTTCTGCGGTACCTTGAATTTCAATGATTTGGCCTGTTTCGGTCATCACTAAATTCATATCGGTTTCTGCCGCAGAATCTTCAGCATAATCTAAATCTGCCACGGGCGTGCCTTTGTAAATACCCACCGACACCGCCGCAACCATGAATTTTAACGGGTTCACTTTTAACACGCCTTTGTTGCGTAAATAGCTCAACGCATCAACTAAAGCTACACAAGCACCGGTAATCGATGCTGTACGCGTACCACCATCGGCCTGAATCACATCACAATCGATGGTAATGGTGTTTTCACCCAGTAAGCTTAAATCTACTGCGGAGCGCAGTGCCCGACCAATCAAGCGTTGAATTTCCATGGTGCGACCGCCTTGCTTACCCCGAGCCGCTTCACGATCATTACGCGTATGCGTTGCTCGCGGTAACATGCCGTACTCTGCCGTGATCCAACCCTTACCTTGGCCTTTTAAAAAACGTGGCACACCTTCCACTACGCTGGCAGTACAAATCACTTTGGTATTGCCGAACTCCACCAACACCGAACCTTCGGCGTGCGCGGTAAAATTACGGGTAAATGAAAGAGGGCGGATTTGACTGGCGGTTCTGCCACTTGGACGCATAAAGCTTCTCCTGACTAAAAATGTAGGGGCTATTATAAGAGCTTAGGCCGCTAAGGGCTATCTCTAGGCAAAATCAATCACGTTTTAGTCAGGTAACAAACCATTTAGGCATGATTAGCGACACTCTTTACCCATACCCTTGCGCCGATGATGACAGGGTAAGCTGCTGCTGATATTGGCCATTTAACCTGAAACTCAGGTATACTCAGCCCTATTCTTGCTGTTTGGAACAAATCAATGATTCATAGTATGACTGCCTTCGCCCGCCACGAAACCCAAGCCAGTTGGGGTACTGCCCAATGGGAAATTCGCTCTGTTAATCAGCGCTATTTAGAATCGTACTTTCGTTTACCCGAGCAATTTCGTGGCCTCGAAAGTTTATTGCGTGACAAACTGCGAAACAGCCTGCAACGCGGCAAAATAGAAGTGAATTTACGTTTTCATGCCAACCAAGCCGCGGGTGAACTGACACTAAATGAGGTCTTTGCCGAACAGCTGTTACAAAAAGCGCAGCAATTACTGCAAAAAGCCCCACAAGCCACCCTAAATATTGCCGACATTCTGCGCTGGCCCGGTGTCATGGAAACACCCAGCGAAGATGTAGACGCACTACAAGGCGAATTACTGGCGGGCTTTGACGCCGCCTTACAAGACTTTTTAGCCGGTCGCGGCCGCGAAGGCGACGCCATCGAGCAAATGATCCAGCAACGTTTAAGCGCCATTACCGAACAAGTGGCCTTTGTGCGTAGTCACTTACCGCAAGCGATGCAATGGCAGCGTGACCGTATTGTAAACCGGTTAAACGATATTAAAGCCGATATCGAGCAAGGCCGTTTAGAGCAAGAAATGGCGTTTTTAGCCTCAAAATCCGATGTAGCTGAAGAGCTAGACCGCCTTGATGCACATATCAAAGAAACCCGCCACACCCTAAAAAAAGGCGGCGCCTGCGGCCGCCGCTTAGATTTTATGATGCAAGAGTTTAACCGCGAAGCGAATACGCTATCATCGAAAGCTATTAGCACTGAGATTACCAATGCGGCTGTAGAGCTTAAGGTGTTGATAGAGCAGATGCGGGAGCAGATCCAAAACGTGGAATAAATTAACGTTACCGGAAATAAAACAGTAGGTTCAATCAGGAACCTACTGTTTAAAAATGACATACCAAGCACTTCCGCACAGAAGCACTCTTCACCAAACACTATACCTCAACTAACTGAACCAAGAGCGGGCAGGCTGTCGCTGGGCTTACCTTGTTAAGGTGAATACATTAGCTAATCCACTCATTTGGTGAGTGGAATAGCAGAGCTAATCACCTCTGCTAACTTTACTCGGTCAAGTAACGCTAAACACTAAGCGGGCAAATTCAACTGAGTTTAACTCTTCACCAAAGCTTTATTTATGCAGAGTTTCGGCTTTTAATTGTCGTATTTTTGCATATGCTATGACCATTATTTGCAGGAGGTATCAGATGACGATACAAGACAGAATACAAACCAGAGTAAAGCGCTCTAAGCGTTCTGTTTTCCTGCGCTCTGATTTTACTGATATCGCTGATTATGACCAGGTTGGCCGAGGCCTCAGAAGCCTGGTGCAAGAGGGCTTGCTGCTTAAAATTGGTTAGGGCCTGTATGTGCGTGCCAGAGTCAATCGCATCACTGGCCAGTTAATGCCAGATAACCCAGCCGGTAACGATGGGGTGCTTATTGAAGCCATGGAAAGGTTAGGCGTTGATTATAAGCTTGATGACTTATCTCTTAAAAATTTGTCAGGCGAAAGCACTCAAATTCCAGCAAACGTCAAAATTATTCCAAAGAGCTCACGCTTTACCCGCAAAATTGCGGTAGGGAAACAGCGTGTCAACGAAATTCGATAGCTCACTGTTTGTCGACGTTGCCAACGCCCTGGGGCTCGGTAACCCGGCTAATGTTGAAAAAGACTATTATGTCGTAAAGCTGCTGGTACATTTATCTTATATTGAACTCCCCTATCACCGAATCGTATTTTCTGGCGGCACGGCGCTGGCAAAATCATCAATAAAAACTTATCGCATGTCTGAAGATGTTGATCTGAAACTGGTTCCTAAGCCGACGTTTTCTGGGCTTATTTCCCGCAATGCGAAAAGAAATGCCCGTAAAACGGCTAAGCAGTTGGTTGAGTCGACAATTTAAACGAGTAAAACTTTTTCTATTGAGAAAACCGCGCTGGTACTGGATGAATACAGGTACTTTAACTTCGATATCCGTTACCCTCAAGAGTACCAACAAGCACCTTGTCTTCACCCATTCTTCAAGTTGGAGTTTATCGAGTCTGATTTACTCTGTATTGCTGAGTCTCGCAGCATCCAGTCAATTTATGCGCAAATGTTGAAATCTGATATCGAGATTAAACATTTGTCTTGCGCTGCTATTGTCGAGACGCAAGCAGAAAAATTGCTGTCAAGGATGCGCAGAACAGCCAGTGTGGCGCTCAACAGTGGACGAGATGATGATGAGACCTTGGTTAGGCATATTTACGATACGTACCATATCCAGCTTGCCCAACCTTCCAAGATAGAACAACTTGGCTCTCTGGTAGTCAGAGCCATTAAAACCGATGTCGAGCGCTATGGTAATCAACACCCGCAGATGGTTGAATCCCCTATCGAGGAATTTCGCTTCCGATTGCAGCTCTTAGCTGCGACCCCAAAGTTCGAGCAGCGCTATAACAGCTATGTTAGCCCTATGGTTTATGCAGAAAGCCCTGCCAAATGGCACGATGCTTTAGCTGTTTTTATAAAGCTGTCGAATGACGTACTGGATTATGCAGAGCAACAATTTGATAACCCGCTTTCGAATCTAAGAAGTTAATGAGTATTAAAAGCGAACAAAAAATGGTGGGCAAAGTGGCGGGTAAAGCAACAAAACACCAACAATTAAAAAATTAAACTACTGTTTTAAAAAATAAATTTACAATCTACAAGTAGATCTACATCGAATAATATAAAACTAGGTTGTAGCGATAGGCAAGCTCAAAAATCAGGGGCATCGTTTTCACTACTTGGGTATTTAGCTTGTAAATACGCTAAGCGGGCTTCTGCAGTGGCAAATGCGGTGCATTTGATAAATTGCATGTCATCGCTTTCTTCTTCCAGTAAAAAAGCCATCGTGCTTTCGTCAACTACCACTAAGAATTGCGTATCAGTGTCAAAGGTGTAAACCGTGCCGCCTTCAAAGCGCTTAAATACCGTCATTTTGGCAAAGTCATCTTCCGTGAAAACCACCGCAGCACTCTCTTGCTCGCTCATGCTCATTCCTTAATTTTATTGTTGAACCACTCATAACAACACGCCAAGCGCCTTAACATCAACAACATTTATTCGATACTAAAAAATCTCATCCTCGACACCACAACGACTTTTAATAGCCGTTTTTTTTGGTTGCAGTTAGTAATTTTAGCAAAGAACGGCTAGTATATTTGCTTAAGAAAGTAGGGAGTTATTTTGAAACGGACAGTATTTTTATCAAACCAATGGCGAGTATTACTTGTCTTATGCGCGATTGTTGCGGCGCTGTACTTCGCAGATCGGGCATCACCTTTAGCACGCGGCAAAGCTGCCGACAGCCTAACGCAGCCGTTAATCAGCCAAGATCCAGAGCTTGCTGCGCATTACCAACAACAGATAAAACCGCTGCTGGAATCTCGCTGCGTGGTGTGTCATGCCTGTTACGACTCCCCTTGCCAATTGAACATGAGCGCACCGCAAGGTTTTGCGCGCGGCGCGCATAAAGAAAAAGTGTACGATGGCACACGTTTATTAGCCGCAACACCGAACCGGCTGCACCTTGATGCCGCCACCACGCAAGAATGGCGTGAACGTGGCTTTTTTTCAGTGCTGGAAAACCAACAAGCAGATGCGCCGATCACCACCGGTTTAATAACGAAAATGCTGCAATTAAAACAAGCACATCCGCTACCAGACGCTAATGCGATGACAGAACAATTTGATTTAAGCCTGAATCGTCAACAGCAATGCCCAACAGATAGCGAATTTGCTCGTTATGCCAAGGCGCAGCCTTATGCCGGAATGCCATATGCTTTACCCGGTTTAAATGCACAAGAACATAGCCTTTTAAGCAATTGGCTTAGCGCCGGCGCTTATTTTCCTGCGGATGCGCCATTACCGGCCGCACACCAAGCCGCTGTGCAGCAACTTGAGCAATGGCTCAATACTGATGATTTAAAAACCCGGTTAAGTGCTCGCTATATTTACGAGCATTTATTTACGTCTCATTTGTATTTCAGCGCACTGCATGATGACAACGAACGACCACAATTCTTTCGGCTCTTGCGCTCAAAAACACCACCTGGCCAAGCTATTGAGGTAATTGCCGGGCGCCGACCTTATGATGATCCGGCAGTTGAGCGCGTTTATTATCGGCTTCAAGCCGTGCGCGACACTATTGTCAATAAAACGCACCAACCATACGACATCAACGACAACTTGCTGCAAAAATGGCAACGCTGGTTTAAAGATGCCGACTATCAAGTGCATGCATTACCCGGCTATGCCCCCGAGATCGCCGCCAACCCACTGACCGCCTTTAAAGCACTACCAGTGAACGCGCGCTATCGCTTTATGTTAGAGCGTGCTGAAAATACCATTATGGGTTACATCAAAGGCCCGGTTTGCCGCGGCCAAGTGGCACTTAATGTTATTAACGATCGATTTTGGGTATATTTTATTAAACCCGAACTCGCTGAAAGTGCCGCCGTAAATGCTTTTTATCTCTCGCAACAAGACAATTTGCGCTTACCGGCTGAAGAAGAAAGTACCACCTTTGCCGTGAGCTGGGTCGGCTTTGCTGCTCGACAAGGCGATTATCTGCAAGCACGTAGCGCTTTTTTAAATGAGCATTTACAGCAAAGCGCCTACCTAACCCCTGACGTGTTGTGGGATGGCGATGGCCAAAATCAAAATGCTAGCCTCACCGTTTTTCGGCATTTTGACAATGCCACTGTGGTAAAAGGGTTACTGGGCGCTCCCCCTAAAACCGCTTGGGTTATTGATTATGCGCTGCTTGAACGCATCCACTACTTGCTGGTTGCCGGGTTCGACGTTTATGGTAATTACGGTCATCAACTGATGACACGGCTGTATATGGATTTTCTGCGCATGGAGGGTGAATCGAATTTCTTAGCCTTTTTACCCGAGGCCAGCCGCCGCCAAGAATTTGCAGATTGGTATCAGCAAGCAGGTCCAGAACTGACCGAGTTTATTAAAGGTGACATTAACCCGTTTTCACAACCCAGCGGCATCACGTTTCAAACGCCAGATCACAAAGCCGAACTATATCAATTATTTGCAGAGCAATTATACGCTGTGCAACCGCAGCGTTATCAATTAAGCGATAGCCAATTAAACAACAACAGCTTAAACCTGCTCTCTCAATTAGGGCAGCTACAAGGCACCAGTGCGACACTATTGCCTGAGCTTACCATTATTATGCTGGAACCCTCCGATGGCCGTGCCGCAGAATTATTTACGTTGATCCGCAATAGCGCCCACTTTAATGTCAGCAGCCTATTAAAAGAAGAAGAAAACCGTCATCCGGCCGCAGATACCACCACCTTAGTCAGCGGTATTTTAGGCAGTTACCCCGATGCATTTTGGAAACTATCCGAAGCACAGTTGCCTAAAGTTGTCGCACAAGTGCAGCAAATGCACACTGAGCAACAGTATCGGCAATTGCTGAACGACATTGGCATTGGTCGGCACCATCCTGACTTTTGGCAGTTTAGTGACAAACTTAACCAGCAGTTTCAACAGCGCTACCCCATCGACGGCAGCTGGCTAGATTACAATCGGTTAGAACATCGGCCATTGCAACAAGCCAAGGCCAACTAGCGCTAAGCGAAATCGCCAATTTGCTTTTGGTCAGACCAGTGGTAAGCTAGGCTAAAGCAAACAATTTTGAGTTTTAGATATGGCAACCTCACTACGCAAAGCCAATTGGTTTTTAAAGTTATTCGCTTGGCGCTATATTCCGCTAATTGGTTTTTGTTCACCGAAAATTGTCCGCATGGATGAAAAAACGGTAGAAATTACCATGCCGCATGCTTGGCGCACTAAAAATCATTTAGGCAGTGTTTATTTTGGTGCTTTGGCCATCGGCGCCGATTTAGCCGGGGCTTTTTCTGTGTTTAGTAAAGCCAAAGATCGCGGTGTTAATGCCAACTTTGCCTTTAAAGATGTACAAGGCCAATTTTTAAAACGCCCCGAAGCGCAGGTGCATTTTACCAGCCATGATGGCGCTGTGATTGACCAGATGATTGATGAGTCTTTAGCCAGTGGCGAGCGTATCAATAAGCCTGTTTCAGTGGTGGTGACCTGCCCCAGCTTACATGGCACTGAACCAATGGCCACCTTCACGTTAACCTTGTCGATCAAGGCCAAAGCGAAAAGAAGCGCAAAAGCCTAAGCCACGACAATTGCACGCAGCGGCGACAGGCAGTAAACTTGCTTGCCTATCCTCGTTGCGCTTAAAGGTAACCACTTTGACTGAACACAACATGCAGCAACTTAGCGGCAATCTGTTTATCATTTCTGCCCCCAGTGGCACCGGTAAATCTAGTTTGATCCAAGCCTTATTGCAGCGCCATGCTGATATGCAATTAAGTGTTTCGCACACCACCCGTGCCCCACGTGCCGGTGAGCAAGATGGCGTGCATTATCATTTTACGACGGTCGACGATTTTAAAGCGCGCATTAAAAATAATGAGTTTTTAGAATGGGCCGAAGTCTTTGGTAATTATTACGGTACGTCTCGCGCAGCAATAGAGCGGCAATTAGCGCAAGGTATTGATGTGTTTTTAGACATCGACTGGCAGGGCGCAAGGCAAATTCGCGAACAAGCAGCGGGCACCATTGGTATTTTTATATTACCGCCAAGCTTAACTGAACTGCAGCAACGCCTAACCAATCGTGCAACTGACAGTGCTGACGTTATTGCTGGGCGTATGGCAAAAGCCCAAAACGAAATGTCGCATGCCGACGAATATGACTATTTAATTATCAACGATGACTTTGCTGCTACGCTGCATCAACTTGAGCAAATTGTACTTTGCCAGCGTCACCGCTTCGCCTCTGCACAACAACGGCAACAGCCATTGCTCGATCAATTGTTGGCGAAACCGATAAAATAGCGTATATTATGCGGTCTTGTAACATCCCTGATTAACCCTGAATATTTCCGGAGTGCTGAATGGCTCGCGTAACCGTTGAAGATGCTGTAGATAAAATTGGTAACCGTTTTGATTTAATTCTGGTTGCAGCACGCCGTGCTCGTCAGCTAGCCGTTGAAGGCAAAGAGCCATTCGTTGAACTTGAAAACGACAAACCCACGGTAGTGGCGTTGCGTGAAATCGAACAAGGTTTCATCACGAGCAGCATCTTGGATGCGCAAGAGCGTCGTGATCAATTACAACAAGAAGCCTCTGAAATGGCGGCAGTCGCGGCCATTATTGGTTCAGATCAGTAAAAATTCCCGTCTAATCGATGTCAGCGGCACTTTAGCCGTTGGCATTCGTTAAATTTAATCGTATATTCTAAACTTTCATCAGCTTGTAACGCTGTCGTTATGCTGTTTTAGTTTGGAGCGCTTGTGTATCTATTCGAAGGTCTGAAAAATCAGATAAGTGCCTATCTGCCACAAGAGCAGGTAAATCTGGTACAACAGGCCTATGTGGTTGCCAGAGACGCGCACGCACCGCAATTTCGTTCAAGCGGTGAGCCTTACATTACCCACCCTGTTGCCGTAACTAGCATCTTAGCGGACATGCGACTCGACCATGAAACGCTCATGGCCGCCTTGTTGCACGACGTGATCGAAGACACCCCAGTTAGCAAAGAAGATTTAAGCCGCTTGTTTGGTGCTACCGTTGCCGAACTGGTGCAAGGTGTCAGTAAGCTCGACAAAGTTAAATTTAAAGACTTTAAAGAGTTCGAAACCACGAACCTGCAAAAAATGTTTATGGCAATGACCCAAGACATTCGGGTTATTTTGATTAAACTGGCCGACCGTACTCATAATATGCGAACGCTCGGGGCACTGCGCCCCGAAAAACGCCGCCGGATCGCCAAAGAAACCCTCGAGTTGTATGCGCCTATCGCCAACCGCTTGGGTATTCACAATATCAAGAATGAATTAGAAGATTGGGGCTTCCAAGCGCTTTATCCTATGCGTTATCGGGCGCTCAGTACAGCGGTAAAACAGGCCCGAGGCAATCGGCGTGAACTGTTAGAAAAAGTGCAGCACGATATCCGGCACCGTATCGAGCAAGCCGGCATCAGCGCCGATGTCAGCGGCCGCGAAAAGCATTTGTATAGCATCTATCGCAAGATGAAAAACAAAGAGCTGATGTTCAACGATGTGATGGATATTTACGCCTTTCGCGTGGTGGTAGATAACATCGATAGTTGCTATCGCACGCTGGGCATTATGCATAACTTGTTTAAGCCTATTGAAAGCCGATTTAAAGACTATATCGCCATTCCAAAACAAAACGGTTATCAATCGTTGCATACTTCGTTAATTGGCCCGCATGGTATTCCTGTTGAAATTCAAATGCGTACTCGCGAAATGGACGAAATGGCCGATAAAGGCATCGCCGCACATTGGATGTATAAAACCAACGGGGAGTTGCCACGCGAATCGACCGCGCAGATCCGAGCGCAGCGTTGGATGCAAAGCTTACTTGAGCTGCAACAATCTGCCGGCAACAGCTACGAATTTGTCGAAAACGTTAAATCTGAGCTCTATCCTGACGAACTTTACGTGTTTACCCCTAAAGGTCTAATTGTAGAATTGCCAATTGGCGCCACTGCCGTTGATTTTGCCTATGCTGTGCATACGGATATCGGTAATCGCTGCGTAGGGGCTAAAGTTGATCGGCGGCCTTACTCCCTCAGTAAACCGCTTGAAACCGGCCAAACCGTCGAAATTATGACCAGCTCAGGCGGTAAACCTAACGCCAATTGGTTGAATTACGTGGTGACTAGCCGCGCCATTTTAGGCATCCGTAACTACCTGAAAAAACAGCAACAAAATGAAGCTATTACGCTAGGTAAACGCTTGCTAACCTCAGCCTTGGGCAGCGTTAAATTAGATGACATTGCCGCAGAACGTATCGAACAAGTTTTAGCCAATGTGAATCAACAATCCTTAGATGCGCTCTATACTGAAATCGGTCTGGGCAACCAATTACCTATCGCTATTGCAAGGCGCTTATTAGGTGAATTTGAAAGCCAAGAGCCACAAAGCAAAACCCCGCAGCTACCGAAGGGAAATGCCTTTATTGTTGGCTCTGAAGGCATGCTGATTACCTTTGCCAAGTGTTGTCGACCGATACCGGGTGATCCTATTGTGGCGAATGCCACACCGGGTAAAGGTTTAAACGTGCATCGTGCGGATTGTCGAAATATCAAAGGTTGGGAGCGCGAACCGGCGAAGTTCTTCCCAGTACGTTGGGATAACACCTCAGAGAAGCAATTCTTATGTGATATCCGCGTCTTTATTATTAATCGCCAAGGGGTGCTAGCGAAGCTCACTTCACTTATTGCTGCGCAAGACTCTAATATTCAAGATCTGTCGACCGACGATCGGGATACCGGCGAATACGTCATTAAAATAACCCTATCAGTGCGCGATAGGGTCCATCTTGCTAACGTTATGCGCAAAATTCGTGTGCTGCCTGACGTACAAAAAGTATATAAAAGGAAATAGTTTTCATGTCTAAAGTGATTATTCGCACTGATGCGGCGCCAGCCGCTATTGGTACTTACAGCCAAGCGGTAAAAATTGGCACCACAGTGTATTTATCCGGCCAGATCCCACTCGTTCCGGACACCATGCAATTTGTTTCAGATGATTTTGCGGAGCAAACACACCAAGTGTTTAAAAACTTAGCCGCGGTATGTGAGGCCGCCGGCGGTAGTTTGAATGACATGGTCAAAGTACATATTTTCTTAATTGACCTTAGCCAGTTTGCTGTGGTTAACCAAATTATGAGCCAATATTTTGCCGAACCCTACCCTGCTCGTGCAGCGGTACAAGTCAGTGCTTTACCACGCGGCGCTCAAATTGAAATTGACGGCGTGATGGAAGTACCGTCTACCCACTAGGCCTGTATCTTGAGCCCAACGCGTTTAGATAATATTGCCATCGCCGTCATTAAAGGCGTTGGCAGCAAAGTAGCGGAACGGCTTGCCAAGCTGGCTATTTTTAGTGTGCAGGATCTGCTATTTCACCTGCCGCTGCGCTATGAAGATCGCACTCGCCTGTATCCGATTGCCGATTTGCAACCCTTGATCCACGCCACCGTGCAAGGTGAAGTGTTAAGCAGCGAAGTACAATTTGGTAAAAGGCGCAGCTGGTTAGTTACCTTACAAGATGGCAGTGGCCGCATCACGCTGCGTTTCTTTCATTTTTCTGCCGCACAAAAAAATGCAGTAGAAAAAGGCAGCCAACTTCGCTGTTTTGGCGAGGTAAAACGCGGCCATCGTGGCTTAGAAATGCTGCACCCGGAATATAAGGTCATAAACCCGCAGCATACCGAGCAGCAAGTAGCGGAAACGCTAACGCCGGTTTACCCAACCACCGAAGGGCTAAAACAAGCCACGTGGCGCAATCTTACCGATGCCGCCCTCGCGTATTTAGATCGCTATGCGCCAGCAGAATACTTACCGGCACATTTATTGAAACAGCCTTGGTCGCTGGCGGATGCGCTGCGTTATATTCATCGCCCGCCGCCAGATGCCGCCCTCACATTGCTTGAAGAGGGCAAACACCCCGCGCAGCAACGGCTTATTTTAGAAGAGTTAATTGCCCAGCAGCTCAGCATGTATAAACTGCGCAGCCAAGCACAACAGCAACAAGCCGTAGTATTAAACACGCCCGAGCCTTTACTGGCACAATTTTTAGCCGCCTTACCTTTTAGCCCAACCGGCGCACAGCAGCGGGTGGTGGCACAAATTCAACAAGATCTTGCCAAGCCGCTGCCTATGCTGCGTTTAGTGCAAGGTGATGTTGGCTCAGGCAAAACACTGGTGGCCGCTCTAGCGGCACTTAACGCTATTGGTAATGGCTATCAGGTGGCATTAATGGCCCCGACTGAATTGCTCGCCGAGCAACATGCTGTTAATTTTCAACGCTGGTTTGCACCACTGGGCATCGAATTAGCCTGGCTGGCCGGTAAAACCAAAGGTAAAGCTCGGCAAAGCGCCTTAGATGCCATTGGCAACGGCCAAGCCCAGATGGTGATTGGTACCCATGCGCTGTTTCAGCAGCATGTCGAATTTAGCCGCCTCGCGTTAATCATTATTGATGAACAACACCGTTTTGGGGTGCACCAACGCCTAGCGTTACGTGAAAAAGGCGGCATTGTTGATCACTACCCACATCAATTAGTGATGACCGCCACGCCAATCCCTAGAACCTTGGCCATGACCGCTTATGCCGATCTCGACACCTCTATTATAGATGAGTTGCCACCGGGCCGAACACCCGTCACCACGGTAGCCATCCCGGATAGTCGCCGCGACGAAGTGATGGCGCGCGTCCGTCAGGTGGTTACCGAACAACAGCGCCAAGCGTATTGGGTATGTACCCTAATTGAAGAATCTGAAGTACTGCAATGCCAAGCCGCAGAAGACACCGCCAGTTTATTGCAAACCGCATTACCTGAATTAAAAATTGGTTTGGTACATGGCCGCTTAAAAAGCGCAGAAAAACAACAACTGATGCAGCAATTTAGCCGTGGCGAGTTAGATTTATTAGTGGCAACCACCGTTATCGAAGTTGGGGTGGATGTACCCAATGCCAGCTTAATGATTATTGAAAACCCTGAACGGCTGGGTTTAGCGCAATTACACCAGCTACGTGGCCGTGTCGGTCGGGGTAGCGCAGTATCACATTGCGTATTGCTGTATCACGCGCCCTTGTCTCGCACCGCACAATCGCGCTTAGCCGTATTACGCGAAAGTAATGATGGTTTCGTTATTGCGCAACGCGATTTAGAAATTCGTGGCCCAGGCGAATTACTCGGTACCCGACAAACCGGTTTAATGCAGTTTAAAATTGCCGATTTAACCCGAGATAGTGCTTTAATGCCGCAAGCTGGCGCCATTGCCGCGCGGCTATGGCAAGATTCACGTGAAGATAGCTTACAATTAATCAAACGTTGGCTGGCCAATAGCGAAATCTATGGCAATGCTTAACGTGCGGCAAACCAAATAATACCTCATAACACTAAGCCGGAGTTGCTATGTCACAACCTAACCCTTTGCAACTGAGCCCTTTGCAAATTCGTCAGCAATGCCGCAGTGGCGCTTTTAGCAGCAACACCTCTGGGTTGGCGCCTGGTTTTGTACAAGCCAATATGGCGATTATTCCCGCCGCTTATGCGGCTGATTTTTTGCAGTTTTGTCATTTCAATCCGAAACCCTGCCCCTTACTGGGCATGGCGGCAACGCCCGGCGCTATTGACATGCCGCAGTTAGCTGCCAATTTAGATATTCGCAGCGACTTACCACGTTATCGGCTTTTTCGACACGGCGAATTTACCGAAGAAGTGACCGACTTAGGTGCAGTATGGCGGGATGATTTAGTTACTTTTTTAATCGGTTGCTCGTTTTCATTTGAAGAGGCGCTACTGGCCGATGGCTTGGAAATTCGTAATATTACCGAGCAGAAAAATGTCCCCATGTACAAAACCACTATTCCTTGCCAAAGTGCTGGGGTGTTTAGCAGTAATATGGTGGTCAGTATGCGGCCAATGCAGCCTGCCGCAGCGATCCGCGCCATTCAAATTTGCTCGCGCTTTCCACAAGTACATGGTGCCCCGGTGCATTTTGGCGATCCGGCCCAGATTGGAATTCAGAATATCAATCAGCCCGATTACGGTGATGCGGTTAGCATTAAAGAAGGCGAAGTGCCGGTATTCTGGGCGTGTGGCGTAACGCCACAATTGGCCATAGCGCAAGCGAAACTGGATTTTTGTATCAGCCATGCCCCAGGCCATATGCTGATCACAGACTTACCCAACAGCAAATTAGCCGTACTTTAAACGACTGAGTGGCTTAGCTTAGCGCCGAAAAGTGTTAACGATAATGACACCCCGCCCTGAGTTTTTGGCTTGATACAGTGCCTTATCGGCTAGTAGCAGTAAATCGTCACTGCAGCCTTGCTCGCTAACTGCCACACCAATACTGATGGTATGAGACTGGCCATGTAAAGTGGCCAAATATTGCTGTTGAATGCGCTCGCTAATTTGCAGCGCATCTAGCCTTTTACAGGTCGGCAAAACCAACATAAATTCATCTCCACCCAAACGCGCTGCAAAATCATAATCGCGGATATTCAAGGTCAAGATGTTCGCCAGTGCTTTTAATGCATCATCACCGGCCTGATGGCCAAAGTTATCATTCAGTTGTTTAAAGTTATCAAAATCTAGCGCCATTACGCTGATATCAGAATCCGTTGATTCCTGCTCAATACAACTTTGCCATAAATCTGCAAAACCACGTCGATTTAATAAACCGGTCAGCGGATCTTGCTCGGATAACATGCGCAGCGATTCTTTATCTTGAAAGGCTTGTTTTAAATGGCGGCGCGAAGTTTGTAAGCGCCGCTGCAATTTAATTAAGCGCTGCCATTGCGACACTTGCCACGATATCGCTTCGGCAATTAATTGGATCTGCTCGTACTGTTCGGTATCAAGCTCGGTTTCGTTCACGCTGGTACCACACAAGCTGCCAATCAACCGATTGTTATATTGCACCGGTAAGGCAAAAAACGTATTCATGCCCGATTTAGCGCCAACACTGTCGGGATACACCTTTGCCACCCGGCTTTGGATCCAGCCTTCGTCATTAAAGATCAAACGACACATTGAATCATGCCAATCGAGTTCATCACCGGCCACAATATTAATTTCGCCATCGCCCGACACCGCCACCACTTGCTGACGGCCCGCCACCGGATCGATATAGGAAACAAAAGCGGTTTCTAAACGCGAAATTCTATTCACCAGTTGAATTAAAGGTAACAAAGCCTGTTGCAAGCTTCTAAGCCGACTTTCCAATTCAATACTATCCATATAACATCCGTCGTTCCTGAAAATGGACACTGCTACACTTAAGTAAAGCACAGGCTCAGCCAAAGCTGCAGCAAAATAACGAATATTCTGGCTATGTTGATGCTTTTTAATCAAAAGGTGTTATTTAGCCGCCAAACCGCAGTAACGCATCACGGCAGAATAGTTTATTCTTAACAAATTAAAGCCTGAATATTTTATTATTTGCGCGGTTAGGCAACTGGACATTACATAGCGTCTCACGCACACTATGACAGTTTAGAAAGACGTTAGCGGAGCCGTTATGACAGTACAACAGATCTCGTCAACTGCAGCAGACATGCCTCGAGCCCCCCTGTTACTTAACTGCGATCTCGGTGAAAGTTTTGGTAGCTGGCAAATGGGCCGTGATCACGACGCCATGCCACATATCGATCTTGCCAATATCGCCTGTGGTTTTCATGCCGGCGATGCTAATGTTATGGCGCAAACACTCAGCCTAGCCAAACAACACAAGGTGATTATTGGGGCGCATCCCAGCTATCCCGACTTACAAGGTTTTGGCCGACGCAGTATGCACTGTTCAGCCGCTGAAATTTGCCATTTGTTACATTATCAAATAGCCGCACTCGATGGCATGGCGCAATGCCAGGGTATGAGCGTGAGCTACGTGAAACCCCATGGCGCTTTTTATAACGATATGATGAGCCAACCTGCGGTATGGCAAGCGGTATTAGAAGCCATTGCCAGCTATCATAAACCCCTAAAATTAATGATTTTAGCCACTGCCGATGCCGCTTTACTAACACAACAAGCCACGACAGCCGGCGTAACATTATTATTAGAAGCCTTTGCTGATCGCCGTTATACCGATCAAGGCAAGCTAACGCCTCGCGCTCAAGCCGGTGCGGTGTTACATGGTGCAGAAGTGCTCGAGCAAGTCGACCAATTACTCAACAGCGGCACCGTGACCACCGACTCCGGCCGTACCCTTGCCTTGCAAGCCGATACACTGTGCGTACACGGTGATAACCTTGAGGGCATTACGCAATTGCAACAGATCCGAATGCGAGTCAATGCATGTCAGAGATAAATCTTAATCGCTCAGATCTGTTGGTGGGCGGTTTATCCGCTGCAGATTATGATTTACAAATTGCCGGTGAAAATGCGTATATATTGTATTTAACTACGCAGCAAATTAGCCCTGGCGCAGCGCTGCATATTCAAACCGCTATGCAGCTATTACAGCCGTTAGTCGGCACGGTGTTAGTAGAGTTATTACCCTCTTATGCCTCATTGCTAGTTACCTTTAATCCGCTGCAGCAAAGCCACTTAACGCTGCGGCCTTTATTGGTTAAGGCTTTAGCCAAACCGGCAGCAAAATTAGCGACCAGTACAGCAAAATGCGTAGAGTTGCCCGTGTGGTATAGCGAACAAGACGATTTAGATCTCGTGCGGGTGGCCAAAGCCACAGGCTTATCGGTTGCAGAAGTGATTGCACTGCATAGCCAGTGTAGTTATCAGGTATATGCCATTGGCTTTGCACCCGGTTTTGCTTATTTGGGTGAACTCCCGGCCGCACTGGCGCTACCACGCTTAAGCACACCACGCGCCAAAGTACCGGCCGGTGCAGTCGCCATTGCCGATCGCCAAACCGCGGTGTACCCCGCCGCTTCACCTGGTGGCTGGCATTTGTTAGGGCTTTGCCCGGTACCGATGTTTAACGCCAAACAACAACCGGCGATGCCGGTGGCCGTGGGCGATCAGGTCAATTTTGTGCCGATCACCGCGCGCGAATATCGCTTATTAGGCGGTCTAGTATGACGAGCATGACGGTACTGCGCATTATTAACCCTGGGGTGTTAAGTTTACTGCAAGACCAAGGCCGCTTCGGCATGGGCACGCTGGGTTTAACCCAAGGCGGCCCACTCGATTTACACAGCTTTCGCTGGGCCCATGCGTTAGTGGCCAACCCTGTTAACAGCACACTGATTGAACACAGTGTGGGCGGCTTAACATTACAAGCCGTTGCAAACTGCGTGATCGCGGTAACAGGTGCCGAATTACCCTTAACGCTTAATGGTAAAGCGGTGAATTGTTGGCAAGCAATAGCACTTAAACCTGGTGACGAACTTGAACTGGGCATCTTTAGCCGTGGCTTACGGGCATACCTTGCGGTTGCTGGCGGTATTGCCGCCCCTGCTCAGTTTGGCAGTAGCGCCACCGTCATGCGCGAGGGGATTGGCGGCTTGCAGCAAAACGGTCAAAAGCTTACCGCAGGGGCTGAGCTTGCTTTAGCAACCGCAGCAAACAGCCATATCAACACCAACAAAGCGCCGGTTGCCGCCGCCATTCGTCAACGCACCTTACCTGGCGGCACTCCTCTGCAACTGCGTTTAATTGAAGGCTATCAAGCGGCATTATTTAGTGCCACCGCGCGGGCGCAGTTTTATTTGCACAGCTATCAGGTTAGCCCGCAGTTTGATCGCATGGGCTACAAGTTAAACGGCCCTGCCATTCGTTGCAGTACCAGCCAGTTGTTATCCGAGGGGATCAGCTATGGCGCTGTGCAAATTCCACCCGATGGCCAACCGATAGTGCTGTTAAATGATCGGCAAACCTTAGGCGGCTATCCAAAAATGGGCAATGTACTGTCTCTTGATTGTTGGGCTCTGGCGCAGGCCAGTAGCGGCACACAGCTTAATTTCAGCCCAATTACCGCCGCTGATGCGCACAATGCTACTCATTTAGCTACCGCTAGATTAAAACGCGAATATCAACACTATGGCATTAGCCCGACTGTTTTGGACACCCTATGACACACGCTGCGCCCAATACCGCCTCAAGCCAACCCATGGTTAACTTAAAGCAGTTAAGCCAACAGCTCGAAAACTGTTTGGTGGAGCGTAATTTGCGTGGCATGCAACTGTTACAACCGTATTTACGCCCCGGGTATTTGCTGCGCGCCGCGCGTTTGTTTAACTTACCCGCCGGCAGTACGGTATTAATTGGCACCGGTTTTCCGGTGTTAGAAACCTTTGAAACCGATGGCCCGGTCGGCGCCATTGCCCTGTATCAATGCGCACTACAAATGCAATTAAAGCCGATTATTGTTTGTGGTGATCCGCTGTTCAGCGTATTAAGCCAGCGTTACCAGTGCTATGCACTGCGGGTCAATCAATATCAACAGTTAGCGCAAATTGCGACAGAAGCCTTAGCCGAATTAAAACCGGCGTTGGTACTGGCTATCGAGCGCCCCGGTTTTAGTGCCAATGGCCGCTATATGAATATGCGCGGTGAAGATATCTCTGAGCGCTGCGCCAGCTTTGATTATTTTCTCGAGCAAGCCGCTTGTCCCACCCTGGCAATTGGCGATGGTGGCAATGAAATTGGTATGGGTAACTTAGCCGCTGTTTTAGGCCAGCTGAATATCACGCCCAGTGTTACCGAATGCGATGAGCTGGTGATCGCCGATGTCTCTAATTGGGCCGCCTGGGGTATTATTGCCATGCTGTCGGTATTACGCGGTGAAAATTTACTACAACAAGCCAACCTACTGGAACTACTACAATACCTTGTTGATAACGGCTGTATTGATGGCGTTACCCGCGCCAATACCTTAACAGAAGATGGTTTACCTTATAGCGAGGGTGCGGCCCTGATTGCCCGCTTGCAGCAATGGGTAAACGATGCGCTAAACCCCGTTGCTACGCCAACCCTTTAATTTTTTAACTGACACGAGATATCCATGAGCACAGTCTATTTAAACGGTCATTTTATCCCTGCCAGCGAAGCGAAAATATCGCCAATGGATCGCGGCTTTTTATTTGGCGACGGTATTTACGAAGTGATCCCGTCCTACCATGGCCGTTTTGTTGGGTTTGCACCGCATATCACGCGTCTGCACAATGGTTTAGCCGAGCTCAGTATTCAACATGGCATGACCGAAGCGCGCTGGGCCGACATTTGCCAGCAGTTATTAACGCTTAATCGCCCCAGCATGGGCGATAACTTGGCGGTGTATATTCAAGTAAGCCGTGGCGCCGACACCAAACGCAACCATGCCTTCCCGACCGATATTCAGCCGACTGTTTTTGCCTATGCTTTTGCCATCGCAGCAGAGCCGGTGGCCGATAAACACCAAGCGATCACCTATCATGCTGTGACCGGTAACGATTTACGCTGGCAGCGTTGCCATATTAAATCGACCTCGCTGCTGGGTAACGTGTTGCACTACCAACAAGGTAAAGAGCAAGGCGCGCAAGAGATTTTATTGTTCGATCGTGAAGGCTTTTTAACCGAAGGTGCCGCCGTTAATGTGTTTGTGATTAAAAACGGCGAAATTGCTACCCCGCCACTTTCTAACAAATTATTACCTGGCGTAACACGCTTGCTGCTATTACAGATTTTACGCCAGCATAGCCAGCTAAAGGTGGTTGAGCGAGACATCAGTTATGATGAGGTATTGGCCGCCGATGAGATCTGGTTAACCAGCTCCAGCAAAGAGATTGCGCCCGTCACGCTGTTGAATAATCAACCGGTCGGTAACGGCCAAGTCGGTGATATTTGGCTACAAGCACAACAGTTATTCAGCCAATACAAATACAGTATCTAGTACTTTATTGTTATTTATTTGTGCGGCTTTATTGCGCAACAACGGCCAAAAAGCTGTTATAGAGCAATAAATTAGTAATTTTTTAATTAGATTAAAAAATTGTGCTTGCGAAATGTGAAAAACCGTCCAGAATAAGTGTTAGCCCAAGCGGCTAACTAAAACTCAGGAGATGTAAATTATGAAACGTGTACAACAAGGTTTTACCTTAATTGAATTAATGATCGTAGTAGCGATTATCGGTATTTTGGCTGCGGTAGCGTTGCCTGCTTACCAAAACTATACACAGCGCAGCTCAAACGGTGCTTGTTTAGCTGAAGCTCGTTCATATATGAGTGGTGTTGTTGCTGATTTAGCAATCACAGGGGCTGATTTAACTGGTAGAGATTATGTTGCAAATTCTTGTGCATCAGCAGTTACTGCTCCCACTTTCGCACAATATCAAGGAAATGCATCGCTAACTTTCACACCTGTAGCTCGTGGTTCTACAAGCGAGCTTAGAACAGTAACTTGTAATGCTGGTACTGGTGCTTGTTCTTTATCAACTACAGCACCAGCACCGTAACCTTGTGACCCTCTGAGACCTTTGAGACCTTCGGCGACCTTCGGGGTCAGATACCGAACCAACAAGCCCGCCTAGTGCGGGTTTGTTTTTTTTGGCGGACCTTCGGCGCGACCTTCGGGGTCCGACGGACTTTCGGAACTGACCTTCGGGGTCAGATACCGAGAAAGCCACCGCAACCAACCCACACCTCTCTTCGCTTAATAAAAATACCCAATATCAACTTGAAAAAACTAAAATGTTAAATAAAATTTAATTTATTTCATCGCGAGAGGCCATAATGCCACGACAACCACGGTTTACATTACCCGGTTTTGCTCAGCACATTATTCAACGGGGAAACAATCGCCAGGTTTGTTTTTTTACCAAGCAAGATTACTCTGTATATCTTGAAAGGCTGCAGCACTATGCCCAGCAGCATCAGGTTGCTGTCCATGCCTTTGTGCTGATGACGAATCACGTACACATACTGGCAACACCGCAGATAGAAAATAGTCTCAGCCTAATGATGCAAGACTTGGGGCGTTATTATGTGCGGTACGTGAATAAAAGCTATGGAAGAACCGGCACACTCTGGGAAGGGAGATATAAAGCAACCTTGGTTGATAATGATCGTTATTCTTTAGCAGTTAGCCGTTACATTGAGCTTAATCCGGTCAGAGCCAATATGGTTGATCATCCCGCAAGTTATCCTTGGTCAAGCTATCAGGCGAATGCTTTAGGGCTTGTTGACATTTGCTGGTTGTTTTTGCAGCTGAGTGGCTGGTATTTATACAAGGCAGAGCTTGTGCCGTGTAGTTATTCTACATAAACAAGCGACCCGTTTGTATGGAACAAACGGGAACAGCTCTGCTGGCCGAAGGCGAAATATAGGATATATTTCGTATAACGAAGTAGAAATGCCAGCCACACGCTGCCCAAAGGGTTCGTCTGGCGATGTTTTGCTCTTTGTGGCCTACATGGATGTAGGTCAGGGGCGAGAGCAGGACGCGGTAGCTTCACTCGTCGTTTATTTAGAATAACTAAACTACACTCCTCGTTTCGCGATCAAAACATCGCCAAGCGAACAAAATCTAAACAGCAAACGTCAACAAGCCCTTGGTAAAACCATGCAACTTTGGCAGCCATTACCGGCCTATTTAGGTTTAGGCCATACTACAGTTGAACGACAGCAAGGATATCGGGAGCTTTTTGCACAACCGTTTTCCGATAAAACGCTGGCGGAAATACGTCTAGCCAGTCAGGGGGAGTGGGTACTTGGTAGTGAACACTTTAAACAGCAGATCAATGCACAGCTCAATTTACAAAGATCAATCACCCCAAGCAGAAAACAACCTACACTTTGACCCCTTCCGGTTCAGATACCGACCACCGAAAACGCTGCGCCCTTATAACGTAGCCGTTGATATTGGTGTTGATAAGATGGCGTTACGGTTAATGATGCCCTCTAAATGACCACGCTAACCGATGCGCTCTTAAGTTAACCCAAAAGCAACACTGCCAATGCCGAACCTCAGTGGTAATGTCATTTTTTCAAAAAAAATACCTGTTTAGTTATTAACCACTCTTGACGGCTGCAAATTTTAGAGGTAAAACGTTTAAGATAACTTTAACGTAGCATATCAACTCGAAGAAACAACCAAGTTTATGTTTAAAAGCGCTTTGCTGACTTTGCTGTTTTTGGTTAAAACAAGCAAAATTAACCTAGTCTGCTACTATAAATCAAAGAATGCTGCAAAAGCACACTTGATAATGAAATTATACAAACACTATTTTTCGCCTCTTATCTGAAACGATTTAGATAAAGTCAAAAAGTAGTCTGAATCACCGTATGATAATAATATCTTTACAAGACCGACAAGGGAGACACCAGATGAAAACAACACCAAATCGCCGTTCTTATTTGGCGCTAGCTATTAGCTTAGCCTTAACTGCTAATGCTGCGCAGGCGCAACAAGACAACACCGAGACTGAAACCGCAAATGCTGAACAAGCTGCTGAGCCCACCGGTTTGGGCTTTGAACGTATTATCGTTACAGGTTCTGTCTCACGTAATCAAACCGTAATGCAATCTAGTGTGTCAGTGAGTGCTTTGACACTAGATGATATTGATGCGAGTGCGCCAAGATCAACTGCCGAAATCTTCCGTATGTTGCCCGGTGTACGCAGTGAATCAACCGGTGGTGAAGGTAACGCTAACATCGCTGTGCGTGGTTTACCGGTTGCCGCAGGCGGTGCTAAATTTTTAACCTTACAAGAAGATGGCTTACCTGTAATGCAGTTTGGTGATATCGCTTTTGGTAACGCCGATATCTTTGTGCGTGCCGATGCTACCCTCTCGCGGTTAGAAGTTATCCGTGGTGGTTCAGCCAGTACGCTTGCCAGTAATTCACCTGGCGGTGTTATTAACTTTTTAAGTAAAACCGGTGCCGATAATGGCGGCAGTATCGCCATGACAACCGGTTTAAATTACGACCAATTCCGTACTGACTTTGAATACGGTGGCGATATTAACGCAGATACCCGCTTCCATTTGGGTGGTTTTGTTCGTCAAGGCGAAGGCATTCGTGATCCTGGTTACCAAGGTGAACGTGGTTATCAAATAAAAGCCAATCTCACTAAAGAATTTGATACTGGCTATGTACGGCTTTATGCCAAACACTTAAATGACCGTGTTGCCAGCTATATGCCAATGCCAATGCGTGCCGATGGCAGCTCAGTAGCGGGCTACGATTCGCAACAAGATACCTTACAATCGGTATATTTAACCGAAACCGTGCGCTTAAATGGTGCCAATCAGATCTCGCGCGGTGATATTCGTAACGGCATGAATCCTGAAGTTAATAGCTTCGGTGTAGAAGCCGTTTTTGATTTAGATGATAACTGGACACTGGATAACCGTTTCCGTATTAGCAGTGTTAGCGGCAATTTTATTACACCCTTCCCAGCCGAAGTGGATAATAGCCAAAGTATTGCCGACAGTATTGCAGGGCCAGGTGCGGTTGTTCGTTACGCCGTAGGACCTCAGGCTGGCGAGCGTTATGATGCCAGTGCCAATGCGATGCGTATTCATACCTTTGATGTTGAGATCAACGATTTCGGTTCAATGGTTAACGACTTAAAACTCTCCCGCAGCATTGGTGAAGTGGATGTGACTTTAGGCTATTACATCGCCGATCAGACTATTGATATGTCTTGGCTGTGGAACTCCTATTTTATGGCCTTAAAAGGTGATAACGCAGAACTACTTGATGTTACCGCTGCAAATGGCACAGCGTTTTCTGAGAAGGGTTTATTAGCCTATGGTGTGCCATTCTGGGGCAATTGTTGTCAACGGAATTACAACACCGATTACAGCATCAAAGCACCTTATGCTTCTGCAAGCTGGGGCTTTGGCGACTGGTCATTCGAAGCCAGTATTCGTCGTGATATGGGTGATGCGACAGGTACCTATGCAGGTGCTGTACAAAGCAGCCGTGATATGAATGGCGATGGCGTCATTAGCCAAGTTGAACAAAGTGTTTCAGGTATCGACTTAGCTAACCCACAGTTAGTAAATTATGACTGGAGTTACAATTCTTATTCAGTTGGTGCTAACTACCAATACAGTAATGATTGGGCAGTGTTTGGTCGCATCAGTAAAGGTGGCCGTGCTAATGCCGATCGTTTACTGTTTGGCAAAGTCAATGCTGATGGTTCAGTAGCAGCACAAGATGCGGTAGATCAAGTTAAACAGTACGAGTTTGGTAGCAAGAGCCGTCATGGTAATTTAAACCTGTTCGCCACCGTGTTTTTTGCTGAAACCGATGAACAAAACTTTGAAGCCACAACTCAACAGTTTTTTGACCGCGTATATGAAGCCAAAGGTGTTGAGTTAGAGAGTAGCTATCGGATTGGTGATTTCGATTTCCGCGGTTCGGTGACTTGGACGGATGCTGAAATCAGCCAAGATGCACTTAATCCAGCAGTAGTAGGTAATACGCCACGTCGTCAAGCCGACTTTATCTATAACTTATTAGCACGTTATACGATGGATAACGCACAAGTCGGTTTCACTGTAGTCGGAACGACCGGTGCCTATGCGCAAGATAACAATGATTTGAAGTTTGATGCTTATACACAGTTTAATGCGTTTGCTAACTATGAGTTAGCTCAAAACTTAACGCTTTCACTGAATGTAAATAACCTGTTCGATACTGTGGGTATTACTGAAGCTGAACAAGGCAGTGTTCCAGCAAACGGGATTATTACGGCCAGAACCATTAACGGTCGCACCGCTTCGTTAGGCATACGTTATCAATTCTAAGTGAGTTGAGCGTTTTTCTAACTAGCAATGTGAAAAGAGATATGTAAAGCTGCATTAACGTGCAGCTTTTTCTTTTTAGAAAATCTAATCTGCGTCGGTAGTGCGAGTCTAAAAGCAGTTTAAGGATAGTACAGCATGGCAAAAATTACATTGAAATCACTGGCTAAGCACCTTGGGGTGTCCGTGGCAACGGTTTCAAATGCCTTTAATCGGCCAGACCAACTGTCTACTGATTTGCGTCGCCATATCTTGGCCGAAAGTGAAAAGCTCGGTTTTAACGGCCCGAATGCCACGGCGCGCAGCTTACGCACCGGCCGTTCAGATATGATTGCCATATTACTCGCCGACTCGCTCGATTATGCCATTAGCGATCCGGTAGCGAGCCAATTGATTAAAGGTATTGCCGAAGTACTTCAGCAGCAGGGTAAAGATATGTTATTGCTCTCTGGTAGCAAAGCGGTGCACAGCACGGCCGAAGCCATGCCAGATGGCTTTATTATTTATGGCCGCTCGAAAAACCCCGAGCAACTCGACCGTGTATTGGCCAGTGGTAAGCCGATGATCACAGTAGACTGTAACCTCCCCGATGTGGGTTCTGTCAATATCGATAATTACCGTTATGCCTATGACATTGCAGAGTATGCCTTGCACCAACAAGCCGGCAAGGTGGCAGTATTGGGCTTACGTTTACTCGATTCAGACCGTGTCTGTCGGATGCAACCGAACGAGTTGTATCAGCAAGAAGAATCCATCGCGCGGCGGCGCCTCGATGGTTATTTAGCGGCGATGCAAGCGCAAAATCGAGCCTTGCCAGCCGAACAAGTGTGGCATATCCCAGTTAATACGCATGATTATGCCGAAACCGCAGCACGTGAAGCCCTTACCCAACATCCCAGGCCGCAGTTATTACTTTGTATGAGTGATCGCATCGCCTTAGGAGCCATCGCTGTCGCCCGCCAATTGGGCTTACGCATTCCAGAAGATCTGCGCATTGTCGGTTTTGATGGCATTGAAGAGGCCGAGCGTGCCTACCCTGCGCTGACCACGATTGCCCAGCATAGTGATGAGAAGGGCCGCACTGCCGCCCGTTTGTTACTGAGCGGCCAACAGCAACAACATGTTTTGCTTGATTGTGAGTTGCGTTTACGCGACAGCTGCTAAGATGCCTGGCTTACCGACCATCCTCTTGTGTTAATCTAACAGCATTTTGTTTAAATAGCGTGCAGAAGCCTTGCAACTTAATCGTTTAAGGTGTAATTTTAAGTTAATTAAAAACAGGCGACGACATGTAGTCACTACAGCGATCACCTGATAAAAATAACGTTAGCCTTAGGCTGATCTTAACAAGGTAGAAACATGCAAAACTCTCAACCGCAAACTGCTGTAGTGGTGGATAACCACACCCATAATCAGGTTAAATGGATGACCTGCCTCATGTTTTTTGTGTTCGCTATGACCACAGATGCTGTTGGCGTCATTATTCCAGAAGTGGTGGCTCAGTTTAATCTAACACTAACACAAGCCGCCGCCTTTCATTATGTACCGATGATCTTTATTGGTTTATCTGGGTTATTCCTAGGGCAATTGGCCGACCGTATTGGTCGCAAGAAAATCATTTTATTTGGCCTGTTTATCTACACACTTGCCTGTGTTGCTTTCGCGTTTGGTCAAAGTTTTAACTTCTACTTATTGCTACTGGGCCTATGTGGTTTAAGTATTGGTTTATTTAAAACCGGTGCCTTGGCGCTAATTGGCGATATCAGTAACAATTCGCAAAGTCATACCCGTTTAATGAATCGGGTAGAAGGTTTCTTTGGCCTCGGTGCCATTGCTGGCCCCGCTTTGGTGGCATTGCTACTGAGTTATAACCTAGCTTGGGAGCAGCTTTACTTGTTAGCCGGCTTTATTTGCGCAGTACTACTGCTGATTGCTTGGCGCATGGATTACCCCGGTTATGTTACGCAAGCGCAAAGCTCGATTTGGGATTGTTTAGCCTTAGTTAAAAATCGCTACGCGCTGGGCTTTTCGCTAGCAATCGCCTGTTATGTGGCAACCGAAGTGGCGATCTTTGTTTGGCTACCGACCTTACTGCAACAATATGATGGCCAATGGACCACCATGGCAGCACATGCCATCACGGTATTTTTTATTTTACGCACGCTGGGCCGCTTCTTAGCTGAATGGCTGTTAACCCGTTTTTGTTGGACGAGTTTATTGGCTTGGTTTAGTACTGCGATTGCAGCCTGTTTTATCGTCAGTATGTGGCAAGGTATTGCTTGGGCACTGTGGCTCATGCCGCTGTCGGGGCTCTTTATGTCGATGATGTATCCTACCTTAAACTCTAAAGGCATTAGCTGCTTTCCGCGCAATCAGCACGGCGCTGCCGCAGGCTTAATTTTGGCCTTTACCGCCTTAGCCGCTGCTTTAGGGCCTTTGTTAATGGGCATTGTTGGCGATATGTTTGGTGATGTGCGCTATGGTTTCTATCTGGCCACCGGCTTTGCCGTGCTGTTGTGTATTGGTTTGTGGTGGAACTTCTTGTTTAACCCGGCAGAGCAGCAACTGCAAAAAGCCACACATTAGACTTATACAATCAGTTAAGCAAACCGCGTCATGCTGAGTAGCAAACTGAATAATATTACCTACTAGCTCTGAACATTTTCTCTGTAGTTTGCCCCGCTTGCGGGGCTTTTTTTATCAAAATTAATTCTATACAAGGCTGAAAGGAATACGGCTTAGTAGACTAAGCCGTAAATCAATGACCGCCTTTAACTCACCGTTGCGCTTAACCATAGCACTTGATAAGGCGCCAAATGTAAGCTGCGACCATGCAACAACTCACCGCTTAGCTCTTCGCGCCATTGACTACCAGGGGCACCCACAAAAACTTGCGGCTCTTCACTAAAATTGACCACACATAACATGCTTTGTTGATCTAATTGCCGCCGATAAGCGAACAAATGCGGATTACCGCTTTGTAGGATCTCGGTTTGCCCCGCCCCCAACACCTTTAAACGGCTACGTGTGCGAATAAGCTGTTGCAGCTGAGCATAGATTTTACCTGAGAGACTGTCGGGGTTATGGGCCTCAGCTAACTGTTGCTCGCTAACGGCAACGCGGTTGACCCAGCGGCTATCGTCGCGTTTGTGCGGATCATCCTGATAAGCATAATCATTGAGTAAACCCAGCTCGTCGCCCATATAAAGTAATGGCAAGCCACCAATACTGAGAATAATACTGTTCAAGAGATAAATACGCGCTAACGCAAATTGTAAATGCGTGGCGTTACCACTTTGCACAGCCTGCTCGACGCCCGTTAATGACGCTAGCATGCCAGCCACTCGACAATCACCGGTCACTGGGTTTTGCTGAAAAGGAACGCCCGTGGCAAAGCTACCAGCAAACTGCCCAGTATAGAACTGATTTAAAAATTGCCGATGATGCTCGGGGTTAATGCCTAACTGCCAGGCGATGTTATCATCAAAAGTCCAGCCAATATCATCATGGCAGCGAATGTAGTTCACCCAACTGCACTGTGGATCAATCGCAAAACGTCGTTGCAATGACTCGGTTAACAAGCGTGTTTTACGGGTCGCTAAGCTATTCCATAGCAAGGCCATTAACAGTGGGTTATAAGATAACTGGCACTCTTGCGGCGCAATGTACTTCACTACTTCATCTGGATGCACTATCGCTTCTGATTTAAATTGTAAAGCTGGTGCGGCTATGGCGGCCACCGCATTAAAAGCACGGATCAAGGTATGCGCTTTTGGCAGGTTTTCACAAGATGTGCCGGCTTCTTTCCAAACAAAGGCTAAGGCATCCAGCCGCAACACTGCGGCGCCCTGATTGGCCAGAAACAACATTTCTTCAGCCATAGCACTAAACACTTCCGGGTTAGCGTAGTTTAAATCCCACTGGAAGCTGTTAAAGGTAGTCCAGACCCAGCGCTCGGCATGGGGTTCAAAGGTAAAGCAACCACGACGAATTTCTGGGAAAATTTCTCGTAGCCAGGGCGCATACTGATCGCGTTCTTGCTCATTGAAAAAAAAGTAATAATCTTGGAATTGCTGCTCACCGGCTTTGGCTTTTTCGGCCCAACGGTGCTCATCAGAGGTATGATTGAACACAAAATCGAGTACCGGCCTAATCCCTGCACTATGCAATTTTTGCATCAGCCCAGCCAGTTGCGGCATTGAGCCGAGATGCGGCATGGTTTTGCGATAATCGGATACCGCATAACCGCCATCGCTGTTTGGCTCGGGTGCTTTAAAAAGTGGCATCAAATGCAAGTAATTGATGCCGGTTTGCTGAAGGTAAGGAATACGTTGCTCAAGACCTTTAAAATCGCCCGCAAATAAATCGACATAACAAGCAGAACCCAGCGCCGTTGGCGCTTTATGCCACTGCTGCGGATCTTCATCTTCTTGCAGCAAATAATCCGGCCGTTGTGCCAGCGCTTTGGCTAACACCTTCAGTAATTGTTCTAAATGGTAATGGCAATCGTAACGCTCACCATACAGCTCTAGATATAGTGGCAGCAACTGTGGTAACAGCTGCTGCAAACGCGCTTCGAGTATGGGCCAACGACTTTTCGCACTGGCTTTAAGTGTTGAACTATAACGTTTAAGAATTGTTGCACATTCTAAACGCAATTGGCTCGAGTTTTCTAATAATGATGTCGCTGTTTTTTGCATGGCGATCTACCTTTGTCTTCTTGTCTTAACTCTGTATATTTGCTTTTATCTAAGGATAATTCAAGTAAAAGCTAAAAAATAAGCAATTTATTTCCAGCTAAATGTCAGCAAACTGCAGAGACTAAAAACCACATCTTAAACAATTAAGTTTTATGTGTTTCGCAAGAGGACTGAAGAGAGTATCCGCATAAGAGTGTAATGATAAACTATAACCGAAAATGAACTTGAGTAATGTGAAAGCGGGCTTGGGGCAACAGGATGTTGTATCAAGCCCACCCGCTAACAAACGAGCAGGCCCTTGCGAATGGCTTAACCCATTAGCATTTCAATATCAGCATCAACATCTGGCATGGCTAGAATATGCTTATAAACGTCGTCTAATTGCAAATGGAGAGCATGCGCTAATTTTGCTGGGAATAACTCAAATTGTTCTTTTTGTATATCCTGCTCATGCTCAATTAAATAGCGGCTTAGTACCAGTAAAGAGGCATAAGGGTCTAAGGTGCCGCTCTTCGCGGGTGTATATTGATGTTGAATAGCTTGAGCAATCTCTTCCGGAAAGTGCCAATGCCGTGCCAGCTCGGCACCGGCTTGGGTGAAATCAAAACCTAAATGTTTCATCTCAATTTCGCGGCGGCGATTACCCGCAGCCACTTCTTGATCAATTAACACCGCCATTTCGGGTTTAACGATGTGGATTAAATATTCCCCCACGCCGTGTAATAAACCGCACGTGTAGGCCATATCGGCATCCGCTTTAATCAGCTTGGCTAAATACTTTGCCCGGTTCGCCATCCGAAACGAATAGCGCCAGTAAGCAGGTAAATCGAAACCTGGAATAGCTTTAAAACTGCCCGCTAAGCCAACCGATAACACTAGGGTACGCAAGGTACTGATGCCAAGTACTAACACCGCATCTTTGACGGAGCCAATTTTCCGATGACCGCCATATTTGGCCGAGTTGGCCAAACGCAATACTTTTGCTGTTAACGCTTGGTCATTGCTTAAAATGCTGGCAATGTGTTCGCTGCTAACACTATCACTCTGAAAACTAGCAATCAGTTCTTGTAACACTTTTGGAATGGATGGCAGAGTAGTCGCTTTTTCGATAAGTTGACGCATAAATAACGTAATCCCATAACGATTAAATGGTTTTAATTATCAGCATAGTGCATTTTTGCCTTGATTAGCTATTGCTTTACCTAACTTTTCTGCATTTTTTTGCAATAGAGCCCTACCAAATAGCCTTACTGGTAAAGCAAGCAAAAACACCTACACTTATTAAGTCAATTTAATCTAAGGAGTTTTGCTATGCGCAGTGTTCCTATGTTTCTTTATCCGATTACGCTGATATTCACTAGCCTGCTGATCACAGGTTGTAAACCGAATACGCCAGCCGCCCCGACTATGAATCCGATAGCAGAAGTTGCAGTAACCACCAAACCAGTGAACCCCGACACTTGTCTGTTAAAAGTGGGTTTTGATGCTTGGGAGCCCTACCATTATTTAGGGCAAGCCGCACAACCACAGGGTTTAGATATCGACATTTTGCAAGCGCTGACCCGCGAACTCAATTGTGAGTTACAACTGGTGCCGGGTGACTGGGCGCATTTATTAAGCCAGCTACAAGCCGGTGAACTCGATGTATTACCCGGCGCCTCAAAGAATGCTGAACGTGAACGTTATGCTTGGTTTTCTAATGCCTATCGACAAGAACAATTTGTGTTACTGACCAGAACCGAGATGGAGATGGATTATGCCGATTTTCCAGCGTTCATCGAGGCAGGCCATACTATCGGTGTGGTCAGTGGTTATTATTATGGCGACTTAATTAATCAATTGTATGGCGAAAAACCGCAAGCCTTTGTTAACGCCCAGATCAGCGAACTTAATTTAGCGCGCTTACAAGATGAAGAGATCAGCGGTGCCTTAGAAGATAGCTTTGTCGCTGCCGCGATTATTCGCCGTAAAGGGTTGAGCCAACAAATACAGCGACACTCACTAAGCTTGGCGCCATCTGAGGTGTACTTTATGCTCAGTAAAAAAAGTATCTCAGAATCACAACTAGCCGAATTTAATCAAGCTATTAGCGCCTTGCAGCAAAATGGTAGCTTGGCTGAATTAATCAGCCGCTATCAGCAATAAGGCGTTTAGCTTCTCTGGCTTAAAAAACAGTCTGATAAGTCCCGCCGAACGAAAACGCAATGTTGCTGCTATTTTGCTGAGATAACTCACTGCCAAGTAAGGTTTACTTGGCCGTATTTTCATCAACGGAACTGGCAGTGTCATATCATGCTGCGCTCAGACTATGCGAATAGACTATCTGCCGGATAATTGACAGTAAATCTTGAATAGTTAAAGGATACTGGCATACTCTTAACTAATTGTTTAACTTCAAGCTACCGGAGTAAACGGCCACTATGGCGGTGACGAGTAATTCCACCCTGCTCAAGAAATTGATCCAGCAGAGCATTATTGATGGCGATAAAGTGACGAAACTGATTACCGAAAAGGGTAAACAGTATCGTACTTTGCCTGAACTATTAATCACCGAAAAGCTACTCGATTCAGTTAAGTTAGCCGAAGTGGCGAATAGCATTAGCCAGCACATCATGCTGGATCTGGATTTTTTTGATGTCAGCTCTATTCCCGAAGACTTACGCAATGAAAAACTGACACGTAAAAGCGATATGCTGCCATTGGCCAAAAAAGGCCGTACCATGTATCTGGCGGTGGTGGATCCGACTAATATGGCCGCCATTGAAGATTTCGAATTTAATGCTGGCTTAAATGCTGAAATCGTCATAGTACAGTACGACAAATTAGCCAAGCTGATCGAACGGCTGTTTGAAAGTGCTTATGCCAGCTTGGGCTCAGGTGATGGCGAGTGGGATTTGACGGCCATGGGTGTGGTCGAAGAAGAAACCGATGATGCGCCTGCCATACAAAGCGATAAAGAAGATCAGCCGATCATTACCTTTATCAACAAAATTTTATTAGATGCTATTCGTAAAGGCGCCTCAGATTTACACTTTGAGCCCTATGAAAAAATGTTTCGGATCCGCTTTCGGATTGATGGCATTTTAACTGAGGTGGCCAGCCCACCGGTCGCACTGTCCACACGGCTATGTGCCCGTTTAAAAGTGATGTCACGACTGGACATCGCCGAAAAACGTGTACCGCAAGATGGCCGCATTAAACTGAAACTCTCCGCAAAAAAATCTATCGATTTTCGGGTCAGCACCCTGCCGACATTGTATGGCGAAAAAATAGTAATGCGTATCCTCGACTCAGACAGCGCCATGCTGGGTATCGATATCTTGGGTTATGAGGACGCACAAAAACAACTGTATTTAAATGCCTTAGCCCAGCCACAAGGCATGATCTTAGTAACCGGCCCTACCGGTAGCGGTAAAACCGTATCGCTGTATACCGGCTTAGCGATTCTGAATACCGAAGAAACCAATATATCTACCGCGGAAGACCCCGTCGAAATTAACCTGCCTGGCATCAACCAAGTACAGGTGAATGCCCGTGCGGGGTTAACTTTTGCTACCGCCTTACGCGCCTTTTTACGGCAAGATCCTGATGTGGTGATGGTGGGTGAAATTCGCGATTTAGAAACGGCCGAAATCGCGATTAAAGCAGCACAAACTGGTCACTTGGTGTTATCGACATTACACACCAACTCAGCTCCGGAAACACTGACACGGTTACTGAACATGGGCGTACCGGCTTATAACGTCGCCAGTTCGGTTTCGTTGATTATTGCCCAGCGCCTAGCTCGGCGGCTTTGCCCAAAATGCAAAGTGCAAGAAGATATTCCCCAAGCCGAATTACTGCGCCAAGGTTATGAAGAAGATGAAGTGCATAACATTACCATTTTTAAGCCCGTTGGCTGTGAGCATTGCACCAACGGCTACAAAGGCCGCGTGGGTATCTATGAAGTAATGCCGATCAGCCCAAAAATGGCAGATATTATTATGCAAAACGGCAACTCAATTGATATTGCTAATCAGGCAAAACGGGATGGCATTAATAACTTGCGCCGCTCGGGCTTGCTAAAAGCCGCGGCGGGTGTAACCAGTTTAGCTGAAGTCAATCGGGTCACCAAAGGCTAATACAAGCCCTAGACCAACGCTTTAAGAGCCGCAAAAGGACAATCGCAGATGGCGCAGAACAATAATTTCAAAATCAAAGAGCTGCATACCCATACTTACAAAGCACTCAACCGCAAAGGTGAAAAAAAATCGGGGGAAATTAAAGCGGGCAGTATTGCTGAAGGTAAAGCACTATTAAGACAACAAGGTTTAACACCGATTTCCGTTAAAAAAAAGGCCAAGTCGCTATTTGGTGATGAAAAGAAAATCACTGCGGCAGATATCTCTATTGTCACCCGACAAATCGCCACTATGCTGGGTGCGGGTGTGCCTTTGGTGCAATCCATTGATTTAATTGCCAATGGCTCAGATAACAAAAGCCTGCGTATTTTAATGCAAAAAATTTCAGTAAAAATTCAAGCGGGTTTACCGCTTTCAGAAACGCTGCGCGAACACCCAAAATACTTCGACGAGCTGTATTGTGATTTAGTGAAATCCGGTGAGCAATCGGGTGCCTTAGATCGGATTTTTGATCGCATAGCCATTTATAAAGAAAAAGCCGAAGCGCTGAAGTCAAAAATCAAAAAAGCCATGTTTTACCCCATTGCAGTATTGGTGATTGCTCTTATTGTCACTTCAATATTACTTATTTTTGTTGTGCCACAATTTGCCGAAATTTTTGGCAGCTTCGGTGCTGAACTCCCCGCTTTTACGCTATTTGTATTAGGGATTTCTGAGTTTATGCAAAGCTATTGGTGGGTCGTTTTAGGCATCATCTTGCTAACTGGTTACCTTATAAGCAAAACGTATAAAAATAACCTACAATTTCGCACGGCTTCAGATTTATTTATTTTAAAAGCCCCGGTGATTGGCAATATTTTGAACAAAGCGGCAGTCGCGCGTTTTGCTCGCACGCTGTCCACAACCTTTGCAGCCGGTGTGCCACTGATTGAGGCTTTAGAATCGGCTGCGGGCGCCTCAGGCAATGAAATTTATCGCAATGCCATAATGGAAATACGCGATGAAGTGTCCTCGGGTAATCAGATGCATTTATCGATGAAACAAACCGATCGCTTCCCGGAAATGGTTATTCAAATGGTGTCCATTGGTGAAGAATCGGGTGCTTTAGATAGTATGTTATCAAAGGTCGCCAATATTTATGAACAAGAAGTCGATGATGCGGTAGACGGCCTTACTGCCTTGTTAGAGCCGATGATTATGGCGGTGTTAGGTGTGGTTATCGGTGGTTTGATTATTGCGATGTATTTACCGATCTTCCAACTAGGCGAGATAGTCGGATGAGTGAATTAAGTTTCGTTTTTACCACTTATCCTGGACTTTTTTTATGCCTAGTGGCGTTATTTAGCTTAGTGATTGGCAGCTTTTTAAATGTGCTGATTTATCGGCTGCCGATAATGATGGAGCGTGAATGGCAGGCGGAATTTCAAGAATATTTTCAGCCTAACCAGCAACATATAGCGGCAACCCCTTTTAACTTAGCTGTACCACGTTCAGCTTGCCCGAAGTGCCAACAACCGATTGCCGCTTACGATAATATCCCTGTGCTCAGTTGGTTATTGCTAAAAGGCCGTTGCCGGCATTGTAAAACCGCCATTAGTGCACGTTATCCTGCGGTAGAGTTGTTAACAGCAGTACTATCTACCTTGGTCGCTTGGCAATATGGCCCGACTCTGACCAGTGCTGTACTGATATTCTTAACCTGGGGCTTAGTGGCACTGAGCTTTATTGATATTGATAAAATGTTGCTGCCGGATCAGCTGACTTTACCGCTACTGTGGTTAATGTTGCTATTTAGTCTTACCGACTCTGCCTTGGTCAGTCCGGAACAAGCCTTGCTTGGCGCGGCAGCAGGTTATTTAAGCCTTTGGAGCGTGTACTGGGCCTTTAAGTTACTGACCGGCAAAGAAGGTATGGGCTATGGTGATTTTAAACTACTGGCTATTTTTGGTGCGCTGTTGGGCTGGCAGCAATTACCCCTGATCATTTTACTGTCGTCTGTAGTTGGTGCGGTGATTGGTGTCAGTTTGTTAAGTATTCAAGGTAAAGATAAAGCGACCCCTATCCCCTTTGGCCCTTATATCGCTGCCGCCGGCTGGATCGCCATGCTCTGGGGTGAGCAAATGACGGGCGCTTATCTGCGTTATCTCGGCCTATGAAGCAGCCTGCTGCAATAACATCACTGCTGATTGGCCTGACTGGCGGCATAGGGAGCGGTAAAAGCACCGTAGCAGAACATTTTAAAGCACTGGGCGCTCACTATGTTGATGCTGATATTGTTGCACGCGAAGTGGTTATGCCGGGCAGCACTTGTTTAGCGGCTATCGCGCAACACTTTGGCCCGGGTATTTTATTAGCAGATGGTCAGTTGGATCGTGCAGCATTACGCAAGACCATCTTTGCCGATAGCGCCGCCAAACGCTGGTTAGAACACTTACTCCACCCAGCGATCCGCAGCGAGTTACTTAGCCAACTGGCGGCCAGCACAACACCTTATACACTATTGGTGGCGCCATTATTACTGGAGAACGGTTTAGATAAATTGGTGTCTCGGGTGTTGGTGGTGGATGTGAGCGAACAAACGCAGTTAGCCCGCACAACCACGCGAGATAACAACAGTGAAAACCAGGTTCGTGCCATTATGGCAGCACAAATCGACAGAGCCGCTCGCTTAGCCGCTGCGGATGATGTTATCGATAACAATGGCACTGCCGCAGAGTTGTTGCCGCAAATTAGCCGCTTACATCAAGCGTATCTTGCCATGAGCCAAAAAATAGGTGAAAAATCGCAGTGACGACTGCCGAATTAGTTTACGAACATCCACTTAATGAAAAAATCCGCACTTATTTACGGGTTGAGCATTTATTTACCCAACTTAACAGCCTTGCCGATCTTGAAAATGAAGCACAGCAGCTCAGTTATTTTAGTGCGTTATTTACACTGATTGATGTGTTAGATCGGCATGATATCCGCCCCGATTTACTCAAAGATATTGAACGCTGTGAAAATCAATTAGTGCAATGGTCACGCCATCCATCGGTGTCTGATAAAAAGCTGCAAGTGATGCTGCAACAAGCGCTGCGTTTACAAAGTGACTTATTACGCAGTGGCAAATTAAGTAGCCCGATCAAAGATGATGTGTTTTTAGCGCCGCTGCGCCAACGGTTTGGCTTACCCGGTGGTTGCTGTTACTTTGATATGCCACAGCTACAATACTGGCTAGCCTTACCACAGGCAGAACGACAACAGCAGCGCGCAGAATGGCATAACGCCTTGCAACAAACAGAGCAAGCAATTCAATTTGTACTCAGCTTTGTGCGTGAACGTGGCCATTTTCAAACGATCAGCAGCGATAACGGTTTTTACCAGCAAAATGCTGAACAGTTTGAACTGCTGCGCATTAAATATCGGCAGGCGGGTGGCGCTTTTCCTACGGTTAGCGGTAATCGTTATCGCTATGCCATCCGTTTTATGCAATTAACCGAGCAAGCCGGCCGCAGTGTGTGTGCTGAAGCGGTAAGTTTTCAATTGGCATGCTGTTAGCACTGACAAGTCTGCTGTTTTAATACGACTAATATCGCAAGCTTTTACTTGCCGCCGTCATTTTTTAATCTGGCCTGCAGATAAGTTCTCTGGCTGTGCCTAACGCATACAGAGCTGATCTGTTACAATCCACATGTGTTTATTGTTGCTGCCGCAGATCTCGCAGCAGCAGCCGTTAGAGGAGCCCTGCATGACCACTACAATTCAATGTCCTACCTGTAAAACGCCGGTTATTTGGCAAGCCGAATCGGTATTTCGCCCTTTTTGTAGCGAGCGCTGTAAGTTAATCGATTTAGGTGATTGGGCCGCAGAAAATCATCGTATTCCCGATAAAATGCCGATTGATGCAGCGTTATCAGAAGCGTATTTAGCCGAATTAGAACAAGAGATGATGGCGCAGGATAATCAGTTTTTTAAAAATACAGATTAATGCAAAATGCGCTTAACTCAGTGCACAGTGAAGCAGTAGCTTAGCTGTGCGTGTTGAGTTTTGAGTTTTGAGTTTTGAGTTTTGAGTTTTGAGTTTTGAGTTTTAGGTGTTAGAGAAAGTGTTGTTGCAGATGCTCAACAATTGGCTGATTGGCATCGGGCAGTGCAATAGTATCAAGCTCACTGATAGCAAACCACTTTACCGCTTGCCCTTCTAAGCCTTGCGGCTCACCACTAAACTCAGTAACCAAACGAATATCCAAAAACACTTCACGGTCTGGATATTGATAACGCAATTGCAGCAAAGGGGAACTGGCCTGCACTGTAATACCAATTTCTTCGGCTAATTCGCGAACCAGGGCGTGCTCTGTTAACTCACCTTGTTCCAGCTTTCCGCCTGGAAACTCCCATTTACCCCCTTGATGCTGTGATGCTTTGCGCAAGGCAAGCAACACCTGCTGTTGGCGTACAATCACGCCAACAGCCACATGCAACACCGACTTAGCTAAGTTGGCCATGACAGTGCTTGTATTTTTTACCTGAACCACAAGGACAGGCGTCATTACGACCTACTTTAGCGCCGTCTCGTATCACTGGGGCAGCGTTTTGCATACCTTCTGGTAAATCACTAGCTAACGACTCGGCATCCGCATGTTGATAGTTATGCGGTACGTTGTCAGCTTGACGGCGTTGCTCTTCAACTGCTTCAACATCTTCTGCCGCTTTCACTTGCACGCGACTAAGAATACCAATCACATCCAGTTTCAGTGCTTCCAACATGTTGGTGAATAACTCAAAAGATTCGCGCTTATATTCTTGCTTCGGATTCTTCTGCGCATAACCACGTAGGTTGATCGCTTGACGCAAGTGATCCATCGCCGCCAAATGCTCTTTCCAGTGTGTATCTAAGCTTTGTAACATAATGGCTTTTTCGAACTGACGTAGCACTTGTGGGCCAACCATCTGTTCTTTTGAATTGTAAGACGCGCTCACTTCTGCTTGAATACGCTCACGTAGCTTCTCTTCAAACAGCTTTTTGTCATCTGCTAACCATTGGCTAATCGGCAATGCCACGCCAAAGTCGGCTTGCAGACGCTGCTCTAAACCAGGGATATCCCACATTTCGTCCATAGACTGTGGCGGGATATAGTCATTAATCATGCTGTTAACAACGTCATCACGAATGGCATGAATGGTTTCGCTAATATCGTCGGCATCTAACAAGTCATTACGCTGCTCATACACCACTTTACGTTGGTCATTGGCTACGTCATCAAACTCAAGTAACTGCTTACGAATATCAAAGTTACGCGCTTCCACTTTACGTTGTGCGTTTTCAATGGCACGACTGACCCAAGGGTGCTCGATAGCTTCACCTGGCGCCATACCAATACGGCGCATCATCGCTGCCATCCGATCTGAGGCGAAAATCCGCATCAAGGCATCTTCTAGCGATAAGTAAAAACGAGAAATACCTGGGTCACCTTGACGACCGGCACGACCACGTAACTGGTTATCAATACGACGCGATTCGTGACGCTCAGTACCAATGATATGCAAACCACCGGCTGCAATCACGGCATCATGACGTTTCTGCCATTCAGCTTTCGCTGCCGCAACCACTTCGGCATCCGCATCGGCACCTAAGGCTTGTAATTCACTTTGCCAACTGCCGCCTAATACGATATCGGTACCACGACCCGCCATGTTAGTGGCGATAGTGACCGTGCCTGGGCGACCGGCATCAGCAATAATTTGTGCTTCGTTAGCGTGAAACTTAGCGTTTAATACCTGGTGGGTAATTTTGGCTTTGTTCAGTAACGTTGATAAGTATTCTGAGCTTTCAATTGACGCCGTACCTACCAACACAGGGCGGCCAGTATCGCGAGCGGTTTTCACATCTTCGATAATGGCGTTGTATTTATCTTCAGCCGTTAAATACACTAAATCGGCCAGATCCTGGCGTACCATCGGCTTGTTGGTCGGTACCACTATGGTTTCTAAACCATAGATTTGTTGAAACTCAAACGCTTCGGTATCAGCAGTACCGGTCATACCGCCTAATTTGTCATATAAGCGGAAATAATTTTGGAAAGTAATAGAGGCCAGCGTTTGGTTTTCGTTTTGAATGCGCACGCCTTCTTTAGCTTCTACCGCTTGGTGTAAGCCTTCAGACCAACGGCGGCCTTCCATTGTCCGGCCCGTGTGCTCATCGACAATAACGATATCGCCATCTTTTACAACGTAATCAACATCGCGTTTAAACAACTGGTGCGCACGTAAAGCAGCATATACATGGTGCAGTAGCGTAATATTTGCAGCAGAGAATAAGGTGTCATGTTCGCCAATCATGCCGCGCTCTCGCAACATGTTTTCGACTTGAATTTGACCCGCTTCCGTTAAGTACACCTGGCGCGCTTTTTCATCCACAGTAAAGTGGCCATCACCGTGTTTATCTTCTTCGTCTTCTTTTTCTTGGCGCACTAACTCGGGCACTAGCACGTTAATCTTTTTATACAGCTCAGAGCTGTCTTCGGCGGGACCGGAGATAATCAGTGGTGTCCGCGCTTCATCGATCAGGATTGAATCCACCTCATCGATGATGGCAAAAGCCAGATCGCGCTGTACACGTTCTTGTGGCGAGAACGCCATGTTGTCACGTAGATAGTCGAAACCGAATTCATTATTGGTGCCGTAAGTGATATCGGCAGCATAGGCTTTTTGCTTTTCTGGGTGTGCCATGCCGGGCACGTTAACACCCACAGTTAAGCCTAAGAAGGTAAACAGCGGCTCGTTAGTTTGCGCATCGCGTTTTGCCAGATAATCGTTAACGGTAATAACATGTACCGACTTGCCACTCAGAGCATTTAGGTAAGCAGGCAAAGTCGCTGTTAAGGTTTTACCTTCACCGGTACGCATTTCCGAGATTTTACCTTGATGCAGCACCATACCACCGACCAGTTGCACATCAAAGTGACGCATGTCAAACACGCGCTTACTGGCTTCGCGCACGGTGGCGAAGGCTTCAGGCAGAATGTCGTCTAAGGTCGCGCCGTCTTGTACGCGCTGTTTAAATTCGCTGGTTTTCGTTTTTAATTGTTCATCACTCAGCTTTTCGTATTCCGCTTCCAGCGCGTTGATTTGCTGTACCTGTTTTTTTAATTTTTTTAAGAAACGGTCATTACGGCTACCAATTAATTTGGCAAAAAATTTTCCAAACATTATCCAGATACCATTTTAAGTTAAAGCTGCAATGCAGCCCTGGCCATGCCAGTATTATCGTCAGTGTGAGGTCTGGCTTAATGCTCAGACATGGGCCAAAGTCAACAGGATATGGTGATGGTTTATCCTGCTTTCAAGGGCAGTGGCTACTGCTACTGCCGCAGCCTAAAAACTGTTACACTTTGTGCGTTGTTTTACTATTCCAAACAGGCTGCTGCAAATGAAACGTTATAGCCATAAACCAGAAGATTTAACTAAACTTTTTAGTCATAGCACTCTGGCTGGCGTGCAACAGCAGTTTCAATTAATCGGTAAACTTAATGCAGAATTGTGTCAGATCCTGCAATTAACACAACTCACCTCTTGTCAGGTCGCAACCATTAAAGAGGGTCGAGCGATTATTTTATGTAGTTCGGCAGCCTGGGCTACGCGACTAAAAATGCAACGCGACGCCATTCTAGACAATTTCCGCAAAAAAATCTTGCCTGAATTAGCAGGGATTGATATCGAAGTGTCACCCGTAGGGCAAACAAAGCCATTACTTGTGCAAGAACAGCCGGTAAAACCGTATTGTGCAACCCTAAGTCATGATACCCGCTTACAGTTACAACAGGCCGCTGCGCAAACCGATGGCCCAGTGCAACAAGCCTTACAGCGTTTATTGCGTAATATGCCAGATAACACACCGCGCTAACGGCAAGGCTGAAAACCGATTAAGTGAGATCCCATGCTAAATTGCAGACGAAAAAAAACCGCTTAACGGTAATGCCGATCAGTTAAGTATTTAGCATGACGCGGTTTGCTCACATCAACACGCCATGAATCATCCCTGAGGCTCGATTCCGGCCATCCATGGCCTTCAACGGTTGATTTAGAGCAAACAGGTCATGCTTAACTGACTTGCATTGCGCTTAGCGGCTTTCTTACGGCTTAAAAGCCTTAGGCAAGTTGCGGTGCTAAAAAAGATATTGGCATTTCTGCCTTATCTTCAAAGGTCACAAATTCCCAGTTTTCTTGCTTGGCCAATACCGCTGATAACAGTTGGTTATTTAAACCATGACCTGTTTTATACGAACGGAACTCACCTAAAATACTGTGGCCAGCCATGTAAAGATCGCCGATGGCATCTAACATCTTATGCTTAATAAACTCATCGTCATAACGCAGGCCATCTTGGTTTAACACGCGGAACTCATCGAGCACCACCGCGTTATCCATGCTGCCACCCAGCGCTAAATTGTTAGCACGTAAAAATTCAACTTCGTGCAGGAAGCCGAAAGTACGCGCACGGCTGATTTCTTTAATAAAGCTGGCGGCTGAAAACTCCATCACCACGTGTTGCGTGGTTTCTGAAATGATCGGGTGATTAAAGTTAATGGCAAAATCTAACTTAAAGCCATTGTGGGGCTTAAATTCAGCCCATTTATCACCGTCTTCTACCCGAACCGTTTGTTTAATGCGAATAAACTTCTTCGCTAAACGCTGCTCGGCAATACCCGCTTCTAATAACAAATAGACAAATGGGTTGGCGCTGCCGTCCATAATAGGGATTTCTGCTGAATCAACATCAATAACTAAGTTATCAATGCCTAGGCCAGCAATCGCGGCCATTAAATGCTCAGTGGTAGATAACCGCACACCCTGTTCGTTAATCAAACAGGTACACATTACAGTATCGCCCACTAACGAAGGGGTGATTTTGAAATCGACTACCGGAGACAGGTCTACACGCCGGAATACAATGCCGGTATTGTCAGGTGCAGGTCGGAGAGTAAGCGTAACCTTTTCACCTTTGTGTAAACCCACACCGACAGAGCTAACAGTCTGTTGAATGGTACGTTGTTTAATCATAAGTTTTTCCTGCTCAATTAGTAAGCAATCATAAACGGGCGCGCAGCATAGCACATCACTAATAGTATGCCAATTATTAGCTTAACAGCGGATGAATCTCATCTGCTTGACTATGTCTACTTTACGCTGTCGCAAAGCGACAGCGATTAATCAGCCTGTTTTCTTAAAAACGCTGGGATATCGAAAATATCGATGCCGCCTTTTGCTTCTGCCTGTGGCTTAGTTTGTGGCAACTCTTCACGTTGTGCCGCAACCGCAGGAGCCGGTTGACGCACAGCATTACCGTGTTGGACATAACTGGTAGTAACAGGTTCAGCGCGATGCGTTGGCACTAAGCTGATATCTGGGCGACGATCCGCACCGATACCGGTAGCTACCACAGTAACGCGTAATTCGTCATGCATTTCTGGGTCAATAACGGCACCCACTACCACGGTCGCATTTTCTGAAGCGAAAGCTTTGACGGCATTACCAACAATTTCAAACTCTTCAATGCTGATATCTAAACCGGCGGTAATGTTTACCAAAATACCTTTCGCACCCGATAAATCGATATCTTCTAACAGTGGGCTAGAAATCGCTTGTTCAGCGGCTTCTTCAGCGCGGTCAGGACCACTGGCGCGGCCAGTACCCATCATGGCAGTGCCCATTTCTGACATCACAGTACGTACGTCGGCGAAGTCAACGTTGATCAAACCTGGACGCGTAATAAGTTCAGCAATGCCCTGCACGGCACCCAGTAACACGTTATTCGCGGCTTTAAAGGCATCCAGCAAGCTAGTACCTTTACCTAATACTTTTAATAACTTATCGTTAGGAATAGTAATTAACGAGTCAACATGTTTGCTTAACTCTAAAATACCTTCATCAGCATAAGCAGTACGCTTTTTACCTTCGAATGGGAAAGGTTTCGTCACAACCGCAACAGTCAGAATACCCAACTCACGCGCCACTTCCGCAACGATAGGTGCAGCACCTGTACCCGTACCACCGCCCATGCCGGCTGCGATAAAGATCATATCCGCGCCTTGTAGGGTTTTCTTGATGGTTTCACGATCTTCTTCTGCCGAACGACGACCAATTTCTGGATTCGCACCCGCACCTAAACCTTTGGTTACGCTGGCACCCAGTTGTAAGGTGACGTTGGCAGAGGAATTACGTAGTGCTTGGGCATCGGTATTCGCCGCCACAAACTCTACGCCTTCAATATTGCTAGCAACCATATATTCCACGGCGTTACCACCGCCACCACCAACACCAATAACTTTAATGACCGCTTCTTGGTTGTGGTTTTCCATTAACTCAAACATAGCTCTCTCTCCGTTTTTACGCTTACTTAAAACTGACCATTGAACCAGCTGCTAATTTTTTTAAAAAAGCTGCTGACTGAATCACGGCTTTGACTGGCTGCCTTGTTTTGGCTGCGCACGTCCTTGCCATAGAGTAACAAGCCAATGACGCTGGCGTAGGCCGGGTCATTAACATATTCTTTTAAACCAGTGATGTGCATCGGATAACCGACCCGCACCGGCATCTGGAAAATATCTTCGGCAAATTCGACCGCACCTTCCATTTTGGAGGTGCCTCCGGTTAACACTAAACCGGCAGCAATTTGCTCTTCTAAACCACTGGAGCGAATTTCTTCTTGCACCAGTTCAAATAATTCTTGGTAACGCGGTTCGACCACTTCCGCTAGGGTATGACGCGACATAGATCGCGCAGCTCGCCCCCCCACACTGGGTACTTCGATGCTTTCTTCTTTACCCACCATGCTGCGCAGCGCGCAAGCATACTGCACTTTGATCTCTTCAGCATGACTAATTGGTGTACGGAAAATTTTCGCGATATCACTGGTTACCTGATTGCCCGCTACCGGGATGACTGCCGTGTGACGTAAGGCGCCATTGGTGAAGATCGAAATATCGATAGTGCCACCGCCGATATCCACCACGCAGACCCCTAACTCTTTTTCGTCGTCGGTTAACACGGCATAACTTGATGCCAGCGACGAGAAAATAAGCTGATCAACATGTAAGCCACAACGCTCGACACACTTCTCAATATTCTTCGCCATATCGTTTGCACAAGTAATAATGTGTGCCCGCGCTTCCATCCGAACGCCTGACATACCTACTGGGCTTTTAATGCCCTCTTGCATGTCGACCGAGAACTCTTGAGGTAAGACATGCAACATGCGACGCTCGGCGGAAATGGGTACCGATTTCGCCGCATGGATCACATTGGCCACGTCTTCGTTGGTCACTTCGGTATCGTTAATCGGCACCATGCCACTCTCGTTTTGGCAACGAATATGCTTACCGGTAATACCTAAATACACTGACGATACTTGGCAATCCGCCATTAACTCGGCTTCATTGATCGCGCGCTGTACTGCCTGCACCACCAAGTTCAAGTCGTTGACGCCACCTTTATCCATACCACGAGAAACGTGGGTGCCAACACCCACGATGCTCAGCTGATTGTCTGCGGTAATTTCGCCCACAACCGCCTTAATCTGGGCAGTACCGATATCCAAGCCTACAATCAAATCCCGCTCTAATGACTTTGTCATGTTTTTCTCTTTGTCTCTGTTGCACCATAGCGCACGGCAATACCCGTGTCATAACGTAAATCCACTTCCACCATGGCGGCGTTTATCTTGTGTTGCTGCATGGTGGGATACAACTCAACAAACCGCTGAAGCCGCTTTAATGATTCTTCCCTGCCCAGTTGCAGCTGTAAGCCATCGGCTAATTCTAGGCGCCAAGCAAAACGCTCGGTTAACCAAATTTGCCGCACACTAAACTCATGTAACTGCAGCAATTGCTGCATATTAGTAAACATGTTCAGGGCATCCTGCGCTGAGCCTTCTGGCCCATGCAATAGGGGTAGCGAAGTGGTCAGCTGTTCGAGTGGGGCATCAAACACCACCCCTTTGTTGTTGATCAGCTGCTCTGAATTCCACACCGCGACCGGTTGCTGCTCTGTCACCACCACCACCAAGGTATCAGGCCATTGTTTGCGCACGGCGACCTGATAAACCCAGTGTTGTTGTTGCAGGAACTGCTGCACCTGATCCACGTTCACTCTAAAAAAGTTACCGACATATTCCTGTTGAATGCGCTGCTGTAACGCTTTGGCATCCAAATGCTGAAAATTGCCATACAACTTCACTTGTGAAATCGGTACACTTTGTTGATCTTGTACCCATTGCACTAACTTCACCGTTAAATAACCTAAAAACACTAACGAGCAGCCAAAAAACACCAGCCCCGCGATAAAAGCGGCTCGGCTAGGTGTAACTGGTACGGTCGCAGTGTTCGTCATACTAGCGGCGCGCCGACTCAGCTTGCGTTAAAATCGCCAGCACTAACTGTTGAAAACTGTAACCAGCGGCTTTCGCTGCCATAGGCACTAACGACTTTTCTGTCATGCCCGGTACAGTATTCACTTCTAATAAATAAAATTGACCTTGCTGGTCCAGCATTAAATCAACCCGGCCCCAACCTGACGCGCCCACGGCTTGAAAAGCCGCTAAAGCGGTTTTTTGCATTGCTTGCGTCAGCTCTGCCGTAAGTGGCGCTGGGCATAAATATTCGGTGCTATTGGCCTGATACTTCGCTTCGTAATCATAAAAGGAGCGTGGGGTGCGCATCTCAACAATCGGCAATACCGCACCATTTAAGATGGCGATTGTAAATTCACGCCCTTCAATCCAGCGCTCGACTAAGACCTCTTCGTCATATTGATGGGCTGTTGCAATAGCTTGCGCTAACTCTTCAGCCGTGACTGCCACGCTCATGCCAATGCTTGAGCCTTCATTGGCAGGCTTAACCATCACTTTGCCACCAAGTTCCGCTAGCATCGCGGCGTAATCTTCAGTGCCTGGCCTGGCTACAGCAAAAGCTGCTGTGGGTAATCCTTGGGCTTGAAACAACCATTTACAGCGAATTTTATCCATCGCTAAGGCAGAACCCAGCACACCGCTACCGGTATAAGGCAAGCCGCGCTGCTCTAGAGCGCCTTGCATCACGCCGTCTTCGCCGCCGCGCCCGTGTAACACAATAAACACTTTATCGGCGTCTAGGCTGCTTAAATCTTCTTGTTGTGGGTCAAATGCAAAGGCATTAACGCCAGCATCTAATAATGACGCTAACACCGCTTTGCCAGAACGTAACGACACTTCACGCTCAGCTGAAGAACCGCCAAACATCACCGCTACTTTTGCGTTTTGGCTCATAACGCAGCTCCCTTAGTCGCTTTTAATTGTTCGATATTTAATCCCAAAGCACTCAGTTGTTTTACTAAGGTGCCGATATTGCCCGCGCCCTGCGTTAACACCACATCCCCGTCTTGCAGCACATCGGCTAAACAAGCGGCTAAATCGCTTGGCTGCGCCACATAGATGGGTTCTAACTGGCCACGCGCTCGAATAGAACGCGCTAAACTACGGCTATCGGCCCCGGCAATTGGCGCTTCGCCTGCAGCATAGACTTCCAATAATAATAAGGTGTCAACTTCAGACAGTACCCGAGCAAAATCATCATACAGATCACGGGTACGGGTATAACGATGTGGCTGATAACACATCACCAAACGTCGTTCTGGCCAAGCATTGCGCACCGCCGCAACGGTAGCGGCAACTTCGGTTGGGTGATGACCGTAATCGTCGAGCAAGATAGCTTTGCCACGACCGGTGTCAAATTCACCATACTGTTGAAAACGCCGACCAATGCCTTCAAATTTACTTAACGCCGCTAAAATTGCCGGTTCTGCTATGCCTTCGTCTTGCGCTAAAGCAAAAGCAGCGGTGGCATTTAACGCATTGTGCTTGCCTGGCAAATTTAGGATCACTTGCCGGGTTTGACCTTGAGCATCACGAATACTGAACTGCGTTCGTGTGCCAGACTGCTGAAACTCGCTGATTTGAAAGTCGGCATCTTCACTAAAACCATAGGTCAGCACCGTGCGGCCAATGCGCGAAATCAAATCACGTAATACGGGGTCATCTAAACAAATTACCGCCATCCCATAAAACGGCAGATTATGTAAAAACTCTAAATAGGTGGCTTTTAGCTTTTCAAAGTCACCTTGATAGGTGTCCATGTGATCCGCTTCAATATTGGTGATCACCGTTGCCATCGGTTGCAAATGTAAAAACGAGGCATCGCTTTCATCGGCTTCGGCAATTAAATAACGCCCCGCCCCTAAGCGTGCATTGGAACCGGCAGAATTTAACAAGCCGCCAATTACGAAAGTGGGATCGGCACCGGCTTCAGCAAAAATTGAGGCGAGTAAGCTGGTCGTCGTGGTTTTGCCATGCGTGCCCGCAATCGCAATACCATGGCGAAACCGCATTAATTCACCGAGCATTTCGGCACGGCGCACCACAGGAATGCGTAACTCGCGCGCGGCTTGCACTTCAGCATTGTCGTTTTTAATGGCGCTAGAAACAACGACAACACTGGCACCTTGAATATTTTCAGCGCTGTGGCCAAAGAATAATTCTGCACCTAGGCTGCGCAATCTGTCGGTGACGGTGTTCGGCGCGATATCCGAGCCGGAAACCTTATAGCCTTCATTGACTAATACTTCGGCAATACCGCCCATACCGGCACCGCCAATGCCTACAAAGTGAATACGTTCAACCCGGCGCATCGCCAGTTTTTTCTGTTGTGGCGTGGTAATCATACTGCTTGTCCTGTTACTTGCCGACATACTGCTACTACTGCGGTAGTCGCATTGTCTCGTGCCTGCAGCCTGGCATTTTGCGCAAACTGCTGCAGCACACTTTTATCTGTTAAACACGGCGCCAATAATGGCACTATGCCTGTTTTGATGAGTTCCGACTGCGGTAATAACCAGCCCGCGTCAGCACTGGTTAAACTGCGGGCATTGGCGGTTTGGTGATCATCAATCGCGCTGGGCAGCGGTACAAAGATTGCGGCAACGCCAACGGCGGCCACTTCGCTGACAGTCAAGGCACCGGCACGACAAATCACCACATCAGCCCAACGATAAGCCGCTAACATACTGTCGATAAAGGCACTGACCTGCACCGACACACCCTTTGCTTGTAATGGCTGGTAAGCGGCTTGCACTTGCGCCAGCATAGCTTCGCCCGTTTGATGCCAAATCGCGATCTCACCTTGTGCGGCCAGCGTGCTAAATTGCTCGGGTAACTGCTCGTTTAAAGCTTTCGCGCCTAAACTGCCGCCGACCACTAAAATATTGAGCGGCTGCTCACTTGTTCGCGGCTGGCGACAAGCAATCAGCTCAGCCCGCACCGGATTGCCCACCACCTGTTGTTTAGCTGAGTTGGCAAACGCGGCCGGAAAAGCCACTAACACCTGCTTGGCTAAACGCGCCAGTAATTTATTGGTGCTACCGGCAACGGCATTTTGTTCATGGATCAATAAAGGCACACCGGCTAACCACGCAGCCACGCCACCGGGGCCACTGGCATAACCACCAAAGCCAATCACTAAGCTCGGTTTTACCTGCTTGACCACTTGCCGCGCCTGTCGGATCGCCCGCCACACCATCAGCGGCGCATGCACAATGCTGCGCCAGCCTTTACCCCGTAAACCCGCCACTTGGATGGCATGAAATGCCCAGCCAAAACTCGGCACTAAACGCGCTTCCATCCGATCTGCGGTGCCTAGCCAAGCAATCTCCCAGCCTTCAGCATGCAACGCTTTGGCTACTGCCTGTGCTGGGAAAATGTGGCCACCCGTGCCACCGGCCATAATCAATGCTAGCGGTTTAGTCATGCTTACCCCCGCTAACGGCCTGTTTGCCTTGCATCCGTACTTCAAAGTCAATGCGCAGCAATAAAGCGGCAGCCATTAACATGATAATTAAGCTACTACCACCGTAACTGACAAAAGGTAAAGTCATACCCTTGGTCGGTAACATACCGCTAGCCATACCGGCGTTTACGGCGGTTTGAAAACCAATCCAAATGGCTAAGGCATAGGCTAAGAAACCGTGGAAACTCATGCCTTTTTGTAAAGCACGATTACCCATCATCAGCGCACGAAAAACGAGCAAGAACAACAAACTTAGTAACGCTGCCACCCCCAGAAAACCGGTTTCTTCGCCAATAACGGCAATGATAAAGTCGGTGTGCGCCTCGGGTAGATATTCTAATTTTTGAATGCTGTTACCTAAACCTTGGCCAAACCAGCCACCGCGACCAAAAGCCATTAACGACTGGGTTAACTGATAACCACTGCCAAAGGGATCAGCCCAAGGATCAAGGAAGGCCGTCACTCGACGCCAGCGGTATTCACTGTAAAAAATCAGCACGCCCACTGCGGCAATCCCAGTGAGTATTAACGCAATAAACTGCCACAGCCGAGCACCGGCTAAAAACAGCAACACCACCGCTGTGGCGAACATCACAATCACGGTGCCTAAGTCAGGTTGCATTAACAGCAACACGGCAAAAATAAAAAGCATAATCAGCGGCTTTAGAAAGCCCATTAAGTTCTCACGTACTTCTTCATGCCGCCGAACCAAATAACTGGCTAAATACACAAAGAAATACAATTTAGCCGGTTCAGCCGCCTGAATGTTGATGGGGCCTAACGCTAACCAACGGGTTGAACCGTTGACGTTTTTACCAAACAATAACACGGCCACCAGTAACGCTAAGGCAGCAAATAACAGCTGCATATTGTAGTTATGCCAAAAGCTGATGGGTAAACGCATCACAACCAAGGTCGCGCCTAAACCAATGAACATATACACTAAATGGCGCAGCGTGAAATGCAGCGGATTATCAAATAAACGTTCAGCTACCGGAATAGAGGCACTGGTTACCATCACTAAACCCAGTGTCAGGATTAACAACAGTACGGTTAAAAACATACTGTCGTAATTACCCTGATCTTTACTCTGCCACCAAGCATCAAAGCGAGGTAACGGATTAAAACGACCACCCAGTAAAGCTGCTTTAATCATTTCAGCTCCTTTACTGCTTTGGCAAACTGTTCGCCGCGATCGGCATAGCTTTTAAACATATCTAAACTGGCACAAGCCGGTGATAACAACACCATATCGCCTGCTTTGGCAAACGCCGCTGCGGCGCTGACTGCTTGCTGCAATGTTTTGACTTGCACGCTGTCGGTTTTTAACGCCGCAATCGCTGGGCCATCTTGGCCTAAGGTAATCAAATGCTGCACATCTTGCTGCAATACGGTTTGTAACTCTTGCACGTCAGCGCCTTTAGCATCGCCGCCAGCAATCAAAATCAGCTTGCCTTGAATACCAGGGCGTAAACCCGCTAAGGCGGCTAAGGTCGCACCAATATTGGTCGCTTTTGAATCATTCACCCAGCGCACGCCATGAAGCTCGGTCACCAACTCACAACGATGCGCTAAACCGCTAAAAGTACGCAAAGTGGCCGCTAAGGCTGCACGAGAAGCCCCCGCAGCTAAGGCTAAAGCCGCAGCCGCTAGCGCATTAAATTGGTTGTGCTCGCCAAACAAGCTCATCTCAGCGACGGGCAATAACGGCTCACCCTCTACTAACAACCAAGGCGCTTGCTGATGCTGCACAATGCCGTAACCACTGGCGTTGGGTTTTAAACTCAGTGCCAAGCCAGCTTGCGACTGAGCGGGTTGCGTCATGCGGTCATCCGCATTGTAAATAGCTAATTGGCTATGCCGATGAATACGCTGTTTGGCTGCCGCATACTCGGCAATGGTGTTATACCGATCCAGGTGGTCAGCACTAATGTTTAAATTCACACTGGCAACCACCGCTAAGCTATCGGTGGTTTCTAGTTGAAAGCTGGATAGCTCCAACACAAACACTTCAGCATCATTGTGGTTTATCGCTTCTAATACCGGTAAACCGATATTGCCGGCCGCAACTGCTTTGATACCGCTTTGCTGCAACATGGCCGTAGTCAACATGGTCACAGTCGACTTGCCATTAGAGCCGGTGATCGCCAAGACCGGTTTGTGGTTAAAATGCGCAAACAGCTCAACATCACCAATAATCTTAGCGCCTTGTAACCGAGCAAAACGCAAGGCCGGATGCTTCACCGACAAGCCCGGGCTGACGATAATCAGTTCCATCTGCGCCAGTCTATTGGCGTCTAACTCACCTAAGTAGATACCATCTACTTTCTCAACCGGAATCTGCTCTAGGCCAGCGGGTTGTTTGCGAGTATCCATCAATACCGGCTTGATCCCTTGTGCAAGTAAAAAGCGTACGGTCGCCAGGCCAGAAAGACCGAGCCCCACTACTGCAATTCGTTTTGCTGTTAGGATACTTTGCATGCTGTTATCTCAGTTTCAGGGTGGCGAGGCCAACCAGCACAAAAATGATCGATAAGATCCAGAAACGCACAATAACGCGCGGCTCTGGCCAGCCCTTTAATTCGTAATGATGATGAATAGGTGCCATACGGAAAATGCGTTGTTTACGCAGTTTGTAAGAGCCAACCTGCAAGATCACCGACAGCGTTTCCATTACGAAAATTCCACCCATGATAAACAGCACGATCTCTTGGCGCACCAAAATGGCGATCACACCCAACACCGCACCTAATGCCAACGAGCCGACATCGCCCATGAACACCAAAGCCGGATAAGTGTTAAACCATAAGAAACCTAAACCTGCACCAATTAGCGCGGCACAAAACACCACTAACTCACCGGCATAGGGTAAATAAGGAATATTTAAATAACTGGCAAAATTTACGTTACCGCTGGCATAAGCAATGATGGCAAAAGCCCCCGCCACCATAATGGTCGGCACTATCGCCAAACCATCTAAACCATCGGTTAGGTTTACGGCATTACTGGTGCCGACAATGACAAAGTAACTAAGGGCAATAAATAATAAACCCAGTTGCGGCATCACATCTTTAATAAAGGGCACAAGCAGTGCCGTTTCAGCTGGCCGCTCTGCGGTGCTATACAAGAAAATGGCAGTAATAAGGGCGAAAACGGATTGCCATAGGTATTTCCAGCGCGCGATTAAACCACGGGGATCTTTTCGGATCACCTTACGGTAATCATCGATAAAGCCGATAGCACCAAAGCTAACGAGTACAAATATCACCACCCAAACGTATTTGTTGGCTAAATTAGCCCACAGCAGCGTAGAGATTAACACTGAACCGAGGATCAAAATGCCGCCCATAGTAGGCGTGCCTTTTTTCGAGAAATGACTCTCTGGGCCATCATTGCGAACCACTTGCCCAATTTGCATGCGCTGCAGCGCCGCAATCAGCTTAGGCCCTAAATAAAGGCTTAATAATAATGAGGTTAACACGCCTAAAATGGCGCGAAATGTCAGATAACTAAAGACATTAAAGCCGGTGTAATATTGTGTTAGATATTCTGCTAGCCAGACTAACATGCTGGGATCTCCTGCTGACAACGTTCTAGCAAGTCTTTTACTACTAATTCCATCTTCGCACTGCGCGAACCTTTAACCAGCAGTGTCACTGCCGTTTCGGCTGCAATAATGGGCAGCAATTGCGTAATTAGCGTTTGCCGTTGGCTGAAATGTGCTCCTTGCTGTTTGAACACATCACTGGCGCTCTGTGATAACACACCGACAGTGAACAACAGATTAATCCCAGCCGCTTTGGCATATTCACCGATTTCTTCGTGATATAAACGCGCATTGGTACCAAGCTCACCCATGTCTCCGAAGATCAACCCCCGAAAGCCACTGTAACTAGCCAGTAAGTCAATGGCGGCTTTTACCGACTCAACATTGGCGTTGTAGGTGTCATCGATAATTTTTAGCGTTGAGTTAACCTGGATCAGATTAGTGCGCCCTTTCACAGCACGCATTTTTGCTAAACCTTGCTGTACCTGCTGCGCACTGATACCAATAGCGATGGCAGCTGCCGCGGCGGCAAGCGCGTTAGCCACATTATGACGCCCTGGCACGGTTAAACTTATTGGCAGCTGTTCTGTTGGCGTATGCAACGTAAAATGCGCACAGCCGAGGCTGTCTAATTGCACTGCTGCAGCATAAAAATCGGCTTGTGGCTTATCGACGCTAAAGGTCAGGCAGGATAAATGTGCCACCTGGGTGAGCCAGAAATCACTGTAATCACTATCTAAAGAGATGACCGCCGTGCCTGACGCAGGAATACCCTGATAAATTTCTGCTTTAGCGCGAGCAACACCGGCAATATCACCAAAGCCTTCTAAATGTGACGCGGCAGCATTAGTAATTAACGCTACATCGGGTTTCACCAACGCCGTGGTATACGCAATTTCGCCATGATGATTGGCGCCCAGCTCCATCACCGCGTAGCGATGTGCTGCCGTTAAACGTAATAAGGTGAGCGGCACACCGATGTCATTATTGAAATTACCCGAGGTTGCTAACACCTCGGCTTGCTCACTTAAAATAGCCGCCAGCATTTCTTTTACCGTAGTTTTACCGGCACTGCCTGTCACGGCGATGGTTTTAGGGGCTAAGCGTGCTTTTAATGCGGCAGCAAACTGGCCTAAGGCTATGCGCCCGTCGGGGACTAAAATATAAGGCACATCAACCGGCGGTACTTCACTACAAATTAACGCCACCGCACCTTTACTGACGACATCAGCTAAAAAGTGATTGGCATCAAAGTTCGCCCCTTTTAAAGCAATAAATAACGCGGCACCGCTTAATGTTCGACTATCCGTGCTCACTGCATCGATTTGCACATCAGCACCCTGCCAGGTGGTGCCCAGCATTTGGGCTATCTCTGATAATTTAAGCGTGATCATGATGCCATCTCCGCCACCAATTGTTGAACATAGGCTCTTTCATCGTAATGCAGTACTTGGTTACCCATGATTTGTTCTGTTTCATGGCCTTTACCCGCCACCAAAATAATGTCGCCCTGTTGCGCTTCTGCAATGGCTAATTTGATGGCGGAGCGTCGATCGGGCTCGATGGTGTAGTTGCTTTGCGGATGCATACCCGCAGCAATATCTTGCAAAATCTGTAAAGGATCTTCGCTACGTGGGTTATCCGACGTGAGAATAATATGATCGGCTAATTGTTCTGCCAGCTGCCCCATGATGGGCCGCTTACCTTTGTCACGATCACCACCACAGCCAAATACCGTCCATAGATGATTATCACAATGTTGACGCAAGGCCCGTAGTGTTTGATCCAAGGCATCAGGTGTGTGAGCGTAATCGACCACTACTGTCGCACCAGTTTTTAGGCTGTATTGTTCCATGCGCCCAGCAACCGGTTGCAATAAAGCTGCTACCGCAATCAAGTCAGACAGAGAATGGCCCAAGGCCTGTAAACACTTCACGGCGGCCAACGCGTTTTGCACATTAAATTCACCCAGCAACGGCAAATTTAACTCGTAGCTTTTAGCGGCATACTTCAACTGACAATAAGTACCGTGAGCTTTGGGGCTTAAACGTTGGTAGCTCAATGCCTGCACATCCGATTTACAATCAATACTGGCACCGTAAGCATGCACAGGGATCTGCATTTGCTCGGCGTAATGACGACCGGTTTCATCTGATAAATTCACAATGGCCAGCATACTTTGCTCAGGTTTGAACAATAGCGCTTTTGCCGCGGCATAAGCGGGCATACTGCCGTGGTAATCTAAATGATCACGACTTAAATTGGTAAACACTGCCGCCGCAAAATGCAAACCGGCAACGCGCTTTTGAACTAACGCATGTGAAGACACTTCCATTGCCACTAAACGCACACCTTTGCTGACCATTTCTGCCAGAATGCGTTGAATATCGACAAAGTGCGGCGTGGTGTTTTTTAAGGGCGTAAGCTGTTGCCAGTTGCCGTAACCTAGGGTGCCAATTACCGCGCTCTTGACACCAAGCTCGCCAGCAAGCTGGGCAATAAAGCTGCTTACAGACGATTTGCCATTGGTGCCGGTAACGCCAATTAATGTCAGTTGCTGTTGTGGCTGGCCATAAAAGTCAGCTGCCAATTTCGGTAACACCGAATTCAACCGTGGTATGGTCAACACCCGACTATCACTGGAATGGATGTTTTCCGTCAGCACTAAGGCGGCGCCTTGAGCCAAGGCCTTATCAATAAATAAACTGCCATCTGTGGTTGTGCCGGGTAAAGCAATAAACACATCGCCAGGCATCACGTCGCGGCTATCAATTCGTAAGTGCTGCAACTCTAAAGACGGCACTTCACTGAGGTAATTCGCTAACCAACGTTGACTATTAACCGGCATTTTGACCTCCACGAACCGCGGTGATCCTTGGGCGGCTCTGTCCATCTGGTGGCAAATTAAGCAGCTGCATCGCTGCTCCCATAATATTGGCAAACACCGGGGCAGCAATCTCGCCACCATGGTAAAAATCACCGGCAGGTTCGTTAATCACCACCACACAGGCTAATCGCGGTTGGCTGATGGGGCCGACACCGGCAAAAGAAGCGATATAATCATCACCGTAACCGCCGGCGACCGCTTTACGAGCAGTACCTGTTTTGCCGCCTACGCGATAACCGGGCACCTGTGCACGTGTTGCCGTGCCGCCAGGACCGATATTGGCTTCCATCATTTCCAGCATAGCCAGCGCAAACTCTTCTTTTAATACCCGTTCGCCCAGCTCTGGTTCCGTTTGTTTAATGATACTCAGTGGCCGATTAATACCGCCATTGGCCATGGTGGCGTAAGCGCGCGCCAGTTGCACAGCGGTAACCGATAAACCATAGCCGTAAGAAAAGGTAGCGCGTTCAAAGTCAGACCAACGCTGGCGGTAACTAAAAATACCGGTGCTTTCACCAATAATCGAAGCGCCCGACTCTTGGCCTAACCCCATATTGTGATACAAACCAATCACATGTTGATGCGGCACTTCTAACACTAAGCGCGCTACTCCCATGTTGCTCGATTTTTGAATAATACCGGTAAGATCTAAGCGATTGTAATTAGAGGGGTCGCGCACCCAACTGCCACCAATGCGCATAAAACCAGGGCTAACATCCACTACCGTATCTAAATTGGCCGAGCCAAACTCTAAAGCGCTTAAGACCGCTAACGGCTTCATAGTAGAACCCGGTTCAAAGGTGTCGGTAATGGCCCGATTACGAAAACGATGGATAGGCGTATTACGGCGGTTATTCGGGTTAAATGAGGGGCTATTGACCATGGCTAAAATTTCACCGGTTTGCACGTCGACCACCACTGCAGAACCAGACGCAGCGCCATTGGATAACACCGCTTTTTTCAATTCACGATAAGCTACCGCTTGAATGCGTTGATCGATGCTCAGCACCACGGTGGCCGATTCGGTCGCTTGCTCGCGCTCTAATACTTCAATTTCACGGCCTTTTGCGTCTTTACGATAAACCTTGCGACCCGCTGTTCCGGTGAGTAAATCATTAAAACGTTTTTCAACACCTTCCACGCCAACGTCATCGACATTGGTAAAACCGATTAACTGCGCGGCGACTTCACCAGCAGGATAATAGCGACGCGATTCTTGGCGAAAATGAATACCGGGAACGCGCAGCTTACGCACATAATCGACCACTGCTGGATTAACTTGGCGCTGTAAATAAACAAAACGCCGCTGCGGGTTATCACCGATGCGGCTAAGAAGTTGCTGCGGGCTCAATTGCAGAATTTCTGCTAGCGCATGCCAACGCCGCTCATCCCCTGGCGCGTTGCGCTCCAGTACTTCTTTAGGATCTGCCCAAATGGCCTCAACCGGAACACTGACAGCTAATGCTTCGCCATGACGATCGAGGATCATACCGCGCATCACTTTGTCAGATTCCACGCGTAAACTGCGCAAGTCACCTTGAGTAACCAGCATATCCGGCTCAAGCACTTGTAACCAAGCGGCCCGCGCAACCAGGGCCACAAACACCGCGCTAATACTGACCAGCACAAAAGCAAAACGCCAGCCGAGTACGGCGGGTTGCGTTCTGGTTTTTGCTTGGGCCTTTCTTACCGGGCGTTTCATTGTAATTTCACCGTAATATCACGATCGCCCGTAGGGCGTTGCATATTCAGCTGTTGCCGCGCAATCTCTTCTACACGGCTATGTTCGGCTAACGCGCGTTGCTCTAACAGCAAATTGCGCCACTCGGTATCGAGCTGATCACGTTGTTGATAATTTAAGTCCTGCTGGATCGTTAATTGCCGGTTTAAATGCGACATTTGCACTACCGCAAGGGCAGACAGCAAACACGCCAACAACAACGCGATAACTAACTTGCGTTGTTGCAGTTCCTGGACAATGATTTTGATCAGCTGGACTTGTTTCATAGCGCCTGCCTCTCCGCGATACGCAACACCGCACTTCGTGAGCGCGGATTTGCAGCCAGCTCAGCGGCAGAAGGCATAATCGCTTTACCTATTAAGCGCAGCGGGATCGCCTTATATAACTGCGCATCCGTTAACGGTAAGCCACGCGGCACCGGTTCAGGTTTGGAATGGCGACGCATAAATTGTTTCACTAGGCGATCTTCTAACGAATGAAAGCTGATCACACAAAGCCGGCCGCCAGGCTTTAGCGCTGCCATTGCGCCTTGTAACGCTAAATTCACCTGCTCCAATTCACTGTTAACGTAAATACGAATGGCTTGAAAACTGCGGGTTGCAGGGTGCTTTTTCTCTTTCGGGCTTTTCGGCACCACATTGCTAATTAAATTAGCCAGCTCACTGGTGCGAGTGAGGGGTTGCTCAGCACGATGGGCAACGATGGCATTAGCAATACGCCAAGCCGATTTCTCTTCACCGTATTCCCGCAGCACAAAAGTAATGTCTTCGACATCGGCATGGGCTAACCACTGAGCTGCAGATAAGCCATTTGTAGGGTCCATCCGCATATCCAGCGGACCATCACGCATAAAACTAAAACCACGTTCAGCTTCGTCTAATTGTGGGGAAGACACGCCAAGGTCCAGTAAAATGCCATCGATTTTGCCGAAAATGTTTTGTTGTTCGGCGATGTTTGCCAGGGCGGCGAAGGGGCTATGGGTGATGTGAAAACGCGCATCGGCGAGCAGTGGGGCTGCAGCAGCAATGGCGGAAGGATCGCGATCAATAGCGAATAAGCGGCCATTAGGCCCTAACGCTTGTATTATTTCTCTACTGTGACCGCCACGGCCGAAGGTGCCATCTAAATAGATGCCATCAGCCTTGATTGCCAGGCCTGCTAACGTTTCCGCTAGCAGTACCGAGATATGTGGACTTGTGGTCATTTACAGTACAAAATCCTGTAATCGTTCTGATAACTCCACAGTACCGGCTTCTGCTTGCTCCAGCTCAATATCCGCTGCAAGCCGCTCTTGCCAGGCTGCTTCATCCCAGATTTCAAATTTATTTAATTGGCCCACCAAACGGATGTTTTTCGTTAATCCAGCATGTTGCCGCAATGAAGCTGGCAACAAAATACGGCTGCTTTTATCCATATCACAGTCGGTGGCATTGCCCAGTAATAACCGCTGTAAACGGCGTTCCTGAGGATTTAAGCTTGAGAGAGATTTCAGTTTTTCTTCTATTTCTTCCCACTCAGCTAGCGGAAATAGCAACAAACAAGGATCGTGCAAATCGATGGTGCAAATCATTTGGCCCTGAAATTCAGACATAAGGCGTTCACGGTAACGCGCTGGAAGCGCTAACCGGCCCTTTTCGTCTAATGTCAGTGTAAATGATCCACGAAACATCTTAGTTTGCCCGCCTTAAGAGTTTGCGTTGCTCGAGTAAAGTATCAGAGACGACAAAAAGGGGTGCCAGCTACCACTATCACCACAAATTTACCAAAATGATCCACAATTACCCACATATCCCCACAACGAGACAGTTTAGGGTGCCGCTTCCGCTGCTGTCAAGGTAAAAACACCGGCAAAGATCGAATAAGATCGAGCTAAAATAAGCGCTCTAGCGAAGTGGATGATTTTCGTAGGAAATTCCTTTTGCGCAGAGTGAAGCTGCGTGCTTGCTATTGCGGAATAATTTATTCAATATAAATTTACATTAGCTATCACCCTGGCAGCGTCTTTGCCGGTGTTTAAGGGCAAAAACCATGCTAAGTCTATTGAAAATTCAAGGAATGTTGGACCAGTTGTCCGTTAGCGAGCGGAAACTCGCTGACTTTATTTTAGATAATTCGCATTTAATGCGTGATTATTCATCTCAACAATTGGCAGACGCCGTTGGCATTAGCCAGTCTAGCGTGGTGAAATTTTGTCAAAAATTAGGGTACAAAGGCTATCCCGATTTAAAACTAGCCATCACCGAAGCCGTAGTGACCGCATCGACCCTACAACGTGAACAACAAGACGTAAATACGGCACTCGGTAGCGTAGCGCAGCTCGCCGAACAATTGCAGTTAGGGCTGACACAAAGCTTTCGCAATCTGCTGAGTATTAATAGCGAAAAAACCTTGAAACAAGCCGCTCGGTTATTAGATAAAGCCGATTGCATTTTATTAGCGGGTTGCGGCCACTCCGCCGTTGTCGCTGCCGATATGCAATGCCGCTTACTTGAACTGGGCAAACTGGGCTTGTATCACAGCGATCCGGCATTAAGTTTACAACTGGCACGCACACTCACACCTAATAGCGTGCTACTGTTAATCTCAGACAGTGGTCAAAATGCGGATATTTTGCGGTTAGAAGTGTTTGCCAGACAGCGCAAACTTAAGATTATCTCGTTAACACGTTATCAAACCAGTGCGCAAAGCGCGGGGGCGGATTTGCAATTATTCACGCTGGGCAGTGAAACCGACGAGCAGCTGCAACAGTTAATTACACAACAAGCGCAGCAGCACCTCTGTCATTTATTGTATTTAATGCTATGTCAGCAGCCCGCTAACCGGCAACAGCTAGCGGACCATAACCAAGTCATGGGTTTACTGGAAAAGCATTAACTGCTCAGCATCTGTAGACCCTGAATATCCGTGATGCCCAAGCCTGGGGCATCACCAATAATAATATCCGCTTCATTAAAGGTAACACTGCTGGTGACCGGGTTAAAGGCACACAGTGACGGCCCATCTAGGTCAATCTTGGTGATCACATCGGCTTTCGCTACGGCCACATGCACCGCTGCCGCCACACTAATGCTCGATTCCAGCATACAGCCAATCATACATTGCATATCATAAAACGAGCAGATATCAGCAATCTTGATGGCATTAGAAATACCGCCCGTTTTCATCAACTTAATATTGATAATATCGGCTGCACGCATTTTGATCAGTTCAATCACTTCACGTGGCCCAAAACCGCTTTCATCGGCCATTACCGGCGTATGTACGCGCTCGGTAATATACTTTAGACCTTCCAGATCATAGTATTTCACCGGCTGTTCGATTAGCTCTAGCCGTACACCGGCATCTTCTAACTTATGCAGGGCATACACTGCTTCTTTCGCGGTCCAACCTTGGTTAGCATCTAAGCGGATCAACGCCTTACCTGCCACAGCGTTATAAATTGCTTTTACCCGCTCGATATCGACCCCAATATCTTTGCCTACTTTCACTTTCAGCGTTTCAAAACCTCGGGCGACAGCATCTAAGGAATCGGCCACCATTTTATCGATGTAATCGACACTGATGGTAATGTCCGTCGTCAATTTAGGTACACCGCCACCCAGTAACTTGTATAACGGCGTTTTATATTGCTGGGCAAATAAGTCATACACGGCCATTTCCACTGCCGCCTTCGCACTGTAGTTTTTCATAATACAGTTTTGAATAATGCGGATCAGATGGTTTAAATCACTGATGTCTTGGCCAACCAATTTGGGCTTCATTACCGTGCGGATCGCCCCGATTATCGAATCATGAATATCACCCGTGATCACGGCCGTGGCCGGAGCTTCACCATAACCACGATGCCCCGTATCAGTCTCGATAATGACAATCACATCTTCAATTTCATTCACCGTGCGCAACGCGGTTTTAAAAGGTGTCTTTAATGGCACCTTCAGCATACCCAAACGGATATCGGTAATTTTCATAATAACCTCAGTTAACGCAACGATTTAATAGCATAAATACGATCCAGATAGCTCTGCTCAGCACTAAGATACAGCGGTGCCAAGGGCGTGACGGATACACTGTTTAAGGTGCCACGATAAAATTCGCCAGCGGCATTAACATAAGCCAGATCAAATACCGCATGGATCACGAAGGGTTCGCCCGCACTTTCACCTAAATACAACATGACATGACCAGGACGATAAATAAAATCACCTATTTGCGCCTGCTTAATCGCCTGTAGCTTAGTGTTATGGCTGCTTTGTTCAGTAAAACGCACATTTTGACCAAATTCGCCATAGCCTTGCTGACCTGAGTTACGCGGCATCAGCAAGCCAAAGGTGCGGAAAATATCCACCAAAAAACCGGTGCAGTCGACGCCGTTATAGTCGTACCCCCAACCATAGCGCTGACCTAAGTATTTAAAAGCTTGCCGCACAATATGCTTGGTGCTGTAAGGCAAATATCCAATATGCACATCTTGATTACGCGCCAGCAACGCCGGCACTAACTGTAACTGCCCTTTGGCGTTACGTGTGGGTAATTGCACGATATAGCTCGCATGCGGATTTTGACCATAGAGGTTATGCCCCACTGCAGCGGCGGATAATAGCGGCAAGCGGGTGCCCATATCCAGCTGTAATTCCGAGATCTGCGGTTGATTCGGTACATAATTACTAAAAGCACGCGCGCCGGTAACCACTAAAAAAGGCGCTTGCTCAGCATAAGCCAGTACCTGTTGTCGAGGCGCCAGCGCCAGTGCCTCTGTCGCCACCCAACCACTATAGTGGTAGTTTTGCACTAAAGACCAGTGACCGTTGGCGCTTTGATGTAACACCGCCACCGGCTCACCGACAAACAAGGCGGTTTCTTGTAAGCGATTTAAATCTAACGACATGCTGTCGTTAAAAACCCGCAGCGTGGTTGGCATGGCTAACAAAGCACTGCGCTTCGTTACCAAGGCAAATTGTGTGCTGGTGTTTTCCGCAACACCGGCACGATTCACTTGTTGCTGGATGGGCGCCCAATCGCTTTCTTGCAGCGGTTTGCCATCGGCAAAAAAACGCGGTGACTGCGGTATAGCACTTACCTGTTCGATTACCTTGAGCAGCTCGGCCTGGCTAAACTGTAGCGGAATATCCGCAATTGGAGTCATTTCAGCTTGCTGGGCAAAGGTTTGGGCATTTCGCTGCGCAATTTGACTGGGGGTAAGTAGCAATTCAGCGGCATTGGGCTGCTTAGCTAACCAATATTCTGGCGACAAATGCTCAACTTTTAACAAGGGAATATCTGACGTGAAATGTTCTGTCGCAGCACTGCTTAAGCCACTTATCAGCAGCAACAAGCCGCCTGCGAAAGCATATCTTAAAGCTAAAAAACCACGCATTTGCTTGACTCTCGGTCATCAAGGAATGAAATATTCCAAATATTATTAATTTTTAGCATAAATTATTTTCAAAACCAACAAAAGATTGCTATGTTAAATTTGTGCAGAAATTACACATCCCTGCACAGCGCCGCAAGGCTTAAGCAGCGCAACGTTATAAAAAACTATAAAGGGTGTAACATCCAGGAGAGATTGCAATGAAGTTGAACAGGCTTATTCAGTCTATTGCCCTTGCCGGCTTTAGCTCGACGGTCGTCATGGCGCAAGATACTGTAACCCCGGAAGCCGATGATGCAAAAGTTGAACGCATCAGAGTTACCGGCTCGAATATCAAAAGAACCAATATTGAAGGTTCATTACCTCTCACGGTATTCAGTAAGGCAGACATTGATGCTCAAGGCATCACCTCTGCTGAACAATTACTGATGCAACTGAACATTGCCGGTAACTCCTCAGATAACCTCGCCAGTAACGGCGGTATTGTTTCTGAAGAACAACGCGGTAATAACGGTGTTTCAGGAGCGAACTTACGGGGTCAAGGCGCAGATGCCACCCTGGTATTGTTAAACGGGCGCCGCGTTGCCACACACGGCTTAAAAGGCCGCGCAGTGGATTTAAACTCAATCCCCTTTGCAGCCCTAGAGCGCGTTGAAGTGCTTCGGGATGGCGCTTCTGCCATGTACGGTACTGATGCAATTGGCGGTGTCATTAACTTCATTACCAAGAAAGATTACACCGGTGGTGAAGCTTCTGCCTTCATGGATGTGACAGAAGCCGGTGGTGGTAACATTTACCGCACCAACCTATTATTAGGTGCAGGTGATATTAATAAAGATGGTTGGAACCTGTTTGGTACCCTGTCTTTTAAACGAAATACCACGTTAGAAGGCTCAGATCGCGATTTTTCTAATACCTTCCAACCCAATCGCGGCTTATCGCCTGATACACGCGGCACCCCTTTTGCTACCGTGTTTAACCGTGGTGCTTCCCAGCCCAACTTAATTGGCACCGGTTTAGTCGATCCACGTGATGGCCAATCAGTCATTGCGGTAAACATTTTAGATTTACCGGGTGCGGCGGGCTGTGAAAGTGGCGGCGATATGATGGGCCCTTACGATCAAAAGTTATGGAGCTCGGAATCTTCACGTTATGCCTGTGCGTGGGACTATCCTGCAGCCGCACGTATTCAACAGCCGCAAGAAAGTACGGACTTTATCAGCCGTGCCTCGTTTAAACTGAACGAGAATCACAGTGCTTATTTAGAATTGGTTGCTTCCAAAGTCGATGTCAGTAAGGCCTTTGAACCGAACCAAATTTCCCCTGGATCGACCTTTGGTCCTGCCACTTGGTATCCTAGCACCGGTGCGTCTTACAACACCATTTACAATGCTTTAGCCAATTACTTTGGCGCATCACAACTCAATTATGGCCAACCCATTGCTTATCGCTGGCGTTGTATGGCCTGTGGTGGTCGTGAAATTGATACTGAAACCAATTCTTATCGTTTAATGGCGGCATTTGAAGGTATTATTCCTGGTATTGAGTGGGACTACACCGCAGGTTTATCACGCGCATCAAGTGAGTCAGAATCTGTCCTTGGCGGTGGTTACCATTACACCGCTGAACTGCAACAAGTATTAGGCAGCGGTTTAATTAACCCCTTCTTATTACCTGGTCAAAGCCAGTCTGCCGCTGGTATCGCAGCATTAGAGGCCGCTTCCGCCACCGGTGTTAAATTGTATGGTGGCGAGTCATTAATGACGCAGTTAGATGCCACCATCAGTGGCGGTTTTGGTTTTGACTTACCTGGCGGTGAATTACAAGCGGCGTTCGGTGTCGATTTACGCCGTGAAGAGTTTAAATTTAATGGTGATGAACGCGCTGAGATGCGGCCAATTTTTAACGCGCCATTCGATAATGCCAACGTGTTAGATAAAGTCAGCCGAGATATTCAGGCGGTCTTTGCTGAATTCTATCTACCGATTTTCGATAGTTTAGATGTCAGCTTATCGGGTCGTTATGACAAATATGATGGTTTTGGTAGTACAACTAACCCGAAAGTGAGCTTTACTTGGCGGCCAGTAGAGGGCTTCTTAGTGCGCGGTGCTTATAGCACGGGCTTTAAAGTCCCCACCTTTAACCAGCTGTTTAACGGCGTCACTGAATCGCAATACACTGGTCTTGATTTAGCCGATCCTGCCACCTGTGCTAGCGGTATCGCCAGTGAAACAGTGGCCGGTTGTGCTTCTATTCGCCCGGTAGAGATTTTCGGTGGTAAAGAAGATCTGCAACCTGAAGAATCAGAGCAGAAGAGCATCGGTTTTGTGGCCGCGCCTTATGACAATTTTAACTTCAGTGTCGACTGGTGGGAAATTGAACGTACCGACACGATCCGCTCCGCGCCTCGTGATGTATTGATTGCAAACTATGATCAGTTCCAAGCAAACTGGATCCGTGATAGTAGCGGTCAAGTGATCGCCATCGACCGTCGTTATATCAACTCAGGCGGCACTCTAACCCGAGGTATCGAAGTAGACGCTAATTTAAGCGGCGAGTTTGCCGACGGTAATTGGCGCTTAAATATGAACGGTAGTTATATCGACAGCTTCAAGAGCAAAGGCTTAGATTCGCTACCTTACAGCGATAACTTAGTAGGTGAATATGTTCGTTATTACAACCTGCCGATCAAGTGGAAACATACGCTGAACCTAAGCTATGTGAAAGGCGATTGGAGCCATACGTTAAGCCAGTTATTCCGCGACGGTTACAAGGATGAATTACCGGTTAGCGTGCGTAATGGCAGCTACATTCCAGACGATTGGAACCCAGAAGTCAGCAGCTATACCACCTATAACTATAGTTTGAGCTATAGCGGCTTCGACAATGTCAGCTTTACCTTTGGCATTAAAAACATCTTTGATCGCGATCCACCTTTTACTGCACACCAAAACGACTTTGCAGCCGGTGCAGCATGGGAACCGCGTATTGCCGATCCACGTGGCCGTTCCTTTACCTTACTGCTTGATTACAAGTTTATGTAAGGTGAGTTAACACCGCCGCAATAAAAAACCGCACGTTGCTTTAGCAACGTGCGGTTTTCTTTATTAGGGGAGTCGGTCATTAAGCCGGGTTTTGTGCTCTGTTGCCAGAGTAGCAATCATTCCTCTAGGACTTAGGTCACCCTAAGCCTCAAGCAATCTACCCGCCCTCAACGCGGGCCGCGCCATAGAGGGCCTATTTGATCTTGCTCCGGGTGGAGTTTACCGTGCCACGAACTGTTGCCAGTCGCGCGGTGCGCTCTTACCGCACCCTTTCACCCTTACCTGATCTCAGGCTTTCCGAAGAAAGACTGAGCCATCGGCGGTTTGCTCTCTGTTGCACTAGTCGTAGGCTCGCGCCTCCCAGGCGTTACCTGGCACCCTGCCCTGTGGAGCCCGGACTTTCCTCCCCTTGCTTGCGCAAGCAGCGATTGCCTTGACCCACTCCGCTGACCATTATACGCAAAAGCCGCGCCGACAACAGCATATTTGCCTGTTGCAATACAAATGCTCGCATTAAGTGCCATCATTCGATGGCAAAGCCGCCATGGCCAACTATAGTTAACCCGATAACGTCCCCTCAACAGCGACTCCCAGCCTTATTCGCTACCTTAGTTCAATAAGGAGCCAACATGTTTATTATTACCAATCGGCGCGTAAATGTAGGCAAAACCACCGTAAAAACCGCTTTTGGCGACAAACCCGCAGAAGGCCCGAATGAATTACGTTTGGCTGAAGCCAGCCGCGTGAATAGCAAATGGCACATCAATGTCTTTCCAGATCGAGTGAACGCCGCAGGACAAGCAGTGACCGCCAAAAAAGCCCAAGAGCAAGACAGCATGTTTGCCAGTGAGTACGTTGCCAAGCAATTGGTCAGTAAACTGAAAAACTACACCCCATCGCGCCACCTCATGTTGTATGTGCATGGCTTTAATAACGATTTAGCCTCGGTGCTCGATCGCGCAGAACAGCTTGAGCAAAACTATAATTTAGAAGTGGTGATTTTTAGCTGGCCTGCGAATGGTGGCGGTGTACAAGGTGTTTTAAGTTATAAGAGCGACAAACGCGATGCGCTGGCCTCAGTTGGCGCACTTAACCGGGTGCTAGAACGTTTACAAAGTATTGTGCAGCAACTGCATGCCGATTATGTCGAACAATTAGAACAAACAACCGAGGCAAAATTTGGTGATGACGCTGAAAAGTGGGATCGCTATTTTACGGCCGCGGCCGCTGCGCGCTGCCCCTTTACCATTAATTTGATGCTACACAGTATGGGCAATTATCTGTACAAACATTTGTTAAGCTCCAGCGTTTATGCCGGTGATCAGTTAATTTTCGATAATATTGTGATGGTGGCCGCAGATGCGAACAACGCGGGGCACGCTAACTGGGTAGATAATATTCAGTGTCGCAATCGTTTGTATATCACGTTGAATGAACATGATAGTGCGCTACGGGCATCGCGCATGAAAATGGGTGAGAAACAAAGAGCGCGTTTAGGGCATTACCTACGCTGCTTAGAATCTAAAACCGCCACCTATATTAATTTTACTGGGCAGGCTCATGTCGGTACTTCGCATGCTTACTTTGAAGGTAAGCCACTGGAGAATTCGCAAGTGCGCAGTTTTTTTCAGTTAGCCTTTAACGGCCAGACTGCCGAAGACAGCCTGACCTTCGACGCAGCACGCAACCTCTACTACTTTTGAGCCGCGTTTAATCAGGGCTTTTCAGCCCTAGGGCAAATTGATATAACACATTTTTCTTTTCGTTATGAATTTGCGCAGTTAACGCAGCGGCTTGCTTGAGCGGTAACTCTGCTAACAACAGTTGCAGCGTACGCTGTGCCTCTGCGCTGATCTCTGAAGCCGGCTTTTCGACTTCGGCGGCAATCATTAACACCATTTCACCTTGGCAGCGCTGTGGATCTTCGCGCAACCAATGCTGAATTTGCGCGGCGTTGCCATAGGCAAAATGCTCGAAGGTTTTGGTCAGTTCTTTCGCTAACACCAGTTGCCGCTCAGCACCTAGTACTGCGGCAACGTCATCTAAAGTATCTAAAATACGTCGTGCCGTATCGTAACAAATAATGGTGCCAGCATTGGCCGGAACATCGGCTAATTGCTTTTGCCGTTGGCTCGATTTGGCGGCTAAAAAGCCAATAAATTGAAATTTATCGGTCGGTAAACCGGCAGCACACAAGGCGGTAATCAAGGCACAAGGACCTGGAACCGGCACTACGGGTACACCGGCTTCACGGCATAAACGCACTAGGCTGTAACCAGGGTCACTGATCAATGGCGTGCCGGCATCAGAAATTAACGCAACATCTTCACCAGCAAGGCATTTTTCAATAATGCTGGCGGCGCGTTGTTTTTCATTGTGATCATGTAAAGCCAGCAATCGATTGCTGATACCAAGGTGTTGTAATAACTTGCCGCTGTGCCGAGTATCTTCAGCTGCGATACAGCTAACCTGCTGTAAGGTGGCTATCGCCCGCTGGCTAATATCAGCCAGATTGCCTATCGGCGTGGCCACAACATAAAGAGAACCGCTTTGTTTGGTCATATTTCGCTAATTATTTGAGCTTAACGGGTTGTGTCAGTAAGATAACACCACGAAAACTCTATGGTACTGTGCATTGTGAAAACCAGCAAATTTAAGCCGCTATTTATTTTAACCTTGGCCGCCTTAGTCAGCAGCTGTGCGCAAACCATTCCGCAGCAAAGTAGCACGGCTGAGCGCGAGCTGATTACCGAGCTAGCCAAAGACGAAACCCCCGAACCGGCAACACTTTCGGCTGAGCAATTGTTAGCCCAAGCCGCAACTTATCAGGGCGAGGCGCAACAAATTCGCTTATTAAAAGCCGCCGAAGCCGCCTTGTTAGAGCAAAACAGCGCATTGGCCTTAGCCATTACCGATACCTTACGCCAAAGCGACAGTGCGCTGATCCGCCAGCGTAATCAGGTGCTGTTGTTACAAGCTTATCTACAACATGACGAGCTGGCGTTAGCCGAACAACTGATTGAGCAAACTAACCGCGCACAACTCGCGCCGAGCGATCAAGCTGCCTTTTTATGGTCCAGTGCCAAACTGTATCAACAGCAACAGCGCGCTTACGCTGCAGCCCGCAGTTTATTGCAATTAGATGAGATGCTCGGCAACAACCCTACGCTACTAAACAGCTATGCTGAATTACATGAACAGTTATGGCCGCAGCTCAGTGCTTTAAGTCATAGCGAACTCACCAACTTACAAGTGGGTGCAGGCCAGCGCGCGCGCGGTTGGCTCAATTTATTAGAAGTGGTACGCAATAAGCTGGGCAACCCCGAGCAATTAAATAATGCGCTAACCGAATGGCAACAACGTTATCCGCAGTTACCGAGCTTGTCGCAATTACCAAAGGCTTTACAACAGCAATTGGCCCTAACGCCTTATCAACCAAAGCGTATCGCCGTATTATTGCCGCTTAGTGGTCAATTTCAGCAACATGCTAAAGCAATTCAATATGGCTTACTGGCCGCTACCAGCGCGGATAACAGCTTACCTCGTGAATTGCTGTTTATTGATAGTCAGCAATCGGTTGCCGACATTCAACAGCAATTAGCAGCGAAACAAATCGACTTTGTGATTGGCCCTCTGTTAAAAGATCAGGTAGAACAAGTCAGTAAACAAGCCGATTGGACTTACCCAACCTTGTTTTTAAACAGCCGTGACAGTCAATTACCGGCGCAACCTGACCGCTTTTACTTTGCTTTAAATTTGGAAGATGAAGCGGCGCAGATGGTGCAATTGTTTGCGCAAAAAAATTATAAGCGGCCTGTGATCATCAGCTCACGTAATGCCATTAGTCAGCGTATGCAGCAACACTTTACCCGACAATGGCAAGCTCTGGGCCATGAGGCACCCGAGAGCTACCAATTTGAAGCCAAAGCTGAATTAGAAGCTTTAATTACCCGGTTATTAGAAACAGACAGCAGCCGCGAGCGTATTCGGCTGATCTCCGGTTTAATTCCTGGCAGTGTGGAAAGTGAAGCGCATAGCCGCTTAGATATTGATGCTATTTATTTACTTGCCGATCCGGTGCAAACCAGAATGTTTAAACCTTTTGTCGATGTCTCGGTGATGCAAACCGCGCCAAAGCTGCCTATTTACGCCAGTTCTCGCAGCTACAGCGCCGGCGGTGATGCTAATGATTTACGCGATCTAAACGGCCTCACGTTTACCGAAACGCCTTGGTTGTTAAACGAACAGCACAGTCAAAAGGTTCGGCAGCAATACCTTGAATTATTTAGTGAGCAGGATGAAACCCTGCAGCGATTATTCGCAATGGGCTATGACGCCTATCACATTATTGGCAGCCTAAAGCAACAGCAACAATTACCCAGTTTAAGCCATCCCGGTTTTACTGGCCGACTGACCGTCAACGCCGATGGCAGTATTAGCCGGCAATTAAGCTGGGGCAGTTACCGCAGCAACCGTTTGGTTGCGGTGCAAGAGCCATAAGCCCGCATGAACGAGCTTGGTCAGCAATATGAAGCCTTAGCGCTGCAATTTTTGCAGCAACAAGGCCTAAGCTTGGTGCAACAGAATTTTAGCTGTAAGCTCGGTGAAATTGATTTAATTATGCGCCAAGGCCCTTACTGGGTGTTCGTTGAGGTAAAATATCGGGCGAGCACAGCGTTTGGTGGGGCACTAGCCGCCATTACGCCAGCCAAACGACAAAAAGTGTTAAAAGCCGTACAGTATTATCAACAGCAGCATCGACTTAGCCAACAGCCTTGTCGCATAGATGTAGTAGCCATTGAAGGCCAAGCGCCCTATCAATATAACTGGCTGCAAAATGCCTTTAGTTAACAGGACCCCGGATGCAAGAACATATCAGACACCTGTTTAGTGAAAATATCCAAACCATGATCGCCACCAGCGAAGCGTTAGCTGGCCCAATTGAAAGCGGTGCGCTAATGATAGTGCAAACGCTGATTAATGGCGGTAAGGTGATTTGTTGTGGCGAAGGGGCCAGCGCTAATTTAGCCAGCCATTTTGCCCAACTGTTATTGGATCAATTTGAAACCGAGCGCCCGTGTTTACCGGCTTTTGCTTTACAAGCGGATCACTCTAGTCTGCAACCGGCTAACCAACAAAATCATGATTACTTAGCGAGGCAAGTGAAAGCGTTAGGTCAAGCTGCGGATATTTTAGTGGTGATTTCACTTAATGGTGCAGAACAAAGTCTGATCCGTGCAACCGAAGCGGCACTGACCAACGATATGAAAGTAATTGCCCTCACGGTAGATAACAGCAGTGATTTATCCGGGTTATTAAATCAACAAGATGTTGAATTAAAAGTGCCGGCACACCGTCCGGCACGGGTGATTGAATGTTACACCTTTTTACTACACTGCCTTTGTGAATTGATCGATATGACGCTGTTTCCACAGCAAGGAGAGTTTTAATATGATGAAATTAGCCAGTGTTTTAGCTGCTATTCTATTACTACAAGGTTGTGCTGCAGCCGTGGTAGCCGGAGGCGCAACCGCGGTGACCGCCGCTAATGATCGCCGCACTTTAGGTTCGCAAATTGATGATAACGGTATAGTGCTAAAAGCACGCCGGGCATTAGGTGATAACGACATCACCGCTAAAGGCAGTAATCTGAATGTGACGAGCTACAATGGCGTGATTTTGCTCACCGGCCAAGCCAAAAGCGAGCAAGTTCGCGAGCAAGCACAACGTTTAGTGCAAGATATAGCCAGCGTAAAAATGGTGCATAACCAAATTCGCCTTGGCAACAATACCTCACTGACCACCCGTACCCGCGATAGTTGGATTGGCACTAAAGTAAAAAGTAAGTTGTTAGCCGATGATGATGTCAGTGGTTTAAACATCAAAGTGGTTACCGAAAACGCTGAAGTGTTTTTAATGGGGCTAGTAGGTGGGCCTGAAGCAGATAAAGCAGTTGATATTGCCCGTAATGTCGAAGGTGTAGTTCGGGTTATTAAAGCCTTTGAAAGCCCGCAATAAGCGGAATTAATCACACGCCACCGCTTATTTTCATGATAAGCGATGGCGTTTGCTTTAACCCCTTAGCACTGCTGCAGGGCTTTTAATACCTTAGAATGAAACTCTCGGTGTTTTAAGATCAATACCACCACCACAGTTGCCCCCATAAACAAACTGCTATCAATAAACCAGGTCAGTGCCGCTAGCGAAAAATAGATGGCGCGCAGGCCATAGTTAAACGAGTGGTTGGCTTGATCAATCACCTTGGCCGTGCGGCTGGTATACAAATCTTGTTCTTCTGTCGCCATCTCGCGTCCATCTGGCGCTGCACCAATTAATACCCCACAAAAACCGTATTGGCGTAATGACCAGGTAAATTGAAAAAAGGCGAACACATAAATCAGTGCTAACAACAAAATCTTAATTTGAATTTGTGTTTCGGTTTGCGCGCTCCACGGGATCAGCCCGCTCAGCATGGTCTTTAAGCGTTCACTCGATGTCAGCACCGTTAGCAAACCGGCCATAATTAACAAACAACTTGAAGCAAAAAAGGTCACGTTGCGCTCAAGGGTAGAAATCAGCCCGACATCCGCCATCTTATTGTCACGCCGTAACATCTGCTGCATCCAATGGTTTCGCTTACGGCGCAGCTCAAATGACAAACAACTCACCACTTTCGCACGGCGTTTCGCGTAGAGTGTGTAGCCTCCCCAAGCTAAACTAAACCAAACTAATGCGATAATATCTAATAAGCTCAGCACTTGACGCTCCTTCGTGTTTTAACTTTGTGCATCATATAACGAAAGCACAGTGTGCCTTAAGACTGTTTTATTAAGACTTATGCGTAAACAAACTTTGCAACTACCCCACCAGATAAGTACCGGTTCCCAACGCGATATGAATACCCAGCTCGTTATGCAGTTCCATACGACAAACTGCCACTTTATTGCCAGCACGGATCACTCTGGCGCTAGCAATAAACACGTTGCCACGGCCCGGCCTTAAGTAATCGGTGCGAATATCAATAGTGCTCATTTTACCGAAACGTGCGTGCAACTGCTCTGGTGCAACTTGCTGCACACGACCTAAGGCACTGGATACGGCCATCAGCCCTCCCGCCACATCCAGTACCGAAGCTATCACACCGCCATGCAAAATTTGCTGTAATGGGTTGCCAACGAGTTGCTCAGCCCAATTAAAACGCACTTCAGCCACGTCCTCATCGAAGCGAGTGACGGTTAAACCGATGAGTTTATTAAAGGGCATTTCATTAAAAACGCCAGCAATATAGGGCAGCAATTGTTCAGGTGTCATGTAATCGTCTTATTCTTATAGGTTTTTGCCAGTGTACTGCCTCTGCTGTTCAGTGCAAAGCCTGTTGGGGTATAACTTTGTGGCATTTCTGCTTACAATACGCCTCTTTTTTACCGGAGAACGACACCGCGTGCTTGAGCAAATGCTACCCGCCCTAAAACAAACCTTTGGTTATGACGCCTGGCGTGAAGGCCAGGCTGAAATTATTGGTGCGGCGATGCAACAGCGGGATTGCTTTGTATTACTGCCAACCGGTGGTGGTAAATCACTTTGTTATCAGCTACCTGCTCTGCACTTACCCAAAGTGACCTTAGTTGTTTCGCCACTAATGTCGCTGATGAAAGATCAGGTCGATGCGTTAAAAGCCAATGGTATTGCGGCCGAGTTTATTAATAGCAGTTTAAGTCGTGATGCTGTGCAAGAGGTCTTTAGCCAGTTACATAATGGCAGTTTGAAATTACTGTATGTGGCACCCGAGCGTTTATTGCAACCCAATTTCATTGCTCGCTTACAAGAAGTGGGGGTGAGCTTATTTGCTATTGACGAAGCACACTGTATTTCGCAGTGGGGCCATGATTTCCGCCCTGATTACATGGCGTTAGCGCAATTAAAACAGCGTTTTCCTGACACGCCGGTGATGGCATTAACCGCTACCGCTGATCCCGGCACTCAGCAAGATATCTTGCAACAACTCGATCTAAACAACCCACTGATTTATCGCGGCAGTTTTGATCGCCCGAATATTCGCTACACAGTACAAGAAAAATTTCGGCCATTAGAACAACTGCTGGCTTATTTAAAACAACAAGAAAATAACAGCGGCATTATTTACTGCAGTTCGCGGCGAAAAGTAGATGAACTCACCGCACAATTAGCCGAGCGGGGCTTTCGCGTGGCCGCTTATCATGCAGGTTATGACGCAGCCCAACGTGACCAGGCACAAGACGCCTTTAAACGCGATGATATCAGTATTATTGTGGCTACCGTGGCCTTTGGCATGGGTGTTAATAAACCGAATATTCGCTTTGTGGTGCATTTTGAACTCCCCCGCACTATTGAAGCTTATTACCAAGAAACGGGGCGCGCAGGACGAGATGGCGTGGCAGCAGAAGCGCTGCTGTTATTTGATCCGGCTGATATCGCCAGAATGAAACGCTGGTTGGAAGCCGAAGATAACCCGCAACGCGCAGAAGTGGCGTGGCAGCGCTTTCAATCAATGGCCGCTTTTGCCGAAGCGCAAACGTGCCGCCGACTGGTGTTATTAAATTACTTTGGCGAAGCGCGACAACAACCCTGTGGCAACTGTGATATTTGCTTAAACCCGCCACAGCAATTTGATGGTACCCAAACCGCGCAACAGGCGTTGTCTTGTGTTTATCGGGTAGGCCAAAACTATGGCCTGCACCATGTGATTGAAGTGCTACGCGGCAGTCAAAATCATAAAATTCAAGAGCTTGGGCACGACAAGCTCTCTACCTGGGGCCTAGGTAAACAACTCAGCCATGATTATTGGTTAAGTATTTTTCGACAACTCATTCACTTTGGCTTGTTACAGCAAGATATTACTCAGCATTCGGTATTACGTTTATTGCCCGCGGCACGCCCAGTGCTGCGAGGTGAACACCCACTGCAACTGGCGGTGCCTCGCCTTCAAGCCAGCAGTAAAACGCCGGCGAAGCTTGGCCAACAAAAACATGACAAGGTATTATTTGCCCGCCTGCGAACACTGCGCAAAGCCATAGCGGAGCGCGATGACGTGCCACCTTTTGTGGTATTTAGTGACGCAACGCTGATTGATATGTGCCACAAGCTACCCACCGATAACGCCGCCATGCTCGCGGTCTCAGGGGTGGGTTTTACGAAGTTAAGTCGTTACGGCAAAGAATTTATGACCGAAATTGGGGATTATCTGGCTGATAGCCGTAACCCTCTGCTAGAGTAGTAAGCAAATATCCTATTTTTTAACCTGAGGTTCACAGCTTGTCACCTTTTCTGACCTTAGCCCGCATCGCCTTGTTATGCTTAAGCCTATGTTGCAGCGTTCATGCTGCCGGTACCTTGGATATTATTCAGCAACAACCGCATCGGTTAACCGAGCTACAGTATCAAATCACCGATGTGTCACTGTCGGCCAATGAACTGGTCGCCGACCCCGCGTTATTTCATAACTTTACCGCGCTAACCCCCCAACAAAATACCCTTAGGATCACCGCACAACAAGCCGTTTGGCTGTTAGCCAAAATTAAAAACCCATACCCTGAACCCTGGGATGCGGTGCTGAGCTATCATTTTCTCGCCGTCGATAAAGTCAGTTTTTATAAAGTCGCAACCGACATCCCTAGCGTGCAATTTCTGGGGCGCAGCGGTAGCGCATTTCCATTTAGTGAGCGGCCCTTGCCGCTTTACAGCTTTTCACAACCGCTGCGCTTTGACATTGCAGAGCAAACCAGTGTGTTAATTAAGCTAGAAGATGCCGCCATGATAGGAACCGAATTAAGCATTTCTTCGCTTGCACCGCTGCTCGAAGCAAGCCAGCAGCAGTTACAACAAGACAGTATGATTAATGGCGCCCTGCTGTTACTGGTCTTGCTAGCACTGTGCCGGGGTGTGCAGCAACATCAACCAGCACTGTATGCCTTAGCGGGATTTTATCTGGCCTTTTTATTAGTGTTAATTACGCTTAATGGCCAAGCCTTTAGTCGCTTATGGCCATTACATCCGGAAATGAACGCGGTATTTATTTACATTAGTGTTGGGGCGAGCTTAGCTTGCTTAAGCTTGTTTGCCCGTTTTAGTTTACTTCGGCAAAGTTCAGGCTATGGTTTATGGCTGAATAGCGGCAGTTTCTTGCTGGCCTTGTTACTATTGTTTAGCCCGTTATTTGCCTCGGGCCCCATGAAGCTTAAACTCTTATTTATCTGCATGACTTTAGTGTTAAGCATCACGTTGCTGCAGGCATTATTTATTAGTTTAACCACGCAGGTCCGCTACACGCCACGGTTTTCCTTACTAGCGGTGGCGGCTACCTTGCAGTTATTACTTCTGCAACTTAGTTACATGGCCAACTTCGTGCAGTGGCTTAATACTAGCTTATTGTTTGTTTTGACCATCTCCACTTTTTTATTACTGCATATTCCTAAAGCACGTTTACAGTTTGCCCGTCGTGATCTTTGACTATATTTTCAACTACCTCTTGCAGACAGAGGCCATAGCACCCTAGAATGACGTCGCGGCAAATCGCCGTTTCTATCGACTATTCTTTAGTTATTTCGTTCGGAGTCTTAAATGCAACGACTGCGTGAGTTATCGCGTCGTGTTGAGGCTGTGTATGGCGAAATGGCGGACACATTTTCAAGTTATCAGCAAGACAGCGGTTTAAGCTGTCGTAGTAGCTGTGGTGAGTGCTGCACTCAACCCACTATTGAAGCGACCGTGCTAGAAATGTTACCGCTGGCATTACACCTGTTTGATCAGGGTAAAGCCGAGCAAACACTGACACAACTCGAAGAGTTACCAGAGGTTACTGGTTGCTTTTTTTACCAGCGGCTATCGTTTGATGGCAAGCAAGGGCAATGCACTGTGTATCAGCAGCGGCCTAGTATTTGCCGAGTTTTTGGTACGGCAGGATACCGTGACAAAATGGGCAAAACCTCACTTTCGGTGTGTAAAACCATCAAAAGTGATAAAGCAGAAAAGTACCAACAACACCTGATTATGCTGACTGAGCATCCGCCACCGATGATGATGTCAGCCAAAGAGCAGGTAAACGAGCTAGATTATGAATTGGGCAACAAGCATTATCCGATCAATCAAGCCATGTTTTTGGCGCTAGAAAAAGTGCTATTTAAATCTTACTACAGTAGTTTCAGTACTGATTTACAAATAGCCTAACGCCCTATTGCAGACCTGACACAGCCGGTTGCTCTGTCAGGTCTGACACTTAAAATCCTGCCAACACAATCTTGCCCATCGCTTTACCGCTTTCCAACAGTGCGTGAGCCTTACGTAAATTGGCAGCGTTAATAGTGCCTAATTGTTGTTGCAACGTGCTTTTGACTTGGCCTTGTTCAATCAGCTTGGCAAGATCGGTTAATATCTGATGTTGTACCTGCATATCGGCAGTAGCAAATAACGACCGAGTAAACATAAACTCCCAATGCAGAGAAATACTTTTTTGCTTCAACGGCATAATATCCAAGCCACCGACCGGATCGTCAATCAATGCCAGCTTACCTTGAGGTGCCAGCGCTTTCACTAACTCTGCATAGTGGGCATCTGTATGGGTTAAACTCGCCACATGGCTGACTGCATCAATACCCAGCGCCTGCAACTGCGCTAACAACGGCTTACTGTGATCAATTACATAGTGCGCGCCCATCTCTCGCACCCAGGCTTGTGTTTCTGCTCTGGAAGCCGTCGCGACAATCGTTACCGTGGTTAATTGACGCGCCAGTTGCAACAATACCGAACCGACACCACCGGCAGCCCCTACCACCAGTAACACCGGTTTCGGATGCTTTAAGCTAGGCGTAGCAATATCTAGGCGGTCAAACAACATTTCCCAGGCCGTTAGCGCCGTTAAGGGTAAAGCTGCCGCTTCTGCATAACTGAGGTTCGCCGGCATTTTGCCGACAATACGTTCATCCACCAGCTGATATTCTGCATTCGAGCCTGAGCGCTGCAATGCACCGGCGTAAAAGACTTTATCGCCCGGCACAAAATGCTGCACTTTTTCGCCAACAGCAACAACCTCTCCCGCTGCGTCCCAACCTAAAATTTTATATTCGCCGGCTGGCGGTGTGACACGTTGCCGAATTTTTGTATCTACCGGATTAACCGAGATCGCAGCGATCCTCACCAACACATCATGGCCGCTGGCCACTGGTTGCGGTACTTCAATATCCAATAATGCTGCCGCATCGCTAATTGCTAGTGAGTGTTGATAGCCAATCGCTTTCATATATCCCTCTGCTTTTTATCAAATTTAGTAACTGAAATTCAGTGTGCCAAGCTTCAGCGACAAAGCGCCACCTGCCGTTGCAGCATACCAAGCTGTGCCCGCAAATAATTCAGCCGTAGGGTTAAATCGGCGCTGTGTGGGCGAATGCCTATTTTTAAACCCAGTACTGCTAAATTAACCCCTTGGCAAGCTTGTAAGGTGTCTGCCACTGCTTGCTCGGTTAACCAAGAACCTGGCTCACCAAACGCCACTAAATCATTCGTTTGTGCCGGTTGATGGCTGTCTCGCCAAGCGCCATATTCGGTGGCTTGATCAGAAATACCCGAGAACATCACGCCGGCGAGCAAGCCCTGGGCTTTGGCTGCGGCGATATGCTGTAAGGCGCCGTCGGGCTGCCGTGTTTCTAACACTGAACGGCCCCAGTTAATCACAACGCCTAGCGGTAGCTCAGGCGCTTGGGTGGCATTCAATTCAGATAACACGCTTAACTCATCGGTTAAACTTAAAAACCCTTTAGACGGCGCATGGCTGTCGATTAAGGCATCACAATGCTCTACCAGCAAACGCGCACCGTGCCAATCCCAACTTAACAAGGTTTGCATAGATGTTTTAAACGCCGCAGCAGAACCGGCACAGTTATGCCGTGCTGGCGCGCTATGTAGCATAATGGCGGTCACGGCTTGTCGTTTCAGATGGGTATTCAACTTAGCAATGGCATGATTCGCTTGGCGCATAAAGGCAATCGCGGCTTCACGCCCGGCTTCATCCGTAGATGCCAAGCCAAATGTAGGTAAGGTGGCTAAAGCGTTCATCACGCCAGGAATAGTGGTAAAAACAAAATCCCATTTAGTATCAATATGCTGCAAAAACCACTGATCATCCTGCGCATGCAAACTGCCTAAAAAAGGGTGCTCTAAGCCACGAACCGATTCTAAGCTTTTTAACTGTTGATAATAAGCAGCTTCAAGTTGGGGATCCCAACCCGATACATTAGGAGAGGCGGCATAAGCCCCTAAATAAAACGACATGGCTTGAAACCTGTACAAGAAAAAAAACTATCATACCGTGTCTTGTTAAAAAACGGCAGCCCCAGCCTAGCGGTGAAGCCTAGCGATTGTACTGCTGCGCTAAAGTGATTACACTCGATACACGCATCTGTGGTGTTTATAACCTGATTAGGAATCTTTATGACGTTTTTTCACCGAACCTTACTCCTTAGCTCCGCTTTTTTAATGATCAGCGCCTGTTCGCCTGAGCCAAGCAGTAATTCTCCGACAACCACCGTGGAACAAGCGGCTCCTGCTGCAGCCAGTCGTGCGTTTACCGAAGGTAGCCACTACACTGTTTTAGCCAACCCGGTACTTGAAGCCGCGCATCAGCGTTACATTACTGAATACTTTTGGTTAGGTTGCCCACATTGTCAAAACTTTGAACCGACCTTACGCAATTATCTGCAAGCCAATCCGGATGTGGTGTTGGTACGCAAGCATCCTGCCCTAGGCGAGCGTTGGGCTTTTGATGCCAGTGTGTTTTATGCCTTGCAACAAAGCGGTAATGAGCAGTTAGTTGAGCCATTGTTTGAACTGTATCGGCAAACACGGGAACAACAAAACACCATGCCCGATACCCAAGCAATTAATGCGTTCATGGAGCAACATGGGCTCGATCCAAAACAATTAACTGAACTGGCACAATCGCCAGCCGTACGCCAAGCGATGGAGCAAGCCAACCGTGAAATGCTCGATAACCGTATTCAAGGCGTACCCAGTGTGGTGGTTAAAGGTAAGTATCTGGTGAATGGTGATTTACCGGAAGATGTGAAAACCGCTGAAGATTATTATGAGCTGTTAAACTACCTGCAAAACAAACCTTAAACATGCAGTGGGCCAGCCTTAACTCTCTGGCCCACTTAACGTAAACACCAAATGTTTGCGCATATCTTTTAGCACTACGCCCTTTTTTAACAATAAGCCACTGAGCTTTTTTTGCCACGGCAATAACACTGCCTGCGCCGCATCTAACGCCGCCTGCTCTACAAATTGCAAACGCACTAATAGCGAGCTGGGGAACACATTGTATTCCATGCTAAACCAACATTGCTGCACGCCGGCTAATTGCTGCATGGCTTGCTGTTCCAGCGTGGTGACGACGTCCATGACTAACGCTTGTTGTTTCTTTTGCACACTCGACAGCTTTTTCATGGTTAAACCTAATCCTTTCTATATATTGAGCCGCGAATCAGCCGCTGCGCCATGTCTATTGCATCTTACAACAAGTTAAGCTCCCGATCTTTGCACAAAGTGCATCAGACCGCAAAGACAAGTCACAATTCTGAGTTTTGTCGCTGCAAATAATCCGATCAAAACTATAAATTTACGTTTATCGTAAAATATTTATTGATATACGCAAATTAACAGGCTAAAGTTTGTACTATGAATATACAAATTAATCTCGATATCGAACTGGCTAAAAAGAAGATGTCTCTTACTGAGTTATCGCAGCAGGTGGGTGTGTCTATGACAAATCTGTCGCTGCTAAAAACAGGAAAGGTAAAAGCCATCCGCTTTAGTACGCTGGCGGCTATTTGTCAGGCGCTGAGTTGTCAGCCTGGCGATATTTTGCAATATATAAACAATGATACTGACACGGAGTAAGCGCGGTTAATTGTAAACAGGAGTTACTATGTTAAAGCACGAATTTGTTGCACCCGGTATTGCGGCGTTACTGCTCGCCGTGGCCTTTCCTATCTATTGGCTACACGCCTTTCATATTGGCTCGGAGAATTTTGCTGAAGTGTATCGCGCAGACTTACTTAGCCTAAGTTGGTCCGATCTGGCCTTTGTATTGATTGGCGCTTTAGAAGTGTATATCTACCTGAGCTTACGGCGCAGTTTTGCTGAACGCCTAACCTCCAGCAGTGCAGCCATTTTATTGCTGATACTGGCGCTGCTGGTTACCTTATTCCACGCCACAGTGCTGGTTGATATCGCACTCAGCTTCACCGGCAACTCGCTGTCTGAGCAGGCAATCAACACCATTGGTGAATTTACCGTAGTGGTGGCGCTAGGGTTATTATTTGCCTATGCGTTAGTCGGCTTTATACTCAGTATTGTGTTACTGCGTAATCGCACCGGCGCGCCGAGTGTTTTAAAATACTTCGCGGTGATCCTGCTGGCCTGCTGTTTGTTCCAACTATCGATCATTTTCAGTCCCGCCAATATCTTTGTTTTTCCAGTGGCGTTGTTATTACTGGCCTATTACTTTCTATCGCCACCGCAGATGCTTGAGGTCGTATAATTTACGCCACTGGCTAAACCCGAACCACAGCAACATGGTGACATTGCCAAATAGCAGCAATTAACATTTCCGCCGTGGGTGAGAGACTTTCTTTTGCGTCGCCAAAAGAAAGTCTCTCACCAAAATGCGACCCCACTTCCGCTCGAAAGCCCAACTGCCCATGCGCTGTCCAAGGCGAAAACATCACTCGCGCGGCACAGCAGAGCCGCACTCAAACACCCGTTTTCTTAAAGCCTTGGCCAGCGATGTTCAGTCGGCTCGCTCTAAGGGGAATAAAAGCCAGAGTGGTATTCGTTTAGTTGAATAGCTTGTTTGTCCCATTTGCAGACGTTCACCAACATTCATCTCAATTGGTGCTATGGGCAGTTTCATTACGTTACCTCTGAGCACCCTATTTTAAAGGCATTATTGTTCTAACCCAATGACTTGATTGGCAAGCTAATCCAATAGCCGCTGTTCGCGACATTTACATCAAGCCATGCTTGCGAAGGCAATGACCTAACAGCTTGGCAAATCAAATAAATTGAGTCCAACAAGACTGAATATAAGTCCTTTAAAACAGGATTCATTTCATTGATTAACCTAGTCTTACAACCTCGTTTCCATGGAAGTTTGAACTAGATTAATCTTTATAAGTCTACTTTAGTAAAAAAAGATTGATACCTTAAGGTGTCAAGTAGTAACCTTAAGGTTTCAGATGATAACCTTAAGGTTATAACAGTCGGATAAGTTTCAAATAAATTGCTACCAGAAAAGACAAGGAAAGCTGTTATGCAAGCTCTAAAAACTACTGCTGAATTAGAATACGAATATCTTAAGTGGCATGGATACATTCATTTACTAGCTGGGATTTTAATTTTATCTGTGACATCAGTAAATCTTTTAGGGCTTGTGAATGGAGGAGTTTTGGGACTCATCATTATCATTGCTTCAGGAATAATGTTTGCCGTAATTTATTTATTAGCATCATGGAAACTACAGGGAAATTTTTCATTTTCGAAACAAGCATGGAGAGGTACATTTGAAGATGAATTTTTGAATATGGTAAGTCTCAAAGCGTATAAAGTGGGTTATTTTGCCGTAATCTTAGCATTTATACCGGGGACGCTAGGTGCTTATAATTTTGTTCCTCTCTCACGTGAAAATTTAATGACATGTTTTTTGGGAATAATCGCGGTCGCTTACGGAATTACGATAGCAGTAGGGTTGAGAAAGGGCAATGAGTAGAATAGTTTCAAATAACATTGTTGTGCATCGCGCTGAAAAGGGTATTTCTCAACAAAAGCTAGCAGCTGCTATTGGCGTATCTCGAAAAACAATTAGTACCATTGAAACAGGCAGGTTCACGCCTTCTGTTCAGATTGCTCTGTGCATTGCAGAGTATTTCAATACGTCGGTTGAATCAATTTTCAGACTAGAAAAACCTTCTAACTAATTAATTCATATCAAATAGGTAACGAGTATCATAGTGCTATTGGAAATCCTTTACCGAATCTTCACTCGACATGGGGCAGTAACGGATTGCTGAGTATCGATAAGCTTCGAGGTCAGATACCGAGAGTGCAACCCTGAACGAGTCTATCGGTTTAGCCGCCGAAATCTACGAAGGCTCAATCACCGATCTGCCAAACCCGAAAGCCAAGAAAAAGTAATTTTTTAAAGTAAGTAGAGTAAACAAAGGCCGCAATTGCGGCCTTTGTTGTTTAAGCGCTTTGAACTGGATATTCTTTAATCTGCTATCGTTTGTTTCAGCTTGCTCATATCTCTGTTAGTCAACGCTTCATACCTGTCTAGGTATTGGCGCGCTAGATCGGAGTCATAAGTTTCAGGGAAATGAATATACTCTGTTAGAAGCATTGCGAGTGATAACATACTTTCTGGATGACCCTTGTTACTGAGTTTTGTTAACACTTCTATTGCCTGCTGATGAAACTTTAAGCGAATATCGCGCTGATGAAGGTCTTGAGCAAAAATTGATCTTTGACTAAGCATTGACGCATACTTTGATTGAGCAACCTCATTCCCTAAGTTTACGGACTCAATGAGGTAGTTATCCACAGCTAGTAGCATGTCTGCTTCGCTCACATTTTGATACTTCTGACATTCAAACTGGGCATTGCTAAACCACTGGTTTAATTCGCTATTGTCATGGCCGGTTTCATTGGTTAAGTTATCTGCAGCCTGCTCCACGCTCCCATAGGTAGAGACAGTACTGAAGTAATTTAAACAATACTCCGCAAGTACATGTTTGTTAAATGACGCTAATGACTCAGCCGGAGTTTCAAGTTTATATAATTTTTTTTCAGTATTTATCAGATTGCTTTTATCGTTTGGAATTAAATTCGAGCGCTTGCTCTCTTTTGAATCAATGCTATTGGGCGAAAAATCATCTGCCAAACCTAAATTCGATGAAATTATTTCTGGATTTGTGCCTACCGGCGCTACGCTTTTTAATTCAGGGCTTGCGGGCTCTGTAGCGTTGTTTTTATTATTAAAGTTAATTGAATAGACGTAGAGCATGAGTAGAGTCGTGATGGTCACGCTGAGAATAATGGTGACTTTACTGCTTATTTTCTTCATGAAACGATCTCAAAATACTTTTAAAATTACAGGCTATTTGAATTATTTTCAAAGAATTTTATAGAGCATAAAGTAACATACCGAAGCGGTAAAGCACTTACTTGAACTAAGCGCGGTTAACATAAGCTTTGGTGCCAGATACCGAGAGTCTGCGCCACTGCGTAACCTCAGCCACGGCGACAAGGTGACATTGTAAGATGGCAGTCATTAACGTTTTCGCCGTTGGCGAGATACTTTCTTTTGCGTCGCCAAAAGAAAGTATCCAAAGAAAATGCGACCCCACTTCCGCTCGAAAGCCCAACTGCTCATGCGTTGTCCAAGGTGAAAACGTAACTCGCGCGGCGCTACCGCCGCCGCACTCAAACACCCGTTTTCTTAAAACCTTGGCCAACGATGATCAGTCGGCTCGCTCTAAGGGGAATAAAAAGCCAGAGCGGTATTCGCTTAGCTGAATAGCTTGTTTACGACAATTGCAGATGATGTCTGTTCCAAACCTCAATGACAGCTCAGTATTCCAAAGCATTACTCAACCCCAACAATCTTTAGAGTTAGAGACTAAGCATTCATACACTAAACATTGAACGTCTTAGGCAGGTTGTGTTGGCGTTTTTTAGCCTGAAGAATTGAAACCGGCTGTTTATCGTATAACGAACAAAAGACCTTCAAGTGTTTAGCTAGAAAACTATGGCTACTCATTTCGGCTTTGTATGTTTCATTATGCCTTTCCGCTAGTGTTTTACCGAACGTGTAGCCTATGCAAACAACAACGATAAAAATAACGACAGTTCTATATTTTTTAATATCATGCCACATCAGAATAATCGGCATTAGCGCGATAGCCCAAACACCGAAAAAAATAAAAAATGCCATCATTAAAATGATGTGCTCTAAAGCAATTTTTTCCATAATTTTTTTCATAATTCAATTCCCTGCATAACACGAACGAAAAGCTTTACGGTTAAATTAGCACCTGATTGTATTCATTTTAGTTTAGGCACTAAACATTATAAGCACTGACAAGTTTTCTGCGAATTCAGGTAAGCTTCAGGGTCAGATTAACGTTTTCGCCGTTGGCGAGATACTTTCTTTTGCGTCGCCAAAAGAAAGTATCCAAAGAAAATGCGACCCCACTTCCGCTCGAAAGCCCGGCTGCTCATGCGTTGCCCAAGGCGAAAACGTAACTCGCGCGGCGCTACCGCCGCCGCACTCAAACACCCGTTTTCTTAAAACCTTGGCCAACGATGATCAGTCGGCTCGCTCTAAGGGGAATAAAAGCCAAAGCAGTATGCGCTTAGCTGCATATTACGTTTTTTACCCCAAAGCTTTGATCATCATTTCAGCAACTCAGATTAAGGAGAAGTCTCGGGGTCAGATACCGAGAGTATGCTTAAAACCTTGGCCAACGATGATCAGTCGGCTCGATCTAAGGGGACTAAAAGCCAGAGCAGTATTCGCTAAGCTGAATAATCCGTTTTTTACCCCAAATCGTTTTCATGTTTGAAGTCAAAGACTAAGCATTTAAGGCTGATGTGCTTTTCAGTCCCATTACGTTGCAAGCCGAGCAAGTTTGCACGACCAAGGTTTTAAGACGAGGGGTGTTTGAGTGAGGCGCGGTAGCGCCGAGCGAGTTACCTCGTCGCCTTGGGCGGGCAAAATTGAACGGGCTTTCGCCGCAACGTGGGTCGCCTTTTCTTTGCGAGACTTTCTATTGGCGATGCAAAAGAAAGTCTCTCACCGCAAGGTGAAACCTTGGCTAGAAACTCAACGCAAAGTGAAGCTTTGACTCAGCACGCTGACAAAAAGAGCCACCTAACAATACTGCCCTGCCACCCAGCCACTGCTCCACGCCCATTGAAAATTATAGCCCCCTAGCCAACCGGTAACATCGACCACTTCGCCGATAAAATACAAACCAGGTTGTTTTTTCGCTTCCATGGTTTTAGAGGATAACTCGTTGGTGTCAACGCCACCGAGAGTGACTTCGGCGGTGCGATACCCTTCGGTGCCATTGGGTTTGAACACATATTGCGTTAATAACTCATCGAGGCGGGCAATGCTCTTGGCGTTAAGCGCTTTTAATGGCTGGTTTTGAAACAACTGTAACTCCAGCAGCTTATCCACTAAGCGCTTGGGAATTAAGCGCGCTAAGCTGGTTTTGAGCTCTTGCGCCGGATGCTGTTGCTGCTGCTCAGTTAAAAATGCCGTGACATCTTGGCCGGCAGCTAAATTAACACGAAGCTCGTCACCGGGTTGCCAGTAGTTAGAGATTTGCAAAATAGCCGGGCCGCTTAAGCCGCGATGGGTAAACAGCATATCTTCTGGAAACTGGGTATCATTGGCCTCTGCCGTAACCGGAAGCGCCACACCGCTAATTTCTTCAAACACCGCTTTATCGCTGGGTTGCCACGTTAACGGCACTAAGCCCGCACGCACCGGCAACACCTTTAAACCAAACTGCTCTGCGAGCTGAAAACCAAAGGCGGTAGCGCCTAGGTTCGGCAAGCTTAAACCGCCACTGGCGATCACTAAACTGTGGCATTGCCGCACGCCTTGCGCTGTGGTGAGTTGATACTGGCCATCCACAAAACTGACCTGTTGAATATCTTGTTGTAAACCGATTTGCACGCCTGCTTTGTCGCACTCTTGCTGCAGCATCTCGACGATGTCTTTGGCGCTGTTGTCACAAAACAACTGGCCTAGGGTTTTCTCATGGTAAGCAATACCATATTGCTGCACCAGCGCGATAAAATCCCACTGGGTATAACGGCTGAGCGCCGATTTACAAAAGTGCGGATTTTGCGAGAGAAAGTTGGCGGGGCTGGCATACATATTGGTGAAATTACATCGGCCGCCACCCGACATAATAATTTTGCGACCGATGCGCTTACCATTATCCAGCACGAGGGTTTTACGGCCGCGCTTTGCGGCTTCGATGGCACAAAATAACCCGGCGGCACCGGCGCCAATAACGATAACATCCCACTGCTGCATCTTATGCCTGACCTTTGCTGTTTAATTGTTGCTGATAACCCTGCATCACATCATCCCATGCGGCAGCCTGCCAATGAAATACCGGCAATTTACCTAATTCTTTATTCAATGAGCGCAATAACCGGGCTAAGTTTTGCTCCGTCCACGGTCCTTTTGAGCGGCGCTGACATTTATCAAAATCAATTAACCACACCGTGCCGCTGCCATCTAACATGATATTGCGACAGTTCAGATCCGAGTGATACACACCCAGCTGATGCATCCGAGCAATCGCCTTACCCACCGCTTGCCATTCGGCCTGCGTCAGTAGCCTTTGCTGTAAAATGGCCGCCAAGTCTTTGCTATCGGGGATCAGTTCAATGAGTAAATCAGCGCGGTATATTAAGCCGCTGCGCTGATAACGCGCGGCCACCGGCTTGGGCACCGCCAGCCCTTGCTCTCGCATCCAAGCTAGCAGCTGGTATTCTTGCATGGCGCGGCTATTACCCACTGATTGCAGCCAAAATTGATCATGCAACAGCTTACCGACTAAGCCACCACGGTAATAATGGCGCAACACCAGCTTATGCTGCTGATGCTTAACAAAGTACGCAATATTGCGGCCACTGGAACTGCCAATCACCGCGTCTTGTTGCTGCCACCACTGGCTATCAAATTGTGCGGCGCTAAGCGTTGAAAAAAACTTGGGATCAAACCAGAAGGTTTCATGCCCTTGCTGGTGAACATGATGCGGCATGCTTGCTCCTATCAGCTGTGCAATGGCTTGCAGCGTGCGTGAAGTTGCACCTTGTTGCTGCAAGAAAAATACCTGTGCTCTCTGGCCTTGCGTTTGTCGTAACGCCTTGTCAGCAAGCAACCTTTGGCTATCGGCTAACAAGGCGGTAGCGTCTGACACGATACTCACCGCCGAGCGTTGTTGAAGCTGGCGGTAAGCTTCTTTAAAATTAAACACATGTGGTCCGCTTTGCACTGCTTTGGCAAAGCTGATGGCTTCCAGCGGGTTGTGACCGCCGCGCGGAATTAAACTACCGCCGATAAACACTAAATCAGCTAATTGATACCAACTGAGCAACTCCCCCATAGAGTCGCCGAGCGCCACCTCAACATTCGCTTCGGGCAAGCGGTCGCTGCTACGCCGCCACAAGCTTAACCCCGCACCCGTGACTAAGTCGGCAACCTTGTCAAAACGTTCCAGATGCCGTGGCACTAGCATCAACAGTAAATTTGGAAATTGCTGTTTTAAGGCGGGATAAAGCGCCAGCAACTGTTCATCTTCACCCGCATGCGTGCTACCGGCAACCCACACTAAGCGGTTCGACATTACCGGCGCAAAACGTTCAACTAAGGCTTGTTGTGTAGTTGGCAAGGCCAACTCAAACTTTAAATTACCCGCCACCTGCAGCTCATTACGGTAACCTAATGCCCGAAAGCGAGCGGCAGTAGCGCGGTTTTGGCACAACAACAAGCGAATATCCGCTAACAGGCTTTGGCTAACTTTATGAAAACGCCGATAGCCTTTAGCCGACTTAGCCGATAATCGCGCATTCACCACCACCACGGGGATGTTCGCATAGCGACAACCTGCCAGAAGATTCGGCCACAGTTCCGTTTCAACAATCACCACTAAGCGCGGTTGCAAGTGTCGTAAAAAACGCCCCACTGCGCCAACATAATCAAAGGGTAAGTAACAATGCTGCACACTGTCACCAAGCCGGTCAACAATAGTGGCGCTGCCGGTTGGCGTGGTGCAGGTTACCGTAATAGGTTGTGTGGGATAACGTTTTTGCAACTGGCGGATCAGTGGAGTGGCGGCAATCACCTCACCAACCGACACCGCATGCACCACAATACCGTGAGGTTTTAGCTTTAAGGCAGCCAGTTGCCAGCTAAACCGCTCAGTTAAGCGCTGCCGATAAGCAGGATCTTTGCGCGAACGCCAAAGCAAATAAAGTAATAGCGGCAACAGCAGCAAATACAGGAGTAGCGAGTAGATCAGCCTAAACAAATCAACAACCCTTTTATAAAGCCATTCATGGCGTAAAAGTCACTGCCAACGATGTGTCGTCAGCCTTACGTGGCCTGATCTAAACGCCGTTAACGGCAACCTTAGCAACGGCTTTTGCCAAAACGGCAAATAGTATACCATGCGGTTATCTAGTCCGCTGCGCTTGCGCGCCACCCTTGTTGATGAGCCGTTATGAAAATTGTCCATATTATTCTCACCCACAGTTTTGCAGGTAGCGAGCGTTATGCGGTCGAGCTGGCCAACTTACAGGCCGAACAAGACCATGACGTCACCCTGATTTTGCATCAACGCGGCGCTGAGCAGCGGGCTAATGCTATTGCCCATCGGGTTTCGCCTAAGGTTAACCTTAAATTGGTTAGTGGCATGAAATTCCTCGCGATTTTTCGCGCGAAACACCTGCTGAAACAGTTAAAACCCGATGTGGCACACGCGCACCTTAGTGCTGCCTGTCGGGTATTACAAGGTGTGCCCGGCTTGTGTCTGCGCGTAGCCACTTTACACATTCATTATAAAAAACAACAGCATGCTAAGCTTGATGCCTTAATCGCTATCGCCCCTTGGCAAATGGCGGCCATTCCTCTGCCGCTGCGTGAGCGCACGGTGCAACTCGATAACTGGTCAGCCGCCAAAAGCGTGCCGATGGATGCGCGGGAACGCTTGCGCCAAGAGCATGCGATTGGCCCTGATGATGTCGTGATTGGTACTTTGGGTCGAGTAGAGCAAAGCAAAGGCCAAGAGACCTTATTACAAGCTTTTAGCCTCGCGAATATCCCTAATAGCCGCTTAGTGATTGTGGGTGAGGGCAAACATTGGCAGCAAATTCGAGATAAAGCGCCAAGTACTGTGATTATGCCAGGCTTTAGTAGCGAACCTCAGCAATGGCTCGCTTGCTTTGATCTGTTTGTCAGCACCGCCCGCAGTGAACCTTTTGGTTTAGTCTTTTTAGAAGCGATGCATGCTGGTTTACCCATTGTTGCCACCGCCTCAGAAGGCGCAAAATATTTACAACCGCTATTTGCTACCGAATTAGTGCCGATTGATGATGCTGAAACCTTGGCACAGCGCATCAAAGAGCAGCTTACACAGTTACAACGCCGTCAATATCCGATGCAGCGGTTTGAACCAGCAGCTAAAGCCGCTGAAGTGTTAGCTTTTTATCAGCAACAATTGGCCATACAAAACACAGCGAAAAGCCAGGTTTGAGTCTGTGGAAAATCAATAAACCGCAATGGCGTTGCCGCACACCAGGTTACCAAGCTAGTTTGATAACCGCGTACTGCCACGGGTATTCGGCCATTTTCGGGCACGCAACAACGCCTTAGGGCCGTAAGTTTTCAGGTTATGCCATAAATTGGCAACAATAAACTCCAGCCGTCGCCAGTAAAACACTGACCGCTTGACCTGGTCATTTTGCTTACCGGCTATGGTGCTATCAAAACCCAGATCCGGTTTGAAGATCAGCGGCCACAAGCCCATCGCCTGAAAGCCTAATTGCCAACTATATTGCATGGCAACATCTACCGGCCGCCCAAAAGGCACTTCTCGCTCTAACAACAATTTAGCACCAGCCAAGCTCACCGCTTGTGCCACAGCCGAGATCGGATTCTTCTGAAAATGCACCAACTGAAAAGGCGTACCGGGGGAACTGGCTATGATTTTTTGTTGTTTATTTGGCATGGCCAGTTTTAATAAATGCCAGGGGGTGGGCACGGCCGCGATAGCCGACAATAAGGCGGGTAAATCGCCATCTACCAGAAAGTCATCTTCAAGGATCAAGGCAAAATCGAGCTGCTGAGCCACAATTTGCTGCCAGCAACGAATATGGCTAATAAAAGCGCCCTTTTCACCGGCTTTTAGTGTTTTATGATGTAAGCGTTGGTTGGCGCTGGCAGAGTAATATTGCGCAATGTCGGCTGCCGACATCACCCGGCCATCGGCCGCGTCAATGCGTTCTACAGGCAGATCAGGCCATTGCGCGAGCTGCGCTAAAGCTTGCTGGTAGCGCTCGGGTGAGCGCGCCAGATTGATAATGAAAATTTTATAGCGCATTAGCGAAACTTACTGCCACATATCCTTAACCCACTGCACCGGCAGCACGCGCCGATACCACTTGCCGCTGATACCTGCGACGGCATCCGGCGGATTAGGTTTACCATGGAAAGCAACAATTTTCGCCCCTTTCGGGATCACGGCTGGCTTAAACCAGTTCATAATGCCTTTTGGCAAACAGTGCCGTTTAAAGCTTACGCACCAGCCTTCAGGCCAGTATTGTAATTTTTTTTGTGCGGCTAAGTTTTGCGTAACGAATTCTTGTTCGTTGCGTACTTTGGCTAATTCGCGCTCTTTATGATTTTTCAGTAAATCAATTAAGTCGCTGTGAGCACCAATTTCATAACGGTATACCGAGGTATTACCGGTGGCATCGGTTTTATCCCACTCTTTAATCACGAAGAATTCGCCTTTCGGCTCGAAGAAGCAATCGATGTTGTCGACAATGACCACATCTAAATCGATAAATAACGTTGGCCCGGTTAAGTCATATAACGGATCAGCAAAGCTGGTGACTTTTAACCAACCATGGCCAAAACTCCATGGGTGACGTTCATCAAAATCTTTAAAACCCACAGCCGGAATATCTTTTACTTCAATATGGCTGTCGATACCAACGGCGTCGTCGGTTAAGCAAATAAAGCGAAACGGCAAGGTCAGATTACGACTCACCATCGAATGCAGCTTGTTGACGTAATCAGGGCCATACTTTTTGCCCCACTTAATACACAGTACATTTACTGTTGTCATAAATTCCTCAGATCCACTCTGTCTACATACGCAGTTAGCAAGCTACTATGCTTACGGAATAAGGTCAAATACCTCACTACGCTCTCATACTACCTATGATAACCGTTAAGCGACCTTGCTGCGCTGCTTTTTCTAAACGGTACTGGCATAAAGGTGATGGATTGACGAGAAATCGCGCAGGTGTAACTGACTCGCCCTACTCAACCGCAGTTTTAACCGCTTCAAAAGCAAAACGCGCAGCTCAATGGCTACGCGTTTTACGCTGAGACTTATAGTGCAGCGAGCACCGTTTCGGCTTTACTGACTTCAAAGCTCTTTGGTGGTTCAACATTAAGCAGGCTTACTACGCCGTCATCGACGATCATTGCGTAACGCTCTGAACGAACACCGCCAAAATCACCGGTCTCCATGGTTAAACCTATCGCTTTATGGAAACTAGCACCGCCATCGGCTAAAAAGGTAATTTCTTCTGCATTTTGGCTGTCAGCCCAGGCTTTCATCACAAATGCATCGTTTACGGCAATACAAACAATAGTATCAACGCCCTTCGCTTTAATTTGATCCGCCAGCGCAATATAACCAGGCAAATGTGCTGCTGAACAGGTTGGCGTAAAGGCGCCAGGTACAGCGAACAACACCACTTTTTTACCAGCGAACACATCGCTGGTGGTTGGGCTTTGCATACCTTCTGCCGTTAATTGAGCAAAAGTCACTTCGGGTAATTTATCGCCTACTTTAATCATTGTTATATCCTTAGGTTATGGCTTGTTTAATATAAACATCAAAACGGTTATTTTTACCTTTTACCACCAGTTGCGGCTCGCGCTGAGCCAGCACTTGCGCATAGCCCGGGCGCTTTACCACAACACGGTACTTCGCCAAGGCCAACGCCGGTTCTAACAGGGCATCGGCATCGGTATCACTGCCTACCACATCATGAAAGGCCCGCATTTCTTTTTTAACTAACGCAGATTTTTCACGCGGTGGAAACATCGGATCAAGATAGACGACATCGGCCGTGGGCAAGCAGGTTAACGCTTGTAGCGCTGGAGCAAAATGTAGCTGCATTCTACTGGCCAACTCGGCCGTGCTGGCATGCGCAGCCGCGCGCTGCAGGCCATCGTATAATAGTGCAGCAACCAGTGGGTTGCGCTCAACTAAGGTAACATGTGCGCCGACATTCGCTAGCACTAAGGCATCACGCCCTAGGCCGGCAGTGGCATCAATAATCTGCAAATCGCGCTTTTTATGCAGGCCACAAGCTTTGGCGATGCCTTCGCTTTTGGCACCACCATGTTGACGGCGATAAGTCGCGGCTGCACTGGCAAAATCGACCACGATATCACCCTGTTTCGGCATGTCGGTGTGTCGAAGCACTAGCTGCTGCTCAACCCAACGTAGATGCCAACCCGTCGCGCTATCGCTTAAGGTTAAACCAAAACGTTGCGTTAACTCGGCCGACAACTCAGCGGGCAAGTCAGCAATAAGTAACACCGCACTCATTGCTGCATACCGGCATAATTTTCACCGACACTGTAAGACACGATTTGACTGATTTCTTGCAAACTCAGGCCGCTTTGTTGCTGCCAGTCGTTAAATTGTTGCTGGATCTGCTGTTGGCTGCGTTTACTGCTAATGCCCCCATCAAATACCCCATAAGCTTTTAAATAAGCTTCAACATCTTGGGTTAATAAAAAGGTGTCTTTACCCAAGGTGCGCAAAGCGTAAGGCCCGGTATTGCCACCTAAGCGTGCGCCGTGTTTTTTTAAATAATTCCACAGCCCAATAATGTCAGCGCTTGGCCAATCAGCCACAAAGCGCGCAAAGCTGCCGTGTTGCTGCTGCACGTGATAAATCATCAATGCATTATCACGGATAGTAAAAACCTTATTTAAGTTGCGAATAATCCGCGGATCTTGCGCTCTTTTTTCCAGCATTTCGTCACTTAGCAACAACATTTTTTCGATATCAAAGTCGAAAAACATCTCACAAAATGCGGGCCATTTTTGCCGCACTACGCGCCAAACAAAACCGGATTGAAAGACTTTTTTACTAAACTCGGCTAAAAACACACTGTCGGGCAATTGTGCGATAGCCTTGTTCGACAAGGGTTTACCCACTAACGCCGTCAAGGCTGCTGCGCCGCCCTTACGCTCTTTTGCGCGTTGCAGAATGTCACTAAATTTTTCTACCTGACGCACTCAGCATCCCCTTTACCGCAGCGAAGCGTTAATCTTTGCTGCTTACTGCGTAAGTTCTTTTACCAACTCACATTGGCCATTATTTAATTGTACTTGGGGTTTCATCACCACCGAGCAGTCAGACATCATGCCCTTGCGCATATTTTCAGCTTCGACCGCTTGATTATAGGCACTAATTTTTTTCAGCAAGACGCTTTCATCATGCCCCTTGGTCGAAACAGCGATATACTCCGATGGCCCACCACAAGATTTATGCCCCAACCCTATGACTAAGCATTGCTGCACATTATCAGCGCTTTTATCTCGTGTCAGTTGTAACACCTCAGCGCGTAATTGCCCAACATCGGCCAGCGCCATCGTTTGTTGCTGTTGATGCGCACGCATGGCTTTCACGGGTTCGGTTTGTGGATCTATTTGTTCCACTAAGGGCGCGGGTGCAACACCTTCAGCACTGTTACCAACCGGTTGCTGACACGCTAACAGCGGCAAACAACCTAATAGCAAGACGAGTTTTTTGGCATGCAACATAATGTTTTCCTTTTTCAGTAAGCCAGCCTTAGCTGGCAATCCCCATATGTCGCAATAAGGCTTCGTTAGAGGGCTCGCGGCCTCGGAAACCTTTAAACAACTCCATGGGTTCGGCACTGCCACCGCGCTCTAAAATCCATTGTAAAAAGTCTTGCCCGGTAGCGGCATTAAATACCCCTTCTTCTTCGAAGCGGCTAAAGGCATCGGCGGATAATACTTCTGCCCATAAGTAACTATAGTAGCCTGCCGCGTAACCACCGGCAAAAATATGACCAAAGCTATGTTGAAAGCGATTAAAGCGTGGCGGCATAATCACCGACACCTCGGCGCGCACTTCATCTAGCAACTGTTGCACACGGCCACCCTCGGTTGGGTTGAATTCGGCATGCAAGCGCATATCAAACAAGGCGAACTCTAATTGTCGAATCAAAAACAACGCCGATTGGAAATTTTTCGCGGCCAACACTTTGTTTAATAGGTTTTCCGGTAGCGGCTCACCCGTTTCATAATGGCCTGAGATCAGGGCTAACGCTTCTGGTGTCCAACACCAGTTCTCTAAAAACTGACTGGGTAGCTCTACTGCATCCCAAGCGACACCATTAATACCCGCCACGGCAGCCGCATCAACTTGGGTTAACATATGATGTAAACCATGACCAAACTCGTGGAATAAAGTAATCACTTCGTCATGCGTAAACAGCGCAGGCTTGCCACCTACGGGTTTATTAAAGTTACAGGTTAAATAGGCCACCGGAGTTTGTAACTGACCGTTGGGTAAAACACGTCGGCCTTGGCAATCATCCATCCAGGCGCCACCGCGTTTTTTACTACGGGTATACAGATCAAGATAGAAACTGCCACGCAACGAGCCATCAGCGGCAAACACATCATAAAACTGCACATCAGCATGCCACACATCCACCCCAGCACGCGGTTTTACTGTAATGCCAAACAATTTATGTAATACGGCGAACAAACCCGGTACCACTTTTGTGGCTGGAAAATAAGGGCGTAACAGCTCATCAGAAACGGCATAACGCGCTTCTTTCAGCTTGTCGGCGTAGTAGGTGATATCCCAAGCATGCAACTCAGCCACGCCAAATTGCTCTTTGGCAAATTGGGTTAACTCGGCTAAATCGCGCTGCGCTTGTGGTTTAGCGCGACCCGCTAAATCCGTTAAAAAATCTAACACTTGCTGTGGCGACTCTGCCATTTTGGTCGCCAACGACTCATCGGCCGCGTTAGCAAAATCTAGCAGTTGCGCTAACTCATGTTTTAGCGCCAGGGTTTCTTCAATTATAGCCGTGTTATCAAACTGGCCCGCGGTTGGGCCTTGCTCTGAGGCGCGCGTGCAATAGGCGCTGTATAACTCTTGGCGCAGTGTCTGATCGTCGGCGTAAGTCATTACAGCGATATAACTAGGAAACTCAAGGGTAAACACCCAACCGGTTAATTCACGTTGCTCCGCTTCTTCGGCCGCTGCCAATTTAGCATCTGCCGGTAAGCCTGCTAATTGTGCCTCATCAGTAACGTGCTTGAACCACGCCTGAGTGGCATCTAAGGTATTGTTAGCAAAGCTTGAGCTTAAATCAGATAAACGGCTTTGAATTTCGCCATAACGCTGTTTCTTCGCTGCCGGTAAGCCAATGCCTGATAATTTAAAATCACGCAGGGCGTTGGTGATGACTTTTTGCTGGGCCGCCGTTAACTGTGCGAACTCAGCGCTGTCGTGTAACTGCTGATATTTTTGATATAAGCCCTCATGCTGGCCTAACCAGGTACTAAACTCTGACAACAGCGGCAAACAACTTTCGTAGGCTTCACGCAGCTCTGGGCTATTGGCTACAGAATTGAGATGCGACACTGGCGACCACAATTTGCCCAGCCGATCGCTGTCTTGCTCTAATTCAGTAATGAGGCTATGCCAACTGACATCCGCCGCAGCCACCACACGTTCAACCGCAGCGCGCGCGCTGGCAATGGCATGCTCAACGGCAGGCTTTATATGTTCTGGTTGGATAGCGGAAAATGGCGGTAAGTCAGTGAAGGTTAACAAGGGGTTAGCTTGAACGGCGGCAACAGATGCAGTTGTCATAAGAGCAGTTCCTTTAAATAAGCGAGATGTATGCTATGTTGGGGTTTTGGCTCTGGTTGTCAAGGCGTTAACCGCAAATTGCCGGGATTGGCTTGTAATCTGTGGCTTAACCCCTTATATCTGTCAGCAATAATTTTGCATTATAGGTTCAGTTATGTCTCGTCATTATGATTTTCTCGCCATTGGTGCCGGTAGCGGCGGTATTGCTTCAGCCAATCGCGCGGCTATGCGTGGCGCAAAAGCCGCCGTAATAGAAGCAAAAGCGGTGGGGGGCACCTGCGTTAATGTGGGCTGTGTGCCCAAAAAAGTCATGTGGTTCGGGGCACATATTGCAGAAGCCATCAAATACAGTGCAAGTTATGGCTTTGATTTAAAGCAACAAGGCTTTGATTGGGCCACTTTAGTGAAAAATCGCGAAGCCTATATTGAACGTATTCACGGCGGCTATCAGCGTGGTTTTAGCAGTAATGGAGTTGACTATATCCAAGGTTTCGCCCGCTTTATTGATAAAAATACGGTTGAAGTGAACGGTGAGCAGATTACGGCCGACCATATCACTATTGCGGTTGGCGGTCGTCCAACCAAACCGCAGATCCCGGGTGCCGAGCTGGGTATTGATTCTGATGGTTTTTTTGCCTTAACCACTCAGCCTAAAAAAGCGGTCGTGGTAGGTGCGGGCTATATCGCGGTGGAAATTGCAGGCGTATTACATGCACTGGGTACTGAAACGCATTTATTAGTGCGTGGTGATCGGCCGTTACGCAGCTTTGATACTGACATTACTGATGCCTTACTCAGTCGCATGGCTCAAGACAAATTACCATTGCATACGCATAGCAATGTCCAAAGCGTGGAAAAACAACCTGATGGCTTATTAAGCCTATCGCTGGAAAAAGGTCAAACTATTAAAGATGTTGATTGCTTAGTTTGGGCCATTGGCCGTGAACCGACCACCGATGCCATTAATTTAGCTGCGGCCGGTGTTCAAACAGATCAATATGGTTTTATTCGTACCGATAAATACCAGAACACCAATGTCCCTGGCATATATGCGGTGGGCGATGTCACAGGCGAAGCGCAACTTACGCCAGTAGCAATTAAAGCAGGCCGGTTGTTAGCTGAAAGGCTCTTTAACCCGGCCTTGCCTGATGCACATATGGATTTCTCGCTCATTCCTACCGTGGTATTCAGTCACCCGCCGATTGGTACTATCGGTTTATCCGAAGCCGATGCGATAGCCATTTACGGCAAAGAACAGCTGAAAATCTATCGTTCTGGTTTTGCCGCCATGTACAACGCTATTACCCCACACCGTGCACTCAGTAGCTTTAAACTGGTTTGCTTGGGCGCTGAAGAAAAAATCATTGGTTTACATGGTATTGGTGAAGGCATGGATGAAATTTTACAAGGCTTTGCTGTCGCCATAAAAATGGGGGCAACTAAAGCAGACTTTGACGCCACCGTTGCGCTGCACCCGACCAGTGCCGAAGAATTTGTCACCCTGCGATAACACAAGCCATGACCCGCGCAGCAGAGCCCAGCGAACCGCCAACACTGCCATTAGTGTTGGCAGGGCCTATGCTACGCGCCTTAACACCAACAACCGTGACGTTCTGGCTCGCTACGCGTGAGCCGGTTCAACTGCAACTTACACTGAGCCCCACAGGCCAACAACCGCTTAGCTTCGACGCTGCAGCATTAAGTCAGTATTGCCGCAGTATTCGCTGCGCGGAAAAACTACACTTACAATTATTGCAACTGCCGCTAACGGCAGCGTTACCGCAAGCGGTGTGGATCAGCTACGATTTACAAGTCGCGCCCCGAACATCAGAGCCAGCCAAATGGCAAGGCTGGCAACAGTGGGCGCCGGATCTTGTTTATGCTGGGCGCGATAACCCGGGCTTTATCATACAGCCGAAACTACAACGCTTATTACATGGCTCTTGCCGCAAACCGCATGCCGACTGTGAAGATGGTTTACTTGCTGCCGATTTGCTATTGCAGCAACAAGAGGTGACTGAGTGGCCGGCATTATTGTTGCTCAGTGGCGATCAAATTTATGCCGATGATGTCGCGGCACCAATGTTACAGGCGATACATCAGTTAATTAATCAATTAGGCTTTCACAATGAAAACCTGCCCTGTTCCCGGGTCAGCGATGCCGATACTCTGCACCAGCAAACACCGCATTATTATCAGCGACATACCTTATTACCCAAAACCAAAGCCAGCGAAGCGATGCTCAGCCAGGTTTTTCGCGGTGTGAAAAAACCAGTGTTTACCACTGATACAGCGCGCAACCATTTAATTAGCGCCGCAGAAATGCTCGGCATGTATTTACTCGTTTGGTCTCCCGCTGGTTGGCAACCCGATTCAATGGCGTTAAGTTCAACCTTAAAGTCGCAATTATCTCAGGATGAACTTGAACGTTATCAGCAACAACAGCAGTTAATTGAAACTTTCGCAGCAGGTTTAGCCAAGGTACGACGTATTCTGGCGCATTTACCAACAGCGATGATCTTTGATGATCACGATGTTAGCGATGACTGGAACCTCACAGCAGAATGGGAAAAAACTGCTTATGAGCATGATTTTTCTAGGCGCATTATCGGTAACGCCCTATTAAGCTATTTGCTTTGTCAAGGTTGGGGCAACAAGCCGGCCGATTTCGCCAGTGCATTACTCGATCGCGTTGAGCAAGCCTTAGCTCACAGCGGCGGCCCTGAGCATGAAGCACTGATCAGTGAATTATTAGAGTTTCAGCAGTGGCACTATCAATGGCCAACCGAGCCGCCATTATTGGTGTTAGATACCCGCACCCGCCGTTGGCGTTCTGAAGTGAATATTAACCGCCCTTCGGGTTTATTGGATTGGGAAGCCATTACCGAGTTGCAGCAAAACCTGCTTGGACACGATGCTGTGGTGTTGGTGGCGCCAGCGCCGATTTTTGGGGTAAAGCTGATTGAGAATATTCAAAAAATCTTTACTTTTTTTGGTCGCCCGCTGCTCGTTGATGCGGAGAACTGGATGGCCCATCGTGGTACTGCGCATGCCATGCTGAATTTATTTCGACACCCCAAAACGCCCAAACACTTTGTGATTTTATCAGGCGATGTGCATTATTCTTTTGTGTATGAAGTGCATTTACGCAGCAAAGCCGCTGGGCCGGATATTTGGCAAATTACCAGCAGTGGCTTAAAAAACCAGTTCCCTGGCCGTTTACTGGATATTTTAGACCGGTTAAATCGTTGGTTATATGCCCCCCGCTCGCCTTTAAACTGGCTGACAAAACGTCGGCGCATGCGCATAGTGCCGCATAAACCGGATAATGCGCAGCGCGGAGAACGCTTATTAAATCAGGCGGGTATCGGCTTAGTCGACCTGCATGAGGATGGCTCACCAAAACGTATCGCGCAGTTAACCTGTGCCGGAAAAGCGATCGATTTTATTATCAAAAAAGAAGAAGCGCGCTGGGAGTAAGCCTTAGCCTAGCACTGTGCAGTTCCCGCATGATCAAAAAGGCAGCCTTAGCAGGCTGCCCTCTCTTTTTGTCGCTAAATAAGCTTATTGCTTCGGCATGGTTTTTTGGAACTCCGCTAAATCGTTCACCACTTGCTGATTAGGCAAGGTAGCAAAAGGCTTATCTTTAAAGCTGGTGCCACGCATTTGCACCGAAATACGTGCGGCATCAGGGTTTAATAACGTTTGCTGATAAAAGGCTTTGACGTCATCCAAATTCACCTGCTCTACCGCGGCAATCAGTTTCGCTTTGCTATCAAACTCAAAACGCTCACGGTACCAATCACTGACAAGTGGCTGCATTTCCTCAAACAGATTCTTCGGCGGCTCATTCAAGCTTAGCAATAAACTTTGTTTTAATTGCGCAAATTGCTCAGGCGTTACCTGTTGTAAGCTAAGCCAGTATTGCTGCTTAAACTCGTCAAAGCGTTGCTGCATATCGGCCGGACCTTTTACCGGTGTTTGAATATACAAACCAAAACCAGTGTATTCATCTAGGTCAATTGCCGTGCCGCCCACCGCATAAGCCAGTTGCTCTTCGGTACGTAGCTTATCAAAGGCTTGATTGCTAAAGTGCGATGCTAACACGCTGGCTGCAGCACGCTGTGCCATACCTTTAGTGGGATGGACATGCATATCGATAAGCGCAACGTCGGTTACATCAATATCGCGCTGCAACACGATGCTTTTACCCGGCGTTGGCTGCCAAAATGGGCTTTGTGTGTATGCGGTGGATTGCCGTGCTGCAGGTAAAGCCGCTTGCAGCTTACTGACTAAAGCCACTACCTCTTGTTTATCATAGTTACCAAAGGCAAACACCCGTACTTCGTTGTTCAGCAGTGTGTTGCTGATCACCTGTTGTAAATCTGCTAACGTCATTTGCTTAGCGGCGGCTATCAGTTGCTCAGGGTTATAGTTACCGCCACGATAGAGACTGTTAAAAGCCCAAAACGCTTGGCGAAACGGCACTTGCCGCGTCTGGTTAGCAATACCTCGCACATAGCGATCAACCGCTTGGGCAAACCCTTCTTCGGTTATCGCCGGTGTTAACCCCGCTAACACTTGCTCTAATAACTCAGGTTGCTTATCGGTAAAACCATCTAAATTTAGTGTTAAGCCATTACCATCATTCAGCCACATGCTAATACCCGCAGCCTGCGCCTCAGTCGCTAAGGCACTTTGCGCCAAATTGTAGAGATCGCGCCATAAGGCAAAGGCAACTTTTGCCTGCACACTGTTTTGCGCCGCCGGGCTGTTTAACACAATATCTAAGCGACCTTTAGGTTGGTCGGCAAATACTTTACTGGGGTATAACCACGCTTTAATGCCGGCTTGCTCGTGCACTAAGGTGGGTTTTTGCTGCTCGATGGGCGTTTTAATGGCGAAGCTTTCTGGCAACAAGCGGTTCACTTGCGGTAAGTTCAGCGCCACTATCGGTTGCTGCCACGCCGCTTGCTCTTCTGCACTAATATCAACAATTTTATATTTACCGACATGCCGCACCAGCTCGCTATCGTGTGGCTCTTGCTTACTGATATACCACAAACGCAAGTTTTCTGGGGTGAGTTGCGCTAATACCTCTTCTATCGCTGCGGCATCAAAGCGTTCATATAAATAGGGTGCGGCGACCACATCTTTGACTGGCAGTTTCAACATCGAGGCGGTTAACTGTGAAGCATAACCAAAACCATCGGTTTTTTCTAAAAACTGAAATTGGTTACTCAGGCTGGTTTTAATTTCATTAAAGTATTTACTATCAACACCTTGCTCTTTAATTAAGGCTAAGTACTGCATCACTACCGCGGTAATCGCCTCGCGTTGCTGCATACCGGCATCGGTCAGGCTTAGATCAATCGTTAGGCTGCCGTAATTACCATAAAAATCTGGGGTCGCCGACACGTTCATGCTGGAAATAAGCCCAGCCGCTTTCAACTGTGCCGCTGCCGTACCCGGCATTTCTGATCCCAGTAAGTAACTAATAAATTCATTGGGTTTTACCGCGTATTTTTCTAAATTGGCCCGAATGGTAAAGTCGAGGCGTAGCTGTTTGATATCCTGATTTGGCACATAATGAATACGCTTAGCACCAAATAAACGGTTATCTATGGGTGCTGTCACGCTGGGAATGGCAATGTCTTTATTTTCAATAGCGGCAAAATGCTTTAACGCCAGCAACTCCATTTCAGCTAACGGTAAATTGCTGATCATGGCTAACTTCATATTATTGGCCGAATAATAGCGCTGATAATATTGCAGCATCTCATCATGCAATTTACTGTCAGGTTTATCGCTTAAACTCTCTAAGCTACCGGCCAAAAAACGATTTGAAGGGTGATCACCAAACATCCGGCGCATCAATTCAAATTGACCGAGGAAATCCATTTCACGACGCATCGACTGCTCAGCATTCACGGCATTGCGTTCTTTGTCTGAGTACTCAGGGTAAAACTTCGGAGATTTGAAGAAATCTGAAAAACGATCTAAGGCTTCGTCATATACATTGTTATTAATTTCAAACATGTAGTTTGTAATATCTAACCAAGTGTAAGCATTATAAGCACCGTTATGCAGGCTCATAAAACCGGCGTACTCAGCAGGATCAGGATAACGCTCGGTTCCCATAAACAGCATATGCTCTAAATAATGCGCTAAACCTTGCTGTGACATTGGATCTTGTAACATACCCGCGCCGACACTGAGCGACACGGCAGATTTTTCGGACGCCGGATCAGAAACTAACACTACTGCCAACTTATTGGGCAAGGTCAGCGTTTTATATTGCCGCTGATCGTTCGGACTCACCACTATGGCTGCTGCCGCTTGTTGCATGGTTGTCACATCTATAGAGGTGCTTTGTTGGGCACAGCCTGTCATCACCGCCAGTGCTACCGCGCTAATCACTAAAAGTTTTTTCATCATTAATTCCCTCACTGAAAAATGTAAAAATAATGTAGAACAAGCATAACCAAATAGCAAACAAATAAACCAAACGTCTCTGAGTATGGTCTGACCTGTACCGGAGTGTGGTCAAACCTGTCTCAGAGACTGGTCTAACCGGTGTCTGAGTGTGGTCGGATCTGTCTCAGAGTGTGGTCGGTGGAGTGTGTGAATGATGGCGCGTACCCAATAAAAAATGGCAGCGCGATGCTGCCATTTTTTCTTAAAAGCCCTGCTGAGGCTCTAGAAGCTGCCGAGAAGGCCTACAGCAAAATTACGACCGGGTAGCGGTGTAACATCTCTTAGAAACGAGGTGTGCACCAGTGCTAATTCGTCCGTGATATTTTGTGCTTTTACATAGGCCACTAAAGCTTGTTGCCCCCAGTTAAAGCGATAGCTAACACTGGCATCAACCATAGTGTATCCCGGTGTCGCCTCTTCTAAGGTAGCGGTATTATCTTGCTTAAAATAACGGCTAATGCTGAAGTCGGCATCGAACTGTTCACCTTGATAGGCAAGTTCAGTCATCAGGCGCAGCGGCGGCGTGCGCGGTAATTCACCGCCACTACGTAAACGAGCGCGAATATAATCGGCTTGCACAGTTAAATGATAAAACTCATCTAACTGCCAATTCACTTGGCCTTCAAAGCCATGCAACGTAACGGTATCGGTTGTATACAGATAAACCGGCAATTCATCGGCGTGATCATGCTCCGCCTCTGGCTCTTCACCTTCATGCGCAAACTCAGCATATAAACCGGTGTTACCAGCATAATAGTAGTTATCCACGCGGTTATAAAAGGCGTTGAGCACCCAGCCAACATTGCCATGGAACTTACGTAGCGTTAAATCTAAATTGCGTGAACGCTCTAGCCCTTGTGTGGCTGCATTTAATTCAAAGCCATCGCGATCTTCATTTAATTGGAACAAAGCACCGACTTCGTAACTACGTGTGCCAAGGTGTGGCCCAAACGAAAGTAATTCAGCAGCGCTTGGTGCGCGCTCAGCATGCGAGAACGACAGGCCAACATTATAACCTTCTTGGAAATCCCACACTAAACCGGCCGACACGCTAAATGGATTATAGCGCTCAGCAAAAGCAAAATCGGCAATCTCAGCACCATGCTCTTCACCTGCATGCTCGGCTTCATCGCCATGTAATTCTATATCAACTAATTTTACTTCAGCGGCATCCAGTCTGACTTGCTCAACACGCGCTCCTAACTGTAATAAAACTGGGCCAAAGTGCCGCTCGGTCATCCAACCTAAACCCAGCGTGCGAGTCTCTGATGCAGGCGAAAAGGCCTCTTCACCAACCGCGCCGAAATCACTTAATTTATAATGCAGGCTCAAACCACCCTTCCAGTCAAACCATGGCCGGTGCAGTAACTCGAAACGAGCTTCTTGACTTTTATTAGTAAAAACCGTGCCCACCTCACCGTTTTCTATTTCGGCATGCTGATAGTCGGTAAAGGCCAAACGACTATTAAACTGTCTTATCCAATGATCATTAAAATACAGCTCGCTTTGCAACTGCACGCGATCTTGGGTTTTCTCGGCTTGGGTTAACTCTTCTTCATCACCATGGCTGTGGCCTGGCATGCCAAAATCGCGTTCTAAGCGACCGTAAGCTATACCTACAAAACCATTTTCCAGCAATTTGCTGCCGCCTAAGGTAAAGCCTTTACTGGTACTAAAGGTATTGGCGATACGCTTAGTGCTATGCTCATCATGCTCTGCCTCATCGTGTACGGCTTCATCATGATCATGGTCAGAATGATCGTCTAATTCACCTTGCCAATCGCCTGGGGTACGGTAATTAATGCTATCACGCCAAAAACCATCCAAATACACCGCATAATCACTGTTGCCAGTAACCATATTTCCCGCCACCAACTTGGCCGAATCCACGCTTTGTAACTCGGTTATCCACTCTGCACGCGGTGTGCTGTTGCTTGGTACGCGTTCATCTACCACGTTAACCACACCACCAATAGCACCGCTGCCGTAAAATAAGGTTGCGGGCCCACGCAATACTTCAATTTGCTTGGCGGTACTCGCTTCAGTGGCGACACTGTGATCTGGGCCAACGCGCGAAGCATCACCCGCATCTAAACCGTTTTGCATAATTAAAACACGTGGACCATCTAAACCGCGAATAATCGGGCTACTGGCCACGCCACCTTGAAACGTTGAATGCACACCCACTTGCTTACTAAGCGTATCGCCCAAGGTAGTGGCTTGCTGCATTTTTAATTTGTCACCCGCTAACACACTGATGGGCAATGAAGATTCAATAATAGAAGCGTGTAATGGGCTGATGGTGACGTCGATGATTTCAATTGAGCTCGCTTGTAGCACTAAGGTCACATCGGTTAAACCGCTAGCAGGCACAGTAAATTGGGCATTACTGTGACCATAACGGCGCGCTGAAAAGTGCACTTCAACTTGATTAACCGGCACATCCGTGAGCAAAAACTGTCCATTTTCATCTGAAACCGTTTTACTGGCACTGCCAGCTACATTTAAGCTGGCATTCGCTAAGGGCTTACCCTTGCTGTCGACGATTTTCCCACTGATCGTGTTAGCGAAGGCGGAAGTGGAGGCTAAACTGGCGGCAATTAATAGCGCCAAAGCACTTTTCTGGTTCATTGGGTCCTCTCAGAGCAACGCGATAAATTAAATGTTATATCGTAACAATATACTGCAATAGTGATATTATCACAATACGCGATTTCGCTAAGTGCGTTGTGTGGTCGAGGTTTTACGATAAAGCGCGGTTAATGTTCGAACTACCAAGCCAAGGCTCAGCGCAAAGTCTCCACGATAAAACGTACAAGAAAACAAAAACAGTACGTTAACTGACACATAAAGAGCGGCGCAGCAGGCTATAGAAGTGGCAATAACAAGAAAGGCATAAAAACTGAAGAAAGGCTGCGCGGATCGCGATGACTCGCGCAGTAATATAACGCTTATAGTTGAGCTTGTAGATAATTAGGTAAGCCCAGCATTTTGATTAAGCGCAATTGTTGCTCTAACCAATGCGCGTGATCGGTCTCAGTATCATCTAGCAGTTGTTGTAACATATCGCGGCTGACGTAATCTTGCTCTTGCTCACACAACGCCATGGTTTGTTTTAATAACTTCTGCACGGTGTATTCAACGTTTAAGTCGTTTTGCAGCATGCTCGGCACATCTTGCCCGACATGAATAGCATCACGCTTTGTCATATCCGGCACACCGCCCAAGAATAAAATACGTTCAATCAGCGCGGCAGCATGGCCTTTTTCATCGTCAAACTCATGATCGATGCGAGCAAACAGCTTACTCAGGCCCCAATCATCATACATCCGAGAATGAATAAAATATTGATCCATAGCGGCTAATTCATTGGCCAGTAAAGTGTTTAACGCACTGATGACTTTTGGACTACCTTGCATTACTCACCTCCTAATTGCGCTTGTAGATAATTCGGTAAACCCAGCGCGCTAATTTGGTGCTGCTGCGTTTCTAACCAATCTAAATGACTTTCTTCGTATTCTAAGATGTCAGTCAATAAGTCGCGGCTGACATAATCTTGTAAACTTTCACACAGGGCGATGCTTTGCTTTAACAGTGGCAGTTGCTCTAACTGAAAAGCCTCGTCGCATTGCAGCATTTCTGGCGTGTCTTCACCGATCCGCAATTTGCCCAGCGCTTGTAAATTAGGCAAGCCCTCTAGCATTAAGATCCGCTCAATCAATTTATCGGCCTGCTTCATATCTTTAATCGATTTTTTGTAGCAAACCTCGTCTAAGGCCTTTAAGCCCCAATTTTTATAGATGCGGGCATGTAAAAAATATTGATTGATTGAGGTCAGTTCTGCCGTCAGTACTTCATTCAATTTGCTCAGTACCTGAGAATCACCTTGCATAACTCACTCCTGCTAAATGCATTTAGTGGTACAGCATAGTACAAAGCCATCAAACAGGCAAAAAAATCATGTATATCATTGATATACAATTAAGAATGCTTTGCATTAGCAATGTGTATTTCGTTCACGGTGCACCACCTATCCTGAAAATCCGTAACCAATCGCAACTCACTTCGTTTTCAGCAAAATTAGCGCTATGGTGAATTGAAGCTGTCCGTTTTTAACGCAACACGAGAAATCACTATGCAAGCAATACGTTATATCAGCCTGTTGTGTCTAACACTGGGGTTAACACTGAGTGTTTCACTGCAAGCTGAGCAAATTAGCATTGATATAGACAACGCCATTGTTACCGAGCATCGCACGGAAATTAATGGCCAACGCGTAAACTATAAAGCCCATACCGGCACCCAACCTGTTTGGGACGATAATGGTCATCCTACGGCCACGCTGTTTTATACGTATTATCAACGCACCGATATTAAAGATAATACTAAACGACCGTTACTGATCTCCTTTAATGGCGGGCCAGGCTCGGCATCGGTTTGGATGCATATCGCTTACACCGGCCCAAAATCGTTAGTGATTGACGACGAAGGCTTCCCAATCCAGCCTTATGGCGTCAAAGCCAACCCGCACTCGGTGCTGGATGTGGCCGACATCGTGTTTGTAAACCCGGTAAACACGGGCTTCTCTCGTGTGCTACCTGGCCCTGACGGCAAAATGCCATCGCGCGAGCAACAACAAAAAATGTTCTTTGGCGTCAATGCCGACATTCGTTATTTAGCGGCTTGGGTAAATACCTTTGTTAATCGCTATGAGCGCTGGCCCTCACCGAAATTTTTAATTGGTGAAAGCTATGGCACTACGCGGGTTTCGGGCTTGGCGTTAGCCTTACAAAATAACGAGTGGATGTATTTAAACGGCGTGATTTTGGTTTCGCCTACCGATATCGGTATTGAACGCCAAGGCCCGGTTAAAGCAGCCAACCGCCTACCCTATTTCGCTGCAGCTGCGTGGTATCATCAAGCACTGGCCAGCGATTTACAGCAAAAAGATTTGTACGATATTTTGCCTGAAGTGGAAAACTTCACTTTAAATGAGTATCTACCGGCTTTGGCGCGTGGCAATTCCTTAGCCGATGCGGAAAAACAGCGTATTGCTGGTTTAGTCAGCCGCTACTCGGGTATCAGTGTACAAAATGTGCTGCGGGCCAATTTGGATATCAGCACAGCGTATTTTTGGAAAGAGCTATTACGTGATCGCGGTCAAACGGTAGGACGCTTAGACTCACGCTATCTTGGCCTTGATAAAAGCGATATTGGCGAGCGCCCTGACTATTGGGCAGAGCTTACCTCATGGTTACATTCATTTACCCCAGCAATTAATCATTACCTGCGTACCGAGTTAAATTACAAAACCGACATTAAATACAATATGTTCGGCGATGTACGGCCTTGGGATAGCAGTAATGACAATACTGGCGAAAATCTTCGTCAAGCCATGGCGCAAAACCCCTACTTACGGGTGTTAACGCAATCGGGTTATTATGATGGCGCCACCAACTACTTCGACGCTAAATATAATATGTGGCAGCTAGATCCCAGCGGCAAAATGAAAGACCGTTTAAGTTTCAAAGGCTATCGTAGTGGCCATATGATGTATCTGCGCAGTGAAGACTTAAAGAAATCAAACGATGATTTACGCGAGTTTATTCTGCAATCATTACCCACGACTGGCCAAGCTGCGAAATATTAATCTGCCGATAGCGCTTTAAGCTTAACGCCATTAAAAAAGCCGGTGAAGCAAACTTCACCGGCTTTTTTTATGCAGCTTAACAACGCGTTAAACTTATTCTGCGTTATCCTCTAGCGTGCTACTGGCTGCATTTTTCGCCAATAAGCTTTGCTGTTCCATTTGTGCCGTCAATTGCTTCACTCGCTTAGCAAAGCTGGCTCTGGATTCAGCAGATACCGGCTTTGCTAATGGAATATGCGCCGTCATCGGATTCACGGGCCGGTTATTGATATGCAGTTCGTAATGTAAATGCGGCCCTGTAGAGCGGCCAGTATTACCCGATAAGGCAATACGTTGACCACGGGTAACCCGCTGCCCGCGCTGCACATTAAAGCGGCTTAAATGTAAGTAACGGGTTTTGTAATTACCAAAATGCTGGATCTCAATATATTTACCCGCATAAGGATGGTTTTCAATCCGAGTGACCACGCCATCTGCCGGGGCTAACACCGGCGAACCAACTGGTAACGGGAAGTCTGTACCATTGTGCGGTGACACACGTTGCGTGATCGGATGTAAGCGGCGCGGGTTAAAATGCGAGCTGATACGCTGTTGCTTTTGTAGCGGGTAGCGCGAGAACGCACGCTCTAAACTGTCGCCATTTGCATCATAATATTGGCCATCTTCATGCATAAAGGCGCTGAGGGTTTGCCGACGATTCAAAATACGAATGCCTTCAATGCGGCTTTGCCCAGTACTTTCTTCACCCACGAAGTTTTCACTGCGCAGCACTTGAAACTGGGCGCCGGCTTGGATGTCACGCGAAAAATTCAAGCGCTCTTTAAACAGTTGATTAATGTTATAGATATCAGCATCGCTTAAACCCGCACGCTGCGCAGAGACATAAAAGCTGCCGTATACTTCACCCACCAGAATATTGCTTTGCCACACGCCGTCATCCACGATTTCTTGATAAGCAAACTCATCTGCAGCGACCCGTTGATACACCACTTTTTTACCGGCATGAATATACAGCTCCATGCTTTGTAACTCACCAACATCATCTAACTGTAAGGTCAGTCGATTACCCGGGTGCAGCACGTCAAGCGCCAGCAAGGATTCATCAGAGGCCATTACCTGCTGAACCGTTTGGTAACTGAGGTTATAACGCGCAAAAATACGGCTTAAACTATCGCCACGCGATATCTGGTACACTTTTACAAAGGGATCTTCAACCGGCTCGGTTTGCAGTTGTTGATGTACCCAACTTAACGCTTGCTCTAACGGCAGTAGTTCGACATTTTGCGGGGCATATTGTAAGCCCATCCCCAGCATAAGCGGTAATACGCCCATGCCACTCGGCTGTGTTTCCTGTGGTTTTGGTAACACCAGCAAGACACTCAAGCCCAGCAAACAACCTAACATAAGGCGTTGATGCAAGGCCGGCACTCGACGCCGAAAATCATTGATGAAGTTATTAACCATTTTGCATTCTTTCTTATCGGTTGAGGAAGGTGAATGTGGCTGCGGCATTCACTTAGCAAGGCATCACCGCGAAGGCTCGCAGCGGCACTGAAAAAAATCATTCTATGCCATCAGTCAACGTTTTGCATCCCCACTTTAGCGCTGTTTAACAGATATAATAGCGAGTTTGTTGCATGTTATCGCAAGCATCTGCCCGAATCGACAGAGAGCTGATATAGTCTGACGGAATTTTCCTCAACTTACAGGTATCGTTATGCTGCGTAAAACCGTCGCACTTCTCAGCTGCCTTTGCAGTTTGTCGCTTAGTGCCGCCCCAGTGGTACTTCATAACATCCATGGCTATGGCTTTGATGAGCAACGACAATTAGTCAAATTCCAAACCTTAGTGTTTGATAACGAAACGGGGCAAGTGTTAGCGCGGGGTGATAGCACCTTACGCCAACAGTATGCCCAAGCGACGCAATGGGATGGCCAAGGTAAAACGATACTCCCAGGCCTAATTGATGGTCATGGCCATGTCCTCGGCTTAGGCGATTACCTTAATCAAGCCGATTTACGTGGCATTAGCAGTGAAAAACAATCGGCTGCCAGTGTCGCGGCATTCGCGCAAAGTAACCCAAAACAACAATGGGTAATGGGCCGAGGTTGGAATCAAGTGCTTTGGGATAGCAAAGCCTTCCCAAGCAAAACCAGTTTAGATGAAATGGTCGCTGACAGACCGGTTTATTTGGTTCGCGTTGATGCGCATGCGGCTTGGGTCAACAGTAAGGCACTGGCCTTGGCGGGGATCACGAAAGATACCATCGACCCTCCTGGCGGTGAAATTATTCGCGATGCCAATGGCGAACCCACCGGCGTATTAATTGATAATGCCATGGGCTTAGTACAAAGTAAGATCCCTGCGCCAACCAACGAAGATAAACAAGCAGCGCTAGACAAAGCTTTCGCCCACTTATTAGCCTTAGGGATCACCTCAGTACATGATGCTGGCGTAAGCTCAGAGCTAGCTGCCTTGTATCAGCAGTTGCAACAACAGCAACAACTCGGTGTGCGTATCTATCCGATGCTGTCGGCCAAAGATCCGCAACTCGCCGATTGGTTTAAAAAAGGTATTATGGATGACAGCACTGACTGGTTAGATATTCGGTCGGTAAAAATTTATGGTGACGGTGCCCTGGGCAGCCGTGGCGCAGCGTTACTTAGCGACTACAGTGACCGTGCAGGCCAACAAGGGTTGTTAGTAACACAGCCCGATGCCCTAACCGAAATTATGCGTTTAACCATTGGCGCTGGCTTTCAGGCTAATGTGCATGCCATTGGCGATCGCGCTAATCGTTTAGCATTAGATCGCTTTGAACAACTCAGCCCGCTGGCTGATTTAGCTAAAGCGCGGCATCGGATTGAACATGCGCAAATTGTTTCACCCAAAGACATTCCGCGCTTTAAAGCTTTACATGTGTTACCAGCTATGCAAGCAGTGCACGCCACGTCAGATATGAATATGGCCGGTGATCGCTTAGGTGTGGCACGTTTACGCGGTGCTTATGCATGGCGAACCTTTATCGACCAAGGCAGTATCATTGTTGGTGGTTCAGATTTCCCTGTGGAATTGGCCAACCCGTTTCATGGTTTACATGCCTCAGTAACAAGGCAAGACCAACAAAATCAGCCTGAAGGCGGTTGGATGCCAGAGCAACGCCTCACCTTGGTGGAGGCATTGCGCTCCTTTACCGTTGATGCGGCCTATGGTGCGTTTCAAGAAGATAAAATGGGACATTTACAACCGGGCAGTTGGGCCGATTTTATTTTAGTTGATCGGGATATTTTTAACGTACCGGCGACGGAACTGTGGCAAACCACTACTTTAGAAACGTGGATCCACGGCAAACAACGTTATAAAAAATAACCCAGTAAAAAGCCGCGATTAACGCGGCTATGGATGGCGCTGCTGGCGAAAGCCGCAGCGCAAATAGCTTAAGGCAGTTTATTCTTCGATAACTTCTTCGAGTTCAGAGAAATCTGGGCTCGCTTTGCGGTTATGTTTATCACGTAATTTACCGACAATCGAAGCTAACTTACGTTGTAGCTTATCGGCAGCGCCCGTTACGGCTTGGCCAACCGTTGCAGCATGTTCGGTTACGGCAACAGGTTCAACACCTTCTAATCGAGCCTCTAACAAGCAGCGTTTATCATGGCCATCACGCTTAATGCTGCTGTTCTCATCACTTAAATGCACTTCAACCCGAGTAATGTGATCGGCAAAACGGCTTAATTTGCTGTTTAACGTATCACGGGTAAACTCGGCCAAACGTTCATCGGCCTGAATATGCCGGTCACTGTTTATCTGTACTTGCATAGGCTACTCCTTTTGAAAACGGTGTGTTGTCACTACCAGTGCAGCTCACAATCACTCCGCATGCACTTTATAATTGGTGACAATAAGGCTAACAGTCAAGGGTGAAAGTTCAAAATAACTGACATATTTTCAGACAGCACGGTAAAGTCTGGTTAAAATAGCCAAATGTTAAATCACTATAGCCGGCAATATGATAAGCATTAAATGGGCGAAGCTAATTAAATCGCTTCAGCTAAAAAAACACCGTAAAGCCGAGCAACTGTTTTTTGTCGAAGGTGAAAAAGCGGTATTAGAAGTACTTGCCTCAGGTTGGACAGTGCGTGCACTTTTTGCCACTGAACGCTTTATTGCGACACAACCACAGGCCATTAAAGCAGCACAACTCCTGCAAGCATGTAGTAGTGATGAGCTGGTAAAATGTGGCACTTTTAGTAGTAATGACGCGGCCTTGGCAGTGGTGGCAATGCCGCAATGGCCTGCTTTTAGCCCGACAGCCACTAGCTGGACCTTGGTGCTCGATAACATTAATGATCCAGGTAATCTGGGCAGCATTATTCGCATTGCCGACTGGTATGGTATTCGTCATATTGTCTGTTCACCTGACACGGCCGACTGCTTTAACCCCAAAGTGATTGCGGCGGCTAAAGGCTCTTTTTTACGGGTACAACTGCACTATTTGCCATTAACAGAAGTATTAAGCCACGCCCAGCAACCCATTTATGGCGCCTATTTGGGTGGTGAGTCCATCCATCAATTAAGCTTAAACAGCTTAGGGGGCTATATCGTACTGGGCAATGAAGCCAACGGTATTAGCCAAGACGTTGGCCGCTGGGTCAATCGTCAAATCACTATTCCGGCCTTTGGTAACGCAGAATCGTTAAATGTTGGCATCGCCGCTGCCGTGATTTGTGATAATTTAATGCGCTTAACCGCGCAATCTAAAGAGAGCAACTTATGACCTTTCCTACCATCGAAGCCTATGTTGGCAATACGCCATTGGTGCGCTTGCAACGTATGGCCAGTCACACGCAAAGCGTGGTGTTATGTAAGCTCGAAGGCAATAACCCTGCCGGTTCAGTGAAAGATCGCCCGGCGATGAATATGATTGCAGAGGCCGAGCGCCGTGGCACTATTCAGCCTGGGCAGCGTATTATTGAAGCGACCAGTGGCAATACCGGTATTGCTTTGGCCATGGCGGCTGCCATCAAAGGCTATCCAATGACCCTTATTATGCCCGCCAATGCCACTGAAGAGCGTAAAGCCTCTATGCGAGCCTATGGCGCAGAATTGATTTTAGTCAGTAAAGAACAAGGCATGGAAGGTGCGCGCGATTTGGCCATGCAAATGCAAGCTGATGGCAAAGGTATCGTCTTAGATCAATTTAACAATACGGATAACCCTGCTGCGCATTACCACAGCACGGGGCCTGAGCTTTGGCAGCAAACCGAGGGCAAAATAACCCATTTCGTTTCCAGCATGGGCACTACCGGTACCATCATGGGCACTTCGCGTTATTTAAAAGAACAAAACCCAGCGATTCAAATCATTGGTTTGCAGCCCGCCGAAGGCGCTAGTATTCCGGGGATCCGTCGTTGGCCGGCTGAATACCTGCCGGGCTTTTTTCAAGCCGAACGTGTTGATCAAGTGATCGATATTGCACAAGACGCCGCACTGGATACTATGCGGCGCCTGGCCAAAGAAGAAGGCATTTTCGCCGGTGTCAGCTCAGGAGGCTCGGTATTCGCGGCTTTGCAAATCGCTGAACAAAATCCCGGCTCAATAGTGGTTGCGATTATTTGCGATCGCGGAGATCGCTACCTATCATCCAATATTTTTTAAGCGCAGCGCAGCGTGAGTTTTGAATATCTGGCGCTGCTTGCCGCGGCTTGCTGGGCCTTTGGCAGTTTATTGTCGGCGCAAGCCGCAACGCATCTGGGTGCCTTTGCCTTTAATCGCTATCGCATGCTGGTGGCGATGCTGTTGCTTTGGGGCATTTCGCTCCTTACCGAGGGTTGGCGCACATTAGACAGTGATAGCATCTTGCTGTTAACGGTTTCCGGTGTCATTGGTATTGTGATTGGCGATACCGCACTGTTTGCCGCGATGAATCGCTTAGGCCCGCGCCGTGCCGGTGTATTGTTCGCTACCCATGCGTTATTTTCTGTGGTACTCGCTTACTTTTGGCTTGGTGAGACCCTCTGGGGGTTAACCTTGATTGGCAGCAGTATGCTGATGGGTGGCGTGATGATTGCAATTTTATTTGGTAAACGTCGCGCAGAGCAACACATCTGGGAAACCAATCAATATGGTTTAGCCAGTGGCATAGCCTTAGGCTTGCTGGCGGCATTTTGCCAAGCAGTTTCCACCTTAATGCTAAAACCACTGATGCTAAGCGCTATTGATGCGATTGCCGCTTCAGCGGTGCGCATGAGCAGCGGTTTTCTATTACATCTGCTGATTTTTTTACTCGGTTTTCAGGTAGCGCGTAGCCATTTGCCGATGACTGCACGCATTTTATGGTTAGTGATTATCAATGCCAGCTTATCGATGGTGCTGGGCATGACCTTGATTTTGCAGGCCCTAAAATACGGTGATGCCGGCATGGTGGCGATGCTGTCATCGATTAGCCCGGTGTTAGTACTGCCAATGTTATGGTTAGTGTATAAACGCACACCGGCTTGGGGGGCATGGTTAGGTGCTTTATGCACCGTTGTGGGCACCATGTTGATTTTATGGCATTAAATGCAGGCATTTCTGCCAAACCCGTTAGTAAAATTGCAGCATTCCCTGTCGTTCGGCCGTAGCAACCCACTAGCTTGCTCTGATATAGTGCAGTTTCGATAGAAAAAGAGGTTTACAGCATGCAATGGCAGGTCCTTACCTTCGCTGAATTAGACACCCTGACACTTTATTCATTACTGCAACTGCGAGTAGATGTCTTTGTCGTGGAGCAGAACTGTCCTTATCCAGAATTGGACGATAAAGATTTACACCCGCAAACACGCCATGTGATGTTGAAAAAAGGCGACAAAGTGATCGCTTACTCACGTATTTTAGCGCCAGATGTCAGCTTTAAAGGCTTTCCAGGTATTGGTCGCGTGTGCATTTCTCAAACCGCACGCCGATTGGGTTTAGGTAAAATCTTAGTCGAAAGAACATTAGCGGAAGTCGCCAACTTATGGCCTGATACAGATGTGCATATTTCAGCGCAGTGCTATTTACAACGCTTTTATCAAGATCTCGGTTTTGCTGCTGCCAGTGAGCCTTATCTAGAAGATGATATTCCACATTTAAAGATGATCCGTGCTGCGCACTAAGTGTGCTACTACCAATGTAAAAGCGGGTGAGTATTAAGCAATAAAAAACCCGCTATATCTCAGTAACACCGATCAGTTTAGTGTTTAACTGATCGGCATCACCGAATCACCGAATCACGGCGGGTTTTTCTAATAAGCAGCGGCCTGCTTAGAACCGATAACGAAAGCCCGCTTCAACAGAGCGTTCAGTGCCGACATAAATACCTTGGCGTAAACCAGTAATGTAGTCTTTATCTGTCAGGTTTTTCACTGAACCAAAAACGGTAAAGCCTTCAAATACCTGATACTGCGCAAACAAATCATACACCGTGTAAGCCGGTAACAAGCCTCCCCAAATGCCGCCTGCCGCAGTCGATGGAATCGCCACTTGGTTACTGGCATCACCATATTGTTCACCACGGTGATGTGCCGATAAACTCAAGCTTACGGCTTCAATGTTGTAGCTCAATGCCATATTAGCGAGTAACTTAGGCGCATAAGGTAAGCGATTACCTGCAAAATCTCCTGTTTCAAACTCAGACGTTGGCACCCAGGTTGCATTACTGTCGATCCGAAACCCCGCACCAAGGTTATAGCCGAGTACCAACTCCATCCCTGCATGCTTAGTGGCACCGGCGTTCGACTGGGATAAATTCGGGTTACTGTTACCGGTAACCACTTGATTAGTGAAGTCCATGTAAAACGCGGCGGCTTCATAATTCAACTCACCCGCATTACCACGTATGCCAACCTCGTAATTCGTCGATTGCTCACCATCTAACAATTGATCAGCCAAACCATCTAACGCCACACCATTAGATGCCGGCGAAAACGCACGGTACACACCACCATATAACTGGCTGGCTGGGGTTAACTCATAAGTAGCACCGACACCTGGTAAAAACTCCGTATTGCTGGTTTTGGCCGTTGCACCGTTATCGGTTAACACCACACGTTTTTGCTCGTAGGACTCTACACGTAAGCCTGGGGTCACGGCTAAAGCGCCGGTTAACTGGATACGGCTTTGCGCATAAGCAGCAATACTGGTGGCAGAATCAATAATATGCCGGTCGTTAACACCTGAGCGATCCGACAAACGCGTTGCACGGATGCGATTATCATCGGCCTCTTCTTTCATTAAACGTAAGCCAAACTCCGTCGCGGCAGCGGCGCCCATGAAGTCTTGATCAAAGCTTAAACGGCTTTCAATACCAACACGTTCGAAGCTGCGGTTATTGCCGGTTAAGGTATCCGCATACACCCAACGGCCAGCAGCATTAGACGCCGCCGTATTAACATCATAACGCCAGTAATCGCGAGTAATATCACTCCAATACACGAGGGTGTTGAGTTTAGTAGTGTCGCTAAGCAGCAATTCATGGTTTAAATCAAATGCCGTTCGATCAGTTAAATACCAATCATCAGGTGCAGCGTTATAACGTTCGCCATTTTCAAAAGCGTCTAAAAAAATACCACGATAGGAAATATTGGCGTCGTTTTCATGATAAGCAAACTTCAGCCCGACTTTTTGCGTGTCACTTAAAGCAATACCGGCTTTGACCATCACATCTGACATGTCATAGCCTTTATCCATAAAGCCGTCGCTGCTCGCTTGCGTGGCAACAATACCCGCAAAAGCATCTTCAGCGGCGTTAGTGGCGCCCGCCTCTACATTCACTTCTTGCATATTGAACGAGCCAACACGCGCAGATAACTGTACGCCATCATCCGGATTTTTGGTGATGTAGTTCACTACGCCGCCGATGGTAGAAGGGCCATAACGTAATGAGGCCGAACCTTTTAACACTTCGACCGACTCTACTCGCTGAATACGGGTGTTAAAATAGCGATCGTTACCAATAAATAAACCCGGTGCCACTGGCACACCGTCTTCTAATAATAACGATTTTGACTCACTGGCCGACAAACCGCGCATACCAAAGTTAGCAACAATGGCAGTTTCTTCTTCGCTTTTAAGGTTAATGCCTGGCACGCGACGCAGCACGTCTTCGGTAGATAAGGGTTGTACTTGCTCTATTTGCTTGCGGTCAATCAAGATAACCGAGCCGGTTTCATCAAACACATGGCTCTGCTGTTGGCCTTTGATTTTCAACACTTCGATAGCCGGCATAATTTTACTGGCTTGTTGATCAGGGCTGGTCACTTCAGCGGTTTCGGCTTGAGTACTCGCAGCAGCGAATGAGCATAAAATGGCAGCAGCAATTGGATGATAATTCAGATATTTCATAGCAACCTATCTAATTTAATAATGGTTCAACAAGTAAAGTGGGCGCAAGAATAGCACCCATTAATACCAATGACAATTATTATCATTTAGATTTGCGTAAGCATTGCTAAATTATAGAGTGGGCGCGGCGTATAATTGCTCTGCCCGGTTAAACAAGATCCAACTGGTGAGGATATATTTGTCGTTCGATACCGGCGTGCAACCGCGGTGCGTATGCGTGAAGTAAGCCGGTGCAATCACCATGCGGCCCTGTTGCGGTTGAATAGATTTCTGCTGATAAAAAAACTCGGTTTGACCGCCTTCTGCCACATCATTTAAATAAAACATAAATAATAACGTGCGATGCAACGGCTCGTTATCTGGCAGTTGTGGGTATACCTCGCAATGCCAATAGTTATAGTTGCCTTTTGCCTGTTGATATTTTTGCGCTTGGATCGGCCCTAACCGATACAAGGTACGCATAAAACCAAAAGTTTGCTCTTGGCTAAACTGGCCAAAATTATCATGGTTTACCGGCTGCGGTTGCTGAGTGATGGGATCTTGCGTAGTAATCCCAACCGGGGCAATCAAGGCAAAATGGTATTTTTTAAAATACTCATGCGCATAATGCGAAGTGCTCTGTATTACTTGCTGCAGTAGTTGTTGATACTCAGGATATTGATTTAAATATAAGTCAGTACTGATTTTTTTACTGGTATCTACGCCAGAGCCGGTTCGACCCGCTTGTTTATGTGGGCTTTTGTCAAAAGCACGGATCAACTGTTGGCAAAGAGCCGGGCTTAGCGCATTATCGTATACTTCGATAAAATCGGTCATTTAGGCAATCCTGACTATGTTTACTGAAACTTTGCAGCCCCGCTTCTCAGAAACCGATGCGCTGGGCCATATAAATAACACGGTATTTGCAACCTGGTTTGAAAGCGGCCGCCAAGGCGTTTTTCGCATTTTCACTCCGGATTTAGACGTCAAACGTTGGACGTTGATTATCGCCAGCATTCACATTAATTACCATGCCCAAACGCACTATAACGCCCCTGTCGAGCTACGAACTTGGATCAGCCGTATCGGCGGTAGTTCCTTTGATATTTATCAAGAGGCTTGGCAAAACGGCCAAAAATGCGCATCCGGCACTGCCGTTATGGTGAAGTTCGATTATACACAACAACGCGCCAGTAAGCTGACAACAATAGAGCAAGCCGCGTTAAACTCGCATTTACTGCCCACGCCTTAGCGTTAACGGGGGGCAATTGGTCGAAAGCCACTAGCCAGAGGCGACAATCCCCCGTAAGTTAGCTTGGTACTAGCAACCAACGGAGCCATTAAATGAACTATAAAATCCCCCTGTTGTGTCTCAGCGTGTTAATTTGCATGCCGCTGCAAGCCTTTGATCGGATCACGGGCAAAGACTTTGCCAGCCGCTCAGAAGTGATCGCAACCGAAGCGATGGCCGCAACCAGCCATCCGTTAGCCACACAAATCGCCCTCGATATAATGAAGCAAGGGGGTAATGCCATTGATGCAGCTATTGCCGCTAACGCTGCACTGGGTTTAATGGAACCAACCGGCAATGGTATTGGTGGTGACTTATACGCCATTATCTGGGATGCGAAAACTGGCCGTTTGCACGGTTTAAACGCCTCTGGCCGTTCACCGATGGGGCTGAGTTACGATACCTTAAAAGCCGAGCTGGATAAGCTGGGCCGCCAAGATTTACCGCCACATGGTATGTTGCCGATCAGTGTGCCTGGTGCGGTTGATGGCTGGTTTGAAATGCATCAAAAATTTGGCAAATTATCGATGCCGAAAATTCTGCAGCCTACCATCCAATATGCCGAAAAAGGCTTCCCCGTTACTGAGCTCATTGCTTATTACTGGGATCGCAGCGTGCCGATTTTAAGTAAACAACCGGGGGATTTTAGCGGCACTTATACTATTAATGGCCGCGCGCCAGCCAAAGGCGAAATTTTTAAAAACCCTGCTTTAGCCAACACTTTAAAAGCCATTGCTAAACATGGCCGCGATGCTTTTTATCGTGGTGAGATCACCCGCAAAATTGACAGCTTTATGCAACAAAACGGCGGCTACTTACGCTATGACGATTTTGCCAAACATCGTTCAGATTGGGTTGAGCCGGTAGGTGTTGATTACAAAGGCTATACGCTGTGGGAATTACCACCCAATGGCCAAGGGATTGCGGCCTTACAAATGCTGCAAATTCTAAAAAACTTTGATTTAGCCAAGCTGGGTTTTAACAGCGCAGAAAGTATTCACTTAATGGTGGAAGCGAAAAAGTTGGCGTTTGAAGATCGTGCGAAGTTTTATGCCGATATGGATTTTAATCAATCACCAATTGCCGGCCTGATCTCAGAAGCCTACGGCAAAGAGCGGGCAAAACTGATTGGTGAGCGCGCCGCACAACGGGTTGATGCGGGTAACCCGAATCTGTATGAAGGCGATACTATCTACATGACCACGGCAGACAAAGACGGCAATATGGTGTCGCTTATTCAAAGTAATTACCGCGGCATGGGTTCAGGCGTTACCGTACCAGGCTTGGGTTTTATCTTTCAAGATCGCGGCCAGTTATTCTCTATGGATAAACAGCACGCCAACGCTTATCAACCGGGCAAAAGACCTTTTAATACCATTATCCCGGCCTTTATCACCAAAGATAATAAGCCATTAATGAGCTACGGTGTTATGGGTGGTGCGATGCAACCGCAAGGCCATGTGCAAATCTTGGTGAATATGGTCGACTATGGCATGAACCTACAAGAAGCGGGTGATGCCGCCCGCTGGCAGCATTTAGGAAGTACCGAGCCAACAGATGGCCAAGACGCTTACCTGAAAAATGGCGGTTATATAGAGGTTGAACGCGGAGTACCCTTTGAAACCGTGCGCGAGTTACAGCAACGCGGCCATGACATCCGCTGGGGCTTAGGTGGCTATGGCGGCTATCAAGCTATTATGCGTGATCATGCCAACGGCGTGTGGATTGGCGCCTCTGAATCACGCAAAGATGGTCAAGCAGCAGGTTACTAACACGTTATAAGCTGACGGCATCCGCCGTCAGCGACACCTTGGCATCATGGTGTTGCTCAATATGCCTAATGGCTTGTGTGACATCACCATCAAAAGGCACCGCCGACGCAGTACGTTGTTTACGTAAGCTAATTCGCTCCGCGGCTTTTAAATAGCGCATAATCTCTTCTTCACTTTTTAATTGCAGCCGTGGCACTCGGACGGGTTTACCCGTGTCGCTGTCTTTGGCAATCATCGTGAAGTACGACGAATTACAATGCTTAACCAGCCCGGTTTGAATATTTTGGGCATCAACTCGGATCCCCACCACCATCGAGCTCGCGCCCACATAATTGACGGAGGCGTTTAGTGTGACTAACTCACCCACTTCAATAGGATTAAGAAAATCGACGCGATCTACCGATGCGGTGACGCAATATTTACCGCTAAACTTGGAGCCACAAGCAAAAGCAATTTGGTCCATTAACGACAACAAGTAACCGCCGTGAATTTTCCCGCTAAAGTTAGAATGGGAAGGCAACATCAGCTGCGATAAGGTAATTTGTGAGCATTTTACTGTTTTGTATGCGTTATCCATGGCAAGCACTCCCATATATGTGTGTCACAACTTAGTTTAGTTGCTCTGTTAAAGGTTTGTCTTGCACTAAGATCCACGGCGAAATCACAACTGCCCAAAGCTCCGTTTTTGCCTGATACCATTGCTGCGCTTGTTGCTCTGTGGTGCGACCAATACTGCCCTGACTTAACCAATCGGCAACTTGTGCTTTATTATCCTGACTAAAAGCAAAAGCTACTTCAATTAAATCAGCAACTGGCTCCACGCTGATCACATTGCCCGCAGCATAAAACTTTTGCAACTCGAGCCAACTGATACGCGCCGTTTCGGCAATAATTTTGGCACGGATTAAGGTAGGATCTTCAGCCTCCTCAACCAAATGGGCATCAGGTGGGGTAATCGCAGTCATAACATCCTCAACGTCGTTTAAGCTTTCATTCTTGCTCGTCTTGCTGCTCAGTGATCTGTTGTGCACTGAGCTCGTGTTTTTTCAATAATTTATAAAAATCGGTTCTGTTGCGTCCGGCTAAATCGGCGGCACGGGTCACATTACCTTCGGTCATTTGCAGCACTCGCGTCAAATATTGCCGCTCAAATTGATCACGCGCTTCCGTCAGCGTCGGCCAGTAACTGGTGTTTTGTGATAGCGCTTGCTCAACTAACGCAGCGCTAATAATCGGGCTTTGCGTTAAAGCTACGCATTGCTCCACCACGTTAACTAACTGTCTGACATTTCCCGGCCATTTGGCGGTGGCGAGAATTTGCAGCGCATCGTCTGAAAAACGTGTCACTTTCACGTGATGCCGATCGGCGCTTTGTTGCAGTACATGCCTAGCTAATAACGGAATATCTTCTGCTCGCTGCTCTAAGCCCGGTAATTGTAGGTTTACCACATTTAAACGATAGTATAAATCTTCTCGGAATTGACCTTCAGCCATCGCTTGCTGTAAATCGCGATGCGTGGCCGATAGCACGCGTACATTAATCGGGATCGTTTTAGCACTGCCAACCGGGCGAATTTGTCGCTCTTGCAACGCGCGTAGCAGCTTCACTTGAAGCGCCACCGGCATATCACCAATTTCATCTAAAAATAAAGTACCGCCATCCGCTTCACGAAATAAGCCCAAGTGCTCCGTCACCGCCCCAGTAAAAGCCCCTTTACTGTGACCAAATAACTCTGACTCTAACAAATGCTCGGGTAAGGCCCCGCAGTTAATCGCAACAAAGGGTTTACTGCCACGTGGGCTGGCCTGATGGATAGCATTGGCTAACAACTCTTTACCGGTTCCGCTGGCACCGGTAATTAACACGCTAACATCACGCTGAGCGACACGATAGGCTTGCTCCAGCAAGTCTTGCATCAGTTTACTGCGAGTAATAATAGCGGCACGCCACTGCGCTTGCTCGGGTAACGACTGATTTAAAGCCCGCTGTAACACCTCCCGTAACTCAACCGGATTGAGCGGTTTAGTGAGGAAGCCAAAAACGCCGCGCTGTGTAGCCGCTACCGCTTCTGGAATAGAACCATGTGCGGTCATTAACACCACAGGCAAACCTTTATAGCGCTTGGCAATTTCATCAAATAAACTCATGCCATCTAAACCAGGCATGCGTAAATCGCTTAGCACCACATCAACTGTTTGCTTGGTTAACATACTTAATGCCATTTCAGCACAATCGGCATTTAAAACCTGGTAGCCTTCACCTTCTAAACGTAAGGTTAATAAGCGCAATAAACTCGGATCATCATCGACCAATAATAAACGTGGATTATCTTTAGCCATGGTTTGCTCCATTGCCATTCTCAGGCAGTGGTTGCTGATTCAACTCTGCCTCGATTTGCGTTAAAGCATCGATTTTCTTTTGCAGTTCACGATTAGTTTTTTGGACCCTATCGATCATATCTTGTTGTTGCGCATTCAAACGGGTCACTGCACTGACGGCAGATTCGGCCTCTAATAACTTTTGATTAAACGTTAGCTCCCAGCTAAACAACGCGGCAAGGCGAGGTGGCAAAGACGATAATAATTCTGCTAAATGTGTTTGCACTCGAAAGCGCGTGACATGAGGCATATCAGGATGCAAATTAAGCAGAGCTTGCTGAAATTGAGCCAACTTATCCAACTCTGGTAGACTGCGTAATCGTGCACGCTCGGGCATCGGATCGCTTAGGATTTGCTGCTTGTAATCCAACCACGCTTGCAAACTGGTGGCAGAATCATTTAAGGCCAATTCAAAAACGATTTCAGGCTCAGGTTCAACGAGGGCTGGCACAGCTTCAGGTTCTGGCTCTACCGATGTAGTGGTGCTGGGTAACTCTGGTAAGGTTGTTAATTGACACCCAGCCAGTGTCAGCAACATCAGCAGTAGCACTGCATTCTTCATAGCGGTTTTTCTCCTAAAAACGGCAAGTGAACACGGATACACACATCCGCGTACACAACATCGACGATATCCGCGTGGCCCCCTAACAAACGAGCACAATCGGCAACTATAGACAGGCCTAAGCCAGAGCCTTGTACCGAGTCGAAACGTGGCGTGGTGCCACGTTGAAAGGGTTCAAACAACTTTTCGCGCAGTGCCACCGGAATGGGTGCGCCATTATTCGCCACTTCTAACAAGATCATATCGTCTTGCCGATACAATTTTACCCAAACGGGGCTACTTTCAGCGCCGTAAGCTTGAGCGTTATTGATCAAATTATCTAATATGCGTCGGAACAAGGTGGCATCGGTATAAAGCGTATTCAGCTGGCAATCGAGTTTCACTTGTTGCTGACGCTGCTGCAGCGATAACGCATGATCATTAAAACAAGCTTGCAATAATTGTTGCGGTGTTTGCCAAGCCCACTCTGGTTGAGCTTGTTGCAATAATCGATTGTAATCGAGCAATTGTTCAGTTAACACGCTGAGTCGATCAGCACTGCCATTTAGCAGGGTCACCACTTCTAATTGTTGTGGTGTTAATGGGCCAACCAATTGCTCAGTTAGCAAAGCGCAACCTTCACGAATACTCGACAGGGGCGTTTTTAGTTCATGAGAAGCATGGCGCAGTAAAATCAGTCGCAGCGCTTCTAACTGTTGTAAACGTGAACTTAGCCAACGTAATTGCTCGCCCAGTTCGGTTAATTCACGAGGGCCGCGCAGTTTTTCATCGGGAAATTGATGCTTGGGTTGGCCAATGGCACGGATCATCCGATCAAGCTTTTTCACCGGTGCCGTAATACGGTTAGAGCTCCACAGCACCAGCAGCAAGGTCAGCAGCACCAAAGCAAAGGTTTGCCAAGCAAGTTGTTGCTGGGTGTGCGTGACAAATTGCTGCTGTTCAGACAACTGCCGTTCTAACAGATCCCAAATTTGCTGAGTGATCCGCTGCTGCTGTTGGCGAATTTGCTGCATTAAGCTTTCAGGCGTATTGATGAATTCTTCACTCAGACGTTGGCGCAGCGCTTCTAAAGCGGCTTCTTGCTCGGCGCATAAATTCAGTTGTGGTAAATCCTGACAAACCTGTTGCAGTAATTGCTGCTGATTCTCGATATTCGTTAAAGCCACTCTGCGGATCGCCTCGGTGCGCACCACACCGTATTGCCGCACGGCTCGTTCGATATCAATCACTACACTTTGCATACTTTCCGATTGGCGTACATAGGATACCGAGCGCTCGGCCGAGGTAATCGCGAATGAACTGACGCCACTGAGCGATTTATTACTTTGCCACAGCAGCACCCCCACCGGGATCAATGCTAAAAAGAAACTGAGCAAGACCAGCTGGCGTAACGAGGCAGTTTGGATTGAAAAACGCATAACGACCGAACTCAGACTAAAAGACAGTGCTGGCTAGTTTACTGAAAAAAAGCGCCTTTGTATTGCAGATATAAAAAAGGCCAGCAATGCTGGCCAAGGCAGATTCAGCATAACGCTGCAGATCAGATAAAGCTTACTGCGCCAACTCGGTGGTTAATGAGGCAGTAAAGGTGGTTTGTGGAGCCTGTGCCAGATGCACGGCTTGTTCTTGCTCCCACGCTTGCACACTGCTGTTATTCAAATCGATACGACGCAGCATAGTGAACACAATAGCCATGTTAGCAACCAGAAACAGGGTAACAAAACTTAAAAACATATCCATGATACTTCTCCGCAAATGAAGCCTTGTTGTAGGCGGTTAGAACTGTCTCAGGAGAATCGCGTAAAGGTAAAACTGCTTTGCCTTTACGCTATTCCCCTGCAGTCGTATCATAGATAATGCACGGCGCGTGCCAACATTAAAAATCATCTTTGTTTCAACAGCTTGGGTGATTATCGAGATATTTCAGTGTGGTGAGTTTGGTGAGGGTGTTGCCAATTGGCGACACTAAAAACAGCATAAAATAGATAATGTTTAAAATCAACAACTTAGGCTGTATGCTTTTTGCGACACACAGCCTAAGCCGCTGTTCTAACTAAATAAAACCATAGCGCTGCGCTACGCGATCGAAATATTCTAAACAGTGTTTGGCATATTGACGCTTTTCCACATAGCTTCCTGGGAAAAAGCTCTTCTTAAAACCATAAGCCACCATATCTTTCAGCCGCTTTAATGGCACATCAAAGTTATCTAGCGCCAGCTGATATTCTTTACTGACCGTAGTATTTGACACTAAGCGGTTGTCAGTACAAATGACCGTGGCAATACGGTGCTCTAACATGTCTTTAAATTTATGCTGGCGAATATTGGTAATAGCCGGATTGGTTTGTAAGTTACTGGTCAAGCACACTTCAATTGCAATACGCTTATCGGCAATGTAAGAAGCCAAATTCTGAATATAACTGGCTTTATCTAGAATAGCGGGATCTTTAATCATATCGGGCATAAACATCGAATAACCGTGGCCAATACGATCGGCATAACATTCTGTGATGGCTTCAAACACACTTTCTGCGCCATAAGCTTCACCCGCATGTAAGGTTTTTAATAAAAAGTGTTGATGCGCATATTCATACACTTCTTTGAACTTGCCAGCAGGATAGCCTGCTTCTTGCCCGGCCAAATCTAACCCAACAATCGGGATGCCTTCTTCGTCACGCAACCGCACACTGGCGCGTACTAATTCCATCGCAGCTAGCTTAATCACATCCATCGGCGCAAAATCACGCATTAACTGAAATAAATTGGTGTAATAAGGCGAAAACCCTTTATTGCCAAACATGCGCATCGCGCAATTGATAATGCCGTAATGAAACGGTGGCCGCTCGCCACGCAACACCCGCTCTGTGGCGTTGTACTCTTGCATAGCGCGTTTTAAACCATTGTTCACCGCGTGCATGATTTGGTCAAAGTCGATGCCTCGCGTTAAATCGATTAATAGCTGAGGGGCAAAACGTACCTCGATATAATTGACGCCCTCGGCTTGGTTATCCAACGCCAGCTCATAAGCCGCTTGCTCTAGGTTTTCAGGATCGCGCAGCACCGCACAGGTATATTGAAAGCAGTGTAGATACTCACCTAAATTTTGGTAACGGTCTTTAAACACCAACTCTTTGAGGCCGCTAATACTTTGTGATGGCAATGCCACCTGACTGCGCTGCGCCATCTCAATTAAACTGTCTAAACGCAGGCTACCATCCAGATGCAAGTGTAAGTCGGATTTCGGCATATCTTTAATAAAATCGGCAGAGTATCTAGGCATAATGATTCCTTCTAATTATCCATGCAGAATAGCATAGAAGACTTCGGCAACGCACATGGCTTAAATGTGGGGGGCGACTTAAAAGGCTGGATTCTCTACTAACAAAAGTAGCCATGGCAGCAAACTAGGTTTATGCTTTTAAAAGGTTACTTTTTTCATTCGACGATATAAAAGCGCCATTCAACAAAGGACTGTTATGACCCAACTTATAAAAGCCTAGGCTTAATACGGAGATTTTATGCACTTGAACACTTTTACCATTCGCACAAGACTAATATTAATCGCGTCTGTAGCCGTAACAGCCCTAGGATTTATGTTGTTCCTTATGCAATATCAAGAGCGAACCTTAAGTCAGCTATCTCAAGCAGATAAACTCATCGCTGAATTGAATAGCGGCATGCTGACCTTACGGCGCCATGAAAAAGATTTTTTATTACGAAAAGAATTACGCTATCAACAGCGACATCAAGATACTCAACAACAACTCACTCAAAAAATGACTGAACTGCAAGCGCTATTACAGTCACTCTCGATAGAACAACAACAAACGCAAAAATTTGCCGCTTTAGTTCAGCTTTATGCACAAGCTTTTGATCAGTTAATTTTAACTGAACAACAGATCGGCTTAACCGCAAAAGAAGGGCTAATGGCAAGCTTGATGGAAACTAGCCAACCATTACACAACAGTTTGAGCGACCGCCCTTTTGAACAAGGTTTATACTGGCAGATCCGCTCTGTTGAAAAAGATTTTATCACCTATCTGCAACAAGAAAGTGCTGAGCGCCACCTAACACTTAGCCGCCAGTTATCTGCCACATTAACCCCAGCAGAAGCACTTTTATACAACGACTATCAGACTGTCTTTCAACAACTCGTGGCGCTATTCCAACAACGAGGTTTGACCCCAAGTGAAGGGCTAGAGGGGAATATGCGCCAACAAATCCAAGCAACAGAAACCTTACTTGCAGATATGTCAGAGCAGCTTAGCAGTCGTTTTGAGCTGGCTATGCAAAAAATTAATAGATTGAGCCTTGGCCTATTTGTGCTGATCATCTTTTTGGTGATCTCTTTGGTAAGTTTAATTGCTCGTAGTATCAATAAACCCATTAGCCAAGCCTCAAGCGATTTAGCAAAGATACGAACAAATAAAGATTTTACCCTACGCTTGCAACTCACTGGTAAAGATGAAATTTCAGCTCTCGGTCAGGACATGAACTCCTTGCTTTCCGATGTCCAAAATTTAGTAAAATCAGTGAATCATTCTTTGGAGACATTAGATAAAGTCACGGTTGAACTTGCAAAGACTGCAGCGAGTACCGCAGACGTGACGCAAGCACAACAAGGTGAAACCGATATGGTCGCGACGGCAGTAACCGAGATGGGCGCAACTATTCAGGAAATTGCGACAAATACGGAAGCCGCATCCAATACCGCGCAAACGGCCAATGAGCATGCACAAAAAGGACAGAAACAAGTTAATGATACGGTTACCTATGTGCATGCTCTTGCTGAGCGTTTACAACACGCCAATTTATCAGCAGTTGAGTTACAAAAAGACAGTACCAGTATTGGTTCAGTGCTAGACGTCATCAGAAGTATTGCCGAACAAACGAATTTGCTGGCACTGAATGCCGCCATCGAAGCCGCTCGAGCGGGGGATGCCGGCCGAGGCTTTGCGGTGGTTGCAGATGAAGTGAGAACACTTGCACAGCGAACCCAGCAATCGACTCATCAAATTGAAGGTATTATTCAAAAACTGCAAGAACGCACTAAGGGCATTACCAAGATCATGCAGGAATGTGGTGACGAGGGGGGGCGAAGCGCAACTCAAGCAGCGGCAGCCAGTGAGTTACTTCAAACCATTACCAACGCTGTATCAAATATAATGGACATGACCACTCAAGTCGCTACCGCAATTGAAGAGCAAAGCTCTGTTGCAGCTGAGGTCAATCGTAATGTAGTAAAAATTCGTGACTTATCTGAGGACACTGCTGACGTAGCAGTAAAAACCAATCAATTAAGTGACGATGTGGCCAACCAAGCTAAAATGCTAAGGCTAGAAGTGAACAAGTTTCGTGCCTAAAAAAGCGCCAGCATAACTGGCGCTATCTAGCGCATTACACTTTAAAGCGGCTAACTAACTCGTTTAGTTGTGTCGCTAAACGAGACAGCTCTGAAGCACTGGCCGTGGTTTGATGCGAGCCAGTTGCCGTTTGATTGGCAAGGTCGCTAATGGTAATAATACTTCGATCAATTTCCCGTGCCACTTTCGATTGCTCTTCGGCTGCGCTGGCGATAACGTGGTTTTGATCACTAATACTGGTGATGTTTTCCGCAATACGTGTTAACGCCGTGGCCGCTTCAATTGCCACGTTTTGTGCATTATCCACATTGCTGCTAATTAAGCCCATTGCACTAACGGCTTCTTTTACCGAGGCTTGCACCTGATTGATCATTAATTCAATTTCCCCAGTCGAGGTTTGAGTGCGATGCGCTAAACTACGCACTTCATCGGCGACCACGGCAAAACCACGGCCGGCATCCCCCGCTCGAGCGGCTTCAATGGCCGCATTCAGTGCCAGTAAGTTCGTTTGCTCTGCTACGCTACGAATTACCTCTAATACCTGGTTAATCGAAGACACTTTTTCAGCTAAGACATTAATCACACTGGTACTTTGCCGGACATCGGCATTCATCTTGTCGATAACAGTGCGGGTTTGCAGTACTTTTTTACTGCCATCTTCTGCTAAGGCAGCGGATTGGATAGACGCTTCCGAGGTTTGCATAGCCGTTGCCGCCACTTCATCCACCGCAGAGCTCATTTCGGTTATCGCAGTAGCAGCTTGTTGCACTTCATCATTTTGAAGTTGAATAGCACGAGCGGATTCATCCGTCACCGCATTTAACTCTTCCGCTGCAGAAGCCAGCTGACTGGCTGAACTAGAGATATGACCGATCGCTTCACGCAAATTAGTTTGCATTTGCGAAATGGCTTGCGCTAATTTAGTCAGTTCATCATTACCATCACGACAAACATCCCGCGTTAAATCACTGTTGGCAATAAACTGAGCTGACTCAATAACCTGCGATAAAGGCTGATTAATACTTTTTGAAATCATTAACGCTATCGCAATAGCAGTAATTACGGCTAACGCAATTAATGCGATAACAACCAACTTAGCGCTTTCATAAGCCGCAATCGAAGCGGTTCGAGAATCAGCGACAGACTGCTGATTTATGCTAGTTAACTTTAACAAATTTTGGGTAAGGGTATTTTCTAAGCCATTCATCTGAGGCAACAGATCTAAGGCTTCCCCCGTTTCATCTTGCTTTAGCAAATCAATCACTTGCTGTTGAATGTCTAGATAACTTTCTTCTGCTTTTTTAAAGACATTGAACACTTGTCTCTCTTCTGCAAGCGTAATCACGCTTTCATAAGCTGATACGTTTTTCTTAACCTCTGCCCGGACATTTTCAACTAATTGTAGGGTTTCGCCTTCTTGGCGAATATCCGTTGTTAGCATCAGTCTTAAGGTTAATACCCGCAAGCGAGTTACATTTAGATTTAAGTCTGCCAAATTCATCAACGAAGGTAGAATATTGGTTTCGACTTGACTCGCTCGATCGCGAATATCAGACATCGTGTTCAGGTTATATGCGCCCAAACCCGCTAACATCAAAACGAGCGCTCCAAATGCGCTAAGCAATCGTTTTTGAATACTTAATGACCTGAACATAGGGTGCCTCATTGATCCATTTAGAGATAGTTTATGCCAATAAAACTACCCCCATAAAATAAAGGGTGTGTTTATTCATTTACTCTAGCAGTAAATACGCGGTATAGCAGCTTTTTAATCGGCAATGTTGTTATAAATCCAATACTAACAATCACTGCCCTGTCTATTGGCAATGTTATCGAGTTAGCCAATTTGACCAGTCTGCCGCTTATCAGATCACTATTAAACCTTGACATGTTGAGTCACATTTTGTCGTACAAAACGAACCGTATGAACTAGGATTGAAGTGATAAAAGCAAACTTGCATAAACTTCAGTTTTTATAAAGCCGTATGGTGTGACGACAAGAGACACAATCAGAACAAAAACAAGACTATAGATAAGGATATTGCAGACAATTAACAAACACAAATTAGTGTGGAAAAGGGAGAAAAAGCGCAGAAATAAAATGGTGCCCGGGGCCGGACTTGAACCGGCACGAGGTTTCCCTCGAGGGATTTTAAATCCCTTGTGTCTACCGATTTCACCACCCGGGCAACGAGTACTGATTAGTACCGACAGAACGGCGCGAATATTATGCAAGCTCAGCCATTTTTGCAAGCGATTTCTGAAATTATCTGCTAATCAGCGCGCAACTGATGCTTTATCGAACAAAATCAACTGTATCAGCACAACTCGACAACGATTTCATGCCGGCGTCTGCTTCAGCAACTGCTCAGCATCTTCCCAGGGCTTAATATAAATTTTCTAGAAACACATTGATCAGGATCAAAATCTGAGCGTACAATAGTTTCAGAAATTTCTGAAAGTTCAGTAAGGTCCGAGTTATGCAAATGACACCAATGATTGAATCCTTTGTTTACCACTTCGGTGAGATGGGAAGCCGCTGGGGATTTAACCGCACCGTTGGGCAAATTTATGCCTTGCTAGTAGTGAGTGAAGAGCCGATCTGCGCCAATGATATTGCCGAGTTATTGGGTATTTCTCGTGGCAACGTCAGCATGGGTTTAAAAGAGCTGGGCAGTTGGCAACTAGTACAAGTGCAACATAAAGCCGGTGATCGCAAAGAATACTATTGTTGTCGCGGCAGCATTTGGGACATGGCCAATAAGGTGTTTGAAGAGCGCCGTAAGCGTGAAATGGACCCAACGCTGTCACTGCTGCGCGACATTATGATGGATGAAGCGGCAAATAAAGAAGAGCGCTTTGCACAACAGCGCATTACCGAAATCCATGATTTACTCGAAAACATTACCGACTGGACACAAAGCTTGCAGTCGTTATCGCCTGAAAAGTTAAACACATTAATGAAGCTTGGCTCTGGTGTTGGCAAGGTGTTGGAATTTACCGAAAAGTTTCGCTCGAAAAAAGACGCTTAATAGCCTATTGCTGAGGTGGTTATGTTAGACACGTTAATTCTGTCGCGTATTCAATTTGCGGCCAATATTAGTTTTCATATCCTGTTCCCAACCATTACCATTGCCTTAGGTTGGTTGTTATTTTACTTCAAGTTACGCTTCGACTTTTCAAAGCATCCGGTTTGGATGCGTGCTTATCGCTTTTGGGTAAAAGTGTTTGCGCTAACCTTTGCACTGGGTGTCGTTAGCGGCATCACCATGTCGTTTCAGTTTGGCACTAACTGGCCTGGTTTTATGGAAACCATCGGTAATATTGCTGGACCCTTACTGGCCTATGAAATATTAACAGCGTTTTTTCTTGAAGCTACCATGCTCGGTATTATGTTATTTGGTTTTCATAAAGTGCCGCGCTGGGCGCATACCCTCGCCACTTTTTTAGTCGCCTTAGGCACCACCTTCTCGGCATTTTGGATCTTAGTGCTGAATTCATGGATGCAAACGCCAGCAGGTTTTGAAATGCGCGATGGCGTAGTCCATGCCACCGACTGGTTCGCGATTATTTTTAACCCGTCTTTTCCCTATCGCTTTATGCATATGTTGCTGGCCTCGGCCCTCACCGTTTGTTTCCTGGTGGCCGGTATTTCTGCCTATCGCTTATTACGTGGCGATAACAAAAAAGCCCCGAAACTGACGCTGAAAACCGCTTTATTTACTGCGGCAATTTTAGCGCCCACTCAGGCATTGGTCGGTGATTTCCATGGCTTAAACACCTTAGAACATCAACCGCAAAAGATCGCGGCAATGGAAGGTATTTGGCATACCGAAAAAGGCGCACCTCTGGTGTTATTTGCCATTCCCGATGCCGAAACCCAGCAAAATCGCTTTGCAATTGAGATCCCGAAATTAGCCAGTTTAATTTTAACGCACGATGCGAATGGCGAACTGAAAGGTTTAAATGAATTTGTCGGCGAGCATCCGCCCGTTGCGCCAGTGTTTTATAGCTTCCGCGTTATGGTGGGAATCGGCATGCTGATGCTGCTAGTGGCTTGGTGGAGCAGTATTAAACTAGTGAGGCATAAAACGCTGACACCGCTGCATTTAAAACTCCTTATCGGTATGACGTTCTCGGGCTGGGTCGCCACCCTAGCCGGCTGGTATGTCACCGAAATTGGACGGCAGCCCTACTTAGTGTATGGCTTATTAAAAACACGTGACGCGGTAACTACCGTGCCAAGTGAGCATGTCGCGCTAACCCTAGGCTTATATTTAGTGCTGTATGCCGTGTTGCTGGTGCTCTATATCAAAACGCTGTTCTGGTTAGCCAAGCGTGCGGTAGAAGTAGAAGAGTATGATCTGACGATGCCAGGTTTACCTGAAAACGCGCCAGCCACTGACAAAGCCACAGGAGCTTCAGCATGATGAATTGGTTAACGGCCGAACATTTGGCCCTGGTTTTTGGTGGCCTGACTGCCCTGTCGATTTTACTCTATGCCATTTTAGATGGTTATGATTTAGGGGTCGGCATCACCCTACCGATGGGCAACGAAGCTTGGCGCGATACGGCCATTGCCTCGATTGGCCCGTTTTGGGATGCCAATGAAACTTGGCTCGTATTGGCGGTAGGTTTGTTACTGGTTGCCTTTCCCGCCGCGCACAGCGCTATCTTACATGCGTTATATTTGCCCACGGCCATGTTACTCATCGGCTTAATTTTACGCGGTGTTGCCTTTGACTTTCGGGCTAAGGTAAAAACTCAGCGTAAAGTGTACTGGGATTACACCTTTAAAGCCGGATCGCTGTTAGCAACCTTCAGTCAGGGCTTTATGCTGGGCATTTATGTGATGGGTTTACAGTATCATACGGGCAGTATTATTTTCGCGTGCTTCAGCGGTCTGTGTGTTACGGCCGCCTATGCGATGATTGGTAATGCCTGGCTGATTGGCAAAACCAGCGGTGAGCTGCAACTGCATGCCATTAAGCACTGTAAAATAGCGGGCGTGTTAACGCTCAGCGGGATCTTGGCGGTGAGCCTGATTAACCCTATGGTCAACGCTAACGTGTTACAAGTGTGGACTGAACCGCCATTAGCCTATTTCTTTGCTGCGATCCCGTTGTTGTGCTTTGCCATGTTTGTTATTGGTTATTTGGCCTTGAAACGTTTACCACTGCCAAAAGATGCCGGTGCTTGGTTGCCCTTTGCCATTTGTAACGTGATTTTTATCAGCAGCTTTATCGGTTTAGCCCTAAGTTTCTATCCATTTGTCGTGCCAAACCAAATGACACTTTATCAAGCGGCCAGCTCGCGGGAGTCGCTACTGATTATTTTCTTTGGCGCAGTGGTGGTCATTCCGGTGATTGCGGCCTATACCGCAGTAGCCTATTACGCGTTTAGAGGTAAGGCTGACGGCTTGAAGTATTACTAATAGCAAGGCTATTGAAACTTATTGTAGAAGGTAAACTGACAATACAAACAAAAAAACCAAAAGCCATTTAACCGAGCTTTTGGTTTTTTTACATCAAGCAATAATTATGCTTTACGACGACGAGCCGCGCCCAAACCTAATAAACCCAAACCGATTAAAGCAAGAGTAGTGGGTTCTGGTACTGCAGCAATATTAGCAGTTCTAGGCGGATTATAGCTTAATAATATGCCGTTGTTGTTTTGGTTGTTATTACTTAAAGACGCCAACTCAATTAAAGTGGAGCCGCTATAAACATCATAAGTAAAAGCAGTATTGTTAGTTTTAAATACCTGAAAATCGAAAACTTCACCGGCAGCTAAGGTAAAATTCAGACCATCAAGATAACCACCGGCCACATAAGAAGTGAAAGCCCCCGTAGTCTTGTTTAACGAATCATAGGTACCTGACTCAGGTGAGTGAAAGCTTAATGTGCTGCCGGTGGGTAGGTTAAGCGTACCGTTTATGTTTGTAGCCGTGCTAAAAGTCCAACGAATAAACCAGTTAGTATCAACATTCCAAATATAAAAGCTGTTGGCATTCAAAAGCCCAGTGTTTCTTGCAAGAGCGGTACCTGTAGCATTCCAAGTTGAAGAATCGGCAGTGATTAAACCAGCATGAGCTGACGAGACCGGTAGAAAAGCCGCTGAAAGGGTAAATGCTAGCGAAAGTGCTAATACCTTAAGTTTCATCTGTACTCCAAATATCATTTGATGGGTCATTATTCACGATTAAGAATTCGAGGTTGTTTAGAGATGACAAGAAACAACACTAAAAAACAAAGCAAAATAAATGCCAAAATATTAAGCCATTGATTTTTACGTGCTTATAAAAAGAGGTCTAACCAGACTGTAAAAAAAGCTGTCACTTTAGCAACTCGTTAGACAAAGTAACTACACATAAACCGATCCTAATAAATAGGTCTACTCGTAGCTACTTAGCCTGAGTTATACAAAAAACCTTGTTAACTCAACGCTGTTATGTCGAGTACCGGCTAAATGTTATAGTTTACTGTTTTCAACACTCACGGCTTTTGCATCAGGCTTGTCGCGCAAAATTTTATCTAAGTAACCCATCGCAAAAGCAGATAATACGAAAGTAATGTGGATCAATAAGTACCATTTAATCTTATCGTTATCGATAGATTCGGTATTCATAAACACTTTTAGCAAATGAATGGACGAGATTGCAACAATAGACGCCGCTACCTTGTTTTTCAGTGAGTTAGAATCTAACTTACCCAACCAACCTAACTTGTCATCATGGCCGTGTAAGTCGAGCCGCGAGACAAAGTTTTCATAACCTGAAAACATCACCATCACCAACAAACCACCAACCAAAGCAATATCAATTAAGCTTAGGGTGATCAGGATCAGTTCTACTTCTTTCATGCTAAAAATCATTGGGATAACATGAAATATTTCCTGAAAAAATTTAATGGCTAATGCCATTAAACATAAACTCAAACCCAGATATATCGGTGCCATGATCCAGCGCGTGCCATACATCAGTCTTTCAAAGTAACGTTCCATGCAATTTCCTGTTTATCGGTTTAAGTAAGCTGTCGCGCATGTAAACACGAGCGACGGGCAACGGCGAGCATTTTATTCCCAAGCAATAGAAGAGGGCAACTTCGGCGTTGACAACAAACTGATAAAACGTTGCCAGCGCTCATCTTCAGAGCCGCCTTGCTCGATATAATTCTTCACTAAATCTTTGCCCCAATTGTAGTTGATCACATAGGCGCCATAGGTATCAACAAACCGAATGCCTTGCTTGGCCTCTGCTTCACTTTGCAATAAGTAACGCTGGCGTAAGCTTTGCGCCGTTGCCGCATCAATTTCACCATTGAGGTATAACCGCGCAATTTCATTACCGGCATAGCTTAGTTGAGCCATTAACTTTAAAAATTGCTCATACTCTGCAGCCAACGCAGCATCTAAGCCCGCTAACGGATAGAGCACATCGCGCTCGAACTGCATCTTTTGCTCACCAGGGAACGCCATACTAATACCATAGTTTGCCGTACCTTCCGCGATTAACGACTGCGGACTAAATAAGGGGTAAACGCTAAATTCGACCCACTGTAACTCGTTTTTTAATTTCTGTTCTAACAATGCATTATAAGTGTGATGTCCTGGATACCCTTCATGACACCCCAAGTCGACCGCGCGCGCGATATCAATGGGTCGCTCGATATTAATTTGGATCAGACTATAAGCCGCACCTTGATACCAGTTATAGCCACTCCAGGGTTTGTCTTCGACAAACTCCAACGTAAAACGCTCCTGCTGGGGTAAATCTATGCGACTGAGCGTGCGAGCCTGACACTCAGCTATCGCCCGCTCAAAGACCTGCTGTTGTTTATCTTGCGGGATCACAAAGCCCGCGCGGTATGCAACCACTCGCTCGGTTAAATCCCCCTCGCCCGGCACTAGCGCATCTAGCTCAGCTAAAACAGTATCAAAACTGGCCAAATCACGTTGCGGCGGCAAGGTGTCATACAATTGTTGTGCTTGTTGCTCAAAACTGACCCGCTTGCCCGTTGCCAGCGTTTGCGCATGGCTAACTAAGGCCGTTAATTGCGTAATTAAATAGTGTTGGCGTAATCGTAGCTGCGCATCCGTTGCACTTAACGCCCTGATTTCAGCCTGTAAAGCACTGCCCGCAGTGGCAATCTCTGCCGCTGATTGCGCAGCCGTTTTGGCCTGTTCTGCCCATTCGGCAGGGCCATAATAGGCATCGACATAACTTTTATCATGCTCACCCAGTGCCAAAACTAAACTGACATAACGCTGAGCCAAAGGCGACCACGCATCTGTTGTCACAACGGGTTCTGGCGCTTTTTGACACGCGCCCAGTAATGTGGCCATGGTTAGGGCCGAGAAAATCAGTTTCACTTGCACAAGACGTTCCTTAAAAATCAGCAAGCCTTAATCTAACGTCGTCGCGGCTTAGGTGCAACGTGGTTAAGTAAAGAGCCCATCGAAAATTGGGCAACACACTGAAAATTGCGCAATCTACAACCAAAGTTTTTATCCATTTAGCCATCTATACTGTTGCACTGCAAAAATAACCATGTTATTAATATGGCGTTCTGTAAATAAGGCAGCAATACAGTAAATGAATTCTTCAGTTGTGACCTACATCATTAGCCTACTCCTCGTGCTCCTCTGCGCTGCACGGGGTCGTGCTTATTGGTGAGCGTTCACTACCGATAAACTAAAACCCCGTGCCTTGGCCGGGGTTTTTTTATTACTTCCGGCATGTTGTACGCCTAAGGCCATTAAAAGGAAAGCGTGATGAGTGCTGATAACAAAATTTGGATTTTCGATACCACCTTGCGTGATGGTGAGCAGGCGTTACGCGCCAGCTTAAGCCAAAAGCAAAAAATTCAACTGGCGCATGCTATTGCCCGCTTAAATGTTGATGTGATGGAAGTGGGCTTTCCGGTATCTAGCCCAGGTGACTTTGCTTCAGTGCAGCGTATTGCCCGTGAAGTTAAAGGGCCGGTTATTTGTGGTCTTTCTCGCGCAGTCAGTGCTGATATTGAAGCCTGTGGCGAAGCGTTAAAAGATGCCGAGCGCCGCCGCATTCATACCTTTATTGCCACCTCGCCCTTACACTTGCAGTACAAATTGCGCAAAACTCTAGCCCAAGCCACTGAACAAGCTGTCGCCGCCATTAAGTTAGCCAGCCGCTACACCGACGATATTGAATTTTCTTGTGAAGATGCCGGACGTACACCGATTGACGATTTATGCTGGATAGTTGAACGCGCCATCGCTGCCGGCGCAACCACCATTAATATCCCCGATACCGTCGGTTACACCATCCCGAACGAGTTCGCTGCCATTATTCATAGCTTAAAAAGCAAGGTGCCGAATATTGATAAAGCGCGCTTAAGCGTGCATTGCCATAACGATTTAGGCTTAGCGGTGGCGAACAGTATCAGTGCCATTCAAGCCGGGGCACGCCAAATCGAATGTACGGTCAATGGCATCGGGGAACGTGCTGGTAATTGCTCACTAGAAGAAGTGGCGATGATCATCAATACCCGCAAAGACGTGTTAGCGCCTTTGTACACCGATATTAAAACCACCGAAATTTATCGTAGTTCTCATTTGGTTAGCCAAATTTGTAATATGCCGATCCAACCGAATAAAGCCATTGTCGGTGAAAATGCCTTTGCACACAGCTCGGGTATTCATCAGGACGGCGTGTTAAAAGCACAGAACACCTACGAAATAATGTCGCCAGAGCACGTCGGTATTCGACAAAACGAATTAAACCTAACCTCGCGTTCGGGTCGCCATGTCATTCAACATCGTTTAGCCGAGCTGGGTTACACCAAAGAGGATTATCAATTAGAAGAGGTTTATCAAAGCTTCTTGGCCTTAGCCGATCAAAAGGGTCGGGTATTTGATTACGATTTAGAAGCCTTGGTGTTTTTCCAAAACTTACAAGAGCAAGACGAATTCTACAAATTAGAGTTTTTAAGCTCTTCTACGCATACCGGCCATGTGGCAAGCGCCACAGTGGGTTTAAGTTGTGAAGGCAAGGTAGTAACCGAAGCGGCAACGGGCAATGGCCCGGTTGAAGCCGCTTTCTTAGCCGTGCAACGCATTAGCCAGTTGCAGATCAAGATGGTCGATTTTAATTTGTCGGCCAAAGGCAGTGGCGAAGATGCTTTAGGCCAGGTCGATATTACCGCGGAATATGAAGGCCAACGCTTTCATGGCGCGGGTTTAGCCACCGATATCGTACGTGCTTCGGTGCTGGCCTATGTGCATGTGCTGAATATGATCCAACGCGCTCAAACGATCCATGCCCACAAGCAAGCGAAAAATCACGAATCACACATTAACAAGACAGCAGGTGAATGATGAGTAAGCATTATAAAGTAGCCGTATTGGCCGGTGATGGCATCGGCCCAGAAGTTATGGCCGAAGCCATTAAAGTGTTAAACGTAGTGGCAGAAAAGTTTCAGTTTAGCTTAAGCCTAACAGAAGCTTTAGTCGGTGGCGCTGCGATTGATGCAACCGGTGAGCCCTTACCTGCGGCAACCTTAGCACTTTGTAAAAACAGTGATGCTATCTTATTTGGCTCGGTCGGCGGCCCTAAGTGGACCGGTTTAGCGCCAGACAGTCAACCAGAGCGTGGCTCATTGTTACCCCTGCGCAAAACCTTTGATTTGTTTTGTAATATGCGCCCTGGGCAAATTTATCCTGCCTTTGCAGAGTTATCACCGCTACACCCCCGCGTCAGCTCACTGGGCATGGATGTGTTATGTATTCGTGAACTGACCGGCGGTATTTATTTCGGTGAGAAAGGCCGTACCGCTGTTGATGCTTATGATGTTCAGCGCTACAGCGTACCAGAAATCGAACGGATTGCCCGCGTTGCCTTTGAAGCCGCCGGCAAACGTAGCAAAAAAGTGACCTCGATTGATAAAGCCAACGTGCTGCAAACCAGTATTTTATGGCGCGAAACCGTTGAACGAGTAGCACAAGAATACCCTGACATCACCCTAGAGCATATGTATATCGATAATGCCGCCATGCAACTTATCCGCAGCCCGCAACAATTTGACGTGATGCTATGCGATAACTTGTTTGGCGATATTTTATCGGACGAAATTGCGGCCATTGCCGGTTCATTGGGTCTATTACCCTCTGCCAGCTTAAACGGCAGTGGTTTCGGTTTATATGAACCCGCGGGCGGAAGCGCCCCAGATATTGCCGGCAAAGGTATTGCTAACCCTATCGCACAAATTCTCAGTGTCGCCTTAATGCTGCGTTACAGCTTTGCGGAAGAAACCGCGGCGCAAGCTATTGAGAAAGCAGTGCAGTCTTGCTTAGAGCAACACATTGTTACCCGCGATATTAACCCGAAATCGACTTATGGAACGGCCGCCGTTGGCGCTGCCATTGTTGCCACTTTACGCCAGGAGAACAACTGATGGGCCAAACGCTATATCAGAAGATTTATCAAAGCCATGTTGTGGGTAAAATTAATGCCAGCACCGATTTATTATATGTAGACCGGCATTTGATCCACGAAGTGACCTCGCCTCAGGCTTTCTCAGGTTTAAAATTGGCTGGGCGTCATGTGCGTCGTACCGATCTCACTTTTGCCACCATGGATCACAACGTATCCACGCAAAAGCGCAGTTTAGATGCCGCCGGTGAAACCTCGCGCAAACAACTTGAAGCGCTGGCCGAAAACTGTGCCGAAAACCAGATCCCGATTTTGGATTTAACTCATCCCGATCAAGGCATTGTGCATGTCATTGGCCCTGAGCAAGGCTTAACGCAGCCAGGTATGATCATCGTGTGTGGCGACTCGCACACTTCAACGCATGGCGCTTTTGGTGCCTTAGCCTTTGGCATCGGTACTTCAGAAGTGGAACATGTGTTAGCCACACAAACACTGCCACAACAACAAGCTAAAACCCTGAAAGTCGAGATCAATGGTCAATTATCTGCGCATGTCACTGCAAAAGACGTCGCCTTAGCGGTCATTGGTAAGCTCGGCACTGCCGGGGGTAATGGTTATGTTGCAGAATTTACTGGCGATACCATTAGCGCTATGAGCATGGAAAGCCGTATGACCCTGTGCAATATGAGCATTGAGATGGGCGCAAAAGCCGGCTTGATCGCACCAGATGACGTTACTTTTGCTTATTTAAAAGATAAAGCCAATGCGCCTCAAGGTGAACATTGGCCTGCCGCTGTCAGTTATTGGCAAAGCCTGCATTCAGATAGCGATGCGGTATTTGATCAAACCGTACAGATTAATGCCGCCGATATTGCACCGCAAGTGACTTGGGGCACCAGCCCTGAGCAAGTCATTTCGGTCGATACGCCGGTGCCTGCCCCAGAAAGCTTTGCGGACGAAACGAAACGTGATGCCGCAGCACGAGCGCTGCAGTATATGGGGTTAAGTGCCGGTCAAAAATTAACGGATTGCCAAGTGGATGTGGTGTTTATTGGTAGCTGTACTAACAGCCGCATTGAAGATTTACGTGCCGCGGCCAGTGTGATCAAGGGCAAAACCGTTGCGGCGGGCGTACGGGCTTTAGTTGTACCTGGCTCTGGTATTGTAAAACGCCAAGCCGAAGCTGAAGGCTTAGCCGATATCTTTAAAGCGGCTGGTTTTGAATGGCGTGAGCCCGGTTGCTCCATGTGCTTAGGCATGAATGACGATCGCGTAGAAGCCGGTCAACGCTGTGCTTCTACGAGCAACCGTAATTTTGAAGGCCGCCAAGGTCGTGGCGCCCGCACCCATTTAGTAAGCCCTGCTATGGCAGCGGCCGCGGCAATTGCCGGTAAATTTGTTAATATCACGCAAGGAGACTGGGCATGAGTCAGATTTTTAAAGCCGGGTTAGTCTGCCCATTAGATAAAAACAATGTGGATACGGATCAGATCATCCCAAAACAGTTTTTAACCTCAGTCAGCCGTGATGGTTTTGCCGAAGCGCTATTTTATGATTGGCGCTATGTAGCAGACGGCGTCCCGAATACCGACTTTGTGCTGAACTTCCCGCAATACCAAGGCGCGTCTATTTTGTTAACCCGAGCAAACTTTGGCTGTGGTTCAAGCCGTGAACATGCGCCTTGGGCACTGCAACAGTATGGTTTTCAAGTAATTATCGCCGAGAGCTTTGCCGATATTTTCTTTAATAACAGCGTGAATAACGGCATGTTATTAATTCAGCTAAGCAAAACCAATATTGAACTGCTGTTTAAACGCTGCGCCCAAGGGCCGCAACAATGGCAGATCGATTTAGCTAGCCAAGAAATTATGTTTGGTAATAACGCCGCAATGGGATTTAGTATTGAGCCTGATATTAAACAACGCTTACTAAGTGGCTTAGACTTTATCGGCTCCAGCGAACAACTAGGTGCAGAAATTTCTGCCTTTGAAGCGCAGCGCAAAGCCCGTTTGCCCTGGTTAGGCTAAAACGGTATTGGTCACAAGCAGCCAACTACTACGCTGCTTGTGACATTATTCTGGATTAACCAGCAAGAGCATATTGCCAAACTCTAACATCTGCTCAGCGCTTTGCACCTGCTCTGGCCACTCACCTTGCTGTAACTGCACAAAACTTAACGGTTGCTCTAATTTAAATTGAAAGGTTAACGCGCGCGGATCGGCCAAAAAAATCAATAGCGGCTGGCTAATGGCACTCGGTAAGCTGGGATGCTGCGTTAAAAACTGCTCTAACTGCCCTTTTAACGCTTCCACTTGTGCGGTTTGCTCGGTTTGACGAAGCGCCTGATACAAGGCTTGTAAAAACCCCGCATTAACGATATTTAACTGCCCCTCTGCCACTAAACCTTCGGTTAAGGCTTGTGTTAACTGCTGACTATAAGCATCCGACTGACTAAATACTTGCTGCGCTTCAGCGTCCATTGCCGTCCACTGTTTGGCAAACTGCCAAAACCGCTGCATCTTTTGCATCTGCAATTGAAAATTTACCGAGAGGCCCTCGCCAATATACAATTGCTGCGTTAAACGCAAATTGCCGCTTTTCCCTGAGTAATGATATTGATAATCCGTATTGATGAATAAGCCTTTGACGAGTTTGGCCAACTCGGGCGGCAAAAACACCTGCATCCCTTCAGAGAGTTTTAACCCCACAATCGATACCTGACCGTTATCGGCTAACGTACCCGGCTCAAAGCCACGTACTTGCAGCTTATCTACTTCTGCCAAAACACCGACGGCCGCCACATCGACTTGTAAACCTTCAATCCGGTAATCATCTTGCCAATAATTGGCTTTAATCCGCTGATAGCTCAAACTTAGCCCAGGCATCAAACCCGCAGACGCCATTTGGGCATAAGATTGGTTAATGTAGTCAATTTGCTGGCCAATGATCTTAGCCGCTTGGTAATTAACATACTGATAGATAGCCACGCAAACCAGTGCGGCTAAGCCAATGCCTAATAACAGTTTATTCTTTCGCATACTCAAACCAACCCCAAAAAAATCTTGCCTACCATAGGCGATGTGCCGCGAAAAGTCATGCGCTTTGTCGACACAGGTTCGACCTTTATGTATTTGTTAGATTAACACGCTGCGATCTGCAGCAAAGGATGTTGCCACAGCATCATCAATGATAAAATGCATGCCGCACGCCATACCAGACAGGACGGATAACGCAGTGACAGACTATTTCCATTGGTTCGATTTATTAGGCATCGCTGTATTTGCTGTGTCGGGTACTTTGGCAGCATGGCGTAATCACATGGATGGCTTCGGCGTGATTGTATTAGCCACCGTTACCGCCATTGGCGGCGGAACACTGCGCGATCTCATTTTAGATGTGCCCGTGATCTGGATGAACAACAACAGCTACTTTTTTGCCATCTTTGCCGCAGCTGGCGCCACCATCTTACTGGTACGGAATCGTCTAACCATTCCCAATAATACGTTACAAATTGCCGATGCCATTGGGCTGGCTTTTTTTGTGATTATGGGTACGCAAAAAGCGTTGGATCACGGCACCTCGACCATGGTGGCCATTATGCTCGGCACCATGAGCGGCGTGTGTGGTGGCATGATCCGGGATGTACTGTGCCGGGAGATCCCGATGGTGTTTCGCGGCGAGCTGTATGCCTTTACCTGTATTTTTGGTGGTGCGGTGTATACCAGCCTATTGGCGCTGCATATCGCCCCTATTTATGCCATGCTCTCAGGTATGACAAGCCTGCTATTACTGCGCTTAGCCGCCATTAAATGGCAACTGACCATTCCGGTATTTGGCCGTAACTCGCAGGAGTTGAACGAGCCTTAATCTGATTATTACAGCGCTTCCCAAACGCCTGAGGTATCACGCTTGTGCTAAACCCTACTCAGGCCAACCTGGCATCTTCAGCACACTGCAGCTAGGCTAAAGGGCATCCTTTAATAACAGGAGTCATTATGTCTACCCGCACCGAACGCGATTCCATGGGCGAGTTACAAGTGCCAAGTAGCGCGCTTTACCAAGCACAAACGCAACGCGCCGTGCAAAACTTTCAAATCAGCTCAAAAACACTGCCGCTGGGCTTTATTCAGGCCTTGTTACAAATCAAACATGCCGCTGCCCGTGCTAATCAACAGCTAGGTTTGTTAAGCAAAACCCAGGCTGATGCCATTTGCCAAGCCGCTACACAATTATTAAAAGATACCGATTTAGCGCAGTTTCCGGTGAGTGTCTATCAAACCGGTTCAGGCACCAGTAGCAATATGAACGTGAATGAAGTGCTGGCGACCTTGGCCAGCCAATTGTCTGGCGACAGCATCCATCCCAATGATCAGGTGAACTTAGGCCAAAGCAGTAACGACACTATCCCCACAGCGATACAATTGAGTAGCTTATTGGCGTTAGAGCAGCACTTATTTCCGGCACTACAGTCGTTACAAGAAGCAATCAACACAAAATCTGCAGAGATAGGTCATATTGTTAAAACCGGCCGCACCCATTTAATGGATGCTATGCCGGTGACCTTTGCGCAAGTGCTCGGCGGCTGGCACAGTCAGCTGAGCCATGCGCAAACCCAGTTACAGCTGCAAGTGCCGCTGTTAAGCCAATTAGCGCAAGGCGGCACCGCAGTGGGTTCAGGTATTAATGCGCATAAAGATTTCGCCGCCCTGTTTGCCAAGCAACTGAGCCTACAAACGGGCTTAAGCTTAACGCCCAGCTCTAACTTCTTTTTTAATTTAAGCTCGCAAGATGGTGCGCTCGCACTCTCTGGTGCGTTAAAAACCTTAGCCGCAGCACTGTTAAAAATCGCTAACGATTTACGCTGGATGAACTCTGGGCCGTTAGCAGGCTTAAGCGAAATTAGTTTAGCGGCGTTGCAACCCGGTTCGTCGATTATGCCGGGTAAAGTCAACCCGGTAATCCCCGAAGCGGTAGCGATGGCCTCTGTGCAAGTGTTTGCCTGTGATACCGCCATTAGCATGGCGGCGCAATCGGGTAATTTTGAATTAAACGTGATGCTGCCGCTGGTGGCCGATAATGTCTTAGAAGCCATCAGTTTACTCAGTGGCAGTTGCCAAGCATTGGCCACACAAGCCATAGCGGATTTTACGGTTAATGAGCAACACATTGCGCAAACGGTGGCGAAAAACCCGATTTTGGTGACCGCACTCAACAGTAAAATTGGCTATGACCAAGCTGCTGCGATTGCCAAACAGGCTTATCAGCAGCAACGCTCTATCATTGATGTGGCGGCGGAACTGACGGAGTTAAGCAGGGATGAGCTAAAGGAGCTATTAGATCCAAAGCAATTAACGGGAGAATCGTAGCAGCAAGATCCGATATAATCTTTTCACCTGAGCGCAAGAAGTTAACTTAAGCAAACATGACCACCTACACTACCCTGGCCGCGCCGGTTGAGCATCGACTCACTGAAAAGAACAGTGATTTTCTGACCTTTTTGCAGCCGGTCAATGATCGTGAGCAGGCCCTGCAGTGGCTACAGCATTATCGTGAACGCTACAAAGATGCCAATCACGTATGCTGGGCCTATATTATTGGCAATACTCGCCAGCCTTTAACCCAAGCCTTTAGCGATGATGGCGAGCCCAGCGGCACCGCCGGTAAACCTATGTTGCATGTACTAACTGAGCGCGAATTGGGGAATACGCTTGCTGTGGTCGTGCGTTATTTTGGAGGGGTGAAACTGGGTGCGGGTGGCCTGGTGCGCGCTTACTCGGCTGCAGTGTCGCAAGCCACAGCTTTGGCAAGCTTCACCACGATAAGCCCACAGCGCGAACTGTCACTTAGCCTAGCCTTTGCCGATGAAGCAAGGCTACGACAACTGTTGCAACAATGCGGCGGCGAAGTGCTCACACAGCACTACTCGCAACAAGTAGAGCTTAGTGTGCGCCTACCTGAGCCGGCTGTGACTGATTTTATCGAGCAAATGAATAATGTGACCGCCGGTCAGGCACAGATCCTGTCGCCACTTGGCACGAATTGAAACTGGCATTTAGCCCTATTCCGTGGATAATAAGCCGCAATAACTTGCAGATAGCGGCGCAGTATTCTCGCGCCGCCGACAGGATGCGCTATGTCTCAATTACTTCGTATTGTGTTAATCCATACCCACCTGCCCGGTGTGGTCGAATTACAGTTGGATCAACACACCAATATTTGTGGTACCAATGCCTCAGGCAAAACCACCTTACAACGCTTAGTGCCGGTATTTTATGGTGAGCAACCCAACCGCGTAGTACCGAAAACCCGTAAAAAATTCGATGAGTTTTACCTGCCGTTTTCTAACAGCTACTTAATTTATGAATATCAGCGCGAGAGCGGTGATATTTGCCAAGTGGTGCTAACCCGGAAAAGCGAAGGCGGTGTTGACTATCGCTTAGTGGCCGCGGCTTATCAAAGCGACTTTTACCTAACTCAAAGCGATGAAGGCGTAAAAGCACTCAGTTACAGCGATTGGGCCAGCGCCATGCGTGCTCGGCCGGATGTGCAAGTGTCAGCCAAAATCAGTGCCACCAGCGAGTACCGCAGTATTATTCAAAATGATGCGGCGGCCTTGCGTGGTAACAACGCCGATAGCGTAAAGCTAAGGCGTTTAGCCGCAACCTTTAGCTTGGTTAGCAGTGGCCATAAATTACGCCACATTGAAAAGCTGGTAAGTGCCGTGCATGCCAAAGAAGGCAAAATGGACACGCTAAAAGCCATGCTGGCCGCCATTTTTGAGGAAGATGGCGTTACCTTACCTACCACTAAGGTGAAAAACACCAAGGCGCGCGAGTGGATCCAGCAAATGCGTCAGTCGATGCGGTTGGACAAGCTACAACAAGATTTTGAGCGCTTAAAACAATTAGCACTGCAGTTAGACGGCGCCGAAGGGCAGCTCAGTGCATTGTTACCGTTGTTACAACAAGATGAGCAACAACAAAAACTGCGTAAAGCCGATGCCGAACAGCAGGTTAATCAGTTACGGGGTGAACTGCTGGTGTTAAAAGAACACTTTAATGCACAGCAACTTGAACACAATGGCAAACTGAGTAAAACCGAAGCCGATTTGCATGAAACCAGTGCGCGTTTAGATCAGTTACAGCAGCGTTTCGATGATTATGACGCCAAAGATATGCCTAAGCTGCAACGCGATACTGATGCACTGCCCCTGTGGCGCGACACCTTGCAAGAAGTGATCGAGCAGTATCAATTAATGGTGGAACAGCATGGTGATTTAGAACGGCAGTTAGAACAGCGTAAAGCCAAACTGGCCGAAGCGTTTAATCGCTTAAGTGAGCAGCATCGTGCCAAAGCACGGCAATTACAGCAGCAAAAAGACCAGACTCGGGAGCAGCAAGAAAACAAACTGGCGCTACTCGAGCAAAGCTTTCAAAGCCGCCTACAACATGCCCAACAACAATTTGCTGAACAACTAACGCAACTGAGCAGTACCATTGCAGTACTTCAAAGCCAGTTAAATACTTCCCCCCTCACCGAAGTTGAACACGATGAATTGCGTGCGGCCGAACTGCGTTTAGAACAAGCCCAGCAGCAAGCCCAGCAGCAAGCTCGGCAACTCCAGCAGTTGCAACAACAGCATCAAAAGGCTCGGCAAGAGCGTGAACAGGCTAATCAGCAGTTAGAGCAAAGCCGCAAGGGGCTGCATAGCGCCGAGCAACAATTACAGCAACTCAACCGACAACTGACGCCGGAACAAGGTAGTTTACGCCACTACTTGCGCTTGCACTATAACGGCTGGGAGCAAAAGCTAGGCAAGGTGATCGATGAGCGCTTATTAGAACGCCAAGACTTACAGCCGCATTTGGCGGAATTGAGCGACAGCCTCTATGGTTTAAAGGTCGATCTCAGCGCCATTGATACCCCCGATTATGCGCAAGATGAAGCGGCCATTCGCCATCGTATTCAAACGGCGGAGCAACAGCTACAACAAGCCCAGGCCAACAAACTGCAAGCCGAAAAGCTATTAAAAGAGCGTTTCGAACAGGCCGAGTTGTGTCGTGCTCAAGTGGAGCAAGCCGAGTGGCAACTCACTCAATCTGAGCAAAATATTGACTATGCCCGTGACGCTCGCAATCGTTTACAAGCACAGCAACGCGAATTAACCAAACAACGGCAAAGCAGTGTGCGCGATACGTTGCAGAGCCAGCAGCAACAACTGGAAAAATTAAAGCAGCAGCAACAAGCTGATTTAGGCGCGCTAAAAGAAGATCATCAAAGCCAAAAGCTTGAATTAAAAACCGACTGGCAAGCAGAGTTATACGTTTTTGATGAACAAATTGACGAATTAGAGCGTCAACTTGAGCACAAGCGCGACGATAACAAAAACCAAATTAAAGATCTGCAACAAGCTTTTAATGAAGAGTTATCGGCAAAAGGCATTGATCCGCGTCGTTTAACTGAGCTGAAGCAAAAACAAGATCAGCTAAAAACTGACATCAAAGCCACAGAGAATCGTCATGATGAACTGAATAATTGGCAAAAATTTATGGCGCTGGATTGGCAGCAATTACGGCCCCAGTTGCTCGCTCAAGAAACCGAATTAAAACAACAACAACGCAGCGGTAAACAAGCTTTAGAGCAGTTAAAAGCAGAATACAGTGCTCGCCAAAAGCAGCTGGAAGAACAAAAACGCCAGCAACAAGAGTTGATGAGCCAAGCAGAACAGTTACTTAACCAATTAAAACCGGTACTCACTAAACTGCAAGAACTGCATTTAGCCAGTATTACCCCTGCATCCATGGCACCGTCTGCCGACAGTGTTGAGCGCTTAGCTCGCGCCAATGAAGCCTTAGAGCAGCGTAGCAAATTGGATAGCGCTTTAAAATTTGCCTTCGAGCAATTTGAAACCGTGCTGAGCAAAGATGCTGGCCCAGAGTTTTTAGACCGGCTCGAGCATGAAAAACGCAAATTGCCGGATTACGCCGGTAAACGCCAACAACTGCCTATTTTGCAAAACCTGCTAGAAATCTTAAAAGGTGCGCAGCAGCAATTACTTGAAATGGGCGAGAATATTGGCGGCGATTTAAAGAAATTCTTCACGGTGTTTAGTGATATTAACCGCCGTATTGCGCTACAAAGCCGCCGGTTAAGTGAAGCGGTGGCGGATGATCTGGTACTAGAAGGCATTAGCCGCTCTGAAGTACGTATTTTATCAACCATTGACGAGTTGGGCTTTTGGCAGCCATTAAAACAGTTCGCCAAATTGTATGATGATTGGGCGGCGTCAGGTAAGGCTTTGCCATCAGAACATTATTTGAATGCCTTAGCTGATGTGGTCGATTTACTGCGCGCTGACGAGCAATACAGCATCGAATCGCTACTCAGGTTAGAGCTACATTTAAGCGAAGGGGGCTCGGAATTAGTCATTAAAAACGATCGGCAACTGCTTGAATCGTCTAGTCATGGTATGGCTTACCTGATTTTATGTAAGTACTTATTAGCGTTCACCCGTCTCTTACGTGGCGAAGCTAAAGTGATGATCCACTGGCCTATTGATGAAATTGGCACCTTGGCCTATCACAACGTCGAAAAACTGTTTGCGGCCTGTAGCAGCAACGATATTGTTATTGTGGGTGCTTTCCCTAATCCAGAATCCGACGTGTTAATGCTGTTTCAACATCGCTATTTAATTGAGCCGAGCCAACAAGATCCAAGCCAGCGCCAGCTTAAACGCATTCAGCCGAAAGTCAGTCGTTTAGCCGAGCGATTAGCCCAGAAACAGCAGGAGGTAAGCTAATGTTACACCATGGACCTTTATTAGAGCGCCTGCTGGCCGGTGATTTTATTTGTCAGATCACTGATGAAGATGCTTATCGACATTTAAGCCAGGAACAAACGCAGCAAGAGATTAATCATTATTTGCGCCCACTGAATCGCCGCTTAGTCAGTAACGATGATCACAGTGTGTATTTCTTGGGGTTTCATGAGCTAACTAAAGAGGCACGTGAACACTTAAGCAGCCAATTTTCTTTAACCGTACAATCTTTGCTGCCGTTATTAGAGTGGCTACAACTGGTGCAAGAAACCTTAGGCCGCGACAGTGCGCTGACCGCCGGTGATACAATTAAATTGCAAGAGTTTGTGCTGCGCACCGAAGATAACCAAAGCTTGCGCCAGCGTTTAAATACGCTTGCCAGCGATCGCTTTTTTAATAGCCAAAGCGAGCAGTTAGATAACCAAGTTAAACTGATTTTCCGCCGCTTAAAAGAACACGGTTACTTATTACAACCTCATGCTGAACGCCAATACTATGTGGTTACCGGTAAAATTGATTACCTTATTGATCTCATTCGTTTTATCCGCGATGAAGAGCATCTACCGGTTGATGACACACCCACTCAAGAGGCGCTGATCTAATGGCGCCTTTAGAGCCGGCTATCGCCTCGAACCTATTTAGCATCGGCGCTGAACGTTTAGCGTTATTGGGCAAGCATCATAAAGCCTTGATGCAAGGTTATGTCGATGGCTTTATTGACGAAAGTGCTTTTAGCGAAGGGGCGTTAAAAAAACTGATTGCCGCGCGCATCTTATGGCGCCCAGATGAACAGCAACCGTTGGCGCTACGGCCATTAGTTAGTGAATTAATTGCCAGTATGGTGGCTGATGAAAACCGCCGTCAGATCAATGCCGACGTTGCTGAAAAGCTAGAGCAGATCCGCAACCGAGTACAAGCCTATCGTGATGCCCAGTTTAAAGGCGATTACAGCGTGGCCGAGCTACAACTGCAACGCTTAACCGAACATGTGCATGACCTAAGTGGCCAGTTTGAAGAAGCCATCGACAGCTTATGGCATCGGCTTAACAGCGACTTTGGCTTTGTCAGTAGCCTCGATGACAAAATTCGTGAAAACGAACGCGCGCAAAAACAATTACGCCGCTTACTCGATGGTTTAGATTTACTCGACTTTCACGAACTGATTGAGTTGTCGGAAGGAAATAATCACCTGCGAAAACTGCTGGTCAGTCAATTGCAAAACCAACTCAGCTCGCATCACAGCAGCTTGTTAGAAGTACAAAAACGCTTGGTCGAATTGCTGGCAAAATTCCGCCAACAGCAAGCACGCTCGTTGTTAATTGCTAATATGGCCGCGTTTTTACGGCAGCACCCTAAATATCAGCCTGCCGATTATCCTCATCGCAGCGACGTGCCAAGCTTGTTTAACCAAGCTGCCGGTATTAAACCGCAAGCCGCCATTGCGCTAGATAAGGCCACAGAGCGACAAGTGCTGGCAGAATTAGTTAGAGCACTTCCACGCCCAAGCAGCGTGACCATAACCGATACACAAAGCGCCAGCTTTAGCTTGCTGCTGCAAGACGAAGAAATTGCTGCGCGTCAGCAAGCGCTGAAAACGGATGTTGAAAATTTCTATCTGCGGGTGATTGATCAAGGCGGCAAGATCAGTGCCTTAGATTATCTGAGCACTCAGCAATTAAGCTGGGATAGCGAGATCTGGCTGTATCAGATCATCGCCGAATATCAGGCGTTACCGCTGGATGAAAAACAGATGTTTAGCATCACACGCGAAGAAGCCCCAGCCAGTGCCTTTAACGGCCTGTTGCTGATCCGCGATATTAATATTGGTTTAAAGGCAGCCTAATGCAGGCGGCACTCGGCTTACAGGCGCTGAACTGGCTGGCACAGCTTGAGCAGCGCCTTAAGCGCGATGGTCAGGTTGCCATTAGCAGCAAGGGAAAAGTCGCTCAACAGGTTATTGCTTGGTGTATCGAGCAACAGTTACTGCCAAGCCACAGCGCCAACTTACCCGTTGTGCAGTTTACTCTGCCGCTATTGGCACACATTGCCGAAGCACAATTGCAATTACAGCAAGTCTGTTTTCGCGCTAAGGTCTGTGAGCAAGATCGGCTGCAGCAAGCTCAGTACGCTAACCAAGAGCTGAAAAGTGCCGGGGCAAGCCCGCGACAAAACAGAGTATTGCTGAGGCTGAATACTGCCATCTCGCAAACGGGGTTAACCATAGCAACCGTTGATCTTGATTGGCGTGAGCTGCAGCTAAGCGATTATGACGCCTTAGTCATCGTCGAAAACCTCGATTGTTTTTATCAGATCACGCGCTTTCGCTTACACCACCCCTACCCAAACCCGCTCGTAATCTATCGGGGCGATAGCCACTATAGTACCGGTGGCAAAGCCTTAAAAGACGCATGGCAACACACCGGCAAACCTAGCCTATATTTTGGTGATGCCGATTTAGCGGGGTTAGCTATTGCCTTTAGCCTGCACTGCCAAAGCATCCTGTTACCTGAGTTTGCACAATTTAAGCAATGTGCTAGCTTCGACATGCAGGCTGATCAGCAATTAAAGTATCAAGATCAGCTGTTACGCGCAGAGGTTCATCCCGCATTTAAACCCTATCAACAACTTATTTGTCAGCAATTAAAGGGCTTGCGCCAGCAGCAAATGCAAGGCTTGGCGCTTTATGCCATTAACTTGCGCTAACACAGCGGCTTTATCGTCAGCCGCTGTGTCACTTGGTTTATGACTCGACTTTACTCTCAGGGGCTAACTTTGCTTTTGCGGCGAGCTTGTGACTCAGTTTGCCCGTTACCGCCCAAGCGAGCAGTGCAAACCACGCTATCCAAGACATGCCTGCCGGAATGTTTAACAGCGCAATCTTACCCAAATGCTGCCGATTAAAAATTGCCGCTAACACGCTGGGTAAAAACCAGACGGCCAGAAACAACAAACCAAAACCGACTAACGCTAAGGTATTCATCTGTTGCAGTTCAGCAATAATAGTATTAATGGTATCCATGGTGGGGCTCCTTACTTGGTGGTGGTGTTAGCCGCAATGCCGGCTGTGGGTAAAAATGGGTTAGCCGCGTTTTGTAACGAGGCCACAGTGTGCAGTTTGCCGCCTTGCACCACGCTCTGAATACGTTGTAATGCGCTTAAATCCTGCAAGGGGTTATCTGCCAACACGATAAAGTCTGCCGCATAGCCTGCACTCAACTGGCCAATTTCTTGGCCCAAACCCAAGTGGCGTGCTGCATCACTGGTGGTTAATTGCATTACCTGCCAAGAGGTTAGGCCTGCTTGTTGATGTAATTGCATTTCACGCAATAAAAATGGGCCACTACTGACCGCATCGGTGCCCAGTAATAAAGGTACACCGGCTTCATACAGGCGGCGGATCAACTCCAGTACTTTGGGTAGTTGCTGTTGTGCAGCTGCGAAATCTTGCTCGGTCCAGTTGTATACCAACATGCCCATATTGGCGCGCCAGCTTTGCCGAACATCAGGATGCAAAACGCTGAGCGCTTGTTCTGGGTACAATTGGTTTGAATCTGCAAAGTGATAGAGCAATTCATTGAAGGTCGCCGTCAGATCCACCCGAATCTGTTTCTCAGCCAAAGTACGAAACAACCTTTGTAAGGCTGGGCTGTCAAAATCGACATACTCAAACCACTGATAAACATAGCGCGTGTCGAAGGGGTTCTTGCGCAGCGCTAAATACTCGGTACGCGCCGGCTCCGCTAACAACTCGGCACTGGTCGGTAAAGCATGCGTTAAGGCATCAATACCCAAATCGGCCGCATATTGCCAGCTCACGCCATCTAAATGCGCGATGGTTTTTAAGCCCGCTGCTTTTGCTAACTTAATACCTTGTGCCAGCTCGGCTTGCGTTAAGCCCTGATATAACTTTATCACGTTGACACCGAGTGCTTGCTGCCGTGCGATCTCGGCTTGCCAACTGGCCTCAGTACCCGGATAAACTGAACCGCCAATAATGGGGGTTGGCTCAAACACTTCACCGGCGTATAGCATTCGAGGCCCTAGCCAAGCCCCCTGTTGCTGCTTAGCAACATAATGCGCATTGGCGGCCGCTTCACCGGCTGGATTAAAAATGGTGGTCACACCCGCCGCTAAAGTGGTTAAAGCATGGTACTGCGTAAGCTCTGGCGTGCCCGTCACCGCTAACACCGGTTGGCCGTTGCGCATTTCGACCCGATGCGGCCCTGCGGTCATATGCAAATGAGCATCCACCAGCCCGGGCAACACATACTGCTGCTGTAAGTCGATCTGCGTGGTCGCTGCAGGTAACGTTCCTTGACCGCTTTGCACAATACGTCCTGCTTTAACTAACAACCAAGCATCACGGGTTTGTTGCTGTGTGGCCGGCTCGATGACCGTTGCATTGTGGTAAAGCACCGTTTCAGCCAGCACACTTTGACTCAGTAGTGCCGAAAACAATAACGGCTTGATAACACCCTTTCTCATTACGCGCTCCTGTTGTTGCGTGAATCTTTTGTCGGTTATCTGTTAAGTCGTGCGAGTTGAAAAAACTGTTACAAAAAAAATTATTTTTATTTTTGTAACAGTTAGCACGTTGCGGCAGACTAGAACTAAAAATGGCTCACGCGCGATCAGGCGATGCAGAGCCAAATCACTTAAGGATAAGTCGCTATGGTTTTAGTAAGGCATTATGACTGTTGATCTCGCACTGCAACTTTGGCTGCAGTATCAAGCAGCAATTAGCCGCACCTTAATGAGCTATGAGGCCGATCCGTCTTTACGCCAAGATTTAGCACAAGAAGCCTATCTGGCCTTACATCGTTCCGCAGAGAAATTAAGCCAAGTAGATAACAAACGCGCCTATTTGTTTCGAATTGTGCATAACGTAGTGGTCGACCATATCGCCGGCGCAACCCGCATGGCGTGGCAACCGTTAGAAGAGCAGCATCTCAATGAGCTACAAAGCGACTGCCCCTCAGTGGCATTTTCCTCACAGCAACAAAACAATGTGTTGTTACAAGCCGTGCGGCAATTGGCACTATCCCATCGGCAAGTACTCACCTTGGCGATGGAAGATATTGATGAGAAAGAGATCGCCGATATTCTCGGCATCAGTTACGGTGCCGTGCGAGTAAGAATGAATCGCGCCAAAACGGCTTTACAGGAGATCTTGCAACATGCAACCGCCCTTTGATTTTAAGCAACTCAGCAAAGCGTGGCAGCAACAACCAACGCAGCCACTGGCCACGGATTTACGCGCAGCCAAACGCCAGCAAAACTATCAACGTTGGCAATACTGGGCCGAACTCGCTGCTGCTGGGCTACTGCTATTAATGGGCAGCAGCCAATTGTTCGGTGAACGAACACTTTTGGATATGTTTCTAGCGCTCTTTTTGTTTGCTGGGGCCATCAGCATCGTACTGACCAGCGTGAGCCTGCACCGCCCCTTACTCAATTATTCTGACTGGAGTAGCCAAGGCTTGCTGCAATTTCGCTTAAAAAAATGCCGCACGTCAGTGCGCTATTTGCGTTACAACCAATACAGTTGCTTAGCCTTGTTATTATTTGTGATAACGCTATGGGGCCTAGCCTGGTGGCAGCCAGCGCAAGTTCCTACTATCTTGCTGCAAGTATACAGCTTTATAGTGCTCCCAGGCTGCGCTATAGGTTGGTGGCTATTCGGCAGGAAACGGCAACAAGCAAAGAAGCAGCTGGCGCATCTAGAGTTGTTGTATGCGGAGTTTCAAGAAAGCGAATAAAAGAAGGTGCCAAGCGACCGAATAAGAAATTTAAAGCAGTTAAATACTCAGTTTCACTTACGGTTATAGCCAATTTGTGTTTATATTAAAGTCACTTATCTTATTTGTAGCATGAGTCGACGTAGCTGTTAGTGGCACTAACTCTAAAGCGCTAGCAGCGATGTGGCTATGCTCAGATCCATGCGACGGGCACCCCATGGCAGAGTATTTACTGGCAATCGATCAAGGTACGACGAGCTCTAGAGCCGTTCTGTTCAACTTACAAGGCCAACCGCAGGCCAGTGTCAGTGAGACGTTCGAACAACATTTTCCAGACAATGGCTGGGTAGAACATCACCCAGAAGATCTGTGGTCGTCGGTGCTACGTTGTTGCCAACAGGTACTCGCCAAGCAACAGATCACGGCAGCTCAGGTCAAAGCCTTGGGCATTACCAATCAACGAGAAACCACGCTGGTGTGGCACAAAAGCACCGGCAAAACCCTTTATCCGGCCATCGTCTGGCAAGATCGACGCACCAGTGGCTATTGTGAACAGCTGCTAACCCCACAGTTAGCGGACACCATCAGTAACAAAACCGGTTTACTGCTCGACCCTTACTTTTCTGCCAGCAAAATCCGTTGGATCTTAGATAACGTCCCCGGTGCCCAACAACAAGCCGCACGCGGCGAACTGGCTTTTGGCACCGTAGACAGCTTTTTACTCTGGCAACTGACCGCAGGTAAAGTGCATCGCACCGATGCCACTAATGCCTCTCGCACTCTGCTATTTAATATTCATAACCAGCAATGGGATCCGGAGTTGCTCGAGGTCTTTGACATCCCAGCCAGTATGCTACCCGAAGTCATGGACAGTGCAGCCTATTTTGGCGAAACTGAGGCCGCCTTGTTTGGTCAGCCTATTGTGATTGGCGGTATGGCGGGTGATCAGCAAGCAGCACTGATTGGTCAAGCCTGTTTTGAACCCGGCATGGCTAAAAGTACCTATGGCACAGGCTGTTTTTTAATGTTGAATACCGGCGAAAAGCCACTTAAATCAGCCAATAAGCTGCTCACTACCATCGCCTATCGTCTAGAGGGCAACGTCACTTATGCTATCGAAGGCAGCATTTTTATGGCCGGAGCCACCATGCAGTGGATTGTGGAAGGCTTAAAATTATTACGCAACGCGGGCGAGAGTGAAACCATGGTGCAACATGTACCCCATGACCATGGCGTGTTCTTAGTTCCCTCATTCACCGGTTTAGGCGCTCCGTATTGGGATGCCAACGCCAGAGGCGCTATTCTGGGCTTAACCCGCGATACCGGTATCGATAAAATTGTCGCCGCCGCCCTACAATCTGTGGGTTATCAAACTAAAGATTTACAAAAGGCCATGGAGAAAGATGGTCTACGCCCCAACGTGCTGCGCGTCGATGGTGGTATGGTTAAAAATAATTGGGTATTAGCTTTTTTAGCCGACATTTTAGGCGCTATTGTCGAGCGCCCAGAGAACACCGAAACCACCGCATTGGGTGCCGCTTATTTAGCAGGACTGCACTGTGGGGTTTTTAGCTCTACGACACAGCTGGCCAGTTTATGGCATTGCGAACGCCGTTTTGAGCCAAGTATTCGTGCCGAAGAACGACAACAACTGTATGCCAAATGGCAACATGCAGTGGCACAAGTTCGTTTATAGTCAGCTTTCTTAGCTAACTCAACAAGCGTTTTAACGTAATATCCCGCGGTATTCAGCACTCACTGAACGTCGCCACCTCAGCCAGCCGTGTTATTCGCTATTAGGAGTTCTATCTTGGTCATGAAAGTCGATGTGGTGGTGATTGGCGGTGGCGTTAACGGCACCGGTATTGCGCACGACGCCGCAGGGCGCGGCTTAAAGGTTTTGCTATGCGAACAAGCCGATTTAGCCTCTGCCACCTCATCTAAAAGCAGTAAATTGATCCATGGCGGCTTACGCTATTTGGAGCATTTTGAATTCAGCTTGGTCAGAAAAGCCTTAGCTGAACGGGAAATATTACTAAAAAATGCGCCACACATTATGTGGCCGTTGACTTTTTGCTTACCTTACCAAGCCCATCTACGCCCAGTTTGGATGATTTGGCTAGGGCTGTTTCTGTACGACCATTTGACCACTCGCCGTAAATTACCGGCATCGCGCAAAGTAACATTCGACGCCACTAGCCCGCTCGAATCGAGTATCAAAGTTGGCTTTGAATACGCCGATGGTTGGGTTGATGATGCCCGCTTAGTGATTTTGAATGCCTGTGCCGCGCGCAACAGAGGTGCCAGCATTTATACCCACACGCGCTGCATTCAAGCCCAACGACAAGATGATTATTGGTGTTTAACTTTACGCCATCAAGATAACGGTGATGTATTTACCGTGCACAGTAAAGCCGTGGTAAATGCCACCGGGCCATGGGTTAGCCAACTGTTTAGCGAGGCTTTCGCACAGCCTAGCCCGCAAGCAATTCGCTTGGTCAAAGGCAGCCATATTGTGGTGCCTCGCTTACATTCGCAGCCACAAGCTTATATTTTGCAGAATGAAGATCAGCGTATTGTTTTTGCTATTCCTTATGAAGATCAGTTCACGCTGATTGGCACTACCGACGTCGAATATCAAGGGGATCCAGCAGATGCCAGTATCAGCTCTGAAGAAACAGACTATTTGCTCGCGGTGATTAATCACTACTTTAAACAAAAAATTACCACAGCAGACATTGTGCATAGTTTTGCTGGCGTACGGCCATTGCTCGAAGATGAGTCCAGTTCGGCGCAAAGCGTCACCCGTGACTATAAAATCTTACTCGACAGCCTAGATGATACCTTGCCGTTAATTTCGGTATTTGGTGGCAAAATCACCACCTATCGTACTTTGGCAGAATCAGTCGTTGATCAAATAGCGCCTTTTTTCCCGCAACAAGGCCCTCGCTGGACAGCTGCCAATGCTTTGCCAGGCGGTGACTTTACCGATCAAGCCGCACTTAAACAGCATTTGCTGCAACATTACCCTTGGCTTGCGCCAAGTTTTTGCCAACGCTTGGTTCGCACTTATGGCACCTTAAGCTTTCACATACTGGCAGAAGCAAAAACCGAAACCGATCTAGGCCAGCATTTTTTTGCTGATCTATGGCAAGCCGAAGTGGATTACTTGCGCAGCTTCGAATGGGCACGTTGTGCCGAGGATATTTTATGGCGTCGCACCAAACTCGGTTTACAGGCCACACCAGAGCAGGTGCAAGCTTTAACCTATTACTTGCAACATAACACCTCCACGACGGCATAGCGAATAAACAGTGGCGTTAAGGCGCTACACGCGCTAACACCTTTACGGGCTTATTTAGTGGCAGGGCGATAATCAGCGCTTCGGCCGATTTCGGAAAAATGCCGGTGAGCTCGGTAAGGTTAACTTGATGAGTCACTAAAACAGTAGGTTGCGTCACGGTACTGCTGGCAAAATACTCTATTAAAGCTGCAGTTTGCTGGTTACGACTACCGCGACCAGCGAAAAAAGAATTGAGTATCGGTAATGGCTTCACCTCGCCTACCGCCATATAAGATGCGGTGTCTAAACAACGACACCACTGACTGCTATAAATGCTAATCGGGGCAGTAGTACGTTGCCGCAAACGTTGCCCCCAAACCACGGCCTGCTGCTGACCTTGGCTATTGAGGTTACGCTGCGTACTGCAATCTGCCAGCTGAAAATTAGCTGGATCGCCAATACCTGGCGCAAGGGCATGGCGCATCACTAACAGTGCTTCACCCTTTTGCCAAGCCTGCCAAGCGGCCTCGGTATCTGCCAACACGTTAACACTGAACAACAGCAATATCAGCCATTTGACAAGTTTCATTAGAGTATCCTTTTCGGGGCGACACATCTTAGTTGCAAGCCATGACGCATGCTGCATAACCCTTGTTCACAACACCTGATATAGGCTACGCATTAAAGCGCTAAAACGATTAATCTGAATCTATTTCGCCATTTACCGAGGCCTATAGCAACTTGAGCGAAACTCTAGCCTGTGCGGCTTGCCTTTACCCTTACGAGCTTCTACAGTAGTTTTTTTCGTTTTTAGGATGCTAATTTATGCGCGCCTTATATCTCGCAAGTTGCCTTGCGTTTCCGACATTAGCCATGGCGGCTTCGCCAACAACAGTGCCGTTTTTTCCCGATAGTCAATATCAAAACGATGTTGTCTCAATTGAGCAACGCTTAGGGCATGCGCTGGGCGAGCGCATTTCAGCGCCCGCTGAGATTTTAAATTATTTTGAAACCCTGGCCAGCAGTTACCCAGAGCGCATCAAATTAGTGAAGTATGGCGAAAGTTGGCAAGGTCGGCCGTTATTTTATGCGGTGATTGGTAGTGCTGATAACCTTGCCAAGTTAGACCGTTTAGAAAGTGATATGCGCCGTTTGGCCGATCCACGTAACTTAAACAAAGCCTCTGCAGATGCGCTAATTAATAGCTTACCCGCCAGTGTGTGGCTTGCCGGCGGCGTGCATGGTAACGAAATTAGCCCACCGGAAGCGCTGATGGGCCTAGCTTATCATTTACTCGCAGACCAAAGCGCTCAAACCCAAGCCATCTTGACCAATACCCTCGTGTATATCGAGCCTATGCAAAACCCGGATGGCCGCAACCGCTTTGTTAGCCGTTATTACGCCACAGTCGGTATCGCGCACTCCGCAGATCGTTTCTCAGCAGAGCAAAACGAACCTTGGCCAAATGGCCGCACCAATCATTATCTGTTTGATATGAACCGCGATTGGATCTCGCTGACCCAACCTGAAATCAAAAATCAGGTAAGAGTGTTACAGCAGATGTTTCCGCTGATCTTTGTCGATTCGCATGAAATGGGCGGCGATCAAAGTTTTTACTTCAGCCCAGAAGCAGAACCTTACAACCCACTGGTCACCGGTGCACAGCGTGAAAGCTTAGATTGGTTAGGGCAAAACAACGCCAAATGGTTTGATCAGCTTGGCTATGATTATTTTACTCGGGAAATTTTTGATGCCATGTATCCTGGCTACGGTGCCAGCTGGCCACTGTACTATGGCGGCATCGCCACAACCTACGAAATGGGATCAGCTCGCGGCCATAACTATCGCCGTACCGATGGCAGCATTTTAACGTATGCCGATGGCGTACAACGTAACTTTATCGCTTATATGTCTACGCTTGAAACCGCCAGTAAGCGCGCCAAAGACCTATTACAGCGCTTTTACAGCTATCGGCAAACATCGCTCACTCAGGGTGAGAAAGATGGCATCCGCAGCTATATTTTCCCTGCCACCCGTGATGCCGCTGGCCACCAAAAATTAATGGGCGTGCTCACCCAACACGGCATTACCGTTAACCAAGCCACGGCCGATTTTCGGGCTTGTGGTAACAGTTATCAGCAAGGCGCTTACGTGGTTAATGCCGCGCAGCCAACTTATCAGTTAATTCGCAATCTGCTAGATGACGACGTCAAAATGGCTGAAGCCTTTATTGCTCGCCAGCAAGACCGTCGCTCGAAAAACCTGCCTGATGAAATTTATGATGTCACGGCATGGTCATTACCGTTGATGTATAACCTGGAAGTAAACCGTTGTAACCGCGCGGTAGACGTTGCCAACACAATCGTGGGCCCAGAGACCACCTTAGCCGGTAAAGTCACGAATACCGATGCCAGTTATGGCTTCATTGTACCTTGGGGTGACATGGCAGCCGCACGCTTGTTAAGCCACGCACTGCAGCAAGGTTTAACGGTTAAAAGCAGTGACTTGCCATTTACGCACAGCAATGGCGTGCGCTACCCCGCCGGCAGTTTAATTTTAAGCCATGCCGACAACCCACAGTTAGCCACTAAAATTCAACAACTTGCTCAAAGCAGCGGCGCTCATGTTACCGGTATTAATAGCAGCTGGATTAAAGATGGGCCAAATTTTGGTTCAGGCAATGTGCAGAACATCCCTAATGCTAGAGTGGCCCTGTTATGGGATGAACCGGCGAACCCATTAAGTGCCGGTAGCGCGCGTTTTGTCTTAGAAAAAGGCATTGATTACCCGGTAACGGCTATTCGCCCGGCACAACTGTTACGTGCTGAACTGCGCCATTACGACGTACTGATCTTGCCAGCAAGCCAAGGCAATTATAATCAAGCTTTGGGGGCGCAAGCTCAACAAAAAATTCACGACTTTGTTAGTCGCGGCGGTGTGTTAGTGGCGCTGGGTAATGCAACCGATTGGTTGATCCAAGGTGATAAGCCGCTGTTGAATAGCAAGCGGGAATTTAAAGTCAGTGAGCAAAAGAAACCTGAAGCTGAAGCGCAAGTCGCCGGTATGCTACTAGAAAACCGTGAACTGTATCAGCAGCGCTTAGAAGCATTTCAAGCGCAGCCTGATAGCGTGTCTGGATTTTTAGCGCGAGCCGAAGTAGACCAAGATCATTGGCTAACCGCCGGTGTACCCGCGAATGTGAATAGCATCTTTGTTGGCAATTATATCTATCAGCCACTAACGCTGGCACATGGTCGCAATGTACTGACTTTCGCATCACCGGAAAAGCTTGTTGCTGGGGGTTTTGTTTGGGAAGAAAATCGCCAGCAAATTGCGCATAAACCGTTGTTAATGGTGCAAGCGCAAGGTCGTGGCCAGGTTATTGCGTTTACCCAAGAGCCTAATTTCCGCGCCTATGTCGACGGCATGCACCTGTTGTATATCAACGCGGTATTCCGCGGTGCGGCGCACGCCACTCCACTGCGTTAATGCTTTAAACGTTTCATGATTCGCTTAAAAGCGGCAGGCTGGAAAACCTGCCGCTTTTTTTGGCCCGCTACTCGGTGTATTGCTTTACCACGCGTGCTGCCAGTGCGGTATTTTCTAATTTCAAGTTCACCTCTTGTTTTAAGATGATCTGCCCCTGCACGTTTGAATCGGCACTGATGGTTAAGGTTGCCGGTTTATGCTTATCCTTACCAAACCAGCTAAACCAACTTTTGCGGGCAGTGCGCTCGGCATAAACCAGATCGCCCTGCACTACTGAGCCTGCCAGCAAACTAACATTACCGTTTAACGTCGTTAGATTTCCAGCGATTTGGCTGCCTTCAATTTTCAAAGTGCCATTTACCGTACTAACATCGCCCGCTACGGTACTGCTGTTGATCACCATGTCGCCATTCACCGTACTCAGTTCGCCCATCACCTTGCTACCTGAGGCCAGTTTAATACTGCCATTTACTGTTGAGGTCTCTCCGGTAACCTGCGCTCGCTCTGCCAAAGTAATGCTACCATTTACCGTAGACGCCGATTTTACCTGGCTATCTTCCGCTACATTGATACTGCCATTCACGGTGCTCACCTCACCCGCTACGCTGCCGGCGGCCACTTTAATACTGCCATTCACTTTGGAAATATCTTCCGCATTTTGCGTGGCAGTTTCTGCCGCCTCCGCGGAAAAAGGCATAACACCGCCAACATAACAGGCAGCTAAAGTAAGGCTAACAGCCAGGGTTAAGGTGCTCAGTTTCATAAATAGTGCTCACAAGTAATTACGTTATATGGAACATTGCAAAAATACAGCCAACTTAATAAGTCTATAAATAACAGCATTTTAAAAAATCGCACTGAAACTAAGTTAGTCGTTTTCACTAAAAAATAGTCGAGAAATTTACGTTCAGCGAATTAATTCGCTCTTTTTTGGCGCATCAGCTGAGGCAAAATGTCACCTTGCGTTGAAACACTTTTTTTCGCAAAAAGAAAGTGTCGCGATAAAAAATTAAAGTAATAGTATCCTCTAACTTAGTTTTCCATTTCAAACTAATGAATACGCTACACCGTCAGAAAAATTTACACATTAAATTGATGTTTAAAATATTACTCAATAAAAACAATGACATGAAATTTGGCGCGAAAAATGCTTAAAAAACTTGCAATTTTTACTTAATGGAATAAATTATGAGACTAATCAAATATTTAATTGCAGCTATTGCTATATCAGGTTCTGCTGCAAGCAACGCAGCAATAATCACAGTACAAGGATCTAATGTTTTAAATAATGGTGTAACTATGTCAGTTACTGAAGCAAGGTCTGCTTGGGAAGCTCTATTATTTTCGCATACATTAGACACTATTATCGGCGCAACTGGCACAGGTGCGAACGGTATTACAACCACGGCAGGTAATGTGTATAAAAATATAGGTAACGGAAGTAATATTAGCATTTCAAACTCTAGCGCTCTTGGTAGTGGACCAGCGATAGGCGGGTCTAGAAATGGCGCATCAAGAATTAGTTTTGATGTCTTTTTTACAAGCCCAGTAAATGCAGTAGCTTTTGATGTTTATGATAATGATGGTGGTGGTATGCAGTTAATATTAACTGATGCTAACACTGGTTTAGAAACCCTCTTCGATTTCAACTCTACAAAAGGGTCCGGCCATCGTGAATTCTTTGGCGTGGTTTTTGAACCAACAACTTTTGTCTCTAGCTTAAGAGTCGGCGGAACAGATCCTGGTGGTAGCACTATTTGGGATAATTTTTCATTTGGTATCGGCCAACAAGCTGTTGATTCCTGTACTTTGAACCCTAGCCAACCACAATGTACTAACGTTGGTGTTTCTGAACCTGTATCACTAGCATTATTTGGCTTCGGACTAGCAGGTTTAGCTCTAAGACGCAGAATCAAAAAGTAAAACATTCATATTACTGGTGCATTTTGCTTAAAACGCACCAGTAATTATTAATAGTTAACCAATTTTTAGGTATTCCCACAACTACTGTGCAGATATGTCATACGGATATATTAATATTAAACGTCATAGTTCCGAATTCAGTACACTATCTCTTTAAAATTTTTTTATGGAAACTTATTTAATCGCTTGCCCCTATTAAACGACACCGCTGTATCAAGCCAAATCAATATAAAATCTAAGCCATTTTTTGCAATAATCTAACATCATTAAATGAATGTAAAAAATATTACTAACACTATTAGAATCAGAGTGTAGCAACTTCACGCTCACACTTAAATTGAATGTACAAACGCACTGCAATACAGATTAAAACGGCTTTTAATTGCTATTTTGCAATGGCGCCTGCCAGCCTTTCGCTACTTTAGCCGCACATACCGGATTACCTTCAGCAACCAGTGACTCGGCAAAAAACCATTCTTTAAATACTTGCCACTCATCATTGATGGGGCTTTGGCACTTACCATTCGCCTGCTCAGCAAATACTGCATCACTACATTGCGGCGTGTTATCCAATTTGCCGTGATAAGCATACGCATAGACGACCTGACAATGGCTACTGACGTAGGTACGAAACACCACTAACCAACCTTGCTGATAACGCACCACACTAAAACTGGGAATATTGTGTTTTACCGCAGTCGCAATAATCTCAGGGGCTTGCACGTCCTTTAACAGCGTTAACTCACCGTTTTGGCGCTGGCGAATTTGAATAGTCTCGCCCCGTCGCCAGGCAAAGCCATCATACTCGGTTTCATCTGCCGCCTGAGTTAGCGCAGTTAACCCCGTAACATCGCGCTTCACTTCTTGGCGGATAGTGCGCTCTACTTGCGCCGCTTCAGAAAGGGTTTGCATTTTATCGCAGGCCACTAATAGCCCTAACATGAATATAACTAACGCAGTTTTACGCACATTGTTCACCTTAATTTAATCGCACAGACATTATTGGCATAGCTGCCCTGTTTTTAACCATTAAACCATACTAGCGATTATTTATCAGGCTGTGCGGGCCAGCCAGCAAACTGGCATAAAGCCAGTTTCCGCAGATATAAAGGGGTTATGAGTGAATATGGACGCTAAGTATCTAGCGGTTAATCTCTAATCTCAAACATTTACCATAAAAAATACATTCACTTTCACCTTATTAAGTCAGCGCCATGCTAGGCTTATCTAAAACAAATCATCATCGCGCCTTAGAAGTAGCGCTTTGCTAACTCTTGCAGCGCCAAGCAGCAAATCAAATAGAGGTCAGTCATGAAATTCGCCATTTTTCCTACCATCGTTATTGCGCTACTCTCTGCTTGTACCTCACCGGTATTCGATGCCGGACGCAGCGAAACCGTGTTACCACTCAGCAGAGCGTGGATCGATGGCCGAGTCGTCGAGTACATCACAACCGACATCTCTGATTTGGCAATGGCTCAAATGATGGGAGCAAACCATGTACCTAAACTTGCCTCAGCAATCAACATGCCCAGAGGCTCTTCTATTGTAGAACGCGTATACAAATTTCCTAACGAAGAACAAATCAGCGTTTTTCAGTCTGCACCGGATCCGGTTGGTGCCGAGAACAAAGACCGCAGTTACAGCCCACTTTGGCGAGTCGTAATGGTTAGATGGTCCACGCAAGCAACCCCGCGCGAACTAAAGTCTGAAGAAGACGTACTGGCTGCCGAGGAGAATAAAGAAGTCGTGCTAGAGATGACAAATATTGTGGTGAACTGCCCCGTGACACGCAGCGAAAATGGTCAAGCGCTTCGGGGGGTGCGCTAAGCATGTTTCGTCTTTGTTGCAAACACTGAGTGGCATTCGTTTGTAACGTACATAGCACTTCTAACTCTCGGTAACTCTCGGGGTCAAATACCCAGCTCTCAGAGTTTTACGTTTTCACCTTTGGCGAGATACTTTCTTTTGCATCGCCAAAAGAAAGTATCCAAAGAAAATACGACTCAATTTCGCTCGAAAGCACGACTGTACCTGCGATGTCCAAGGCGAAAACATCACTCGCGCTATGCTTCGTAGCCGCACTCAACCCCCCGTTTTCTTAAAACCTTGGCCAACGATGATCAGTCGGCTCGCTCTAAAGGGGAATAAAAGCCAGAGCGGTATTCGTTTAGCTGAATAACTTTTTGATGCCCAAATCGGACATTTCAACTTTAAGGCTTTAAAGACCGCTTACAGGTGCAAGCAGAACGCACGCCTAAACGGCGAGCAACTTGTTGCGAGTCCAGCGGCCGCAGGCTGTGTTGTTTAAGGATTGTTAGCTGTTTCCAAGCATGAACGCACGAAGTTGCCGCTCCTCTCGCATGACATAGAGGACGAGAACCCGCTGCTCATCCTGACGATAAAAAATGCGACACGGTGGAACCACTACCTCCCTGTATACCGAATCCGGGAGCTCTGGAGGAATCCGCCCCGATTTGGGGAAATTCTCCAAACGCTCTGTCTTGTCGAAAACTTCCTTAACGAGATCGCTTGCGGCAGCAGGATTGTCCAAAGCAATATACTCAGCAATAGCATCAAGTTCTTGCAGGGCTGGCTCTGTCCAGATTACTTCAGCCATTTACTCATTTTCTCTCTGGCCTCACTTTGGCTATACGTTCTTCCCTCAAGTACAGCACGCTCTCCCCGACAGAGCCCCTCAAGCAGCTCAAGCCGACGCTGCATGAATTCATAATCTTGCACATCAACAAGGTATGCAGATGGCTGGCCATGCTCCGTAATCAATACGGGCTCTTTCGACAAGTGCAGATCTGCCAGAATCTTTGTAGCTTGGCGCTTGAGGTTCGTAACTAGCTCAACTTTCATGGGGTCACCCTGTTCTAAATTCAAAGTGACACTATAGTATCACTTTACGGGTAGGGCAATCCCAGCTAACGCCCGTTTACTTGGCAAATCACAGTTGGTTTAAATAGCGACGCAGGAGCAAAACCAACTTTTAGTTGTCCCTTTTTAAACGCTTGTTAAGTTGAGTATTGCAATAAAAAACCATAGATTACAAATCCTAACACCAACAACATTGTAATTAAAATTAACCAACCGAGTATAATAAATATACGTCCAAATAAGTTATTGAGGTTTGAATTATTAATTTTTTCAATAGATGTTAGCCTAAATACGGCAGAAGAAGCCATTAGACCGCCAAGCCCCATAAAGGGAAGTAATACGAAAAATATAAAAAGTCCAACTACACTTGCTGCCGATAGAGAATCATCTGCTCCTAAACCATTTAGAAGCATAAATGCTGGCACAAACCCTATTAAAAAGATTATATCGCCCCAAACTAATCGAGATTTATACACTTAACTTTCCTTAGCAACTTAACAGTTATTATGCAGACCTCTAAGTAACACCCGAAAGGTAAAAATTATTTTATGCGAATGAGTTTACCGAAAATCAATGAGTTGAGAAGTCAGATAAGCACTTATTTCACTTTTAATTTACGATATCAACAAGAAGTCTTAGTAATACCTCATAACTAAACCATATAAATACATGAGATATCATAATTTTATGGGTAATTGCGATCCTTTAATTAGCAGTAGTTCGCTAGATTATTAATACTGAGGAATCAAATAATTTGACCACCATTCCTTAAATTGAATCAGGTTATGCAAACAGCCATTTTATTCAGGATAATATGACTAGTTTTTCGCTCTTAGCAGTCATATGGTTAATTGCATAAAAAGTACCACCCGTTTGCAAGTGCTTGTTACCATTCGTTGCAAATTAACTGCACCACCACTTTCACTAAAAGTACCACTTATTCGGATAGCAGCTTTGTGCCAATAACATACATTGAACCCAGTTTATTCAGCTTTTGATGACTGATATATAGAACTAGTTGCCACAGATGAATGCTGCTCTAAAGCAAAGCGTATTACTGAGAAGTCTCAGCAATTTTCATGATACAAAGAACTAAAATAACCCAAGCAATTGATATTATGAGCTTTAAAATTCTTTAATGGCATATTATTGAGGCGCCTCAGTAATATGGTGAATTTAAAGTAAATATAATACTTGATTGATTCCTCAAGTTATTGATTTTTCGTAAACCTATACTATAAATTTACCTAGCCTTTCGGATATTACTGTGAGGTCTACATAATAACTGTTAAATGCAGTGTGCTTGGCCAACATTATTGCATTTCTTAAAAGGCCATAATAATTAGAGGATCAGAAGATATGACACAACCACTCAATAAGGAACAAGTTAAAGCCATTCTTGCAAAAAATGGAATTCAAGACTTAGATCAGCTGGCAAACTTAATTGCTAGCAGCTCAGTGGATAACCCTTTAGATGATAATATAAATCCAGTCGCTTCTAGCTGGGTAATAAAGGTTTTTAAACTTTCTGCCGACGCTGCAATAGGTGAATTGCCAGATAATTTAGGTGGTGACATTTTACGAGGAAATGCTGGTGGACTTGGCCAAGGCGATTAAATGGCTAAGTGAATACACTAACTGCTTGCTTTTAGATAACTGCTCAAGAAGTAGAGAGTATTTATCAAAAGCAGTTGGTGAGTTTTCATTGCTATTGATGATTATAAAACAATCTCAATTAACTAATAGCATGGGTGACTTAGATGGGCTTGATAGATTAATACCTACTATTAAAGAAAATATCGACGATATCTCTAAATCAGATCTTGAAAAAGCACAAATACTGCTTTGCCTGAGTTTTTATGAAACGGATAAAAAACCTAAGCAATCCATTATTGATGAGATTGTTTCCAAAAAAGAGCATATTTCTAACAATATTGAGCTGGCATACATTATCAGTCAGTGTGGAGTCTCGTTACCGTTAAATTACTGGGATAGTCAGCTGGTTAAGGTATTTTGTGAACTTCTAAATGGTAAAGAGTCAAACTATAGAAAGGTACTATATGATCTAACACACGTAATTTTCTTTGCGACTAACTTTGGCTGCAGAATATTTCCCGTAAAAACAGCCTGCCTCTTAAAAACTAGCGTAGAAATTTTGTTTAAAGCTGTTGAGAAATCGATTTTAGAACAAGACTGGGACTTAGCAATTGAGTTACTAATTGCACTTGTAGTCATTCAAAGTGGTGAGATCGAAAACCAAGAAATGCTAAGTCTGACTCAGACACTTCTAAAAAATCAAAGAGCTGATGGGGCATTCGTCTCAGATGGTAATCCTAAAGGTAATCCGGAGACCATTTCGCATAGGAATGCATACTCTGTTTATCATACAACAGCTATAGCGGTCATTTTAAACTTATTGATAGAAAAGCATTTAACAAATCAAATCATTCGGACGCAGCAACGCTGGGCCGGTGTTTGAAGCGTTAATGTCAGCTTCTCGCTCAAAGCAGTCTTTGATATTAATGGATGATGCTGCAATCAATGGTCCTTGATTGTGAAAGTTATGGCCTATAGAAATTGCAACCAGTGGTCCTTTTAAAGTGAAACAGGTGGTAATTTAGGGTGATCTTTTACACATAATCTTAAAACCAAAATACTCCTTAGTCTGATGTGCTTTTAAATCCCATTACGTTGCAAGCCGAGCAAGTTTGCTCGACCAAGGTTTTAAGACGAGGGGTGTTTGAGTGAGGGGCGGTAGCGCCGAGCGAGTTACCTCGTCGCCTTGGGCGGGCAAAATTGAACGGGCTTTCGCCGCAACGTGGGTCGCATTTTCTTTGGTGACTTTCTTTTGGCGAGACAAAAGAAAGTTACTCGCCAACGGCGAAAAAGTTGTTTTTTTACATGCGCATAAACATTTTGATACGGCAGGAATTTCTGTTCTTCGCTCAAAGCAGTAATAATCTTAAATTGAAATACTCCAAAGGCTGAAGTTCCTTTTAACCCCATTACGTTGCAAGCCAGAGAAAAAATAGGCTTAACCAGCAATTTGTGGCAAGCTACATGAATAATAAGGAGAAGTGTATGCGTAAAGCCATGTTCATTTTCGCCGCCATGCTCTTAGTGGCTTGCGATAACAATATGACGCAACCACCCGCACCTAGCCGAGACTATACGCCAGCAGAGCAGCAAACGTTAGCCGCGGGTAGTGCACGGGCACGCACCTGTGCAGCGTGTCATGGGCCGCGAGGTATCTCTCGCAATGCCATGTACCCACATCTTGCGGGGCGCTCGGCTAACGAGCTGAGTGCGGCACTAACGGCTTATCGTGATGGTGAGCGAAAGCATGCCATTATGAGCCCGCAAGCACGCGGTCTTACTGATGATGACATTACCCTACTAAGCAAATATTTCGCGTTACTGCCTGCGGCTGCCACAGCAACCACGGCAGAATAAGGCTTAATCGGCCGTAAACAGCGCCAGCAAGTCTTCGGCTTGGCCTTGCCATACTTGGCCTTTGCCACCACCCAGTAACTGATCCGATAAGCCCTGCTTATACTGCTGTAATTTTTGTACTTTTTCTTCAACGGTATTACGGGCAATCAGCTTGTATACAAACACCACTTTGTCTTGACCAATGCGATGCGCCCGATCGGTCGCTTGGTTTTCCGCAGCGGGGTTCCACCAGGGATCGTAATGAATAACGGTATCGGCGGCGGTTAAATTCAACCCCGTGCCACCGGCTTTTAGGCTGATCAAAAAGACTTCCGTTTCACCGTTTTGAAAGGCATCAATTTGCTGCTGTCGCTGCTTGGTTTGCCCCGTTAATTTACTGTAGCTAATGCCCATGTATTGCAGTTCTTGTTCTATTAAATGCAGCATGCTGGCAAATTGACTAAACAGTAACACCCGCCGCCCTTCTTCAATCATTTCAGGCAGGTTTTCTCTTAACCAGCTGAGCTTGGCGTTGTGCTTCACTAATTGCGCTTGTTCAATGGGTACTAAGCGCGCATCACAACAAGCTTGACGCAGTTTTAATAAGGCATCTAAAAACTCAATTTGACTGGCCGCCACGCCCTTGCGCAAAAACAGCTCGCGCACTTTGGTTTCCATAATTAAGCGGATGCTTTCGTACAGATTGCGTTGGTCAGCTTCTAATTCGAGTAGTTGTAATATCTCGTTTTTCTCAGGTAACTCGGTGGCAACCTGGCTTTTACTGCGCCGCAGCATAAAAGGCGCGATTTTTTGTTTTAACACCTGAGCACGTTCGGTATCCGCATGCTTTTCTATTGGCTTACGATACACCTGATTAAAATGCGCTTCGGTACCCAGTAAGCCCGGTAACACAAAATCAAATAACGACTTTAACTCGCCTAAATGGTTCTCTAACGGCGTACCCGATAACGCTAAACTAAATTCACGTTTTAATGCCCGCACACTTTGCGCCGCCTGACTGCCCGCATTTTTAATATGCTGCGCCTCATCTAGTATCACTAAACTAAATTCGCGCTGGCGATATAAATGTAGATCGCGCACTAACAATGGGTAGCTAGTTACAATAACGTCAAAGTCCTCCATTTGCTCGAACAACGGCCGACGTTTAGCGCCGTAAAGCTGCAGCAAAGATAAGTCAGGTGTAAAGCGAGCGGCTTCGTTTTGCCAATTGCCTAATAACGACGTGGGGCAAACAATTAATGCCGGCTTTTTTAAACGCCCTTGTTGTTTTTCATACAGCATAAAGCTGAGCGCTTGTAAGGTTTTACCCAAGCCCATATCATCGGCTAACACGCCACCTAAACCAAAGCAGCGTAAAAAAACCAACCAGTTGAAACCTTGCTGCTGATAAGAACGCAACACGGCATTTAAGCCACTGGGTAAAGTTACCTCTTCGATGCCTTGGAAATTATGCAGTTGCTCACTTAACCGAGTTAAACGGTTAGCATTTAAATATTGAATCTCAGCGGCACCAGGCGGGGGTAAGATGGCGGCCTTATAATCGGGTAACTCCAAGGTTAACGGCGATTTTTGTAAATTGAGTAATTCAACGATGGTATCAATCAGCGGCTGAATTAATTGCATCGGCAAGGCTAATTTGCCCTGTGGTAAACTGAGCCAAATGGTTTGACCGCTCACCGGTAAGCCATATTGTCGTAGCCATTGGCTGATTAACGGTAATAACGGCACTTGCTGGCCGTTCACATCAACTTGGATACCTAATTCAAAGCCACTTTGCTTACCATCTTGTACTTGCAAATACGGCGTGGCATCGAGGATCTGCAAATTAAAATCGGCGGCTTGCTCTACCTGCCAGCCTTGCTGCTGTAAGTTATCAAGCTCCGCCAATAACGGCTGCCATAACTCTGGGTTATCTGGGCCATCGCCAACATCAAAAGCAGCTAACCGTTCAGCAGGCGGGGCAAGCTCGCAACTGACTAATCCCAGTGCTAACAATTGCTCTAGTGCTGCCACTTCGTTTTCACGTTGGCGTTTAATAAACAAGGTTTGATCAGGCAAGCTGATTTCGGTTTGTGCTTGTTTTAAATCGAGTGGTAACCGCTGCCCAGCATAATCAAAATACAATAAGGCGGTGGGTCGTGCCGCTGCATTTGCTTGTTGCACACGCATTTGTAACGCTAACACCGGAGTGGGGGCAACCGTCACTTGCTGCACGGCAACACCCTTAGGGACAGGCAAGCTCACTTCTTTAAATAACTGCTGTAATTGCCCCAACCGCGATGATAATTGTTTAAGTGGGATCACCGGCATTTTGGCTAAGAGTTTAAGCTCGCGCGCACTTAAAGGCGTGTTAACTTCGCCTAGCGAATAATGATCGGTATTTAAGTAACACAGCGGTTCAGTAAAAATAAGATGGTTGGCTTCATCATCAGCAATTTGCCAGTGCAGTCGCTGGCCATTTTCGTGCTCTTGCCAATATAGCGACAAATCCTTTGGCTCTTGCCAGGTTAATTCATGCCGAGCCTCACCAAAAAAACAGCGGCCGGTGGCGAAAAAGGCCTGCAGTAACTCATAGCCCCAACGACCTTCTAACACATGCTGATCTTGTGGGTTATGCGAGCGAAACACCGTAAGCAAACGATAGTCTTCGGCACTGAGCCAGCTTGGCGGTTGCGGTGCCACCAGATCGTATTTTCCTAAGGGCTGACCTTTACTATAGCCACCCTTTTTCAAAATTTTCACCCGCCGCGGATACAATTGTAAGCCACTGTGACCGTAGCTCAGCAGATACAGCATGGTATCTTCAACTATTTCTTTGTTGGGTGCTTGCTGTTGTTCCACCTCGGCAAACCAATTATCGACCTGCAGCATGGGTAATTGCTTAACCCGTAATTGTTGCTGCGCATAATCACGCTTTAAGCGCAATAACACCGCCAACACATGCTTGCAGCGAAAACCAACAGGGCAGCTACAACGCGCTTCTAATTGCCAACGACCATGATGCTGTTCTAAAGACAAATGTTGCCGATAAGGCGCAAAGCCCGCTCCCCATACTTGGGCACTGATCTCACTTAAATCATCATTGTATTCGAGCTTCAACACCTTACCGGCCTGCAAATAGGCTTTCGCGCGGTGCATAGTGGCAGTGTCAAACCATTGCGTCAGGTTCGCATCGCTTAGCGGGAATAAATTGGTGTCTTCACCTTTGGTGTGATCAGTCAAATTGCTCGGCTCACTTTACATTGCACTTAGGCAACACGCCCAAAAAATGGGCGCAAACAAAAGCTCTATGCTACCGCAAACGCCGAGCAGACCAAAGCACTGCCGACAGAAATAGGCACTTTTTCAATGTTCTGTTAGCAGGCAGGCTTGGTTGAGGTCTGTTTTAGAAGTAATAGCTCAATTGCAGAGATAAATAGTCATCGCGTTGCAACCAATACAGCGGATCGTTGATTTGCTCACTTTGAAATAACCAGGCATTAATGCTTAAGCGCAGGCTATCGGTTAAACGCCGTGAACCTTCCAGTTTTATACTGCGGCTTTGACGTTCATCTAAATCTTGTAAAACGCCGACCAAGAAACTAGAACCGGCCACATCATTCAGCGCTAAGCGCCAGCCGATGAACAGATCATTTTGCCCCGGCATACTGGCTGTTTGGCCGCGACTGTCATACTGATATTCGACAATCCAGCCGAGATCCCACACCTGTTGCAGCACACCATATTGGGTAAACTCAAAACCCGCAGTGGCAGCGGCATATTCATCCACTCCCAAGCGCCGATAAATCGACTCCATTTTCCATATCCAATCGCCCTGCACCCATTGCAAATCGAGCCCATACTGCTCCATTTGATAATACAATGGCTGTAACTCACCGCTTACAGTGGGTTGCAATAAGGGTTCGCGACTGGTGCCGCTAAAAAAGCTTAAACCGACATCTAAACCCGAAAAACGATGGGCGTATCGTAAGGCAACGTCGAGGTTATTTTGAGCTTTGGACGACTCATACCAGGCTAAATCATGATTTACCGCTAACGGCGTAGCTAAACGGCCCGCTAAACCAGGAAATTGCCGTTCACGAAAGTAAGGTAAAACGTAGATATCTAAGGTACCCGCGCCAGCACTGCGACGCAGGGCAAGCATCGGTTGCCCTAACTTAGCCTCTAGCTCAACGCCGGCGGTCACATCCGTTTGGTTAATCACGTCAACTAAATGCTGTGACTCACTAACGCCCCAAAAAATGGTGTCTAAACCTACTTTTACTTCCCAACCCTCTTGCACATATCGCCAATAGGCTTGTTGAAAATCAATAAGATGGCTTTCACTGTCACGCTGATGCCAACGTAAGTAAGGCTCTAAATTAACACTGTGCTGCCGACTGGCGTTTTCATAAGACCATTGGCCACGATAACTCAGCATGCTGTGCTGTTTGCTACTGGGCTGCAAGCCGCTTTGGCTAAACATGCGCTGCGTAAAGTCCAGCTCATGTTGCCAACGCCAACTGCCCTGAGGCTTGGGCGCAGGGGCTATTGCTGCAGTTCGAGCAGAAGTATTAGCCTTAGCACTGCTGTTATTTGTGGGTAAGGTGGCGCGAGCAGGCGCTGCGCTGCTCACCGCTGTAGCGGATGGTATTGTGGCCGTAGGGGGGCTTACTGGGCTAACAGCAGCACGGCTAGTACTTGCCATAACCTCAGGGTTAGCCGCAGTGACAGCGCGTTTCGGTTCAGCTATCGCTTTGCCTGGCAACGCTTGACGGGCTAATTGTTGTTGATACCACTGCGCGGCAAAGGTCACGTCGGTGGCTAACATTTGTGCTTTGTTAGGCACGGTTAATTCCGCACCTTTTAAAAGATAATTAACATTGTTATCGCGAAACGCTTTTGGATTTTGCTGCCATAAAGCATACATCACTTGCGCCATGCTAACTTGCTCATCCGGCCTAGCCGCAAGCGCCAAACGCCATAGTGTGCTCTCAGCCGTTATGGAATCTGGTGTCGCTGCGTGTAGCGTTAAGCTACCCGTAAGTAAGGCAACAGCGCAGCAAAGGTTTGCGATGGTATGTTTCATAGGCAATAACGCACGCTTAACGCGCTCGCTCCAAAGCACTTACATCAAAATCGGCAGCAGTACGGCCGGTTTGAAAACGCATACTTTCTAACAACAACTCGGTGCTTTTACCGGTTTGTTGGTTCTCCATTACCAAGCGATGTGGCCGCCAAAACTTATCTAAATACAGCTGATAATCGTAGGTGGTTAAGGTTTTTAATAGACTGTCTTTACGATCATAATATTCTGCGCGCTGCACCCGATAATGCTCAGTATCTACCCAAACCAAAATTTTGCTGTAACCCGAAAAACTGTCTGTTGGTGTTTGCTCTACCACAAAACACTGTAGTTGCTCTGCACAGGCTTCGTCACGCAGATAACGGAAACTGAATTTCTCTAATTCAAAACTGGTCATATCTTCATAAGCAAACTCACTGGCCATAAAAGGGCCAGATTTATTACGACTGGCAATACGCCGCGTGCGTTTAACGCTGGGTAAATATAACCACTGTTCATCTTCAGCCGTGGGGTGAGCATGGGTTAAAAAAGCGGAACCGCGCACATCCATGGGTTCATCAAAAATAGTCAGCGACTTATCACCATCACCTTGCACTTCAAGAGCTAAAGCCCGCATCCGTCTTACACTTTCACGGCCTTGGGCATTACGTAAGGTCATCTGCAATTCGCTTTCACTGTCACCCCAGCCGCGATCACGCATTTTTTGTTCTGTTGCAATTTGTAAGCCTTTGGCTTGCGCTTCATCTTGCGCCGCCACCGGCGCCCAAGGTGCACATAGCATCGCAGCGAACAACAAGCTGCGAGAGGTTAGATTATTTAGCATGCTTAGCTCTCCCAAATTTGCCAACTTGTAACAAGACGGCGGGTAAAAATAATAAATCGATGATCAGTGCCACCAAAATAATGCTGGATGTTAGCAAGCCCATATCGAAATTCAAACGGAAGCTCGACAGCATCAACACCGCAAAACCACTGACTAGTACCAAGGTGGTGATCCAAAGCGCGCGGCCAACACTGTGAAAAGCAAAACGCACGGCTTGTTCGTTATCTTGGCCCTCTTTGCGGGCATAGCGATACTTGGTTAAAAAGTGCACCGTATCATCAACAATAATACCGAGGCTCATACCGGCGACCACTGACAACGCCAAGTTCACTTCGCCAACTAATAAACCCCACAAACCAAAACCAATTATCGCCGGCACTAAGTTTGTTAATAAACTAATTAAACCCAGCCGCCAAGAACGCAACGTAAACAGTAATAATAACGAAATTAACACCAACGCTGCCGGTAAGGTTTTCAGCATAGACGCCATATTGCGCTCGCCAATATGAGCGAACATTAGGGCTGCACTGGCAGCCGATAACTGGTATTCCGGCCATTGCTCGGCAAAATACGCTAAAGCACGCTCTTCTAAAGCAATTAACTCTTTGCTGCCTAAATTGTATAAGGTGGCACTTAACCGCGTGGCACTTTTATCAATGTTTAACTGGTTATTTAAATCAAGACCAAAAGGTAAGGACATTTCATACAATAAGATATATTGCGCCGCTTCTTCGGTGGAATGGGGTAAACGGTAATAGGCCGGATCATCCTGATGCATATTCCGATTGAGCTTTTTCAGAATATCGGTGAAAGTGTTTACGTGCATCACTTCCGGTTGCTCAACTAACCAGTCACTAAACTGTGCCACGGCCAACAGCATTTCTGGTTGATAAACCGCGCCTTCCCCGTCGCCCTTCACTTCAAAATCCATCAAAGTAAAGCCACTGAGGTTCTCTTCTAAAAAGTCATTCGATTGACGAAATGACGTACTGGTAGAGAAATACTCATTGGGCTCGTCATTCACTTTATTTAAGGTTAATAAACCTGAACACACGATAGTAATGGCAATAAAGCCAAACATGATCGGCCGCTGCCAGCGGATCACGAACAGCGCCAGTTTATCCATGGCATTCAGGCCGCTTTCAACATGGTCCGGCTCATGAAACGGTAAGGCATTCATTAATAATGGCAGTAAGGTCAGGCTGAAAATACACGCCAATACCACGCCAATCGCAGTTAAATTGCCCAGATCACGTAAGATCGGCACTTCCGAGAAATTCAGGGTTAAAAAGCCAATAGCGGTCGTGACACTGGTTATCACTACCGGTAACCAATTACGCTCTAAACTGTACTGAATGGCTTGCTGCTTACTTTTCCCTTCGCTCATCGCAAATTGCATTCCGGCCAGTAAATGCACCGAATCAGCCACCGCTAAAGTCATTAAAATGGTTGGCACGTTCACCGTGGCGGTACTCATAAAAATACCCAACCAACCTGCTATACCTAAGGTACTGACTACCGTAACAATCAAGATGATGATGGTCACTAACGAGGCATAAAACGAGCGGAAAAGCCAAGCCAGCATTAACGCGATCACCAACAACATCATGGGTACTAAGCGCTTCACATCGGCTTCAGCTTCTGAGGCAAAAGCATAGTTCATGGCAATAATGCCAGTGTGGTAAAACTCGACGTCGGGATACTGCTCGGCAAACTGATCTGTCAGCGCCATCACCGCCGACCAAATTTCATCTACCTGCGCTTGCCCAGTAGGTTCGGGTAATTGCACCGTAATATTGATTGCTGTCACTGCGCCATCGGCGGCAATTAATCGATCACGAATAATCGGCTCGTTTAAGGCAATGTCGCGAATACGAGCTAGCTCAGCATCATCCAAGGTGCGTTCGGCACTCACCAAATCTTGCACCCGCAAATCATCATCTTCAGCTTCGGTATGTTGAAAATTACTAATTGAATCAATACGAATAGAGTAAGGTGTTTGCCAAGCGGCATTGGTAAAGTCTTGCACTAATTGCAGCACATCGGCTTGAAACACATTGCGATCTTTTGGTGCAATACCAATTAGCACGTTGTCACTTTTATTAAACTCTTGCTGCATTTGTTCAAAGGCTTGCAGCTGCGGATTATCCGGCCCAAAGAAAATGCGGTAATCGCCACGAAAATACAGTTGATTTAAACCGGCACTAAACAGGGCAATAATCAACAACAGCGCAGATAACACCGACCAAGGATGGCGTAAAACAAAAGGACGGGATGGGGTCATGCAGCGTGCTCCGAGGCTTTTTTATTTTAAATGTTGTAATTCAGTGTACACCTTAATTATCGACCAATGATTACAAGCCATGAATATTTTTCTTTTTGCACACCTTGCTTGCAAATAATTTACAATTAAATAAACTTATTTTATGTCTGCTTGCTCGGGGTGCATTATGTCACTGGCCATTATTTATAGTCGGGCACGTTATGCCTTAGCCGCGCCGTTGGTAACGGTCGAGGTTCATCTCAGTAACGGTTTACCGGCTTTTCAATTAGTCGGCTTGCCAGAAACCTCGGTAAAAGAAGCCAAAGATCGGGTTCGTAGCGCGTTAATTAACAGCGGCTTCAACTTTCCAGATAAACGCATTACCGTTAATTTAGCCCCTGCCGACTTACCCAAAGAAGGTGGCCGTTTTGATTTAGCTATTGCGCTGGGAATTATTGTCGCCTCGGCGCAATTGCCTGAAAACTGCACCGCGAATTACGAGTTTTGTGGTGAATTAGCCCTTTCGGGTGAGATCAGACCGGTGCTGGGCGAGATCCCGTTAGCCATCGCTTGTCGTGATGCAGGCCGTGCCGCCGTGTTACCCATGGCCAATGCCCAACAAGCTTGTTTAATCCCTGATGCACAAATTCATGGCGCTGAGCACCTATTGCAAGTACATAGTTTTTTATTAGCACAACAACCGCTGCCCGCCATACCGCCTCTGCCGCCGCAACCACTTAAAACGCAAGCTGATATGGCCGATGTTAAAGGTCAGTCTCAAGCCAAACGTGTGCTAGAAATTGCCGCGGCAGGTGAGCATAACTTATTGATGTTTGGCCCTGCTGGCACCGGAAAATCGATGTTGGCACAACGTCTCGCCAGTATTTTACCGCCACTCACCGAACAAGAAGCGCTAGCCACCGCTGCGCTTTATTCTATTGCCGGTCAACCGCGTGACCAACAAAGCTGGCTACAACGGCCCTATCGCGCGCCGCATCATACCGCCTCAGCCGTGGCTTTAGTTGGGGGCGGCTCAGTACCGCGACCTGGCGAGATTTCTTTAGCGCATCATGGTGTATTATTTTTGGACGAGCTAACTGAATTTCCGCGTAAAGTGCTGGATGTATTACGCGAACCCCTAGAAACCGCGCATATTCATGTTTCACGCGCCGCGCGCCAAGCAGAGTTTCCAGCTCAGTTTCAGCTAGTCAGTGCCTTAAACCCCAGCCCCACCGGCCATCACGAAGATGGTCGCAGTAGCCATGAACAAGTATTACGGTATCTGAACCGTTTATCTGGGCCTTTTTTAGAGCGAATCGAATTACAAATTGAAGTACCGCTGCTGCCCGCCGGTACGCTCAGTAGCCAACACGCTGAAGAAAGCAGTGAGCAAGTGCGGCAGCGAGTGATTGCCGCCAGAAACATTCAACTAACCCGTCAAGGCAAAGCGAATGCGCGGCTACAAGGCGGCGAATTAATGCAGCATTGTCGGCTTAGCGACGTAGATAGTCAGTTTTTAGAAGAAACATTACAGCGTTTAAAGTTGTCAGCACGTAGCTTTCATAAGCTACTTAAGGTGGCAAGAACCATTGCCGACTTACAACAAAGCCCACAGATTAGCCGACCACATTTGTTAGAGGCGATCAGCTATCGGGCACTGGAAAGATTAATCCAATATCTAAAACAGTAGCCCGATAGGTTAAAAGACTATGCCGCTATTAGCGGTTTAAACTAAACGCCAATGCAGCATTTCACCGGCAAAAAATGGCACGATCGGCTGACCATTCGCCAAGGTTATTTCGGCAGGTACCTGCCACTGTTGTTTTTGTAAGGTGATGCTGCCGCTATTGCGCGGTAAACCGTAAAAGTCTGCGCCATAATGGCTGGCAAAGCCTTCCAGCTTGTCTAAGCAACCCAATTCATCAAACACCTGGGCATACAACTCAATGGCACTGTGAGCACTGTAACAACCGGCACAACCACAGGCTGACTCTTTGCGATGCTTTTCATGCGGCGCAGAGTCTGTACCTAGGAAAAACTTACTCGAGCCACTCGCCACCGCGGCGCGCAAGGCTTCTTGATGGGTACGACGCTTTAAAACCGGTAAACAATAATTATGCGGCCGTACACCACCTACTAATAAATCGTTGCGATTTAACAATAAATGTTGTGGTGTGATGGTCGCAGCCACATTTGCAGAAGCTTCCGCTACAAAAGTTGCGGCATCAGCCGTGGTAATATGCTCAAACACAACCTTTAATTGTGGTAAACGTGTAACGATATGCTGCAAATAGCGGTCAATAAACACTTTTTCACGGTCGAAAATATCAATATCGTGATCAGTCACTTCACCGTGGATCAACAGCAACATGCCCACTTCGGCCATGGCTTCAAACACCGGATAAAGCGCGTCAAGCGCTGCGACACCCGAGGTAGAGTTAGTTGTTGCTCCAGCCGGATATAGTTTAGCCGCCACCACGCCCGCCGCTTTCGCTTCAATAATATCTTGCTTGCTGGTTTTATCGGTTAAATACAATGTCACTAAGGGTTGAAACCCACTGCCCGCTGGCCGTGCCGCGAGAATACGCTCGCGATAAGCCATGGCTTGCGCTGCGGTGGTCACGGGCGGTACTAAGTTAGGCATAACAATAGCGCGACGAAAGACCCGAGCCGTGGCCGGAACAGTTTCTAACAGCATATCACCGTCGCGAAAATGCAGATGCCAATCATCAGGGGTTTGAATGGTTAAAGTGGTCATTAGAATGCTCCGGCAGGATGTCAAAAGTGCCTTATAATAGCAGGGAAGCAGAAATGAAGAAATTACCCAAGTGGTTTTTCAAGCCGCACTGAGACTTTTCTCAAGCATCGCTTTAGTCACTGCGTCGGCTCTGCTACACTATTTTTTAGCAAATGAAGGAGCCCACCATGTCAGAATTTGATTTCGATTTAGATCATCTAGATTTCGCAGCCGCCGAAGACTCTGTCGCAGCCACTCAAGCCGCCGTAGCCGCTGCCGAAAGCGAGCCACAATTTGGCGATGACGATGACGAATGCAGTGGCGGTGCTTGTAAAATTTAAGCTCCCTGTGGGCGCAATTGATAAAAACGCGTTAATTGCGCCACTAAGATACAAATCGTGCCCGTCAGCATCAACAATGAAAACGGCAATGCCGTACCGTTGTAAAATAACCCTAATAAAGGCCCTGCCAGTGCGCCTATGCCAAAACGCAACGTACCAATCACCGCAGTAGCGGTGCCGCTATGCTCTGGAAACTTCATTAAAATCATCGCATCGGCATTAGTAGCCATTAGCCCTAAACTGGCCATTAACGGGGCAATACTCAGCACCGTGTACCACAGCCCTAAACCCAGATAATTAAACAAGCTTAGTAGTGACGCGCAGCACAAAGCTAACACTAAGCCGACACCTAACATGCGTTGCGGCCCTTGCCGGGTAACCAGGCGGCTGTTAATAAAGTTGGCAAGCATTAACGCCGACACATTAAGCGCAAATAACACCGCGAATAACTGCTCACTCACGCCAAAGTAACTGATATAAATAAAGGATACAGCCGTTAAAAACGTAAAAAAGCTAAAAGAGGCAAACATCGAAGTCGCAATATCTGGCCATGCCGCTTTATTAGCAAAAACTTGCCGATAACCACTAAAAAAAGCAGGTTTTACCACATCGTCTGGCCGTGTGATCTCAGGCAGAAAACGCCAACTTAAGCCCACCAATAACAACGCATAACCGGCTAACACAGCAAAAATAACTTGCCAGTTTGCCAACACCATAATGCCACTGCCCAGCGCTGGAGCAATTAATGGCGCCAGCATCATAATCATAGATACATAAGACATGCCTTTAGCAGTATTTTGCTGATATAAATGCCGCACGATGCCAGGGATCACCACGGTTGCAGCCGCACCACAAAAGGCTTGAGCAGCGCGCCAGACTAAAAAGCTTTCAATACTGCTAACAATACTGAGCATAATACTACTCAGTAAAAACCCACAAAGCCCCGCTAGCGCTAAAGGGCGACGCCCCAGCATGTCGGCTAAGGGCCCAAATAGCAGCATGCCTAAGGCATAAGCAGCCAAATAGATACTGAGCGATTGTTGCACCAAGGCCATGGAGGTGTTGAGATCGGTCACCATGGTTTGCATTGCGGGCAAATACATGTCGATTGCTAAAGGGGTAATAGCAATTACAGACGCGAGTAGCATAATCAGCCACAGCGAAGGGGTTGGCGCTTTCATTTGAGGTACCTCCAGAGGAGTGGCATAGTACCGTTACAACACGATGCTGACTAGCAGGTTTTTTCGTAAGAACAAGCGCTTATTCACCTAAAATACCGTATTGTCGACAGATTTAGACTGCGTTGAATCTTCTGCCAATAAGCTCTATGATGATGGGGCTTTGTTGAATCTGACACGCTGCAATGTTTTGACGGTAACCGCATCGAGTAACGCATGAAAGAAAAAGCTACGTCTTTTGATATCGCCTATTTAGCTGGAGTGTCGCAATCTACCGTTTCTCGGGCATTACGCAATAGCCCGCAAGTGAATCAAGAAACGCGCGAAAAGGTGCAAGCGATTGCCCGCCAGCTTAATTATAAGGTCGATAAAAACGCCAGCAATCTGCGTAAACAACGCAGTAGCACGCTCGCGTTGCTGTTATTTGAAGATCCCACCACCGATGAATCTCTGATTAATCCGTTTTTTCTGTCAATGCTGGGTAGCATCACCCGTGCCTGTGCCAAGCGCGGCCAAGATCTGCTCGTGTCGTTTCAGCAACTTAGTAACGACTGGCATGCCGATTATGAAGACAGTAAAAAAGCCGATGGCATTATTTTGCTTGGTTACGGCGACTATGTAGATTACGAAGAAAAATTAGCCAAGCTGTTAGCGCAAGAAACCCACTTTGTTTGCTGGGGTGCCGAAGTATTGGGCCATCCGGAATTTACTATTCGCAGTAACAATTGGCAGGGCGGCAAATTAGCCGGCGCGCATTTAATTTCCACCGGCCATCGTAACTTTGCCTTTATTGGTAACGCCTCTGAAGGCAGCCCAGAGTTTAGTGCTCGTTATCAAGGTTTTATTGAGGCGTTAGTCAGTGCTGGCATTAACGCTGCGGATGTGCCGCACCATGATGCGATCTCCACCGAAAGCGCCGGCGATCTCGCCACCGAGCAACTGTTAAAAAGTGGTCAGCCGGTCGATGCCATTTTTTGCGCGAGCGATTTAATCGCCATTGGTGTGATCCGCTGCTTAAAACGCAACGGCATTCGTGTTCCGGAACAAATTGCCGTGATGGGCTTTGATGATATCCCTGCCGCCTCTTTTGCCTCGCCCGGTTTAAGTACGATCCAGCAAGACACCAGCAAAGCCGGAGAAATGCTCGTCAATAACCTGATGAACCTGATTACCAACCAACCGATCACCGATAACCTGATTGAACCTAAGCTGGTGATCCGTCAATCTTGCGGTGCCACGTCGGCTTGAGTTGCTAGCTCAGTAGATGGCGGCAAAGCCTCTAGCGCTTCACGTAACGTGGCATAAAAGATTAGCCGACCGGGTTCTGCCACTATCCCCGCTTTCGCTAAGGTTTTTAATGGCTGAAATTGCAAGTCGGCAATAAGCAATTCAATATTGTTAGTATTACAACTGTGTCGCAGTTTTTCTAAAGCCGCCAAGCCACCGGCATCTAATAGCGTAACGCCATCCATATACAACACTAAACCACGCTGCTTTTCAGCTAACAGCGCAATTTCTGCAAAAATACGATCGGCGGCGGCAAAAAACAGTGGGCCACTAATTTTTAAGACTTTCCAACCCGCGGGTAATGGTTGGCTAATATGCTTACGACTTGCCGAGATGTCCGTGACCTTGGTCATGGCGGCGATATCTTTCATAAACAAGATGGTTGCTAACAGGATGCCCGTGGTAATAGCCAGCACCATATCAAAAATAACGGTTAGCGACAGACACACCAAGAAAACCCAAACATCACTGCGAGGCGCAGTTTTTAATAAATGCAGTGCCTTGGGTGCTTCACTCATGCCCCACGCCACCATCACCAATAATGCGGCCAAAGCCGCCATGGGCATATAAGCAAGCACAGGGGTTAACAATAATAAAGCCAGTAATACCACCAGCGCATGGATCATCGCAGAGATGGGTGATTGCGCGCCAGCATTAAAGTTCGCGGCCGAGCGAGCCAGCGCCGCTGTCGCGGTAATACCCCCGAAAAAAGGTGTAATAATATTACCGATACCTTGCCCCATTAATTCGCTATTTGCACTATGGCGTTGGCCACTACTGTTATCCAATACCACCGCACACAATAACGACTCAATCGCGCCAAGCATAGCAATGGCAAAGGCGGCGGCCAGCAGATCTTTTGCCAATTGCCAACTAAAACTCAGCGCTACACCCTCAGGCCCAGGGCGATCCCAAGGCCAATCAAAATAAGGTAAATACGACGGCACGCCGGCAGCGATAGCACCATCTTCTGCTATATAAGTAAACCGCGAGGCGATAGTGGGTACATCTGCGCCGAATTGCAGCAATAACAACCCTAGCAGGGTGCCGATAAACAATGCCGGTAAATGCGGTGGAATGGGGGTGTGAAGTCGGCGCCAACCAAGCATAACGGCTAAGGTCACTACCGCCACCAGCAAGCTAGGCCAAGCGGTTTGGGGTAATGCTTGTGCTAACACTAAAATTTTATCGCCAAAATGCTCGGGCAAAGCGGCTAACGGTAACCCCAAAAAGTCTTTGACCTGCAAAATGACAATAACAATGGCAATACCCGAGGTAAAACCTAAGGTGACTGACTCAGGGATATATTCAATTAAACGGCCCAAGCGCAATAAGGCCATAGCGACCAGTAATAAACCAGATAGCACAGAGGCAATTAATAAGCCGCTTAAACCATATTTCACTGCAATGGGGTATAGGATCACCACAAAGGCGGCGGTGGGCCCCGAAATGCTATAACGCGAGCCACCGGTTAGCGCAATCACAAAACCGGCGATAATAGCCGTATACAGACCGTATTGCGGCGGCACACCCGATGCGATCGCCAACGCCATAGCCAGTGGAATGGCAATAATGCCCACGGTAACGCCGGCTAACAGATCTTTGAATAATTTTTGCCGCGTGTAACCTTCAGCCAAACTCTCGCGTAGCGCATGACCAATACGCAAAGAAAACAAATGGGCGCGATGAGACAAAACAGACTCCGCTGATCTGGCCTAAACAATACATCACTATAGCGCAGCAATTTTGCTAAACCTATGCACTTTTAGTCTCAGATGGCATAGTTATAAACCCTTTTAACTGCCGCTTAACGCAAAAACGCTGTTCGAAAACAGCGTTTAGATTCAATTAGGTGCATTGAGTCGCGATGGCTTTATGCTGATTTTTTTAGCATGCTCGCCAGTACCCCATCGCGCTTAATGAAACCATGCTGCAATGCTGCGCTGATATGCAGAATAATTAACAGCATCAGTAGCACACTGGCCCAGCCATGCAGTTCGCGTAATAAGCCATAATGGGCTAAATCAGTTGCTAACAGCATCGGCAAACTGACATCGAACAGCACCACCGGCAATCCAGCAGCATTTTGCATTAAATAACCCGACAGCGGCATTAACACCAACAACAGATAAAAAGCAAAATGGGTGAGTTTCGCGGCCCACTGTTGCCATAACGGTAGCGAGCTGGGTAAAGCCGGAACCTGCGAAGTCAACCGCAGATAAATGCGCAGCAGCACGGCACAAGCGGCTAATAACCCAGCCATTTTATGCGCACTGAGCAATTGCTGTTGCCAAGCCCCTAATGCACTAACCATCGTTAAACCAGCCAGCAATAAAGACAATACTAAAGCCGCCATCAGCCAGTGCATCAAGCGCATAGCTAACGAGTACGTTGCCGGATTATTCATGCTGTTCCCCTACCACTGATTGCACTAATACTTCACGCGCTCGGCGCCGATGTGACTCGGCATAAGCAGCAGCGCGCGCACGTAAAATCGGATCGGCGGTTGGCGCAACACCACGAGGTAACACTAAGGGGTCAAAATTAAGCGCATTACAATTCCCGTCTAACTGCTCTGTCGCATGATGGATCTGCAGTACACCCGCACTTATTTGTACATTACTGTCAGGCCATAATACCGTCGCGTTATTTTCATCATCCGCGGCCGTGCCAAGGGTAAATTGCCAGTCAAAGCTCACCATGCCCGCATTTAAGCGCGCAAAAAATTCTTTTTGCAGGGCATCAGCATCTGTTTCATCTAACTCACTGCTGATTGTCGACGTTAACATCGGCACTGCAGCCCATTTCACGGCTTGCTGCTGACCAGCCGCATTCTGCAAATAAAAGGCGTTAATACTGTGATAGCGTTCACTGGCAAAGCTACTGCTGGCTTGATAGGTTGAACGCCATTTTACAAAAGCCTGACTCTCTGGATGCTCGGCAAAAAATTGCGGCACACTATTATTTTGAATGGCTTGCAGCTGCAGATAAAACTTCTCTGGTGTTCCTACCGCTAGCACCGGTGGGGTGTTCATTGCTATGCGCCATTGCTGTGCGGTTTCGGGCAACAAGGTGATGGCAAAACTGCGTACCGGTGCTTTTAAATCAGGCGCCAGCGGATTATTACCAGCAATCGAAAATCGACCAATAAACGGATAACGCCCGGCTTGCAACACCGCAGCACTTGAATAAGGCGCTAACGCGCCGCTGGAAATAAAATCACCGGCTACGCAAAACCCTTTCGCATGCGCACGGCGAAAACCGGCATGCGCTGTTGAACCTTGCTGTAAATCGACAAAATCTTGCGCACTGAGTGCATTACCCGCGCCCAAATTAGCGGCCAATAAAAATGCCGCGCTAACACTGCCCACTAGCGCAGCCACAATAAAATAAGCTCGCATCTTGTCACGTCCCCAACATTTATCTTGAACTCAAGATAAAGCAAAGGTATCTTGAACTCAAGATAAATTTAACATAGCGATACATAATGGACGAACTCGATCGGATCCAGCAGGCTTGGGCCACTGAAATGCCCACATTGAATACCGACAGCATGGCGCTGATTGGTCGTTTGCAGATTCTGCATAAACGTTTAACCAACGCCATGTCGCCGAATTTTCGGCTGTACGGTTTAACGGATGCTGGCTTTGATGTACTAGCCACCTTACGTCGTAGCGGTATGCCCTATCAACTCACACCTAATCAGCTACTTGGGCAAACTTTAATTACCTCAGGCTCACTAACTAGCCGCTTACAGTCATTAGAAAAACAAGGCTTTGTCAGTCGCCACACCGCCGCAGCAGACAAACGCAGTATTGTGGTAAGCCTAACGGAAAGCGGTAAAAACGTGATCGAGCAACTGCTGGTCAAGCATGTCGAGACGCAACAGCAGCTGCTCAGCGGTTTAAGTGCGCACGAACAACAGCAGCTAATTTCGTTAATGCGCAACTGGCTTAATGTGACTACCGAGCAAGATCTCTGAGTCTGGTCGGACCGGTGTCTGAGTGTGGTCTTACCTGTACCGGAGTGCGGTCAGACCAGTAGTCGGTAAAAATGAGCATCTGCGCTGTTATCCACAACAATGCGCAGTTACCCACTCTGCTCGTTAGGGATTAGAGCAAGGTTTTAACGTTGTAAAAGTGAGATTGTGACAACCTTCCGCGGTTCCACCACCCGTATTGGTGCAAGCTCGATAGGTTATCTGTTGCTCACACAAGGTGGCCATGCCAGAACCAAAATCATAATCGTATGGCATACCTAGCGGTCCCTCGCCTACAAAGTCAGTATCTCCTGGTGACAAATCGTTTATATATTTAGCTAAGCAACTATCCTGTATATATTGGATATTTAATGATGAACCGCCACTGCCATGCCCTGTAATATCACGAACGGAATAGCCATCGATCACAGAGGTTGCTGGGTTTAAATCGAAGATCAAATCCAACTGGTTCAACTGTGTAACTTTAGTGTTAAAGTTACCTGCATAGCTAACCTTGTATTGAATGTAGTTGTTTGGATTTGCCGGTTCACAACGCTCACCAAACCAAGAAGAACTGCAAATCTGCGCCCCAACTGGGCTAATGTATGGCGTCTGTTCAATATAGGTTTTATCCACTGTGACAGAGTGGGTGCTTTGTACATTAAAACCTGTGCCTATACTGATCGTCATGCCTCTAGTGGTTGAGTTTCCCGTTGTCTCAAGCGTCGTTGTATATTGACGCCAACTCTTCCTGCCCATACTCTCTATGATTACATTTCGCATGTCATCTTTAAGCCTTTTCTTATTTTCGAGAGAACTAAATAAATGCGCTGCAGCAGAGTTTTTGCAGGTTGCGTCTGGGGAACTTGCGGTATTGTTTGTTAACGTCGAGTATTGATTTGAACTAGCCGCACTTGATTCAGCCGCATTGAATAGCCCACGCGCTGGGTCTAATGAAGAAGACAAGCCACTTGCCATGTAGGTATTGTTGAACTCTTCAACAGCGGAATAAAAAGTGCTGTGGATATCAAAATAAGCCGTTATGATTTCGTGATCTAAATCAGATAAAGGCAAGCTCATCACATAGCCAGACTCACCCGCATTGGGATTATGTGTTTTTACTCTGAATTTAAAGGCAACTCGAGTCTCTGGATTAGCAACGAGTAACTCTTTAGTGGGGGCATAACAATTTGAATTATTCAACCAATACTCAACATCAGCCACGCCTGTCTCTGGATTAATCCCACTTTCACACTGCAGTAAAGGTGCCTGTGACTCGGCAATTTGTTGCATACCCAATACACTGCAAGTATCACAAGCAAATAGTTTCATAGCCTCACTGGCAGAGACCGCTGCAGAACTTACTGCAAAAAATACGACAAAGAATACATATTTAAACATTTGAATTTCCCTATAAAAACTTGTTCAAAAAACAAGCTACCCCCTCACATAAAGTCAACTATTTATTACATAAAAAACATTTAAGTTAAATCTTTATAATTCCCTTGTGTTAATTAATAAAAGTCCGAGCAGTCTTCGAGTGTGGCCAAACCAGTGTCTGAGTGTGGTCTTACCTGTACCGGAGTGTGGCCAAACCAATGTCTGAGTGCGGTCATACCAGTACCGGAGTGTGGTCGGACCGGTGTCTGAGTGCGGTCATACCAGTACCGGAGTGTGGTCGGACCGGTGTCTGAGTGCGGTCGGACCAGTACCAGAGTGTGGTCTGACCGGTGTTGATTGGTTAAGTACGAAGATCAGCAGCGATGTGGCTGACAAAAAACCACGGTATGCTTTTTGATACCGTGGTTGCTAAGGTTTGACAATGCGGGTTAGGGTGTTTGCAAAATCAGCAGGCCATACGCTGCCAGCATATTACTTTGCAAATCAAAAGCCCAATTGGCGGTTTGCTCGGTGTTTAACAGCGAACTAATGTCTTGTGCTGAATCACTAAGATTTAACACAAAACGGGTTTTGCTACCGTTTAACTCGCGCTCTATTTGCAATATACCATTTGCCAATTCAGTGACCTGATAATTGCCGGCCAGCTTCAGCTCTGGCCGCTGTTTTTTCTGGGCGATAAGCCACTGATATAAACGCCACACAGAGTCAGGCTGCGCTTGTTGCTCGGCAACGGTGCTGCCGCCTTGTGCTAATTGCTGTTGTAAAAACGCCGGCCACCAATTTTCAAATTGTTGGGTAAATAACTCGGCTTGCTCTACCCAACTCAGGGTCGCTGGCGTAAAACCGCCTTGCGTTTGTGTGGACCAAAGCATTGGCGCGCGTTTATAAACGTCATGGCCGGTATTCGCCTGGGTTAAACCAATTTCTTCACCGTAATAAATGTACTTGGTGCCGGGAGAGCTAAATAACATCGCCGCGGCTAACTTGGCTTTTTGCTGCGCGATTTTAGGCTCGGATGCCAGCTGATAGGCCACCCGCTCTTGATCATGATTGGTTAAAAACGGCGAGAAAAAGGCCAACGGCGCATTCGATTGCTGGCGACGCTGCACGTTTTCTTGTAAAGGATGTAGCTCGCCGCTTTGTGTACCACTGATGGTGCCAAATTGCGCCTCATTACCGACGGTAGGCAGCAATTGCCCTAAGATTTTATAACCCACTTCAAAATCAAAGCCTTGATCTAAGCCCTCGCCATTGCCCCAATATTCGGCGGCCACCGGAATATCGACCCAAGCTTCACCCACTAGGTAGGCTTCCGGGTTCACGCTTTTCACGTAAGCATTAAAATCGCGCCAGTAATCGATGGTTTCGGGTAAGTCAGCTTGACCTTCAGGGCCAGTTTCCATCACAAAGCGCACTGCATCTAGCCGAAAACCGGCTACGCCTTTATCCAGCCAAAACTTCGCCATCTTTTTCATTTCAGCCACCACATCGGGGTGCTGCAAATTTAAATCAGGCTGCGTTGCACCAAAGGCCGCATAGTAATATTCACCCCGGCGCTCATCGAAATGCCAGACGGCTTCAGGTTTATCCGACTGATCCCAGGCATAGCCCCAGCCTTCACCTTTGGCGGGTAAGTCTTTACGCCACACAAAGTAATCACGATAAGGCGCAACACCTTCAGCCGATAACCGGAACCATTCGTGCTCACGCGAGATATGGTTAATCACCAAATCGAGAATCACCTTCATGCCTTTGTCATCGGCCGCTTGAATAAAGGTTTCAAACTCGGCCATCGAGCCGTAATCAGTTTCTACCTGGTAAAACTCGGTAAAGTCATAACCATGATAAGACGGCGCTTCAAACATTGGCGTTAACCAAATGGCATCGATACCGAGCTCTTGTAGATAAGGCAGTTTGGCAGTCATGCCATTAAAATCGCCATGGCCATCGCCATTGGTATCGTAAAAGCTGCGGGGCCAAATTTGATAGAACACGGCATCTTGCCACCAGGGCGCGTCTGCTGTTGCTGGGCTTAGCGTGGTGGCCTCTGGCACAGCACTGTCGTGACTCGCTTGCTGAGGAGCTGGCTTACAACCGCTTAGCGCCAACGCTAACATCAAACAACTTAAGGACGTTTTAAGCATCAGTTACTCCTGTACCAAATCAGTTTTCACACGTAGCACATACAGCGCCGCAATAATGTAACTTACCCCGCCAATCGCCAACGCATAAATAGCTTGCCCTTGGAAAAAGTAGCCGACCAAACTTCCCAAAATGGCCGCAGCCAGCAGCTGTGGTAGCACGATAAAGATATTAAACATGCCCATATACACCCCCATTTTATTGGCTGGCAGGCAGTTGGAGAGCATCGCATAAGGAAGTGATAAAATGGATGCCCAAGCGATACCAATACCAATCATCGGGATCCAGAGTAAGGCCGGATCCTTAATAAAGAAAAAGGCGAATAGCCCTAAAGCGCCACAGCATAAATTAATCGCGTGTGCCTTTTGTGTGCTGGTAGCTTTAACTAACAGCGGGATCAGTAGGGCCGCAATTGCCGCAAAACCGTTGTAAACCGCAAATAACACACCAACCCAATCGGCACCATCGTTATAAGCGACCGATGTGGTATCCGTGGTGCCATAGTGATAACTGGTCACCGCCGCCGTGGTATAGATCCACATGGCAAATAACGGAAACCATGAGAAAAACTGCACTATCGCCAATTGCCGCATGGTGCTTGGCATAGTAAATAAATCATCGACCAGTTGTACCAGCATATTGCGATTTTGCTGTTGCTTAAACCAGCTCGCCAGCCACTGTAATACCCCAAAGCTGGCGATAAGTGCGCCCAGTAAATACAGTTGCTTATCTAACTGCGCAGAAGCGACAGCAATCATTGCTGCCACACCCACCACCACGGCAACTGCGCCACTGCGCCAATAGTTTGCGGCAGGCGTTGCACGCTCAGCGACCGGCTGAGCCGCTTGTTCAGCCGCATCGAAGGCAGCTAATTGCGCAGGGCTATATTCTTTCGAGGAAATAATCGTCCAGCCAACTGAAAGAAATAATACGGCACCACCGGCATAGAACGAAAACACCACCGAGTCAGGGATCAACCCCTCTGCCGCCGTATTCGACACACCAAACCAATTGCTCATCATCCAGGGCAGCGCCGACGCCACCACGGCACCGACACCGATAAAGAACGATTGCATAGCAAAGCCGGTGGGGCGCTGCTGTTTATTGAGGTTGTCGCCGACAAACGCCCGGAACGGTTCCATCGTGACATTGATGGCCGCATCTAATAGCCACAACATCCCTGCAGCAATCCACAAGCTTGGTGAATTGGGCATAAAAAACAATGCCGCGGTGGTGGCCAGTGCACCGTATAAAAAGAAGGGCCGACGCCGACCTAATTTAGTCCACGTTTTATCACTGAAATGGCCGATAATCGGTTGTACCAACAAGCCCGTTAACGGTGCGGCAATCCACAGAATAGGAATTTGATCCATATCTGCGCCCAACGTTTGGAAAATTCGGCTAACATTGCCATTTTGTAAGGCAAAACCGAATTGGATACCGAAAAATCCAAAACACATGTTCCAGATCTGCCAAAAGCTGAGGTTCGGCTTAGTTTGCATAAGTATGTTCTCTATCGTCGCGGTTGTTATTATTGTTACCCACTCGGTTGGCCACAGCCGCCAAAATGGGTAGAAAACCTGTCAGCCTGATTGATACCGCCATTTGTTTACGACTACAAGATGAATACGTATTCAATGCGCCAAAAGTGTGCAAGCCAACCCATCCGTTATTCAAGGCTGACACAGCGCGATAAATTGCCGTGCTAACACCGAATGGTACTTTTGTTTATGCCAAACTAACTGCAATTGTCGCGTAAAAGGCGTCGGTAAGGTAATTTTCGCCAGCCGACCATAGTGCAAACGATCGGCGGCCGCAGCGGCAGAAATAAAACTCAGCCCCAGCCCTGCTTCAACGGCCTGCATGATCGCCTCTGGCGAGTTAAATTCGGTAATCGCCGTGATCGTCGGCAAATGTGGGGCAAGATGGCGATCAAACTGCGCTCGACTGCCCGAGTGCGCTTCGCGTAACACCCAGCTTTGCTGTTGTAAGGCGTGATAGTGGTGCACTGTTGTTCCGGCGAGCGGATGGTCGGCTTTGGCAATAATATACATTTCGTCTTGCCGCCACGGTTGGGTGATCAGATCTGGGAAAGGGTTATCTCCTTCGATCAGCGCTAAATCAAGTTCAAACTGCAGCACTTGCTGACACAGCGTATAGGTATTATCGATACTGACTTTAAATTGCCCTGGCGCTAATTGGCTCAATAAGCGGGGTAATAAATAATTACCAATGGTTTGGCTGGCTCCTAAGCTCAGTTGGCCTTGTGGTGTGTTTTGTTGAAATAGATGTTCAATGTCTGACACTCTGGCCAAAATTTCATCGGCTAACGGCTGTAATAAGCGCCCTTGTTCATTGAGTTTTAAGCGCGGGTGTACCCGATCAAACAGCGGTGCACCTAGTTGCGCTTCTAATTCATTTAAGGCCTGCGAAACCGCCGCCTTACTTAAATACAGTTCGCTCGCCGCACTGCTTAAATTCCCTAACCGAGCAATACAACTAAATACCTGCAGCTTTCGAATAGCAATCATGTTCGGTTTATCCTAACGCTAGGTTAAAAACGTTCAGATATGCTAAAGCAAAAGTGAGCGCTATCCTAGCGTCATTCTGTAAATTGGAACCATGACATGTCAAACGATCGCACTGATCTCACTCGCGCCATTCCAACCCCCTTGGCCGCGTTAGCATTAGGCATAGCCAGTTTGGGCTGGTGCTGGGATAAAGCATTGCAATTACAAGGCGCGCTGCAAACCGCAGCGGCATTGTTCGCCTTGGTATGCCTTAGTTTGTTACTGTTTAAGTTTATCCGTCAACCGGCGCTGCTACGCGAAGATTTAGCGAACCCGATACTCGGTGCTGTACTACCTGCGTCAGCCATGGCGTTAATGGTGATCGCCACTGCGCTACCGAGCAGCCTAGGGCGTTGGCTTTGGTCCATTGCTGTGGTGTTGCATTTATGGTTACTGGTGGCGTTTATCTGGCATCGCGTAGGCACTTTACAGTTTAATCAGCTGTTACCCGGTTGGTTTGTGCCGCCTATTGGTATTGTCACTGCCGTGGTAACCTGCCCTGCAGCCGTTTCAGAAAATGTCATACAGGGTATTTTTTGGTTTGGACTGCTCTGCTATGCCGTATTACTGCCTTTAGTGATCATTCGTTTGCTGTTCGCCGGTAGCGTCCCGTTAGCGGCAAGGCCGAGTTTAGCGGTTTTAGCGGCTCCGGCCAGTTTATGCTTAACCGGCTATCTCAGTTTAACCAGCCCAGCACAACCAATGATCGTTCTGAGCTTGCTAATATTAGCACTGGTGATGACCAGCATTATTTATGCGGCCATGCTATATTTATTAAGGTTACCGTTTTCGCCCGGCTTTGCTGCTTTTACCTTTCCCTTAGTAATTGGCGCAACGGCGCTGTTTAAAGCCAGCGAACAATTTGCGCTATGGCAACAGCCTGAAAGCGCAGCATTACTGCAGCAGCTCGCTTATCTGGAATTAGTTATCGCAACTCTGGTAACCTTATATGTCAGTTTTCGCTTTGCCGGTTATCTCTGGCAACAAAGTGCAGCGCTGCGGCCAGATACGCTAGCCAAGCAAACACACAGACTGGTTGAATCTGCTAGCAGCAAAAATTAATGAATAAAAACAGATCGGTTCGCAACCTCTAACCTAAATAAGGCTTAATACATGGCAATTGAATGGATACTGGCTTTTGTATCCTTGGGAGTGTTTGCTGGCTTTATGGCTGGTTTACTCGGTATTGGCGGCGGCGGCATTATGGTGCCTATGCTCACCAGTATTTTTGTCGCACAAGGGATCTCACCCGATTACGTGGTGCACTTGGCCCTTGGTACCTCTATGACATCTATCATGATGACGTCGCTTTCGAGCCTGCGCGTGCATCACGCCAAAGGCGGTGTACTTTGGCCAATCGTAAAAGTGATGGCCCCTTGGCTGATTATCGGCTCTTTTGCCGCCACCTTTGTCGCAGCACGGATCAGTGGCTACGCTCTCGCCGTGTTCTTTGCCATTTTTATGAGTTACATTGGGATAAAAATGCTGCGGCCGAAAAAAGCCATTGTGGCTGAAAGTAGAAACCCCAGAAAACTGGAGTTAGCGGCAGTAGGTACGGGTGTCGGCGCTATTTCAGCCTTGGTATCCATTGGCGGTGGCACCCTCACCGTACCCTATTTAAGTTGGCGCAACATCACGTTAAAGTATGCCATTGGCACCTCAGCGGCGATTGGTTTACCTATCTCGTTAGCCGGTGCCTCGGGTTATTTACTGAACGCCCAACCACAGCTGGATTTACCCTACACTGTGGGTTTAGTGTATTTACCTGGCGTTGTTTTAATCTCTGCAGCCAGTTTTTTTACTGCTCGCATTGGCGCAAAACTGGCACACAAATTACCCGTGAACACCTTGCGAAAAATCTTCGCTATTTTGTTGATCTTACTCAGCTTAAAAATGCTCTGGTACGTGCTATAGGCTATCTATATCTGGGTATATAAATAGCCATTTTTCAGCGCCTTATCTTATATCCAAGATAACACTCCCACGCGCAGGAATATTCAGTGGCTGTTGCAAACTCACGACGTTACCGGTCAGCACATTGGTGGCGGTTTTATCTGTCGCTAGCACTTCACGAAAACGCGCTAAATCCAGTGTCACAGCCTCGTGTTGCTTATTCAGCACCACCATCACCGTTTGTTGTTCGTTGTAACGAAAATAAGTATAAGTGCCGCGATCCGGCGCGAAATGTTTTAATTTACCGTTATGTACCGCACTCGCAGTTTTACGCCAATTCAGCAACGTTTTCACTAGCTGCTGCGCCTGACGCTGCGTTGCGTTTAAACCTTTACCGGTAAACGCATTCACCTGATCGCCGGCCCAGCCGCCCGGAAAGTCAGCGCGCACTTTGCCATCGTCACGCTGCTGAGGGCTGGTCATCGCTAATTCTGTGCCGTAAAACAGCTGTGGAATACCGCGCATCGTTACCAGATAACTCAGTGCCATCCGATACAAGTCTATATCTTCATTGAGCACTGAAAATAGCCGCGCTGTGTCATGATTACCTTCAAAAATCACCAAGTTAAAGGGATCGGCATACACATGATCATTACTGAGCATTTCATACAGCCTGATCCAACCACTGTTCCAGCTCTCTTGCTCCACTAAGGCATTTAATAAGGCATCGTAGAGCGGAAAATCCAACATGGCCGGCGTATGCGAGACATAACCGTCTTTATTTTGTTTACCGGCCTGCCAATACGACACGATCAATGGATTAGGGCTCCATTCTTCGCCAACAATATTAAAGTGCGGGTATTCCTGCATAATGCGCCGGCCCCATTCGCTTAAAAAGGCTTTGTCGGCATAAGAATAGGTATCTTCACGAATGCCTGATAAACCGGCATATTCCACCCACCAAATACTGTTTTGAATCAGGTAAGTGGCTAATTGTGGTTGCCGTTGATTTAAATCCGGCATGCTGTCGACAAACCAGCCATCGGTAAATAATTGGCGATCACCTGCGGCGGCATAGGGGTCTTGAATGGTACTGCGGTTGTGATTGGTTGGCACAAAGCGCCCCTTTGCATCACCGCTTGGAAAATTAAGCCAATCTTGCGTGGGTAAATCGGTCAGCCACCAATGCTTACTACCGATATGATTAACAATAATATCTTGAATCACTTTAATGCCACGACGATTCGCAGCGGCGACAAAGTCGCGGAATTGCACATTACTGCCAAAGCGTGGGTCAACTTGGTAAAAATCGGTGGCTGAATAACCGTGATAAGAATACGCCGGTTGGTTATTTTCGGTTAACGGTGTGGGCCACACCGCCGTAATACCCATGGTTGCAAGGTAAGGCAGTGCCGCTTGCATACCCGCGATATCGCCACCATGACGACCATTATCCTTTGCACGATCCACACCTTCTTGCATGGCGGGTACATTGTCATTGCTCGGATCGCCGTTGACAAAACGATCAGGGGTAAGCAAATAAATCACATCACTGCCATTAAAGCCTTGCCGCTTTGCGGAACCCAGCGCTCGCGAAAGCAGCGGATAATCATAGCGAAGTGCTACCTTTGCTCCCTGCTTTAGTTGCAGCGGCAACTGCCCGGCTTTTGCCTCAGCAGCGATAATGAGCTCCACAAATAAATAATTGGGATTGTCAGTGCGCGTGACCTTGCTAATCGTGACCCCGGGGTAAGTTAACGCAGGTGTTAAGCTACTGATATTTTTACCATATAACAGCAGTTCAACCGTTGGATGCTGCATGCCCACCCACCAATTTAACGGCTCTACCCGTTGTAACGTTGGCATGCTGGCGTGAAGCGATAAGTTACAACCAAGCAGAATGACAGCAAGCAGCAAAAAGCGCATGTAAGATGAGCTCCTGTTTAAGTAAACAGCGCCAGATAAAACCGGCGCTAGTGATCAGTACTGAGACTATTTAATGACAATCTGACTCAACTCAGCCTGCCACGTGAGTTTGAGATACACTTTTTTTGCCGCTTTATCGTACCAAGCCAACTGCTGGCCTTTTGCAAAGCGCTGTGGTTGCGCGACGAGTGGAATATACTGGCCATCGACATAGATTTTGTCTGGTTTGCCACGTTGATTATGTACAACTAAGGTTAGTTCGCGCTGTGCGGGTTTACCCTGATAATCTCCACCTTGGCGCTGCAACGAAAACAGCAGCTGGCCGTTGCTGTGCTCTGCGTTAAAGCTCAGCAATTCATATTGGCCTTTGGCAAGCGAATCGGGCGTTACGCCGTCATCTTCAAACATCTGGCCTTTAGCCGAGCTTACACTGGTATCCGCGTAATAATGTAGGGTAAGCGCTTGGCTAGAGTAATCTGCGGTGCGCTGGATCGGTGCCGTCATCGGGATAAAACTGCCGGCTTTGACTAACACCGGTATGGTCTGCAGAGTGACTGGACGCTTTACAACTTCGCCGCCAATAATGCGCTCTTCGTTAAAAAAATCAAACCAAATGCCAGCAGGCACATTCACCGGCCACTGCGTAACACCCGGATCTGTTACCGGTGCGACTAAAAAAGCATCCCCCCACAAGTAACTGTTGGTCTCAGTACGTAACGATGCATTGCTTTCATCAAGGAAAAACAACGGCCGCATCAGGGGTATCCCCGTTTGGCTATGTTGATAGGCCAGCGTGTAGTTATAGGGCAGCAGTTTATAACGTAAGTTTAGCCAGGGGCGCAGAGTGTCAATGACCTCATCACTGTGAAATACCGGCTCAGGGGCAATATGTTCTTGCGCATGTGGCCGATAAACTGGCTGAAACACACCGTACTGCAGCCAGCGAATATACAGCTCCGCATCAAACTGCTCACCGCCGGCAAAACCACCCAGATCAGAATGAATATAGCCAAAACCAAATAAGCCCATTTGTAGTGCCAGCTCAACTTGTGGCTTTAACCCACCCCAACTGCGGTCGACATCGCCGGTCCAAGGCACCATGCCATAACGCTGCGAACCAAGATTCCCGGCACGCATCATAATAAAAGGCCGCTGCTCGGGGAAATCTTGCCGATAGCCTTGATAGACTAATTCTGCCCAGCGCTGACCATAGGCATTGTGTACCTCATTGGCCGTCACACTACCGATCCCAGGTAACTGATGCTGGGTATCCGCCGGATGCACTTCAGGCTCACCTAAGTCGCCCCAAATACCACCAACCCCTTGCGCCAGTAGATCACGATAAATACCCCAAAACCAACTTGACGCTTCCGGTTTAAACACATCAATTAAGCCGGTATTGCCAAAATAAAAATCAAAGGTGTTTGGCTTGCCATCGGGGCCCAAGGCTATAGCACCGGCGTCAACGGCTTGCTGCCAACGCTTGGAACTGGTTAAGACGAATGGCTCAGTAACCAAAATGGTTTTTATGCCATCGGCGGCAAAGTCGGCCAGCATTTGCTCCGGTTCAGGAAAGGCCTGTTTATCCCAAGCGAGGTTGCCCATATGGCCTTGAATGTCTTTACCAAACCAATACAGGTCAATCACAATGGCATCGAGCGGCAAGTTCAAATCACGAAATTTTTGCACCACATCACGCGCTTCGGCTTCTGTACGATAACCAAAACGCGACGCATAATTGCCTAAAGTCCAACGCGCCGGTAACGGTGCCTGACCACTCGCCGCTGTGTAGTTAGCAATCAGCTCTGGCGTATTTTGCCCTGCCACCACGATATAAGCACTACGGCCACCTTCGGCTTGAAAAGCCAAGGTATCGGCTTGGCTATGACCCAGATCCAACTCGCCGCTAGCACCATTATCAAATAGCAGCATGTAGTTTTTACTCGACATCACCCCAGCCAAACTAAAATACATCTGGTCTGATTCGGTGCTATAACCATAATGTGCTTTGTTATACAGCGGTAATTTATGGCCACGGCGATCCATACCCAGCACGCGCTGGCCACCGCCAAATAACATCTCTTCGGGCGTTAAGCGAAACTTAAAAGCAATTTTTGTAGCGTCGGGTTGCAATAAACCCGCAATATCTTCAGTCAGTAATTGCTCACCTTGATAAAAACGTAATGTCAGTGGGCTTTTTTGTATTTCGACCCGCAAGCGGGCGCTTTGCAAGATCAGCTGCTCAGGCTGTTGCTGCAAGGTTAGTGCTACTGCAGGTGTTTTATCGGCTAAAATCAGTGATGGCAGCTGCTGCCGCCCTTCCGGCTGATACCACACTTCGACCGCCGCTTCGTGTAGAAAGCGCACACTCACTTGGCCACGGTCGGTGGTTAAAATAAGCTGGTTATCATTAACCCGATGTGATTGATAATGTTCCGCCGCGCCGAGTAGCAGCGAGGCAAACAGCAGCGCACTACACACCAACGATTGAAAATAACGTTGCATAGTTTTTCCTTAACGCACCAATTGATATACCAAAGAGCCCAGTGGTGCCAACTTCACCGCAATACGGCCTTCACCATTGGTCACTACTAGTTCATGGTTTACACCCGTTAACTGTTCATGTAATGCATATTTGCCATCGGCTAATTGCCATCGCTGCATGAGCGTGCGAGGTAATTGCAGCTGAAATTCGACTGACTCTGTGGCATTGAAATGGCTAACCACCACCAATTGTTGTTCGTTAGAAAACCGTGCAAAAGCCAATTGCTGCTCGGAATAAGCACTGCCTGCCGCTAAATTTAGCGTATGCAATTCCACATAATCACCGTTTAATGCCGGCGCTTCGCGACTAAAGCTAAGCAAGCGTTGATAAAAATGCCGCAAGTTCATTTCGGCGGGCGTCAATGCGCCACCATCAAACTTCCCGCCATTCACCCAGCGCTGATGATGCGGTACGCCCCAATAATCAAAAATCGTGGTGCGACTCGCTTTGCCAAAACCGGCATCCTCACTCGCCGGTTCACCGACTTCTTGGCCAAAATACAGCATGGTGGGTGAACTACTGATTAACGTTGAGACCACCATGGCTGGCATGCCTTTACGCGCATCTCCAGCAAACTCGGGGCTGGCAATGCGCTGCTCGTCATGGTTTTCTAAAAAATGCAGCATATGGTGTTCAATATCCGCCATGCGCTGCTGCACCTGCACTAAGGCTGAGGTAGGTCCTTTGCCTTGCATCACTAATTTTAAGCTGTCGTAAAATTCAACCTTGTCATACAAATAGTCCATTAAACCCAACTGAATATAGTCGCGATATAGCGCTGGCTGATACACTTCTGCAAGTAAAAATGCTTGCGGATTAGTGTGTTTGATATGCGCGTTTAAATAACTCCAAAACTCCACGGGCACCATTTCAGCCATATCATAACGAAAGCCATCAACACCCAGCTGCAGCCAATATTGCGTAATATCACGGAATTTCAACCAAGAGTCGGGTACCGACTTACCTTGCCAAAACTGATAATGCGCTTGCCAATCGCGCTTTGCATAATCAGCCGGCAAGCGTTCAAAATCATAACTGCCATCAGGCCGCACACCATAATTGATTTTGACCGTTTCATACCAATCATCAAAGGCGGGTTTGGCCGCTCGTGCACCATTACCTGTCCATTTCGCCGGATTTTCGTTAAATTGGCCATCAGCCAACGGATGCGCTTGCCCCCCTAACACTTGATAATCAGCGGGCCAGTCAGGTACTTGAAAGGCTTCGCCAGGCACATAGTAAAAGTTATTGTCTCGCGCATAGACCACACTGGTATCATCATTCGCGCCAAAATCAGCCACGCCAGCAGGTTTCGCCAGCGACTGATAAGAGCGCGCCACATGATTGGGTACAATATCAATTAACACCTGCATGCCATGCTGGTGAGTACGCGCAATCAACGCTTGGAATTCTTGTAAACGCTCAGCAGGATCAACCGCTAAATCAGGATTTACACTGTAATAATCTTTTACCGCATACGGCGAACCGGCGCGGCCTTTCACTACATCTGGATCGTCATCACTGATACCATAAGCACTATAATCGGCAATAAGCGCATGATGTGGCACACCGGTAAACCAAATATGGGTGGTCCCCAATGCTTTGATGCCACGTAGGGCGTCATCATTGATGTCATTAAATTTACCCACGCCATTTTGCGCCAGCGAACCCCAGGGTTTGTTAGTACTGGTGGTATTGGCATAAATACGAGTAAACATTTGATATACCACCGCCTTGCCCTGTGCAGCGGTGTGTTCCGAGTCTGCGCTAACCACGGCTAGCGATGTTGCGGTGTGCGATGCGGGTGTGGGGGCTTTATCACAGCCGGCCAACACTGCGAGTGCCGCCAAGCTCAATAAGCGAATTCTTTTTATCATCTTGCTGCTACCTATTGGGTTGATCCCAATAAGTTACCGCAATTTTTGATGCAAGCATTGCCTTTTTTTGGTGCATACGTATGCAACAGGTCGATACCCAAATTAGGGTTGCAACACTTGCTCAGTCCATAATACGGCTTCTTGATAAAGCTCCTGCAAGTCGGTCAGTGGATCGAGAGCCTGTTTTAGTTGCTCCATTCTTGGCCAATCAGCTTGTTCAAAGGCTTCGATCAATTGTAAAAATTGCCCTAACACGCCTTTTCTTGTTAACAGTGCTTGTTTTACATTGTCTAACAGCGGTAATTGTTGCAATAACTCGGCTAGCGGTTGCTCGACTATTTCATGCACATTTGAAAACAGCCCAGTCAAAAATGCGCTCGGCGGATTGTCGGGCAGATTTTTTTGTTTGGCGAGCTGCCCGCAAAAGTAAGCCCGCACTAAAGATTGGGTGATCCGCTCATCAATGCCGCCATCCGCTAAATTGGCTAACACTAACAACGAAATAAATTTCTTTAATTCCGTTTCGCCCATAAAGACCATGGCATGCTTTAAGGAAGAAATTTTTTCTGCACGCATGGGCCCGGAATTATTAATAAAACTCAGCAATTTATAAGATAAGCCCACATCGCGCTGACAACACTCGGCTAGCCGATTAAAATTCATTTTGCTGGATGATGCTTCAGCAATTAACTCCAATAAGGTCGTTTTGTTTACCGGTAATTGTTTGTGCTTCATCATCTCTGGGCGAGCGAATAGATAGCCTTGAAACAAATGAAAACCCAAAACCTTTAACTGCTCAAATTGTTCAGCGGTTTCTACACGCTCGGCTAATAAGATCAATGGAAATTGTTTTAACTCGCGTAATTTGTTGCTAATTTGCAGCATGTTAAACTGCTGAATATCAACTTTTAAATAGGTAATGTAAGGTAAAAAAGGCCGCCATTTTTCATCAAAGTCATGATCATCTAACGCTAATTTATAGCCGCGGTCATGCAAAAACTTTAAGGTATGCAACAGCTCCTCAGAGGCAGGAACCGATTCTAATACTTCAATGACCATACTTTCTGGGCGAATTGACGTGGGAAAGTGATAAATCAAGGTGTCTTCAGAAAAATTGATAAAAGCGAGTTTATTGGCGGCGACTTTTTCGACACCCAACAATAAATGATGTTGCATCAAGAGTTTAGATGTCGCCTCATCGGCGTTTATATTGGGAAAGGCATTCGCCTCACCATCTCGAAACAATAGCTCGTAGCCGATAGTCTCTTTCGACACATTAAAGATGGGTTGTCTTGCAATAAAACCATACATATTATGTAACCCTAAAGCACTACCGATTGTCAGTATAAACTTTAACGCTACTAGCACAAGAGCGCAGCAGAATTAATCCGCTGCGCAATCAAAAAGCTTTAATGTTTTTGCGAAACGCTACGCTGACCTGCTCGGTGATCGCGTGCCTGTGGTCTTTTTGCTGCAACGGCCCGAGGTGCTTTGCTATTAGCCGTGGTAACAGGTAAAGGTTGCTGCGGCGTAAAACCGGCAATCACCTGCCTTGGCAGTAGTTGCTTAATTAACCGCTCAATACCCACCAACTCTTTTAACTCTTCTGCACACACTAATGACACCGCTAAACCTGCGGCGCCAGCCCGACCTGTGCGGCCTATGCGGTGCACGTAGTCTTCAGGAACATTGGGTAATTCAAAGTTGACGACTTGTGGCAGTTGCTGAATATCTAAACCACGGGCGGCGATATCAGTCGCCACTAACACCCGTACTCCGCCCGCTTTAAATTCAGCGAGGGCTTTGGTACGGGCGTTTTGGCTTTTATTACCATGTATAGCCATAGCCGTGATGCCCGCTTTTTCTAGTTGTAGCGTTAGCTTGTTGGCGCCGTGTTTGGTTTTGGTAAACACCAATACCTGCTGCCATTTATGCTCGTTAATTTGTTGAATGAGCAAGGCAGCTTTTTGGCTTTTATCTACCGGATACAGCCACTGTTCGATGCGCTCGACCGTACTGTTTGGCGGAGTTACCGTCACTTCTAATGGGTCGTTTAACAGACCTTTTGCCAAAGTACGAATTTCGTTGGAAAAGGTTGCCGAAAACAACAGGTTTTGCCGCTTAGGGGGTAATAACGCTAAGATTTTTTTAATGTCGCGAATAAAGCCCATATCAAGCATACGGTCAGCTTCATCTAACACCAGCACTTCAAGCTGATTAAAGCGCACGGCATTTTGTTGATATAAATCCATTAAACGGCCTGGCGTAGCAATCAGAATATCAACGCCTTTGCGAAGCGCCATCATTTGCGGGTTAATTTTCACGCCACCAAACACTAAAGTGCTACGCAGTGGTAAGTATTTACCATATAACGCCACGTTTTCTGCGATTTGCGCAGCTAACTCGCGGGTTGGCGTTAAGATTAAAGCACGCACTTGGTTAGCTTGTACTTTACGTCCTTGCGTTCGGCCTTCCGCTAATAATTGTAATAAGGGTAAAGTGAAGCCGGCCGTTTTACCGGTTCCGGTTTGCGCAGCCGCCATTAAATCGCGCCCGGCTAATACGGCAGGGATGGCTTGTTGCTGGATAGGTGATGGTGTGGTGTAACCTTTTTCTGCTACAGCTTTTAAAATGTCAGCCGATAACGGTAAATCTGTAAATTGCATGCGTATTCCCGCAATTGTCGCTGCGAAAATCTCTGCCCGCAGCTGCAGTGCCCTTCCAAATGAAGGGCGCGCAGCTTACATGAAATTGCAGCAAAAAACGAGTAAATCACTTACTTAGTCCCGTTAATTGGTAATTATGCGGTGAATCGTGCAGAAAATAACTTTTTCGTAAAAACAAAATGTTTTTTAATTTCAACTTTTGCTCTATTGCTACTTTGCAGCCTAGATCGGGAATGGTATTTTGTTTTATAAATCAACTCATATCGGGGCTTAGTTTTGAATCTTGCGCTTCCCAAAAAATCGGTTTTTGTGCGGAACCTTGAGCAGCTATTGGCACAGTTTTATAGCACTCAGCAAGCTTGTTTTTATAACGAGGCGGTAGATTTTTTTGCGCAATATCAAGAACAACAACGTGCTTTACATCAAGCGGAACTTGTTTGGAAGCAAAGTCAACAAGCGGGTGATATTGCCGAGGTTCAACGCAAAAACCGTAGCCTTTTTACTGATTTGCAATTTGAAGACGAAAAGCGACGTATCCGGTGTTGGACGTTGTTGCGCCAAGCCGCAGAAGCCCTGCTAAAACTGAGTGAAGGTACCACGCCGCTCGAAACACAAACGGCTAGTGCTCGCTTGCTTGGTGGTTTGTTAATGACTGCAAGCTCAAATAAACGCAAAACGCTCTTACTGGAAAACGCCTATAAACCTTGTTATCGCGCCTTACTTACCTTGCGCTTGTTAGAAGACTTACTAGAACAAAACATATTAAAAGAACCACTTTGGCAAGAGTGGTATCAAGAACGCAATGTGGGCTCTTTAACAGACTGCCCCTATCGGCAAAAGCTGCAAATACCGATAGTGATGGGCTGTATCATTCAACATGCGGGCTTAATGTGTTTACCAGCACAGCAATTGCTTGCCAAACAAAATGGTGGTGACAAGGCCGAGCGAGCCTTGACTCAGGAGCAACGGCAAGAGTTATTAAGCCATTGCCTTACCGGCAGCCTCGACTTATTAAAATATGGCCTGGGCGAATTACCTTATAGAGGTAATAAACGCGAAGAACGTGATTTACATCAACAGCAACACGAACGCTTATTAAAACAATTAAAACGTTTTATTAGTGCCAAACCCAATACCCCGCTAGGCAGCTTATTTAAAGTGCCGCAAGCTTATGCCTCTGTCGCCTTACCGGGCCGGCCGCGCTATAACTATGATGCCTTACCTAAAGCAGCATTGTTAATGCGAGATGGTGTGCAACGTGGTGATTACCATGGCGTGTTAGTTGACAGGCTGTTTCGGATTGTTGGTTTGTTCCCGCAAGGCTATGGCGTAGTGTTCACGCCTCTGGGTGATGATGGTAAACCACAAATGAAATATGAGTTTGCCATTGTGAACACCCTTTATCCCGAAAAACCGGATCAACCTGGCTGTCGTGTAGTGAGCCGTAATATGCAATATCGCAATACGGGGCATAATATTAGTTTAAGCAGCGAGCTGAATTTATTTTTTAAACCTGCGCGAGACCGTTTAAAGCGGCTGCCAGAAGAGCGGTTAAAAGAGTTGCTAAATATACTGTTTAAAGACGGCGAAGAGAACTACATGAATGTACTCTTGCCTAAGTGCTGGTATCCAGAAAGCTTCTTTAGCGTGCCAGAAAACCAGAACCTATGGCAAACTGTTCATTTAAAACAAAACTAAGTAAAAATTCAGGTTTTCGCCGCTTTTACGCTGTATTTAAACGCAGTAGACAACATACAGACGGTATGTCGTCTACTGTCGGTACAGTGACTTTCTCTTACTTTGATGGCATTACCCATCCAACATTAGCGGCTCTTCCTCAGCACGGCTCTGTTCTGTTACCCGTTTCTTTAACAGCACGCTGTCAGCATCAACGTTTAGCCTTTACTGCCCGGCCGCGCTTCGCTGCAAAAATTGTTGGTGACTAGGTAGTTGGGCTGCGGTGCGCTGCATAATTAACTGGATATCATCTAAAAAGCCGGTTAACTGCCCAGCTGACAAACTTTCCGCCAAGGGATGATAGTGCTTAGGTAAGACATGTTGCCCTAGCATCACTTGCTGCCAAGCGACTTCGGTAAATAACTCATCTTGTTGACGAAACACGGCAGCATTTTCAGCAAACAGCGCTATACGTTGCGCCAGCGAATCAGGCAAGGTCATTTGCTGACAATATTGCCACAAGCCCTGATCAGTGCGCTGATTTAAATGATAATGCAGAATAATAAAATCACGGATAGCAACGTATTCCTCAGCGGATTGCCGATTATATTCTTGGCGTAATTTAGCCATATCCACCGAAGTAGGAAAGCACTGTACTAAGCGCACTATGGCACTTTGGATCAGATGAATACTGGTCGATTCTAACGGTTCAAGAAAGCCACTTGATAAGCCAATCGCCACACAGTTGTGCTGCCATTGCTGTTTACGCCGGCCCGTTACAAAGCTAATTTTGCGCGGATCGGCTAAGGCCGGTGCATCTAAATGATCCATTAAAGTGTGCTGTGCTTGTTCATCGCTTAAAAATTGGCTGCTATACACCAAGCCATTACCGGTTCGATGCTGTAACGGAATACGCCATTGCCATCCAGCATCTCGGGCGATAGCGCGCGTGTACGGTAAAATAGGTTGTGTAGCGGCTGATGGTACCGCTAAAGCGCTGTCACAAGGCAACCAGTGTTGCCAATCTTCATAGCCTACGGCTAATTGCTGCCCAATTAATAAAGCGCGACTGCCCGAGCAATCAATAAATAAATCGGCTGCCAACTTTTGGCCATCGCTTAATACCACCTCAGCAATCGCCTCAGAAGGATGCTGGGTTACCGCAGCGATAGTGCCTTCGGTGCGGCTAACGCCTAAACGCTCACTGTATCGGCGTAAAAAAGCGGCATATAAACCGGCGTCAAAATGATAGGCATGCACCAAACCTTGTAAGGGCGTATTCGGGATCTGCGCTAAAGGCTGGTATTTACCAGCACGCGCGGCCTGATAATTTAATGAAAACTCCCAAAAACTGCGGCTATCACCGCGAGCACGTGCCGCTAACCAAAAATGATGAAACGAGGTAAAACCTAAGGGTTTGCCAATAGGTCCAAAGACATGCATGTAACTGTCGCCCAGCTTGCCCCAATTCTCAAATTGTATGCCTAATTTGATGGTGCCCTTGGTGGCTTGCAAAAACTCGGCTTCGTTAATACCGAGCGCCGCATTAAAGTGTTGAATGGCCGGAATGGTTGCTTCGCCCACACCAACAGTGGCAATAGCATCAGATTCAATAAGTTGGATTTGTACTTGTTGGCCCATAAACCTTGCCAGCATAGCCGCTGACATCCAGCCTGCTGTACCACCGCCAACAATTAATACTTTTTTAATCGCGCGTTGCTGCATCATCCGTCTGTTGTCTCCATGATAAAAAAGCCCCTGGTTATCGATGATAACAGCAGGGGCGGCTTAGTCAGTTAGACTTTATTAAAACTTATATGACACACCGGCCATAAATGAGCGACCGTAGCGCTGATACTCAATCACGCGACGCGTGTCATCACCTTCAACCCGCACAAAAGGTTCATCGGTAATGTTGTTCGCTTGCAGTAACAACGTCAGACCTTCATAGTCACCTGAGAAGCTGTAGCTTAACTGAGCATCCACGACGGTTTCTGCTTCAATCATACGTAAGTTACGACCATTACCAAAGCCAGAGATTTCACCTAAGAAGTCTGAACGGTAACGGCTGCTGATGCGCGCAGAGAAGCCTTCGTTTTCGTAGTAGAACGTTAAGTTAGCCACTTTCTCTGATAAACCGGGTAACGGCGTAGCAGGATCATCGGGATTCGCTTTGATATTACTATCAGTCCAAGAACCCGTTAATACCGCACCAAAGTTGTCTAACGCTGGCGTTAGCATGCCGCCGCTAGCCGATAAGGTAAATTCTAAACCGTTGATCCGACCGCCTTCACCATTTTGTGGAGTCGTCGCAATACCTTGGTTAATCACCGGCACTTCGCCACCTGATGGGAAACCAGTAAAGTCTTGGATCACGCGCTGATCATAGATGTAGCTTTCTAAATCTTTGTAGAAAGCAGCAATGGCCACATAACCATTACTGTTGTCGAAATACTGCTCGTAAGAGACATCCAGTGAATTAGCAATCCAAGGGCGTAAGGCAGGGTTACCACCACTAGCGCTCCAAGGAGAATTTTGCTCTGGCGTTGCTTGTGCGTTATTCAGTGCAGGGTTGAAGCCGAAATCTTGGCTCGCCCGCATCTGATCCATCCGCGCCCGCGCCATGGTCCGCGCTAAACCAACACGGACATATTTCGCCATACCTACTTCAAAATTCAGGTTTAAGCTAGGCAGTACTTCCCAGTATTTATCGCCACCGTCTAAACGGAAAGACGATACGTTAATACCTGAGCCTGACGCCGCTAACGCGAAAGAAGATTGGTCAGTGTGCACTAATTGCGTACCCACATTACCGGTGACGGGGATTTCACCAATACGGCTGTTAATACCCACTTTGATATAACCGGTGATCACGTCTTCTTCTACGTTCCAATCTTTAATCAAAACGTCAGCATTGGGGTTACGCACTTTGACGAGCGCACCGGTATCAATCAACTCGCGCGGATCATAGCTCACCATGCCTGGAATACCGAAAGCGGCTAAGCTGGTTGTGCCAGCTACGTTCGGGATCGGCGCAGATAAGGCGCCATTAGGTAATGCCAGGAAGAACTCGTTAGCTTGCTTGTCTTTTTCACGGTTGCTGTAGTTAATACCGACTTCTAATGAATCGAAGTTTTCGCTTTCTAGCATGGTTTGTGCACTAAAACGCAGCTGATTCAAATCATCGGTAATACCAGGTGAGTTGAAATAACCTAACTGTCCGCCAGGGATAATATCGCCACCCCAACCTTGCGGGCTGGTGAGTAAAATTAAGCTGGGATCAGCATAGTTAAGCGTAGTGTTAAAGACAGGGCCATTCGGGCCCATGGCGAAAGATAAGTTATCTAAAGCGCCTGTTCCAGCAGGGCCAGTACCGGCATCTGATTCTAAAATTAAATCGGTACGGTCTAAGGATGAGTGACTAATATCTAACGTAGCATCCCAACGATCAGATAACTTGAACTCGTTTTTCCAACCCAACGAGAATAATTCACTTTCGCGGTAGTTGCCGTGGTTACGCACAATGCCTTTTACGCCTGTGTAGCCACCTGAGGTCACTAAACCGTTTTCAACCGTTGCATTAACCAGTGGTGCGCCACCCCAAAATAAAGGTAACTCAATAAAGCTGGTGCGCTGCGTTTCATCAAACTGTGAGTAATAAAAATCAAGGGTGCTGCTGAATTTATCGCTAGGCTTGTATTCTAACACGCCGATAAAACCGTCGCGCTCTAATAAGTTAGAGTTTGCATACACTTTACCGCCGCCGATCACTTTATTGCCATCCGCTGTATCAGCATAACCCCATGCTTCAAACCGCTCGATTTGCACTGGGTTAGACATGTTGGCATAACCTAAGGCCACGCCAATGGTGTTATCGGCAAATTGGTCGATATAAGAGATGCTAAAACGTTTACCCGTGTCATCGGCACCGGCATTTAACGCATCAATTTGGCTCCATTCGTAACGCGCGTTCACCACTACCGTGGTTTCACCGTGTGTTAATGGGCTAACCAAACGCATATCCGCCGTACCGGCTAAACCTTGACCCAGTAAAGCCGCGTCTGGCGTTTTATAAACGACCACGCCACTGAGTAATTCAGAGGGATACTGGTCAAACTCGACGCCGCGGTTGTCGCCTGAGCTCACTTGCTCACGGCCATTTAATAACGCAGTAGAGAAATCGGGAGCTAAACCACGGATACTGATGACCTGGCTGCGACCATTTAAACGCTGTGCCGTTAAACCGGGTAAGCGAGCTAATGATTCAGCAATACTGACGTCAGGTAACTTACCAATGTCTTCTGCAGAAACCGCTTCTACAATTGAACTATTGAACATCTTAATGTTCTGAGACTCTTGCAAGCTGCGGCGAAAACCACGTACTGAAATCACTTCAATCGCTTCTTCTTGCGCTTGAGCGGCTTGTGCGTCTGTCGCCTCTTGTGCCAACACCATTGAGCTGCTGCCCGCTGCCGCTAACGCCAATGTCAGCATACTGAGTTTAAATTTATTCATAACCCTACCTTCCCCGGTCTGTTGTTGTTTTATTGCTGCGAAATCCGTAAGCCTGCCCGTATGAAATCAGTCTCGGTTTCGCCATGCTCATTTATTAAACTTATTCTGTCGTTCACTCAAGATGAATACGTATTCATAAGCAAAATTATGCCCAAATGCTGTGCATCGCAAGATAAGCCTGCACCTTGAATGCACAAAGCTAACATTGGTAGAACTTTGTTTTTACTTGAAAAAAACAGCACGCCACGCATAAAACACCGTTATCAAGCAGAAGTTTGCACCAAAATGAACTGCATACGTATGCAGCATGTTCCCTAATGTCAGGGAGCTGTTTATGCTTGTGAGGGTAATATCTACACCAGACTAACAGGTGCTTTATGGAACAACTTCAACAGCTAGCCGATCTTGCCGGATTGCAACAAAGCTATGTGCATGCCAATGGTCACCCAGTGACCATTGCGCCAGAGGTGCAACAGGCCATCTTAAATGCCATGGGTTTTAACCTTTCAAATGAACAGGTTATTGCCGAGCAAGTTCAGCAAGCTATTGCATCACGCTGGCAAGAGCCCATAGCGCCGGTTACGGTGGTCACCCAAGGCCAGCCACTACAAGTCAGACTCCAACTCGATGCACAGTACGCTAGCAGCTTGTGGCAATGGCAACTTAACTTAGAAGAGGGTGAAGTACGGCAAGGCGAAATTAGTCTGCAACCAAAAGATATTATTGAACAAGCCGTTTTAGCCGAGCAAAAAATGCTGGCCTTTATGCTGCAGTTACCCGACGATTTGCCACTGGGCTATCATCAATTACAATTGAGCGATGGTCATCAGCATTGGCAGCAGCAGGTGATTGTCTCGCCAAGCCGCTGTTTTCAGTTACATGACAGTGCCATCTTACACAAAACGATGGGCCCGGCTATTCAGTTATACGCTATTCGCTCGGCCCGAAATTGGGGGATCGGCGATTTTCTTGATCTTAAAAACATGGTGGCGCCGTTAGCGGCACTGGGTAACGACTTTATTGGTTTAAACCCATTGCATGCGCTTTACCCTATGTTGCCGCAAGATTGCAGCCCTTATAGCCCGAACAGCCGCTTGTGGCTCAATACGCAGTACGTTGCGCTTGAACACAGCGCCGAATTTCAACACTGTAGCGCTGCCCAACAGCTAGTGGCGTCAGCGGAGTTTCAGCAACAATTGGCCGCCTGTCGTGCCGCCAGTGATGTTGATTATGCCCAAGTTGCGGCATTAAAAGCCCCAGTGGCTAAATTGCTTTACCAAACTTTTAAAACCCAAGAGTTGGCCAAACAGAGTGCGCGAGCACAAGCATTTCAGCAATTTGTGCAGCAAGGCGGCGCATCGTTAAAACAAACTGCGCTATTCAAAGTGCTACAAGGTACCCTGTTTTGGCAAGATCACGCGATGGCGGCTTGGCAAAACTTTCCACCGGAATATCAAAATCCGCAAAGCGATGCGGTGCAGCAGTTTGCCCAAGAGCATGCAGAACAAATTCATCAGCAATTGTATTTACAATGGCTAGCTCAACAGCAATTAGCCGAAGTAAAAGCTGAGTGTCAAAAGCAAGGTATGGCCATTGGTTTGTATTGTGATGTCGCGGTAGGCACCAGTCGCAGCAGTGCCGAAAGCTGGGCCGCGCCTGAAGATTTCTTACTGGATTTAAGCGTGGGTGCACCACCGGATATTATGGCTCCGAAAGGCCAAAACTGGGGTTTACTGGCTTATAACCCACACACCTTACGTCAAAAAGCGTATCAGCCATTTATTGAATTGATCCGTGCCAATATGCGAAATGCTGGCGCCTTGCGTCTTGATCATGTAATGGCACTGCTGCGTTTGTGGTGCTGTCCCTTAGGCGCTGATGCTACCGCAGGCGCCTATATTGGCATGCCCGCCACGGCGCTTTTTGCCATACTCGCATTAGAAAGCCAGCGTAATCATTGTGTGGTTATCGGCGAAGACTTAGGCACAGTGCCTGTTGCCATCAGCGAATTGATGCAGCGCTATCAGGTGTTGTCATATCGCGTGTTTATGTTAGAACAAAAACACGGCAGCTATGATTATCGTGATCAAACTTATCCGGCTCGTGCACTCGCCACCGTGACAACACATGATATGCCGACGCTGATTGGCTATTGGCAAGAGCATGATTTAGCGCTGCGGCATAAACTGGATTTATTTCCAAGCGCTGAGGTGGCGGCTAATTTGCAGCAACTACGTAAAGATGAAAAACAGCTGTTACAGCAGCAACTGCAATTACATGAGCCCGATGCCGCCGCCTTAGTAACGGCGTGTCATTTGTATGCAGCTGCTACACCGGCGCAGCTATTTGCCTATCAGTTAGAAGATTTGGTGTTGTTGGATACACCGGTTAATATTCCGGGAACCAGCACCGAATACCCCAATTGGCGTCGTAAATTGCCGAGCAATATTGAAGACATTTTAGCGCAAGCGGATGTCCAGCAATTATTACTCAAAATCAAACAGGCACGCGCCTAAAACGAAAAAACCCGATAGCTTACTTACCATCGGGTTCTTTTATGCTTAATCGTCAGGTGACTGGTTAAGCCAACTTATTCAATTTGACCACGGATCTCGCCACTTGGGAAAGCTGGGGTATGAATGTTGACATAGTGCCCACCCGACGCCAATACGGCAAAAATCGCTGCATTCAGGTTAGTACCGGTGCTTGTCTGCCAACGATTCACATCCGCGGTATTTCGCTCAAGCGCAACAAGAACCGGACCATTACTTCCTCTGACACCTGTATGAATGTGCGCCATGGTGGCATCCGCAACGCCGCTCGTCAGCACTTGTAATTCCACATTAAAGTCTTGTAACCGCACTAAGGCATAACCATCACCTCGCGCCATCGTTGTCACTGCAGGTACTTCTTGCGCACCAGACAGCGGGAACGTGACTAAAGCATAATCGCTAGCCCGAATGATTTGACCACGCAATTCACCACCTGGATTGGTTGGCGTATGAATATTCACGTAATGTCCGCCATCTGCTAAAACCGCCAAAATTTCTGCGTTTATCATAGTATCTGCTGGCGTAGACCATTTACCTGCATTATCTGCGGCACGCTCCAGTGCAACCAACACACTGCCATTTTGACCAATGCGACCAGTATGAATGTGTGCCATAGTGGCTGCATCTGCGCCTTGAGTTAAAGCAACCAACTCTAGATTAAAGTTGCTCGTATTCACTAAAGCATAACCCTGACCCGTTGCCGTTGTGGTTACCGCTGGCACTTCTTGCGCACCGCTGAGGTTAAACGTCGCTAATACAAAATTATCCGTTAATATTTGCCCACGTAATTCGCCACCAGGATTAGCCGGCGTGTGTATATTGACATAGTGCCCACCTGAGGCCAGTACCGCAAAGATATCCGCATTGATCTCGGTTTCAGCAGGCGTAGACCATTTACCTAAGTTAGTTTGGTCTTGCTCAAGCGCCACTAACACTGGGCCGTTATTCCCCACGCGGCCAGTATGAATATGCGCCATCGTCGCGTCATTAACACCCTGTGTTACCGCAACCACTTCCACACTGTAATCTGTGGTATTGACTAACGCATAACCATCGCCCGAAGCGGTGGTAGTTACACGCGGTACTTCTTGTGCACCACTGAGTTTAAACGTAGCCAAGGCAAAATTATCGGTTAAAATTTGACCGCGCAACTCACCGCTTGGATTCGCCGGTGTATGCACATTGACATAATGACCGCCTGAGGCAAGCACGGCAAAAATTTCAGCATTAATCGCGGTGTTTTCAGGCGTAACCCAAACGCCAACTTCACCATCAGCTTGCTCTAAAGCAACTAATACACTGCCGTTATTACCAACACGACCGGTATGAATATGTGCCATCGTCGCATCATTGACGCCAGAAGTAACAGCGACCACTTCTACAGCATAATTCGTGGTATTAACCAGCGCATAACCATTACCCGAAGCTTGGGTTGCTACTGCGGGCACTTCTTGTGCTCCGCTTAACGGAAAGGTCGCCAGAACAAAGTCATTGGTCAGAATTTGACCACGCAATTCACCACTTGGATTAGCTGGCGTATGCACATTAACGTAATGCCCACCGCTGGCTAAAACAGCAAAGGTTGGCGCATCTAATAATGTGTTATCAGCCAGCACCCAAACATTCGGATCATCCGATAATTGCTCTAACGCCGCTAACACCCCGCCATTCATGCCAATGCGGCCTGTGTGGATGTGCGCCATAGTCGCATCTTCTACGCCCGAGGTGCGTACCGTTAGATTGACTTCAAAATCGGTTTGGTCAACGGCAGCATAAGCATAGCCCATACCTGCCGATGCAACTGCCGGTACTTGCTGCATACCAGACAAGGGGAAAGTGACAATAAGCGTTTGGTCATTAACAATTTGACCGCGTATTTCGCCATCTGGGTAAGCGCTAGTATGCACGTTAATATACCAATCGCCATCTTTCAGATCCGTCATTAAATCTGCAGAAATGGTGGTCTCGGCTAATTGATATATCCCATCATTATTACCATCGGTGAAACTGAACGCGACGGGCCCATTTAAACCCAAATCACCATCATGAATATGCACAGCTTGCACATTGGCGACACTGGTTAAGTTTATCGATGCTCTGACTTGCATCAGGTTTTCATCAATTTCAACAGTACCCGTTGCCATTGCGGTAGAAGGCGTGCGTGGCACTTGTTGATCGCCAGAAAGTGCGGCATTAAAGGTTTGTGATACGGTGAATACCGGTGGTGGTGGGACTTCAATTTTATCATTGTCGTTATCATTACAGCCCATTAGCAGTAACCCAATGACACTGAAACAAATCAGCTTTTTCATATGTGGATCCTTAACCGTTATAAGCCAAAACACGCCGTGCTTGGCAAGAGGAAATCTCTGTACATCTAAGGTTGCACATGTTGTAACGTAATGACGGCGAAAAAGGATCGTTAAAAGTGGTGATTATTTAAGCGCGAAGTTTGCAGGTGTTCTTATTAATCGGCTGCAGGCTAAAAGCGGCAAGCCCTTAAGGCATTACTTGCCATTAAAAAATAATTCAGCTCAACATTAAAGTTGCAACACAAAAATTAAATCAACTATTACGCTATTAACTTGGCCAAAATTAGGCATCTATGCTGCTACCTATTTATTATTCTTCGGTTTAGTATGCGTTGACGCTGAAATAGCAACAAATAACCAACACTTATCAGAGAAGCAGAAATCATGGCGAACGACGGCAACTACAAAAAAAAGAAAATTGGCGAACATACCTTAAAACCGGAAACCATGATGATGTCTTATGGTTATAACCCGCAATTTTCCGAAGGCTCAGTGAAGCCACCGGTGTTTTTAACCTCGACTTTTGCTTACCAAACCCCTGAAGAAGGCGAAGAGTTTTTTCATATCATGGCCGGGCGCAAGCCTGCTCCAGCAGGCAGTGTCGGTGGCCTAATTTATAGCCGTTTTAACCACCCTAATGTTGAGATTATTGAAGATCGTTTGTCGTTATTTGAAGGGTCAGAAAGCGCGGTGGTTTGCTCCAGCGGCATGGGTGCGATCAGCGCTATTTTACTGGCTTACCTGCGTCCCGGTGATGTGATCGTGCAAAGCGCCCCACTGTATGGCGGCACTGAAACCTTGATCCGTAAGTTTCTGCCAGAATTTAATATTCATACTGGGGAATTTCATAATGGCTTAGACGAAATGGGGATGCTAAGTTCACTAAGGGCCGCCGCGAAAAAAGGCCGCTTGGCCATGGTGTTTGTCGAATCTCCCGCCAACCCAACCAATTCGTTAGTTGATTTTGCTGCCTTAAACCGCGTACTGGATATCATCAAAACGGAAACAGGTCATCGGCCGATCAGTGTGTGTGATAACACGTTAATGGGCCCCGTATTTCAGCAAGCTGTGCCACAAGGCATTGATATGGCGATGTACTCACTGACCAAATATGTGGGCGGCCACAGCGATTTAGTCGCCGGTGCGGTGTGCGGTAGCCGTGACGTGTTGCGCCCAGTCCGGGCCATTCGTGGGGCTATTGGCCTTAACCTCGATCCACATACCAGCTGGATGATTTCTCGCTCACTGGAAACCTTAAGTATTCGGATGGAACGTGCTGCTGCCAGTGGGCGTAAAGTGGCAGAATGGCTGGCGAATAACCCTTACAAGCCAGCCAAAGTGCTGCATCCAGACTTGATTACTGACGCGGCTTATCAGGCGGTCTATCAACGGCAGTGCTCTGGCCCAAGCTCAACGTTCTCTTTTGTTATGGACATAGCAAAAGTCGATGCGTTTCGTTTAATCAATAACCTGTCGATTTTTAAATCGGCGGTCAGTCTCGGTGGTAGCGAAAGTTTAGTGTGCCACCCGGGCAGTACCACGCACTCAGGTGTACCAGCCGAGCTGCGCGAAAGTTTTGGCATCAGCCATGGGCTGATCCGCTTATCGATTGGCTTAGAACACCCTGACGATTTAATTGCCGATCTTGAGCATGCGTTTGCGGCCACCTTTGGTCAGCGCTAAAAGCACCGCTAGGCTGTTGCTTGTATCACTAACAACCGACAGCCTAGTCTTGGTACGCTTTACTCAGCCAAGGTTTAAATGAAGGATCACCCATGTTGAAGTTATCTCAAGCTATCGCCATCTGCAGCAGTATGTTTTGCTTATGGCTGTCACAAGTTAATGCCCAGACCTTATATCTGGTGCGGCATGCCGAAAAACTCAGTGGTGCCGATCCGACACTCTCGGCGTGTGGCCAAGCCAGAGCCGAGGCACTGGCCGAGTATTTCCAAGCCATCCCATTGCAAGCAGTCTATGCCACGCCCTATCAACGTACGCAACAAACAGCCGCCGCGGTAGCAAAGCGCCAGCAGTTAACCGTAACAAGTTACCATCCAGCCGCACCTGAGCAGTTAAAACAACAGCTGAGTAGTGCAAACCACACGGTATTAATCGTTGGCCACAGCAACACCGTGCCGGCTTTAGTCAAACTGTTTAGTGAGATCGACGTTGCACCGCTGACGGAGCAAGATTACGCCATGCTGTACCAAATCGACTTAAGCGGGCAGCCGACCGTATTACTGCGCAAACAACAGTTTCGTTGCCAACCAGACACAGCCGCTGATTAACACATTACACAGCGTCATTGCTTAATAGTGATTAGTTGAGTGTTGAGTGTTGAGTGTTGAGCATGACTTGGATGAATTACCTGCAGTGTTCTTTCCAAAAAAAACATCAAATACTGTACTCTTCAGCCTGTAAAACAAAAACCGCCGGTAACCATGGGTTACCAGCGGTTTTACTCTATCTCACTTAAGTAGAGCCTTTAAGTGGTTATTTTTGACTGGCTGGCTCAGCGTTTTTCACAAATTCATCTAACCAAGCCGTCGTTTCCCACAGCATATGTAAGATCGATTCGCGCGCACGGTAACCGTGAGATTCTAAAGGCAACATCACTAAACGTGTGGTGCCGCCATTACCTTTGATGGCTTGGTATAAACGCTCACTTTGTAGCGGGAAAGTGCCTGAGTTGTTATCGTCTGTACCATGGATCATCAGTAACGGTGTTTTGATTTTTTGCGCATGGAAAAACGGAGACATGCGGCTGTATAACTCAGGATCATCCCACAAGGTACGCTGTTCACGCTGAAAACCAAACGGCGTTAAACTGCGGTTATAAGCACCGCTACGCGCAATACCGGCTTTAAATAAGTTGGTGTGCGCCAGCAAATTCGCAGTCATAAAGGCACCGTAAGAATGCCCCCCTACCGCTACGCGATTGGCATCCGTTACGCCCAGCTTTACACCGGCCGCAATCGCGGCTTCGGCGTTCATGACTAATTGCTTGATAAAGGTATCATTTGGCTCTTGCTCGCCCTCCCCAACGATCGGCATGGTGGCATTGTCCATCACCGCATAACCTTGCGTTGCTAAAAACTGTGGCGTCCAATAGCTGATGCGATTAAAACGATAAGGTGAATCACTAACCTGGCCTGCGGCGGCCGCACTTCTGAACTCACGTGGATAAGCCCAAATCACGGTAGGTAATGCACCATCTCGCGCTTTATCGTAACCGGCTGGCAGTAATAAGGTTGCCGACATCGGCACACCATCGGCACGTTGATAATTAATTAACTCGCGACTAATACCCTGAGTATGCGGCATCGGATGCGGCGTTTTGGTTAAAGCGCTAAGCTCGCCATTTTGCAGATCGCGCAGGTAAAAGTCAGGCGGTAGATCGCTTGATTCGCGCTGGGTTAATAACTTGCCAGACGCTAATAACGTGTAAGGATATTCATAGAAAGGCGCTTCTGAGCGCCATAAGCGGCTGGTTTCACCACTGCTCAGTTGGCGCTTATCAATAAAGGGGCGGTTACCTTCGGTAGAGGCACCAATACCGGTTAAATAAATCGCGCCATCTTCTATGCGTAATAAACTTTGGCCATTAGCAGCAGTGGTCATTAACGGTGTACCAGGATCGTTATAACGATCTTCAGATGAACGCTCCCACATTAATTGCGCTGGCTGTTTTGGCGCTAAATACCACACTTTTTCATTGCGATCTTGCCACCAACGCTCCGACACCATCAAGCTACCATCAGCGCCCGCACGCAGATTAGCAAAGCGATAACTTAAATCTAGCAGCTTTTCAGCAGGTTGCGTAAAGGGGGCTGGCAGTTGGAATAACTGATCGCGCACTGTGGCCGTATTGGCCGGATCACCGCCATCTGCCGCTTCCGCCCAATAGAGGGTAGCCGCATGATCGGCACGCCAGCCGATATCACGCCGCCCCGTTGGCACCGCATCAAAGGCAATGGGTAAATTATCAGCAACCGGTTGCTGCACCACGTTATAAACTAACTTACCCGTGGCATCCCATACTTCGGCAGTATAGCCAAAACGAAATACCGGTACGGCATAGGAAAACGGCTGCTCTAAACGATTGACTAAAATAAAGTTATTATCAGGAGACACTTCAATACCGCGAAATAACTGCGGTTTGCCAATGGCAGTTACTTTATTATTGAGGCCAATTTTTACTAATTGACTGGTGAAGTAATGGCTAAACAAGGCTTCATCATGTTTATCTTTCAGTAAATCTTGATAAGTCCGCGCTGGCGCGGTGCGACCACGCGCTTCTGTTACTATAGGGCCAGTAGGCACTTTACTCGCTAGTGGCTCGGCACCACGTTTTGCCGGCACACTGCTGGCGAAAATCGCTTTGCTATCAGCTGACCACTGTAAAGCCCCACCCCAGATCGCATTAATCGGTGTTTTGCTCCACTGACTGGCTTTCGCTTTAGCAATATCAACCCGCCATAAAGTCGCGATAGTGTCATCTAACTGAATAAACGCGAAATAACGACTGTCGGGCGACCAGCTTAAATTCACCGCTTTTAGGCTTTTTGGTAAACCACTGATCGCTCGACTTTGCTGAGTGGCAAGATCAATAAGTTGTAAAGAAGAGACGTAGCGTGGTTGCGCTGGGCCATTATTCGCTGGGTTAAAACGGACGCCCGCTAAACGGTACTCGGGTGCAGCTAAATCGGCAATACTGGGTAACGCAGGAAAAGCCGTGCTTAACAATGTAAGCCCATCAGGGCTTAAACTGGCACTGGGTGTCGGTGCGGCATCGACAATATCGATAATGTCTTGGCTAGGTTGTTGATAATTAATATCAACGGCTGTGGCTAAAGCATAGCTGCCATAAGCAAGCGCAGCCCCCAGCAGCAGAGTACGTAATAAGCTGTTCATATTGTTTTCCTAATAATTTATCAACTTCTTTTTAGCATGTTCTAGCACAGGCTGCTGTCAGTTTCGACCATCTAGGGTAAAGCTGAGATAAATGCACAGAACAGCGTTAAATTTTCATCATTTTTATGAACAGCAGATGAATTAAAAATGTTATTAAAATAAACCATACATGTAAAATCATTCAGATTATATTCAGGCGTTGCGGTAGATAGTAAGGGCGTATAACAACCCACAAGGAAAGACCATGTTAAATAAAATTTTAGCCATTGCCCTGGCAAGCAGTTTAGTGACGCCCGTTTTCGCAGCCGACTCACCTTTTTATGTCGGTGGCCAAATCAGTAATACCACCTTGAAAGAATCTGCGGCCGGTTTTAGTGATGATTTTGATTTTACGGTATTAAGCGCCATCGCTGGTTATCAATTCACGCCTTTTTTTGCCACAGAATTACGCTTAGGTAAGGGCGTTAGCGGTGAAAGCTTTCAAGATATCGGCTATTCCGAAAAACTGGACGTAAGCCAACAAACCGCAGTGTTAATGAAAGGCAGCGTACCCATTACCGACGTATTTTCTCTGTACGGTGTTGCCGGTTATGCTGCCAGTAAGTTCACTTACAAAGAACGCGACGGCGATTTCTATTACTCTGATTCAGAAACAGTAGACGGTTTAACTTGGGGTGTTGGCGCGGGGGTAAAATTTACTCAGAACTTATCTGCAACCGTTGAATATTTACAAATGCCAAGTGAAAAGTTTAACGACGATGGCTTTGGCTACAAGCTAAAAAGTCATAACCTGAGCTTAGGTGTCATTTATCAGTTTTAATTGCAGCGCTTACTAAAAATCCGGTTTGCTCTTCAGCAAGAATGCAGCAAGCAAACCGGATGTTATAAAACATGGCACTAAGGGCCTAGACCCTTAGTGCCCACCACTACCAAATTTTCACGCGCACATCTTCTTCACGATACATACCGTCACCCGGTTTGATATCGAAGGCTTCGTAAAACTCTGGCATATTCGACAGTACACCTAATACGCGGTACATGCCTGGCGAATGCGGGCCAGTGATCACTTGCTGGCGCAAGGCTTCATCACGGAATTTAATGCGCCACACTTGCGCCCAACCAATAAAGAAGCGCTGATCAGGAGTAAAACCGGCAATGGTTTGCTGTGGTTTATCTTTAGTGGCGGCCTTATATGCTTTATAGGCCACGGTTAACCCGCCTAAGTCCGCGATGTTCTCACCTAAACCCAAAGCACCTTGCAAGGTTAAGTTATCAATAGGATTAAACGCATTGTATTGATCAATCATCCGCTGCGCGCGCTCGCTAAATTGCTTCGCATCGCTGGGAGTCCACCAATCACGCAAGTTTCCGTCACCATCAGAACGGCGACCTTGATCATCAAAACCGTGCGTAAATTCATGGCCAATAACACCACCAATGGCGCCATAGTTAATGGCGTCATCCGCAGCTACATTAAAAAAGGGCGGCTGCAAAATAGCGGCAGGGAAAACGATTTCATTCATGGTAGAGCTGTAATAGGCATTCACGGTTTGCGGTGTCATACCCCATTCATCACGATTCACTGGCTGGCCTAAACGCGCCACCATGCGTTGGTATTCGCACTCGCTGCTGCGGCGTAAATTGCCAATAAGATCATTAGCGTCAATTGTTAAACAGTCATAATCACGCCAAACATCAGGATAACCAATTTTCGTATTAAATTTGGCTAATTTGGCCTGCGCTTCCACCTTAGTCGGTTCGCTCATCCATTCTAACTCAGCAATGGCGACCTTAAATGAACCGCGTAGGTTTTCGATCATCTCGTCCATACGCGCTTTGGCTTCTGCTTTGAAGTAGCGATCGACATATTGCTTACCAACCATAAAGCCTAAGCTGCTGTCCACCACTCCCACTGCACGTTTTTCTCGGCTGCGCTGCTCTTGTAAACCACTGAGTGTTTTACCATAAAATTCAAAGCTCGCTTGCACAAAAGGCTCACTTAAATTACTGGCATTACTGCGAAGTAAATGAAATTTTAAGTAGGTTTGCCACTGTGCTACTGGCACATCACCCTGCATTTTGGCGAACGCCGTAAAATAAGATGGCTGACGTACCACAACTTCATTCACCTTATCCAGCTCGGCGGCAGCCATAAAACGCGACCAATCAAAGCCCGGTGCCACTTGTTGTAACTCGGCTAAAGTGTATTTGTTATAAGTGGCGTTACGATCACGATTTTGAATACGGCTCCACTGTGCTTCTGCCAATTGGGTTTCTAACGCAATAATTTGCGCCGCAGCTTGCGCTGGATTATCCCAGCCGGCCAACTGCCACAAGGTTTGAATAAAGTCACTATATTGACTTAACAGTTTTTTAGAGCGCTCATCATCTTTGATGTAGTAATCGCGATCAGGTAAACCTAACCCCCCTTGGCTAGCACCTGTAATATATTGATCAGATTGACGTTGATCCTGACCAACATAAACAGACACCGGTGTCCCGAAACGGTAACGCTGTAACTCGCCCCATAACTCGGTAAGATCTTGGTGTGTGCGTAACTGTTCAATACGCACAATGTCGCCCCGCAACGGATTTAACCCCAAGACGTTAATTAATGGCTCATTTAAATAAGAGGCGTATAAATCAGCAATCTTTTGCGCATCAGAGCCTTTAGCATGTTCACCAGCCGCAAGCTCGCGGATAATCTCTAACACTTGTTTTTCGGCATTTTCACGCAGCTCATCAAAGCTACCCCAACGTGAACGATCACCTGGAATTTCGGTGCTGTTTAGCCAGTTACCATTAACAAAACGGAAAAAGTCTTGCTGAGGCGCTACCGTTTGGTCAAAGTTTTTTAACTCAAAACCGGCTTTCTGTTCTTGCATCGCCAGTGTTTGCGCGGTTTGTTCCACGGTCGGCTGACTGCTACAGGCCGCTAGTCCCAACGCGGCAGCAATGCCCAGCGCCAGTAAAGAAAGTTTTTTCATCATAGTTCCTTGGTTTTTTGTTTTATTGTTTTAAAACGACTTGTCGAGTGTAGAAAAAGTCAGCAAAGCCTGTCCAATAAACAGGATATTAGCCCTGCCGGCTGCGATAAACTTCGGTAGTTTTTACCTTGATACGGTTTTACTTGAATTACGTCGCAAATTTCCGCAGGATCAGTGCATCATTTAGGTAATAGGACCTTACTATGTTAGATACAGCGTTAAGCTCATTAACCGGTTTACCCTCTTTTTTGGCTTACTTTGCTTTGGCCATTATTTCTTTGCTGCTGTTCATTCGCTTATACAGCTGGGTAACGCCGCATGATGAGTTTGGTTTAATTCGGGCAAATAATCCCGCTGCTGCAGTGGCTTTTGCCGGTGCCTTGATCGGTTTTGCTTGGCCACTGTCTAGCGCCATCACCCATTCATTGTCATTGTTAGATTGTGCCATCTGGGGTGCAGTGGCCTTGCTAGTGCAAGTGCTAACCTTTTTTGTTAGCCAGTTGGCCTTAAAACAACTACCAGAACGTATCACCAAAGGCGATATCGCTGCAGGGATTTTTTCTGCAGGCTGTTCAATCAGCGTCGGTATGTTAAATGCCGCCTGTATGAGTTACTAAGGAGCAGATCATGCCAAAAACCACATGTAAACGTAGCCGCAAAGCGGCGCTCATTTTTATGGTGCCCGCCGCCACCTTGTTACTACAAGGCTGTGGCCAAGAAAAAACGGTAGAAGCTCAGGTTTACAATACACCAGATGAGTGTGCTGCTTTTTATAATCCACCGGCTCAATGCCAAGCTGCGTTTGAAGAAGCCGCCGCATTGCATCCGCAAGTGGCTCCTCGTTATGCCAATAAACAAGAGTGTGAGGCTGACTTTGGTACGGGCAGTTGCGAAACCGCACCGCAACAACAAAGTGCTCAAGGCAGTTTTTTTATGCCCATGATGATGGGCTTTATGGCCGGACAAATGCTCAATCGCGGTGGTATGGGTGCACAAGCGCCACAACAAAGCAGTGCAGCGGCGCGCAACAGTGTGCCGACGCAACCGTTGTACAAATCACGGGATGATCGCAGTACTTTTCGCACTGCAAGCAATGCACCGGTAGCTAGCCAATCTGGCCCAACACAGGTTCGGCCATCGGCCGTGCAGCCTAAACCTGCCAGCTTAGCGCGTCGTGGTGGCTTTGGCTCACAAGCGCAGCAACGCGCTACTGCCGCACAGCGCAGCAGCAGTTTCGGCGGTTAACATGAAACGCATCCCCATAGCACCGCGCCCAGGTTGGCAAGATTTCGCTGAAAGTGTGGGCTTTGATTTTCATACCATAGATGGCGAAGTCTACTGGGATGAATCGGCTTATTATCAATTCAGCTTGGCGCAAATTGAGCAAGACTTAGAAGCGCCAACCGAAGAGCTGCATCAAATGGCGTTGGATCTGATCCCAGACATTTTGCAGAGCGAGCAACAGCTAACTCAACTTGCCGTGCCTGAACGGTTTTGGGATGCGGTGCGCGATAGCTGGAACAATGCTGAACCCCACTTATACGGTCGCCTCGATTTCGCTTACAACGGCCAAGGCCCAGCTAAACTGTTAGAGTTAAATTATGATACCCCTACGTCCTTGTATGAAACGGGCTTTTTTCAGTGGGTATGGCTAGAAGATCAGCAGATGAGGGGGGTGCTACCCGCCAATGCCGATCAATTTAACTCCTTGCAAGATAAGTTAGAGCAAGCCTTTGCCGAATTACCCTTACCCCAACCGTTTTATTTTAGTAGCGTGACGCAAAGTATCGAAGATAAAGGCACCGTCGATTATCTGATGGATATTGCGCTGCAAAGCGGCCTAGACAGCCGCTATATTCAATTAGAACAACTGGGTGATATTGACGGCCAGTTAGTCGATTTAGCCGGTTTCCCGATCCAAGGGTTGTTTAAACTATACCCGTGGGAATTTATGCTGCAAGAAGAGTTTGCCGCTACCTTACTGACTACAGAAACGCGTTTCTTAGAACCTCTGTGGAAAACCTTGTTATCTAACAAAGGTATCTTGCCACTGTTGTGGCAAAAATATCAGGGCCATCCTAATTTATTACCGTCATTTTTTGATGACGGTAAAAAGCCATTAACACCCGGCTGGGTACGTAAACCCTTATTCTCCCGTGAAGGTGCCAATATCGAAATGATCACTCCGGATGGACAAAGCTTGTTTGAACCCGGCCCATATAACGATAATGGCTATATTCGACAAGCCTTTGCACCTTTACCCCGTTTTGGTGAACACTTTACTTTAATTGGTAGCTGGGTGGTCGGTGATATGGCCGCAGGTATTGGCATCCGTGAGGATAACAGCCTCATCACTAAAGATAGTTCTCGATTTGTACCGCATATCATCCTAGATTAAAGAATAATTATTCACTTATTGTGGATATAAAGTCACTTTAATGCTATGTTGCCTGCGTTATTTCCGTTCAAGTCTGGCAGTTTATGCCAATAGCTGCCAGACTTAACCTTAAATGTTAACCAAAGGATCTTCATCGCCCGTGCGCACTACTGAACTTGTCAGCGGTTTCCGCCAATCTGCCCCTTATGTGAATGCCCACCGCGGTAAAACCTTTGTCATCATGCTCGGTGGCGAAGCGATTATGCAATCGGGTATCCGCAGTATCGTTAACGATATTGCCTTGTTAAATAGCCTCGGTATTAAAATCGTTCTAGTGTATGGCGCTAGGCCGCAGATCAATCAGGCCTTGCAACAAGCCGGCTTAGAGCCACAATACCATAATCGCGTGCGCGTCACTGACGACGAATCCTTTCGACTGATTAAACAAGTCGCCGGTGCCTTACAATTAGATATTACCGCTCGCTTATCGATGAGTTTGAGCAATACGCCCATGCAAGGCGCACAAATTAACGTGGTGAGTGGTAACTTCGTTATTGCGCAGCCGCTAGGCGTTGACGAAGGTGTCGATTATTTCCACAGTGGTAAAGTAAGACGCATTGATACCAACGGTATTCGCCGGCAATTAGACAACAACGGTATCGTACTGATGGGACCCATTGCGGCGTCTGTCACCGGGGAAAGTTTTAATCTGACCGCCGAAGAAATTGCCACGCAGGTCGCGATCCGTTTAAAAGCCGATAAGATGATAGGCTTTAACGAAGCAGGGGGCATTACTGACGAAGATGGGCAAATTACAGCCGAATTAATGCCAAACCGTGCTGAAGAAATTATGCAGCGATTAGCTGCAGACAGTGATGCTTGTGTAGGTACGGTAGCTTTTTTAAATGCCGCCATTACGGCGTGTCGAGCGGGCGTACCACGCTGTCACTTGGTTTGTTACAACGAAGATGGCTCAATCTTACAAGAATTGTTCTCACGTGATGGTATCGGTACGCAAGTGGTTACCGAATCCGCAGAAAAACTCCGGCGCGCGGCGATCAGCGATATCGGTGGTATCCTTGATTTAATCCGGCCGTTAGAGCAGCAAGGCCTGTTGGTGCGCCGCTCACGCGAGCAATTAGAAATGGAAATTGAACATTTCACTCTGATCGAACGTGACGGTTTAGTAATTGGTTGTGCAGCGCTGTATCCGTTTCCTGAAGATAATGTCGGCGAGTTTGCCTGTTTAGCCGTACATCCTGATTATCGCGATGCCGACCGTGGCAGCATCTTGTTAAAAAGCGTGATCCAGCAAGCACGGCAGCGCAAGTATGACCGGTTATTTGCCTTAACCACGCGCAGCATTCACTGGTTTTTGGAGCAAGGCTTCCAGTTGGTGACTGTCGATGACTTACCTAGTCAGAAAAAGCAGCTGTATAATTACCAGCGCCGCTCAAAAATTTTAGCGCTCGATTTTTAAAACTCCACGCCAGCTAAGCTGGCGTTGTTGTTTCAAACAGGGCTAAATCATCTCGATGCACGGCCACTTCACTTGGGCAATACCCTAACAAGCTGGCAATCTGCTGGCTTTTCGCACCACGAATTTTGGCCAGTTCTAAAGCACTGTACTGACTGATCCCCTGCGCCAAGGTAAGCCCCGCCTCTGTTTGCAGCAATACTGCATCACCTTTGTCAAAATGGCCTGCCGTAGCGGTAATGCCCGAAGGTAATAATGACGCACCGCGTTGCTGTAATGCTAGGGCCGCGCCCGCATCAACCACAATACTTCCCTGCGGTTTTAAGTTGTGCCGCAACCAATGTTTCTTGGCGCTGATGCGTTCTTGTTGCCGTTGAAACAAAGTACCACAGTGCCGATCGGCTAATAACTCATCAAAGGTGGTAGCCTTTTGTCCATTAATAATCAGCGTATCAATACCGGCCTTAGTGGCTTTATCTGCCGCTTGAATTTTCGTTGCCATACCGCCCGTGCCAATGGCATGGTGGCTGCCGCCCGCCATCGCATAAATAGCGGGAGTTATATGCTCAACTAAGGGAATAAGCTTGGCCTCTGGTGTAGTACGCGGATTGGCATTAAACAAACCGTCAATATCAGAGCAAATTAATAAGGCATCAGCATCGGCTAAAATCGCAACCATCGCGGCGAGATTATCGTTATCGCCCACTTTTAATTCCGCTGTGGCTACCGTGTCGTTTTCATTGACTATCGGCAGCACCTGATTTGCTAACAAAGTGCGCAAGGTGTTATCGATATTCAGATAACGGCGCCGATCTTTTAAATCATCGTGGGTCAGTAAAACCTGCGCACAATCAAAATCAAAAAGCTGTGCCCAGCAAGCCATCATGCGGCTTTGCCCTACTGCCGCCATCGCTTGTTTAATGTTAATCGGCAAAGGTAAATGCTTAAAACTAATCGCATTGCGCCCAGCAGCGACACTGCCAGATGAAACCAGCACCACTTCAGTACCCGCAGCGCGACACTCGGCAATAAAGCGCGCAATCGACAATAAATAGCGTGTTGAACAGCCGTCTGCCGAAGGTGCAATTAAAGCACTACCCACTTTTAACACTATACGTTTCCAACCTCGAACGGGCATATCCTGCATCCTTAGCGCTCATTTAACTTGCTTAGCTTAAAGTTTGGAAGTCTATATGTCTATTGCTATTTATCTGCTAACACTGATACCAATTCAGCCATGATTCAGCCGCTAGGCCTAAGCTTAGCCTTAATTACCTTGCTTCACGGAGTAACACCATGAATTTAAAAGTCTCTACCGCCTTAATAATGTCAGCCAGCTTAGTCTTAGCCGGTTGTGCAACCACAGAAAATCAAAATACTGCGCGCGGTGCCGCTATTGGCGCCGTTGTTGGGGCCGTTGCGGGTAAAGCTACGGGTAACCATAAAGACAAGCGTATCGTAATTGGTGCTGCCGTAGGCGCTTTAACCGGGGCTGCCGTTGGTAGCTACATGGATAAGCAAGAAAAAGCCCTGCGCGAAGAGCTTAGTGGCTCAGGCGTTAAAGTGATCCGCAATGGCGATAAACTGATGTTGGATATCCCAGCTCAGCTGACCTTCGAAATTAACCGCTCAGACGTGCGTGCCAGCTTATACCCTGTATTAAATGATATCGCCAAAGTATTGCGCGATTATCCTAAAACCATGTTAGTGATTGCTGGCCACACCGATGATACCGGTACACGCCAATACAACATGACGTTATCTACCGCCCGTGCTGATGCCGTGAAAAATTACCTAGTGGCGCAAAGTGTGCAGTCGATACGTTTAGAAACCATTGGTTATGGCCCAGATTACCCGGCTTTACCGAATAATTCAGATGCCAATCGTGCAGCAAACCGCCGTGTCGAAATTCATATTGAGCCTGTGGTTGAATAAACTACAAGCCTTAAACAAAAACGCAGCCTAAAGGCTGCGTTTTCTATTTTAATATTTTACCCATGCAACTTTTAGCTTTAGCTAACTCAACACTAAAAGCAGACTTAAAGTAAAGTGGATATCAGCGAATTATTTTTTACCTAATCTGGTTCTAACCGCCATGATTAATCCAAAACCAAACAGCAACAATGTTGCAGGTGCCGGCACGGCAACAGTGTCAGAAACAGAACTAGCACCAGAACCTGTGCGATATAATCCGGCCACATCTTCCGCACTTAGCAAGCTATCATTCCATATTTGAATATTATCAATGTAACCTGTGTAGCTTTCGGTTGTTGCTCTGTTAATACCCACTCTGAAGTTTTGTAACCCGCCTGGGTTATAACCAATGTTTTGAACGAAAGCACCATTAAAATATAAGCGGGCATTACTTCCACTAAATTTTTGCACCACGATATGCTGCCAATCATTCGCAACCGCCGCACCAATAGTTGAGTTAGCACCGTTAGCAGAGATCAGTCTATAATCGCCATCAAAGCTATCTATTTGCCAAGAGTTTGTGGTGTTAGGGTCTACTAAATTTGAAAATATTCCTTTAAATTGGCCTTGGTTTGCTTGCTCAGTGAAAAGCCATAGAGACAAAGTCCAATCCGTTAAACCACCTGGCCCGGTTACGTTTAAATAATTTGCACCATTACCATCAGAGAAATAAGCTTGTTTAGAAAAGTCCGCTGTGCCAACTGTGGCTAAATTGTAAACGGATGATTGGGTGTTGTTGGCAGCATTTCCGTCAAAATCATAAGCGGCAATGAGGCCTGCTGACGCTTGTGTAGAAATGGCTGCCATTGCTGCAAATGCTAATAGCCGTACAAATTTCATAGTGCTTATCCCTAAATTAAAACTATCATTTTTGTTAAGTAAAAATGCTTAATAGTACAAAAGAGTTATCAAGCAAAAATAATGCCAAACATCAAGTGCATGATTTAATTAAATTTAAAAAGAAGCCGCTGTTGCGATTGTAAAAAATCCTGACATTTACAAAGTAGCAAAAATGCTTTTGCCCGGGCGAAACGCTTACCTATTAATCATAAGAAATAATCAGTAGGCTCGGCTTTTTATCGTTTGGCTAACCATAGCGGAGACAACAAAGGGTAACTCAGCGTGATTAGCTAAATGTGTTCTCTTAACATCAACTGTTTTAAAATGTATTACTAAACACTTTCTTTGTGATAAAACGCTGAGCTATTCATGCTCTATATTTGACGATATGCCGCTAAGCAGCCATAGTGGCAGTATTGCAACCGGCATTCATTTTCAATGGCAGTAACGTTTTTATGCGCTTGTCTCTGGTCATTTTACTATTTACAGCTTTCAGCATCGGCGCTTCAGAAAACCTGAGTGACCACGAAGCGTTTTGTCAGCAAGACAACACAATAAGCTGTGAGCACTATCTGCAACAGCAACTTACTGCAACTACCCCCTACAGCAATAATTGGTTTCGGATAAAAGCCTACCAACTCAATTATCTGTTTGATAAACAGCATTTTTTACAATTACAACATGAAGCAGAGTATTTATTAACGCAGCCCGCTATGCCTGATGTGTTTCGGGTACAACTCTATTTTTACTATGCTAAAGCGCTGTTTTATTTTAAAAAAACCGATGAAGCAAAAATCTATGCTGCCAAAGCAGTGGCAATCTTAAAGGAGGTTTACACCGCTTTTGGTAACCCACTGCGAATAGTCGAGTTGGCCAACCTGCAATACTATTTAGGCGAACTTGATCAGGCAGAGCAACTCCTGCGTTTTGCTCAATCGCATTATTCTAAAAGTATCGATCCTCTGTTCTTATTCGAACTGAATTCTAATTTGGCACATATCAGCCATCAGCGAAATGATTTAGCGTCTGCAGCGGCTTACCGTGCAGACGCATTGGCTGCTGCTATTTCGCTTGGTCATACTGGCAAAATGATTATCGGGATGGGCAATCTGGCCCGCACACAACAACTACTAGGCCAGTTAGCGGCGGCAGATCAGCTCTACCAAGATTCGCTAAAGTATACCGCCGAGCCAGAGCACCAAGTGCAACACCATATTCATCTGCTGCGACTGCTGGAGATAAACCTACAGCTCAAACGTCCAGCGCAGGCTTACAGCTACTTTAAGCAAATCGAGCCAGCAGCACTGGGCAGTTTTCATCAACAACTGTATCAGCAACTCGCCACTCGCTTGGCGCAAACCGCTGAGGAATAAAGCATGCATTGCTGCTTAATGTTGTAAAGAAAAACACCGCACTCTATTTTTGCTTAGCGAAGTGTCACAACCCCTGATCACAGCAGTAGAATAGTTTGCTTGATCGATTTACGCACAATGTTAACGTTATTTTCATGCTTAAACCCATTTAACTGCCTATACTGCGCTCATGTTCCGCTCTCAATAAATTAAGTCTATGTACCAACGCAAACTGATTGTCTCGCTTTGTATTTTATTAACCGTGGTACTACTGCAGTCTGTCATCAGCTTTTGGGCGCACCAAAATTCTGAATTTCATACAGAGCGTAACCGAATTGCCAATCAGATGCTGGCAGAGTTTTTCTCGCTGCGTGCGGATAAGCAACGGCTAAAAGTGTGGTTGGCAGAATATCTGCTCACCGAAAATGCCAATACGGATTTTCGTGACACCTTGTCATCCCGTATGCAGGCACAATTGACGGATCTAGACCAACTGGCTATTCGCGATCAACTATACAGTACCAGTGAGGCCGATTTACAACATATCATGGCACAAGTGAAAGTCATTTCACTGCTGCAAAGCAACTTACAAACCTTAGAGCGGGCGCTAAAAACACAAGAAATTGCGCTATATAGCGATGATGCCGAACGGTGGCGTATTTTAATCGCCATGTTTGACACCTTTCAAGACGCAGACTTAGCGGAACTGCTGCAACAGGCGATCTTGCAACAAAAACAACGTGCTGAGCTCACCGAGCAAGATGCGCTAAACGCACTGCTGTTAGTCAAACGCGCTATTGCCGCGATCAGTGTCATTGCCATTTTGCTTACCTTATGGCTGGCGATATATCTGTCACGGGCGTTGAGTCGCCCTTTGCAAAATTTGCTAAGCGGCACGCAACAATTGCAGCAAGGGCATTTTTCACACCGCATTCATGAAAGTGGCTCGACCGAGTTTGCTGAACTCGCCCGGCAATTTAATCTCATGTCGGGCTATATTTTTGCTTACGCCGAACAAGAAAAGAAAAACCAACAAGCCACCGAGCAACTGGTGCAAACCCGCACCAGTGAGTTGCAAAATGCTTTAACGCAGTTGCATCATGCTGAACAGCGACAAAAACAGCTGTTAACCGACATTAGCCATGAATTACGAACACCGGCCACCAGCATTCAGGGTGAAGCTGAAATTAGCTTACGCGGTAAAGACAAAGATATTGCTGAATATAAAGAAGCATTCGAGCGTATCCTCGCGGCCAGCAACCAACTGAATCAACGCATTGATGATTTGTTATTTTTGGCTAGAGGTGAAGACCGTCTGGTACAGGTTAGCCTTAAACCTTTGCTTACCAGCACTTTTATGGGCATGGCATTGAAAATCATTAAGCAACATCTGAATAGCCGTTTTGAACTGGAGCATTGCCTCGTGCCTAGCCTACCTGAAGATCAATGGTTACTGCTCGACGTTGAAAAGTTTGCGGTGGTATTGCGTATTATTACCGATAATGCCCAACATTATTCACGCCAACATACCTGCCTGAAACTGACGTTTAGCGCTGATCAAAACGAGCTTCGACTGCAACTGACAGACCAAGGTATTGGCCTACAACCGGCAGATAGGCAACAGCTGTTTCAACGACATTACCGCAGTGCGGCAGCACGGCAGGCGCGTCCAGATGGCTTGGGTGTGGGCTTATGTATCGCTAAAGCCATTGTTGAAGCGCATGACGGCAGCATCCGCCTTGACGCTAATGATATTAAAGGCTGCACGGTAACGATTGGCCTCTCTCACTTTTGTGGAACTGAAGATGAAAATACTGATTGTTGAAGATGATGAAAAAGTGGGGAGCTTTTTATCCCGAGGGCTGAAAGCCGAAGGTTACTTGACATTATTGCTGGACTCCGGCGCAGGTATTTTTGACGTGTTAAGCCAATTTGAGCCCGACGTTATCGTCTTAGACCGTATGCTCCCCCAAACAGACGGTTTAACCTTGTGTCAGCAATTACGCAGCCAAAAAGTAAGCGCCCGTATTCTTATTTTATCCGCGTTGTCTGAAGTAGACGAGCGTGTAAAAGGGTTACGTGCCGGTGCCGATGATTACCTAGGTAAACCTTTTCATTTTGAAGAGTTACTGGCGCGTATTGAAGCATTAGGCAATCGTATGGCCGCAGGTGAACGCACCAGACAATTAACCGTCGCCGACTTACAGCTCGATTTAGATAGCATGATCGCGCAGCGTGCCGGCACCACTCTGACGTTAACCGCCAAAGAGCTCGGCATACTGGAACTGTTAATGAGTAACAGTGGCAAAGTGTATAGCCGCGAGCGCATCCTGACCAATGTGTGGGGCCTAAATGAAGATCCCCTGACCAACATTGTTGATGTGTATATGGCGAGGCTACGGAAAAAAATTGACGATCCTTACCCAATTAAATTGCTCCACACCCGGCGTGGCTTGGGTTACTGCCTGCAAGAATGATTGACTGCACGACAAGGCATTACGTTTGTCACGTTTTTTCGGAGACTTTTCGATAAAAAGGGCTAGTAACGCTGTTGTGTTACTAGCCAAGGTTGGGATGAGCTGGGTAATACGCGTCAAACACGCGTTGGCAATTTATTGGCTATAAGGTAAAGAAGAATGGTGCAATACGATGCGCAGCGCGCCTTGCTCATCCTTCTTAAAGCCCCAAGTTTTATCAACGGTGGTTACGTTACCGCCTTTGTCAGTCAGCATAACGTGACCCATCGTTAAGGCTAAATCACCATTAATATAGACACTGGCATTGCTAAAGTCATAACCCTGCCAACCTTTTAGCGCAAAGCCGCTGTCATTGGCATATTCGGCATTGTTGCCGATAAAATAAGACAAGGCGCCGTCATAGTTGGTGCGAAATGTCTGGTTGCCATTAGCTAAAGTGGGTTTAAACAACACCGCACCTAAATTGTAACCATAGGCGGCATCTAACACTTGGCGGGCCACTTTTTCAGCTTGCGCTTGTCCACCTGCGTTATAAGCCGCGCTGATGTCAATGAGTGCTTGTCCCCAAGCTTGCTGCGCTGCTTTCACTTCAGCTTCAGTAATATTGTTGTTTACTACCGGCGCTGCCATAACCGCACTGCTTGCCAACACAGACAGCGCTATTGAAACCATTACTAACTTTTTGTTCATCATAATTATTGTTCCGTTCTATTAAGTTACAAGAGGTTGTATTTAACTGCTGACCACTTTACTCAGACAATCTGAACAACAACTCCCACTAAACATGAACACAACGCAGCACTTAGATTAAAAATAAATGAACAACGGCAACTACGTCGTTTGTTTCAACACACTGGCTTATTTAAAGCGGCACTGTTTGACGCTTGCGCTAACCAGCACTTGTCACTTCTGACAATTCGCATTTGACGGCCATAATGTTACGTTATAACATATGGCAATTGTTATACTGTAACAATTTCCCATGCGCACATTCTGCAAAATACGGCTCGTCATTACTGACAACAGGACCGGATATCGCACACTGAGAGATTTTATGAAAGACATTATCGCCGCGGCGTTATCAGGCCTGTGTATCGTCCATTGCCTTGCTACCCCGATTTTATTGCTGTTGGGCAGCTCTGGCTTAATGCTTGGCGTATTAAGCTCAGAGTGGTTTCATTATTTGATGTTACTTCCCATCAGTGTATTACTGGCTTGGAGTCTGCCTGGTGGTTGGTGCGTACACAAGCATACCGCCCCTTTTGTCTTGGGTTTGGCAGGTTTTTTACTGCTAATCATCTCTCTTTTCGCCTCGCACTATGCAGAAACCGCATTGTCTTTGATTGGAGGTGGGCTGTTAATCGGCGCGCATCTCTATAACCGTCAACTGCTTCTTCAAGCACAAGGAATGCAACATGCTGCCCACTCAGCGTAGTAACGACAAACGCCTCCCCGTTACCGTGTTATCAGGCTTTTTAGGTGCCGGTAAAACCACATTACTCAATCATGTTTTAAATAACCGCGACGGTTTGCGCGTCGCGGTTATTGTGAATGACATGAGTGAAATTAACATTGATGCCCATCAGTTAAATAAAGAGGTCAGCCTTAACCGTGCTGAGGAAAAACTGATTGAAATGAGCAATGGCTGTATTTGCTGCACCTTACGTGAAGATTTATTGATCGAAATTAGTAAACTGGCTAAAGCCGGTCGTTTTGATTATTTATTAATTGAATCGACCGGTATTTCAGAGCCGCTACCCATTGCAGAAACCTTTACTTTTGAGCACGAAGACGGCCAAAGCTTAGCCGATATTGCTCGGCTAGATACACTGGTAACAGTGGTAGATGCCGTAAACTTTATGGCTGACTTTGAGACCGCGCATGACTTAGCCGAACGAGGAGAAAGTTTAGGTGAAGACGACGAACGCAGTGTCGCTGATCTACTTATTGAGCAAGTCGAGTTTTGCGATGTCTTAGTGATCAGTAAAACCGATTTAGTTAGTGCAGAGCAATTAGCACGCTTCAGCGCCATTTTACGTAGTTTGAACAGCCGTGCCCGCATTATTTATGCTGAGAAAGGCCAAGTCGGATTGCCGCAAATACTCAACACAGGCTTATTTAATTTTGAACAGGCACAGCAAGCGGCAGGCTGGTTAAAAGAGTTACGCGGCGAACATAAACCCGAAACGGAAGAGTACGGCATTAGCAGTTTTGCTTTTTATGCTCGTAAGCCTTTTCATCCAGAGCGATTTTACCATTTTTTACATCAAGACTGGCCAAGTGGGCGTTTATTGCGATCTAAAGGCTATTTCTGGTTAGCTAACACGCCTGAGCATGCTTGGCTGTGGCATCAGGCGGGTGGCATGGCTCGTTATCATATCGCAGGACTGTTTTGGCAGGCTGTACCCTCAGAGCAATGGCCCGAAGAGCCAGAGATGCAAGACGCGATTAAACAAAGCTGGCAGGAACCCTTTGGCGACCGCCGCCAAGAGTTGGTATTTATAGGGCAGCAACTGGATAAAACGGCAATACTGGCACAATTGAACGCGTGCTTACTTACTGACAGCGAACTAGCGCAAGGCGAACAGCATTGGCATCAGCTCCCCAGCTTATTTGTTCAGGAGCTAACCGTATGAGTGCGCTAGCCTTCAATGCATTTCGCCCCCAGATACAACAGGTCATGGCTGAGGATCCCACTGACCTGACCCGCATATTTAATGATGATGTGAACTTAGTCAGCTGGCAACGTAATGCCGATAACGCCATCACAGAATACTGCCGTACACTGGCGCTCACGATGCCAATCAAACGTATTGTTCACGTCGATTCGATACAAACCGATATTGGTCATGCCTTACCTGATGCGCAGGGAAAAGAGGCTTTTCTGCACGATATTGCCCTGCTCTGCCACATGTTCAGTTGCTTAATGGATTGCCAGCAACTGGGGCTACGTTTAGAAACCTTACGTCAACCGATGTGCCCCAAATTTCATACTGATCATCTGGTGTGCCGTTTGGTATGCACTTATCTTGGCCCTGGCACCGAATGGCTAGACGCGAACGCTAATACCTTAAAAGCTGCCCCCTTTGCCGTTACGTTGCTTAAAGGCTCAGGCTGGGAGGGTAACGAGCAGCACGCTATTGTTCACCGCTCACCCGCCGGTGACGCTCCCCGCGTGTTGCTAACTTTAGATCCGATGTAACATCACACATATCATGACAAACCCGCTAATCGCTGCAATGTGTAATTATCGGCAGCAACGCAAATAAGCTTGTTATCCCAGCTAGTTAAGTAAATTAAGGCTGTACCGTCTTCGCTTCGCTGTAAGCTTGCGTGCCCCACAGCGGTACCGTCGACAGGCTGTGTTTAAAGCTGCCTGAGGTTTCTTTGGTGGAGTAAGACAAATACATTAACGTCTGGTTTTCAGCATCGAAAATACGTCGAATTTTCATGCTTTTAAAAAAGATGCTTTTTGATTTGGTAAACAGCACTTCACCGCTTTTGCTCTTATCTATTTTAGCGATCATCTCAGCAGTAATCGGGCCTGTTTGGCGACAAGCAATACCGCTATCAGAAGGGTCTGAAAGATTTAGATTGGCTTCAATGCTGGATACATGACAAGTCACACCGGTGACCAGCGGATCAGTAAAGGCATCAAGTTTAATATCCTTAGTGGTAAAGACGCCTAATGACACGTCACCCACTTCATTGCGGTTACACCCCGCCAATATTAACAACAGTAAAGCCCCGAAGAGTAAACGCATGTTAAGTTCTCCTTTGTTAAATAAATATATTGGTGCAAGCCACAGCTGGTAACAGTATAGGTACCAGTAAAACACACCGGCATAATTTTTGTCAGTATTAAAGCATGTTGTTCACGTTTCAAGGCCTCAGCCCATACAGATAAAAACCACATACGGTGCCTTTACGTATGGCATACTTCATCATCTAGGTTGTCGGCGGGGTTTGGCTGTCAGCTCGGTTAGTCTTTTTAAGCTCGGAAATGCCCTATATGTATCTGATTTGTTTTGACTTGGACGGCACCCTGTTAAACAACGCCTCTGAGATCTCCCGCTTCACCTACGACACCTTACAACTGTTAAGCGAGAAAGACATTGCCTTCACCATTGCCACCGGGCGCACTATGCTGTCGGCACAGCGAGCGGTGGCGGGTCATAAATTTGTTTTACCGCAAATCTATAATAATGGCGTAACTATCTGGGATCCGAACACCCAGCAACTGACCTTAGAGAACATCTTAGAGCAGACTGAAATTAATACTATTCTTGAGCTTGCTCTGCGCCAAGGGATCTCGCCCTTTGTGCACGTGATTGCACAGCACCAACATGTGGTGTTTCATGCTGAAACCCAGCACGATGTGGAAAAAAGACTGGTCGAAAAGTACTTTAGCGACACGCCACAACAGCTGCAGCCGCTTCACGCCTTAGCGCCTGAGCATCAGGTCACGAATATCAGCATGATTGGCGAGGCAGCCACCATTCATGCCATGTGGCTAAAATTAAACACCTATACAAACCTTATTGCCTACTCAGGCCCTGCCCTTGAGGGACCGCAGTATCGTTGGATGGACGTGCATCATTACCAAGCCAATAAAGGCAAGGCCGTTGCGCAGTTGAAAAAACAACTGGGTGCCAGCAAAGTTATTTGTTTTGGGGATGGTGATAACGATTTAAGTATGTTTGCTTGTGCTGATGAAAGTTACGCCCCCGCCAATGCCATTGACGAAATTAAGCAAGTGGCCAGTGCGGTGATTGGGCATCACCATGAAGATGGCGTCGCGCATTTTCTTCGCGAACGTTTCTCGTTGTAATAAGAAACGCCTGCCAATGCAGCAATACCGATGAGTTTAGTGTTTAGCATGACGCGGTTTGCTCACATCAACACGCCATGAATCATCCCTGAGGCCCCTTTTCGGCCATCCATGGCCTTCAACGGTTGATTTAGAGCAAACAGGTCATGCTTAACTGAATTACATTATACCAATGCAGGCGTTTTTATTATTCAACACTACCTTACTGGTTTGCAGCAAAGGCTTTCTTTACAAAGTTAGGCAAGGCCGCGGCGGCTTTATGCACCTCAACGTTGTAATACTCTGTATCAAAGCCAGCGTTCGCCGCCGCTTCTTCGCGAAAACCGTTAAATTCACCGCTTTTCTTCGCCAAGGTACAGGTCCACCAACCAGAGGGATAAACCATTTGCGGGAAGTTTAGTGTTTGCAAACTGGCAAAACCGGCATCGCTCATCGCTTGACGCATCGCGGTTAATAACGGCATATGAATAAGTGGCGATTCGCTTTGCTGCACTAAGATACCGTCATCGGCTAACGCCGCTAAGCAGCTAGCATAAAAAGCGCGGTTAAATAAACCTTCGCCCGGGCCAATCGGATCGGTAGAATCAACAATAATCACATCAATGGAGCCGGCGGCCGCTTCACGCATAAATTTAATGCCGTCTTCAAATTTCAGCGTGGCACGTGGGTCATTGTTAGAGGCACACAGCTCAGGGAAATATTTTTCCGCCATGCGGGTGACTTGCTCGTCGATATCAATTTGCGTCACGCGCTCAACACCGGGGTGTTTTAACACTTCGCGTAAAGTGCCGCAGTCACCGCCACCAATAATCACCACATTTTTTGGGTTAGGATGCGTGAAAAGTACAGGGTGACTCAGCATTTCGTGATATAAGAAGTTATCACGGCTACTGAGCATAATAACGTCATCAATTACCATTAAATTACCAAAATGGGTGGTTTCGTACATGGCAATTTTCTGAAATGGTGACTGCACTTCGTCTAATTTCTGCGTAATCGCCAGACCAAACACACTACCACTGTCGGCAAACACCTCGGTAAGCCACTTTTTGTCATTAATTACTGACATAATTTCCCCCTGCATCGTATAAGGGGCGTATTTTGCCTGTGTTACAGGCCACATACAAATTTTTTGGGCAATTTTGCTGCACCAACCCGTTATAGGCTTTAAACTATAGCAGTTAATTTTTTTGAGGAAGCACAATGTCAGCTTGGGGTTTTGAAAAAGCGCGATCGATTTATAACGTGGCAGTCTGGAGTGAAGGCTATTTTGACGTCAATCAGGACGGTGATCTTATTGCCTATCCCGACCAAGATCACAGTAAAAACGGGATCAGCTTTCCCGAGCTTACGCAGCGTTTCAAAGAAGAAGGCTTAACCTTACCGGTTTTAGTTCGCTTTACCGATATTTTGCAGCACCGGGTGGACACGTTAATTAAGTCGTTTCAACTGGCCAAAGCAGAAAAAGAATATCAAGGACAATACACTGCCGTTTACCCCATTAAGGTAAACCAGCAGTTCTCTGTAGTAAAACGCTTAATTAGCCACGACAGCGGCAAGGTCGGCTTAGAAGCCGGTAGTAAGCCTGAATTAATGGCGATCTTGGGTGTGACTGAACAACCGCTGCAAATCGTTTGTAATGGTTATAAAGACAGCGAATTTTTACGCTTAGCCACCATCGGCCAAATGATGGGCCACACCGTGTATGTGGTGGTAGAAAAACTGTCTGAGCTTAAAACGCTGATCCGCGAAATTGATAACTTAGGCGCAGCACCGCGCATTGGTATTCGTATTCGCTTAAACTCGGTAGGTAAAGGCAAATGGCAAAACACCGGTGGTGAAAAGGGCAAGTTTGGCTTAACCGCTACTCAAGTATTGCAAGCGATCGACGTACTGCGTGCAGCGAACAAGCTCGACCTGCTGCAATTAGTGCATTTTCATATCGGCTCACAAATCGCTAATATCCGTGATATTCACAACGCTATCCGTGAATGTGCCCGTCACTATGCAGAATTACGCACCCTTGGCGTGCCTATCACCACGGTTGATGTGGGTGGTGGCTTAGGTGTCGACTATGAAGGGTCGAAATCGCGCTCAGCCTGCTCGATGAACTACACCATGATGGAATATGCGCGTAACGTGGTAAACGGCTTAAAAGAAGTCTGTGACGAGTACGACTTACCCCATCCGAACATTATTACCGAATCGGGCCGCGCCATGACCGCGCACCATGCGGTATTGGTTACCGATGCGATTGATATTGAACGCGCACCGGGTTTAGTCAATTTACCTGAGCCCAGCGAAGATTCACCCACGGTGATCTTAGGTTTGTGGGAAGCTTATCAAAGCGTCACGCCACGTTCAGCAATTGAAGCCTATCACGATGCGATCCACTACTTCACTGACGCCCATGCCCAGTACGTGCACGGTTTATTAACGCTGCAAGATTGGTCGTTATTAGAGCAAATTTACTTCGCTACCATTAACAAAGTGCGCGCGAATTTAGATTTATCGGCACGTTCGCATCGCAGTATTCATGATGAGCTGAACGAAAAGCTGGCAGATAAGCTGTTCGTTAACTTCTCATTGTTCCAATCTATGCCAGATGCTTGGGGTATCGACCAACTATTCCCAGTGATGCCACTCGAGCGGATGAACGAGCCACTGAATCACCGCGCTATTATTCAAGATATTACCTGTGACTCAGACGGTATGCTAAAAAGCTATGCCGATGGTAATGGTATTGAATCCAGTTTACCGCTGCCAGAATATAGCGATGATAAGCAGTATTTACTCGGCATGTTTATGGTCGGTGCCTATCAAGAAATCTTAGGTGACTTACACAACTTGTTTGGTGACACCGATTCAGTGCACGTTGAACTAACAGATGATGGCAGCTACAAGCTAACCAATATCATCAAAGGCGACACTGTTGCTGATGTATTACGCTATGTGCAGTTTGATGCAAAGAAGCTGATTGCCTCTTACACTAAACAGCTGGCGAAACTTGAAATGGAAAGTGAGCGTAAAGACGAACTGCTGGATGAGTTAAAAGCCGGCGTTTATGGTTACACCTATTTCGAAGATTAAGCTAGAATAGCAACTGATCGGACGAGTAACGCAGCTTATTAGCGCGTTACTCGTCTTACATTTATTTCCTGTTGCCGCCTCGGCAACACTAAATAATCAGGTGCGTTATGTTGGCGTTTTTACCCAAACCCCTTGTCGGTGTGCTTTCCATCCTACTGTATACCATCAATACTTTGTTCTGGTTTGTCCCTGTTTTGTTACTGGCTATCCTGAAGTTGCTGCCAATACCACTTTGGCAAAGCGGCCTCACTTATCTGCTGGATGCCTGTGCCGTATGTTGGATCAGCGTGAACAACTTCACCACGGCATTATTCACCCGTATTCGTTGGCATGTTCAAGGCATCGAGCAACTGTCGCGTAAAGAGTGGTATTTGATTATTGCTAATCACCAATCTTGGGCAGATATCTTGGTATTACAGAAGATTTTTAATCGCAAAATTCCATTTATTAAATTTTTTCTGAAAAAAGAACTGCTGTATGTGCCGTTTCTGGGCATTTGTTGGTGGGCGCTCGATTTTCCTTTTATGAAGCGTTACAGCAAAAGCTTTTTACAGAAAAACCCGCATTTGCAGGGTAAGGATATCGAAACTACGCGCAAAGCCTGTGAAAAATTCCGCTATAAGCCGGTCTCGATTATGAATTTTGTTGAAGGCACCCGCTTTACCAAGGCGAAGCACCAACAGCAGCAATCGCCATTTGCGCACTTACTGAAACCCAAAGCCGGCGGTACCGCCTTTGTGCTTGGCGCCATGGGCCAACAACTGCATAAGCTGCTAGATGTGACCATTTATTATCCGCAAGGGATCCCAACATTTTGGGATTACATCTCAGGCAAAGTTCATGCTATAACAGTAAAGGTTCAGGTATTGCCCATTTCAGAAGATTTGATAGGCGACTACAATGATCCTGCTTACAAAGCACATTTTCAGCAATACATTAATCAGTTGTGGTTAAATAAAGATCAACAACTGGTCGAGCTAGATAAAAACAGCCAGTAAACAAGGAGTGGACGATGTTAAGCATGTTGCCAGGGTTTCTGTTATTGCCGATCAGTTTTAGCTTATTTGCGCTTAATTTGGCATTTTGGGGCATCGTCGTCACCCCGCTGGGTTTATTAAAACTACTGATACCTAACGCTGCCGCCCACCGCTTGATTGCTAAGCTGGGTCGCTTTTGCTATCGCGGTTGGACACGAGTTAATACGGGTCTGATTAATCTCTTTAACGATGTCGATTGGCAAATTAGCGGTGAGCAGCAACTGGATAAAGAAAGCTGGTATTTGCTGATCGCCAATCATAAAAGTTGGTTAGATATTCCGGTGGTCAGTGCTTTTGCCGCCAAACTGATCCCCGAACCCAAGTTCTTTTTAAAAGACCAATTAAAATGGGTGCCCTTTTTAGGAACAGGTTGCTGGGCCTTGGATATGCCCTACATGAAGCGCTATAGCGCAGCGACCTTGACAAAGCGTCCTGAACTCAAAGGCAAAGATATCGAAACAACGCGTAAATCTTGCGCCAAATTTCGCCACGCTCCCACCACTATTATCAATTTTGTTGAAGGTAGCCGATGTACCGAGCAAAAGCAAAAATTGCGGCGCAGCCCTTTTAGCCATTTATTACCCCCGAAAGCCGGCGGTATTGCCTTTACCCTGGCCAGCATGGGTGAGCAGTTTAACGCCATCTTAGATATCACGCTTATTTACCCTGACAATCAGCAAAATATTGCGCTTGATATGTTGATGGGCCGTTTAAAACGCGTGGTGATCAAAGCCGAGATTTTAGCCGTGGATCAACACGTCATGGGTGATTACTTTAACGACGCGGTTTTTCGCGAGAATTTTCAGCAATGGCTGAATCAGCGTTGGCAGTCAAAAGATCAATACATTAGCGCCTATTATCAACAGCAACAAAGCGATACGTTTAAACAGCCTGTCCGCTGTTAATTCTCTGCAACATGGCAGTAAGCTGGCCTATTGCTTAGATAGGCGGCTTTCATTAGATTTGCCGTTAAACAGCGGGGTTTAAGCTGGCTTGCAGTAATAAATTACGTGGGGTCAGCTGATAATCACAAAAGGCTTGTACGCTTACCTGATAACCGTGTTGCTGCAAGTACAAGGCTCTATCCAGCACCAAATACAGCTCTAATGGCCGCCGAAACAGGTGCCGAACGATATCTAACCGCTGTACCAACAGATAACGCGCCTCGCCAGCCGCTAAATAACTCGGCCAGTCTGTAACTGCAGGTGCAATCAAATGCTGTAAACTGGCCGCCATCTTGGCAAACGCAGCAAAATCGCCACTAAACCACTGCTTGGGTAACGAAGGTAACGGTTGATATGCCCGCTGCCCCGTATGCAAAGCGCGCCATTCATCATAGGCTAAACGCCAAGTCACTTCGGTTTGCCGCAAACGACTGACCCGCTCACCCGCTGTAACTTGCCCTTGCACCGCCAGTTTTAAATCTTGCCGACTTAGCGCTAACGCATCGGCTTGTGCCTGTTTAGATAACGGCTGATAGTCTGAGCTGCTAATTAAATGATAGCAACAGGGGGCAACTTGTAACTGTTGGCAGCCTTTAGCTACCGCTACCGCTAATAATTGCAGATGAAGTTCCCCACAGGCATGCAAGGCTAGCACTTGTTGCTCGGCATGCACTGCCGCCGCCCCGGCGGTAGTTAGCACATCCGCCTGAATAAACTGCTGTGGGATCTTATGCTGTGAAGCTAAGGCACTGCCCGCCTCACATAAGCTTGGCTGCCATTCGATACTCGTCACGGTGCGGCTAGATTGTGCGGCAAACAGCCGGCCTAAATGGCCTTTACCGGCGCACCATTCCAGCACCGGCAACGCTTGCTCAGGAATAAACTGACAAAACTGCTGAATTTGCGTGAGCTTACGACCATGAATACCATTCGTTAACCAAAACGGCCAAGGCGAATTGTCGGCGGTTTTGCTGGCAGTCAACCACAAAGGCAAAGTCATTAACTCAGGAAAATACTCGGCAAAACAGCGGCGTTGTTGCTGCGGATCCTGATCTAGCACCGCGAGCTCACTGGCGCCAAGTTGCGACAGTTGTGCATTCAAGGCTGGCGAGAAGGGTAATGTCTGGCAGTTCATCGGTGAGAACTGCCAATACTGGCGATAGCGCTGCAATACACTGCTGAGCTGCTGAAACAACTCAGACAGCGCACTGCCCTGCAGCGGTGCGTTCGACATTAATACAACAGGGCGTATAAACGACGACGATATTGGCTGGCCAGGGGATCACCTTTCGGCAATGCCGCCAAAATATCTAAATACAATTTTTTGCTCTGACCAAAGTTTAAATCTTGCTGCAAAATTTTCAGTAACAGCGCTAGCGCCTCTTCTGAGCGCAACACCGCCTGATATTGCACCGCTAATTGTTCGATAAGGTGTTTATCTTCTGGCGCAGCGGCTAATTGTGCTTCTAATGCTTGGATCTCGGGGGTATTGGTGGCTTGCTGGGCTAATTCTAATTTGGCTAACACGGCTTTGTACAAGGCGTCTTGATCCGCTAAACGAACTTCCGCTAACAGCTTTTCAGCCTGCGTCAACTGACCTAAGCTAATGGCACAATCTGCTAACCAAATTTTGATCTCTATACGCTCCGGCGCCAGCGTTAAGGCCTCGGCGAGTAACGGATAAGCGGCGTTCATCTGCCCAGCTTCTAATTGTCGCTGCGCTTTCGCTAGCAAGTCATCTTCCGGCTTGGGTAAGTAAGCGGCCAAGCGTTGTAAAATTTGTTGTTCGGTTTCGACACCGGCAAAACCATCAACCGGTTGGCCTTCTTTAATAAACATAACGGTGGGCAGCGATTGCACACCAAATTGCATGGCTAAATCTTGCTCAGCATCGCAATCCACTTTCGCCAAACACAGTTGCTTGGGATATTGCTGCACTATTTTGCTTAATGTTGCCGTGAGCTGCTGACAGCCGGTACTACGAGCCGACCAGAATTGAAAAAGCACTAACTGTTGCATCGAGCGATCGAGGATCTCCCGCGCATTCATCATGGTGACGTCAACAATAGGGTTTTGCATTAGCGGTAAATCCTGTAACAAAAGTGATAGTTGATACTATGGTGGCGCCGCCGCCCTTTTTAAAGCAGTAAAGATGGCTAAAAAGTGAAAAAGGCATCGACATTCCCAAGCAGTTGCCGTAAATTAATTAAGCGCACAAAAAACGCCAGCAGAGCCATAAAGAAAGCGCAGGAACTGTAGCGAAAAGCTTACGCTTCCCGACATACCAGCCCACGTAGCACCACTGACAATCCGGTAACGGAATGTCGGCAGTTTTTGGTATTTAATGCCTTAAAACTGCTTTTACCTCAGCAACTGATGAGATACTACATTATGACAAGCCAATCCAAACAAGCCGAGATGTTATCGGGCGCAGCTATGGTAATCCGCGCGCTGGCCGATGAAGGGGTAGAATACGTCTATGGCTATCCCGGTGGCGCTGTGCTGCATATTTATGATGCGCTGTTTCAACAAACTCAAGTAAAACATGTGCTGGTACGCCATGAACAAGCCGCCACGCATATGGCCGATGCTTATGCTCGTGCTACCGGTAAAGCCGGTGTGGTGCTCGTGACTTCAGGTCCGGGTGCCACTAACGCCGTCACCGGAATTGCCACCGCCTATATGGACTCGATCCCGATGGTGGTGCTCACCGGCCAAGTGATGAGCCATTTAATCGGCGAAGATGCCTTCCAAGAAACCGATATGCTCGGTATTTCCCGGCCGATCGTCAAACATAATATGTCGGTGCGCCGCCCCGAAGATATTCCGGCACTAATTAAAAAAGCCTTCTATATCGCCCAAAGCGGCCGCCCAGGCCCAGTAGTGCTCGATATCCCGAAGGATATGACGATCCCAAGCCAAACCTTTGCTTATGATTACCCAAGCGAAGTGAAGCTGCGTTCATACCAGCCAAAATTAAAAGGCCATAGCGGCCAGATTAAAAAAGCCGTTACCGCGTTATTAGCCGCGAAAAGACCGATCATTTATGCTGGCGGCGGGGTCATAATGGGCCACGCATCAAGTGAACTGACTGAACTGGCGCAGCTATTAAATGTCCCCGTAACCAACACCTTGATGGGCTTAGGGGCTTATCCGGGTGAAGATAAGCAATTTGTAGGCATGCTGGGGATGCACGGCAGTTACGAAGCCAACCAAACCATGCACCACGCTGATGTTATTCTAGCCGTAGGTGCGCGCTTTGATGATCGCGTGACCAACAACACCAAAAAATTCTGCCCCGATGCCACGATTATTCATATTGATGTCGACCCGGCCAGTATTTCTAAAACGGTTAATGCGCATATTCCAATCGTTGGTTTAGTGCAGCCGGTGCTAGAAGAAATGCTTGGCCTGGTAAAGCAGAAAAAGAAAAAACTGGACGAAACCGCACTGGCCAGTTGGTGGCAACAAATTAATGCTTGGCGTGCCGTGCATGGCGGTCGTTATGACACCACCACCTCACAAATCAAGCCACAGCATGTCATTGAAATGGTGAGCAAAATTACTAAGGGTAATGCCTTTGTCTGTAGTGATGTTGGCCAACATCAAATGTTCGCGGCGCAGTATTACAAATTTAACAAACCGAATCGTTGGATTAACTCGGGCGGCCTTGGCACCATGGGCTTTGGTTTACCCGCGGCAATGGGCATTAAACTGAACTTCCCTGATGACGATGTGGTGTGTGTTACCGGTGAAGGCTCTATTCAAATGAATATTCAGGAGCTATCAACCTGTAAACAATACGGGCTGGGTGTAAAAATCATCAACCTGAATAATGGCTATTTAGGCATGGTGAAGCAATGGCAAGATATGAATTATGAATCGCGCTATGCCAGCTCTTATATGGACTCACTACCTGACTTTATTAAGTTAGCCGAAGCCTACGGCCATGTCGGTATTCGCGTAACGAAAACAGAAGAACTGGAGCCGGCCCTAGAGCGTGCTTTTGCTCTCAAAGATCAGTTGGTGTTTTTAGATATTCATATCGATCCGAAAGAGCATGTTTACCCGATGCAAATTCCAGGCGGTGCCATGAATGAGTTATTTTTAAGTAAGACAGAGAGGACTTAACCATGCGACATATTATTTCTGTTTTACTCGAAAACGAATCGGGTGCTTTAGCGCGTCTTGTCGGTTTGTTTGCTCAGCGCGGTTACAACATTGATTCGCTTACCGTAGCACCAACGGAAGACGCCACGCTTTCGCGTTTAACCTTGGTGACGCACGGTAATGATCAAGTGATTGAACAAATTACTAAGCAGCTGCATAAACTAATTGAAGTAGTGAAACTGACTGATCTAAGCGAGTCCGCGCACATTGAACGCGAATTGATGCTGGTAAAAGTGAAAGCCGCCGGCAACCAACGCGACGAAGTAAAACGCTGTGCGGATATCTTCCGCGGCCAAATTGTTGATGTGTCTGCCAATACCTATACCGTGCAATTAGTCGGTACCAGCGACAAACTGGATGCGTTTATTCAGGCGTTAGCCGGTTCGCAGATCTTGGAAGTGGTGCGTAGCGGTGTGTCGGGTATTTCACGCGGTGAAAAAACCTTAGCGATGTAACGTGCGTGAAGCCTACAGAGCGGCGACCTAGGTCGCCGTTTTCTTTGGCTGATGACGGCCATACACCCACTGAAACAGCGGCGAAGCCATCAAAGTGGTGACAATGGCCATCACCACCATTATTGAAAATAGCCCTTGCTCAATAATGCCGTAATTCAAAGCGATATTAATAATAATCAGCTCCATTAGCCCACGCGCATTCATTAAGGCGCCCACTGCTAAAGCGGTTGGATTATCCGCACCGTTCCAACGAGCCGCGGCCCAACAGGCGGCAAACTTAGCTAAAATTGAGCACACTAAAATAATGAGTGTAATCAGCAACAAATTACCGCTGCCTAAAACATCTAACCGGGTATTTAAGCCCGAATAGGTAAAAAACATCGGCAACAATAACAAAATGGTAAGGCGCTCTAATCGCTTGCGTAGTAATTCGGCCATCAGGCCGCGCGGAATGGCAATACCCAATAAGAACCCGCCAAATACCGCATGCAAGCCCACCCAATCCATACTCCACGCCGATAGTGCGAACAACAGCATTATAAATACAAAAGGTGGCCACTGTAATTGTTGCTGCTGCGCCACCCGATCTGCCAAAGGTTGTAACCACCCCCGCACCTTCGTTAGCATCAATAAGGCATATAAACCGCCCCCCACTAAAGCGGTTAACAGTACACTGATGCCTCCGCCAAAACTGGCCAATACCAAGGCTAAAATTAACCAGGCCGCAGCATCATCTATCGCACCCGCGGCCAAAGCCATTGTACCCAGTGGCGTATTAGCAAGGCCGCGCTCATAAATAATACGGGCCAGCATCGGAAAGGCGGTAATCGCAATGGCAGCACCTAAAAAGAGCGCAGCATTAAAATAGCTGATACCGGGCGCAAATAAGCCTGGCTGCTCTAACAGCCACAAGCAGAGTAAAGCCGCCACAATAAAGGGTACCAGCATACCAGCCAGCGACACTGAAATGGCACTGCGGGCATGTTGTTTAAAAAGACGCGTATTAAATTCTAAGCCCACTAAAAACATATAAAGGCCGACACCTAATTGCGCGCCAAAATACAACCAACTGCGTGTTTCAGGGATAAAAATACTTTGTTGAAACGCGGGCAAAAACCAACCAAACAAAGAAGGGCCGAGCGCCACACCGGCAATCATCTCGCCAACGACTTTCGGTTGCCCAACAAACCTAGCCAGCCGACCAAATAATTGAGCCGCCATTAAAATCAGGGCTAACTGCGCAACAAACAACAAGATTAACTGCCAAAGAGACACCCTTAACTCCTAATAACCATATTTAACTGAGCAAGCCGAGATACCAACACAAGAACAATACGGCAAAACCAAACAAATAACTCAGTCCAAGCCAACTTAATAGGGTTAACCCTTTCGATAATGGCGGCATGCCTGCCCCACGCAGTAAACTAAAATTAAGCCAAGCAAAAACGGGCGTAGTTAAAAAGGCTAAAGTCATCGCAAAGGTTAACATCGGGCCGAGTGCCGAACGGAAAAACAAGATCACCGCCATACCACACAGTGCCTGCACGATTAGCCAACTGCTTAAGCTCAGGCGATTATCCACTTTTTGCCAACCCAACAAATAAAACGATTTATTTAAGGTGCGCGCGTACCCATCCAACACGGTGATGGTGGTACCAAACATACATAAAAAGGCAATCAGCGATACCATTGGCTTTGACCATTCGCCAATGGTTGCGCCATACATATCGACCAATTGTTGGGCAAAGGCAGCACCGGCTAAGGCAATCGGCTGCGCAGTACCGTATTGCACTAACGCCCCTAAGGATACAAAAACCAACGCCAAACCTGCGGTTAACCAATAACCGAGGTTAAAATCGAACAGGCCCTGGGCGCGCGTTACCGGTTGTCGCCGCTGTTTCGCGGTTAGCCACAATGAGCTAATCGCCGAAATCTCAATCGGTGCGGGCATCCACCCCATTAACGCCACTAAAAAGCCCAGCATCACTAATTGCCAAGGGGATTGCCCAACATAATCAGCTGGCGCGGCAGCGCCGTTTTTAGCGGCAATAATAACCGCAGTTACGGTGGTGAGGGTTAAGAGCAACATAATGACTTTCGCGACACTGTCTAGCGCCTGATAATGGCCCAGCAGTAAGATCAGTAAGCAAGCTAACAAGATTAAGCAACACAACAGGGTTAAAGACCAATTGCCGGGCAGCGCATATTGCAACAAGGCTGCTGTTAAAATTAGCACTGCCGCGGTATTCACCACCGCCGCGACGACATTTAACACAACAAAACTGTAAAAGTAGCCTTTACCCTTGCGTTGATAGCCTTCAAGCAGGGTTTCGTTTTGTTCTAAGGTGTATTGCACACCAAACCGAAAAAACGGGTACTTAAGAATATTGACCAATAAAATTAACCATAACAACTGCCAGCCAAATAAGGCACCGGCTTGCGTTGATGCCACCAAATGTGAGCCACCAATCGCGGCTGTGGCCATTAAAACACCGGGCCCCAATGTTTGCAGGCGGGTGCGCCAGCCAGAGAAAACTTCGTGCATAATACGACTTGTTGATTGTTATTTAATGCTCGCTAGCTTAGCCTAAGCATCACAGTGATGCACTGCTTTTACCGCGAACAGAGGCTTGGAACATGCAAGAAAGCGATTTAACCGATCAGGCAACCCTACTTGAAGTACTCGAAAACCAATTAGCCGATAATTACCCAACAGAAGTGATGGCGACCTTAATGCGTTTACGTATGACAGGCCACAGTCGTGAGGCGGCTATGGAGTTAATGGCATGCGCGCTAGCCCCAGAAATGTTTGCCGTGGTTGAACAGCAACAAAACTTTAATTTAGAACGCTATACCGCGCATTTAGCGTTATTACCGGAAACCCCTTGGTTAGATGAGGAGTAAGCTATGACAGAACCGCTTATTAAGCATCTCGCATCAGAGCAACGCTTTACGCTCACCTTGGCGGATGCCAGTGCGCAGCTAGATTATCACGTGAATGGCAAGGTGATTAATTTTCACCATACCTTCGTGCCTCCGGCGTTTCGCGGTAAGGGTTTAGCAGAAAAATTGGTACGACATGCGCTGCAGTGGGCGCAAACAGAAGGTTATGACATTCAAGCAAGCTGCTCTTACGTGCAGCGTTTTCTCTAATAAAAAAGCCAGGTGACATCACCTGGCTTTTTCTATTTACTGATGCGGCTTATAGCTTCATGTCGATAATCGGCAATTGCAGTTTTTCTAACTCAGGCTTGAGCTTATCTGCTTCACCCACTACCACAATCACCATCTCTTCTGGTGATAAATAACGGCTGGCTAACTCATTTAGTTGCGCTTGCGTGCTTTGCTGTAAGATCTGATTACGCTGCTGAGTAAACTCCGCACCGACGTTAAATTCTAACATCTGCGCCATAAAACCTAACTTGGCATTCGGTGTTTCATAACGTAACGCTTCAGATTGGTTTACCGCACTGCGCATAAAGGCTAACTCTTCAGCAGTAATACCCTTTTGTTGGTAATTGTTAAGCTCTTTTAAGAACTCTTCAATCGACTCACGCGTGACATCAGCCCGCACTGCGGCACTGGCCGAAAACATGCCGACTTGTTTATCACCACCAAAACCACTGCGCGCGCCATAGGTATAGCCTTTATCTTCACGTAAGTTAAGGTTGATACGGCTGTTAAAGTTGCCACCTAAGGTAAAGTTCATCAAACCCGCTTGATAGAACTCACCGGTCAGATCACGCGGCATAGCACGGCGCACAATACGGATCTCGGATTGTGGTGATTGGTCTTTATGCACTAAGTAAATCGCGCCTGTCTGTACCTTAGGTGCAGGCAGTGCCAAGTTTAACTCAGGTGCTTTACCTTGCCACTGTGGTGCCATATTCGCTAACAACGGCAGTAGTTCGGCTTGAGGTAAATCCGATACCGCCACTAACTGCGCGCCAGCAGGTTTAACAAAGGTTTGATAGAAACTATTAATCTGCTCTAAGGTCATCGTCGCTAAGGTTTGTTCGTTACCCATGCTTGGCTGACCGGCAATGGTGTCACCGAACATCAACTGGCTTACCGCTCGCTCGGCCAAGTAACTGGCATTTTTCTGTGCTTGCGCCAGTGATTGTAAACGTTGTTGTTTTAAACGATTAAAGTCTTCAGCTGAAAAAGCTGGGTTTAATAGTTTTTCCTGCACTAACTGCAAAGTTTGCGGTAAGTTACTGGTTAAACTGCTGACAAACACATTTAAATCGCGGTCATCGGCACTGATTGACACCGAACTGCCGAGTAATTCCAGCGCCATGCTCATTTGCTCGGTGCTGTAATTTTTAGTGCTCTCGTTCAGTAAGGACGCCATCATCGAGGCGACACCCGCTTGTTCTACGCTGTTAGCATAGCTACCGGCTGGGATCCGCAACAATAACGACGTAGTCGGTGTTTCTTCGCTAATTGACGCCAATACTTTGATGCCATTGGCTAACTCGCTGGTCCATGTAGCAGGTAAGGTGATCGCAGGGTTAGCACCGGCTTTAGGTACGGCTGTACGATCAAAGGTATGACTCGCTACACGTGTCGGTAAACTCTCAGACGCTGTGGCTTCAGCAGGGTCGAAAGTGCGCGGTGTGAAGTTATCTGGCGCTGCAATCATATCGGCCTTACCACGTGGCACCACACTACTAATCACTGCAGGTTTATTCTGCACATATTGCTGATATACCCGCATAACATCTTCTGCGGTGACTTCAGCATATGCTGCTAACAAGGTCGCAATACGGTCAGGATCACCGTAAAAGGTTTCATTGTAAGCCAACTGGCTCACTTTACCGGCCACGCTTTGTAAACCGAAAATACTACGCGCTTCAACGCGCGCTTTTGCCCGAGCTAGATCTTCAGGTTTAACGCCGCGCTCCGCCACTTGTTGTAAGTTTTGCCGTAACAATTGCTCTAACTCAGCTAAGTTTTTACCTGAGGCTGGGTGTGGTAATGCCGTCAGGTTAAAGGTACAGGCTAATTCTTGACAGCGATGGCCTGCACCGGCTTGCACCGCAATTTGTGGCCGTACTAAGCTTTGATATAACAAAGAGTTGTTACCGCTTCCTAGAATATCACCTAAGATATTCAGCGCGGGTTCGTCTGGATGACCGGCATACACGGTAGGGAATGTCATGCTAAGTAACGGCAAGTGCACGTTATCTTCCATCGAGATATAACGATCGGCGGTTAATACCGCTGGGGCTTTTGCCATCTTTTCAACAGCAGGGCCTGCAGGAATTGTGGCAAAATACTTTTGCACTAAGGGCAGCACATCTTCCGCTTTAACCGCACCACCGATTGTCAGAGTGGCGTTATTCGGGCCATACCAACGTAAAAAGAAATCTTTTAACGCCGGCATATTGGCGCGATTTAAGTCATCCATATGACCAATCACCGGCCAAGAATATGGGTGACCATAAGGATACAGTGCTTGCGATAACTGCTCCCAATAACGGCCATAAGGCTGGTTATCTACCCGCTGCCCGCGCTCGTTTTTTACTGTCGATAATTGAATATCAAACTTTTCTTGCGTCACCGCATCCAGAAAATACCCCATGCGATCCGATTCTAACCACAGCATTTTTTCTAACTGGTTAACCGGTACCGTTTGGAAATAATTGGTGCGATCGCTGTTCGTGGTGCCGTTTAGCGTACCGCCAGCTTCAGTAACATATTTAAAATGCATTTCCGGGCCAACGTTTTCTGAGCCCTGAAACATCATATGTTCAAAAAAGTGCGCAAAACCTGACTTACCTAACTCTTCACGCGCCGAACCAACATGGTAAGTTACATCAACATGCACCAATGGATCAGACTGATCTTCATGCACAATAACCGTTAAGCCATTGGCTAATTGGTATTTTTTATAGGGTAAATTTAATTCACCCGCTTGCTGTTGGCCTTCGGCCACTAGGGTAACACCCTCAGGTAAAGATTTAACCGATGTGGTGTTAGTACAGCCAGCTACACCGAGGGCAACCAGTAAGGCGAGACTTAAAGTAGATAATTTCAAAGCAGGCTCCGCTAATAAAAAAGGATTTACGCCTAGATTAAAACAGCTGTAGCCATTAATGAAAACCTTACAGATGTAACAAAATATAACACGCCAGCACCGCTGGCCTTAACAGACACCACTGTAACCAGTTGGTTTAAATCAATAAATTATTTAACCGCGCGTTGAAATGCATTTTACACCCTGATAGCGCTCGACCAAGACCCTAAAAATTACGTTAGTTACCGTTAAACGCGCCAGGCAAACACGATGAAGGCGCAGCGTCATCACGCTCTAGCGGGCGGCTCACTCAACCAAACCGACTTTATTCAGCCTACTTACGGCACTGCTCAAGCTGTTGAATTTGCAGTTGCAAAGCACGCGCCTGTTCACGCAGTAACACCAATTCATCATCGGATAAGGCAACCTGACAACGTAAAGCCGGCATCACATTGACCACTTGTTGCTCTAATGCTCGACCAAAAGGCGTGAGCACCACTTTTTTTACGCGCTCATCAGCGGGATCGCTTTGCCGCTGCAAAATGGCTTTTTGCTCTAACTTTTTAACCAGTGGCGTTAAAGTGCCCGAATCAAATAACGTCTGCTGCCCTAGTTGCCCCAAACTAATATTGTCTTGCTGCCATAAGGCGAGTAACACCACATACTGCGGGTAGGTCAAATCAAACGGCTGCAATAAGGGCCGATACAAACGCATCATGGCGTTATTGGCGCTGTATAACGCAAAACACACTTGCTGCGCTAAAGGTAAGGTTTTCTCTGTCATACCGCTGGTCTCATTTCGCCTTGCATGCTACCTAGTATACGCTGAATCTCAGCCGCATAAAAATATTTCACGCAATTATATTGCGCACAAGATAAATTGACGTTAGTATCTGTCCGTCCGGTGCTTAATCCGGTTTACTTACTCACCAATTGGAGCGACACATGGAAATATTATATAAAGCCGTTGTTACCGCAACCGGTGGCCGTGATGGTCAAGTTAACTCAGATGATAATTTATTGAGCAGCAAATTATCTGCGCCAAAAGCCTTGGGTGGTAAAGGTGATGCAACTAACCCTGAGCAATTATTTGCCGCCGGTTATGCCGCCTGTTTTATTGGCGCTTTAAAATTTGTTGCTGGCCAGCAAAAACTTGCCTTACCTGCAGACAGCACCATTCGTGGCGAAGTAGGCATTGGTAAAATCGAAGGGGGTTTTGGTTTAGATGTTGATTTATTTATTAACTTACCGGGTTTAGCCGCAGACCAAGCCGAGCAGTTAGTCGCCGCAGCGCACCAAGTTTGCCCATACTCAAACGCTACTCGCGGTAATATTGAAGTACGCTTACACACTAGCGTTTAATAAAAAGCGTGCCGTTGCCACGGCACGTTTTTCCAAGTGGATCCTGTTTTCTTAAAACCACTCGGTATTAAGAAACGGGATCAGCGCTAGTGTTAAGGCTTGTTGATAGACTTGGCTGCGACTTAATCGGTTTTGGGTTAATAAGCCAATTGCGCCACCCGCTTGTTTGATGTTTTGCGTACCAAACAAGGTATCCATTGCATCACCCAGCTCTTGCCCTTGCTCTATTTCGGCAAGTGCCGCCTTGGGTAACATTAAACTCGCAGAACGTGCCTTACCCACCTTGCCATTATGCTCAATTAACATCCACGCAAAGGTTAAATCGCCATCTAACCCAGCTTCAATCGACACATAGTAATCAGCAGCGATGGCTTGTTTTAAGGCCGTTAAACGGTTTTTAGCGCCGGCATAGGTTTCTTCACTGCTCATCGGCTGATCGGGTACACCCGATGGCACATTAAGCCCTGTTACTGTCAGTGCTTGTTCTGGAAAGTTAGCGTTAAAACATTGCTGTACCGCATTAATTTTCGCCGGATTCGCCGACGCGACTGCTATGCTCCACATGTATTCTACTCTTCGTTTTATCATAGGCTTAGCCTAACGCGAGCCACGCCGACTTGTAAACACAACGCTACCCTACCGACTCACGACGGGCTTAATACTTTACGTAAAAGCGTTTATAAAAGAGGGCGCTAGGCCAGATACAACAGGGTTAATGCTCAGAAAAGTTAAATAAAGCAGAAGTACTCACAGAAGATAAGTAGGCGGCGATGCAAAGCAATCAGTGCGAGGCGTTAGAAACAACAAGGGCGTAATCTTGTGAATTACGCCCTTTGCGGTTGTAGGAACCTTTGCCTTTTTTCGCCTTAACCACCCTAGTTTGAAACAACTTACTGGTCACTAAAGCTTTTAACGCATTATCACGGATCTCTCCGCGACCATGCTCGCTTGTCGCTGATTTACTCATAGTGGTACTCCCCTTTAAAAACCAACAAGAAAAACGTCCAAAGTGTCACTGCAGGCTTAGGCAGCAACCCAAGCTGTAAGTTCCCTACTATTCAACTCAAGCAAGAACCGCCACTATTCGCCTGCGGTTAAGAAAGTTTGATAACTCTGATTGTTGCTAACCAATTGATACTGATAACCCAGCTTATCTAAGTAACTGGCAATATCGCTATGCTCAGCCACTTCAAAACCGGCCAACACATCCCCCGTGGCGGCACCATGGTTACGATAATGGAATAAGCTGATATTCCAATCTTCGCCTAATGTGTTAAGAAAATTCATCAATGCGCCGGGATATTCAGGGAAGTTAAACTGATACACCTGCTCGGTAATGGCGCGTGGTGGCATACCGCCGACCATATGCCGTACATGCAGCTTGGCCAGTTCATCATCAGAGAGATCTAAATATTGATAACCGGCATCACTGAGTAATGTTTTTACTGTCGCCAGCTCTTGCTCACCGTGCCGCAGCTTGATGCCAACAAAGATATGCGCTTTACGATCACTGGCATAGCGGTAATTAAATTCGGTAATGGCTCGGCCGCCGAGAGTTTGGCAAAAGCGCCGAAAGCTGCCTTTTTCTTCTGGTATCGTCACGGCAAATACCGCTTCTTTTTTCTCGCCAAGTTCACAGCGCTCAGATACATAACGCAAAGTATCAAAATTTAAGTTCGCACCACTAAGCACCGCTGCATAATGCTGCGGTTTAGCAAGCGTGCTATTACTTAAACGTTGGCTGTATTTTTTCAACCCGGCCAAAGCTAAAGCGCCAGCCGGTTCCGCCACTGCTCGTAAATCATCAAAAATATCTTTAATGGCCGCACACATTTCGTCACTTGTTACGGTGATCACTTCATCACAAAAGCGCTTAGCAACATTAAAGTTTTCCGTACCAATCCGCTTTACAGCCACACCATCGGCAAATAAACCAACACGCGCCAAGGTCACCGGTTCACCCGCGGCCATGGCTGCCTTTAAACAAGCCGCATCTTCCGGCTCGACACCAATCACTTTAATATGTGGCTGAATAGCTTTGATATACACCGCCATACCCGCCATCAAGCCACCACCACCCACGGGAATAAACACGGCATCCAATTGATTATTTTGGCTTAATAGCTCTTTTGCTACCGTACCCTGCCCAGCTATAACATCGGCATCATCAAACGGCGGAATATAAATAGCGCCTTCGTCTTTGGCTTTAGCAATCGCAAAACTGTTAGCTTCATCAAAGGCCGTGCCGTGCAGCACCACATTACCGCCCAAGGCTTTGACCGCCGCCACTTTGATTTCAGGCGTGGTGATCGGCATAACGATAGTCGCTTTTAAGCCCAGCTTACTGGCTGATAAGGCCACACCCTGTGCATGATTTCCGGCAGAGGCGCAGATCACGGCAGCAGCAGTATGCTGTTGTTTTACTTTGTGTAACTTATGAAAAGCACCGCGCACTTTAAAAGAGTAAACCGGCTGTTTATCTTCGCGCTTTAATAATACCTGATGCCCCAAGCGTTTACTGAGCTTGGCCATGTCATCCAACGGAGTTTCAACCGCAGCTTGATAAACCGGCGATAGCAAAATCTCCCGCAGATACTGTTGCATCACTTCGGCATCCGTTTGCTCGGGGTGGACTGTTGCCAGATTATTCATTGTGACTCCATTGCTCTTACTATTTATATTATTAAACCAACCATCTGCGCAGCTAACACAACTGCACGTCACTAAACCCACCTTGCAGCCAGCTAATCAGCTAACGTTACACACCCACGCGCCCCACTAAACGTGCAGCTCGCTAAACGCTAAGCAGGGCATCTCCAACACGGATGCTAGAGAGGAACCTACAAGGACCTACTCACAGCGTCCTTGCATATGGTTAACTTGCGAAACTGCAAAACCAACCAGGTAGCTAGTAAATCACTAAGCAAGGCGTCTCCAGCATGGATGCTGGAGATGAGCCTACAAGGACGTATCCACGGCGTCCTTGCGTGTGATTAACTAGCAAAACTGCACTTTATTGCACCACTTAATTACAATAGCCTTTCTTAATTAGTCTTCCAGCTTAGAAACATCGCGCACAGCGCCCTTATCGGCACTGCTTGCTAATAGCGCATAGGCTTTTAAGGCACTGCTTACCACACGCTGCCGATTTTCCGGCTTCCACGCCAGCTTACCTTTTGCCTGCATAGCCGCACGGCGCTCAGCCAACACCTGATCACTCACTGCAATACCAATTTTGCGATTCGGAATATCAATCTCAACCCGATCACCCTCTACCACCAAGGCAATCACCCCACCACTGGCCGCTTCTGGCGACACATGACCAATAGATAAACCCGAGGTACCGCCAGAAAAACGACCATCCGTAATCAAAGCACAAGCTTTACCTAAACCCATCGATTTTAAATAACTGGTTGGGTACAACATTTCTTGCATACCCGGGCCACCTTTGGGCCCTTCGTAGCGAATAATCACCGCATCACCGGCCACCACTTTGCCACCCAGAATGGCGGCAACCGCATCATCTTGGCTTTCAAAGATCCGAGCACGGCCAGTAAACACTAAGTTTTCTTTCTCTACGCCGGCGGTTTTAACGATACAACCATTAGGCGCTAAGTTGCCAAACAACACTGCTAAGCCGCCGTCTTGCGAGTAAGCATGCTCTTTACTGCGAATACAGCCATCAACCCGATCATCATCTAAACTGGGGTAACGGCAGCTTTGCGAAAAGGCTTTAGTCGTGCGAATACCGGCAGGGCCGGCTAAATACATTTGTTTGGCTGCCGCGTGCGCGGTAGACGCGATATCCCACTGCGCTATCACATCAGCCAAATCTTTACCTGAAACATGCGGCACATTCGGGTTTAATAAACCGGCACGATTTAATTCAGCCAAAATAGCAATAACACCGCCTGCGCGATGCACATCTTCCATATGGTATTTTTGGGTAGACGGGGCCACTTTACATAAATGCGGCACAATGCGAGACAAGCGATCAATATCGTCCATGCCAAAATCCACTTCGGCTTCAATGGCCGCAGCTAATAAATGCAAAACAGTATTAGTCGAACCGCCCATCGCGATATCCAGCATCATGGCGTTTTCAAAAGCCGATTTATTGGCGATATTACGCGGTAAAGCACTGGCATCATCTTGTTTATACCAGCGATTACACAATTCCATAATGCGGAAACCGGCTTGCACAAAGAGTTCTTTACGATCGGCATGCGTGGCTAATAACGAACCATTACCCGGCTGACCTAAGCCTAAAGCTTCTACCAAGCAATTCATTGAATTCGCGGTAAACATACCCGAACAACTGCCACAGGTTGGGCAGGCACTGCGTTCAATTTCAGCGCTATCACTGTCGCTGACGTTGGGATCGGCCGCAGAGACCATGGCATCCACTAAATCCAATTTGATAATTTGATCAGATAACTTGGTTTTACCCGCTTCCATCGGGCCGCCAGACACAAAGATCACCGGAATGTTTAAGCGCATCGCCGCCATTAACATACCCGGCGTAATTTTGTCACAGTTTGAAATGCAGACCATGGCATCGGCACAATGCGCGTTGATCATATACTCAACAGAATCGGCTATCAGCTCACGCGAGGGTAAGCTGTACAACATACCACCATGACCCATGGCAATACCGTCATCCACCGCTATGGTATTGAATTCTTTGGCAATACCGCCCGCTTCTTCAATGCTGCTGGCAACCAATTTACCTAAATCGCGTAAATGCACATGGCCTGGTACAAATTCGACAAAAGAGTTCACTACCGCGACGATGGGCTTACCAAAATCGGTGTCTTTCACACCTGTAGCGCGCCATAATGCTCTGGCGCCAGCCATATTACGTCCTTCGGTAACGGTTGCAGATCTTAACTTTGGCATTGTTGTCTTTCCTAAAAATAAACGTTAGGCGCGAAGCGCGGCCACAGCAGCAGACGCTAGTTCCAACTGCTGCACATCATAAAGTTTAACTAATTGACTGGTGAGTAAAGCGATAGGCTTATCACTTTGTACTTGTAAGGTAATGCGCATACCTGCGCGATCGGTTAGCGGTTTTAATTCTAAACCTGCCAATTTGTAACCACGATAACGGGTAACCTGCAATAAGCGCTCAACAACCGTTGCCTCATTGCTGGTGGTGATAGTTAGGGTATGTTGCATTAGTTAGTCTCCGTCATCATATCTTGGTTAGCGGCACCTGGCGGAACTAATGGCCAGACATTCTCTGTTTCATCAATGCGTACGTGCAGTAAATAAGGACCTGGCCAGGTGAACATTGCCTCTAGCGCATCGGCGACTTCGTCTTTGCGGGTGATCGTATGGCCAGGGATAGCAAATGCAGCGGCTAAAGCCACAAAGTCAGGGTTATCGGATAAGTCGGTTTCGCTATAACGCTCATTAAAAAACAATTGCTGCCATTGCTTAACCATGCCCAAGCGTTGATTATCAATTAAGACAATTTTCACCGGTAAACGAAAACGCTTAATGGTGCCCAGCTCTTGCACATTCATCATAAAAGAGCCGTCGCCACTGACCGCTAACACCGTATCTTGGGGGCGGGCTAACTTGGCACCAATGGCGGCCGGCAAACCAAACCCCATAGTCCCTAAGCCACCACTAGAAAGATGATTGCGCGGGCTGTTAAAGCGCATATGTTGCGCCACCCACATTTGGTGCTGGCCAACATCACAACACACCACGCTGTTATCGGGCATGCGCTCGCTTAACTGTTTTAACAGCAAGGGCGCATAGATTTTTTCGCCGGGATGATCATAACGCCAGCCATGCTGCTGCTTTAATTGTTGGCAGTGAGCCAACCACGCATCGCACTGTGTCGGCGTAGTGATCGCCGGTAAGATTTGCTTCATATCACCCAGCAAGGCGCAATCGGCAAAACGTACTTTGTTAATTTCTGCCGGATCGATATCCAAATGGATCACTTTGGCATCGGGCGCAAATTTTTCTAAGTTGCCGGTTACGCGGTCATCAAAACGTGCGCCTAAACACACTAATAAATCGCATTGCTGCACCGCTAAATTGGCCGCTTGCGTACCATGCATGCCCAGCATGCCTAAATAGTGCACATTATCGCGAGCCACCGAGCCCATGCCTTTTAGCGTGGTCACGGATGGCATCACGCTTTCGGCTAAAAAGGCCTGTAAATGCGCTAAAGCATCAGCCATATGCACACCCCCGCCGATATAAGCCATCGGCTTGCTTGCGGCACTGATCAATTGACGGGCGGCTGCGGTATTCGCTAAAGAGGTGTTAACACGTTGACTTGGCGGGCTAATCCACTCTGGTTCAGCAACAGCCGCTAATTGCACATCTTTTGGGATATCGACTAGCACAGGGCCTGGCCGACCACTGCGAGCTAAGGTAAAGGCTTGTTGTAAGATCGAAGCCAGTTCGTTGACATTACGCACCATAAAGCTGTGTTTGGTGACACTTAAGCTTAAACCTAACACATCAATTTCCTGAAAGGCATCCGAGCCCATCACGGCTTGAGATACCTGACCGGTGATCGCTACCAAGGGCACAGAATCTAATAAAGCATCGGCCAACGACGTGATCAGGTTGGTCGCACCCGGGCCAGAGGTGGCTAAACACACCCCAACTTTGCCGGAAGAACGCGCATAGCCAATCGCCGAAAAAGCGCCGCCTTGTTCATGCCGACACAAATAGTGCTTTACCGTACTGTGATAGATCGCATCATAAATGGGCATAATAGCGCCGCCTGGGTAACCAAAAATGGTATCGACCCCTTGCTGCTGTAACACCTTTAATACCAACTCTGCGCCATTCATGTGTAACCTCAACCTTTTACTGATGTGGCCGATGAAAATTTACTCTGCCCTGAAACGACAAAACCCCCGGTCTTTGCAGAGCGGGGGTTTTGCTGGAAATCGATTTGCATCTTATCTTCCGAAAACACCGCCCCCGCGGAGATTAATAATCACCACGCTTACGAGGACAAGAATGTTTAGAATGGAAGCTAAACGCATATTATTTACTCACTAACTCTAATCGGTTAATTGTTGAGGATCAGTTCACCTAATCACAATGTGTCTATTAATAGACGTCTATCTGTCTGGAGTCAACCGATTTCTAAAAAAAAGACACTTTTTGTACAAATAAATTAAAATTTGTACCTTGGCCAGTCTGCTATTACAGTAGAGGTAATACCACTCATCGTTTCGCTGATGTTTTAAACAGTGCGGCTTTACTGACTTGGAGTTAATAATGAATGCCAATCTCTGGTTTTTCTTAAGTGTTTGTGTGATTTTTGGTGTAGGTTTTTGTATGTTTATTGTTTATTTGCAGCATTTAAAAACCATGAAGCAATTAGAACTAAACGCGACGCAGCACAAAAAAGACTAACGCTATCTTGCTTAATCACGCGCTAGCGACTTAGTTCAAAGCTAACAGGCAAACAAATGTATGGATCAACTTGAGCTGTTTGACATACCGAACCCCTGTATTGGGGTTTGCCAAAGTAATAATAGAGGTTATTGCTTAGGGTGTTTGCGCTCGCGAGACGAACGTTTTAATTGGCCACAAAAACCGGCCAGTGAACGTTCGCGAATTTTACGGCTGTTAGCGCAGCGGCGTGCCCGGCTAAAAGTGAAAGCGCTAAGTACCGAGCCAGAGGTTATAGCCGCTGGCTCGTTAGATTTATTTTAAGGTAAATATGATTAGGGTTTTTAAGCTCTAGCTACGTTTGACTAAACTGATTAAATACAATAACACCACAGCACCTACCGTTGCCGTGATTAACGAACCAACAAAACCAAAGGCTTTTAAGCCCAACGCACTAAATAAAAAACCGCCCAGCATAGAACCGACAATCCCCACCACAATATTACCTAGCAAACCAAAACCGCGGCCTTTCATAATATTGCCCGCTATCCAACCCGCCAAGGCGCCTAAAATTAAAAAAGCGATAAAGTTCATAACATTCCCTTTGCTCTAGTGTTAATTTAATATTAAGACTAAATAAGTGGTCCTAATTGTGATAAACCTACTTTAGTCCATGCTTGCTACCCAGAAACTGTTTAGCGGTATTCATTAAATAATAAACGTGCTTCAACAAATCATCCATGTTTTTACAATAATGATTCCGAATGATCTGTTCGATGATTAATTCAATTCTTTTCGCCCGACGATATTGTCCTTTAAGCCTTTCTAGCAATTTAATAAATAAGTCACTGGCCTTGCGGCCATCTCCCACATAAACGATTTGCCCAGTCTGGCCTTGCAATGCTCCCGCCAGATAATGTTTATTTTCTGGCCAGACGTTGCTACCCTACTCTGCTTGCTACGATGCTCCAAATCTACACCGATTTTAAGATTCAGATGGATATCCAATTAATCTTTGCAAAACACCGAGTGGTCAATAATGTGAACTGCTAGCGCTTCCTAGGTAGACTCCAGTTTCTCCTCTTTATCCAAGTTTTGGATTTTAGAGGGTTGGCTCAGATCTACGCCAGTCACTTCCTGTGTTTGTGCAACCAGCATCTGATAGTAGAGCTAAGGATCTGAATGTAGCATAACTTGCTCAGTTACAGCGCAAACAACTCTACACGCCAAGGTGAACGCTAATATCCAAGCGTCCTTGCGTTAACACCACCAGGACTGTATGGAGCTCTATCTCGTGTTTTATAAATAATCATCTTTAATCGGCGAGTTTCCGCGCTATATAAAAAAGCTTTTCTGTTCATACTTAATGCTGTTTCTATGCTTATTAGCGAGTTAGTTTGGCGACCGTTCTGAACGCGCAAACAGCATTAAGTTCTCTTCCCTGAGTAACCTGTTGTTTCTAGGAAAGTTATTTAGTCACAACCTCAAAATTTCACAATAACCACAAAACAATTATTTTTTATTAATGCCACTAGATTTTAAAACTTAGAAAAGATATAAATATTGCCGCACTATTTATAGTGTATTTAATAACAATAAACTAAAGGATTTGATATGAAGTACAGTGTTTTTGCAACAGTATTGATGGCATTCACAGTTGTAGGCTCAGCTAATGCGCAAGATAAATCAAAAGAAGTTGGCTCAGGTCCAAACCCTTTTTCTGATTGTGGTATTGGTGCAGCATTATTTTCAGAAAACAAAACCCTTGCCGTAACCTCAAACGTAATTTGGGACATCGGTACCACCGCTGTTACTTCTGCTACTGCAAGTCCAGAAACTTGTTCAGGCAAAAACGTCACTGCGGCAACGTTTATTCTTAATACTTATGACAACCTGATCGAAGACACAGCTCGTGGTGAAGGTGAACACTTAGTAGCGTTAATGAATATCCTCGAAGTTGAGCAAACCGCGAAGCAAGATGTTGTTAACGCACTACGCGCGCAAGTTGCACAACACGTTATTGCTGACGAATATAATACCGCAAGCAAAATCGAAAAATCTCAAATGTTCTTCTCAGCTGTTGTTAACGCTGTAAACGAAGCTTAATAAGGAAAACAAGGATAGAAAGTTTTTTCTTTCTATCCTATTCTGAACATTTCAATGACTCGTTTCTTTCTCGCAATCTGTCTTTGCCTATTTGGCAAATTGGCTAGTGCCTACTCATTCGAAAACCAAGAGTCTATCTCAAGGTTAGCAAATTCACCTACATGGCTCAAACTCCTTGTTTATGACAATGGTCGCAGTTTTGTCACCTCTAGCCGGTTTTTCTTAGATGGTCAGGGTCAGATTAATCCTAAAGCAGAGCTTATATCAACGCTAAAAGCTTTTGCTGAACCACAACAGGAAATGAACCCAGATAATCATCCGCAATGTCGATTTGCTGGTCGTTATGCTTGGCTGAAAACACAACTTGATTTTACCACGCTTGGCATTACTGAGATGTCCTGCCCTGCTTTTCAGGCCTTTAGCCAAGAACAGGAAATTGAATCCGTAAGCATAGTGTTTGCTACTGGCTTTCTGGGTAACCCAGCATCTTACTATGGGCATTTATTGATTAAACTTAATAGTGCTAATAGCGAACTTTCGGATTTACAAAACACCGCTATTAACTTCGGTGCTGATGTACCCGTTAATGAAAATATGGCAGCATATATTATCAAAGGCATTATTGGCGGTTATGACTCAGCTTTCACCCAGCAACAATATTTTCTGCATGCTGGAAATTATGGCGAGTCTGAACTGCGTGATCTATGGGAATACGAGCTAGACCTTGATAAAACGGCACTAAGACTACTTCTCGGGCATATTTGGGAACTGCTAGAAATAGACTATCAATACTTTTTCTTTAATCGTAACTGTGCATTTCATATGGGACAGTTATTGGAATTGGTATTACAAAATAACATTACCGATGCCTCACGGTTATGGGCAACTCCCCAAGCTATAATGCAAAACTTGGCCAAGGATAACACCAACCAAAAACCTATCATTAAGCACATTAAATACCACCCTTCCAGGCAAAGCAGACTTTACCAACGTTTTGCTATGTTGAGTAATGAACAGAAGTTACAACTTAGCAATATGGTGCATACACCTGAGAAGATTAGTATTGCGCAATTGGCCGATTTTAACATCGAGCAACAACAACAAATTGTCGATACCTTGATAGACTATTTTCAGTTTATGCTCAAAGCGGATAAAGGAGATGCCGATCTAAACAAGATCTATTATAAAAATTCTCTATTATTACGCTATCAATTACCACCTGGTAGATTAAAGACAGCCTTTATCTCAAACAGACGTCCGCATTTAGGTCGTAAACCTAGCCTTGCTGCCATTCAACTTGTGCATGCCAGTAATGCAGAAAACTTTGCTAAGTTACAAATTCGACCCGCATATTATGATGCTCTAGATGCGCAAGAAGGTCATGTCAAATATTCTGCATTGAGTATGGGTGAATTCAGTCTAGGTTTTACATCTCAAAGAGTTTTTATCAAAGATCTGTCGCTGTTAAAAATTGAAAGCGTTAGAGCAAACTTAACGGGGCTACCAGGAGATCAAAATCATTCTTGGTATATCGACATTGGCTCAACACAAACACAACTTGGTTGCACCACTTGCAACGCTGTGAAAGTAAGTTCTGGTATTGGCTATGCATTTCAAAGCTCGCCACATTTTAACATCAGTGGCTTTATTGGCGCTGGCTACTCGGGCCGTGATGCGAATGTCGATAATTCTTTTATCGCCACTCGCCTACTAACAACTTGGTATATTAGCGACAGTTTAGCTACAAATTTAGATGCTGAAGTAAGGCACTTCAAATCTGGCGCCGACACTCATCATATAAAGTTTGCCACCAGATACGCATTAAGTACCAATACAGAAGTACGCTTGAATTTATCACAGGACAGCGAATCAACCGAGATAGGATTCTCTCTCGGTCTATACTGGTAATGACATCAGCTGTTTAACAGGCTCAACTCTTTTTCATCAAGCTCTTTGTATTCACCTACAACTAAATCTATTGGTAATTTCAACCCACCAATTTGCTCGCGATGTAACTGCTCAACTTTATTGCCAAGCGCGGCGAACATGCGTTTTACTTGATGATAACGCCCCTCATGAATGGTCAGCAGGGCTTCGCATTCATCAACAATCACCAACTCTGCGGGTTTAGTGGCGTCTTTTTCGTTGCGCAGCATGATGCCTTCGGCAAATTGCGCGATGGCCTCTGTAGGGATTGGATCGGCAGTCCAGACACGGTAGGTTTTCGGAACATGATGCTTTGGCGCCGTTAATCGATGTGACCACTGCCCGTCGTCGGTTAACAGTAAGAGGCCGGTAGTATCCAGATCCAGCCGCCCTACACTGTGCAGGCGCTCAACAAGTGGCTCGTCGAGTAAGGTAAACACGGTAGGATGTTCTGGATCGTCATTAGCGCAGATGTAACCGGCAGGCTTATGCAACATAAAGTAGCGTAAACCAATCAGCTGCAGCGGTTGATCATCCAAGGTTACGCTGTCAGCCGCTAACACTTGGCGCGCGGCTTGTTTCACCACTTCGCCATTGACCGTCACAAGGCCTTGACGAATATTTTTACCGGCTTGCGAACGCGTCAAACCAGTACAATCACATATAAATTTATCTAAACGCATAAGTCACCTTTATTAGCTGCGCTTAGTGTAACCAAATTTTTGCGGTTAGTCGTTAAGTGCTGACACCATAAAGTGTGGATTCAGGAGGTTTTCACGATGATAAACCTGCGCATCGATGCCGCTAAAACTCACTTTTGCCCCGGCCTCTAGTGCAATAATATGGCCAGCGCCGGTATCCCATTGCATGGTTGGGCCAAAACGAGGATAGACATCGGCACTGCCCTCAGCCACTAAGCAGAACTTGAGTGAGCTGCCCACCGCGACCATTTCATGCTGCGGAAACTGTGCGAGATAACCGGCTAAATCGGGGCTTGGATGACTGCGACTGCCGACCACACGAATAACTTCACCCGGTTTACTCACCTGAATAGGCAGGCTACCACTGGCGTTTTTTACAAAACTGCCGATGCCTTTTGCCGCAGAGTACGTTCTTTCCAGCACAGGCGCATGGATCACGCCAAGCACCGGCTCACCCTGTTCAATCAGTGCAATATTAACGGTAAATTCGCCATTCCGTTTGATAAATTCTTTCGTGCCATCCAAGGGGTCGACCAACCAATAACGCGACCATTTCTGGCGAATATCCCAGCTAATATCGGCGGCTTCTTCAGACAAAATGGGAATCTCGGGGGTCAGTGCCGTTAACGCTTGCACAATTAACTGATGTGCCGCCAAATCGGCAGCGGTTAGAGGTGAAGTATCGGCTTTATCGGTGATATTAAAATCACTGCTGTCTTTTTGATATACCGTTAAAATAGCCGCACCGGCTTGTTCGGCGATCTGAATAATATTCTGTAAAAGTTGCATGTTGAATTCCAGATTAAATAAGGCTGTCATGCCATGAATAAGCTCATTTAGCCGATAAGGCCACGCCAACTCACGTTAAATAATAATGTGCCGGCGCTGTAAAAGCGCCAGCAATTGCTCAACACTTTGCTCAATAGTAAGCTCAGCGGTATTAAGCACTAAATCAGCAGCGATAGGCGGCTCATAAGGATCAGAGATGCCCGTAAAGTGGCTAATTTCTCCGGCACGGGCTTTTTTGTATAAGCCTTTGACATCGCGCTGCTCACAAACAGCCAAAGGCGTGGCGATATGCACTTCAATAAATTTACCTGCTGGCACTAAGCTTTTCACTAATTCACGTTGACTGCGATAAGGCGAGATAAAAGCACTTAATACCAATAAACCAGCATCGACCATTAAGCCCGCCACCGCACCGACGCGGCGTAAATTCTCGGTACGATCGGCGGCGCTAAAGCCTAAGTCAGCACACAAACCATGCCGTACATTATCACCATCGAGCAAATAAGTATGGGTACCTCGCGCCAGCAGCGCTTGCTCTAAGGCATTGGCCACCGTCGATTTACCTGAACCACTGAGCCCCGTAAACCAGACTACCGCACTTTGATGACCATTAAGTTCAGCTCGGGTTGTGGCATCCACTTGATAGTCTTGCCATTTAATATGCGCATTATTCGCCATTATTCACTCTCTGTTAGTACGCTTAGGCAGAGTATACCCTGCGCTGGCGGTTACTGCAGTTGGGTTAGCGGCTGTGCAAACACTGCGGCACTGGGCCGCTGCCCAAACCAATGTAACTGCGATTGTAACGCAACCACTTCACCTATAATCACTAACGCCGGCGATACCACCTGATGTTGTTGCACCAAGCTGCCCAGTTCAGCCAAAGTACCGGTGATCACACGCTGCTCGCGCCGAGTACCGTTTTCAACAATGGCTAAGGGGGTGTTGGCATGCCGCCCTGCCGCGATTAACTGGGCTTGAATATCTGCCGCTTTTAAAATACCCATATAAATCACTAAGGTTTGCTGCGAGCGACTCATACTATGCCAGTCGGGCTGATCACCGTCTTTACGACAATGGCCAGTAACAAACTGTACGCTTTGTGCATGCTCACGATGCGTTAATGGGATCCCCGCATAAGCGGCACAGCCTGCGGCAGCCGTCACGCCCGGTACCACTTGAAACGGAATAAGGTGCGGCAATAACGCCTCAATTTCTTCGCCGCCACGACCAAAAATAAAGGGGTCGCCGCCTTTTAAACGACACACTTTTTTACCCGCTAAGGCTAGTTCGATCAGTAAGGCATTGGTTTCTTGCTGCGCGACCGAATGCGCCCCCGCTTTTTTACCCACACACAGCCGTTCGGCGTCACGCCGTACCAGTTCTAAAATTTCTGGCGAAACCAGATAGTCATACACAACAACATCAGCTTGTTGCATTAATTGTAGCGCTTTTAAGGTTAATAACTCTGGATCGCCTGGGCCGGCGCCGACAATCCACACTTCGCCTTGCCGCGCAGGCACCTGATCTTGCAGCATCGCATCTAAACGCTGCTCCGCTTGCGCGGGTAAGTTTTGCTCAAGATCGCGCACCACATCAGAATCAAACACTTTTTCCCAAAACTGCCGACGCGCAGCAAAACCTTGAAATTTAGCTTTAACTTTATCGCGAAATCGCCCCACTAACTGTGCTAGAGGCCCAAGATGCTGGGGTAATAAGGTTTCGAGCTTTTCGCGTAAACGGCGCGCTAACACCGGTGCCGTACCAAAACTGGAGATCGCAATAATAATCGGGCTACGGTCTATAATCGAAGGGAAAATAAAACTGCATTTAGGCTGATCATCTACCGTATTGGCCAACATATTGCGGGCGGTGGCGGCGGCAAATACAGCAGCATTAACGCTATCGTTATCGGTGGCGGCGATGACTAATAATTTACCGTCCAGTAGCTCTGGAGAAAAATAGCCGGTAATCAGCTCTGCCTTACCTTGATGCTGCCACTCGATAAATTCTGCGGCAAACTCGGGAGAGATCACCGTCAGCTTGGCACCCGCCGTAAGCAGCGTGCCGGCTTTGCGTAAGGCAACCGAGCCACCACCGACAATCAGTACCGGTTTATCGGTAAGTTTTACAAACAAAGGCAGATACTGCACAAAGGCTCCTACAGTTAGCGGATACAGGCCATCTTAATGATGAATCATAGCGCTCAGCCTAACTGAACGGAAATAGATATTCGCGCTCTGTTATAACCAAAAGGCATTAAAACGATAGCGGCTTATTAATATTGCAATACCAAACGGCTGAGCTAAGATCAGCTTACGGCGAAGGTGCAACGCGTGTGGGTGTTGTCGTTTTTAACAAAATGACAGCAAAAAAAAGCGGCAACCGAAGTTGCCGCAAGCAGGGATGAGAATAGCAATAACAAAACTCAGTGGAACCAGAACCTACTGGCGAATTAAATAATCAAACGCGCCTAAAGCCGCTGTTGCGCCAGCCCCTAAAGCAATAATGATTTGCTTAAACGGCGCTGTGGTGGCATCACCGGCGGCAAACACGCCTGGGATAGAAGTTTGACCGCGTTCATCAATAATAATTTCACCGCGTGGTGATAATTCCACAGCACCACGTAACCATTCCGTGTTCGGCACTAAACCGATTTGCACGAAAATACCGGCTAACTCAACATGTTTAGCTTCACCACTTGGACGATCGATGTAACTTAAACCATTTACTCGGTTACCATCACCGGTCACTTCGGTAGTCTGCGCTTCGGTGATAATGGTGATATTGCCCATTGAGTTGGCTTTTTTCACTAATACCGCATCGGCGCGAAGCTCCGCAGCAAATTCCAGTACAGTCACATGTTCAACAATACCGGCTAAGTCGATGGCCGCTTCAATACCCGAGTTACCACCACCAATCACAGCAACCTTTTTACCCTTAAATAGCGGGCCGTCGCAGTGTGGGCAGTACGCTACGCCTTTACCACGATATTCTTGCTCGCCAGGCACATTCATTTCTCTCCAGCGGGCACCGGGGCTTAGGATAATGGTCTTACTTTTCAGTACCGCGCCGTTCGCCAGTTCTAGCTCAACTTTATCAGTTTTACGTAACTTCACCGCGCGTTGGTTATTCATAACATCAACGTCATACTCACGCACGTGTGCTTCTAAACCGGCCACCAGTTTTGGGCCCTCGGTATATTTCACCGAGATAAAGTTTTCAATACCTACGGTATCCGCCACCTGACCACCAAAGCGCTCTGCAATAATACCGGTATTTAAACCTTTACGTGCAGTATAAATAGACGCTGCAGCACCGGCTGGACCACCACCGACCACGAGCACGTCAAAGTCTGGTTTATTCTTCAACGCTTCAGCTTGACGCTTTTCAGCATTTACATCGATTTTCTGTAAGATTTTCTCTAGGGTAATCGCACCTTGCGAGAATAATTCGCCATTTAAAAATACCGACGGTACAGCCATGACATTTTTAGCCGATACTTCGTCTTGGAACATGGCACCATCAATCATCACGTTAGTGATATTCGGGTTAATGGCAGACATAATATTGAGTGCCTGCACCACTTCTGGACAGGTTTGGCAGCTTAAGGAGATATAAGTTTCAAACTTAAACTCGCCTGGAATATTTTTGATTTGTTCAATCAAATCGGCTTCAACTTTGATAGGGTGGCCGCCCGAGTGTAATAAGGCCAGTACTAATGAGGTAAACTCATGTCCTAGCGGCACACCAGCAAAAGTGATTTGCGTATTTTTCGCAGCAGAGCGAACCAGCATCGACGGTTTGCGGTCAGCTGCGCTGTCATCACGCGACACACTGACTAAATCTGATAATTCAGCAATTTCCGTTGCTAGTTCATTTACCTCAGCTGCCTTGGCGCTATCATCCAAAGATACCACCAGCTCTACCTGAGTTTTCAGGTTCTGCAGATAAGTTTGTAATTGTTGCTTCAGGTTAGTATCTAACATAACTCATAAATCCTTAAAAAATATGGAGATTGCGGCGCAGCAGGGCAAGGGAGAGCGAGGCCAGCGAAGCCGCTGGCCTGACACCAAACTTGAGTTTGGCAGTGTGAGGCTAGATTACAGCCTCACGGGGAGTACTGTATCTAGCGTGTCACACTGCAGTTGCCTGCAGTTTGCATCAAATTTAGATCTTACCAACTAGGTCTAAAGAAGGCGCTAAGGTCTTTTCACCTGGCGTCCACTTAGCTGGGCACACTTCACCGTCATGATCTGCTACGTATTGTGCAGCTTGCACTTTACGGAACAATTCAGCAGCGCTACGGCCGATACCTAAGTCGTGGATTTCACATACTTTGATCACGCCTTCAGGGTTGATCACGAAAGTACCACGTAACGCTAAACCATCTTCTTCAATCATTACGCCGAAGTTGCGTGTGATGGCACCTGTTGGGTCACCGATCATTGGGTATTGAATTTTCTTGATGGTTTCTGACGCGTCATGCCATGCTTTGTGCGTGAAGTGCGTGTCAGTCGATACTGAGTAAACTTCAACGCCCATTTCTTGGAACTTAGCGTAGAAATCAGCCAAGTCGCCTAATTCAGTTGGGCAAACAAAAGTAAAGTCAGCTGGGTAGAAGCAAACAACAGACCATTTGCCCAGTAAGTCTTGCTCAGTTACTGGTACGAATTTACCTTGATGAAAGGCAGTCGCTTTGAAAGGTTTGATTTTAGTGTTAATTAATGAAGACATTGTCTTGCTCCTTTGGGTTAATAAAAACAGTTTCTTGTTTCAACGCCGACTAGTCTATCTAACTCGACCAGACTTTTAAAACGAATAAAACAAATCATCCTAATCACTTTAATCGATGAAGATGGTTTGCTTCATCCGTTATATATGTTGCACAGCGGCTATCAGGTCAAAAATAATCGCAACCTCAATAGTGCTAAGGTAATTAGGGCGGCTGAACGGAATTTCAATAGCCTATTTTTATCGATACGTAGTGCACCGTCACTCAGCAGTATGGTTTGCGCTGTTTAACGACATTGGTACTTAATTAACGAGAGCTTGGTGAAGGTTTCACCAAAAACTGTTTTGAGAGGGCATCAAATTCACCATTCGCCTTAAGCTGATCAAGCGCTACTTGCAAACGCTCAACCGTGGCGATGGGCATTTGTGGGTGCAAGGCGAGATAATTATTGCCAATCGTAGATAAATCGATTATCGCAGTTACCGCTGATGGGGTTTGTTGATGTTGCTCTAACCAGACCGGTAAAATCAAATCAGAAGCGATCAGTAAGTCGACTTTGCCATGTAAAAAGGGCAATACCGCATCAGCTTTACTGTTGAATTGAATTAAATTGACGCCAACTTCAAAACCTTGGCTTAACAAATATATTTCGTAAACGTCGCCACGGGCAACCGCAACAACATATTTTTTGGCTTCTTCAAGATTTTGAGGCGGTGTATCCGAGCGCGAAGCCAACCAATACATATTGGCTGAAGCATGCACGATAGGCCCAACCCATTGAAATTTTTTTTCACGTAAGGCGTTACGAGCGGTCGAAAATAAGCCGCTATTCGGTGTGCGCTGTGCTGTTTCCAGTGCCCGCAGCCACGGCATCAGTTGAAAGTCACACTTTAGTAACGCCACTTCACAAGTGCGCCGCACAATTTCCGCATTTAAGCCAGTAACATGCTGATCTTGTTCATAGCTATAAGGAGGGAAATGCTCGGTATACATCACCAGCGGCTCCGCCTGACTTTGCTGAAACAGCAAGCCTAAACACAAGATGACAAACCATTTCATTGCAATACGATTATGTTGGTAAAAAGTATATCGTTACTATGGCTGAAATTTCAGCGAAGTGAAAGTGCAACGCTAAAAAACCTAAATACCATCACCATCCATATGCAAACCGCACTCACGGCCAAGGCCGTTAAAACGGGTGTCTTCTTCGCGCATCCCGGGTTCAAATTTAACGGTGGAATGCGTATCGCCGACAGAGAGATAACCTTTTTCCCACAACGGGTGATATGGCAAGTTGTGCTCTTTTAAATAATAAAACACGTCTTTATTAGACCAGTCGATAATCGGTTGCACCTTCACCACACCACGGCTAATTTCAACAATAGCTTTATCGGCACGGGTACTGCTTTGACTGCGGCGTAAGCCGGTAAACCAACAGCCTACTTCGAGTTGTTGCAGCGCACGCTGCATCGGCTCTACCTTGTTTAACTGATTATAGTGTTTTAACCCCTCCGCTGTTTGCCATAACTGACCGAAGCGAGCTTCTTGCCAGGCGGGGCTTAATGTGGCGCGATACACTTTTAAATTCAGTTGTAGCCGCTCTGTCAGCTGATCAATAAATTGGTAGGTTTCAGGAAATAAATAACCGGTATCGGTTAACACTACCGGAATATCCTGCTGCTGACTGCTGACTAAATGCAGCATCACCGCCGCCTGGATCCCAAAACTGGAACTAAGCATCGGATTGAGCGGTAGATTAGCTAACGCCCACTGCACCCGCTGTGCGGCACTCATGGGAGCGAGCTGCGCATTGATCTGTTGCAACCACGCTTGCTGAGTTGCGGCTGATTGCCGCAAAATGGCGTGATAGTCTTGGGCGATAGCATTCATTATTGTTACCTTTTACGCGTGAAAATCCGTTTTTGATACTTTGACTGCTGCGACCACACCAACGCGGATCACAAAATCACCAAAGCACTCACCGCTTTGCCGCTCTTGACTCCAGCGGCCAATCAGTTGATCCAGCGTATCGAGGATCTCGGCTTCAGCGACGTTATCTAATAACAGTTTTGGAATACGCGTACCAATGCGGTTGCCTCCCAGATACAGGTTATATTTACCTGGCGCGCGGCCTACCAGCCCCACTTCGGCCAGCATGGCCCGACCACAGCCATTCGGACAGCCGGTTACCCGCAAGACAATATGATCGTCGCTGATTTGATGCTTAGTTAATAAGCCCTCGACCTTAGTCACTAATTCAGGTAAGTAGCGCTCGGCCTCTGCCATGGCTAACGGGCAGGTTGGAAAAGACACACACGCCATGGAGTTTTTGCGTTGCTCACTGTGGTTATCGTCAATTAAACCGTGCTCACGGGCTAACTGCTCAATTTGCGCTTTTTGACTGGCCGGCACCCCTGCAACAATTAAGTTTTGATTAGCGGTCATCCGAAAATCGCCCTGATGGATCTGGGCAATTTTGGCTAAACCGGTTTTTAACGGTTTGTTCGGAAAATCTAAGATCCGGCCATTTTCAATAAACAGCGTTAAGTGATGTTGACCATCTATGCCTTCTACCCAACCGAAACGATCACCACGGGTGGTAAACTGATAAGGCTTCACCGGCGCAAAACGGACACCTACGCGCTGCTCTACTTCAGCGCGGAAGTTATCTAAGCCGATGCGGTCAATGGTGTACTTGGTTTTGGCTGTTTTGCGGTTCACCCGATCACCATAATCACGCTGCACCGTAACCACATGCTCGGCCACTTTTAATACGTGCTCAAGGCCAATAAAACCCAGCTCCTCTGCTTGGCGTGGATAGGTTGCCGTGTCACCAAAGGTCATGGCTAAACCACCGCCAACCAGCACGTTAAAACCAATTAATTTGCCCTGCTCGGCAATGGCCACAAAGTTAAGATCATTGGCGTGTAAATCCACGTCGTTATGCGGTGGGATCACCACGGTGGTTTTAAATTTACGCGGTAAATAATGTTCACCTAACACCGGCTCGGTTTCAGTGGTTTCGACTTTTTCTTCATCTAACCAAATTTCGGCATACGCGCGAGTTTTCGGTAATAAATGCTCACTGATCTGCACCGCCCATTGATAGGCCTGTTGATGTAGCTCACTTTCTACCGGATTAGAGGTACACAGCACGTTACGGTTTACATCGCCGGCCGTGGCAATGGAATCAATACCGATACTGCTTAAAAATTGGTGCATCGGTTTCACGTGTGGCTTTAATACACCATGAAATTGAAAGGTTTGCCGAGTGGTTAAACGAATACTGCCGTACAGCGTTTTATCCGCTGCAAACTTATCGATGGCCAGCCACTGCGTTGGCGTAATAATGCCACCTGGCATGCGCGCACGCAGCATCACATTGTGCAGCGGTTCTAATTTTTGTGCCGCGCGTTCAGCGCGGATATCGCGGTCATCCTGCTGATACATGCCATGAAAACGGATCAGCATAAAGTTATCGCCGGTAAAACCGCCGGTGATTTCATCTTTTAAGTCAGTGGTAATGGTGCCGCGTAAATGCTCACTTTCGGCTTTTAAGCGTTCGTTGTCAGACAGCTTACCCTGGGCGACAAATTCTGGCTTGATTGGATATTGGCTCATTAATACACATCCTTCTGATAACGCTTAGCAACCCGTAATTGGTCTAAATAGTGTTGGGCCGCTTTTTCATCTTTGCCGCCCTGTTGCTGAATGATGCTCAGCAAAGCTTGGTGTACGTCTTTCGCCATGCGATTGCCATCACCACAAATATACAGATGCGCCCCCTGCTCTAACCACTGCCATACTGTCGCAGCTTGCTGCATTAACTTATGTTGTACATAAATTTTTTCAGCCGTATCGCGGCTAAAGGCCACGTCTAATTTATTTAGCAAACCTTGTTTCAAATAGTTTTGCAGTTCAACCTGATAGAGAAAATCTTGGGTAAAATGCGGATTACCAAAGAACAACCAGTTTTTACCGCTGGCACCGCGGGCATCTCGCTCTTGTAAAAAGGCGCGAAACGGCGCTATACCGGTACCGGGGCCAATCATGATGATCGGGGTGTCGTCATTTTCGGGTAAGCGGAAATTGTTGTTTTGCTCTACAAATACCTTAATCTGCTCACCTTCCGCTAGGCGCTCAGCCAAAAAGCCTGATGCGCCACCGAGATGCAGCAGGTTAAAGGCGTTATAACGCACCACTCCCACCGTAAGATGTACTTCGTCTTCCACTTCAGCTTGAGACGAGGCAATCGAATACAAACGTGGCTGCTGCTTACGTAACGCATCCACCAATTGCTGGGCATTTAATAAACCTGGGTAATCACGCACGATGTCGATAATTTGCCGATCGGCTAAATACTGTCGCAACGCCACTTTGTCAGCCGCCAAGGTTTGTAATTCGGCATGGCCGATAGCCGTGGCATAACGACTAACAAACCCCGGATACGATTGCGTTAGCTCTAGATGCTCAATCAAGGCCTCGGCTATCGGTAGCTGCAACTCGGATAACTGCACCGGCGTATTACTGGCAATGCCGGTGAGCAATAACAACTCGCGCACTAACAACGGATCATTACGGAAATAGACCCCTAAGGCATCACCCGGTTGATAAGTTAAACCTGAACCGGCTAAAGAAATTTCGATATGCCGCACATCTTTAGTCGAGTCTCGACCTGTGATTTTTTGGTTGGTATACAATTCCGCACTAAAGGGTTGCTGCTTGTTATAGCTACTGACTGCCGCTGGCGCAGCTACACTCGTCAAATCCACCGCTACCGCACTGCTTACCTGAGCCAATTCGGGCTCCAGTGCTTTTATCAGCTGCTGTTGCCATTCCTCGGCTTGCTCAGCGTAATCGACATCTAAATCGGCACGGGCAATCAGCGCTTTTGCGCCTAATGCCGCGAAACGCTCATCAAAGTCTTGCGCCGTTTTACAAAAGAATTCATAGCTGGTATCGCCTAAGCCTAATACGGCATAGCGTAATTCAGGCAGCGCAGGCGCTTTCTTGCTAAAGAGAAAATTATAAAAACTGATGGCATTTTCGGGCGGTTCGCCCTCACCATAAGTTGAGGTGACCATCACCAACAAGCGTTCATTTTTCAAGCTGGTATTTTTATACTCGGCCAAGTCTTGTACTTTTACCGCGAACCCCTTGGCCGTTGCTGCGGCTGCAATATCCTCTGCAACATGTTTGGCATTACCCGTTTGCGAGCCAAACAACACCGTTAAGCTTGGCGCGGCAGCACTGGTGGCGGCGCTGGGTGCGGCTAACGTCTGCCCCGCTAACTGGGCACTGGCCGCTAAATAACCACTCACCCACGCTTGTTGGATCGGATTCAATTTCACCAGCAAAGCTTGCAACTCAATAATTTGCTGCTCAGACAACGGGCTAGCTTGGGCAACAAGAGACGATAAAAGCATAAAATATCCTGCAAAAAATCTAGATGATTATTTTAGCCAGCTAAAGTCATTCAGGTAAAAGAATGGATCTCTCTTCTTTATGCCAATTAGTAATTAAAAACCACTCATGCTGACCAAAACCCCTTGAAACAATGTGGTCTAATTCGCCAAAAAATAGTATTTCATGCCAACACTAAGCAGTCACAACTGCCACCTTAAAAATTAAAGCTATTAAATTCAATAATGTGCAGTTGGCATTGGCTTTGCAAACTACTCAGCGTGATTGAAATACAACCAAGGACTGATCATGAGAACCTTATTACTTATTTGCTGTGTCTTTTTTGTTGGGCAACTCAGTGCAGCAGAAAACTGTCATTTAACGTTAAAGCATGATTTACGCATTACAGCGCAAGATGTCAGCCTGCAAGCTGAAGAGCAGCCGCTGTGGCGTATTTCAAACTCAGGCCAATTGTGGCTTGCCGAGCAATTACACCCTACCGATGCCAGTACTGCGGCGCTATTACAGCAATACCAGCAAAGTGTTCGCCAGCAAGCTTTCAGTACGCTGAATTTAGTTAACAACGCTTTGCAGTTAGCCACCACCGCCTTAGAGCAAACGTTTGCAGGGTTAACTGGCCAATCAGACATGGAACAAAGCGCACTGCAACCGGCTTTTGCACACCTTCGCCAAAGCTTAGACTTAGTGGTAAGACAACAAGGCGATACCTTGCTATTGAATGGCAGCAAGCTAGAGCAACTAGACCAAGCCTTTGGGCCAGAGTTTGATGCGGCCATGGAAGACATGGTGCAGCAACTGATGGGCAATATGTTGATGCATGTTGGCAAGAGCATGTTAAGTGGTAGTGGCTCATTTGAAGATCGTATGAATGCTTTTGGCGAGCGTATGGAAACCATGGGTGAGCAACTCGAGCAAAACATGCAAGGCAAAGCCCTAGCGCTAGAAGAGCAAGCCGCAACCTTGTGTGCTGAGCTTGAACAGTTACAGCAATTAGAGCGCCAATTACAGCAACAGTTACCGGCAATGCAGCCCTTTACGCTGGTGACATTGCATAACACAAAAGCAGAATAACCCCCATCCTAACCGCGAGCTTGGCGTACGCAACTCTGTTGCCATACGCCCTTTTTGCCATCCCGCACAATAGCCTGCATAATTCAGCTTTAATAAGCAGCAATGCCTGCTGCACTATTTTTTTGGAGTGATTATGAGCATACAACGTATTGATCCTGCTAGTCGTTATTCTGAAGCGGTAATTGTGAATGGTTTAGTATTTTGTGCTGGCATGGTGCCTGACACCGACAGTAATGATATTACGCTGCAAACCCAAAACGTATTAAGCCAAGTTGATGCCTTGTTAACGCGCTGTCAAAGCAGCAAGGATAAACTGGTTGATACCACTATTTATTTAACTGACTTTGCGGATTATGCGGCAATGAATGCAGTATGGGAGCAATGGCTCAGCCCAGGCTGTGCACCAGCACGGGCAACGGTAGCGGCAAAATTAGCGGATCCGCATTGGAAAATAGAAATTAAAATCACCGCTGCACAATAATCTGAAGTTAACCGCTGAGCAGCAGGCTTGTTGCACTCAGCAAACTGCGCTGCTGTAATGTATTAAGGATCGATTGACACATGGCTGTAAAGACGTTGCTAAACAAAAAACGACTGTGGTTGCCCGCTATTTTCATCTTGTTCGGCTGGGCATTGTATCAATGGGCTTGGCCCTTTTGGCTTAATCAACTCACAGAACGCGAAGCCGAACGGATCCGTGTTATCACACCGACCTTTGTTGCTGAACCCACTTTAAACCGTTTAGACCCCGATCGTTTACTGGCCGACCTGAGCTGGTTAGCCGCTGCTGAGCGTCAAGGTCGAGCACCGGGCACACCAGGTGGTATTGCTGCCCGTTTATGGATTGCCGAGCAATTTGCCGAAATCGGTTTAACCGCTGCTGGAACCGACGGTTATTTGCACCCTTACAGCGTGGCAGAACATTTTTCTTGGCGTCGTTGGCTGCGTGGTGCGTCTTCCACTATCCCCGGCGTAGATAATGCGGCAAATGTTATCGGTTTATTACCCGGCACCGAAGCTAACCTTAAGCCACTGGTGATCACCGCACATTATGATCACTTAGGTATGCACGGCGACGATATTTACTTTGGCGCCGATGACAATGCCTCGGGTGTAGCCGCCATGCTTGAGCTGGCACGCTATTTAACGGCTCATCCTTTGCGTCATCCGGTGTTGTTTATTGCGTTAGACAGTGAAGAAAAAGGCTTACAAGGTGCGGTGGCGCTGTTCCGAACCGGCTTGTTACAACCTGCCGATCTGGCCTTTAACATTAATATTGATATGTTAAGCCGTGATACCCACCAATTATTGTATGCCGTTGGCACTTATCATCACCCTTGGCTATTACCGCTAATTGAACAGTTACAAACTCGCAGCGCAGTGAAATTACTGCCCGCCCATGATCGCCCTTGGTATCTGGCAGGTAACACGGCAGATTGGACTCTTAGCTCTGATCACGGCGTGTTTCATCAGCAACAGGTGCCGTTTATGTACTTTGGGGTAGCCGACCATCCCGATTACCACAGCCCGCGCGACACCGCCGACAAAGTAGATTTGGCGTTTTATCATCAAGTCGTTGAAACCGTGCTGCATTTTTTATTAATCCTTGATCAACAATTAACAGTGCAAATCGAGTAAATACTTGCTAATAATAAAATGTAAATATACAGTTACTACAACGTTTTCGGGCAGCCATGTCATTACGTAATGGCCGTAAAAATAGGAGGAAAAAATGAGTACAGCAATGATTTGGATCATTATTGGTGTGGTACTGATTTTAACAGAGTTAATGGCAACCAGCATTGTGGCGGTATTCCTCGGCTTAGCCGCTATCGTCGTCGGTATTTTATTGCACTTTGGGCTCATTGAATCAGCCAGCATGCAATACAGCGTGTTTGGTCTGGTCAGCCTGCTGTTGCTCTTCACCGCACGAGGCCGCTTTAAAAGCTGGTTTGTCGGCTTTACCGCTGATAGTGAGACGCAACCCAGCTCGCTGAGCCAAGATATCGGCGATCGCGTTACGGTTTTATTGGATTTTCAACAAGGCCAAGGTCGTGTGGTGTTAAATGGCGTGCAATGGGATGCGCATTCTAACGACATATTAAAAGCCGGGGATGTGGCTTGGGTAATTGCCAATAAAGGCATCCACCTCGAAGTCGCGGCCAATAAGCCACAATCGTCTTAACTTTACAGCACGTATTAATTGTAGGAGAGTGTTATGGAACAACTGGATATTCAAACGGTATTAACCCTAGGCTTTGCTGTCGCGGTGGTGATTACCATCCTTAAATCAGCACGGGTTGTGCCACAGCGTAGTAACGTTGTAGTAGAGCGTTTAGGTAAATACTCACGCACACTAGACTCGGGCTTTCATATTTTGATCCCCTTTATCGATAAAGTTGCTTACACCCACACGTTAAAAGAAGAAGTGATCGATGTTCCTCGTCAAACCTGCGTGACCAAAGATAACATTCAGGTCGGCATCGACGGTATCTTGTACATTCAGGTGATCGATCCGCACAAAGCCAGTTACGGCATTAACAATTATCGTTATGCCGCCTCGCAACTGGCTCAAACCACCATGCGCTCTGTGATCGGCCAAACCGACCTAGATAAAACCTTTGAAGAGCGTGCCAAAATTAACGAAGAAGTAGTACGTGCCCTGGATGATGCCGCAGCACCTTGGGGTGTTAAAGTGTTGCGTTATGAAATAGCCGATATTGAATTGCCAGTCAGCATTAAAGACGCGCTAGAGCAACAAATGCGCGCCGAGCGTGAACGCCGTGCTGCAATTGCCAAGTCTGAAGGTGAACGCCAAGCGATGATTAACGTGTCTGAAGGTCAAAAGCAGGAAGTGATCAACCTGTCGGAAGCCGATAAAACTCGACAAATCAACGAGGCCGAAGGTCGAGCAAAAGAAATTGAATTAATCGCTATTGCTACCGCTGAGGGTATTCGACAAATTGCTGAAGCCATCAATCAACCGGGTGGTCAAAACGCGGTAAATTTACGCGTGGCCGAGCAGTATGTAAAAGAGTTCGGCAACCTGGCTAAAACCAACAACAGCATGATCGTGCCGGTAGAACTGGCGAACATTGGTGGTGCAGTGGCGGGTTTAACTGAAATTTTAAAAACCGTCCAAAAATAACCATGGCGGGCAGTGAACTGCCCGCTCATCATTTATTCCTGATCAGAACTGGGTAAGGCGTTTTTACTGAAATCTTGGGTTTTCTCAGCTAATAACGCGGCCAGTTGCTGTTCCATAGCTTCCACTTTTTCGCGCGTTCGCAACAGCACTTGACGCTGCACATCAAATTCTTCGCGGCTAACAAAGTCTAACTCTGACAGCTTTGCCTGCAGCACTTGCTTAACTTTGCCTTCTAATTCATCGGCAAACTGTTTTAATTGTGGCGGGATAATACTGCCAATTTGTCGTGCAATATCTTCAACTTTTTTCGGATCTAACATCAGATTCTCCGTTACGCTAAGCAGCCAGGGTTCAGGCTGCACTGTGATAGTATCTAACCATTCTACGGTCTTCTGACCAGAACGCGAATGAAATTTACCGCAAAAATTGGTTACAATGCAGCTCCTCAGTTCAGGCAAACACTATGAAGTTAAATCCACAGCAAGACGCAGCAGTAAAATTTATCTCCGGGCCCTGCTTAGTATTAGCCGGTGCGGGTAGTGGTAAAACACGCGTTATTATTAATAAAATAGCCTATCTGATCCAGCAGTGCGAATTACCCGCTCGTCATATTGCCGCCGTGACCTTTACCAATAAGGCCGCACGAGAAATGCGTGAGCGAATTAACACCCAATTGCCGAAAAGCGCTACCCGTGGCCTAACTATTTCCACCTTTCACACCCTTGGCTTAGATATTATTAAAAAAGAATATCGACAGCTGGGTTATAAAGCTAATTTCAGCCTGTTTGATGATCAAGACAGCTTTGCGCTACTCAAAGAGTTAACCGCCAACGAATACAATGGCGATAAAGAGCAGATTAAAGCGCTGCAAAGCAAAATTTCTAACTGGAAAAACGACTTAACCTTACCTGCGTTGGCTGTGCAACAAGCGCAAGATGCCGCTAGCATCAGTTTAGCCAATTATTATCAGCAATACAGCACCATGCTCAAGGCCTGTAATGCCTGTGATTTCGATGATTTAATTATGCTGCCAACCTTGCTGTTTCAACACGATGTAGCAACACGTGAGCGCTGGCAACAGAAAATTCGCTATCTGTTAGTAGATGAATATCAAGATACCAATACCAGCCAATATGAGTTAGTCCGCTGGTTAGTGGGCGAGCGTCGCCGCTTTACCGTGGTCGGTGATGATGACCAGTCTATTTATTCTTGGCGCGGTGCGCGGCCGCAAAACTTGGTGTTATTGAAAAAAGACTTTCCTGAATTAAACGTGATCAAACTTGAGCAAAACTACCGCTCAGCAGAACGCATTTTAAAAGCGGCCAATATCTTAATTGCCAATAACCCGCACGAGTTTGAGAAAAAACTGTTTAGCGTGAATGGCTATGGTGTGCCACTAAAAGTCTTACCTTGTAAGCATGAAGAAGACGAAGCCGAAAAAGTGATTGCCGAAATTATCTCGCATCGCTTTACCCATCGCAGCCATTATCGCGACTATGCGCTGCTGTACCGTGGCAATCATCAAGCACGCGTGTTTGAAAAAGCGCTAATGACCAACCGTATTCCCTATCGAATTTCCGGTGGTACGTCTTTTTTCTCACGCAGTGAAATTAAAGATGTAATGGCCTATCTGCGTTTGTTGGTGAATCAAGATGATGATAATGCCTTGCTGCGGATCATCAATGTGCCGCGCCGCGAAATTGGCCATGCCACCTTGGAGAAAATTGGTAACCTGGCCAATCAAGAACACATCAGTTTATTTGCAGCGTGCTGCCACCCGGGGCTAAGTCATACTTTACCGGTACGCAGTTTTCAGGCCGTGAAACAATTTGCCGATTGGATTAATCAATTAGCCGATAATGCCGTGCGAGCAGAGCCTGCCGAAGCCATCCGTGATTTGATCCGGCAAAGTCACTATGAAGCCTGGTTGTTTGAAAGCAGTAACAGCCCTAAAGCAGCTGAAATGGCCCTGAAAAACGTCAATGAACTGTACCGCTGGATTGTCGAAATGCTCAACGGCAAAGATGATGAACCGCCGATGCCCTTGAGTGAAGTCGTTAGCAAATTATGTTTACGCGACATGCTTGAACGGCAAGAACAAGAAGATAACGCCGATCAGGTGCAATTACTGACGTTGCACGCTTCGAAAGGCTTAGAGTTCCCTTATGTGTTTATGGTGGGCATGGAAGAAGGCATTTTGCCGCATCAAAGCTGTATTGATGAAGATAATGTCGAAGAAGAACGCCGTTTAGCCTATGTGGGTATCACTCGGGCACAGCGCGAGCTCATTTTTACTTATGCGCGAGAGCGTCGGCAATATGGAGAAGTGATTCGGCCAGAACCCAGCCGCTTTTTAACCGAGTTACCACAAGACGATTTGGAATGGCAACAGCCTAATCAACCTAAAACTGCAGAGCAACGCCAGCAAACTGCGGCATCGAATATCGCACGTTTGCGGCAAATGCTGAATAAAGATTAGCCTTATAAACACACCGCTCAGTTAGCGCTAATTAGCACCTAGCGCTTTTAACATTTGATCGCGCATACCTGATTCAAACGTCACATAGCGACCACGCCCTAATGCTTTGGCGTGATACATGGCGGCATCAGCGTCGCGTAACATCGCATCGGCATGGTGATAGTCTGTGCTGAATGGCGCAATACCAATACTGATGCCCGAATTGACACTGTTATTCTCTAACACAAAGGGCTGGCGGAATTTGTCGATAATGCGCTGGGCAATTTCTTCGGCATCTTGCTCAGATTGCAAGTTTAATAACATAATCACGAACTCATCACCGCCGAAGCGTGCGGCCACATCATGCTCGCGGATCGCACTGAGTAAACGTTTGCTACTTTCAATTAAAAACGCATCGCCAATATGATGGCCTAAGGTGTCGTTGATCAATTTGAAACGGTCGAGATCTAAAAACAGCAATGCCATTCCGGTTTGCGGTTGGCGTTTATTTAATAAAAATTGTTGTTTTAATTGCTGCAGAAACATCTGCCGATTGGCAAGCCCGGTTAATACATCATGATTCGCATCATAGAACAATTTTTGCTCCGCTTTTTTACGCTCTTCAACTTGCAGGCGTAAAAATAAGTTGGTTTGACGCAACTCACGGGTACTTTCAAAGACTTTACGTTCCAGTTCTTCTTGATGTTGTTTTTGCTTCTCCGCAGCAAGCTTACGCTGGATCGCTACCGCGATATGCTGTGAAACGAAACGTAAAATAGTGAGCTCTTGCTCGCTATAATGATAACCATCAACATAAGACTGAACCGCAACCACCCCAATGACTTTTTGGTCAATCTTCAGCGGAGCACCGAGCCAGCTTTTTGAATGTCGAGCTGCTTTCTCTAGCTCAGTGGTACCACTCATACCTCGGCGGATCTCACCTTGCTCAACCAGTAATGATGCTTGCTCAGGGTTAATGAGTCGCGCTTCAGCACAGCGGATAACATATTCGGTAAAACCTCGGCTTAGTGGCCGATCAAAGGCTGCAGGGCTAAATTGGTCAACATAAAACGGAAAGGTTAATTTCGTCCCATCGGTGTTGAGTAAGGCAATGTAACAGTTTTCCGCAGCCATAAAATTACAGAGCACTTTATGGATCGCTTGGTAAAACGTTTGCATGTCTTGGCTACTGGCCGTTAGCTCAGATATTTTATATAACGCCGCCTGTAGCTTTTCACCGTGGATACGTTCTCTAATTTCTTTTTGTAAAAAGTCGTTGGTTTCTTGCAATTGCAAGGTACGTTCCTTCACCGTGCTTTCTAATAGTTCACGACTCTTTACTCGATCTAAAGCAATAACAGTGTGAGAACCAATACTGCTAAACAATTTTAAATCTTGCTCGTTATAACGATACTGACTGTCATAAGACTGGATCGCCATAACACCGATAATTTTTTCACCACGACATAAAGGGATACCCATCCAATGTGCTGAGGGTGAACCTTGTGCTTCGATCTCGCCGCTTCTCACTAATTCGTCAAATTCCTCTTCGTCACATAACAATGGCCGCTGGTAACGAGCCACATAACCGGTTAAGCCACGAGAGAAAGCGTTGTCTGGAATAGAAGTAATGAGTTGCTGATCTTTTTCGTCAGAGAAGTACTGCAGTTGGTAATGCTCAGTATCAGCATCATAAAGCACCACATAAAAGTTTTCGGCGTGTAACTGCTCAGAGACCATTTTGTGGATCGCCGGATAAAAATCGGCCATATCACTAATATGGCTGGCCAATTCTGACAGCTGCAACAAAGCCCCCTGAATGGTATAGGCTTCTTTTTGCCGAGCGATTAACAGCAACAGCCGTCTGATTTTATTGCCCGCTTGTTTTAATTGATATTGGAGCGTTCGTTGTTTAGTCAAGCTTCCGATCCTGAAACGATTACAAACTGGTCAGATGTATAATAACAATGGGCTATTATGCACAAAGTTTAAACACATGGAAGGGCTACAGAGCAAATTCGTTTAATTAAATAACCAGGGTGCTGTTAAACAAGCATAGCCCAATCGGCACAAAAAAACCGCGACTGGCGCGGTTTTATTAAAACGAAAATGCTGGTTCTGTTTATACACCATCCGTCATAAAACGAATGGCGGCAGCAATTTCATCATCAGAACAAGTGGTACAGGTGCCTTTAGCGGGCATGTTACGAATGCCTTCAATAGAGTGCTTTAATAACACATCAAAACCTTGCTCTAAACGCGGCTTCCAATCAGCAGATTGATGTTTTGGCGCATCAAGTGCACCCGTGCCATGACAGGCAAAACAGGCAGATTGATAAACTTGCTCGCCACTGCGTGGACCTGTTGCCGCGGCAGCCACAGCTGGGGTAGCACCAGCAACATAAACCTGACCTACTGGCGCAATGCGTTTTGCAATAGCGTCGGCATCAGAGGTTGCGCTCGCGTGGACGCCGATGGTAATCAGCAGCAAACTTACTGCAACTGTCAATTTATTCATAGTGTTGATCCCATACTGAAAGCCATAAGTAATTGGTCGCATTATAGCCTGCATCTCAACCGAAACGGAAGAGCTTAGGCAGATTGTTAGTGCAGCGCATTGCATTGCCATGTGTAAACTTTTAGCCGCGACACCGCCGCAAAGGCTTATGCTTATTGCTTTATGCCAAAAGGCGCAGCAAAACGGTTTTTTTAAAGCGAAATTTTTTAAAAAAGAGGCTAGGCAAACCCGGTTATTGTGATAGTCTGTTCGACCTGCTTGATGAGGATATTTGGCACCTAGGAAGATTGCGGGCCAAGCAGTAAATCGTTTTCCACATTACGCAATGCAAAAAAATAAGAATAACGGCACTTGCAGTTTCCCCGTTTAGTTAAATAAAAACAACCACTTAAATCACCACCATTAACATTCTGTCTCAAGCAGGATGACATCTTTCTATGGGTTTTGCACAAAGTTATCCACAGCTTACTCTCTTTTTAACGCAGCAAAGTCAACCGGTTCAGCTGGTGGTAGGGGGATGGCTGTGGCATGCTACTACGCATCAGCGTTGCAGGAATTATTATCATGGTCTATATCCCCAAAAACCCGTTAATTTTGGTTGACGGATCCTCCTATTTATTTCGGGCTTATCATTCACCACCGCACTTAACCAATTCAAAAGGTGAAGCCACTGGTGCTATTTATGGTGTGGTGAACATGCTTAAAAGCTTGTTAAAACAATATCAGCCCAGCGAAATGGCCGTGGTGTTTGATGCGAAAGGCCCAACGTTTCGTAATGAAATGTATCAAGAGTACAAAGCACATCGCCCGCCGATGCCTGATGACCTACGCAGCCAAATTGCCCCGTTACATCTGATCATCGAAGCTATGGGTCTGCCTTTACTTTGTATTAGCGGCGTTGAAGCTGATGATGTTATCGGTACTATTGCCCGTCAAGCTAGCGCTGCGGGGCGTCATACGTTGATTTCAACCGGTGACAAAGATATGGCGCAGCTGGTAGACGAACATGTCACCTTAATTAACACGATGAATAATACATTGCTCGACCCGATCTCGGTTAAAGAGAAATTTGGCGTCGGGCCGGAGTTGATTATCGATTATCTCGCGCTGATGGGCGACAAAGTGGATAACATTCCTGGCTTGCCTGGTGTCGGTGAAAAAACAGCCGCGGCCTTATTGCAAGGGCTGGGCTCAATTGAACACATTTATCAACAGCTTGATCAAGTCGCCACACTGACCTTTCGTGGTGCCAAAAATATGGCTGCCAAGTTGGCAGAACATAAAGCACAACTGGCGTTGTCTTACCAACTGGCCACGATTAAATGTGATGTCGAATTACCCTATCAACTCACCGATTTACAGATCCGTCCCACAGACAAGCAACAGCTAAGCGAGCTGTATCGACAATGCGAATTTAAACGCTGGTTAGCCGAGATCCTCAGTGACAGTGACACGAACACCGCGGGCACGTCGCAGCAACTCGAAAATGCCACTACTACTCACACAGCGACAGAACACACCGCCGATGAGCCCGTCAGGCAAGTGATTGATCGCAGTCAGTACCAAACGGTGCTGAACGAACAACAATTTACTGCATTGCTTCAAGAAATAAACCAAGCAGAATTAACCGCTTTTGATACGGAAACCACCAGCTTAGATTATATGCAGGCGGAATTGGTTGGTTTATCTTTTGCCACAGCAGCAGGAAAAGCATGGTATCTGCCTCTAGCGCATGATTATTTAGGCGCGCCAGCGCAACTCGATCGCCAGTGGGCTTTGACACAACTGCAACCTTGGCTGGAAGATGACAACAAAGCCAAGGTTGGCCAAAACTTAAAATACGATCAAAGCGTGTTAGCGCGTTATCAATTAACCTTACGGGGTATCCGCTTTGATACCATGTTGGAATCTTATGTGCTGAACTCGGTAGCGGGCCGTCACGATATGGATTCGCTTGCGCTGAAGTATTTAGGTCATAACACTATTAGCTTTACTGATTTAGCCGGTAAAGGGGCTAAGCAGCTGACGTTTAATCAAATTGAACTTGCCCAAGCCGCAGAATATGCCGCTGAAGATGCCGATGTGACGCTGCAACTGCATCAAACGCTATGGCCACAATTGCAACAAAGTCGTGAGCTGGTCAAGGTGTTTACTGAGATCGAGCTGCCTTTAGTGAACATTTTGTCGACAATAGAGCGCCACGGCGTGCTGATTGATAGCAACTTGTTGGCCAAGCAAAGTGAACAGTTAACTGCCCGTATTAAAGAGCTAGAACACTTGGCTTACGATGCAGCAGGCAAAGAATTTAATCTGGCCTCGCCAAAACAACTGCAAGAGATCCTGTTCGAGCAGATGAAGTTACCGATATTGAAAAAGACACCGAGTGGCACCCCGTCGACCGCCGAAGAAGTGCTCGCTGAGCTCGCTTTAGAATATGACTTTCCAAAACTGATCACTGAGCATCGTGGTTTAAGTAAGTTACGCTCTACTTATACCGATAAACTGCCGAAGATGGTGAATCCCGCTACGGGGCGCGTTCACACTTCCTATCATCAGGCGGTAGCCGCCACCGGTCGCTTGAGCTCAACAGAACCGAATTTACAGAATATTCCGATCCGTACCGAAGAAGGCCGACGCATCCGCCAAGCCTTTATTGCGCCTGCCGGTAAATGCATCCTGGCCATCGATTACTCACAAATCGAATTACGTATTATGGCGCATCTATCGCAAGATAAAGCCTTACTGGATGCCTTTGCTAATGGTCTTGATGTACATAGAGCCACCGCTGCTGAAGTGTTTGCCATTAGCTTAGATGAAGTGACTAGCGAGCAGCGCCGCCGCGCGAAGGCGGTCAACTTTGGGCTAATTTATGGCATGTCTGCGTTTGGTTTAGCCAAACAACTGGGTATTGCTCGCCATGAAGCACAGCATTATGTTGACCGCTATTTTGAGCGTTTCCCAGGTGTACTGGATTATATGGAGCGCACGAGAAAGCAAGCGCATGACCAAGGCTATGTTGAAACACTGTTTGGTCGCCGCTTATATTTGCCTGACATTAATGCCCGCAATATGGGCAGGCAAAAAGGCGCCGAACGTGCGGCCATTAATGCCCCAATGCAAGGCACCGCAGCCGACATTATCAAATTAGCCATGATCAAGGTGGCGGCATGGTTGGAACAGCAAGATAACAACGCTGTGCAAATGATTATGCAGGTGCACGATGAATTGGTATTTGAAGTGGCAGAGCAAGAGGTTGAGCGCGTTGCTGCCGAGTTAAAAACCTTGCTAGCCAGTGCCGCATCATTAGATGTGCCACTTTTAGCAGAAGCCGGTTATGGTAAAAACTGGGATGAAGCACATTAAATTTCGTTGTTAATAAAGGTAATTTAATTACACAAACCCGAAAGCAAGCGCTTACATTTTCAGTTTTGTAGTTTAATTACAGTTTTTGCTTGCAATAGTGCAAAAATTAGCTAAAATTTGCGCTGTAGGGTACAGAGGTAAGATATTCTATCTTTCGCTTCGGTATGTTTTTACTATTGAAGTTCAGAAAGTAGGCTTTATTAGCCGCCCCGCTGCTTGCAGCGGGGCGTTTTTTTTGCTGCAAAAGTCAGAATGATGATTGCGCGAGGCTTATTCGCTTGGCGTGTAGCGGTAAGATCACGCTTATCTTTGCTATCAGGCGAGTCAGGCGTTAAATTTTTAGAGTAAATACTTTAAACCGCATAAGTTGGGTGTTATGATCAACACGTCTTAACAGTAAGACATCCTGTTGATTAAATTATATAGCTTCTCCCCTGCTTGCTATAACCGACCCTCTTGGGTCGGTTTTTTTATGCCGCGTTATCGTCGTTAAACCACTGATCTAACGTTTGTTCTAACTCGGGTAAACCAAACTTATTTAACGAGCTAAAAGCCTGCACCTTAACATCACCCATAAAGGCCATGGCCGCATCACGTACTTCCAGCACAATTTTATTCCGAGCACCAGGCCCCAGTTTATCGGCCTTAGTCAGTAATATCAGCACCGGCAATTGGCTTTGCACCGCCCAATGAATAAGCTGCTGATCCAAATCTTTTAACGGATGACGAATATCCATTAATACCACTAAGCCTTTTAGACTTTGCCGTTTTTCTAGATACTCAGACAGTGACTTCTGCCATTTTTCTTTTACAGCTAAAGGCACTTTCGCAAAACCATAACCGGGTAAGTCGATTAATCTTTTATTCTCGGCCAACGTAAAGGTATTAATCAGCTGAGTACGACCTGGCGTTTTACTGGTTCTGGCCAAAGCATTTTGGCGAGTTAAAGTATTTAATGCGCTGGATTTACCGGCATTTGAACGTCCGGCAAAAGCGACTTCGATGCCGTTATCTGCGGGTAATGCCTTAATATCCGGGGCGCTGGTAAGAAAACTTGTTTGTTGATAATTTAATTTAATAGACGACACAGCCTGCTCCGGCGGTTAATTTATGGCTATTGTAGCGGATCAAAGGAGCAGTAAGAAGCATTTGCCGTGCTTTTGACCATAGTATGGGATTTTACTTTGGGCAGTTTCGTGTAAAATAGCTAAAAATTCACCTTAATGTTATTCATTGCTGCCAGCAAGCTGGCTTTTGAATGCGGACTGAGACGGATCAAACATGAAAAAAATCATACTTCCTCTGGCGCTGTTATTCGGTTTAGTCGGTACAGCTCATGCTTTTGACGGTGACGCCGAAGCAGGCAAAGCAAAATCTGCCACTTGTGCTGCTTGTCATGGTCCTGACGGTAACAGCGTTGTAACTATTTATCCTAAATTAGCAGGTCAACACGCTGAATATTTATATAAACAATTAACCGACTATAAGCTAGGTATGACCACTGGTGGGAAAGAAGGTCGTGCTAATGCCATCATGTACGGTATGGTTGCTGCATTGTCTGATCAAGATATGCAAGATTTAGCCGCTTACTTCTCTTCTCAGCGCATTACATCTGGCACAACACCAGAAGAAGTAATCGAAGTAGGTCAAAAGCTGTATCGTGGCGGTGATGCCGATCGCGGTATTCCAGCTTGTATCGCCTGTCATGGTCCACGTGGCGCAGGTACTAGCTTAGCGGGTTTCCCAAGAATCGGCTTCCAGAACGCAGACTATGTTAAAGCCACTCTAGAAGAATTTCGTGCTGGTACTCGTGCCAATGACATGAACGGCATGATGCGTGACGTGGCCAAAAAGCTGACTGACGATGATATTAAAATTCTGTCGCAATACTTAGGCGGCTTACACTAATACTTAGTTATTAGAAAAAACCGGCGAAGAAGCCGGTTTTTTTATGCCGCTTTGTGAGAAATATCTTACAAAGCATGTAAGACATCACCTATAGTTGAATTTTAATTGAACTATTTCAACTTTCTATACTTAACTTAAATCACTGAAAAATAATACGATATAGACTAAAGTCTAATTTTCTTCAGGTTTTTTATACTCAAGCGCTTGTTATCTGATTAGATCGGAGTAAATTAACTTTATCGCCGTTAGCGGTAAAACAACAGGGAATTTAGGTTAAGGAAGCCGCATGCACATTATGTGCGCTGTGTTTGAAGTTGCTCAGATGGTGTTACGCGTGAACCACGCGCAAGGAAGATTACGAAAGCATTAGGAAGATCATAAATAAAAAAACTTTTGCACGGACAGCAAACAATAATATAGGGATAATTTGCAACACGGTGTTGACTGCGCATCAGGATGAATTGCATTATTCAGAAGATGTGTCCATCTCTAGGCACGAATAAACAGGGCGATAAGGTTATCTTATCGCCCTTTGTTTTGGATGTAATATGCAACAATCAATCTGCCCATTATGCGGCCATGCAGATACCCTTCGCTATAACGCCCAACTGCATCCCCCTTACTGGCAATGTCAGCGATGCGCTTTGGTGTTTTTAGACCGACACCACCTACTCTCTGCCGAGCAAGAAAAACAACACTATTTGCTACACAACAATGATCTGAACGATGCGGGTTATCGGCTATTTCTGAATAAATTGGCAGCGCCCTTACTGCAAACTTTGGGCAATACCACGAAAAGTGGCTTAGACTTTGGATGCGGTCCAGGCCCGTTGCTAGCCAATATGTTACAGGAAGCCGGTCATCAGATGCAGGTTTGGGATCCCTTCTTTGCCAATGACCCCGCCCCGTTAGAGCAGCAATACGATTTTATCAGCTGCACCGAAGCGATTGAGCACTTTGTCGATCCGCTTAACGAGTGGCAATTATGGCTACAACTGTTAAAGCCGGCAGGGGTGCTTGCGATTATGACCAAATGTTATCCAACAGCAGAGGCGTTCAGCAATTGGTATTATCGACGAGATCCAACACATATTAGTTTCTTCAGTCAGGCCACATTTCGTTGGTTAGCAGCACAATATCAGCTTAAGGTGGCATTTCCAGCGAATGATGTGGTGATCTTCAGCAAAGCTGGGTAAAATGATCGGTCTTTTTACAGGTAGCAAAATACTATGACGCGTCAAAAAAAATCCCGCAATGCTGGCAACAATGGCCAACGCCATTTACCTGCCAGTGAGATCCGCAAAACCCGAGAAACCAAAGAAGAGACTAAGAAGAAAGGCTCAGGCCTGAAATCGGGTACTCGTAACAGCATGCAACAAAGTAAAGATGCGCAAGCTGAAGCGAACAAAGCCAAAAAAGATCCGCGAATTGGTAGCAAAAAACCTATCGCGTTAATCGCTGAGCCTACTTTGGTTGAGCAGATGCCCAACGTGGTCAGTGCCATACCCAAAGCACAGTTAAAAGCGGTTAAAGCTGAAACACTGACACCAGAGCAAGAGTTGGCCAGTATCGAAGCCGATGAGCGCCTACAAGCCCTATTAGAGCGCGTTGAGCAAGACGAAGTATTAACCGGCAAAGATGCAAAATACTTTAATAGCAAAACGGCACGCTTAAGCGAGCTGTTACAGTTATTAGGCTTAGATGACGCTGATGACGAAGCAACGCGCAGCGATAGTGCAGACGAAGAAGAAGATCCATTAGCGCGTTTTGAGCGTACCGACTGGCGTAAAACTTTGCTAGGCGATGAGGATTAAGCGTGACGTTATTATGGGCAAGTATGTTGGTGTTAGGTGTGGGCATTATTGCCGTACTGGCTTTTTATGCCGGTAAGCTATTGTGGCAGGTCAAGTTACAAACCCAGCGCCAACAACTCGAGCAACAGCAACTCGAGCAGAAACAGCAAGAGAAAAAACGCTACCTGCATGAAAGTATCGTGTTGATTAGCCGAGCAATGCTGGAGCAACAATGCGAGTTTTCCGAGGGCGCATTACGCCTTTGGGTGCTACTCGATCATTGGCCCGAGGAAGATAAGCCGGATCCCGTTGTGCACTATCCGGCTTTGCATAAGATGTATTTAGTGGTTCGTGATATGCCGACACATCAAGCTCGGAAAGAGCAAGATAAAAAGCTTACGAAGCAACAAGATAAAATTCGCCAACAAGCAGAAATCGACCTTAAAAGCGAGATTGAAGCTGACGTTAGCAAATTATTAGCAAGATTTCAGCAGGCCTAAGCCTGCTGCAATTTACTGATTACTGCTTATATACTTGCCCTGCTTTCATCACAAAACTGACGTTTTGCATCAGCTTCATATCCTGCAGCGGATCGCCTGCAACAGCAATGATATCGGCAATCTTACCAGCTTTAATCGAGCCAAGCTCTTGCTCAACGCCAAGTAATTTTGCGCCTTCAATCGTTGCACTATGAATCGCCGTTAACGCCGGCATACCAGCTTCGGTCATATAAACAAACTCTAGCCAATTATCGCCATGCGCGCCGACACCCGCATCAGTACCAAAGGCAATATTCACCCCAGCTTTATAGGCCCGAGCAAAAGTTTGCTGAATGAGTGGCCCGATGGTGGCGGCTTTAGGCCGAACAATTTCAGGGAAGAAACCGTCGATTTGCGCTTTATTTTGCACCCATTTACCGGCACTGATCGTCGGCACATAATAGGTACCGTGTTTTTTCATCAGGGCAATGGTGTCTTTATCCATGTAAGTACCATGCTCAATCGAATCCACCCCAGCAATAATCGCTCGCTCCATCCCTTCTTTACCATGAGCATGCACAGCGACTTTCATGCCGTAATCTTTCGCGGTTTGCACCACAGCAGCTAACTCTTCAACGGTAAATTGAGGGTTCATGCCACTTTTTGCCACACTTAATACCCCACCGGTTGCGGTGATTTTAATCAGATCTGAGCCTTCTTTATAACGCTGACGAACCGCTTGCTGGGCTTGAACCGGGCCATTTAGCACCCCATCAGTAGGGCCTGGGTTGCCCAATAACGCATTGGCTAAACCGTTGGTAGGATCAGCGTGTCCACCGGTGGTGGCTAATGATTTACCTGCAGCAAAAATACGCGGCCCTTTAACGTAACCTTGAGCAATTGCTTTGCGCAGCGCAATACTTACCTGATGGCTATCGCCCAACTCACGTACTGTTGTAAACCCGGCCATTAAGGTTTTTTCAGCAAACGCCGCGCCGCGAAGCGCAAAATCGGCTTCATTCAACCGGCTCCAATCGCTGTAAGAGGTTGCACTTAATTGCGTTGAAAAATGTGTATGCATATCCATCAAACCCGGCATAACCGTGTGATTGCGTAAATCCACCACAGTCGCTTCCGCACCGGGCTGTTGGTAACCGGCAACGATGGCGCTAATTTTATCGTCTACGACAATGATGGTTTGTGTTGTTAAAGGCTGTTTATCTTCGGCAGTAATCAATTTACCAGCGTGAATATAGGTTGTTGCCGCCTGTAAGGCCGATGGCATAGCACAAAGTGTCGTCAGTGCCAGTAGAGAGAGTCTTATCATGGTTATTATCCTCTTAATATTATTAGATTGTTGCCCTGTTATTGAAACTATGGGCTGCCGGGCCAAACCAAGCAATGCGCTTGCGGTATCTAGCCAGAATATGCGATTAACCGCTCAACTCGTCGCTATTCGCCAGTTCAGCTAACACAAAATCAACACCGCCACTGTTAATCAGCCAACGGGTGTGCTTGCCCTGAGTGACCATCTTGGCTTCTTGCAATAATTGATAATATAAATTGCGATGTAATCTGGCGGATAACCCTCGCCACAACTGCAAGTAAGGTAATTGCTGCCCAGCATAATATTGGATCTGTAAAGGATAAGCCGCACTGAGTGGCACAGCATCTTCAATGTTAGTGGTTAGCCATAACTCTGGGCCTGAGACAGCTTGTTGCCAATGACTTTGCGTTACTAAAAAAGGCACGTCTGCCACCTGGATGCGGACTTTTTCAGCAGGCGTTTGTAGAAAATAGTCGTTATCCTGCTTGAGTAAAACCGACGCGAATAAACGCACTAAGGCCGGTCTTTGAATAGGACTATCTTGATATAACCACTGGCCATCGGCAGTAATTAACAACGGCAAATCACCACAAAATGGCGGATCCCAGCTTTCAACTGGTGCTAAGTTAGGTTGGCTGAGTTGCTGTTGTAATTGAGATAAATCCATACCACAAGGAACCATTGGCGTGCTAATTAAACTGCAGTATAGCTGGGCAACACTGAGAAAGTAAGGTAATCACAAAGGCAGGAAAATAAGTGGGGTGACTGATGGGGCTCGAACCCACGACAACCGGAATCACAATCCGGGGCTCTACCAACTGAGCTACAATCACCGCCGAAGTGGCTATTTTAACCAAAAACCTCGCATGGCTCCAAGCTCTTTTTTGTAATTTGTCATCTAAGGGTACAAGGCTTTATGGTATGATCACTAACGTTTGCTGAGGTTTCCGGATTTACCGTCAGCAACACGCATAGTTTAGAAACCTCATCACACACCCTGCTAAAAAATTCAAAGGAGTGTTACATGGAACAAATCAACGAGTTATTCCAACAAAACCATGAGGTTTTACTCGGATATTTCATACAGCTTGTTGCTGCTATCTTCATCTTTTATGTAGGCCGTATTATTGCTCGCGGTATTAAACGATTAATTGAAAAAGGCTTGTTATCACGCAGTATTGATAAGGCCGTTGTTTCCTTCTTAAGCAGCATTGTGTATGCCGTTTTAATTATTGCCACAACCTTGATGGCACTGTCGCAAGTTGGCGTGCAAACGACTTCGTTTATCGCTATTTTAGGTGCTGCCGGTTTAGCGATTGGTTTAGCATTACAAGGTTCTCTGGCTAACTTTGCCTCTGGCGTGTTGATAATTCTTTTCCGCCCATTTAAATCGGGTGACTTTATTGATGCCGGTGGTATTTCCGGTACTGTAGATAAAATTGAAATCTTCCAAACCACCATGAAAACGCCAGATAACAAACGCGTTATCGTACCTAATGCCAAAATCACCGGTAGTCATATCACGAACTTTTCTGCTGAGGCCACGCGCCGTGTCGACTTAGTGATCGGTATCAGCTATGACGCTGATTTATTAAAAGCGAAAAACCTACTACAAGACATCATCAAAAATGATGAGCGTGTTTTAGCTGAGCCTGCGCCCAACATCCGTGTGTCTGAATTAGCCGACTCTTCAGTTAACATTATTGTGCGCCCTTGGGTGAATAGTGCTGATTACTGGGGTGTGTATTGGGATACGCTTGAAAAAGTAAAATTGACCTTTGATGAACACGGTATTGGTATTCCCTTCCCGCAAATGGACGTTCATCTTAAACAAGAAACAAAGGAGTAAACATGAAATTATTCACTGTAGCCGCAACGTTAAGTGTCTTATTTGCGGGTTCCGCGCAAGCTCAAGCTCCAGAGAAAGAGCAAAAGGTGTGGCAAACCTCAGCAGAGCTTGGCGCCATTACCACTACAGGTAATACAGCAGGTACGTCTATTACCGGTAAAATTGATGCCAGACAAGAGCTGGAAGAATGGAGCAATCAGTATATTTTCAGCGCGTTCTTTAAAGAAGATGAAAAAGTCGATGCTGATGGTAACAGAGAGAAAGAACGGTCAGCGCAACGCTATCTGTTATCTGCGAAAGGGGCTTACAAAATCGGTGATGAACACGATAATTTGTTTGTTTTAGGTTCGTATACCGATGATAAATTTGGTGCTTACACTAAATACACCACCATCGCCGCCGGTTACGGTACCCGTTTAATGGATCTGGAAAACCAGACGCTGGATGTAGAAATCGGTCCGGGTTATTACAACGCCCGCCGATCTACTGACGAAACAGAAAATGGCTTGCTGGCCCGTGGTGCTGCGGAATTTAAATGGACCATCAGTGAATCTGCCTCTTTTTCACAAACACTCAGCGTTGAAATCAGTAACGAAAATACGCGGACTATCGCTGAAACCGCACTCAGTGCCAGAGTGAATGGTGCTATGCAGATGAAAGCCGCCTTTTTAGTACAAAATGACTCTGATGTCACTGCCGATAAAAAGAGTACCGACACGCAAACCTCTTTAACCTTGGTTTACGCGTTCTAAGTACACCTATTACACAGCGGCTTCGTGCCGCTGTGTGCTTTATTTACCTTAATTCGCAACAAAAACCGCTATTTGCCCCCCTGCTCGTTTCGAATACCAACAAGTTCAACTATGCTTAGCACTTATCTTAGTCATAACACAGACGCTGTTTATCGCTGAAAATATGGAATTAACATGAATCCAAGGGCATCCAAACTGAGCAAACTGCCTTACTACCCTATCTTGGGGGCAGCGATTTATTTGCTATTGGGCTTGCTTTGGATCGAGTTTAGCGATGTATTTTTAGCGTCCATCGTTAGCGATCCGGTTTTACTCACCCGTTATCAAACTTATAAAGGGTTTGTCTATGTGCTGCTTACCGCCATCCTCGCCTGGGTATTGTTAAAGCAGCGACTGCAATTTGAAATGGCGCTGACCGAATCACAACGCCTGAGTCATATGGCGTTTGACTATGCTGCAACCGGTATTGCCTATGTCGACGTTAATGGGCAATTCATTAAGGTTAATAAAGAACTGTGCCGTATGCTGGAATACAGCGCTGACGAATTAAGAAGCATGACGTTTCAACACATCACGCACCCTGATGACTTATTACTTGACCAAGGTTTGCGAGAAAAGATTTTAGCCAATGACATCAAGCAATTTTCCATTGAAAAACGCTACATCACTAAAAATAACCACACTTTATGGGTACGTTTATCTGTCGCTTTATTACCGCCACAACAGCATCTATCGGCTTATTTTATCTCGGTCGTGCAGGATATTTCTGCGATAAAACACGCACAACATCAACTGCAAGAAAGCGAACAACGCTTTCGCACCTTACTCGACAGCATGCCCAATATCTCGGTACAGGGATATGACGAACATGGCGTAACGCTTTACTGGAATAAAGGCAGCGAGTTAGTGTATGGCTATAGCAAGCAAGAAGCGCTTGGCCATAACTTACTGGATTTAATTATTCCCCAGCCAATGCATAACGATGTAAAAGCCGCTATTCAAGCAATGACACATTCTGGCCACCCCCTGCCAGCAGAGGAGTTACAGCTACAACGCAAAGATGGCAGTCTGGTCAGCGTATACTCGTCACACGCGGTGATCTTCGACCCGGATAATAAACCGCGCATTTACTGCATAGATATCGATTTGACTGAACGCAAGCAACAAGAAGCGCAATTAGCTTTTTTAGCAGAGTACGATCCCCTTACGCACTTACCCAATCGCCAATTTTTTACGGGTCGTTTAGAACAAGCCATTAAGGTTGCCCGGCGCGAAAAGCTGCAATTAGCCGTATTGATAATCGACTTAGACAATTTTAAAACCATCAACGATTCGTATGGCCACAGTGTCGGCAATTTACTGTTAAAAAACGTCAGTGAAAAACTTAAAATTTTCTGTCGAGACACCGATAGCTTGGCGCGTCTAGGGGGCGACGAGTTTGCGATTCTGATCGAGCACTTACCCCACACAGAAGATGCCGCCCGCTTTGCTTTAGAACTGCTGCAAGCCTTACAACAACCGGCAAATTTAACTGAACGAATTGACGTCACTATAACCGCGTCTATTGGCATTAGTTTGTACCCTGAGCATCACAATAACGCTGAATCATTATTGCAAGGTGCTGACGCGGCACTGTACAAAGCCAAAGCGGAAGGTCGCAGCACATACAGCTTTTTCAGCAGCCAACTGACTTCGACAGCACGGCAACGCTTGCAGCTAGAAACTAAGTTGCGCCTGGCGATTAGTCAGCAACAATTACAATGTTACTTTCAGCCGCAAGTAGCTATTCAAAGCGGTCAAATCATCGGCGCAGAATTACTGATCCGCTGGCAAGATGCCGAGCAAGGCTTTATTTCACCAGAGCTTTTTATTCCCATGGCGGAAAACTGCGGGTTAATTCATACCATTGGCCATTTTGTGTTAGAGCAAGCCTGCCTCTTAGGCAAACAATGGTTAGAGGAAGGCTTACCTCAAGTGAAGTTAGCGGTGAATGTCTCGGCGCACCAATTTAGTAAAGATGACTTCGAGCAACAAGTGATCTCTACCCTGCTCGCTACTGGCTTCCCCGCCCATTTACTTGAGTTAGAAGTCACAGAAACCGCGTTAATGCACAACAAAGATGCCGCCATTCGCACGATGCAACAATTACGTGCTGCCGGTATTCGCCTTGCCATTGACGACTTTGGCACAGGCTATTCGTCCTTAGCCTATTTACAACGCTTGCCGCTGGATATTCTTAAAGTCGATCGCAGCTTTATTGATAATATCACCGACAATGACGATGACCGACAAATCAGTAAAGCGATCATTGAGTTAGCGCATACGCTACATTTTGATGTATTGGCTGAAGGCGTTGAAACAGCCGAGCAGTTGGCCTTGCTAAAAGAGATGGCCTGTGATTACTATCAAGGCTATTATTTTAGTCAAGCCGTACCCGCTGAGCAATTTCGACAGCTGCTACTGAATCAGTCGCCGCACGCTTAAACACATGCTAGCAACTCGACGACACGTTTAACTTGCAAAGGACGCCTGGTTGAAAATCCTGCACACCTCCGATTGGCATTTAGGCCAAAGTTTTTTTACTAAAACCCGTAAAGATGAGCACCACGCTTTTATCCAGTGGCTACTGGCCCTAATCAGTCGCGAACAGATTGACGCGGTGATTATCGCCGGTGATGTATTTGATACTGCCACTCCGGCCAGCTATGCGCGAGAGCTTTACAACGAGTTTGTTGTGCAACTGCAACAACGTCAATGTACGCTGGTGGTGTTAGGCGGGAATCATGACTCCGTTGCGGTACTTAATGAATCACGACAATTACTCGCCTGTTTAAATACCTATGTGGTAGCCAGTACCGAATTGTCTGTTGAACAACAAGTGATTCTACTTAACGATAAACAAGGTCAACCGGGCGCTTTGCTGTGTGCGGTGCCGTTTATTCGAGCTAAAGATGTGCTGCAAAGCCAAGCCGGCGACACCGGCCAGCAAAAGCGCCAAGCACTCGCCAATGCCATTGCCGAGCATTACCAACACCTATTTCAACTCGCCGAACAACAACGGCAAGAGCAGCAACTAAACATTCCCATTGTTGCCACGGGCCATTTAACGGCGCTTGGCGTCAGTAAAAGCGAGAGTGTACGCGAGATTTATATCGGCACCTTAGAGGGTTTTGCCGCAGAGGGTTTCCCACCGGCCGATTACATTGCGCTGGGGCATATTCACAGGCCGCAGCGCGTGGCGAAAACCGAACATATTCGCTATAGCGGCTCGCCATTACCCTTGAGCTTTGACGAGCTGGGCACAACCAAACAAGTGGTGCTGGTGGAGTTTAACGGCCGCGAGCGCCAACAGATTCGCTGTATTGATGTACCGCTGTTTCAACCCATGCAGGTGATCAAGGGTGATCTTGACACTCTGGCCGTGCAACTGGCCGCCATTGCACAACAACAGCACAGTAAGCCCGTTTGGCTCTGTTTGGAAGTTGCCACCCAAGATTATTTGTCTGATTTACAGCAGCGCGTACAACAACTGTGCGAAGGCTTGCCTGTCGAGGTATTGTTGGTACGCCGGCAACGCGCTGCGCCTAGCCAAGCGTTAATACAGCAGCAAAAAGAAACCTTGGCCGAGCTGACACCTGAGCAAGTATTCGCTAAACGTTTAGCAATTGAATCTATTGAAGATACTGAGCGACAACAGCAACTGCAGCAACGCTTTTTAGCGGTACTGTCCGCCGTGCAGCAGGAGCAGAGCCGATGAAAATTCTGACTTTACGGCTGAAAAACCTCAACTCATTAAAAGGTGAATGGAAGCTCGATTTTACCCAATCGCCTTTTGCCGAAAATGGGCTATTTGCGATCACCGGGCCAACCGGCGCCGGAAAAACAACCTTATTAGATGCGATTTGTTTAGCCCTTTACCATCAAACACCCCGTTTAGGCCAGATTAGCCAAACTTCCAATGAAATTATGACGCGCGGCAGTGCCGAATCGATTGCTGAAGTGGAGTTTGAAGTAAAAGGCATTGCTTATCGCGCCTTTTGGAGTATGCGCCGTGCTCGTGGCCAAGCCGACGGCAATTTACAGCCAGCCGATGTCGAGCTGGCTGAAGTGCAAAGCGGCAAAGTGTTAGCCAATCAGGTGCGACCTAAAAACGAAGAAATTGAACGCATCACAGGTTTAGATTTTGCGCGTTTCACCAAATCCATGCTGTTATCACAAGGCGATTTTGCCGCTTTTCTAAATGCCAATGAAAGTGAGCGCGCCGAGTTGTTAGAAGAGCTTACCGGCACAGAAATCTACGGTTTGATCTCGAAGCGTGTGCATGATGACTACACCCAAGCCAAACAAGATTTACGAGAATTACAGGCCAAATTAGCGGGATTTCAGCTGTTAAGCGCTGATGAGCTAACGGCCATTGAGCAAGAACAGCAACAGGTCAGCACCCAGCAAGTCTTACTGAGTGAGCAACTGAGCGCTTGGCAGCAACATCAACAATGGTGGGAGCAACAGCAGCAGGCTACACAGCAGCAGCAACTCGAAGCCAACCGCGCCCAACAGGCGCAACAAGCACTGCACGATGCAGCAGCGGATCTGGCTAAGCTTAGCCAAAATGAACCGGCTGAGCGCTTACGCACCCCCTTTAGCTTATTACAAAAGAGTCGTGATGATTTACAGGCATTAATTAGTGAACTGGTTAAAACAGAGCAGCAGCAACAGCTTACCATCGCAGATTTAGCTAAGCAGCGCAGTCAGCTTGAACACGCCGAGCAGGCTTTAGAGCACACTAAACAGCAAAATCAGCAGCAAGAAACCTTGCTCAATGAGCAGGTGGTGCCGTTAGATCATCAAATCGACGGCCTAGCGCAACAACAAAGCGCCCAGCAACAGCGTTTAGATAGTCTGCAGCAAAAATTACAACAAATGCAAGCGGATGACCGCCAGCTGCAGCAAAAGCTGCAACTGCTGCAACAACAACTCACCACTACCGCACGTTACCTGACAGAGCATCAGACCGATGCCGAGATCAATCGTTATCTTAGCAGTTGGCAACAGGCGCTTGGCCAGCTTGAAAAAAGCCAAGTGCAGCTGAATCAATTAGCCACTGAGAAGCAGCAAATTGAGCGAGAAAGCACGGCACTGCAAAGCAGCTTACAAGCACAACAACACACCTTGCAGCAACATGATAAGGCCCTACAAGCCCAGCAACAGCAGCACTTGCAACGGCAAAACGAATGGCAACACCTGTTACAGCAAGCTGATGAAGCCACCTTACAGCAACAACTGCAACAGCTTACTTTGCGCTGGCCGCAGTTGCATCAAGCTGAAAATTGCCAGCAACAGTATTGGCAGGCCAAACAAGAGCAGCAACAGTTACAAGCAACGCAGCAACAATTACACACTCAACAACAGCAGCTGACTACCGCGCGCGCCAAGCTCTTAGATGAATATCAACGGCATAAAGTACAAGTCGACGATTTGCAGCAACTGATTAGTCAAGAAGAACAGTTAGCGCACTATCGCCAACAGCTTGTTGCCGGCGAAGCCTGCCCACTGTGCGGTGCCAGCGAACACCCTGCCGCAGCGATCCCATTAGATCTGCCCGATACGCAAGCGCGGTTGCAACAGGCGCAGCAACAAGCAGAGCATACTTTAGCGGCGGGCCAACAAAGCCGCGAAGCCTTAGATAAGTGCACGGCGGAGCTGGCTGCACAAGCACCTCGCCTCAGTAAATTGGCCGAACTCATTAGCGCAACGCAGCAGCAATGGCAGCAGCACTGCGTGGCACTGGACGTCACGTTAGATATAAACGATTCGCAAGCCTTGCCACAGTTAAGCCAAACCTTACAGCAACAAATAGCGCGTACCAATGCGCAATTAACGGCTTTACGCCAGTCTGAAAAAGCGGTCATTCAGGCACAGCAAAGCCTGATCGAACAGCAGCAAGTGCAAGCCCAAAAAGCACACCAGCTCAATTTACTGCAACAACAACACCTTAATCTGCAACAGCGTCAAGGCCAATTAACACAACAGCAAACGGCGCAACAACACGACCAACAGCAGCAGAAACAGCAGCTACAAAATCAGCTTAGCGTTCAAGGCTATCAGGGCACGCTGCAGCAGTTACCTGCTTGGCTAGAGCAAAAACAGCAAGATGCAAAGCGGTATCAACAGACACTACAACAACAGCAGCAAAGACAACAAGACTTAGCCAGCAGCACAGCGGCACAACAGGCTCTTCAGCAGCAAATCAGTACACTGAGCACGGAACTACAACAAACTGAACACGTTGCCCAGCGCCAAACCACGCAGTTGCAAGCGCTAAAAGCGCAACGCCACAGCTTATTTGGCGAGCAAGTCGTCAGCCAAGCACGGCACACGCTACAGCAACAACTGCAGCACGCTCAGCAGTTATGGCAACAACAGCAACAGCAATATCGCCAAGTGGAACAGCGCCATACCGAACTCAGCAGTGTGCTAAACAACTTACAGCAGCGCCAGCAACAGCTGCAACAACAGCTTAAAGAGCAAAGTACCGCTTGGCAAAATAGCCTGCAGCTTAGCCCTTTTGCTCATGAAGCCGCTTTTCTTGCCGCCTTATTACCCGAAGCAGAGCGCAGCCACTTACAAAGTAAAAAGCAGCAACTTGAAGAAACGTGGCAAAGCGCTAATACCTTATTGCAAAAAGCTAACGAGCAATTACAAGCACTGCTCGAACATGAGCAAGCCTCGGCGTGGCAAAAAGTCAGTGCGACCGAGGTGGCTGCAACTCGACAACAACTTAGCCAACAGCAAACCGAACTGTTGTCACGCTTAGGCCAGCTAAAAGAGCAGTTGAATCAGCAGCAACAATTACGAGAGCGGCAGCAAAGTTTATTAGTTGACATTAACACGCAGCAACAACGCTATGATGAAATCACCCAGCTGCATACGCTGATTGGTTCGGCCAGTGGCGATAAATTCCGCCGTTTTGCACAAGGCCTGACGCTGGATAATCTGGTGTATTTGGCGAATAATCAGCTGCGACAACTGCATGGTCGTTATTTACTGAAACGAAAAGAACAAGCCGGCTTGTCGTTAACCGTGCAAGATACCTGGCAAGGCGATAGCGAACGCGATACGAAAACGCTGTCGGGCGGTGAAAGCTTTTTAGTCAGCCTAGCCTTGGCCTTAGCGCTATCGGATCTGGTCAGCCATAAAACCAGCATCGACTCGTTATTTTTAGACGAAGGCTTTGGTACCTTAGATGCACAAACGCTGGATATCGCCTTAGATGCGCTGGATAACCTCAATGCTACCGGTAAAATGATTGGCGTGATAAGCCATATAGAAGCGATGAAAGAGCGTATTCCCACCCAACTGCGGGTGAAGAAAAATACCGGCTTTGGTTTTAGCCAATTGGACGAGTGCTATCGGGTAACCAACTAACACTCGTCATGTCATGGCCGCGCTTTATGCTACAGTGCGATCTAGGGCTTGTTGACGTTTGCTGGTTGTTTTTGCAGCTGAGTGGCTGGTATTTATACAAGGCAGAGCTTGTGCCGTGTAGTTATTCTACATAAACAAGCGATAACGCAGTAGAAATGCCAGCCACACGCTGCCCGAAGGGTTCGTCTGGCGATGCTTTGCTCTTTGTCTCTCGTCGTTTATTTAGAATAACTAAATTACACTCCTCGTTTCGCGATCAAAACATCGCCAAACGAACAAAATCTAAACAGCAAACGTCAACAAGCCCTAGTTATGTTGTCTTTTTAACGTTGAAACTTGCTAAGTTATTTCAGCGACACCTCTGCAGATGGCGTCACGCTTTCAGCACGCGGTGCACGGCGAAACTTGCTCAACAACAAGTACACCGCAGGCGTGGTGTACAAGGTCAATAATTGACTGACTAATAAGCCGCCCACGATGGTGATGCCCAGTGGTTGTCGCAACTCAGACCCCTCACCAACCCCTAATAATAACGGCACCGCACCTAATAAAGCGGCGAAATTGGTCATTAAGATTGGCCGTAACCGCTGCTGCGCCGCTAACGCAATCGCCTCGATTGGTGCCAAACCTTGATTGCGCTCGGCGGCCAATGCAAAGTCGACAAGCAAAATGGCGTTTTTCATTACAATACCGATCAGCAAAAACAGCCCTAACAGGGCAATTAAACTAAAATCGCTATTAGTTAAATACAGCGCTAGCAGGGCACCTAAGCCAGCACAAGGCAAGGTAGACAAAATCGTGATCGGTTGTAGCAAACTCTCATACAAAATGCCTAACAACAGATACACCGCCACAACCACCGCAATCACCAACCAGGTTTGATCGCTACTTTTAAAAATAGCATTGCGCTGGTTTTCACCACTGACCACCACGATAGCCCCGGGCAACATCACTTCTGCCATAGCTTGCTCAATCGCTATAGAGGCTTGCTCCATAGTGGTGCCTTCTTCTAGACCATAACCAATATTTACCGAAGCGAATTGTCCTTCATGCTGCACTCGGTCATTAACTAAACCATACTGATAGCTGGCGATAGCCGCTAAAGGTACACGGCGACCATCGTTGGTAATTACCTGTAACTGCTGCAACACTTCGGGCTGAGCGGTATAACCGGGTAACAGCTCCATCACGATGCGGTACTGGTTTTGTTGATCATACAAGGTCGCGACTTGTCGTTGCGAAAAGGAGTTATTCAGCACCGTGGCCACCGTGCGCATATCCACGCCGAGCCGCTGCGCCGCTTCGCGATCAATGGTTAACTCAATTTGCTGTGCATCTTCACCGCCGGGGGTATCAACATCGACTAACCCAGGGACTTCTTGCAGTTTTTCGCCGACAACCTTGCCCCATTTTCGCAGCAAATCTAAATCATCTGATAACAACTGCACTTCATAGTCACTGCGACTAAAGGGTGAGGATAAACGAATATCTTGATCGACATTCATAAACAGAATGCCGCCAGGCACTTTTGGCGCATTGGCTCGAAGCCGATCCACCACAGCGCGAGCAGACACTTGGCGCTCTGCAAGCGGCTTTAACCGTACGCGCATTTGCGAATTACTGACACCGCGATCCCCCCCCGCCGAGCCGATTAAGTCAGCCACGGCAGGATCTTGCAAGACATACTGGCGAAAAGCTTCGATTTTTGGCTGCATCATTTGATACGACGCGCCATCATCGCCGCGCACAAACCCATTCAATTGGCCAGTATCTTGCTCTGGTAATAAACCCGATGGCACCTTGTCATATAACCAAGCGCTGGCGGCAAATAACAACACTAATAACAGCAATAACCAGCGATAATGCCGTAAGCACACATCAATACTGTGCCGATATCCTTGCTGCAAACGCCAAAAGAAACCGGAGGTGGCCTGTTGCTTAGTGGGTTTACGCAACAATAATGCTGACATACTGGGCGTTAAAGTCAGCGAAATAAGCAATGAAATCACCATCGCCGCCACTAACGTAATAGAGAACTCTCGGAATAACCGCTCAACTAAGCCCCCCATAAACAAAATAGACAGGAAAATCACAATCAGTGCCAAATTCATCGCTAACAAGGTAAAGCCCACTTCAGCTACGCCTTGCCGTGCTGCTTGTAGCGGCGTTAAACCGCGTTCAAGATGGCGACGAATATTCTCGACGACCACAATGGCATCATCGACCACTAAACCGGCAGCGACGATTAGCGCCATCACCGATAAGTTATTCAATGAAAACCCAAACAAATACATCGCGGTAAAAGCGCCAATTAATGACACCGGGATCGCCACACTGGGAATTAACGCGCTGCGAAAATTGCCTAAAAAAGCCCAAACAACCAACACCACCAAAATAACGGCCAGTGTTAAACTCCATTGCGCTTCTAAAAGCGTGGCACGGATCACCGGGCTGCGATCCATCACCACCGCTAAATCGGCACCGGCTGGCGTTAAGGCTTGCAGTAAAGGCAGTTCGTTGTAAATCGCATCAACGGTTTCGACTATATTGGCACCGTTGCGCCGACTGACCATTAAAATCACCGCGTCTTTATCGTTATGAAAGCCCGAACTGTAGCGGTTTTCCGTCGAGTCACTAACAATGGCTACGTCAGATAAACGGATCGGCGCGCCATCGGTATATTTAACAATTAAATCTTGATAATCCGCCGCACGGCGCAAGGTTTCACTGGTGGCCAATTGCCAGCGATGGCTATCCGTTTCTAATACACCTAAGGGTACTGAGGCATTAACCGTATTAATGGCGCTGCGCACTTCATCTAACGCCACTCCATAATGCGCCAGCATACCGGGGTTCAGTTGCACCCGCACCGCCGGTAGCGACGAGCCCGTGACCTCGACTTCACCCACCCCTGTAATTTGCGCCAACTTTTGCGCCAACACCGTTGAAGCATTGTCATACAGCGTGCTGCCCGCCAAATGACTAGAGCTCAAAGCTAACGCCATAATCGGCGCTTGCGATGGGTTAAACTTGCGATAAACCGGATTGCCAGGCATCCCAGCGGGTAACTGGCCACGCGAGGCGTTAATGGCCGCCTGTACTTCACGGGCTGCGGCATCCACATTACGATCTAACTCAAATTCTAAACGAATTTGCGTAGCGCCCTGACTACTTGACGAACTGATGCGGCGAATACCTGAAATGCTGCCTAATGCGCGCTCTAACGGCGTCGCAACCGTAGCCGCCATGCTGTCGGGGCTGGCACCAGGTAAGTTGGCCGTGACCACGATCATCGGAAAATCGATAGCCGGTAGTGGAGACACTGGCAGCAAGCGCCAGCTCAACAAGCCCATTAACAAAATCGCCGTCGCGATTAACGCACTGGCCACCGGCCGCTGAATAAAAGGCTGCGCCAGATTCATAGCGGTGCCACCTCAGCACTTGGTTTAATTTGGCGTTGACCAAACATACGGTCAAACCATAAATACACTACCGGCGTGGTAAAGAGGGTTAATACCTGACTAACCAATAACCCCCCCACCATCACTAAACCTAACGGCTGGCGCAGCTCAGCACCTGAACCACTGGCAAGCATCAGCGGGATGGCGCCAAACAAGGCTGCCAAGGTGGTCATTAAGATCGGCCTAAAACGCAGTAAAGCAGCCTGATAAATGGCTTCGGCTGGAGTCATGCCGCGATTACGCTGCGCGTCTAACGCAAAATCGACCATCATAATGCCGTTCTTTTTAACCAAACCTATCAACAACACGATACCGATAACGGCAATCAAATCGAGCGGCTGCCCTGTTAACAGTAACGCCAATAAGGCACCGACGGTGGCAGAAGGTAAGGTTGATAAGATGGTCACGGGATGGATTAAGCTTTCATACAAGATCCCCAGCACGATATACATGGTGATAATAGCCGCAAGAATTAACCATAGCGTGTTATCCAAAGAAGAACGGAAGGCCTCTGCTGCACCTTGGAAACTCAGCTCAACTTCAGCGGGCAGTTGCAGTTGTTGCTGCACTTGCTCGATCGCGGCTACCGCCTGACCGAGTGAATACCCTTGGGCTAAGTTAAAAGATAAGGTCACGGCCGGGAACTGCCCTTGCTGGTTAATCAGCAAACGGGTAGGTCGCTGACTCACCTTCGCTACTGCCGCTAGGGGTACTGAGTCGCCTCGGCTATTGGTTAAATACAACTTATCAAGCGCGTCCACCCCTTGCACCTGTGCAGGGTCAACTTCTAACACCACCCGATATTGATTACTTTGCGTAAACAAGGTGGCGATTTGCCGCTGACTATAAGCACTTTGCAACACTGAGCTAATTTGTGACACCGTTAACCCCAATTGCGCAGCGGCATTGCGGTCAATATCAATATAGGCTTGTAAGCCTTGCTGCTGCAGATCGTGCGCCACCTCAGAGAGCTCAGGTTGTTGCTGTAAAGCCTCAACCAGCTCGGGAAGCCACTGGCTAAGGGTCTCGTAATCAGGTGTACTAAGCGTAAACTGATATTGCGTGCGGCTAACCCGATCTTCAATACTCAGTTCCTGCACCGGCTGAAACCAGCCTTTAATCCCGGGGACATCTAACACTTGCTGCTCCAGCTCACGTATAATTTCTACGGCAGATTGCGAGCGCTCATTGTGCGACGTTAAGTTCAGTAAAATACGACCGCTGTTAATACTGCTATTACTGCCATCGACACCAATAAACGACGATAAGCTAGCGACATCTGGGTGTTGCAGCATATTTTCGGCTAAAGCTTGCTGGCGCAGTGCCATCGCTTGAAAAGAAACATCCTGTGGCGCTTCGGTGATCACTTGAATGACACCACTATCTTGCACCGGGAAGAACCCTTTGGGCACCGCCATATACAAGCCCACGGTTAACGCCACGGTAGCGGCTAAACTTGCCAGCGCCAGCCGTTGATGGCGCAACACCCATTGCAAACCACGACCATAACGCTGGATCACCCGCTGCATTAAATCATTCGGGTTATCATGCGCTGGCATTTTGGTTAGCAAACGCGCACAGAGCATCGGCGTTAAAGTGAGCGACACCACTAGCGAAATCATAATGGCCACCGCTAAGGTCACGGCAAATTCAAAGAATAAGCGCCCCACTACATCGGCCATAAACAATAGAGGGATCAGCACCGCTATTAGAGAGAAGGTCAATGAAATCAGGGTAAAACCAATTTCTTTCGCGCCTTTTAGTGCCGCTTCCAGCGGCGAAGCGCCTTCTTCACGGTGGCGCGCAATGTTCTCCAGCATCACGATGGCATCATCGACCACAAAGCCGGTGGCAATGGTCAGTGCCATTAACGTCAGGTTGTTCACTGAAAAATCTAACCACAACATGACCGCGAAAGTACCAATTAACGACAGCGGCACAGCTAAGCTAGGAATGATGGTTGCCGGTATGGTACGCAGAAACACAAAGGTCACTAAAATCACCAAAAACACAGCAAAAACCAGTTCTTTTTGCACATCGCGTACCGACGCTCGAATACTTTGTGTCCGATCGGTTAACACCATCACATCAACTGCGGCAGGTAAGGTCGCGGTTAATTGCGGCAATAGTTGCCGCACACGATCGGCGACTTCAATGACGTTAGCCCCCGGTTGACGCTGAATATTCAGTAACACCGCCGGTTGCTCATTGGCCCACGCGGCTAAAAAGCGATCTTCAGCGCCTTGCTCAATACTGGCTACATCACGCAAACGCACCGGCGAATTATCGCGCCAGGCAATGATCAGATTCTCGTATTCAGCCGTGTCTTGTATTTGATCATTCGCATCTAATAAGGTTGAACGAAACGGGCCGTCAAAGCTGCCTTTGGGTTGATTGGTATTGGCGGCAGCAATGGCTTGGCGCAAATTTTCTAAGCTCAAGTTCATATTGGCTAATGCCGCCGGATTGGCTTTAACCCGGATGGCAGGGCGCTGTCCGCCGGCGAGGCTAACCATACCGACCCCCGGTAATTGCGCTAACTTTTGTGCCATACGTGTATCAACTAAATCATAAACTTGCGGTAAACGAAAGGTTGCCGAGGTAATGGCTAAGGTTAAGATCGGTGCATCAGCTGGATTCACTTTGCGGTAAATCGGCGGTGTCGGCATATCCGATGGCAATAACGAGGAAGCAGTATTAATCGCCGCCTGGACTTCTTGCTCGGCAACGCCCATATCCACCACTAAAGCAAACTGCAGGGTAATAACCGACGCGCCAGCCGAGCTGCTAGACGACATTTGTTTTAAACCAGGAATTTGCCCCAAGCGCCGCTCAAGCGGCGCGGTAATGGTTCGTGTCATAATGTCTGGGCTAGCGCCCGGGTTAAAACTAAATACTTGGATGATCGGATAATCAACCTGAGGCAATGCTGCTACCGGCAGCTGCCGCCAACTGAGCACGCCAGCAATTAAAATGGCTAGCATTAACAGCGAGGTAGCAACCGGTCTAAGAATAAACGGGCTGGAAAGGTTCATTATTGCGCCCTCTGCGGACGTCTTCTTGGTTGCTCAGTTACGGGTTTTGCTTCTTTAACCGAGCCATCATTTTCTATCACTTCAACCGCACGACCTGGCCGTAAACGATCCAAGCCTTCCAGCACCACCGGCGTACCCGGCTGTAAACCTGCGGTGATGGCCACTTTGCCATTATCGACCGCCCCTAGGGTAACTTGACGAATTTGTGCACGATTTTGCTCAATGGTGTAAATATAGGTTCCGGCCGAGCCATATTGCACCGCATCTTGCGGAATAGTGATAGCCCCTTGTTGCACCGAAACATTTAAACGCACATTAACAAACTGATTTGGAAACAGCTCTTCTTGTTCATTTTTAAACTCGGCTTTTAAGCGTAGCGTGCCCGTTGTCGCATCAATTTGGTTATCTAAAGTGGTTAGCACGCCTTGACTCAGCAGCTGCTGCTCTGCGCGATCCCAAGCTTCTACGGTTAACACCTGCCCACTGCGAAAGGCATTACGAACTTGTTGCAGCTGGCTTTCAGGAATGGCGAATACCACCGTAATTGGCGAGCTTTGGGTAATAGTAACCAGCCCTTCGGCACTATTCGCTTGCACCAGGTTACCCACATCAACCCGGCGTAAGCCTAAACGCCCGGTAATAGGAGCATGAATTTTGGTATAGGATAACTGTAACTTCGCCGCATCTAACTGCGCTTGAATACTCTTGCGGCTGCCTTCTAACTGTGCGACCAATGCCTGTTGCGTATTATATTGCTGCGCAGAAATAGAGCTTTGTTCGCGTAATTTGCTATACAGATCTAAATCCATCTTCGCATTTTTCAATTGCGCGGTGTTTTGCTCTAACTGCCCTTGAGCTTGGGCAAATTGAATTTGATAATCGGCCGTATCAATTTCCGCTAATAGCTGACCGGCGGTCACTTTATCGCCTTCATTAAAATGCAGTTGAGTTAATGGCCCACTTACGCGACTTTGTACAATCACCGTATTGAGCGGCGTAACAGTACCAATGGCTTTTACTTGCACACGTAAGTCAGCTAATGCAGCTTCAACAACGCGCACCGGCACCGGCATTGCCCAAGGACTAGTGGGTCGTTGCCCAGCCTCTGCAGTTTTTGGCCAAAACCAATAAGCGCTTGCTGCTGCCACCAACACCGAGGCAACGATGAACATTGTTTTTTTCTGCCAAGCCATTTTGTATTTCCTTCACCCTGGATCTTAAATTGCTGACACTATAATGTGCCGACAGCCCGCACTCAACGCGACAACCGTCAAGATTTGGTAAAGACGCGCCTGCATTCGCCCAACTGCATTTTTCTGACGGTAGATAGCAGTAAATGCCCTCACGCACCGCAGCGCACACGCCCATAAAACCGCTACAACAAGCTGACGTTCGTAAAAAAACAGTTTGCGCTAAACCTTGAAAGTCAGGCTTGCCGTACCTAACTCCTAAACCACTACTGCTTATACACAGAAATAGGAATGATGATCATGTCCAACACGCTTGAATTACTTAACTGGCGATATGCCACCAAAAAAATGAAACCCGATGCGATAGTGCCCACTGAAAAGCTCGATATTATTCTGGAGTCAATTCGTTTATCCGCCAGCTCAAGTGGCCTGCAGCCCTATCAGGTATTAGTGGTAACGGATGACGCCTTAAAAGCACAAATTCGTAAAGTAGCGTGGGATCAGTCACAAGTTACTGATTGCTCGCATTTATTGGTGTTTGCTGCTTGGGATAACTACACCCCTGAGCGCATTAATATGATGTTTGACTTGGTTAACGAACAGCGCGGTTTTAAAAACGAAGGTTGGGAAGCCTATCGGCAAAAACTCTTGGCTTATTATCCACAACGTCCGGCCGAGCAAAACTTTGAGCATGCCGCACGTCAAGCTTACATTGGTTTAGGCTCCGCCCTGATCGCGGCAGCGGAACAAGAGGTGGATTCTACGCCAATGGAAGGTTTCGAACCTGAGCACGTTGATCGCATTCTGGGATTAGGTGAACTGGGTTTAAAATCGGTGATATTACTGCCATTGGGCTACCGTGAAGCCGGTGCTGATTGGTTAGTTGACTTGAAAAAAGTACGCCGCGACAGCGCTGATTTCCTGATTAATCGCTAAATACCTACCGCTTCCACATGGTGGGAGCGGTGTTTTCCCTCCCCCTCGGCTTTTACTTCAGCCTTGCTGATGCGCAATTCACTTTGTTGCGTTTTATTCGAACAAATTTTTCGCTGAAAAAATTATTTAGTGTTATGTTAATTAGCATGTGGATAAACTGCAATTAAGGGCTAGTTGCCAACAAGCGTTTATGGATAAAGCAGCACAGATTCTTCAATTTCAGGTTAGTAAACTCACCCTGCAAACTTTGTGGTTTATGCTTTTGTTAGCCGAGATGCAGCTATGCGAGTAAGTCAATTCTCAGTTCGCATTATCGGTATTACCCTGTTGGCAGTATTTTTAACCGCCGTCTCTGTGAACACCCTGAGTTTAAATGAATATCGCAATTTATATGTGCAAAAATCGATGCAAAACCTCGATGCACTGTCTGAAAACTTATCAGAGTCGCTCTTACCGTTTTTAGTAAGCGAAGTTGATATTCCTAGTATCGCCACCACCTTATTACAGCTAGATCGGCATGACTCCACCGTATTTGCGCAAGTATTTGATAAAAATGACCAGCAAGTGTTTTTTTATGTAAATCCCGCCAAGCAAACCGAATGGTCAGACACGACCTTACAAGACACACAACTTAAAAAGGGCTTTGGCACTGAACTGGTAAATAAACTGCTGGTATCCAACAAAATGATTGGCGATGAAAGCTATGCAGTGGGCAGCTTACTGATTGTGCAAGATCCGGAGTCTTCGTTAAAGCAATCGGCAAATACCTTCCTAAAAAAAGTTATTCCATTATTAGTGTTTATCGCTTCGCTAGTGGGCTTTTTAGCTTTTTCGATGCAACAACGTGTGTTGCAAAAACTGAATTTAGTGACCTCATTTGTCCGGAAAATCAAACATTCAGGCAATAAACTGGAACGTTTAACCATTGAAAATAAAGACGAGATTGGCTTATTAGCCGAGCAAATTAATGAATACTTAGACACGATAAATAATTATGAATTTAAAATTCAAAAACAATTAAATGATTTAGAAGAAAACAAACAAAACTTAGAAAAAATAGCCAATTACGATTCATTAACAGGCTTACCGAATCGACAGATGCTGCATGCCATACTGCGTTCTGCACTGGCACGGGAACAGCGCCGTAACGCCGATCTGGCTATTTTGTATTTTGACTTAGATAATTTTAAGCATGTCAACGACACCCTTGGCCATGATGTGGGGGATCAGTTGCTATTTCAGGTCGGTGAGCGCGTATCGCACCTGATCCGCGAAGGCGATTTGCTGGCTCGTCTAGGCGGTGACGAGTTCATCGTGCTGCTGATTAACAACGAACAAGATTATTATCCTCCCAGTGAAGTGGCCATGATCACGGCACAACGTATTGCAGATAACCTGAAGAAAATTTTTTATATCAATAAATGGGAAGTGAGCACCGCAGCGAGTATTGGTATTGCTTATGCTAAGCAAGCGAATTTTGATACCGAATTACTGTTACGCAATGCCGACATCGCAATGTACCAAGCAAAACTGCAACGCACAGGGGGTTTTGCCTTATTTGAACATGCTATGCATGCCAGGGTTCAACGCCGACATGAGATCGCTAATAGCATTTTACGAGCCATTCAAACCAAAGAATTGTACTTAGCCTATCAACCTAAACTAAACCAACAGGCTGAGATCACTGGCTTTGAAGCGTTACTACGTTGGGAACATCCCACATTGGGGACGATATCGCCAGTCGAGTTTATAGAAATTGCCGAGAAAACCGGAAAAATCACCGCGATGACCAGCTTTGTGCTGGATAACGTTATTTCTGATCTGTTCATATTAAAAGCCCATTTTCATAGCCAAGTTTCTGTTGCTGTGAACCTGTCTGCTATGGATCTTAAAAGTGACACCTTTAAACAGCAAACATTGGCTTTATTAGTCAGGCATGCGAATCATGCCCCTAACTTAGAATTTGAAATTACCGAATCGGCTTACTTAGATAATTTTGACGCCGTGAACGAATTCGTGATTAATTTGCACCTCGCGGGCTGCAAAGTGTCGCTAGATGATTTTGGTACGGGTTATTCGTCTCTGAGTTATCTAACAAAACTTGATATTGACCTACTAAAAATAGATCGGTCTTTTATTAATAATATGGAAAATGGCAAGGCCGATAAAAATATTGTCGAAACCATTATTAGTTTAGCGAACAATTTAACGATGTCGGTTTGCGCAGAGGGTGTTGAACAGCTCGCTCAGTTTGATTACCTTAAAAAAATTGGCTGTGATTATTTTCAAGGGTACTACTTTTGCCGGCCTGTACCTCTTAAAACCTTACTAGAAACATACCCCAAAACCGGCACGTCGTAACATCCCCACCGTTAATGGCGAGCACTGACGAAGGGGTTCACTTTCAGTAAAAATGTCAGCGGTTATTTTTCAAAGTCGATTTTCAGCAGGACGACTAAACCGTCTGGTAATTGGGTATTATCATCAACTACCAGATAACCAATCGCATTACTATTGTTCAGCAGATAATCGGTCAAGACTTTGGTGTTCTCAACCTCCAGCGGCGGCCGGCTTCGGCCCGTAAAGCGCATTTGTGACCAATAAGATTGCAAGCGTGATTCGGTAAGTCCCATCACTAAGGCGTTGAAAATGGTTCGTGAAAACTCACCTTTTACTAAATTAACTGGCTGCAAAGGTGTGCGCCCTTGCTCACCTTGTAAGTAAATTTGTTTAACAACCTCTTTGCTGATCTCAACTTGCTGCGTATTAGCTGAAATCAGCCAAAGTTCATCAGCATCTGCGTTGCCTCCCAGTAGCAGCAAAGACAAACTCAGGGTGAGGACGAGCCTTAAAACAGCAGTCATTAGAAAACCCACTCAACAGAGGTGAGTAGCAGCACCGCACTGCCTTTTGTCACGAGTGGCGAATCAAATTGAAAATCATTACCCTTGACCTTCTTGACTTCTACTTTAAACGCAACATTACTGTTTGTATCGAATCGGGCTCCAAAAGAAAACGTATGATTATTAATCGAAAAACTATTAAGGACGGCATCCACCCCAATCGATAATTCATCTAGCTGAGGTGTAAAGCCCTTAGGAACCGTGTTGACGATGCGGTTATGATCTGAAACTCGCTCAGCAAAACTGACATATACACTTAAAGGGTCAAAAATATACCCGGCAATTAAATAGTAAGAAAGGTAATCAGAAATAGTGCTGATGCTTTGAGTGGTATACGTGATTTCACTGCGAGCAAAGAAATTCAGATCGTCATAACTTAAACCCAGTTGATAATATTCACCCGAGCCTGCACTCATAAACTGGCTTGCGAGGTCACTAAAGCCAATCCCCGTTAAAACATTTTGTATCTCATTTAAGCCAAGCACATCATAGCTAAACTCCCCCTTGTGGTAAGAGGCTGATAAACGATATTTGTCATAGGATAATTTAGCTATAACACCGTAAACCTTGCTTAAATCAATATCGACTTTGCTTCCTTTAACTGAAGCCGTGTCATTCATCGAGCCGAAATAGGTTTCTAGATCAAAGGCTATACGTTCAAACGCTGGGGTAAAACGAATGGAGGCCCCACGAAATTTTTTAAATAAGAACTCAGGGTAAGTTTCTATTGGCAATTGCACCCAATGATAGGCATAGCCAACATCTTGCACATCACTGTAAGAAAAAAAGGGCGTATTCAGTTGACCGAGCTTGACTTGCCAATGGTCATTTAGACGGTAATTTAAGTAAAGCCATTCAATGTCTGAATCACGCTGATCAGAGGCGGTTAATACGGCTTGGCCAACTAAAGATAGCTTTGAATCAAACTGCCATTCTCCTTGCAAGCCAAGTAAGCTATTCGGTTTAAACGATAACTCATCGTCATACCCACTGTACACCATGCCATCTTCAGCCAAATAACCCGCGACAACCCGGCCAAAACCCGACCATTCAAAACCTGACTCTTGCGCCTGCGCCAAACTAGGGCAGAGCAAGAGAGAAGCGATGAACAAAGACTTTGCATAATGACTGAACATATTTTATCCACAATATTGAACTTTTCTAACTTTCCTAGGAAGTACCAACACTGTCAAGTCTAAAGTCTTGTCACCCTAAATAAAAATACATTACAGAGTTTTAAGACAAACATCCCAGTGGCTATTTCTGTGCATCCCTATTACTTTTTTACTGCCTAGTTACACTCACTAAAACCTAGAACAACATGTTAAATTGTGGCTTTTCAATCCGGCTCAAGCTATCTTTGATATGGTGCTATCTAGACTCACTAAAAAGCGACAAGCTTGTTACGATGTATCTTAAATAATAAAAAAGGATGCGCCTTTGTTGCCCAAATTTAACAAATCGCTATTAAATAAATGGTCATTGCTTGTTTTAATTTGCAGCCTAGTATTGAGTATTACCCTGAGTTATAAAGTTCATCAAGCAAACCAGTCACGTATTCAAACAGCCGTCAAAGCCTCATTGCAACAAAAAGCACAAGATATCTTAACGCGTATTCAACTTTACCAATATGGATTGCGCGGTGCTCGTGGAGCGCTAATAACAATAGATGAAGAAAAAATGAGCCGTAACCTATTTCATCGTTATAGCCAAACCCGAGATGTGGATAGCGAATTTCCTGGCGCGCGTGGTTTTGGTTTTATTCGCAGAGTACCACGCCAGCAAGAGGCGGCCTTTTTAGCAGCAGCCCAAGCGGATGGTTGGCCTAGTTTTAGCATTAAAGAGCTGACACCTCATATAGGTGAGCGTTATGTTATCCAATATATTGAACCGGTAGAGCGAAATCTCGCGGCTGTCGGCTTAGACATTGCATCAGAACATAATCGCTATCAGGCGGCTTTGTCTTCCATGCAAAGCGGGGAGGTGCGGTTAACAGGGCCGATCACCTTAGTACAAGCTAGCGGTCAACCTCAACAATCCTTTTTAATTATGATGCCAATGTACCGTGGTGCAGTGACACCGACAACGGTAGCTGAGCGCGAAGAATTAGCTTTTGGATGGAGCTATGCAGCGCTATTGATGTCAGAGGTATTAGCCGATAAAAGTATTGATAGCCAACAGGTCATCTTGCATTTAACTGATATTACCGATCCCGAAAAACCTGATCTATTTTTTAAAAATACGACACATAACCAAATCGGGCTTTACCCCATCAGGGAAACACACCAAGTTTATGGTCGTACTTGGCAGTTTGATTACTCAGTCACGCCACAATTTATCGCAGAACTGCGACTGCCCTCACCTTCACAACTCGGTATTATTGGCTCAATGCTGTCCTTCTTGTTGGCCTTACTAACAGGGTTAATTAATATCAATTTAACCCATAAGCGTTTGTTACAAGCGGAACAAGCTAAACTCGCAGCTATTGTACACAGCTCAGCAGATGGCATTATTGGTCATACTATTGACGGCAATATAACAAGTTGGAACCAAGGCGCAACAGCTATTTTTGGCTTTAAAGCGGATGAAGCTATAGGCAAAACGCTAAGCAAACTGATTGTCAGGCCAGCGGATATCGACGCCGACTTGGCTTTTTTTAAACGCGCCGCGCAGGGCGAATACATTCCTAATGTTGAGGTTGTACGTCAACATAAAAATGGCAAGTCTATCGATGTCTCCATTACCTTTTCACCCGTTCGTTCGTCAGAGGGTCGCGTAATTGGCGTGTCTAAGGTTGTACGCGACATTTCAAAACAAAAAGCCGCCGAAGCGAAGATCCAACAACTTAACGCAAATTTAGAAACACAGGTTGAGCAGCGAACCGCTGATTTGGCCAAAATTAATTTACTCTTTAAAAATGTGCTGTCGGCAGCCTCTGAATTTGCCATTATTGCTACCGATACCTCAGGAGAAATTCAATTATTCAACCACGGCGCTGAGCGCTTATTAGGGTATCAAGCGTCTGAAGTGATCGGCCAAACCACACCTTTATTGTTTCATGATCAAACCGAAATTGCCTCACATGCTACCGCACTGTCTAAGATCCACAATACCCATATTAGTGGCTTTCAAACGATAATTTACACCTCTAATCTAACGGGTGTAGATAAAGGCGAATGGCATTATATTCGTAAAGATGGCCAACGCTTTCCGATCACCATGGTGGTTACCACCATGCGTAACGATCAAGCTCAAGTTGTCGGCTATCTCTGCATTTCAACGGATATTACTCAACAAAAACAGCAACAAGCCGCTTTGCTATCAATTCAAAAGCAATTATTATCAAAAACTGAACAATTGACGTTGGCCTATGAAGTTGCCCAACTCGGCATTTGGGAGTGGTCTATCAGTGATGATGTGCTGCAATGGAATGACAAGATGTTTCAGCTGTACGAGCAACCCATCACTTTACGCGAACAAGGCTTAAATTATGCACATTGGGAGTCTCGGGTGCATCCAGAAGATCGCGCTTTCACTCTCTCCAGCCTACACAATGCCGTTGCCGGTATTGGTGAATATACCCTGACCTTTCGACTGATTTTACCCAGTGGAAAAACTCGCTACATTCAAGCAGGTGCCTATGTACAGCGCGATGAAAAAGGACGGGCCATTAGAGTCATTGGCGTAAACAGTGATATCACTGCTACACATGAGTTAGAACAATACTTACGAGAGTCTAAAGCCGCTGCAGAAGATGCCAATGCAGCCAAATCGTTATTTTTAGCCAATATGAGCCATGAAATTCGTACCCCGATGAACGCCATATTGGGTATGCTGCAACTGATGAAAACCACCGAACTTTCCATGCAGCAAGATGATTATACCAGTAATGCGCAGATTGCCGCCGAGTCGCTACTGCATTTAATCAATGACATCCTCGATTACTCAAAAATTGAAGCAGGTAAATTAGAATTAGAACAGCATCCTTTTAATCTGGATGAATTGATGCGGGAGTTAGCCGTGGTTCTGGCGCATAACCTCGCGACTAAAACAGTAGAATTGCTGTTCGATATCGATCCCGAACTTCCACAATGGATTATTGGCGACAAACTTCGACTACAACAGATCCTGATTAACCTAGCGAGTAATGCCATTAAATTTACTCACCAGGGTGAAGTCATCATTCAGTTACAACAAGTTCATGCACAAGATCGTGCCTGCCGGATCCGCTTTAGTGTAATCGATACGGGTATCGGTATAAGTCCGGCCCAGCAACAGCGCATCTTTGATGGTTTTACTCAGGCTGAAGCGTCTACCACACGTCAATATGGTGGTAGTGGCTTGGGCTTAGTGATCAGTAAAAACATGGTGCAGATGATGGGCGGGGAATTACAGCTTAAAAGTGCTTTAGGTGAAGGTAGCCACTTTTGGTTTGACATTGACTTAGCGCTAGATACCGACAGAGCCTTAGCTGAAGCAACAACGTTTGAAAAAGATACCAACATTTTAATTATTGATGACAACCCTTCAGCTCTGACGCTCTTAAGCCAGGCGGTCAGTCAGCATGGTGCCAAGGTGCTAACCGCGGCATCGTTAATAGCCGCAAAGGCTGAGCTGACAGGCTGCTATGCCCAGCAGCAAAGCATACAGGCGCTACTGCTGGATTACCCTCTACCCGACTTGAGCGAACTCAGCACATTAAAACAACTCAACACATCAACTGACCATGCCTTACCGCCGATTATTATGCTGGTAACGGCAAAGGGCCGTGAAGCCCTGAGCACCCTACCGCAAGACCGTCAGATACCCTACGCCGCCATGCTCACGAAACCCGTTACCCCCAAGCAATTAGTTGAACTGATCGCGAGCGTGCTTGCCGGTAAACAACCTGCGCTGAACACACGAGTGAAGCCATCAAAACGCACAAGACAGCTCAAAGGGCTGCGCCTCTTGCTGGTAGAAGATAATGAAATTAACCAGTTTGTGGCCAAAGAATTACTGCAAAACGAAGGCGCCATAGTGGATATTGCGACAGGCGGGCTCGAAGGGGTAAATGCAGTGTTACAAAGCAGCACACCAGAACAAGGCTATGATGCGGTCTTAATGGATGTGCAGATGCCTAACATAGATGGTCTTGAAGCCACTCGGCGCATTCGCGCCGATGGCCGTTTTTCTGATTTACCCATAATCGCAATGACCGCCAATGTGTATGCCGCTGATCAAGCCGCTTGCTTGCAAGCCGGTATGAATGCGCACCTGACCAAGCCCTTTGATATTGATGCCGTCATTAGCACATTACTTCAGTATACGGGCCGAAGCCCAGCAGCGGCAAACAGCAACAACCTAAACAAACTGCCAATTAACCGCCATAAACGTATCGTTATGGAAAACGCCATAAACAGCGCAGAGGCAGATCTGCCAAGCCAGCCTCGCATCATAAAAACGCGTGCCAACTTGCTGCAACGTTTTGCCGATAATGAACAGTTTTTTCAACGAGTCTTACAGAGCTTCGAATCAAACCTAGCACAGCAATTAGTAGACTTGCAGCAAGCCATTACACAGCAAGACTGGGCGCAGATGCTAGCTATTGTGCATACACTAAAAGGCACTTCTGGTACTGTGGGATTAACCGATCTGCACCAACTACTTTGTCAGCTGGAACACAACCTAAAGCAGGACAGCGTGCATGCCGAAGATGTTGCAACCTTTACTATGCTTACTGACGAACTTGAGCAGCAAATCCGAACTGCCGCGGCTAACGAGTTAAGCATCATTCATCAGCTATTCGCCGAGTAAGATAGTCTTTGAGCATCAAAAGCGTCTAATAACAAACTTTGCTGTGGATGCATCAATTCACGATGGGTGGTGATAAAGTAAAAGTTCTCATACACCTCTGGCAGCATCAGGTATTTCTCTAAACTGCCATTTTTTAATTCATCTTTTACTACCACCTCGGGGATCACCGACAAGGCGCCACTGTCGCGCGTTAACAGCCGCAGCATCGCCATATCATCTGCCTCTGCTACGACATCGGGTTGCAACTGGTATTGTGCGGCCAAGGCGTCAAAGGCGGTGCGGATGGGGCTATGCACTGGTGGCAACACCCAGCGCTGTTGTTGATAGGCCGCCAAGTTTTCGGGTAAGGCTTTACCCGGCGGGCCAATTACTGCCACCGGTTGTCGTGCCAACAAACGACACTGCCACAGTTGGTTATCGGTTCCTTGCACCGCAATATTGCTTAATACTAGGTCTAATTGATGTGCGGCCAGTGCATTCAGTAACGCCGTTTGATTCATAGAAAACAAGCTGTAACGCACATTAGAAGACAACAGCAAGGGCGCGATAAAGCTTTCAATAAAGTTTCGCGACATCGTGGCTAAAGTGCCAATGCGCAGAGGGTTGTGTTGCGGTTGCATGCCTTTCAGCAGCAATTGCTCCAGCTCCTCGCCACGGCTAAAAATATCTTCGGCATATTTTAAGGTTTGATAGCCGCTGTCGGTTAACACTAAGCGCCGCCCCTGCCGCGAGAACAGTTGTACCTGCATGCTTTGTTCAAATTGCTTGATTTGTGCCGACAAGGCCGACTGCGAAATATGCAAGCGCTGCGCGGTTTCGGTCAAGTTACCACCACGGGCCACCTGCCAAAAATAATAGAGATGATGGTAATTCAGTCGGCTCATAGTTCTCTTTTAGTGAACAATTTCTAACTTAATATGTATTTTACTTATATTAGTGCATTTCGCAAAATAGCACCACGTTTAATCAGCCTAGGTGTGGCATGCAAACATTATTTCATTTAACCTCTTTAAAGCTGGTACTGCTCTCACTGGTTGTCTTACTGGGTATTGTCATTTGGCGTTACAGCGCCACCGCTTTATATGGTGAAGCCGAAAAAGCACGTTTTATGCGCGCGCTAACCGCAACGCTAGCAGCCGTGATGGTTACGCTACTGAGTAATCATCTGGTGCTATTCTGGCTCGGTTGGGTCGCCATCAGTTTAAGCGTTCAACAATTACTGCTGTTTTATCCCGAGCGGCCACGAGCACAACTGGCTGCGCATAAAAAAGCCCTTAGCGCACGCTTGGGTGAGTTGCTGTTAGCCCTCGCTATGCTATTACTGTATTTAGAGTTTGATACCGCTAGCATCAACGAACTGCTCCTGCAGCTTAGTCAAACGTCTGAAGCCTCAGCCATGCTGCACAGCGCCGCACTCTTGCTGGTAGCAGTAGCCTTACTAAAGTGCGCTCAACTGCCGTTACATGGCTGGCTGATCCAAGTGGTAGAAGCACCAACGCCAGTGTCGGCTCTGCTGCATGCCGGTATTATTAATCTTGGCGGTATCTTGCTGTTATTGTTTGCGCCATTACTCAGCCTGAGCCCTTTAGCCACGGCAGTATTACTGTTTGCCGCGCTAATCAGTACCTTTTTAGCCGCGCTGATAATGACCACTCGCGTTAGCATCAAGGTACGTTTAGCGTGGTCAACCGTGGCGCAAATGGGTTTAATGCTGGTGGAGATTGCACTGGGTTTGTATACCCTAGCGCTACTGCATCTGCTGGCGCATTCCTGTTACAAAGCCTATGCCTTTTTACACAGTGGCAATGCTGTGAATCATTACCTTGCCGCGCAATTGGCTGATCAGATAGAGCCCAGCGCTAAACACTGGTTTGCCGCTATAATACTGGCAGCCTTGCTCACTGGGCTAACCCATTTCATTGTGCCACTCGCCAGCTTAGCCAGTAGCGTGCTGTTAATCCTCGCCATTACCGTGTTGTTGCTGCCCTCGCTTAGCCGGGCCGATAGCCATCGCCTACAACGTTGCTTGTTAGCCAGCAGCTATGCTCTGGGTTTACTGACACTGTATCTGCTGGGTAAAACCTGCCTCTCTGCAGTTATGCCGACACCGCAAGGGAGCACATTTGTCGCTGATGTGCTAAGCAGCTTGGTATTTATCATCTTGTTTGTGGTGGCCGTTCTATTGCGTTATCACGCCAGCCAACCGGCGCTAAATCAGCTGTTTATTTGGCTGAATGCCGGTGGTTATTTGGATGAATGGGCAACCCGGTTAACCCTTAAAATTTGGCCTTACAAAGCAACAACGCCACAATCGAAAACCGCCTCATCGCAACTAAAGGAGCCATTATGAGTGCGCTGCAAAGCAACGTGGATATTACGCTGGAACAGACTGAACGTTTACTCGCGGCTGCCGCCCGTCAGATTGCACCACAGTGGCCATTAGATCAAATGATCGCGGTTAACCCTTGGTGGCCGAAACGCGCCACGGCCTTTACTGCCGTCTGTGCCGAACAACAGCTATTGGCTGGCACATCTTGCCTAATGCCGGCTGATTGGTATCTGGCACAGTGGCAGCAGCAAATTATGCCGAACCACTTACAACAGGCACTGTTAGAAGCAGGCTTATCATTCAGCCATGAACAAGCCCTTGCTGGCCTGGCGCAGCCCACTGAATTAAGCCAGTGGCAAAGCCTGCCCACACTTTTAGCTGCCCAAAAAAAAGCCACTTCAAGCTTGCCTTGGCCGCAGTTAATTCAACAACAGTTAAGCCAATTTCTGGCACTCTATTACCAATATCCCGAGCGCTTTAATGCCGATGCCAGCAGCCCCGATCATGCCTATCACAGTTGGCTCAGTGTGGTGCGCCAAGACAAAGGCTTGCAGGTGCTCACCGGGCAAGGTTTAACGGCGTTATTTTTGGCATTGCCGGATTCACCCAAAGCATTATTGCAGCAATTAAGCCACTGGTTTGCAACGTGGCTACCGACTACACAAGCTCAACAAGCTTATTTCGAAAGTTTGTTACAAAGCCTGTCTGGCTGGGCCGGCTGGCAAGCATGGCTCGATTGGCAACAGGCTTTGCAAGGCCAGCAAGGCCAACATGCTGTTTGCCAACTGCTTTATATGTTATTGGGGTGGGATTGGGTGTTATGGCAACACAGCAAACAGCATAATCCGCAGCATCAATCGCTGCTACAAGCACTGCAGCAACAAGCGCAACACTATGCCAAAACGTTAGCACAGACCGAACGCTTATTGCATCTTCGCCAAGTATGGCAACGCGCACTGGAGCTGAGTGTGCAACAACCTCTGCTGCGCCAACTGCAGCAACAGCAAACGGTTGCAACTAAGCCAGCACAGCCCTTGCTGCAAGCGGCTTTTTGCATCGATGTAAGGTCTGAGCCAATGCGCCGCGCGCTGGAGCAACAACATAAGCAAATCCAAACTCTCGGTTTTGCTGGCTTTTTCGGCCTGCCTATCGCTTTTAAAGCCACAGACAGTGCCCTTAGTCGGCCACAATTACCAGGGTTGTTAGCCCCTGCGTTACAAGTCACACAAATTCGTGCCAACACACCTACCCTATCACGCCAACCTGACTTGGGCTGGAAACAAAGCTTTGATCTCGCCTCCTCTAGCTTAGGCATGGTAGAAGCGGCTGGCGCGACTAAGCTACTGAGTTTAATCAAACGGGCATTTCTGCGCACCGCAGCACCGCATGCCATTAATAAGCACCTTACCGACAGCCAGTGGCAATTAAGTCAAGCCGACCAACCACTGAGCATCAGCGAGCAAGCACAATTAGCCGCCGCCATTTTAACCGCCATGGGCTTACAGCATAAATTGGCGCCCACTGTATTGCTGTTTGGACATGGCAGCGACAGTTGCAATAACCCACATGCTGCTGCCTTAGATTGCGGCGCCTGTGGCGGCCAAACCGGTGAAGTCAACGTCAAAGTGTTAGCGCAAATGCTGAACGATGCGGCAGTACGTACCGCTTTAGCGTCTGAGCAGAATATTGACATCCCTGCTGACACCCAGTTTTATGCCGCGATGCACCATACTACCTCAGACGAGCTGGAAGTATACCGTGCGCCTGAGCAAGCACATTGGCTGCCATGGCTAGCCAAGGCAACTCAACAAGCCCGGCAACAGCGCGCGCCGCAATTTGGATTGAAAGGTCAAAGCGATCAGGCGCTAGCGCGCTTTTTCAAACTGCGCACCCGTGACTGGGCACAAGTTCGCCCTGAATGGGGCTTAGCCAATAATGCCGCTTTTATCGTGGCACCACGCAGCCTCACCAAGAACCTCGATTTACAAGGTCGCTGCTTTTTGCATGATTACGATGCGGCACAGGACAGCAATTTTAGTTTATTGCATACCATTATGACGGCACCGATGGTGGTGACTAACTGGATTAACTTACAATATTACGCCTCAGTGGTTGCTCCAGAAAAATACGGCAGCGGTAACAAGTTATTGCATAATGTTGTGGCAGGCCATGTTGGTGTTTTTGAAGGTAACGGCGGTGACTTACGCACTGGCTTAGCCTGGCAATCAGTGCATGATGGTAAAAAATTGATGCACCAACCGGTTCGCTTAAGTGTAGTAATCGCTGCGCCAAAAGACGCCATCGCCAATATTATCCAGAGCGCTCCCGATGTGGCAGCCTTGGTCAATCAGCAATGGTTGTGGCTTTATCAACTGGACAAAGACGGCAGCGTGCACCAGTGGCAGCAGCAAGGCTGGCAAGAGACCCCGCTATGAGTGAAACCGTTGCCATAGCCACATTGCACGGTAAAGGGGCAATTATCCGCCCCATACTGGCCGAACTGGGCTGGCAGGTGCAAGAGCTAAACAGTTTTGATACAGATAGCTTAGGCACCTTTGCCAACGAGCGGGCACGCTTTATGTCACCGGTTGAATGCACCCTACGCAAAGCCGCTATTGCTGCCGATCTCAGTGGTTGCGCTATCGGTCTTGGCAGCGAAGGCAGTTTTTCCGCTGGCCCCTTTGGCCTAGGTACCTTTAACCAAGAACTGATTAGCGCGGTAAACATTGAGGCAGGCTGGGTTGTTACCGGGCGATTTTATGGCCCAAGTGCCGTGCAGCAGTGGACGATATCGGATCACACCGCACTACAGCAGGCGCTAAAACAGCTGCCTGCCGATCAACGTTTGTTGATCCAACAACAGCAACAGATCAGTAAAGGCTTAACATTGGCAGAAGCAGAACAACAAGCCAGACAGCTGTTAGCCAACGGCGCGCTACAACTTAGTTATGATTTGCGTGCGCATTGTTGCCCAGAGCGCCAGCAACATATTGCCCATGCAGCCAGCGACTTGCTGCAGCGCTTAAAGCAACATTGCCCTGCGTGTGCCACCCCCGGTTTTTGGCCAGATCACGCCTTACCGGGTTTGCCATGCGAAGACTGTGGTGCCCCTAGCAGCTTAACGCGGCTGCGACGAGCCAGCTGCCAACGCTGTCAGCATACCGAAAGCTACCCGGTCGCAAAATCGTTTGCTGCCGCTCAATATTGTCAGATATGTAACCCATGAACACACTACGATTAAACGCCCAACAGGGCCAAGATATTGCCACCGCCGCTGATTTACTACAACAGGGTAAGTTAGTGGCCGTGCCAACAGAAACCGTCTATGGTTTAGCCGCCGATGCCAGTAACCCTAGCGCGGTAGCTGGCATTTTTACTGCCAAGGGCCGCCCAGCCAATCACCCGTTAATTGTGCATCTGCATGCGAAAACCGCACTAGGTGAGTGGGCAAAAGATATTCCCGCGGCTGCCTGGCAGCTGGCCGAGGCTTTTTGGCCAGGGCCATTAACCCTGTTATTGCCCAAAGCCGATCACGTTAGCCCAGTGATTACCGGTGGCCTAAATAGTATTGGTCTGCGAATGCCGGCACACCCGGCCTTGTTACAAGTATTGCAACTAAACCAACTGGCCGTTGCAGCGCCTTCGGCTAACCGTTATAAAAAGCTGAGCCCGACCAGTGCCGAGCAAGTACTTGCCGGGTTAAATGGCCGTATTGATGCGGTATTGGATGGCGGTGAATGTGAGCATGGTGTGGAGTCAACCATTGTCGATTTAACCGGCGAGCAAATCCGCATTGTGCGCGCAGGCCCCATCACGGCCTCGCAACTGCAAGCTGTACTTAAAACAACTGTACTGCAACCGCAGCAACATCAGATGCAAGTGCCCGGCAATGTTGATGCGCATTATCAACCGAATACGCCACTGCGCTGCTTAGATAGCGCACAACTGCATGCGTTGTTGTTAGAACAGCCAAGCAATATTGCGGTGCTGCATCTCAACGCTTTACCGACAGCACAAGCAGGAATTATCTGCAAACAGATGCCAACCGACGCTGCCGGCTACGCCAGCCAGCTCTATCGCCAGTTATACCAAGCCGATAAGCTAGGCGTAAGCGCGATCTGGTGTGAACTGCCGCCGCAAGGTGAAGCCTGGCTTGCTGTGCATGATCGCTTACGCCGGGCGCAGTTTATTGAGCGCTCATAGCGTCAACACCCTACTAACCTAAACAAAAACCCCGCAATAGCGGGGTTTGATTTAAGGCATTGATTAAATAAAATTTATTGGCAATAAATTACACAATTACATCTTTAGTACAATCTAGAACGGAATATCGTCATCAAAGTCGATTGGCGGTTCCATTGGTGCAGCCTGCTGATTGGGCCTAGGTGCTTGATAATTTCCACCGCCCTGCTGAGGAGCTTGTGCAGGTTTTTGATAACCGCCACCGCCTTGCGCTGGTTGCTGATAGTTACTGCCACCTTGCTGTGGCGCTTGTTGGTAATTATTATTACCGCCTTGTTGGCCGCGAGGCTGGTAACCGCCTTGCTGACCGCCACCCATACCGCCACCTTGTTGTTGACCTTCACCACGGCCATCCAACATTTGCAGCTCGTTTGCCACGATCTCCGTAGTGTAACGCTCTACGCCGTCTTTATCGGTCCATTTACGGGTTTTAAGTTTACCCTCAATGTACACTTTTGAGCCTTTACGCAGATATTCACCGGCAATTTCAGCTAAACGCTGATAAATCACAATACGGTGCCATTCGGTTTGTTCTTTGCGCTCATTGGTCGCTTTGTCGGTCCAGCTTTCTGACGTTGCGATAGTCATATTCGCAACAGCACCGCCTTGCGGCATGTAACGCACTTCAGGATCAGCACCTAAGTTACCGATTAAAATGACTTTATTAATTCCACGCGCCATGCGTATCTCTCCTGCAAAAATGTTACTGGTTGCCGTTGGCAACCAAAGACTGAGCTTGCGCTAAATCGAACTGCTGCGAGCTAACTTTCAGATAGCAACGTTGATCTGCTAACAATATCGTGACCTCTTGAACTCCCACCAACGCGGCCAGCTTGCTGGCCAACTGATTGGCTTGCTGCTCAGTCGTTACCGAAACCGGTAACGATAAGCGCTGAGAACGCGCAGGCACCTGCATGGTGCTGGCAATTGCCAGCCATACTAAACCAATCAAGGCTAAACCTGCAAACACTGCACTAAAACCAAATTGCTGTGCCAAGGTGCCGCCTAATAAGCCACCAAAAAAGGCGCCCAAAAATTGACTACTGGAATAAATGCCCATGGCGCTACCGCGTTGTCCTGCTGGCGCAACACGCGAAACCATGGCGGGCAAACTGGCTTCTAAATAGTTAAAACCAATAAAGAAGACCAACAATGCCAAAACAAAACCCCAGAGGGTAGCCGCCTGCCAACTAATTAACATTGCTATAACTAATAATAGAACATTAATTAAAAAATAGCGTTTTTCTTGCTGCCGACGCATCGCAATAATCATCATCGGCACCATAAACACAAACGATAACAACAGCACCGGTAAATAGACCTGCCAATGCTGCTCTGCCGCTAACTGCTGCTTAAGTAATAACGGCGGCAAAGCGACAAACATAGCGGTTAACATTAGGTGCAATAGCATTACACCAACATCTAAACGCAACAACTGACCATGCGCCAACATACTGGCTAAGCTTTGCGGTAACGCTATGGTTTCAGCGCCAGCCGAACGGCTCACACTGTGTGGCACTAAAAAAGCCACAATCAGCATAGCCGCACACGCTAACACGGCGGTAAACCAAAATACGCCGCTAAGCCCTGCCCAACGCGCTAAAATTGGCCCCAACACCATCGCCAGCGCAAAGGATAAACCAATACTGCCACCAATAATCGCCATGACTTTAGGGCGCTGTTCTTCTCGGGTTAAATCCGCAGCTAACGCCAACACGGCACCCGCAATAGCACCGGCGCCTTGCAGTACACGCCCAAGTGTTACCATATACACTGACTCAGCCATCGCGGCGACTACCGAGCCAAGCACAAATAATGACAGCCCCAACAACATCACTTTATGCCGGCCAATTCTATCCGATAACCAACCAAAAGGAATTTGTAAAATCGCCTGCGTCAGACCATAAGCGCCAATCGCTAAACCAATCCACAAGGGTGAAAAGCCAATTAGCTCTTTACCATACAGGGCAAATACCGGTAATAGCATAAAGAGCCCGAGCATGCGGGTAGAAAAAACTAAAGCCAGTGCGATGGCCGCGCGTTTTTCAAGAGAATTTAGTTGATGCATTCTGCCAGAGCGTTGCTAGATATTAGATTTCACGAAGGCCGCAGTTTAGCATAAAAAAACTGAGCAGGCGGTATAACTAACGACCGGTTGTCTTAACCAAGCGCTGTTACCCTGCATCAACTTAACTGGCCATATCACGCGCCACAAGACATGCCAGTAAGCTAACTGAAAAATCACGGTTTACAGATAAATTTCGGTGTTTTAAGCCAAACCCCACTTCAATACGTAAGTAAGCGCTTTATGGGTGTTTTATCTTGCTAAAATAGCTTGAGCAGGGGCAATTCTAGCTCGATACTGGCTATTAACCCTGCCATTAGTGTATATTTGTACAGCAAACAGCACGCCAACCACCACTGGAAGCCTGAATGGACAAAATTGATATCCGGGGTGCCCGCACCCACAACTTAAAAAACATTTCGCTGCAAATTCCCCGAGATAAACTAGTGGTGATTACCGGCCTATCAGGTTCGGGCAAGTCGTCACTGGCATTTGATACCTTGTATGCAGAAGGACAGCGCCGCTATGTTGAGTCATTATCGGCCTATGCCCGGCAGTTTTTAAGCCTGATGGAAAAGCCCGATGTCGATCATATCGAAGGCTTATCGCCGGCTATTTCGATAGAGCAAAAATCGACCTCGCATAACCCGCGTTCTACCGTGGGCACTATTACCGAAATATACGATTACCTGCGCTTACTGTTTGCACGTGTCGGCGAACCGCGTTGCCCCGAGCATGATTTACCGCTGGCCGCGCAAACCATCAGTGAAATGGTCGACAAAGTGGCCGAGTTTCCTGAAGGCACCAAGCTAATGGTACTGGCGCCGGTGGTACAAGAGCGCAAAGGCGAACATGTCAAAACCTTGGAAGGCTTAGCCGCCCAAGGCTATATTCGCGCCCGGATTGATGGCGAAATCTGTGACTTATCAGATCCACCAAAACTCGATTTACAAAAAAAACACACCATTGAAGTGGTGATCGACCGTATTAAAGTGCGCGACGACATTAAAGTACGTTTAGCCGAATCCTTTGAAACCGCCTTGCAGTTATCTGGCGGCGTGGCCAAAGTGGCGTTAATGGATGATAGTACTGCCCCAGAGCTGGTGTTCTCGGCCAATTATGCCTGCCCAACCTGTGGTTATTCGATGGCCGAGCTAGAACCGCGTTTATTCTCGTTTAACAACCCGGCGGGTGCTTGCCCCAGCTGTGATGGCTTAGGCGTAAAACAGTTTTTCGATCCGAAAAAAGTCATCGTCAGTGACGAGTTAAGCCTCGCTGGTGGCGCCATTCGCGGTTGGGATAAACGCAATTTTTATTATTTTCAGATGCTCAAAGCGCTGGCCGATCATTATGGTTTTCAGCTCGATGTCCCCTTCAGTACCCTAAGTAAAAAACACCAAGAAGCGATTTTACAAGGCAGCGGCGCCACCATTGTTGACTTTAAATACTTAAATGATCGCGGTGATATTGTGCAGCGCAGTCATCCGTTTGAAGGCATTTTGCCAAATATGGAACGGCGTTACCGCGAAACCGAATCCAATTCAGTACGCGAAGAGCTGAGTAAATACCTTGCCACCCAACCTTGCCCAAGCTGCCACGGCACCCGTTTACGCACCGAAGCGCGGCATGTGTTTATTGGCCAAACCAATTTACCGCAAGTGGTGGAGCTGTCGATTGGTGATTGCTTAAGCTTTTTCCAACAGCTTAGCTTGCTGGGGCAAAAAGCCAAAATTGCTGAAAAAGTATTAAAAGAAATTCAAGACCGCTTAAGCTTTTTGGTCAACGTCGGCTTAAATTACCTTAATTTGTCACGCAGTGCGGAAACCCTCTCGGGCGGTGAAGCACAGCGTATTCGCTTGGCCAGCCAAATTGGTGCGGGTTTAGTGGGGGTGATGTATGTGTTGGATGAGCCGTCGATTGGTTTGCATCAACGTGATAACGATCGCTTATTAGGTACGCTGACCCACCTGCGCGATTTAGGCAATACGGTGATTGTGGTTGAACACGATGAAGATGCCGTGCGCATGGCAGATCATATTATTGATATTGGCCCGGGCGCAGGCGTGCATGGTGGTTACATCGTGGCGCAAGGCAGCCTTGAGCAGGTAATGGCCGAGCCGGAGTCTCTCACTGGGCAATATATGGCCGGTACGCGCAAAATTGCCGTACCAGAGAAGCGCACAGCATTGACCGATAAATGGTTAGAAGTGACCGGCGCTACTGGTAATAACCTGAAAAACGTTGATTTAGCAATCCCGTTTGGTGTGATGACCTGTATTACCGGCGTATCGGGCTCAGGTAAGTCTACCCTGATTAACGACACGCTGTTTCGCGTTGCCCATCGTGTGTTGAATAAAGGCGAAGGTGCCGATCCGGCTCCGCACAAAGACATTAAAGGCTTAGAGCACTTTGATAAAGTGATCGATATCGATCAAAGTCCGATTGGCCGTACCCCGCGCTCGAATGCCGCCACTTATACCGGTATTTTTACTGCGGTACGTGAGCTATTCGCCGGCACCCAAGAAGCCCGCTCACGCGGTTATCAGGTGGGCCGCTTTAGCTTTAACGTCAAGGGCGGCCGCTGTGAAGCCTGCCAAGGCGATGGCTTAATTAAAGTGGAAATGCACTTTTTACCCGATGTTTATGTGCCGTGCGATGTCTGTAAAAGCAAACGCTATAACCGCGAAACGCTGGAAATCAAATACAAAGGCAAAAACATTCACGAAGTGCTGGATATGACGGTCGAAGACGCCCTGGCGTTTTTTGAAGCGATACCGGCAGTAAACCGTAAACTGCAAACCCTGAAAGATGTAGGGCTTACTTACATTAAACTCGGCCAATCTGCCACCACCTTATCGGGCGGCGAAGCACAGCGGGTTAAACTGGCGCGCGAACTGAGCAAACGCGACACCGGTAAAACCCTGTATATTTTGGATGAACCGACTACCGGCTTACATTTTTATGATATTCAGCAACTGCTAAACGTATTGCACCGCTTGCGCGACCACGGTAATACCATCGTGGTTATTGAACACAACCTCGATGTGATTAAAACCGCCGACTGGATTGTCGATCTCGGCCCAGAGGGCGGTAACGGCGGCGGCGAGATCTTAATAGCGGGCACACCCGAGCAAGTGGCTGCTTGTGAAAAGTCATATACTGGTCAATATTTAAAGCCGTTGTTAAACCAGTAATAATAAGGCGCTGGCCAATTACAGCCAGCGCCTTACTTGCGTAAAATAAGCCTGATAGTCAGCGCCAAACTTCTGCTGTAAATGGCGCTCTTCCGGCGTAATTTGAAACCGGTTCATATACAGCACAAACAAGGGCAGTAACAGCAATGCCACTCCGCTTTGTAAATAACAGCCCCATGCCATTAGCAGCAGTAAGAACCCCAGATACATAGGGTTACGGCTATAACGATAGATACCCCGAATCACCAGGCTGGAGCTTTGTTGCGGTACCCGCGGGTCTACCGTAGTCTTTGCCCGTCGAAACGCCAACACGCCCATCAACGCCACAACTACTCCTGCACTAACAAAACCTGCAGCCAAGAAAACACTAAGCGTATGCCACCGCAACCAAGGCGGTGTCAAAGGTACGATCACCCACATCGCCAGCGCAAACAACAACACCAAAATCAACGGCGGGACTTTAAGTTCTAATGCTTGCATCAGTTCTTCCTGTTTTAAGCTAACGGAAACAAGGTGGTCAATAAATCGCGTTCTTTAGCACAACGAAAATGCTGTTACTTGCCACCAAAAATACACTTTTATGCGCATAAAAGTGTAAAAATCACAAGGTGAGCTAACAGGGTCAGGCCTTGAATCTTGCGCAGTTATGTTCAACTGTACAAAAGTAGCTGCGATTTAAAGACTAACAACGACCATGCTAGCGGCTAAACTGTTATAAAATTAAAGCACGTGTTTAAAGTCAGAACAAAAATTATCGGCCGTAAACTTACGTTTGGATTGTTTGCTGTTCAACAGAAAGATTGCTAAATTCAAAGGCTGCCACTACTGCTCGTTCTGTGCTTATAGCTATAACATAAGACGATATGCGATGAACAAAATCACAGAAAAACACATAGCAAACATCATCAAAAAACACCTAGGATTTACATTGCTGTTGGCCGTCGCGCCTGTCATCTTCTTTTTGTTGATTGGCTTTTTTGAAAAAACAATTTACAGCATTATCCCGTTTATTTTGCCTATTAGCACCCTTGGTGCGGTGGCCTACTTTATCAAACAGGTACTGACTGAGTTGTTGGTCGATCGTTAAGACAAACTGCCTAAGCGCAACTGCACTAAATACTGCCGCAGTTGCGCAACCCGTTCGCTGCGACCAAACAACTGGTAAATGTGCAACCAATCGGCAGGGGGCATCCAACAGATGCCGTCTTGCCAGCGGCAGCGTTCAGGATGAAAAGTAAAAGCGCTAACGCCATTGTCTTTACGCACCGCTATACCGGCCATCAGATCAATACTGCGACCACCAGCATAAGTAAAGTGGCTAAACTTCGCGGTGGCATACATTGGATCAGACTTAATGGCCTGTGCTTGGTAGCCTGCATTGGTCAGCAGTGCACTTATCGCGGCAAAATCCGCTTCCGTGCAGACCAGATCAATATCGGTTGGTTTATCGACTAGCCCCAGTTGCCACAACAAACAACTGCCGCCTACGCCAAATTGATAGTCGGCTAATAAGCTGCATAGCTCGGTCAGTTGTTCGGTTAACGCGTCAGGTTTTAACATAAGGTAACTCACTTATTAGGGTTGCAAGCCGCTGAATTTTTTCGTTATTCAGTTGCCGATAGTCAAAATAGGGGCAGACCAATAGGCGCTGCTGGCGATCAATAGCAAACTCATGATTTAACCAGTGCAATTGCGCCGCTAACCCCGCATCTAGCAGCGCTTTGGCATGGGTGCGCCCAGCAATAATATGGATTGCATGGCGGTTAACGGCGAACTGCGGCAGGCTAAATAACAACGCCGTGTTACTGCCGGTTTGTAATAACTGCTGCTCACGGAATTGCTGCCAACTGTCGGCGGTTTGTTGGAAAGTAAACTGCCGCTTATCTAGGGTAAAGAGCAGCTTGGCATACACATTAAACACTTTGCGCCAGCCATTACCACAGGCCTGATTAATGGCAGCAATTTCACCGGTACTTAGCGGCTGTATATGATTAAGTGCCGCATATTCCTGCATCGGTGGCCGCTTTGCAACATACACACAGATTTGTGCCTGCGGAACGCCAAAACCTATGGCGAGTTCGCTCACAAGCGGCGGCGCTGTTGTCACACCAACCAGTGGCATAGATACTCCCGTTTAACGCCTTAGTTCTTGCGGCAGAACGCCTTAACCTAGTAAGGCTTTGTGCTACTATTCTAACGGTAAAGTTTCATAAAAATAACCTAATAATACGGTAATGCCGATCAGTAAGCATGACCGGTTTACTTTAAATCAACCCTGACAGGCCATGCATGATTATGGCATGTGGATATGAGCAAACCGCGTTTTATAAAAAACCAAACTGATCGGCATTCAATAATACGGAGTCTTACGATGAAAAAATTCGTGTTGCTGTGTTTGTTTTGGCCACTGTTAGCCCTGGCTAACCCGGCTGAAGATAACAGCTTAAGTGTAGAGCGGTTATGGCAATTAGAGCGCATTGGCACTCCGGTTGCCTCCGCCGATGGCAGTATGATTGTCGCGCCCGTGACCCGCTATGATGTACCCGCCGATCAAGGCCATACCCGGCTTTGGCTATTTAGCGCCGATGGTAAAATGCAACGCCCCATTACCGCTGAAGGCCTGCGTGCCAGCGAAGCCACCTTTTCGCCAGATGGTAAAACTTTGGCTTTTATCAGCCAACGGCATAAAGACGATGCCGGGCAAATTTATCTGTTACCCCTTACCAGCCCCGGCGAAGCACAGCGTTTAACACAAGTACCTACCGGCGTTTATGGTATGAAATGGGTCGGGGAGCACCTGTATTTTGTTAGCCGTATTTGGCCAGGCAAAACCTGGGAAGAAATGAGCGGCGAGCTAAAAGCCAATAAAGAGAAAAAAGTGTCAGCGTGGCAGTGGAATGCGCTGCCTTATTCGCAGTTTGACCATTGGATAGATGAAAATCGCCAAGCGCATGTTTTCCGTATTCCTGCTAAAGGCGGGGAAGTAGAAGCTATCACCCAAAAAATCGGCATCGAATTACCGCGCTCTAGCCAAAGCGCCAGCAGCTACGACATAGATGCGCAAGAGCGCTATATCGCCTTTAATGCCAATGGCTCCAGCAATACTGTTGACCCGAAAATTGATTTATTTTTAGCGGCCATCGGTAGCGATAAAGCTGACAACATTACACCGGATAACCAAGCCCCCGATGCGAACCCCAGCTTTAGTCCTGATGGCAAAAGCTTGGCCTTTAGCCGCCAGCGTATTCAGGGTTTTTATGCCGATACCGCACGTTTAATGGTGTACGACCTAGCGAAGAAAACCACCCGAGAACTCACCACTGAGTGGGATCGTTCGGTGAATGACTTTGTTTGGGCCGCAGACAGTAAAGGCTTTTACGCCAGCGTCGACGATGCTGCCACCCGCCGTTTATTTTATGTCGATGCCAAGAATGGCAAGCCACGCGCCATTACCAAAAACACCAGCTTTGGTAGCCCAGTATTAGCGGGTAAAAATACCCTAGTCACCACCAACGACAGCTTTATGTATCCAGCTCGCCTGGTAAAAGTAGATGTGCGCTCGGGTAATACCACGCGTTTGGATAGCTTTAATGATGAATTACTTTCAAAAACAAACTTAGGCACCTATGAATCGGTAACCTATAAAGGTGCTGAAGGCCAAGATATCCAAATGTGGGTGCATTACCCACCGGGCTTTGATAAGAGCAAAAAGTATCCCTTCTTTATGCTGATCCACGGCGGCCCGCACAATGCCATTGGCGATAGCTTTAGCTACCGCTGGAATGCACAAACCTTTGCTTCTTGGGGCTATGTTACGGCCTGGCCTAACTTCCATGGATCTAGCAGTTTTGGCCAAGACTTTGCCGATGCCATTAACCCCGATTGGCGCACGAAACCCTTAGCCGATATTCAAGCCGCGACAGCGTGGTTCCAGCAACAACCCTGGATTGATACCGAGCGAATGGTGGCCGGTGGCGCCAGCTACGGTGGTTACTTAAGTGCTATCTTGTTAGGTACTGAACATCCGTATAAAGCGCTGCTGATCCATGCCGCGGTATACAACATGTATTCGCAAATGGCGGCAGACTTTGCTGTACATTCAACCCGCTTTGGCAATTTCTGGGACAAACCAGAGATATACAAAAGTATTTCGCCGCATTATTTTGCCGGTAACTTTAATACGCCAACCTTAGTTATCCATGGCCAGTTAGATTATCGGGTGCCGGTTGGGCAAGGCTTTGAATTATTCCGCACCTTGCAAAGCCGTGGCGTGGAATCGCGAATGATTTACTTCCCCGATGAAAACCACTGGATCTTAAAACCAAACAACTCCATCTATTGGTATAACCAAGTGAAAGATTGGATGACCCAGTTCGCCGAGCCCGGCGCGCGTTAATCCCTCCCAGCACGCAGCACGCGCTGCGTGCTGCAATTTTTCTCTCGGCATCCAAACTAAAGGCCGACTTTTCAACTCTTTAGCTGTTACTTCTACCCATTAACGCCTAGTATAGAGAAAGAGCGGTTATTCGACAGTGGCTTTGCCCCTGTCTGGTACAGGAACCTTTATGACGCTTGACCAGTTACTGATTTTTTTGATCCTTGGCATCACCATAGTACTGTTTGTTTGGGATCGTTGGCGACACGACATTGTGGCGCTGTTTAGCCTACTAGCCTGCGTTTTGGTAGGTTTGATCCCTGCAGAACTAGCCTTTAATGGCTTTGGTCACCCCGCGGTGATTACCGTTGCCTGTGTATTGGTCTTAAGCCAAGCACTGCAAACGACTGGCGCGATTGATGTCTTAGCACACAAAGTTTTACCCTCTAATGCAGGGCCAACACTCACTATTACCGCTTTAACCGCGTTTGCGGCGGTGTTGTCCGGCTTTATGAATAACGTTGGCGTATTAGCGTTATTGATGCCGATGGCCATTCCGCTTGCCAGCCGCATTAATCTGGCACCCGGCCAAGTATTAATGCCACTGGCCTTTGGCTCGATGCTTGGCGGTATGACGACGCTTATTGGTACCCCCCCGAACTTGATCATTTCCAGCTTTAGAGCCGAAGTACATGGCCAAGGCTTTGCCATGTTTGACTTTGCGGGGCCGGGCATCGCGGTGACACTAGCAGGCGTGTTATTTATCGGTTTATTAGGTTGGCGCTTGGTGCCGGTAAGGCAACGGGCTGATCTCAGTAGCTTTGAAACCAGCAAATATTTAACGGAAGTTAGGATCAAAGCGAGTAGTAAATTCTGTGGTAGCCGCTTACGTGAGCTCGAGCGCAGTTTAGATGAACTCGATTCACAAGTAGTGGGTATAGTTCGAAACAAGTACCGGGAGCATGTTCCTTCTAGCTCTTATCAACTAAAAGAAAACGATATTTTAGTGATTGAAGCCGAACCAGAAACACTGGGTAAATTGTTGTCGAGCTTAGAATTAGCGCTGGAAGATAGCGCCGATACGCAGCTGCAAAAAGAACAAGATAAAGCATTAGCCAAAAGCCAAACCGATATTCCCCCCTCTAAAGAAAAAACCTTAGTCAGCCCTGACGTCAGTTTGATTGAGCTAACACTGTTACCCAACTCCGATCTTATTGGCCGCACCGCCGTGCAAATTCAAATGCGCCGGCGCTTTAATATTCACTTGTTAGCGTTATCACGCCACGGTAATCGCTCAGTTAAACGGGTACGCCGTACTCGGTTTCAAGCCGGGGATGTGATCTTAATGCAAGGCAACAGCCAAGCCTTACAAAACTTCGCTACCGATTTTGGCTGTGTGCCTTTGGCTGAGCGGCAAATTCAGGTGCCGGATAAACGCAAAACCTTACTGGCCAGTGGCTTTATGCTCGCAGCCGTACTGTCGGCTTCGGTAGGATTATTACCGGCCGCCGTGGCTTTTGCTACCGGCATGTTGTTGATCATGGCCTTTCATGTGATTCCGTTGCGCAAGGTCTATAGTGCGATTGATTGGCCGGTGATCGTGTTATTAGGCTGTTTAATCCCCGTTGCCGGGGCCATGAGTTCGACGGGTGCAGGGGATTTATTAGCCGTAAGTATGCTCGATTTAGTCGGTAAAGCAGACCCACAGCTAACGGTAATCAGCTTATTAATCCTCACTATTGTTCTAACGTCCTTTCTAAATAATGCCGCCACAGCCGCGATGATGTGCCCCATTGCAATCAGTTTGGCCACACAACTTGACGTAAACCCCGATACGCTGCTGATGACTATTGCTATCGGTGCTTCTTGCGCCTTTTTAACCCCTATTGGCCATCAAAATAATACCTTGATTTTAGGCCCGGGTGGTTTTAGCTTTACAGATTACTGGCAGCTTGGTTTGCCGATGCAAATTGTTGTTCTTGTCGTCGGTGTGCCGGCATTATTGTTCTTTTGGCCTTTGTAGGAAGAAACCATGAAAGCACTTTTCAGCTTAGCGTCACTTTGTTTTGCGGCCAGTTTATCTGCAGCCACTACCTTTGGTGAGAACCTTGATAAAACCGCATTGACCAGTGTAGCCTCGGTATTAGCATCGCCTGCCACCTATCTTGATAAAGAAATTACCATTGCAGGTACTGTCACCGCCGTTTGTACCAAAATGCATTGCTGGATGACACTCGCAAGCGATGAGGCAGAGTCTCGCTTTCGCATCAAAGTAAAAGATGGCGATATGGTGTTTCCATTAAGCGCGAAAGGCAAAACGGCTTATGCAAAAGGTATCGTTAAAGTTTGGCCACAAGCTGAAGGTAAAGCGGAGGCTTATCAGTTAGTCCCTACGGGTGTTGAGATTGCAGATTAAGCGTATAGAAAAGGGCCAGCATGCTGTAATGACGATCAGTTTAGTATTTAGCATGACACGGTTTGCTCACATCAACACGCCATGAATCATCCCTGAGGCTCGATTCCGGCCGTCCATGGCCTTCAACGGTTGATTTAGAGCAAACAGGTCATGCTTAACTGACTTGCATTATCAGCATGCAGGCCCTTTTTATTAGCAAGATATAACTAGTCTTTCTTTAATAAAAACTCGATAAGGTTTTGCATATCTGTTTGCAGATTGCGTTGATCTAAGTTTTGATTATTGATTTTATATTTACCGTTAACAACCAACATTGGCACACCCGTTAGAACACGGCTTTCACTTAATTGTTCTTGCTCACGTGCCATTTGGCCTACCGCTCCGCGCACTGGGAAGCTGCGCATGGCTTTATCAAAGGCTTCTGCATCAATGTCATTAATCAGCGCCAGGCTGCGCACATCGTCTTCTGCCCGAAATGGTACGCGGCTTTTATGAATTTGATTAAAAATAGCTGTGGCCATTTCATCGCCTTTACCTAGGTTTTTAGCAGAGACATAAGCACGCGCTAAGGCATTTTGAACTTCAGGTGAAGCGGCGCGGATAAAGTCGACGTGTGATTTTTTGAACTCGGTACCGGCAGGTAAGTTTTTCGATAAACTCTGGGCAATCGGCTCAAAAGCGTAACAACCACCACAATAGAAAGAAAAGTATTCTTTCACTTCTGGCTTAGCTGTTTTTTGTTCTGATATCACTTCGTAATGCTTGCCTTCTTCGTAATTGTTGGCGAATGCCGACAAGGGTAACAAGACGGCAGCGACGGCTGCTACTAACCACTTTTTCATTATTTACCTCTGTTTAGTCATACTGCGGGGTCATTTTGCGCACTAGCTTAGCAAATTGTTAATAGTCTGGCACTAAGCTTAAAGGGGGTTGCTGTAATAATGACAGTTGCTCTTTTAGCGCCAGATACTGCTGTTCCCAGTATTTGTCTGTACCAAACCATGGAAAGTTCATCACAAAAGCTTGATCTTCCCAACGCCGTGCTAACCATGCCATATAATGGATCATACGCATAGCGCGTAATGGCTCGATCAGTTTTAACTCGGCCGGATCAAATTCACAATACTGTTCGTACTCTTCTAGCATTAACTCAAGGGTAAAACGCTGCTGTTGCCGATCACCGGACAGCATCATCCAAATATCCTGCATCGCCGGCCCCATGCGACAATCATCTAAATCGACAAAAAACGGGCCATTGCTTGTGTAAAAGAGATTACCCGCATGACAATCACCATGCAGCCGGATCAGCTGAGCGGGCCGATATTGTCGACTGGCTTCGGCAATCACCTGCGCTAAGGCGCTGTCAAAGGCCGGCCGCAGATAAGTGGGTATTAAACTTAAGTTGGCTAATACTTGCTGGCTTTCAATTAAATGACTTTCGACGGTTAAGGTGGGGCGTTCACGAAAAGGTTGCTGGCGGCCAACCTGGTGCATCCGACCTAAAAACCGCCCCAGCATAGCCAATTGCTCATCATTGTCGATTTCTAAAGTACGGCCACCACGACTTGGAAAAACCGCAAATAAAAAGCCCTGATAATGCAATAAACTACTGCCAGCAAAACGAAGCGGCGCCACTATGGGGATGTCGGCGTCGACTAAGGCAAAAGCATATTGATGTTCTTCCTCAATCTGCGCCGCGGTCCAACGCTCTGGTCGGTAAAACTTAACCACCAGTTTTTCGGGCTGTGCGGCACCATCACGATAAGCACTAAATTGATAAACGCGATTCTCATAACTGTTTAGTGCCAACAGACCAGTGCTAACATCGAAACCATAATGGTACAACGCATCTAATATCAGGTCGGGCTGCAGCGTTGAAAAATCAAATCGCTGCGTCAACTCAACGCCCGGCAAAGAATTTATTCTCCTGAGAAATCGTTAACTCGGGTTGTGCTGCATCCGTCACGGTAAAGCTAACGTCTAACACCGGCTTCTTCGCATAATAAGGGTCTAAAGCGAGGCTTATCACCACGTTACGGCTTTCTCCCCCGGCTAATATCACTTCGGTATCACCAATCCATTTTAACTGTTCAATGCCCATAACCGACAAGTTCAGCGTTTTTGGTTGCTGCGATTTATTGATAATACTGAGGGTATAGGTATTTTCAATTAAGCCTTCTGGCGTTTCACGATACAAGGCTCCACGATCGCGGATGATGTCGAGCTCCAACGGCTTGCGGATGGCTAAATTCACGACAAAGGCCACACACACCAAGATCAACACGAAGAAGTAACCCAGTAGTTTCGGCCGGAACACTTTCGCCGGTTTACCTTGTAAGGTGTGTTCAGTGGTGTAACTGATCAGGCCTTTGGGATAGCCCATTTTTGTCATCGTATCGTCACAGGCATCGATACAAGCCCCGCAATTAATGCATTCGTATTGCAAGCCGTTGCGAATATCGATGCCCGTAGGGCAGACATGCACGCACAGGTTACAGTCGATACAATCGCCTAAGCCCTTTTCTTTATAATCGGTATCTTTGCGGCTTCGAGGTCCACGGTTTTCTCCACGCGCTTCATCATAGGTGACGGTAAAAGTGTCTTTATCAAACATCGCTGATTGAAAGCGCGCATAAGGGCAAATGTGCGTACACATAATTTCGCGCATCCAGCCGGCATTACCATAGGTGCAAAAAGTAAAAAACAGTACTGACACCACCGCCCAAAACCCGGCTTGCAGTGTAAAGAAATTAAGGAATAGTGGGCCAATCGGCGTAAAGTAACCGACAAAAATTAATGAGGTAAACAATGCAAAAGCCAACCAACAAAAATGCGTTAGGGCTTTCTTCCAAAACTTATTAAAACTCATCGGCGCCTGATCAAGCTTCATGCGCTGATTACGCGTGCCTTGGATCTTCTCTTCAAACCACATAAAGGTAAAAGTCCACACCGATTGCGGACAAAGATAACCACACCAGACCCGCCCATAAAAGGTTGTCACAAAAAACAACGCATAAGCGGCAATCACAAAAATCCAGGCTAATAAGGTAAAGTCTTGTGGCCACAGGGTTAAGGCAAAAATATTAAATTTTTGCTCACCAATATCCAACAAGATGGCTTGCTGACCATGATATGGGATCCATGGCAAAAGAAAAAACAACGACATAAAGATAAAGCCCATATTACGACGCAGGCTTTGGTGTAATCCCTTCACCGAACGAATATAGATCCGATCGCGTGAAGCATATTTCGTTGTGGTATCAGCGGCAGGTCGATGAATTTTCACTTCAACCGGTATGTTTTTCACGTCAATTTTTTGCTTATCCACTGGTCTTCCTCAACAATAACATGGCACTGGGTGACAACTGGTGATGGCCTCAGTATATCAGGCTCTTACCGAAATTATTTGACATAAAATAAGCTAGCGCCATATATCACAACACTTTAATGCGAAAGCGTTTGAATTCCGCTAGAATGAGGCATCGCTTGCAATTATAAGCCTTAACTATGAAGAAGTTTTTTTGGTTTGCCTTTATTATCTTACTTTTAATCACTTTTTCTGGCAGAGAGCCACTTAAAACCTACCGAGATATGTTTTTTAACAAGGTAGAGTCTGTGGTGTCTGAAAGCTGGCAGCAGGAAGATCGTGGAGTGATTGCGGTACAGCGCGAATTTACCGCCTTAACTGAAAACCTTGGGGTTGGCCAACAAAAATTACTAAACAATGCGGCAGCCAGTCGCAGCAGTATTTTGGAATATCGGCAAACCTACTGCGTAAACCAAGAATTTAATTCTTTGCTTTTTGGTGAGGTGCAGCAAAAAAGCTGCCGCATTATCGAAAAACATTTAAACCAATTACAAGATAACTAACAGGAAATTGCCATGCGCGTCTGCGGGATCGAAATAAAAGGCAGTGAAGCCATTTTATGTTTAATGAATTTAGAAGACGGCTTATTTGATCTTCCGGAATGTCGGGTTAATCGAATCGCGCTGAGCCAAGATCAACAAGCTGAAAGCGTACAAAAATTTCAATTTGCGATAAAAAAACTGGTCGAAGATTATAAAATTGAGCATCTGATCATTAAAGAACGGCCACAAAAGGGTAAATTTGCGGGCGGTGCGGTAGGGTTTAAAATTGAAGCGGCAATTCAATTAATTCCCACTTGTCCCACCACCATTTTGTCGGGTGCGGCAGTAAAAGATCGCATTAAACGTCATCCTTTACCTGTAGATTTTAAATCAACCGGCCTAAAAGTTTTTCAAGAAACGGCTTATGTAACTGCCTACGCGTTTTTAGTTAACTAACTCACAAAACACTGGTGGAATCGTTAGTCTTTTTTTGATGTTGTGGGTTTTAAGCGCGCCAAATCAATTTGCACTGACTGCGTGGCGCGTTTAATTAAGGTGCGGATCAGTTTCGATTTAGATTCACCGGTTAATTCACTTAACTCGGCTAAGGCGGCAATCGCCTCTTCGCTTAACGTAAAAGTAGCATGGCGCATCGGCAGTTTAGCCGTTTCATCCTCGTCTGGTAATAGTTGCCGCAAGCTGACAATTTGCGGCAGCCCCAGGGCATAATTATTTGCATCATCAATAAACTCTTCAGTGGTAAAACTGGGTTTATTTGACGGCAAAGACTTTTTCTTCAGGTCGCTTAGCGCCATCTTGTTGTATCGCCCTCATGGATAGCAATTCTTCAATAATCGATTTCATTTCCGAGGCTGCTTTACCTTCATTATCCACATCCATTACCGATAAGCCTTTTTCTTCGCTATCGTCATAAATGTTGCGACTGTAAGTAATGTTGTCGAGCACACGTAAATTAAAGCTCTTACAGACCTCTTTTGCATCTAAAATGCGCCCAGCTTGATTAGGTAGTGACGGACACTGGGTTAAAACACAACCCACAATCATCTCTGGATTAACTACATTACAGGCACTGACCAAATCTTCAAGGTGTTCAAGTGTTTTTAAATCGCGGCGCTTCGGTCTTAGTGGAAATAATACATGACTGGCCACCACCATCGCTGAACGTAAAGCCACACTGTCTTGGCCGCCACAATCCACCACAACCACATCGTAATGCATTTCTAAGCTTTTCAGCTCATAACGAATTTTGCCATACATTTGCACACAATTCAGCCAAGGTAATTCTGGATTCATGTGTCGCTCTTGCACCCAATCCGACGTGGTACGTTGCGGATCGCAATCAACCAACATCACATTAGCATTTTTCTCGCGGGAAAAGTACACAGCAATATTCTGTGCAAGACAACTTTTGCCGCTGCCACCTTTTTCACCACCAACTAACAAAATCATTTGTGCACCCTCTCTGTTGTACAACAGCGCTGGCTGTTTGATCTGCCATGACACAATTAAAGTGTAGGCAATCTTTGCAATATAGCTAGTGCCAGCCTTTTCAGCGCTGCACTGTTACGGTTATCTAGCTCTATTTATAGCCTAGTGCATCCTTCATGTTAGCGACACCTGAATTAGCGCTGTTGTGCAAAAGCCTTGTTTTACTGTGCTTTATTAGTAAACAGCCTAAGCGGCTATAACTCTTTTGGGTTAGGTTGTTACTGCGGTTTTTTATTGGCTGCTGCGACGAGACCGAGTGCTGCCGGCCGCTTTTTTGGGTGAGGTTGTTTTACTTGCTGCTTTGCTGCTGGTTTTCTTGGCGGCAAATTTAGCTCGGCCGGTTTTACTGCGGCTAAAGCGGTTTTGACCCAGCCCTTTTAATCCGGAAAACTGCCCATGTTGCTGGCTTACCTCACTAATTAGCTCAATTAAGCCATGTTGTAACGGTTGCATAAACTGATCGTAGCGCAAGCGTTTTTCACAAATCGCTTCAAGCTGCGCTTCCCAGTGTGCCGTCATATCGGGCACGACCATGCGCTGCGGCAAACTTTGAATTAATTGCCGTCCAATGGGTGTGGCGTGGATCTCTTTACCTTGTTTCGTTAAAAACTGTCGTTTAAACAGCAATTCAATAATGCCCGCTCGCGTGGCTTCAGTACCTAAACCGTCAGTATCGCGTAGCACTTTTTTTATTTCTGGATCGGTAACATAACGCGCAATGCCGGTCATGGCTGCCAGTAAACTAGCGTCGGTAAAATGCTTCGGCGGGCTGGTTTGCTTCTCATCCAGTTGCCCTTCAACACAATTAACCTGATCGCCCTGCTGCACTGCCGGCAAGGCTGTACTGAATTCATTCGTCTCTTCGTCAGTTGAACCGGAACGTGCAAGTAAGGCCTTCCAGCCCAGATCGACGGTCGATTTTTGCTTGGCGACAAATAACCCCCCGGCAACTTCAGTATCAATTTGATGCTCGCTATAACGAAACGCCGGATAAAACTGCATTAAATATTGTCGGGCAATTAACTCATAAATATGTCGCTCATCTAGCGAAAGACGCTGCACATCCAGCACCCGCTCGGTAGGTATAATGGCATGGTGCGCCCCTACCTTGCTGTCATTCCAAGCCTTACTTTTTAAGTTTAAATCTGCTGTTTTCAAGGCCTCACTTAATGGCGAACTACTGCTGGCAATCGCTTGGCTTACCTTTTGCCGCTCAGCATAGTGACCCGCCGGTAAATAACGACAATCAGAACGCGGATAGGTAATTAGCTTATGGCGTTCATACAATTGCTGACAAATATCTAAGGTTTTTTGCGCGTTTAAATTAAAGCGTTTAGACGCATCAATTTGTAATGAGGATAAATTGTAAGGCAAGGGTGCAGCCTGGCTTTTTTGTTCGCGTTTCACGGCTTTAACTTGGCCCGTTTGGCCCCTCACCTTTGCTAACACGGTGTCAGCCAACTTTTTCAGTAACACCCGGCCATCTTCATCCATGTAAGGCTCGCAGGCGGCACTCGGTTGCCACTTTGCCTTAAATTGCTCACCACTGCGGGTTTGCAGCGTTATCCACACCTCATAAAAGGGTTTCGTTACAAAGTGTTCAATCTCTAGATCGCGGTGCACCACTAACCCCAACACCGGCGTTTGCACACGGCCGATCGACAACACGCCCTGATAACCATGCTCTTGGCCTAGTAAGGTACATAGCCGTGTCATATTAATACCATACAACCAATCGGCCCTTGCCCGCGCTAAGGCTGAAGTGGCTAACGGAATAAAATCAGTGTTTTGGCGCAAATCCTTTAAGGCTTTGCTGATCGCCGCCGGATTCATGTCATTCACTAAACAGCGCTTGGTGGCCGCACGCTTGGCTTGACTGATCCCCGCATAATTAATCACTTCATCCACCAAAATTTGCCCGACACGATCCGGATCGCCCATATTCACTAACACATCGGCTTCTTTGATCAGTTTTTTAACCACATTAAATTGCTGGCGGGTTTGCGACTTAACGTGTTGTTTCCATTCTATTGGAATAATTGGCAGGTGGGCTTTGCGCCAACTTTTGTAATCGGCATTGTAGGCTTCAGGTTCTGCCTGTTCCAGTAAATGACCAATACACCAAGTCACCACATCGCCATTGGCGGCTTTAATAAAGCCATCGCCTTTTTGCTGTGGTTTGGGGAGCACATCGGCTACGGCACGGCCAACGCTGGGCTTTTCTGCAATGTATAAAATCATCAGACAAAACACTGTACAAATAATCAGTTAATTTACCTTGCCTAACATTAAATAGCAAAAACTTGTGACACTGACTAATACCTAAGGATTATATTGATGTTTAAAACCACAATTTTGACCGTTAACTTAACTCGCCAAATAAAAATTAAAATGAATTATTTTAGTTACTTAGAGGCTTTAATATTTAAAAAGCAATCGCAGCATAATTATTGAGTAGATCGACATTGCTGACAACTTGGCTATTTTCTAAGCTGTCAACATGGGTTTCTTGCCTACCCTGGTTTTGTTGCTTCGCTATGAGGGCGTAGAAAATGTCGCAATATACTGATGTTAAAAGAATTTGTGATGATCTAGAAAGTACCGGTAAAACCGTGTCGCTAGATTATGTTTTGTCTAAAGTGTCTGACGCACAAGCAACGGTGATAGCACACTATAAAAAGTGGCGATACGAGCAAGCTCAACAGCGACAGCTTGAGCAAGCGCCAATACTCAGTGACGATTTTATGCAAGCGTTTTTGCGTGAAACCGAGCGACAAGGCGCGCAACAAACGGCACAGTTGCAAAAACAATTAGCCGAAGCACTGCAAGGTGAAGTGGTTGCGGTTGAGCACTTACAACAGGCACAGCAGCAATGGCAGCAGTTGGAACAGCGTAAAACGGCTTTAGAGCAAACATTGCACAGCCAACAACAGAAACTGACCACACAGGCAGAACACTTTGCCAGCCTGCAACAAGAACGCACCGCTTTGCAACAACAACTGGGCCAGTTAGAACAACAACTGAGCAAGGCAACGGAGCAACTAACCGCCAGCCAAGCGGCCGTGGCCGCCGCCAATGCTCAAGCCTCTGAGCACGCAACCGCTCTCGCCTCAAAGCAAGCACAGCTTAACGACACCGAGCAGCAATTGTCTGAGTTACAACAACAGTATCAACAACAACAGCAGTTAATTGCTCAATTAGAGGAAAAGCAGGCGGCACAGCAACAACTGGCTGAGCAATTAAGCACAGCTCAAACGCAACTCGAAGTACTTGAAACAACGTTGCAGCAGACTAAAAGCGCACAGCAAGACACCGAGCAAGCGTTAAGTGCAGCGCAAAACGCGGTGGCGCAGTATCAACAAGAGCAACAGCATTTTTCTGAGCTACAGGCCGAGTATGATGCCTTACAACAACGATTGACAGAGCAGCAACGCCAACACTTTGAAATGAAAAAACAGATCCATCAGCAACTGGCCGAATATTCCGAGCAATGTGCTGAACTCAGCTCTGAGCGCGATACGCTGTTGAGTCAGATACGCCGTCAAAAAACCACAGCAGAGCCATCTGCATTAGCCGACAGCATTCAGTTACAGCAAGAATTAAAACAACTGCAGCAACAGCACCAAGACTTACTACAACAACTGGCCATGCCACAACACAGTGCCGCCGAGCAGGCCACGGCAACAGAAAACCTTCAGTTACAGCAAGAATTGCAACAACTGCAGCAACAGCACCAAGACTTACTGCAACAACTGGCCTCGCCACAACACAGTGCCACCGAGCAGGCAACGCAAAGCGAGCAACTCAGTGCGTTAACAGCAGAGCGGGATGAGGCGCTAGCCATTAATGCAGCACAAGCGGATCAACTGCATAACGTGCAACACGAATTAGCCGAATTAAAAGCCTTGTTGCAACCGAATAACCCTGAACAATGCGACAATGTGGAACAATTACGCGCTCATTTAGCATTGTTGAAACATCAAAATAGCATTACCTCGCAACATCAGGCCGAGCAACGCGAAACGATCAAACAGTTACGGGAAGAATTAGCACAACAGCGCGAGGCGGTGCAGCAAATTCAACTAGAACGCTTTCAATTTAATAAACAGAAAGTGCAATTTGAAGAACAAGTGAATTTTGTGAAGAGCAATTCAGCCGCAACCATCGAGCGTTTAACACGCTATCGTGAACAAGCACAGGAGCGTATTGCGCAACTAGAACGGAAACTACAGGAATGTGGCTGTTAAGCGGCGGTGTTTAGCAACGTTATTTAAGCTATTGGTAATGCTCGTTGATATAACCAACCGGTCTGTTCAGGCGTTAAACTAAAGGGGCTATGGTAAGCAAAACCCAACTTGTGTAACAGGGCCTGCGAAGCCGTATTATCTTCATTAACAATGGCATACAACGATGGTATCCGTAACGTAACCGCCCACTGCAACACGGCCTTGGCAGCTTCATAAGCAAAACCTTGTTGCTGATAAGGTTCGAGCAAGGCATAACCAAGATCGGGCGCATCAAGCTGTTCGCGCTGTAATAAACCACAGATACCAATCAACTGTTTGGTGGCGGTGTGCTCCATTGCCCGCAAGCCAAAACCGTATTGTTGATAACTTTTCAACGGCCCTTGTTGCAAATGCTGCTCAGCGCCAGCCAAATCGCGTACCCCGCGATCGCCAATATGTTGCAAAAAGCCCGGATCATTTAATAACCTCAGCATAAAAGGTGCATCAGCAAGGGTCAGTGGCCGAAGTGTCAAACGATGTGTGTAAATCACCAGCAGCCTCCAGGGCTGAGCAACGGTTGCTGTGCCTCATTTAGTACAATAGTGTAATTTGCTCGTGTCGGCAACTGCTGCCAACTGGCTTGAGTCAGCCGCTGAAAGGGCAACATAAAAGCAGCCAATTCAGTAGCCGACATACCTTTACCTCGTTGCTGCCATAATTGCTGCTCTTGCTGAGCTCGCCAACGACAAACACTGGACCAATCAGGCGCTTTTAACCAAATCAGTGGCTGTAGGAAAGCCCATAACTCGGCATAACTACCGGCCAGTTGCTGATTAACATAGCTACGCCACACGCCCTTAGCGTCGGCAGCGGCTTCAAAATCATTTACAGGCTGCGCCAACACCTCAGCAGCTTCGGCTTCCACACCTAAACACCAGCCTTCAATAATCAGCACATCAAGCTGTTGTTTGCGTAAGTCAGCTAGCCGATCGTCCATCGCCTTATCAAATTGTGGCAATGCTACAGCCTGCCCAGCGAGTACCGCTTGCACATCCGCTAATGCTTTATGAATGTCATGTGTGCCGGGTACTCCACGTTGGGCCAACAACGGATGCACTTGCGCGGCTAACTGTCGCCGAGCGTGTTGCGACAAATAGTAATCGTCTAGCGACACGGTGGCGGCCGAAATACCCTGCTGTTGCAGCAAGCCACACAGCAATTTGGCCAAGGTGCTTTTACCGCTGCCTTGCGCACCGCTAATACCCAGCACTAAAGGCCGTGCCAAAGGTATGATTTGCTGCAATAACAATTGTAAAACTTGCCGATAAGCCGGTTGCGTGGCCACAGGTAGTTGTTTGAGAAGGGTAGAAACATCCATCACGTTAAGCCTGCTGTTAATAGCGCGAGGAAGAGATAAAAAATGATTTAAGGCCGCAACCCTTTTTTAGTAAACGGCCTGAAAAGCTTAACGCACTCATTTCGCAATCAAAACATCGCCAAACGAACAAAATCTAAACAGCAAACGTCAACAAGCCTTAGCTACGATGAGCGGCACGCAAACGTAAAGCCGCTAATGGCAATAATAACAACACGAGCCAATTAATCGAGCCCGAGCCTGAATCGCCTTCTGAAGCGCCATTACTTGCTAAAGTATTGGCTACAGGGGTTAAACCGGCAGCAGTGTTAACTCGAGTATCAATCACAAACACACTTTCAATCAGCACCAAGTTGTCAGCCGTTAGGGCTTTACCGGCGGCAAAATCGGCTGACGTATAATTACGCAGTGGAATGTTGGTTGCGGCGCCACCAAAATTATAAGTAGGTAATTGTGCCATTTGCTGCAAAATCTCCAAACCTTGCACAGAGATTTGACCGAATACGGTAAAACCGCCATTTTGCGCATCTAAGTTGGTTTGGTTATCCACTAAATTGAAAAACCATTGGCTAGTCGCACTGTTGGGTTGATCGCCAATTTTAGCCATAGCGATAGTGCCACGTCGATTAGACCATTTCGGTTCATTTTGTACTGCAGCCTTAGCCACCACATTCCCAAACGGCACCTGACCGGTGTAAACAAAACCGCCACCTTGCACAATAAAGCCCGGCACCAAACGATGCACCACGTTATTATCGTAGCTTTGATCTTTAACGTAACTTAAAAAGTTTTCTACGGTTTTTGGCGTGGTTTCGTCGAATAAGTTGACTTCAAAGTTGCCCAACGACGTATTAAATTGCACGATGGTCGCATGTAACGGCGCCATTAAGGTGCTGCCAACTAACAACGCTGTCGTGGCTAATAAACGAGATAATTTCATTAATTTTTCCGGATAGACACAAAACCTAAGCATACGCTAAAGCGACAAGGCGAAGCCAGTGCCTTTACGTTTAATCACTCTTGGCATAAGACTAAAGTGTGCTGCGGCTAACGCCTTGTAGCGGTTGTGTTGTTTGGCTAAGCTGTTTTAAAGTTAAGCCTATTATTATAAAAAGAGTTGATGATGCTTAATACCGCTGCGAAACCCTTTGTTCGCTTAGTCGAACGTTATCTACCTGATCCTTATATCTTTGTCTTACTACTCACCATAGTGGTATTTGCTGCCGCAGTGCTGTTTGAACAGCAGTCGCCGCAGCAAGTATTACAACAATGGGGAGATGGCTTTTGGGGCTTACTCAGTTTTGCCATGCAAATGCTGTTGGTGCTGGTTACCGGCTACATGCTGGCCAGTACGCCCTTGGTAAAAGCCATTTTAGATCGCTTAGCTATGCTGGCCAAAACGCCGGGCCAAGCCATTGTGTTAGTTAGCGTGATTTCATTATTCGCCAGTTGGCTTAACTGGGGTTTTGGCCTAGTGGTCGGCGCATTATTTGCCAAAGCATTAGCCCGACAAATCAAAGTGGATTATCGCTTATTGGTAGCCAGTGCTTATTCAGGCTTTATTGTATGGCATGGTGGTTTAGCCGGTTCGGTGCCGCTGACCATTGCGACACCAGGACATTTTGCCGAAGCGCAAATTGGCTTAATCGCAACCAGTGAGACTATCTTCGCGCACTTTAACTTGATATTGCTGGCCTTGCTATTTGTTGCAGTGCCGCTGGTAAACTACCTGATGTTACCGTCAGCAAAAGACAGTATCTATGTCGACCCCGCTAAACTCGATGACACGCCTTTACCAGAAATCACCCAGCAACGCCCGGCAGATAAACTTGAAAATAGCCTACTGTTAGCTTTGATCGTCGGCTTTGCGGGTGTTGCTTATTTAGTCCAGTATTTTGTCAAAGGCGGCAGCCTTAATTTAAACATCGTTAATTACTTATTCCTATTTTTAGCGATAGTGCTGCATGGCACACCACGGCGTTTACTGCATAGCTTGCAACAAGCGGTGCAAGGCGGCGCCGGTATTGTGATCCAATTCCCATTTTACGCTGGCATTATGGCTATTATGATTCAGTCGGGTTTAGCACAAAGCATGTCAGAATGGTTTGTTAGTTTTGCTAGTGCAGAAAGTTTGCCGTTTTTTAGCTTTATCAGTGCCGGTATCGTTAATATTTTTGTGCCCTCTGGTGGGGGTCAGTGGGCAGTGCAAGCCCCAGTAATGTTACCGGCTGCGCTGGAGTTAGGCGCTGATATTAGTCGCGTTGCCATGGCGGTGGCTTGGGGCGATGCTTGGACTAATATGATCCAGCCATTTTGGGCCTTGCCTGTGCTGGCTATTGCCGGTTTAAAAGCCAAAGACATCATGGGGTTTTGTTTAATGCAGCTGCTGATCACCGGCGTGATTATTAGCCTAGTACTCACCTTTGTTTAAGCAACTAAATACCCAACCAGCGACTAAACTCGCTGGTTCGGCTTTGGCTGGTTTTTAACTGCACGCCAGAACGAAGAAAGACCGTGAGCGTATTTTTACAAAAGCGCTCTAACCGCTCAATGTAATGCGTTTGCACTAATTCGCTGCGATTAATTCGAAAAAAACGTTGCGGATCTAAAATCGCCTCTACCGCTTGCAAGCTCGTGTAAGGCAAATAATGCCGCTTTCCTGCTACATCAAACGCCATAATCAGGCCACCATCAGCTTGGATATAGCTGATATCGGCTATATCCAAAAAGTAAATCTGTTGCTGCTGCCGTATCGCTATGCGCGTGGCATAACTTGCCACGGCAGGGGTTGCAGGCCACTGCGCTAACAAGGCAGTCAGCTTGGAGAGATCAGGCTGCGTAGTAACGGTTTTGGCACTTAATAAGCGAAATTTCTGCCAAGCCTGCAACAGCTTTTCACTGTTATAAGGTTTAAGCAAATAGGAAATACCCTGACTATCAAAAGCCGACAACATAAATTGATCATAAGCGGTAATAAAAATCAGCGGGCAGCAAGGCGGAATTTGTTGATAAGTGGTCAGCACATTACCATCCGCCAGCTCGATATCAGAAAAAATCACATCAACAGCTTGGCCGCTCGTTAAAAAAGCGGCCGTTTCTTTTATTGTCGCCAGTTCAGCGACGACTTCCATCGGATCAGGTAATTCGGCAATCAACCGCCGTAACTTGCTACGCGCCAATGGCTCATCTTCCACAATGGCTACCCTAAACACGTTGCTGCTCCTCTAATAACGGCAAGCTTACACTAAAGCGCTGATTTGCCTGACTGATATCTAAATTACGGCCGGTTAAAAACAAAAACTGTTTAGCTAAATTTGTTAGACCGATACCATTACCGCTCTGTGATTTTTTGGCGCTCGGCTGTAAGGGGTTACTGACCACAACACGTTGTTGCTGTAGTGAAATATTCACCAGCAACGGCGCTGCCAAGCTGCCTTGGTTATGTAAAAACACATTCTCGAGTAATAACTGCAAACTAAAGGGTGGCAACAAACTTTGATTGGTGCGCAAATCCGGATCAATGGCTAGCTGATAACCGGGCCCGACACGAGTTTGCATTAATTTAAAATAATATTCAGCAAACTCAACTTCTTGTGACAGCGGCACCAACTGCTGCGTAGCATTGTGCATAGATAACCGATAGAGCGCAGCAAAGTCATGCAAATAGCGGCTGGCCTGTTTTTGATCGACACTGATCAACTCATCTAAAGTGTTTAACGCGTTAAAAATAAAGTGCGGGTTCAGTTGCGCTTTTAATTGCTGAATAGTTAATTGCGCCAGCTGTTGATTATAATCGGCAACTTGTTGTTGATAACGACTGGCCGCCTGCCAATGATAACGCGCCAAATAAATACCCGCGAATAACACCACATCGACAATATCACCTAAATTTTTGCTTAACAGCAAATTCGGTGAGAAATTACGTTCGACAGTGTTAAACATCAAGGAAATCAGAACACTAATGCTGTTATTAGCGGCTAAATAGACTAGCAGAGAGACAAAGATAATCTGCAACATCTTCAACCAACTGAGCTGGCCGTCATCGTTATGTTGAAACCGGTTTAAGCAATAACGCACCAACAAAAAAATAAGCAAGGCGGAAAAAAACGTGACAATGGGCGCTTCGGGCGTAAAGGTATACCAAGATACCATTCCCGCTCGCACGCGGTTACTGATGACTAAAAAGTAACTAAAGCAGAAAATACCCAGTAAAAAAGGCCGGTCAACTTGTAAGTAGGCGTAAAACCGCTGCAACATAATCAGTTCCTTTCTGTCCTTGGAAAGTGACAAAGGCGGCCATTGCCGCCTTATCCATTATTTAGCCGCAGTACTTGACCATGAACGCGTCACTTCGCCGGCTGCGTCCATAAACTTTAACTGCACTTCATCGTTTTCGTCTACATAAAACATCGCACGTGGCGAACCATCTTTGGCAAAAAGAAACAAACCATTGTTTTGCTGTGCAGTTTTTCCTAATAAGATACGGGGTGCGCCGCCAATTAGTCCGGCATCTTGATATTCTTGTATCTTCTGCCGTTTTAGTGATTGATCGGTAATTTGTGCCAACTCGCGCATAATTTTCCGCACGCCATCTTGGGTTTCTGCTGCAGGACGATCATTAAAAGCCAACCCAGAGCGAATAATACGCTTATCACCACGCTGCTCATCAACGGTTAGCATCTGCATGACTTGATCACCATCGTATTTATCGAAAGTCATCGACATGCCCGCGCTATGACCGTTCGCATTTTTCGCACCATCGTAAATAAAACCACCGGCTTCCATACCCTCTTCATTAAAAAACAACATGCCGGCGCGCTTTTTACGATCCTCGTTTAACACCTTGCCATTCACTTCTTCGGTAGTAGGAAAGCGCGCAGTGTTCGTTAACAGCATTCTCACGGTACCATCCGCTTCAATAATGTTTAAGCGCTCAACGGTTAAGGTCTCAAAACGCCCGTCATTAGATGATTTCATACCCATCAAACATAAACTTAAAGACAAAACTAAGCTGGTCAAAGCGGTAACGCGCAATACTTTTACTTCGTGTTCAATTTTCATCGTTATTTACCTATTGGTTGTTTGGCTTGCAGTGAGTATTAGCAAAGACCTCAGAGGCAACAAGGCACTTCGGCTTAGCTAAGGAAAGCATCTGATAAACGCAGGAAAATAAAGGATGAAACAAACACTCTCTCGGTAACAACCCGAACTGATTGGCATTGAAATGGTCTATCCCCAATAACGCAACGTAGATTAAAACTCGTCATTGAGGGCAGTAACATGCGTATTTTAAGCAACATCGTTAGCAGTTTTTTGTTCAGTATTTTCTTTTTAACCACGCCATTAATGGCAACTACACCGCAAGCCAGTATGCAGCTTGAAACCATAGTGCTGGGCGCCGGTTGCTTTTGGGGTGTAGAAAAACGCTTCGAAGCGATGCCAGGGGTCACGGATGTGCAGTCAGGTTACGCCGGTGGCAATGGTGTGGAACCAAGCTATCGGGTGATTACCCAGCAGCGCAACAAATTTAACCCGAATAACCATGCCGAAGTGGTTCGAGTGACTTTTCAACCTGAATTAGTCAGCCTCGAAACCTTGTTACAGCGCTTTTATGAAATGCATGATCCCACACAGCGCAATCGCCAAGGTAATGATGTGGGTACGCAATATCGCTCGGCCATTTTCTTTCAAAATGAACAGCAACAAAAAATCGCTAAGCAAGTGACGGCGCAATATCAGCCTCTGCTTACGGCAGCCGGTTATGGCGAGATCCAAACGCAAATACAGCCATTAAACCAATTTTTTCCCGCCGAAGATTTTCATCAAGATTACATCGCCAAAAATCCCAATGGCTATTGCCCAGATCATGCAACCGGCGTGCGCTTTGATAGCTCAAATGTTACCGCCGCGCCGGCGGTGGACAACAGCGCTTTATTAAAAGGCAAACACATTGTGATGATTGATGCCGCGGAATATTGCCCATATTGCGAAAAATTCAAAGCCAATGTCAGCAGTAAATATCAGGGTAAGATCCCGCTACATTATCGCTTAGCCAGCCAGTTAGAAGGTTTAACCATCACCACGCCCACTTGGGCAACCCCCACCCTGTTATTTATCGAAAACGGGGTAGAAGTCTTTGGCGTACAAGGCTATATGGAACCAGAGGTATTTTATAAGGCATTGGGTTTATTCAGTGTCGGTGCTGATAGCGAAAGTTATCAAGTGGCCTTTCAAAGTGATACCGACCGGCCTTTCTGTAAACAATATGAAATATTTAAAAATACCCCTGACGGCATATTTGTTGATGCGTTTAGCGGCGCACCGTTATTTGACACCCGAGATCGTTTTAACTCGGGCAGCGGTTGGTTATCCTTTAAAAAAGCGATTGATGGCGCGGTAACCACCCGCACTGATTACAGCCATGGCATGATCCGCACCGAAATTGTCGCGGCGGTATCAGGTATTCATTTAGGACATCGCTTTAATGATGGCCCTAATGGCACGACACGCTATTGCATTAATGCTACCGTGCTAGAGTTTGTACCACGCTAACCCGTCGCATTTGGCAGGCTAAGCTAAAGTGCTATAGCCTGCTTTTATTTTGCAAAAACACCCCGCAATATTTCTCTGACAAAACGCCGTTGAAAACGCTACACTGCTAAAGCGTTTTACAGCGCTGCGCTTCTGCATATTGCAGCACCTATTAATATGAATTATCAGGAAGATACTATGAAAAAACTTTCCCTAGCATTATTGGCCAGTGTGGTGTTATTAGCAGGTTGTGCCCCTGAAGTGGGTTCAAAGAAATGGTGTGAACAGATGGATACCAAAGCTAAAGGCGATTGGACAGCCAATGAAGCCAAAGATTATGCCAAGCATTGTATTCTGCGCTCTGACGATTAATACTTTAGACCGCTAACCCCTTCATGCGCCAATAACCAAGCTTTTTTATCAACGCCACCGGCATAGCCGGTGAGTGTTTTATTGGCGCCGATAACGCGATGGCAAGGCACAATAATCGAAATCGGGTTTTTACTATTGGCTAAACCCACCGCGCGCATGCCTTTTGGATTTCCAATTTGTTTGGCGATATCACCATAACTGGCGGTTTGGCCATAGGGTACGGTGAGAAGCGCCTGCCAAACATGCTGCTGAAAAGGAGTGCCCTCTGCCGCCAGCGGTAATTGAAACACCGTTAACTCACCGGCAAAGTAAGCAGCCAACTGGGCTTTCGCTTCGCGCGTCCATTGCGGCTCAGTGCTCGGCTGCTGTTGTCTTTGGCAAAACGTCACCGCAACCACACCGGCCTCGTTCGCCACAATTTCTAATAAGCCCAGCGGGCTCGCTAAGTAATCAATACCTTGCATCTTTATCTCTCTGCGCCATGTTGGTGCTACTCAATGTTCAAACTATGTGCAACTTGTCAGGTTGGATAACCGTGACTGTAGTGGTCTAGTAAAACCCGCCCGCATTGATGAAAAAAACCAGTGGCGTGCATAGTGATAACAAACCGCCATGTCGCTGCAGCTGAGTATGTAACGCTGCAAGCTGCATATTGACACGTCACAATTGAAATCCTAACTGATCATTGCTGATTAATATACCGCGATAACGAATGCTGACGCCCGCTTTTCGGCTCAAACACCTCCGACCACACTCTGAGACAGGTTGGACCACACTCAGACACCGGTCTGACCTGTCTCAGAGTGCGGTTGGACCAGTGGGTTAGGTAGGGTAACCGGTGATGTCGCGGATTTTGTTATACAGCGGCTGGAGTTGGCGGTACATTTTCAAATACACTTCCCGATACAGTCGTTGATATTGCGCAGCGTTAACCGGATCAGGCAAATAACGCTGCGGTAAACGGCACATGGCAGCAATAGCGCTGGGGTAACTCGGGTAGCGGCCTAAACCCACCATGGCTGAGATCGCCGCGCCCAGCGCTGACGTTTCGTGGGTGTGCGGGCGCTCAACCGGCAGATTAAAGACGTTCGCAGTTATTTGCAGAACTTCAACGCTTTTAGCACCGCCACCCGATACACGCAGCGTTTGAATAGGTTGGCCATTTCGCCGTTGCAGCCGCTCGCTGCCTTCTTTTAAGGCATAGACTAACCCTTCAATAATGGCACGATAGACATGGGCCCGCTCATGCACATCACTAAAACCAATCATCGCGCCTTTCGCTTCAGGCCCCGGAAAAGTAATACCCGGTGACCAATATGGCTGGAGCATTAATCCCATACTGCCGGCAGGTACAGCTTTTAACAGCGCATCAAACAGTTGCTCAGGCTCTATTCCTTGCTCTGTAGCCGCTTGTCGTTCCTGCAAACCAAACTGTTCTTTAAACCAACTGACTAGCCAAAACCCGCGATGAATCATCACCTCACTGGTATAAGCATTCCCGTGCGCAGCTGGATAGGCGGGTAACCAGCGTTGCGGTTCTACATAGCGCGAGTTTACTGTGGTGATGGTGGCAGTAGTGCCATAACTGATACAACCGATATCGGGCGTTAACCCGCCACACCCTAACACTTCACAGGCTTTATCCGATCCGGCCGCCAATAGCGATAATCCTGCTGGTAAACCCAAATCAGCCGCGGCCTCTGCACAGAGTTTTCCTATTGGCTCACCCGCTGCGACTAAACGGGGCAGCTGATGGGGTTGTATCGATAATGCTCGCCACTTCCAGCTAAAACGGCTGGCCCAACGTTGTCGTTTAAAATTAAAAGGCAAATAGCCAACTTGTGCTGCAGTGCAATCGGTAAGTTCACCGGTTAAGCGCCAACTTAAATAACCTGACAGCAATACATAATGCGCGGTCTGCTGCCAAATGGCTGGTTCGTTACTGGCTAGCCAGTTTGATGGAGCGCGTGTTTGAAATCGGCGTACAATGGCCGCTGCACCAACGAACTTAAATAGTACTCGACGCCACCCCAGAGGAGGCAACTGACTCGCTTGTCGTTGATCAAGCCAAATAATGGCAGGCCGTAAGGGCTTTTTGTCTTTATCTAGACAAAACATCGTGCCTCGTTGGGTAGTTAACGTCATAGCCGCTAAAGCAGAAGCTGGAATAGCACTTACTTGCCATAGCTGCTGACACGCTTGTTGTAACGCTTGCCAATAGCTAGCCGCTGTTAATTCTGCAAAACCAGGCGAGGTAGTTTGATAGGCCGGCATCGGCTGCTGGCCTTTTGCCAAGATGTTGCCATGCTCATCAATAATGATTGCTCGCACACTTTGCGTACCAAAATCAATGCTTAGTATGTAGGTCGGTTTACTAGAGGCTAGTGTGGTCATGATATAGCTTATTACCTTTACGCTTTGCCAAGCAGAGTAACGGATAGCTTCGTGAGATACCATACACAACACAAAGCCTACCGAGTAAAAAGTTGTATCTTTTTTCTGCAAAAAAACCGCGGCTAAATACCGAAAAACATTGCTATCAGCAGTCAATGTGCTATAAATGAAAGCGCTTACATTAAAAAGACGCCAATAGACAAGACGTCAATTAACAACCCAAAAGACAAGGGAGCCTTTATGGCAGCATCACCTCTATCAAACCCGGCCGAAACGCATATGCAAAACAACCCGGGGAATTACCGTTTTGCACTCACGGCACTGACCACATTGTTCTTTATGTGGGGCTTTATTACCTGTCTGAATGACATTTTAATTCCCTACCTAAAGCAATTATTTGACCTGAGTTATACCCAGGCCATGTTGATCCAATTTTGCTTTTTTAGTGCTTATTTTATTGTCTCTGTACCCGCAGGGATTTTGGTTGGCCGCATCGGCTATCAAGCAGGTATTGTCACTGGTCTACTGATTGCAGGCGCGGGCTGTTTGTTGTTTTATCCAGCCGCTGAAATGCATGTGTATGGGCTGTTTTTATTGGCGCTGTTTGTATTAGCGTCCGGAATTACCATTCTGCAAGTTGCAGCAAACCCCTACGTTAGCGCCCTTGGTAGAGCAGAAACCGCGTCTAGCCGTTTGACGATGACGCAAGCCTTTAACTCGCTGGGTACGACAGTGGCGCCATTCTTTGGTGCCTGGTTAATCTTTGGTGGTAAAGATGCCCCAGCCCCAACCGCTACTGAAGTGACAGAATCAACTGTGCAACTGCCTTACCTATTATTAGCGGCAAGCTTAGTTGTTTTAGCGATTATTTTTGTTTGGTTAAAACTACCCGCCATGGGCAAAAAAGCGCCCAGTGCAGCAGTACCGCTGCAAGGTAGTGCCTGGAAACAACGGCATTTAGTATTAGGCGCGGTGGGTATTTTTGTTTATGTCGGTGCCGAAGTGAGCATTGGTAGCTTTTTAGCTATTTACTTATCGTTACCTGAAATTGGCAACATGACAACGGCCGCCGCTTCACACTATATTTCCTGGTATTTCGGTGGTGCTATGGTAGGCCGCTTTATTGGTGCCGCGGTAATGCAAAAAGTAGATGCGGGTAAAGCGCTGGCATTCAATGCTATCGCTGCCGTGTTATTACTGGCCTTAACTATGCTAAGTGAAGGCCAATTGGCCATGTGGTCATTACTGTTTATTGGCCTATGTAACTCTATTATGTTCCCAACCATTTTTAGTTTGGCGATCAATGGTTTAAAACATATGACCAGTCAAGGCTCTGGTATTTTGTGCCTAGCTATTGTCGGTGGCGCCATTTTACCTTTAGCGCAAGGCGCTTTAGCCGATCGAATTGGCGTACAACCGGCCTTTATCCTGCCACTACTTTGCTACATTTACATTGCTTATTACGGCTTGATTGGTTCAAAACCTCAGGTTGTTACAGACGCAGCTAAGGATTGATGATGAAACTTAAGACCTCCCTTAACCGCCAAACCCTGTTACTTACCTTGACGAGCACCTTAGTGCTAGCCGGGTGTAATAAGGCGGTAACACCACCAGAAACTGAACAACCAGCAAACATCTGGCCAGTACTGAATTTACCCGTGGCACAAGATCCCAACATTGAGCAAGCCATTACTGAGTTAATGGCACAGATGACCTTAGAGCAAAAAATTGCGCAGATGATCCAGCCGGAAATTCGTGATATTACCGTGGAAGATATGCGCAAATATGGTTTCGGTTCATACCTAAATGGCGGCGGCGCTTTCCCTAACGATGATAAATATGCCACGCCAGCCGATTGGACCGCCTTAGCAGAAAAAATGTACCAAGCGTCAATTGATGACAGTTTAGATGGCAGCAAAATCCCAACTATGTGGGGTACTGACGCAGTACATGGTCACAATAACGTGATTGGCGCGACGATTTTCCCACATAACATCGGTTTGGGTGCGGCCAACAACCCAGCGCTAATTGAGCAAATTGCTGAGGCTACGGCACGCGAGGTGATGGCGACGGGCATTGATTGGGTGTTTGCACCCACCGTTGCGGTAGTGCGAGACGATCGTTGGGGCAGAACCTATGAAGGCTATGCTGAAGATCCGACCATCGTACGCAACTATGCTGCAGCCATTGTGCGGGGCTTACAAGGTGCAGCCGATGCAGATTTTCTGGGCGATCGTCGCGTGATCAGCACCGTAAAACACTTTGTTGGCGATGGCGGCACCACCGGCGGTATCGACCAAGGGAATACCGAAGTCAGCGAACAAGAACTTTTTGAAATTCATGCCCAAGGCTATGTGGGCGGCTTGCAAGCCGGTGCACAAAGCGTGATGGCCTCCTTTAATAGCTGGAACGGTAGCAAAATTCACGGTAATGGCTATTTGTTAACAGATGTGCTGAAAAAGCGTATGGGTTTTGATGGCTTTATCGTGGGTGATTGGAATGGTCATGGCCAAATTCCTGGTTGTACCAACGATAACTGCCCACAAGCAGCCAATGCCGGTTTAGATATCTACATGGTACCTACCGCAGCGTGGAAGCCGCTTTACTACAATTTGATTGAGCAAGTAAAAAGCGGTGTGATCAGTCAAGAACGTGTGGATGATGCGGTTCGCCGTATCTTACGCGTGAAAAAGCGCGCCGGTCTTTTTGATAAGCCCAGCCCCGCCAATCGCCCATTAGCCGGTCGCATTGAACTGATTGGTGCGGCAGAGCACCGTGCGGTAGCGCGTGATGCGGTGCGTCAGTCCTTGGTGTTATTGAAAAACCAAAATAATCTACTGCCATTAAACCCAACGCAACGCATTTTAGTAACTGGCCCAGGCGCAGATAATATAGGCCAACAATCAGGTGGCTGGACTATTAGCTGGCAAGGCACCGGTAACACCAACGCCGACTTCCCCGGTGGTACCTCCATCTATGCGGGGATCCAGCAACAAGTTAGTGCAGCGGGTGGTAGCACTGAGTTATCAACTGATGGCAGCTTCTTGCAAAAACCCGATGTGGCCATCGTGGTGTTTGGTGAAGAGCCTTATGCAGAAGGTAACGGTGATATCGATAACCTAGAATATCAGCGCGGTAATAAAGCTGATTTAGCTTTACTGCAACAGCTTAAAGCACAAGGTATTCCTGTGGTGTCATTGTTTATCAGTGGCCGAGGCATGTGGGTCAACCCAGAGCTTAACGCCTCAGACGCCTTTGTCGCGGTATGGTTACCGGGCAGTGAAGGCGCAGGTGTGGCCGATGTGATTTTAGCAAAAGCAGACGGCACACCGCAGTATGACTTCCACGGTAAATTATCGTTCTCATGGCCTGCTAACCCGCAGCAAACGACGGTCAATGTTGGTGATGCCGATTATGCACCTCTGCTGCCATTTGGTTTTGGTTTACGTTATGGCGAAGCAGATGTGTTAGGTAATCAATTGTCTGAAGATGCTGGTGATGCTGCTGGAGAAACCGAAATGGCCATTTTTGAGCGCGCTCCGCGTTCACCTTGGCAATTACAATTACGTAGCGGTACTGACACGGTGACCGTTAGCAGTAGCGTACAACAGCTAGGAAGTATAAGCAGCCGTACCTTTGATAATCTGGTACAAGAAGATGCGCGCCGCTTTGAATTTACGGGTGAAGAAACTGCTAGCTTAATTTTTGGTAGTCCGTTTCCACGTGATTTGCGAGCCTTTGGCAGCGCAGAAAGCGTGTTAAGTTTAACTGTGCAGCGCCATGGCGCAGTACCGGATAGCGTATTATTAGGCATGCAGTGTGGTGCAGATTGTACGGCTAGCCAAAATATTGCTGCCGCACTCGCCGCTATGCCAGAAAACGAATGGCAGCAGCTCACTCTTAATATCAGCTGCTTTCAACAGCAGGGCTTAAATTTGGCTCAGGTGTTTGAAGTATTCAGTATCAGTACTTCAGGCAAGCTGCAATTAAGCCTGTCAGATGCACGCATTACCAGTAATGCCAGCACCACTACGCTGAGTTGTGATATGTAAAGCGCCTTTGCCGTATAAAGCCCAGTTACCTCGCTGGGCTTTTTTATGCTTGCGATTTACAGCCTAGATTTGCTACTTGATGCACAGAACAGTTGTCGCACTTTGCTTACTAATCCCTTCGCGCTGGGTTATGGTTATTACCATATCGTCTCATTGCCAAAAGCTTATTCTATGTAACTCATTAGCGCCTTCACACCACTCAACCGCTCACTTTAAGGGTGCCTCTGCTATGCTGCCTGTTACGCCCTTTGTTATTCAATTGCCGCTCAGCGCTTATCCTTGTTAAACCTTACTGACATATTGCAAGGTGGGCGCTACCTATAAAAGGTGGGTTTACTTGCCGTAGGCTAATACAAGTGGTAATGGGCATCATGTAAACAAGAGCAGGGTGTTGAGCATGAAGAGTAACGGCGCGGATAGCAGCAAGAAAAGACACTCAGCAAACAGCGTAGCAGCATGATACGCCAAGCTCATTTGGTTTTAATACAAAGGTTAAGACAAAAAAAGTGCCCGCAAGCGGGCACTAAAGAAACAACAGGGAGAAGAAACGCTTAGAACCGGTAACGGGCACCTAAGATATAACGTGGACCATATTGACGAGCAAACAGGAACTGCTCTTCGTAACGGCCGTAACCTTGCTCGGTTTCATTTGTTAGGTTGATCCCTTCAAAGAACACGGTAAAGTTATCAGTGACATCTTTGTTGATGCTGATGTCCCATTGCGCATAAGCCTTAGCAAACTGCGGTGGTGCATCAGACGAACCTTGGCTCTGGCCTACCCCGATTAAATAACTGTCACGCCAAGCGTAAGTTAATTTTACTGACCAACCATAGTCTTCATAGAATAACTGTAAGTTAGCAGAGTTACTCAGGCCGACTAACGGTGTTTGTTGCGTTAAACTTTCAATATCAAATTCAACGTCACCATTAACGATGGTACCGTTAACACCAAAACCAAAACCGGTTTCACCTAGCATATGCTGCCAAGCGGCTTCGATACCATCTACCGTCTTAGTATCATCGATGTTTTGTGGTTGGCTAATACTCCAAACAATTAACGGATCAGCACTGGTCGGTGCAATTGCACCGTTAGCATCACCATGGCCATTGGCTAACAACTGATTATAAATAGCCGTGTCGGTAGGTTGTTCTCCGCGCGCCGTAATATCAGCAACCGCTTGTTGATAACGTGGACCATTTAGAATGTCATTTAAACCTTCGATAGTAATATCTGTAATGGTATTACCGATAAAGTTTTTCACGCTCTTCCGATAGTAACCAATGGCGGCATAACTACCCGGTGCGTAATAATACTCTAGGCTTAAATCGAGGTTCGTTGACTCATACGGTTGCAGATTAGTATTACCCTGGCCACCACTACGCGAACCGGGTTTTGGACTGCCACTTAAACTACGACCGCCAGCCAAAGCACCTAAAGGTGCGCGAGTGATACTTTTACCAATTGATAAACGACTGACTAAGTCGTCAGTAATATCAACCCGTAAATCCATCATCGGCAATAAGACGTTATGGGAACCGGTCAAGGTTAAGTAGTTGGCATCACCCGGCTCATATTGCATAATCCATTCAGATGGGCTAACCCAATTTACTTGGCGCTCTACATCTTGCAGCACCGTACTTGTCACATCGGTTTGTTCATAGCGTACACCAACATTCAGCTGTACCGGGAAATCTGCCACTTCAAATTCCCATGCAGATTGTAGGTAGATACTGTCTGTTACTTCTTGTACATAACTTTCGCCGTAAGGGCCATAAAAGGCATCTGGCACATACGCATTGTCGCCTAGCAGTGTTTCAGTTAAATAAGCAGTTTGCCGAGCCACGGCTTCATCGTAGCTATAGCTGTAGTAATAATTACTGACTAAGCCATTGCCACCACCGGCAAATTGATCAAGGAAATTACCGGTATCACGCCGAGTAAACATGCCGTCTGGGAAAATAAACGTATAGCTTGGGTTAAAGCCTGGGCCACCACGTAAGCCACTCCAAGCGTTTGAACCACTTAAGTTTTGATCAGTACGAGCAACACCGCCTTTAATTGAAACCAACGGAATATTAAAGCTCGAGTTAAACCAAGTGCTATCCAACTGAAACTGTTGAATATCTGACTCACCTGGTGAATCAAAAAACTGACTAAAGTTAGAATCAATTTCACCTGGGTTTAATACATTGCTACCGTTACGCCATAAAATGTACGCTTGCGGGATCTCACCGGTACGGTAATCATAAAACTTAGTAATAAGTTGATCAGAACCTAAGATCACCTGGCCGCTATTACCGCTGCCTTTATCGGCACCGTTATCGGTTTTATTATTGGAATCATGAAAGTCGAAACTGACGTTCAAATCATCGGTGATCTGCCAATCCATATTAAAACCGATAGACGCAGCTTTAACTTCAGTGGTGCCTTTACTCGCAGTAAAAGAACCATCATCCCCGCTGATATCAGCAAAAATGGCAGTACCGCGCTCGTCTAGCTCATAAGCATTGATGTTATCGCCAAAGTTATTCCAAATACCCCAACCAATACTTTCACTTCCAACTAAGGCACGGCTGCCAGTGTAATCAAGGGTAAAGGTAATATCATCAGTAGCCGCATATTGAAAGGTAAGCTGACCGGTCGTTCTTTCCCGTTGAAAATCAGCAATGCCGTAGTTCATATCTTTTGGAAAGAAGTAATTGCCGGTTGGTAAACCATCGGCTCCCAGTGGCCGCCGATCGATAACCTCAGTAGGGTTACTAGGCAGCGGCACGTTTGCTTGCCAGCCTTGAATGTTGGCATTTTGGATTTGGAAATCACGACGGGCCGAAGCAAAAGACACTGCCACACCAAAACGATCATCCGCAAAGGTATTGCTGTATAACGCTGAAAACTCAGGGGTAACATCTTCGCCAACTTCATTAGAGCTGTCATGCACAGCTTTACCCATCATGGCAAATTTCTCGCCTGGGCTTGATAGCGGTTTCGAGGTAACGATGTTCACGGTAGCACCTAGGCCACCGCTCGGGTTTTCTGCTCGCGCAGTTTTATATACTTCCAAGGCGCTAACGCCCTCAGAAGACAGGTTTTCTAAGTTAAAGGAACGGGTAAAACCGGTACCGGGCATCTGACGACCATTTAAGGTGATCAAGTTAAACTCAGGGCCGAAACCCCGAACGGTAATTTGGCTACCTTCACCATTTACTCGGCTTACCGAAACACCCGTAATGCGTTGTAATGATTCAGCTAAGTTCGTGTCTGGGAATTTACCCATCTCTTCAGAAGAAATCGCATCAACGACGCCTGACGATTCACGCTTAACGTCCATTGAACGAGCTAAACTTCCCCGAATACCGCGGACTTCGATTATTTCAACTTGCGGCTCAGCTTCAGCAGCAGTTGCTTCTTGTGCCTGTAATGGCAGCATCATACCGGCAGTCAATACTACAGATACCGCTGCAGCTACTCGACTCTTAGTAAAAGTTATTGGTTTCATAATTATCCTACTCTTGTCGCACTGCTTAGTTATTGGCAATTTTTACGTTATCAATTTGATATACCGCGCCCTGGCCTGTACCCCACGCAGGGAAGACCATTAACACATTGATATCACTGATATCGAGGCCGGCATCAAATAGACTTTGCAGTGAAAAACGATAAGTGGCCCACTCACCCGTAACCGGAGCTTGGTTATTATTACCAGAGGCCAAGGGTAACTCGACCGCGGTCGCTGCACCTGTTGACTCTACTTTGAAGAACCACGTGCTGCTGGTATTGGTTGGCGCAGTTACCACCCGCATATCAAAGCTAATGCTGCCATTGGCTAACAGTGGCGTGGCATTAAAGGCGCCATCGGCTTTTGCTAAGAAGCCCAATACGGTTTCTGGCCAACCCAAAATTTCAAACTGAGCCACGTTGCCATACGGCGCACCTGCATCAACCACTTTTGGCGTTGAACCGGCACAACAGTCCCATAGATCCCATTGCGCATTGACGCTATTGCTGAACACATTAAGCGAACCATCACCGTCAGCCGCAGCGTTTGGATTGAAGATTTTTACGTTATCAACACGGAATACTGCACCGTTGCCGGTATCCCAAGCAGGGAAGATCATCAAGACATCGATTGAGCTGATATCTAAACCCGCATCAAACAAACTTTGGATACTAAAGGTGTACGTTGCCCACTGACCTGTTACCGGAGCTTGACCCGCATTACCAGCACTTAATGGCAGTTCAACTGCTGAATCACCACCCGCTGCTTCAATTTTGAACAACCAAGTTGATGCAGGGTTTGTGGGTGCGTTTACTACTTTTACTTCAAACTGCACTACACCTTCAGCTAACAAGGCTGACGCATCAAAAGCCGTACCTGAACCTAAAGGCGCGCGGTTGAAGAAACCTAATACGGTAGGTTGAGGACCCACGGTAAATTCAGCCACAGTACCATGCGCTTCATCGTCCATCACTTCAATTGGGGTGCTACCACCACAACAATCCCATAATGGCCACGCTGGATTCGTTTGATCAGTAAAGATCACTAATTCAGGTGAACTGCTCGGCTGAGAAATTTTTACATTGTCCATTCGATATACTGCGCCATTGCCCGTATCCCAAGCAGGAAACACCATCAGCACATCAATAGCCGACAAGTCTAAGCCCGCTGCATCCAGTTCTTTTAACGGGAAAGTATAGGTTTGCCATTGGCCTGTGACCGGAGCCACACCTTCAGAACTCGCAGTAATCGGTAATTCAACAAAAGTGGTGTTTTCGTTACTTTCTACTTTAAACAACCAAGTAGAAGCCGAGTTAGATGGCGCTGATACCACTTGCATATCAAAACTGATGCTGCCGTTTTCAATTAACGGTGACGCATCAAAAGGCGAAGCCTGACCATTTGGATCGGTGATGAAAGCAGAGCGCGTGATAAAGCCATTTACGGTAGGTTGTGGACCCACTAAAAATTCATAAACATTACCACGGTCGGCATCAACAACCAGCGCAGGGGTAGAACCACCACAACAATCCCAAGCCGGCCAGTTTGGATTAGGCGTGCCATCAAAAATAGTCAAATTACGGGCTATGCCGTCTGAAGGTGGCACTGGAATAGGCGCCTTACCTTCAACTAAGGTTTCGGCATCTTTGTAGCCAGCACGAATGGTTTCACAACCTTTACCGGTGTTAGGGTTTTGGTCGCATTGATACACGCGCACCCATTCCACTTCCATAGTTTGACCATTTGCTAAAGCTGCTTCGTCAATACCTAAGTTATTCACGTTTTCTGGCCAGTTGCCACCAACAGCCAAGTTCATAATTAAGTAAAAACGCTGATCAAAGGGTGCATTATTCCACTGAGTTTCTAGCTCACCGGTAACATTATTAAAGTTTTCAACAAACCAGCCACGGTGGCTTAAACCGATAGCTTCACCTTTGCTGTTGGTACGAACCTTTGAGGCCATTTGCGTTTGATACAAATAATCGTTTACATACCAACGAATTTCGCCTTCCTGCCACTCAATGGCATAAGTATTGAAACCATCGGCTGGATTGGCCGAAGGTAAACTGTATTCTTTACCGCTATTCACATTATTAGGTGAATCTTTACCATAATGCAGCGTGCCGTAGACTTTGTTTTCTACTACACCGTCGCCGTCCACGGTTTTTAAGTTTACCGCTTCAACAATGTCGATTTCGCCTGATTTTGGCCAACCGCCATATACTTCGTCCGTCGACATCATCCACACGGCTGGCCAAGTACCTTGACCCGACGGCATTTTTGCCCGAACTTCAATACGGCCATAACGCCAATCACCCTGATAACGGGTGTTTAGCCGAGCTGAAGTGTAAGGTTGTGGTGCACCCTCTGCTGCAGGTTTAGCCACAATTTTTAAGCTACCGTTAGAAACAAAAACATTTTCTGGGCTATCGGTATAGCATTGTTTTTCCTGGTTTCCGCCGCCCAAACAGTTAATTTCAAAATTCCATTTACGACGATCGATACTAGTGCCATCAAATTCATCGCTCCAGACCAGTTTCCAATCAGATACTGGCTGCTCGGTGTTGACAGCGGTAAAGTCTGAGTTCGTTGTAACGTCTCCGCCACATGCACTTAAACCCGCCAGCAGCGCCAAAGCGGCTAGGGGTTTAGCGTTATTCATTATTTTAGTCATACCCTGAGTTCCTGTTTTTAACCTTGTCACGCCGGCATTTGCCCACAGCAAAGCACCCAATTTCATGTAAGCGCTTACATAAATTAGGCCAATATCATGTAACAGTCAATCAGCTGTTTAAAAAAACCTCAAAAAATATTGGTGAATATGTGCCGAAAAAAGCACGGCTGTGAGCTGATCAAAAATTCAGCAATGCATACAGCACTGGCAAGAAACCTAGTTCAGGGGGCATACGCTGTGTTATGTCGCAGAAAGACGAAAAGTAAAATAAATGGCTACAAGGCTCAGCAGCGCAAAGAAACACAGTACAGCGGTTACTGACCATGCAGCAAACAAGGCCGCTATTGCGCCTACAAGCAACAATAACACGCCCATCAGGCTATTACTTAAGGCAACATATTCGGTGCGTTGGTTACCGGTGGCGATATCAACTAAATACGTTTTACGCCCCAACCTCACCCCAGCATGACTGATGTTTAACCACACAAAGAGTAAAGGGTAAAACCAACTATTCTCAGCAGCGGGTAAATAAACAATCGGCAACACACAGCCCAACATGGTGAAAACCGCGGCCAGTTGCAGTACTTGTTTACTGCTTCGATCAGCAGCTTTTCCCCAAAGACTGGCGCTAACGGCACCTGCCACGCTGCTGGCGAGTAACAGTAACATTAAGGTTTGATGGCTATTATTTTGTTGTTGCGCCAATAACACGACAAAGGGTTGCACTAAGGCTGAACTTAACAACAAACCGCGACAGATAATAAAATTACGTAGCACCTTATCGGTTTTTAATTTACGCACATTTTGCCACGCCGCTTGCATTGCATTAACGCCGCCGTCGCTGGCGCCAGCTTGCTCGCGGATCGCTGAAAACAGTGCGCTTGCGCCAAACCATAATAGCGCTGCTGCCAACAAAAAACCGGCATAAAACCAGCTATGGTGGCTATCTTGCTGCAATAACCATAAAGATATGATTGCGGTGATAACACCTGAAACAGACGTAGCTAAGCCACTTAAACGGCCGCGTCGCCCTTTGGGTACGGTTTTACCCAAGACATCTTTTTGCGCCACCGAATTCAAACCACGCGCCAAACTGAAACAAGCTAGCAATATTAGAATAGCGACCCCCGCTTGAAGCCCCTCCAGCCAAAGGGCAACCAGCGCCATCCCAAGCAAACTGCTAGCTTGCAACACACTGCCCAACACCAAAAAAGCTTTACGTTTAGCAAAGCGCCTAACGTAGGCCCCAATCATTAACTGCGGCAACATTGAACCTGACTCGCGCAGCGGCACCAACCAAGCGATAAAACTGGCTGGCGTACCAAGTGAGGTCAGTAACCACGTTAAGATGGTTTTTGGATTAGCTAATAAGTCGGCTAAGGCGGTGCAGCATTGACTGCATAACAACAATAAATAATTGTTCGGTAAGGCAGTACAAACCTCATCAGGGATATCCTTGCAGGCACGGCCATCAGTATCATCGGCCAACAACTGATAGAGCTGTTTGGTCGGTTTTGCTGCTGGCTGATCTGGCATAGACACTCCAAAATCGGACAAAGCCTTTACAAAGGCTAAACCGCGGCCATCGCCAATGATTGACCCCGGTAATGAGATAGAACTAAATGATAAGGTGAGTTGAGTCGCGACTGATTAAATACGGTTCAAACACTTGCTGCACCTCGGTATCCGCTTGCTGATAAACCTGACTAAGCACCCAACGTGCCGCCATATGCCCCATTGCACTGATCGGATAATCAATGGTGGTTAATTTAGGATAGGTGTAATAAGCAAAGTTAACGTTATCAAACCCGACAACAGAAAAATCTTCAGGCACGCGATAACCTAGCTCACGCGCTGTCGTCAGTGCACCAGAAGCCATTTCGTCGTTAGCACAAACCACCGCGGTAAAGGGCTGTTTGCTTGCAATGATACTCTGTAAGCCTTCGCTACCACCCGTTTCTCGAAAGTCGCCTTCAAAAAATAACCCGGTATTTAGCGCGCAGTGAAACTCTTGTAATGCCCGCTGGTGTCCAGCATAACGCTCGCGCGCATCCGTTTTCCACATTGGGCCAGCAATATAGGCAATCTGCCGATGTCCTTGCTCTAATAAATGCTGAGTGGCGAGATACCCACCCAATTCGTTATTTAAACTGATACAGCGATCGGCTAAGGCATCGATATGCCGGTTTAACAACACAAAAGGCGTATCACCTTGCGCCAACTCAATAAGATAGTCATCAGATACCGCTTCGACATGCAAAATAAGTGCGTCGCAATTGCGGCTTTTTAAAAACTCAATACCGTCTTGCTCGGTTTCTCGTTCACTGTGGCCCGCAGCAATAATCACGTGCTTACCCGCAGCACGAAACTCGGCTTCAATACCGGTTAACATCGCACCATAAAAAGGACCATGTAACTCAGAAACTAAAATACCAATACTATTAGAGCAATTAGAAGCCAATGATTGTGCAATACTATTAGGCCGATAACCTAGCTCTGCCATTGCCGCCAATACTTTTGTCCGTGTGGCTTGCCGCACCGGCGTATTATTGTTCATCACACGCGATACCGTCGCCAGCGACACACCCGCCACTTTTGCCACTTCATAAATGGTTGCCATTTGCGTCCTATTAGCCAAAATTTAACCTCGTTAGCTTAGCACTCGCTAGTGTCGAGCAGCAAGATCAGTGGCGATTTGCTGTACACGGGCATTATACAAGGTATAGCGCGTCATCACGATGGCAACTAACACCGAACAGACGGCTGGCCAGAAAGTAAAGCTAAGTAGTAAGCCGTTCAGCGTTTCGGCAGATTGTGCCTGATTGGCTTGATAACCGTAAACTGCTAACAACCACCCCGCTAAAGCACCACCGACCGCTAAACCTAATTTAATAAAAAATACGATAGAGGAATACACCAAGCCGGTCACTCGAATACCTGTTTTGTAATGACCATAATCAACCGTATCGGCCATTTTTGCCCATAATAACGGCGTAGCCATTTGCAGGAAGAAACTCCAGAAAAAGTGCAGAGCAAACGCCATTTTGATTTGCTCGGGGCTGATAAAGAAACCCAGCACACAGATCACGGCTGAAATAAGTTGCAAGCCAATATAAGCTTTTACTTTATCCACTTTAGTGGACAACCATTGCGCCATCGCCACACCGGCGATATTACCAATCATACCCAGCGTAACAAAGGAGGTGACCAGATCGTCTCGACCTAAAAAATATTTTACGTAATAAATCGCCAGAGTATTTCGCAACACCATACCGGTTAACAAAAATAGCGCAGCAACACATAAAATACGCCACTGATCGTTTTGCCATAAAGTCGACATGCCACTGCGTAATGTGATTTTTTGATTCGCTGGCGCGTGAACTCGTTCACGAGTACCGGCAAAACAGAGCAAAAACAGTATCATGCCTAATAGGCTCATGGCGGCGATGGTCCATTGATAACCCCGCGCCTGATCGCCCTGACCAAAGTATTCTACCAAGGGCAAGGTACAGGCGGTTACTAACAAGCCCCCTAACATACCAAAGATAAAACGATACGTTTGCACCGAAACGCGCTCATTCGGATCGGCCGTTAATACGCCACCCAGTGCTGAGTATGGAATGTTAATCGCGGTATAGGCCAGCATCAGCAGGGTATATGTGGCAAAGGCATACCAGACTTTACCGTTTTCAGAAAAATCTGGGGTGGTAAAAGCTAAAACACTACAGAAGGCGAAAGGCAACGCCAGCCAAAGTAAGTAAGGCCGATATTTACCATGTCGACTTTTAGTGTTATCGGCCAGTGCGCCCATTAACGGATCGGTCACGGCATCAATGATCCGCACTAACAAAAACATACTGCCGACGATAGCGGGCGAAATACCAAAAATATCGGTGTAAAAAAACGTTAGAAACAACATCACTGTTTGAAAAATGATGTTACTGGCCGTGTCACCTAGGCCGTAGGCTATTTTTTCTTTTTTACTCAGCATAACCGCTCCTGCAAACAGACCCGAGTTAACGCCGGTTAGCGAACACGTCACGTAACGCTATGGCACTATTCTTTAAGGTACGTTGTTGCGTAACATAATCAACATAAACAATACCAAAGCGTTTCGCATAGCCTTCAGCCCATTCAAAATTGTCCATCAAGCTCCAGGCGAAATAACCCTGTATATCAACACCAGCCTTGATAGCATTCTCCGTAGCTTGTAAGTGTTGCTGAAAATAATCTACCCGATGCTGATCGGCGACTTTATCTTGCAGCAAACTATCCGGCATGGCGGCCCCATTTTCAGTAATATAAATGGGCGGCAACGTATAACGCTGGTGCAACGCCAGCAGAATTTCAGTTAAGCCTTTTGGATATATTTCCCAGCCCATATCCGTTAATGGCTGTGTTGTTGGTGGTACATCACTGAACCAGCCTTTTTCATTGGCCCGATAGACAGTGCGGGTGTAGTAGTTTACGCCGAGGAAATCTATTGGTTCAGCAATAATCGCCATATCACCGTCAACCCTTAAAGGTTGTTCATCAGTAGCTAATTCAGCTAACAAAGGAGGGTAGCTGCCTTCGAGTAGCGGTTGCAGATACCACTGATTATGATACTGATCCGCCATCTCGGCCGCACGCACATCGGCTGCACTGTTAGAAGCCGGGTGACACGGGCTAAAATTAAGCACAATGCCATTTTTAGCATGTGGAGCATTTTTCCGCAGCACGCGCATGGCTAACCCATGCGCTAACAACAAATGATGGGCGGCTTGTCGACCTTGTTGCCGATTTTGAAACCCTGGTGCGTGGATCCCCGCTTCATAACTGAGATAAGCACTACAAAACGGCTCATTTAGCGTGGCATAAGAGTACACCTTATCCCCAAAAGCCTTTGTTACGATATCGGTATACTCGGCAAATTTATAAGCGGTGTTCCGGTTTAACCAACCTCCGTGATCTTCAAGATATTGCGGTAAATCCCAATGATAAAGTGTCACGAAAGCCTTAATTTTCTTGGCTTGCAGCGCATCAAGTAACTGCTGATAAAAAGCTAAGCCAGCCTCGTTAATACTGCCATCACGGTTAATCACCCGCCCCCAAGCAATCGAGAACCGATAGGCATCAACACCTAAACCGGCAATCAGCTCAATATCATCACGCCAACGAGCAACATGATCACAAGCAACTTTGCCGTCGGAATTATCTTTGATCCGACCCGGCGTATCACAGAAGGTATCCCAGATGCACGGCTCACGACTATCAGCCGCACCTTCTATCTGAAAAGAAGAGGTTGCTACGCCAAAAACAAAGTTAGGCTGCAATAAAGGAGAGGTTTTTGCTAGAGTTATCTTCATCAGTTCTGCCAAGGTTCGCTAAAGCCGAAAGTCGCTGCAACAATACAAAGTAGTTACTTGCAGCACGGTATTATGCTATATATGAAAGCGCTTACATAATACTAGACGGCCTAGACACTGTCGTCAAATATAATACGCATAAGCGCTTAACGGCATAAAGAGTCACATCACGGATTGTACCGCATATCAGTACAGCAAGCTTTTTAGTTAGACTTTTCTTTTAAAAATAACCCCAGGTGAACACTGGATACCTAAGAGGCAATAATGCGTTTTAATTTACCTTTACTGGCTATTAGTAGCACGTTGGCGTTAGTCGCTTGCAATCAGCTACCCGAACTCAGCACGCCGTCGGCCAACATCGCTTTTGCAGCCCCAGCGGGTTGGCAATTAGTTTGGCATGATGAATTTGAGGGTAAACAGCTCGATCGAAGCAAATGGACCCCAGAGCAAAATTGCTGGGGCGGCGGTAATGATGAGCAACAATGCTATACCGACCGACCAGAAAACATCATGGTAAAAGATGGCCTGTTACACCTCATCGCGCGAGCAGAAAACTTCTCCGGCCCAGATATTGTTGAAGATGCCGCGAGCTTTGATCCCAAGCGACAACGCACCTTACCTTACACATCTGGCCGCATTCGCAGCAAAGGCCAAGGTGACTGGCGTTATGGCCGCATCGACGTCAGCGCCAAATTACCCGGCGGTCAAGGCAGTTGGCCGGCGATTTGGATGCTACCCACCGATAACGTTTATGGTGCCTGGCCGTTATCAGGCGAAATTGACATTATGGAAGCGGTCAATCTCGGCACCCAATCAGATGAAGAAAATGCGGCAATGGGTGAGCCAGAGCGACGCATCCACGGCACTTTACATTATGGCAAACGCGCGCCGAACAATACTTATTCTGGAGAAAGCTACAAATTACCAGCAGGCGCCAGCCCCACTGACGGCTTTAATACCTACAGCATTGAATGGGAAGAGGGTGAAATCCGCTGGTACATAAATGGTGTGCATTATGCCACCCGCACCAGTGCCGATTGGTTTACCGATGCCGCACAAATTATGCCCGGCATAGGTGAGCATGCGCCCTTTGATCAGCGTTTTCATCTTCTGTTAAATTTAGCGGTGGGCGGCAATTGGGCTGGCAACGTTAATGAAAAAGGTATCGACGCTGGCATATTCCCACAACGCATGCAGGTTGATTTTGTCAGGGTTTATCAAAAACTTTGATTAACAAAACAAAAAGCCGCTACAGACGACTGTAGCGGCTTATTTTAAGATTAACGTTATTTGCTCATCGCGGGGCAATAGCTTTGTAAAAACGTCTGATGACTGGGTAATTGCGCCACTAACCGCTGATTTTGCACTTTGATTTGGTTGAGGAAATGACTCAGTTCCTCTTCACTCATTTGATCCACTATCGGATGATAGTGTTCTGGCAGCAAACCTTGGCCCAACATCACTTGCGTCCATGAGTTCTCACCAAATAACTCATTCGGCACTTTAAATACTCGGCCCGTTTCTTTAAACAAACGAATACGATGGGCAAGTGATTCAGGAATAGGCATGCTTTGACAGTGTCGCCAAAATGCCGTGTCGCGCCGCGCCGTCACATTGTAGTGCAAAATAATAAAATCACGAATATTCAGCACTTCATGTTCAGTTTGCTGATTAAACTCATCAACATCTGCTTGGCTGACACCATTAACTGGGAACATTTGTAACAAACGCACGATACTGCGTTGAACCAAGTGAATACTGGTCGACTCTAGCGGCTCAAGAAAGCCACTGGCCAAACCCAAGGCGATACAGTTTTTGTTCCAGTGCTTACGGCGCATGCCGGTTTTGAATTTGATCAGTCGAGGTTCGGTCAGTAACTCACCACTGACATTGGCCAGCAACAACGCTTTTGCCTCATCATCTGAATAATACTTACTGCAATACACTAAACCATTACCGACACGATGTTGCAGTGGTATTTGCCACTGCCAGCCAGCACCGTGAGCGATAGAACGAGTATAAGGCACCGGCTCACGCGTAGCGCGAGTTTGTACCGCAATCGCTGAGTCGCAAGGCAACCAGTGGCTCCAATCATCAAAGCCCGTATGTAAAGTTTGCTCAATTAACAGTGCGCGAAAGCCCGTACAATCAATAAATAAATCGCCAGCAATGCGCTCACCGCTCGTCATCTGTAACGCTGTAATATTGCCGCTTTGCTCACAGGTTTCAACCTTGGCAATTTTACCTTCAATCCGCGTTGCACCATGTTTCTCAGCCATAGTCCGTAAAAACTTTGCATATAAACCGGCATCGAAATGAAAAGCGTAATTTAGGGAACGATTCGGTAAATGCGCAAACTTTGCCGCTTTTGACGCCAATAACTCCGGACAATAATCGCCGTAATCACTGGCTAAGCCGATTTGCTGACCTTTTAACCAGAAATGCTGAAAGCCCGCCGCCCAGCAATCTTGGCCAGTGGTTCCAAAGGAGTGAATGTAGTCTTGGCCTTGATCGCGCCAGTTTTCAAATTGAATACCCAGTTTAAAAGTGGCTTGGGTGGCAGCCATAAATTCTGCTTCGTTGATACCCAGTAGCTTATGCAGCGTCAATAACGGGGGTATGGTCGCTTCTCCCACCCCCACAGTACCAATATCTTCACTCTCGACTAGACAAATTTCAAAATGTTTACCCATTAACTTGGCGATAGCGGCAGCCGCCATCCAACCAGCGGTTCCACCACCGGCAATCACCACGCGTTTAATTGCTTGCGACTGCATTTGGACCTCGTTGTTATCGGTTAAGTTTATTTAACAGTTCAGCACGCACTTGCCATGCCACAGGCTCAGTTAACGAACCTTGCAAACCACGTAAATGTTCAGGAATATGCGCAATTTCTCCTTCACCAAACACATAATGCTCAAAGTGTGCACGCCATGCCGCCTTTTGCTCTGCCGGTAAAGTGTTAATACTCAGCATCGCCAGCTGCAATGCCAGCTGTGGGCTGGGCAAATAACTAGGGCAGTCGCGCCACCAAAAATTCATTAGTACATTGAGCGAGCTTAGCGCTTCTACATGATGCCACCACATACTGGGAATAATGAGCGCATCACCAGGACCAAGTTCTACCACTTGCGCATGTTTCATCGCTTCGGCGAATTTTGGAAATTGTGTCAGATCGGGGTTGGTAAAATCGACCAAACTAATCGCTCGGCCTGCAGGCGAAACATCCAGCGGGCCAATGTACAAATTGGCTAATTGTTCAGGTGGAAACAAGGTGAAACGTCGACGCCCAGCCACTACCACCGCCAAATTTTGCGGCAGATCAGAGTGTGCTGCTACACGACTTTGATTGCCAATCCATAAGCTAACCAGCGGATCTTTGCCCTGTTGCGCCAACGCCGGCACGTGTTGTTGTTGCAACCACTGCGGAAACCAACGCGGTACCAAAGTAGCACCAACATACCAGTGCGCTTTATCCTGTGATGCCGCTAACAATTGCCCAAGTTTGGCATTTACCGGCTGAAAGTTAAAACCACTAAAGTTAGTATTGTAAAATACTCGGCCACCACTACCCGCCTCACTGATATAAGCGGTAAGTGGTTCACCACTATAGTGGCTAAGCAAATAATCATTAATGGCAGGCTGGCCTTGCTTAGCCGCACAAACTGCAGGCCAGTGCGCAGCAAAATCAGGCAAGTGCAGCGGTATCGAACTATTCAGTACATCACTGCTGATGCTATCCGCGGTTACGCCGGTTAAGCTTGCTACCGGTTGCGCTGCAGGCCACATCTTAGTTGCTTGCCAACAGCTGATTCTTAAAACCAATCAACCGCGCAAACTGTGCTTGCGAAGCTAGCATCATGTAAATGGCCTCTAAATAACCCGCCTGCTTTAACTGCAACAATTGCTCGCCGCTCAGTTGCGCTAACCGTGGCTCGTTAATCGTATAGAAACAATGCAAACTGTGCTGTTGGCCATTATTTAACGTAACATCCAGTACAAAAGACTCAATCAACTCCAGTGCCAATAGTTGCTGCGTAAAGACCTTAGCGTCGGTAATGCCATGATGCAAAGTCTCTAATTGTGCCGCCACTTGCTGCAAATAAGACGTTTGACCACCAAACTCTAAAAACAACGGCTCACCCGAAGCGCTATTGACTCTCGGATGCGAGGTATCGATATTGATCACGCGCTCACCCTGTTGCAGGCCAATGGTAAAAGGCTCACGAAGGATATCTAGCGGCACATAACCCGCTTGCCATCCTTGCTGCTGCAAAAATAGGTTTTCACCCGATTGAAAACCGAGCAGTAACACCGGCATAAATTGGCCGCTTTGGCCGTCTTTATAAAATAAGACGGGGTAATAGGCTTGGGCAGCGCGGAATTCAGCTGGAAAACTCAAACAAAACATTTTGTTATCGCCAAGCTCTAGGCTGCGCTCAGTAAGGATTTTCACACCAAGATGGTCAACGTTATTCAGTAATTCGATAGTAGCCATCGGCTCCCCTTTAAATCTTTTGTAAGCCATGAGCTTTAATTTGGTTTAATAATTCGCGATTACTGACCAAGCCCGCTCTGAGTTGTTGTGTTTTTTGTTGTACTTCGGCAAACGCTTGGTTAGCACGTAATCCTAAGCTTGCCTTTATTGGCCGCTCACTACTAGGTAAATGTCGCATGCCATACAAAATATACTGATAACTGGCAGCCGGAAATAATTCTTCAGCCATGGGTAAATCATAACGACTTGGCACAAATTGTTGCCACATCATCAACTTTTCTTGCAGTGACGAAGGTATCGAGCTGTCGGCACGCTGGGCCAACCAATAGTCGCTATCATCACGTGTCGACAACACGTAATGCAACTTTAAAAACTCGACGATTTGTTGCCAACGATAGCTAAAGGTTTGATTAAAGCGCTCACCGATCACGGCCTGTTGTGCCAAACTTCTTGGCAATTGCTCGCTAATAAACTTGGCTGATAATTCAACCATCACCAAGGCAGACGCTTCCAGCGGTTCAATAAAGCCTGCCGCCATGCCGACTGCCACACAATTGTGCCGCCAAAACTGTTGGCGATAGCCCGGCGTAAACCGAATAAGCCTCGGCTGGTAGCGGGCTGTAAATGCCTGCTCTGATAGTTGCAGGTAGTGCGCAAGCGTGCTGACCGCCTGATCCTCGCCGGTATGGCCACTGTGATGCACAAAACCGACACCGCGACGGGTTGGTAAGCCGATATCCCATACCCAACCTTGTGATTGGGCAGTGGCCAAGGTTGCAGAGGCAATTGGCGTACGTTCATCCTCATAAGGCACCTGCACTGCCAAGGCACTGTCGTTTAACAAACAGTTTTGCACACTGACCAGGGGTGTTTGATAATGCTGGCCGATAAGTAAACTCTGTAACCCCGAGCAGTCCACAAATAGATCACCGGTTAAAGCACCATGCTCAGCCGTTTGCAAGGCGGCAACACGACCATCTATGTGGTTATGCACGGCAACAACATCATCCACAATATGCTTCACCCCAAGCCGTTTGGCATGCCGGCTTAGTAAGGCAACAAACTTTGCTGCATTAAGGTGATAGCCATAATTTTGTAAAAAGGCATATTCTGGAGTCGCGATGCGTTTGGGTGCTAAACCCGCAGCAATCACGGCAGGCTGGCTTGATACAGCAGCAGCAAACTCGACTTGCTGATGATGACCAAACCAAAAGTCAGCAATATCTAACTCATTGGCAGCTACTGGTGGCGTAAAAGGATGGTAATAACAATCTTGTGGTGATGAGCTACGCCATTGGCGAAACACACTACCTTGTTTAAAGCTGGCATCGCAGCTGAGAATAAATTCTGTTTCAGAAATTCCAATTCGCGCTAATGTCGCGCGCATTGAAGGCCAAGTCCCCTCGCCAACACCAATGGTGGGCACAGAGGCAGACTCGATCAAACTGATATTTACATGTGGGTCTGTTTGATGATCTGCAGCTAAGATAGCTGCAGTAAGCCAACCCGCACTACCACCACCGACAACCACAATATCCACCTGCCTTTTAAAAAAAGGCTTTTTATTTTCAGTGTTTGCGGGATTATCTGTTGCGAGTGACTCGTTTGCTTGCATCATAACTACTTCTTGTAAAAAGTAGCCATCTTACGATGGCTACTTATTTCAGGACAACGACATCTTAGAACGAATAACGCGCACCGATGGCAAAACGACGACCTGTTTCAGTATAATTCACTAATTGTAGTGTATTACGTTCATGAGAACGTACTGACTCGTCAGTTAAGTTAATGGCTTCAATAAAGAACGTTAAGTTCTCGGTATAATCGTAGCTGGCACTAGCGTCCCATTGACCATAAGCTTCAACGTAAATAGGGTTTTGCAAACCTAAAGTATTCACTGTGGAGGCAAGGAACTTGTCACGCCAGTTATAGGCCAAACGCGCTTGGAAACCGTCTTTATCGTAGAAACCGACGACGTTGTAGGTATCACTCATACCTAATAACGCAAATTGCTCGCCACGACTGAAGTTGTCGTATTCAAAGTCACCATCAACAAAAGTTGCGTTGGCAATCACACCAAAGCCTGTTTCGCCAAATAAATGTTGTAAGGCTAATTCCCAGCCGTCTAAATTCGCATCATCTTGGTTAACCGGAATAGTGATATCAAATGTTGCAGCAGTATCGCCAGGTACACCTAAGATAAAACCGTTTGCGTCAACCGTATCAGGGTAATTGGTTCTGATGTAGTTACGAATCGCTGTAGCATTATTGCCGACGGCAGCAACGGCTTCAGCATAACGAGGGCCTTGTGCCGGATGCGGTAAATTAAAGGTTTGCTCTTCAACGGTAGTACGACCGATAAAGTTCTTGGCTTTTTTGGTGAAGTAACCCACGGCCATGTAACTGCCTTCGTCGTAATACCACTCTAAAGACAAGTCTAGGTTGGTTGATTCAAACGGGTCTAGATCAGGGTTACCACGTCCACCGGTACCACCGTCAATCCGCACTAAGGCATTCAGCGTTTGTCCACCTTGGATATCGGCATAGCTTGGACGAGCCAATGTTTTACTGACCGAGGTACGGAAAATTACATCTTCAACCACTTCAATGTTGAAATCGACATTGGGCAGTACGTTAGTGTAATCACCGGTTAGCTCAGTAAAGTCACTTTCACCAGTGCTGATCAAGTTGAATTCGTTATCACCTGCCCAAGCAATACCACTGTAGACCGGTACTAAGGCGTTTGATGTAACGTCGGTTTTCTCGTAACGCACACCCGCGGTTAAGCCATAAAAACGCTCACCAATTTCACCGGAGAAATTTAACTGCACATAAGCAGCTTTTTGTTCTTCCGTAGTACGGCGGTCCGTGGTCATGTTAGACGACGCACAGAATGACGTACCGCAATCGCCCACCGCACCTAAAGCGCCGTAGGTATCATTGGCTATTTGACGAATAGTATTAAAGTCCCAACGGAAGAACTCTTTTAACATATCGCTGCTGGTAGAAGCGTTGAAGTTATCGCCTAACTGGTCAAGCTTGAACACTGACGGGTCGATATCACCCGCCGCGCCTAAACCACCCCAGTTATCCTGTTGCACGTTAGAGAACGCTGAACGGTTTTTGGTTTCTGAACTTGTTACACCAAAATCGATACTGTTTAAGATGCCATCGTCAAACGAATAGTTACCGCGAAGTTGCAGTTGGTCGATGTCACTGCGCATTTGGCTATTGCGGAATGAACTACCCGTTACCCGCATGTCTTCACCGCGAATACCCGTAAAGCCAGCAGGGTAACCAATAACCAATGTAGGCAAGTCGGTGTCAAAACGTGCGGAGGTTAGAGTACGCACGAACGTCGCCATACCAATAACGTTGTTGCTACCAAAGGGGCTGTTTGGGCTAGAATCAGCTGACGAGCTATGATAGTCCAACTCTAACTTTAAGTTGTCACTTGCTTGCCAGTTAACATTGAAACCTAAAGACTTATTCTCGTTTACGGTTGAGAACTGCCCACCCCCCATGGCTAAATCGCCAGGAGCACCAAAAGCTTCAGAATAGACAATGGGTGCTGCTACTGAGCCATCGCTCCACACACCTGAAGAAGGGCCGAAGTTAAACCAGGCAGAAACATCATTGTAACGATCTGACACTTCATTTTTTGCATAAGTGTAATCTAAGGTTGTTCTTACTGAGTCAACCGGTTGATACTGCAGTACTAACTGACCATTAGTACGGGTTCTTTCTACTTCATGAAACGCATAACCTAAGCTTTGTGGTACGGAGTAGATTGAGTCAGCAGCTGGGTAATTTTGATGAGCATTGGCACCATCAGGGATTAAACCACCCCAATCTGCATTACCACCATCCCAGTCAAAACCATTTACGGTGCCAGGAAAAGTTCGCCAGCCGCCGCTATTGGCTTGCTTGTTGCCGCTATCACGCTGCTGGTATGAGCCGCTAATGGCGACACCAAATTTGTCGTCATTAAAAGTATTGCTGTATAAGCCTGATAGCTCTGGCGTGATGCTGGCGCCTTCGTCAGTTGACTGGTCCATTACACCTTTGATACCAAAGCTGGCTTTCTCGCCGGGAGCATTCAATGGTTTAGTCGTTAAAATGTTAATGGTTGAGCCCATACCACCGGTAGCGATAGTGGCACGACCCGTTTTATACACTTCAACTCCTGAAATACCCTCAGAAGCGATGTTTGCAAAATCATACGAACGAGAAGATGAGGCTGAGGTCGCTTCCAGTGACGAAGCGGGCATTTGCCGGCCATTTAACATCACTAAGTTAAAATCTGGGCCAAAACCTCGCACCGTAACGCGGCTACCTTCACCGTTTGAACGGTCGATAGCCACACCCGTGATCCGTTGCAAGGATTCTGCAAGGTTAGTGTCTGGAAATTTACCAATATCTTCTGCAGAGATGGCATCAACCACGCCGACAGAGCTGCGTTTCACATCCATCGACTTAATTAAACTGCCACGAATGCCCGAAACTTGAATTATTTCAATATCACTGTTTTCGTCCGCAGCGGCTTCTTGCGCGAAACCAGGCGCCATCATGCCGGCGCCTGTAATCAGTGACAAACTCATCGCTATGCGCGACAGCTTGAAACGTGTTTGATTCATACCTTTCTCCCGTGTTTCCTGTATTTTTGCTATTTTATTATATGCTTCGCTTACATTTTAATGACATTTGCAGGCACAAAAATGTAAGCGCTTACACAACTTAGTTGATTAATATTTCTACGTCAAGACAGACCAGTAAAAAGATGCACAAATGTGTGGCACTAAAAGTTCACTTTTAGTGCGCTGAGAACAATGAAAATAAAGGTTTCTGGCTAAAAAACTGCTGAAAAAAGGCTTTAATTACCAAATCACGCTAAATTGCCTTATTTTGGTGCACTACAATTTTTAGGGTACTTAGCTACCACTGTTTTCTACGCACTTACCACTTGATGCAATCTTTACGCATAAAAACTTTCATCCTGCGAACGCACCAACAATTAACTCACTTCAACTATTAGCTGTTTTGCACAAATGGCAAAAATTCAGAAAAGGCTCTTTCTAAAAAGATTTACTTTCCCTCAGTTCAAGACACTCTCTTTTCAAGAATGAAGTTCACCATCACACGCCTCGTTTGTTGACCCAGTTCAGTATGCCGCTCCACACCAACACGCTAAATTTGTCATTATTTAGGATAATTGCTAACATAAGCCCTTGTTGGGGAGTAGCCTGCTTTCGAAATTTGGAAGAATTCGTATCAACATAATTGGCCACATGCCATGGTGCGAATACCTCTTGGTTGGCGAGACCATCGATATATCCATGCCCAAGGTCGGGCGTGTGGATATATCGTGGACTTGATATGCCCGACCGGAGCCAACTAAATGAACCCAATTCCGCTTATTTTACTTGCCTTTGCTATGTCCACAGATGCTTTCGCTGCTGCGATTGGTAAAGGTGCAACCCTTAAAAAACCACGATTGATAGAAGCTTTCAAAATCGGACTCATCTTTGGTTTTATCGAAGCAATCACGCCGCTTGTAGGCTGGTTAATAGGAAAGTCAGCCTCAGAATATGTAGAAGCTTGGGATCACTGGATTGCCTTTTCACTCTTGACGATTCTGGGTCTGCATATGATTTATGAAGGTACAAAGCCGGCTGGAAATGATGAAGAACAAGAAACTGGAAAGTCTTTATTTCGAATCTGCCTAACGGCATTTAGTACAAGCATTGACGCAATGGTGGTTGGTGTGAGTCTTGCGTTCATCAACGTCAACATTTGGATAGCAGCAGCTTTGATTGGATTTGCGACGACACTGATGGTGACTATTGGCATAATGCTAGGGCGTGCAATAGGCTCGGTTATAGGGCACAGAGCTGAGATTTTTGGCGGCCTTACGCTAATTGCGGTAGGGTTATTAACACTATACAGTCATTTGTAAGTTTTTTTGAGGCGCCAATCGTTGTGGAGGCCAGCAATCTTGTTACTCGGTGCGGCCTCCATGCTTTAAATGGGGTTTCACACGAGCTTGGGCACTCGCTGCATTGATGAGTTTATGCAATAAGTCGATACCACCAAACTCAAGCGCTTAAATAGCACCACTACTTAGCATTCAGCATCACATGATGCTTATTCGATAATAATTAAAAAGGGGCTCATTGAGCCCCTCCTGCTTTTCAACTTTGTTTGTTGCCTTTCAACTACGCCCCAAACTAAAAAGAAAACAAAATCAATTACTTACTCAACTGTTACACTTTTGGCTAAATTTCTTGGCTGATCTACGTCGGTACCCTTTATGATTGCCACATAATAGCTCAGCAGCTGCAATGGCAAGGTATACACCACTGGTGCCAACCATTCGTGAGTATGTGGCACATTGATCACTCGCATGGTCGCGTCAGACTTAAACTGCGCATCGGCATCGGCGAACACATACAAGATACCGCCACGGGCGCGTACTTCTTCCACGTTCGACTTTAGCTTTTCTAACAAGTCATTGTTTGGCGCTACCACGATAATCGGCATATCGGCATCAATTAATGCCAGTGGGCCGTGCTTAAGCTCACCCGCCGCATAAGCTTCAGCATGAATGTAAGAGATTTCTTTCAGCTTTAATGCGCCTTCCATCGCAATGGGGTACTGATCACCGCGGCCTAAGAATAACGCATGGTGCTTGTCGGCAAACTCTTCGGCTAAAGCTTCAATTTGTGGCGCCAGCGCTAAGGTTTCTTCTAACTTGGCCGGTAAACTTTTCAGGGCATGAGTTAATTCACGCTGCTTTTCAAGGCTTAAGCCGTTGTATTTACCTACCGCCATGGTCAACATGGCTAAACCCACTAACTGCGTGGTAAATGCCTTAGTAGAGGCAACACCAATTTCTGCGCCAGCACGGGTCATAAAGGCTAAGTCAGATTCACGAACCAGTGATGAACCCGCCACGTTACAAATGGTTAAACTGCCTAAGTAACCGGCTTCTTTCGCTAAGCGCAGCGCGGCTAGGGTATCGGCGGTTTCACCTGATTGCGAGATACTGACCAATAAGCTGTTAGGCTGCACAAAAGATTTGCGGTAACGGAATTCTGAAGCGATCTCGACATTACAAGATACACCGCCTAATGACTCCAACCAATAACGCGCCACCATACCAGAGTGATAACTGGTGCCACAGGCAACAATTTGAATATGCTTAACTTTTTTGAATAGCTCAGCTGCGCCATTACCAAAGGTTTCGTCTAGCACGCTATCATTGCTTAAACGGCCTTCTAAGGTGTTGTTGATCGCTTGTGGCTGCTCATAAGTTTCTTTGAGCATAAAGTGACGATATTGGCCTTTATCACCGGCATCGTAACTGACGTTGGATTCATGCACTTCACGCTCTACCGCGTTACCGTCTTTATCGAAAATACTGACGCTTTGTCGGGTAATTTCTGCTACATCGCCTTCTTCTAAAAACATAAAGCGACGGGTTACCGGCAATAAGGCCAGCTGATCAGAGGCAATAAAATTCTCACCGATACCTAAACCAATCACCAAGGGGCTACCTGAACGGGCCACCACTACACGGCTAGGATCGGTTTTATCTAATAACACGGTACCGTAAGCGCCATGCAGTTGTTTTACCGTTGCTTGCACGGCTGCTAACAGTGAACTAGCTTGCTTTAATTCTTCTTCTACTAGGTGGGCAATTACTTCGGTATCGGTGTCTGAGGTAAACACATAACCTTTCGTTTTAAGCGCTTCGCGCAGCGGGTTATGATTTTCAATAATACCGTTGTGTACCACGATGATATTGCTAGAAATATGAGGGTGCGCATTGCGTTCACTTGGCTCACCATGCGTTGCCCAGCGCGTATGCGCAATACCCGTACCGCCAAGCACCGGCGCTAATGCCACCGCATCGGCTAGCTCTTTTACTTTACCTAAACGGCGTAAACGCTGTAACTCACCTTGCTGGTTAACAACCGCCACGCCGGCCGAGTCATAACCGCGATATTCTAAACGGCGCAAACCTTCAACTAAAATATCAACCACATCACGCTGCGCAACTGCGCCAACAATGCCACACATATTCTTACTCCGTTAAATTAACTAAAAGGGTTCGCAAAATTGCTATTTAATACGCTGCGCGGATCACGCTAACGCCTTGCTGTTCTATTTCCGCAGCCTGAGCAGCGGATAAACCGGTGTCGGTCACCAATACTTTGATCATTGACCAGGGTAATTCTAAATTGTGTATTTTTCGCCCCAGCTTGTCTGATTCCAGCATCACGATGACTTCGCGCGAGACCTCAGCCATAACTCTGCTTAAGCTGTATAACTCATTGTAAGTAGTTGTACCGCGAGCTAAATCGATGCCATCGGCGCCAATAAAAAGTTGGTCGAAGTCGTAATTACGTAACATTTGCTCGGCTAATTGCCCTTGAAACGCTTCAGACTGCGGATCCCAAGTACCGCCGGTTAAAAGTAGCGTCGGCTCGTTTTCCAACTCTCGCAAGGCATTGGCAATAGCTAATGAATTAGTCATGACCACAAGGCCACGTTTTTGCACTAGTTCTGGCAATAGCGCCGCCGTTGTGCGGCCACTGTCGATAATAATTCGGTAATGATCTTTAATCAGCGTCGCAGCCGCTTTAGCAATTGCTAACTTTCGTTCTGAAACTTTCGCTAAACTACTATCAGAAATAAAATCTTGTGGTACCGGCACAGCACCACCGTAACGACGTAATAATAAGCCGGCAGCCTCTAGGGCAGTTAAATCTTTACGGATGGTCACTTCGGACGTGTTAAATTGCTCCGCCAGCTGCTCAACGGTCACTTCGCCTTGTTTTTGCAATTGGGCGACAATTAAATGCCGACGCTGTTGTGTATTACGTTTATTCATTTCTTTCACTTAGTTTCGAAACGAAAGGTATTTTAGCGATTTCTGCTGCTTTTGCAAGCAATAGCAAAAAACCAAACGTATTAATGATAATTATTTGCATTTGCGTTTAGGTTGTTTTATAGTCTGCGCTATCAACGGATGGAGGTGAGCTTTTGCTCTGATACGGATGTTCTGGTCGTTGTTAATGTTGTCCTGCATTTAGGGGGAGCTTAGGCTCCCCACTTTTTTACGACCATCTGCCACCTTGTTCTGTCTTAGCCAAGAAAATATGGCTGTTAACGACTTTTCCCCGCCGGTAAAAAGGCAATTCTCCCTTGTTGCACGGTCATATTTATCGGTAGTGCGGTTAATAATTTTACCGTTGGATCGCTGGTATCCAATTTATAAACTGGGTTAGTCGCCAAAAATTGATTCACTATCTGTAATAACTCATTGGTAACCGGCGTAAGGTTACCGCGGTAGCCTGCAGCTTCAATCGAAGAGTCGAGTAATTTTACTGAGCGCACAAATACCGCTTTTTGTTCCGCATCATAATAAGGAGCCCCTTCAACCTGCAGTTGCATACTGGCAGGATACGTTAAACCGAACAGGCTTAAGGTTGCCGAAGCAGCCGTGTTAATTTGCACCAGATCGCTATTATCCGGGCCAATTTTAACTGCCATACTGTCGACCGCCAGCTTTAAAGGGATCCCGGCAACATTGGCTTGTCGCGTTAACTCAGGGATTTGCTGGCTAATCATCTGCTCTAATTGTGTTTCAGAAACAGAGTAAACCGGCATTTGGCCCAATTGACTGCAACCGACCAGCAAAATCGTTAAAATAAATAACCCTATTTTTCGCATTATCTTGTCCTATTTATTGAGTTAAGTTGCAGCCTTGCTAATAGGCTTTGTTCTAGGGCTTGTTGACGTTTGCTGTTTAGATTTTGTTCGTTTGGCGATGTTTTGATCGCGAAACGAGGAGTGTAATTTAGTTATTCTAAATAAACGACGAGAGACAAAGAGCAAAGCATCGCCAGACGAACCCTTCGGGCAGCGAGTGGCTGGCATTTCTACTGCGTTTTACGAAATATATCCTATATTTCGCCTTCGGCCAGCAGAGCTGTTCCCGTTTGTTCCAGACAAACGGGTCGCTTGTTTATGTAGAATAACTACACGGCACAAGCTCTGCCTTGTATAAATACCAGCCACTCAGCTGCAAAAGCAACCAGAAAACGTCAACAAGCCCTAATTAACCATACCTTAGCTAAACTTAGTATAGGCTGAATGTGAGCAACGCTTACCTGTAAAGGCCTTTTTCTTTGCTTTAGCACGAGTAATCCACGGTAAACTCCATGATGTTTTAGTTTTTTTGCCTGTTTTCAAAAGTAGATCAAACGTATTTTGTTACCTTATGCTAGCCTTGAAGCTAAGCTATAAGAATTAGGTGGATATGACTGCATTACTGCAAAAGGTATTTAATCGCGTTTCACATGCAAATATTTTTGCGATCCCCGCAATAATCGCGTTGATTATTTTAATTTGTTCACCTTTTGTCAGTAGGCTGATCCCTGGTATTAGCGACATAAATTACCTACCGCTGCACTCTATTTTAGAAATTATTTCGGTTAGTTTTGCCTTTATGATTTTTGCCGTCAGTGCTGAGCGCATTCTGATTAGCATGAATATTCGTACAGCCATCTTGGCATGTGCTTTTTTGGCGGTAGTCTGTTTTGATTTATCGCATTTATTGTCTTTTACTGGCATGCCTGACTATGTCACCCCTAGCGGCCCACAAAAAACCATTTATTTCTGGCTTGCAGCCCGCTTCACCGCCGCTGTAGCATTATTCTTAGTAGTACTGCCACTGGCCAATCGGCCCATTAAACGAGCCGTCTTTGTAAGTATGCTGGTCATAACCGTAGCGATAATTGCGCTAGTACATATGGTTATTTTTTATCACGCCAACGCATTACCCACGGTCTATGTGCCACAGCAAGGCCTAACCTTAACCAAAATTGCTGCGGAATATCTGTTTATTAGTTTGAATATTCTGACCATCTTATGGATGCGCTTTGGCTATGCTCAAAACACTCACTATTATGCGCCAGCTTTATATACCGCCATGTGGTGCTTAGTCTGTAGCGGCTTTTACTTCACTTTATATCTTGATATGCATGACGCCTATAATGCTGTTGGCCATGTTTTTAAAATCGCCGCTTATTTATTTTTGTACCGTGCACTGCTGCATGAAGTGCTAAGCAAACCTTATTTAACGCTGATAGAACGCGAAGCCGATATCTCTGCCACTTTGGCGGCGATCCCCGATGTGTTATTTGAAGTGGATGATGAAGAACGCTTTTGTCAGGTTAAAAATACCGATAAAGTCTCCATGTACCTGCCACCCGAGCATTTTTTAGGGAAGACCTTAGTGCAATGCATGCCGAAAGAGGCTTATATTGCGGGTCAAAAGGCTATTGCTCAAGCGCGCCAGTCAGGCCGCTCTGAACCTTGTAGTTATCCTTTACTTATCGAAGGCAAAGTATTCTGGTTTCAAGTGATAGCCGCACGCCGGCAAGCCAAGTCAAATAAGCCTCGCTTTGTCTTAGCGGTACGAGATATCACCCAGCAAATGTTAGCGGAAGCCGAACTTAAGGTAAACGCGTTGGCGTTTTATACCCGTGAAGGCATTATGATTACCGATGCCAATAATCATATTATTAAAGTTAACCCAGCTTTTTCTTTTATTACCGGCTATGAAGCCCATGAGGTCGTTGGCAAATCACCGTCAATATTAAGCTCTGGGCAACATGATGCCGCCTTTTACAAAAAAATGTGGCTAGCGCTAAGTGAAAACGGTTTATGGCAAGGTGAGATCTACAATAAACGCAAAAATGGTGAGATATTTCCTGAGCAAGTCGTTATCAATGCTTTAACCGATCAGCAAGGCACTGTTACTCATTATATCGCCAGCTTTAATGACATTAGCAAAGCGAAAGCAGACCAGCAATATATTCATCAATTGGCGTTTTATGACCCGCTGACCAAATTACCCAATCGACGTTTATTAATCGAGCGCACTGCGCAAGCACAAACGCATAGTGATCGCAGCGGGCATTACGCTGCCTTGTTTTTTATTGATCTCGACCACTTTAAACAACTGAATGATAGCCTTGGCCATTCATATGGTGATGAACTATTGCGGCAACTCAGTGAGCGTTTACAGCATGCGATTCGCGAGCAAGATACTTTAGCAAGACCAGGCGGCGATGAGTTCATTTTGTTAGCGCAATTCAACAGCAGTGAACTAACAATAGCCACGGAGGATGCCCATCAGTTGGGCCACAAGTTATTAGAGATCATCAACAACCCTTTTGAATTGAAACAACATCACTATCAAATTTCAGCCAGTATTGGGATAGCGTTGTTTAACGATAATAAGAAAAATATTGATGATTTAATGTCTTCAGCTGATCTTGCGATGTATCACTCGAAAGAAATGGGGCGTAATCAACTGTACTTTTTCGAACCGGGAATGCACAAAACACTACGAAAAAAACAACGATTAGAACAATCATTAAAACAAGCAATCAGTAAACAACAACTAAAATTGTTTTATCAACCTAAAGTTAATAGCCAAGGTCAGATCGTCAGCTACGAAGCACTGATCCGCTGGTTTCATCCAGAATTTGGTTTGATTACACCTAACGACTTTATCCCCTTAGCGGAAAACTCATATCTTATTAATGAAATAGGCGAATGGGTGTTAACAACGGCTTGTCAGCAAATACGAGTATTCCAACAACAAGGTACTCCTTTGCCCATTGCCGTTAATGTCAGCGAGCGACAATTAGTGCAGAAAAACTTTGTTGAAATTGTCAGCAGTATTGTGCAAAACAGTGGTATTGATCCCCATCTTTTAGAGCTCGAAATAACCGAAAGCATGCTTAATGAAGATTTGGAAAATACACGAATAAAACTACTGGCGTTAAGCAAGCTGGGCATCACATTTTCACTTGACGATTTTGGTACGGGTTATTCCTCGCTGATTTATTTAAAAAATCTACCGATCAACGTTCTTAAAATTGACCGATCTTTTGTGCATGAGTTTTTAACCCAAGAAACCGATTTAGCGATTGTTAAAACCATTATCGCCATGGCGAAGTCGTTGTCATTGCATGTGGTTGCTGAAGGTGTTGAGCAACAAGACCAATATGAAATGTTAATGAGTTTAGGTTGCGATTTGTTTCAAGGCTACTTATTTGGTAAACCCGAGCCACTTACACCGCCAGAGCCGATAGAATAAGTTTGGTCGGCTCGCGAGCACATATTAAGTTATGTTATGCTCAGGTCGCTACTTCAAGGGATACCTAATAATTAGAACGAGAATACTATGGCACTAATACTAAAATTGATTGCCGGCATTGTGCTGGGCATGTTGTGTGGTCTGTTTGCACCGCACTGGCTAACGCAACTACTGCTAACCTTTAAAGGCCTATTTGGCCAACTGCTATTTTTCACCATCCCATTATTAATCTTATTTTTTATTACCAGTGGTATTGCGGCCTTGCCTCGCAATTCAGGTAAATTACTGGGCCGCACGCTGGGTATTGCCTATTTATCGACGATTTGCGCAGGTACCTTAGCCTTTATCGTTGCGGCGTTAGTTGTGCCGATGCTGGCGCCTGCAACTGCCGATTTAGCCAGTATTGATGGCGTAAATTTAACACCTTATATCGAGATGAATATTCCACCGGTGTTTAATGTAATGACCGCTCTTGCACTCGCCTTTGTATTTGGTTTAGGTATTGCTAGTACGCAAGCCACTTCGTTAAAGCAATTATCTGATCAAGGCCGCGATATTATTCAGCTGTTATTGAGCAAAATTATCATTCCCTTTTTACCGCTTTATATTGCAGGCGTTTTCGCGCAAATGGCGGCGGCAGGTACGGTGTTTGTTACCTTAAAAACCTTTGGCATTGTGTTAGTTTTAGCCTTGGTTCTCCATTGGTTATGGATTGTACTACTATTTACTGTTGCAGGTTTAAAAGCGGGTAAATCACCACTGAGCTTAATCAAAACCATGTTGCCCGCCTACTTTACTGCGCTGGGTACTATGTCGAGTGCAGCCACGATCCCGGTATCACTGCAGGCCACCAAAAATAATGGCGTGAAAGAAGACGTTGCCAATTTTGCAGTACCCTTATGCGCCACGGTGCATTTATCAGGCTCGACCATTACTATCGTCAGTTGCGCTGTGGCAGTGATCATGATGAAGAGCAATCTGGAGATCCCATCTTTATTTACCATGCTGCCGTTTATCCTTACCTTAGGTGTGGTGATGTTGGCGGCGCCAGGTGTTCCTGGTGGCGCAGTGATGTCGGCCGTGGGCTTACTTGGTTCAATGCTCGGTTTTGGCGAAGGCGCTATTGCCCTGATGATTGCCCTCTATATGGCGCAAGATAGCTTTGGTACCGCCTGTAATGTCACCGGCGACGGTGCCATTGCCGTGTTAGTAGATCAAGCCGACTAACCGTAAACCGGCATATCGCCAAGCGATGTGCCGGTATCAAACACACAATAATTTTTTAATAAAAGAGCTGTTAATGACCATTTCTTCGCCCTGTGTGGCATGCTGCAAATTAGATGAGCACAAAGTGTGTGTTGGTTGTTACCGACATATCAATGAAATTGTCGACTGGAATCGGCAAAGTGAAGCCGACCTAGTATTAATTATGCAAAAAGTCGCCTTACGCCGCGAACACTATCAGCAACAAGATGCCAACAGCATCGCCACCTCACCGATCACCCAAGCTGAATGGCAAGCGGCAAAAGCGCAGCGTAAATAAGCGTAAAACACCGTGTTGTGTTGCCATACGTGCAACAACAAAAAAACCATCACAGATATACTGCAACTGACCGCAAGCATCACAACCAAGTATTCAGCTAAGCTGTATAGTAAACCTGAGTTGACTCAAACTAGGATCGATTATGTTTACTGCCCGTACTTATCTGGCTGCCTTATTACTCGCAGCCTTACCCGCACAAGCTCAACAAAATGATAATAAACAACAAATGTTGCATGCGATTGCCGAAGCCCCTTCTGCCGACAATATTAAACGCGATATTGAGAAGCTAGTGAGTTTTGGTACTCGCCATACTTTGTCTGAAACCGAATCGGATACGCGTGGTATTGGCGCAGCACGACGCTGGATCAAAGCTGAATTTGAAAAAATCTCCGCTGAATGTGGAGGCTGTTTAGAAGTATCTTATTCTACAGGGGTGATCAGCGGTGAAGCACGCATCCCCAATGCCACGGAAGTAGTCAGTGTTATTGCCATCCAACGCGGTAAAACCGACCCTAATCGTTTCGTCATTATGTCAGGTGATATTGATTCTCGGGTATCCGATGTGATGGATTTTACCAGTGATGCGCCAGGTGCGAACGATAACGCTTCGGGTGTTGCCGGCACGTTAGAAGCCGCCCGCGTATTAAGCCAATATCAATTTAACGGTAGCATTGTTTATGCGGCTTTAGCTGGTGAAGAACAAGGCTTATTTGGCGGCAAAATCTTAGCACAACAAGCCAAAGACGCAGGCTGGCGCATTAAAGCGGTATTAAACAACGATATGATTGGCAATACCGCCGGAATTAACGGTGTGGTCGACAACACCACGGCGCGCGTGTTTGCTGAAGGCACTCGGGCCAACGAAACCGAAGCCGAAGCGCGCAGTCGCCGCTTTACTGGCGGTGAAAACGACTCACCGACGCGTAACCTTGCCCGTTATATTGATTTGATCGCAGATAACTACATGACTAACTTAGATGTGATGCCAGTCTATCGGTTAGATCGTTTTGCCCGTGGTGGTCATCATCGGCCTTTTAACGATTTAGGCTACCCAGCCGTACGTATTATGGAAACCAATGAGCACTATGATCGCCAGCATCAAGATTTACGCACCGAAAATGGCATCGTTTATGGCGACACCATTGATGGCGTTGATTTTGCGTATGCCGCAAAACTAACGGCCCTGAATGCCGTTAGCTTAGCCAGTTTATCTTGGGCACCTAATCCACCTGCCGACGTAACGATTAAAGGCGCAGTAAGTGCCAATACCACTTTGTCATGGGCCGCTCCCTTGCCGCAAGAAGACAAACTGGTAAAAGGTTATAAGATTTACTGGCGTTATACCGACGCTTCAGCTTGGCAATTTAGCCGTGAAGTGGGCAAGGTAACCGAATTTACCTTGGAAAACGTAGTCATTGATAACTACTTTTTTGGTGTAGCCAGTGTTAGCCAAGATGGCATTGAAAGCCCTGTGGTCTTTCCAGGCGCAGCGGGTTCCTTTGGTAATTAAACATCAATGAGCCTAAGCATTTACGGTAAGCTTTTACAGTAAGTACCCCAGGCTAAACTAAAACAAAAAAGCCGGTCTTTTCATGACCGGCTTTTTATTAGCGCTTAAGACGCGCGTTTATTTTTTAATTTTAACTGGGCGCTGCCAGTCAGTAATATGCCGCTGTTTAGCACGAGCGACGACTAACTCACCCGCTTCGGCATCACGGGTTAATACGGTTCCGGCACCCACAGTCGCATTTTTACCTACGGTTACCGGTGCAACCAGCGCACTATTTGAACCAATAAAGGCCCCATCTTCGATAGTTGTGACAAACTTATTGGCACCATCGTAGTTACAGGTAATGGTTCCGGCGCCAACATTCACTTTGTCACCAATGACCGCATCACCTAAATATGTTAAGTGATTCGCCTTAGAGCCTTGGCCTAAGGTGGTTTTTTTCATTTCAACAAAGTTACCAACATGGCTGTCATCTAGCATAACCGTGTCTGGTCGTAAACGAGCGAAAGGGCCAACCGAGCAACCACTGCCTACGCGGGCTTTTTCAATCATCGAGTTAGCTTTTATCTCGGTGTTATCGCCGATAACACAGTCTTTTAAAATACAGTTAGCGCCAATGGTTACGCCTTTACCCAATACCACCTTGCCTTCAAAAATAACGTTGATATCAATCATTACGTCATTGCCTACTTCAACACTGCCGCGCACATCAATACGTGCAGGATCCCGCAGGTTAGCGCCAGCTAGCATCAGTTCTTCTGCTTTACGCTGCTGATAGGCCCGCTCTAATGCCGCTAATTGCACGCGGTTATTAGCCCCTTCTACTTCCATCGGATTTTGCGGATGTGCCGTCGTAATGGCGACACCTTCGCTGTGCGCCATGGCAATAATGTCGGTGAGGTAATATTCGCCTTGCGCATTGCTATTCGATAAGCGGCCTAACCAGCCTTTAAGCTGTTTGCCTGGCAGCGCCATAATGCCGCTGTTGACTTCAGTGATCTTAAGCTGCTCGGCTGTGGCATCTTTTTGTTCAACAATGCCTGTTACTTTGCCGTTTTCCCGCACGATACGGCCATAACCGGTTGGGTTAACTAAGTTCACCGTTAAGATAGCCAAACCGTCAGCGGGTTTAACGGCTAACAATTGCTGCAAGGTTTCAATACGGGTTAACGGCACATCGCCGTATAACACAAGTACCGTATCGTCATCGGCGATATTGGGGATGGCTTGCGCCACCGCATGGCCAGTACCCAACTGTTCGGCTTGCAACACCCAATGCAGTGGCTGTTCACCCATGGCCGCTTTTAATGCGTCAGCACCATAGCCATAAACCAGTTGCGGTTTAGCTGCACCAAGCGCACGCGCAGTATCAATAACGTGTTGTACCATTGGCCGCTCAGCCACCTTGTGCAATACCTTAGGTAAGTCTGATTTCATACGGGTGCCTTTACCGGCAGCCAAGATCACTACATTTAATGCCATAACCAATTATCCTTAACGTTTTAATGCGGCTATTCTACCTGAAAACACCATGGCTTGTGGACGTTTGCGGTTTAGATTTTGTTCATCTGGCGCTGCTTAATAAGCAGACACAGGTAAGTACGCCTTTTGCGATGGGTAAATCGTAATAAATAGCCATGGCCGCAGCTGTGGCCTGTGCTCAGTGCTAAGCTATAGCGATGTCGACTAACAAGTCTACAGACTAGTAAACGGGCTATTAACAAATAAAAAGGGCTAACACCAACGGTGCTAACCCTTTTAGTTGCTCATTAAAAAGCGATTTAATTCGCAGCTTGTTTATCGCCAATATATTTATCAAAGAAAGCTAACATCTTTTGCCAGCGCTCAACGTTATTCTCTGGTTTATAAAAGCCATGGCCTTCTTTTTCTTTCACTAACCACTCATAAGGATGATTACGTTTATCCAGTTCTTCCCGTAAGCGGTTCGCGTGAATAATCGGCACGCGTCTATCCTCTTCACCATGAATGATAAATACCGGTGCTTTTAATTTATCCAAATGTTTAATCGGTGATTGCGCATCCAGTTGCTCTTGGTTACGGCCAATTGCCATTTCTAAATAATTAATACCGCTTTTACGTTCTTGAATATCACCATCGGTATACATTAAGTTTAAGTCAAAAACACCGACAAAACCGACGGTACATTTATACAAATCCGGTTCGCGCACTGCACTCATTAAGGCGGCATAGCCACCATAAGAACCACCGTAAGCGCACACCCGATCTTGATTAACAATACCCTGCTCAACCAAATGCATGACACCATCTGTCATGTCATTAATCATTGTTGTGCCCCAATTCTGATAACCGGCTTGTAAAAAGCTCCGTCCAAAACCGCCTGAGCCGCGAAAGTTTGGCTGTAACACCGCATAACCGTGTTGCGCTAACACTTTGGCATCTGGATTAATTTCTAAAAAATCCCTTGGACCATGCGGGCCTCCATGCGGATTCATAATTAAGGGTAAGTTTTTCGCTTCAACGCCACGAGGTAAGGTTAAGATGGCATGAATGTCTAAACCGTCTCGACTTTTATAAATAATTGCCTTAGTTTCAGCCAATAATTCTGACTTCATCCAAGGACGGCCATTTAACAAAAAGCTTAACTGATTGTTTTTGGTGTCAAACAGATAAAACTCTGGCGGATGGTTAGCCGAACGCGTGGTAAGGACCAAAATACTGTTGTCTCGAGTTGCTGAGTTAATAGCAATTTTCTTTCCTGGAAAGGCCGCTTTTAAGCTTTGTAAGTAACCACTGAAGGTTTTATCTTTAACGTCAGCAAAAAACACATCCTCATGCGTGTCATATTCATAAGAAGCGCCTATCACTTCTTTTAAAAACCCGTCTTCGATACTGAAACTCGGTGTAACATCTACTTTAGGATGATGAGCTAGTATTTCTTCTTTACCCGTTTCTGGATCCATAACACTTAACGCTTTGGTATCCGTTTGAGTATCACTTATTCCCACTACTCTTTTATTATCCGCTAAAAACGCGATGGGTAAAAAACTACCATCACGCTGGCCATAACGGCGTAAAGTAACCCAATCTGATTTTTCATCCTTGCGGTACATCATGACCATTTCGTTGTCATTATCTTGGTCTTCACCCACCGCCATCCGTGCTACACCGTTATTGTCAGTAATCATGCCTGAAGAGCGCATTGGTGCTCTGGCCACCTGCCTAGTACGACCATTTTCAATATTTAACCGCTTAACTAAACTAAATGACCCTTTACGGTTTGGTGTGCTGGTTGTAATAAGCACATACTTGTCATCATCTGGTAAATAGTTAATCACTTGTGCGGGATCTTTTTCTGTTTCAGAACGATAACCCGTTAGCATTCGGGCATTAGAACCATCCGCATTTACCGCAAAGATTTCACCGGTGCCAACCGGTTGCTCTAAAGCACCGATATCACGCACTAAGGTGATCAATAAACGCTCATTATTAGCCCAGTCGATAGAGCCGATAGAATCTCGGCCAGTAAAGTGACGAACGCTGATAATTTTGTTTGATTTAATATCAATAACGTTGAGGTAAACGTTGCCTTCTTCACTGCGGCTAGTCGCCGCTAAGTATTTACCCGATGGCGATATTTCAATTTCAAGAAACTGGGAAGGGCGTGCAAAATCTTCCAAGGTTAACTCTGCTGCCTGCACAGAAACGACCGCAAAAAATAGGCAACTTATTAGTAGTGCTCTCATTTTATTTACCTCAATTTTTATCAAAGCGTAAGGCTAAATCGCTTTATTATTATTTAAATTCGCAACAACGCGTAAAATATCAAAATAAAAAAGGGCTGTCATATAAGGTATCAGCCCATGTTTAAGATAATAATTTATCTGTTAATTGGCCGCTTGCTTATCACCGATATATTTATCAAAAAAGGCTAACATCTTTTGCCAGCGCTCAACGTTATTCTCTGGTTTATAAAAGCCATGGCCTTCTTTTTCTTTCACTAACCACTCATAAGGGTGCTTACGTTTTTTCAATTCATCACGCAGTACTTCGGCTTGGATCAGCGGCACGCGCTGATCTTCGGTGCCATGAATAATAAAGATAGGGGCTTTTAGCTTATCAAGATTTTTGATGGCCGATTGTGCATCTAAGCGCGTTTTATCACGGCCGATATACATTTCTAACGTATTTAAGCCGCCTTTTGATTCTGTGGTATCACCATGTTCATACATTAAATTCAAATCTGACATACCGACAAAGCTCACCGCACACTTATATAAATCAGGTTCACGCACCACGCTCATTAATGAAGCATAACCACCGTAAGACGCACCGTAAACACAAACGCGATTAGCATCAACCATGCCTTTATCGATCAGATGTTTCACGCCATCGGTCATATCATCGATCATAGTGGTGCCCCAGTTTAAATAGCCCTGCTGCAAGAAGGAACGGCCAAAACCACCTGATCCGCGAAAGTTTGGCTGTAACACCGCATAACCATGTTGAGCTAACACTTTGGCATCAGTATCAATTTCTAAATAATCCCGAATACCATGCGGGCCACCATGCGGTAATAAGATTAATGGTAAATTTTTAGCGGCTTTGTCTTTAGGTAAGGTCAGTACAGCATGAATATCTAAGCCATCACGCGAGGTGTAAAATATCGACGATGTTTGTGCCAACTGTTCAGCTTTCATCCAAGGCTGACCGTTCAAAAGATAACTTAATTGCATATTGCGCGTGTCAAACAGATAAAACTCACGCGGGTGATTGGCCGAATGAACAGTTAACACAGCCAAGCTGTTATCTTTAGTAATCGAGGTAAAATTAACTTTTTTGTCTGCAAAAGCGGCACGTAAACCTTGTAAATAACCACTAAACGTTTTGTCTTGAATATCTTCAAAGTAAACTTCTTCGTAGATATCATGTTCATACGAAGCACCGATGACTTCATTTATAAAGCCGTTTTTAATACTGTAGATTGCCGAAACATCCACTTTAGGATGATGGGCAATGATTTCCTCTTTGCCGGTTTCAGGATTAAGAATACTAATGGCTTGCGTATCGGTTTGCGTATCGCTAACGCCAAGCACATGTAAATTGTCAGGCATAAATGACAATGGCGTGAAAGAGCCATCACGTTGACCATAACGACGCAAAGTCTCCCAATCCGCTTTTTCATTTTTGCGGTACATCATGATCATTTCATTATCGTTTTCTTGATCGATACCAATAGCGATCCGTGCAACACCTGTGCGATCGGTCATCATGCCGGAAGAACGCATCGGCGCGCGCGCCACTTGCCGAGCACGGCCATTTTCGATGTTCAGACGTTTAATTAAACTAAAAGACCCTTTGCGGTTGGGTGTTGATGTGACGATTAACACGTAATTTTCATCTTCGGGTAAATAGTTAATGACGGAAGCGGGCGTTTTTTCATTATCCGCACGGTAGCCCGTTAACATACGCGCATTAGAGCCATCGGCATTTACGGCAAAAATTTCACCCGTGCCCACCGGAGACTCTAAAGCACCAATATCACGCACTAAGGTAATTAAGATCCGCTCAGCATTAGCCCAATTAATTGAACCAATCGAATCTCGCCCCGTAAAATGACGAACACTAATAATTTGATTGGTTTTTATATCAATAATTTGCAAATAAATATTACCCTCATCACTGCGTGAAGTTGCAGCGAGGTATTTTCCGGTAGGTGATATTTTAATATCCAAAAACTGTGCAGGGCGTGCATAGTCTTCTAAAGTAAGATTTTGTGCCTGCACAACGATAAGGCATGATGCTATCAATAGTAGAAAACTATACAACGAGCGCATAAAACGATGTCCTGTTATTTTTTATTTTTGCCAAAAAATTAATATAAATACCTTTCAGAATTGAAACAAGTTTTAAACGAATTTATCTGAGCTGTTAGTCTGCCAATTTTGGTTTATCACGCTATTTTTAGTCTTTGCACAAATTGTAGGCAAAAAAAAACCACCCTTAGGTGGTTTTTTATCATTTATCAATGGAAACTTATTTCTTACGCAGTTTTTGTATCACGCGCAGCTGAGCAATGGCTTCGGCCAATTGCGCGGCTGCTTCGGCGTAATTAAAGTCAGCGCTGGCATGCTGCATTGCTTCTTCTGCACGTTTCTGTGCGTCTAAAGCCGCTTGCTCATCTAAGTCTTCACCACGTACCGCTATGTCTGCGAGCACCGTGATCATATCGGGTTGTACTTCAAGTACGCCACCGGCAACATAAATCAGGTGTTCTTCGCCAAACTGCTTTACGATACGGACCATGCCAGGTTTCAGGGTGGTCAGTAACGGGGCGTGGAAAGGTAACACACCTAACTCGCCCTCACTGCCTGTGACCTGCACGGATTCGACAAGGCCTGAGAAAATCTTTTCTTCGGCACTTACTACATCCAGTTGCACTGTCATCGCCATCTCGCTCTCCTAAAGCCTGAACTTAAAGTTTCTTCGCTTTTTCGATCGCTTCGTCGATTGAACCAACCATGTAAAACGCCTGTTCTGGCATATGGTCGTATTCACCGGCCAGGATACCTTTAAAGCCACGGATAGTTTCTTTCAGCGGAACGTATTTACCTGGCGAACCAGTGAATACTTCAGCAACGAAGAATGGCTGAGACAAGAAGCGTTGGATTTTACGCGCACGGTATACAGTTGTACGGTCTTCATCAGACAGTTCGTCCATACCTAAGATGGCAATAATATCTTTTAGCTCTTTGTAACGTTGCAATACCGTTTGTACGCCACGTGCCACTTCATAGTGCTCTTTACCGATAACCAATGGATCTAACTGACGAGAAGTTGAATCCAATGGGTCGATGGCTGGGTAAATACCCAGTGAAGCGATGTTACGGCTTAATACTACCGTTGCATCTAAGTGCGAGAACGTTGTTGCTGGTGATGGGTCAGTTAAGTCATCCGCAGGTACGTAAACGGCTTGAATAGACGTGATAGAACCGGTCTTAGTCGACGTGATACGCTCTTGTAGTACACCCATCTCTTCCGCTAGCGTTGGCTGGTAACCTACTGCTGAAGGCATACGACCTAACAACGCAGATACTTCAGTACCCGCTAGGGTATAACGATAGATGTTATCGACGAAAAACAGTACGTCACGGCCTTCATCACGGAATTTCTCAGCCATGGTTAAGCCGGTTAACGCAACGCGTAAACGGTTACCTGGTGGCTCGTTCATCTGACCGTATACCAACGATACTTTATCTAGTACGTTAGAGTCTTTCATTTCGTGATAGAAGTCGTTACCTTCCCGTGTACGCTCACCTACACCGGCGAATACTGAGTAACCGCTGTGCTCGATGGCGATGTTACGGATCAGTTCCATCATGTTTACGGTTTTACCTACACCGGCACCACCGAACAGACCCACTTTACCACCTTTTGCAAACGGACAAACCAAGTCGATAACCTTGATACCGGTTTCCAACAAGGCATTTGACGCCGCTTGATCTTCATATGAAGGCGCAGCGCGGTGAATTGACCAACGCTCTTCTTCACCGATTGGGCCCGCTTCATCGATCGGCTCACCCAATACGTTCATAATACGGCCCAGAGTCGCTGTGCCGACTGGAACCTGAATTGCTTTACCGGTATTACTTACCGCTGAACCGCGACGTAAACCGTCTGTAGTACCCAGCGCGATAGTCCGTACCGTACCGCCACCCAGCTGCTGCTGAACTTCCAGCACTAAACCAGCTAGATCACCGTCGGTCACGTTTAACGCGTCATAGATACCAGGTACCGCATCTTGTGGAAAGTCGATATCCACAACGGCGCCAATGATTTGGACGACCTTACCTTGACTCATGATGTTTCCTCAAATTTGCAAAACTCTTAACCTTAGCCTACAGCTGCCGCACCTGCGACGATCTCGCTGAGCTCTTGGGTAATCGCGGCCTGACGTGCTTTGTTGTACACGAGTTTCAGGTCGTCCATCAGGTTACCGGCGTTGTCGGTTGCGGCTTTCATTGCCACCATCCGCGCTGCATGTTCACTGGCAGCGTTTTCAACAACACCTTGATAAACCTGAGATTCAATATAACGAGACAACAACATATCCAAAATAGGTTTTGGATCTGGCTCGTATAGATAGTCCCAATTATGCTCTTTTTGTGCGATGTCTGCTTTTGGCAGAGGTAACAGTTGATCGATCACTGGCTCTTGCTTCATGGTATTAACAAACTTGTTGTATACCAGGAATAAGCGGTCGATCCGGCCTTCGTTAAATGCTTGCAGCATTACTTGCACCGAACCAATCACATCAGCCAAACGTGGTACGTCACCTGAACCCGATTGTGCAGCGACCACTTTACCACCGAAGCGCTTGAAGAAGGCGGCGGCTTTATTACCGATTACGGCAAATTGAGCATCAACACCTTGCTGTTTCCAGTTCTTCAGTTCGATAGCGACTCGTTTAAACTCGTTGGTATTCAGGCCACCGCAAAGACCACGGTCAGTAGCAATGACGATGTAACCCACTCGTTTCACGTCACGATCCGCTAAATACGGATGACGATATTCGAGCGAACCATTCGCCACATTACCAATCACTTTGCGCATACCTTCAGCGTATGGGCGAGTTGCAGCCACGCGGTCTTGCGCTTTGCGCATTTTGCTGACCGCAACTTTTTCCATAGCACTGGTGATCTTGCGAGTATTATTAATACTCCCAATCTTACTTTTTATCTCTTTACCACCGGCCATGACTGTATCTCCGTTTTTTCAACGAATGGGGTGGCTAAGCCACCCACATTGCTTACCAGGTCTGCGTCGCTTTGAATTTATCAATAGCGGCTTTGAACGTAGACTCGATTTGGTCGTTGTAGTTACCGGTTTTATCGATTTCAGCCATCAGCTCAGCGTGTTCAGCTTTCATAAAGGCGATTAATCCTGCTTCAAAATCAAGGATTTTGGCAACATCAACATCTTTCATAAAGCCTTTTTCGATAGCGAAAATAGACACACCCATCTCAGCAACTGACATCGGGCTGTACTGTAACTGTTTCATCAGCTCAGTCACCTTTTGACCATGCTCTAACTGAGCACGGGTTGCATCATCTAGGTCAGAAGCAAACTGCGCGAACGCGGCTAATTCTGAATACTGAGCTAAGGCTAAACGGATACCGCCACCCAGCTTTTTGATGATTTTAGTTTGCGCTGCACCACCTACCCGCGATACTGAAATACCCGCGTTAACGGCAGGGCGAATACCCGCGTTAAATAAGTCAGTTTCTAAGAAGATCTGACCATCGGTAATTGAGATTACGTTAGTGGGTACGAATGCAGAAACGTCACCCGCTTGCGTTTCAATGATAGGTAAGGCGGTTAATGAACCGGTTTTACCTTTCACTGCACCTTTAGTGTATTTTTCAACATAATCGGCATTAACACGCGATGCACGCTCAAGTAGACGAGAGTGTAAATAGAATACGTCACCTGGGTAAGCTTCACGACCTGGTGGACGACGTAACAGCAATGAGATTTGACGGTAAGCAACTGCTTGCTTAGATAAATCATCATATACGATTAGCGCATCTTCACCATTGTCACGGAAGTATTCACCCATAGTACAGCCAGAGTATGGCGCTAAGTATTGTAACGCAGCGGCTTCAGAAGCAGAGGCCACAACCACGATAGTGTGAGCTAAAGCACCGTGCTCTTCTAATTTACGTACTACGTTAGCGATAGTAGAGGCTTTTTGACCAATTGCCACATAAACGCATTTAACGCCAGTGGCTTTTTGGTTGATGATAGCATCGATTGCCAGGGCCGTTTTACCGGTCTGACGGTCACCGATCAGCAATTCACGCTGACCACGACCGATCGGGATCATCGCATCAACCGATTTGTAACCGGTTTGCATTGGCTGATCAACTGATTGACGCTCGATTACGCCAGGTGCAATTTTTTCTACTGGCTCAAAACCTGCAGCTTCAATTGGACCTTTACCATCAATTGGCGCACCGAGTGTGTTAACTACACGACCTAATAAGCCTGGGCCTACAGGTACTTCTAAGATACGGCCAGTACTTTTAACTTTTGTGCCTTCCGTTAAGTCCGCATACGGACCCATGACTACCGCACCTACTGAATTACGTTCTAAGTTCAGTGCGATTGCATAACGGCTGCCAGGAAGCTCTATCATCTCACCTTGCATACAGTCTGCAAGGCCATTGATACGGATAATACCGTCAGTTACCTGAACGATAGTACCTTCGTTACGAGCTTCACTGACCACGTCGAACTGAGCAATACGACTCTTGATCAGTTCAGATATTTCTGTGGAATTCAGTTGCATTCTCTGTTCCCCATTAAGACTGCAGCGCAGTTGCTAAACGATCCAGCTTACCGCGGACCGAGCCATCAATTACCATGTCACCTGCTTTAATCAGCATTCCGCCGACTACGTCAGGATTGACGCTACAGTGCAATTTAACCTTGCGTGCCAAACGTTGCGATAATGCAGCTATTAGCTTGTCTTGTTGTGCAGTATTCAGCGTGGTGGCAGAAGTTACTTCAACAGTAATTTCTTTTTCATACGCTGCTTTATGCTCAATAAAAGTTGCTAATACTTCAGGCAACGCCAACAAGCGGTGATTTTCAGCCATAACTTTAATAAAGTTGCGACCTTGCTCATTGAGTTGCTCACCACATACCTGGATAAACAGGTCGGCCTGCGTTTCGGCAGTGCCGTTAGTACGCAATATGGCAGCAACCTGTTCGTGTTTTGCTACTTCCGCAGCGAACACCAGCATTTCTAACCATGCGTCCAATGCTTTTTGCTCAACAGCAAAGTCAAAGGCCGCTTTTGCGTAAGGACGAGCAATATTCGTCAAATCAGACATAGCTCACCCTCTTACAGTTCTTGTACCAGTTTTTCCAGGATGTCAGCGTGAGCCGCTTCGTCAATAGAGCGTTGCAGAATTTTCTCTGCGCCGGCTACCGCTAAGGCTGCTACCTGCTTGCGTAAATCTTCACGTAAACGATTGCGTTCAGCTTCAATTTCAGTCTTGGCTTGTGCCAGGATATTGTCGCGCTCAGCAGAAGCTTTCGCTACCGCTTCGTCCAGCATTTTCGCTTCACGTTTTTTCGCTTGCTCGATGATTTCAGCCGCTTGTGCTTTGGCATCTTTTAACTGATCTTTTGCTTTGTCTTGGGCTAAAGCCAAGTCTTTTTCAGCACGATCAGAAGCCGTCAGTCCGTCTGCGATTTTCTTCTGGCGCGCTTCAATTGCATTACTCAGCGGTGGCCAGACGAACTTCATACAAAACAGTACAAAGACGACAAAAGCGATTAATTCTCCGATAAGAGTGGCGTTTAAATTCACGTCCGCTCCTCCTTATTTAGTTGTTCGAGTTTAAAAACCTTAAATTACATTGCGAACAACATGTACATGGCGATACCTACACCGATCATAGCTACGGCGTCGATAAGACCAGCAAGGATGAACATTTTAACCTGTAGTGAAGGGGCTAGTTCTGGTTGACGAGCACAAGCTTCTAAGAACTTACCGCCCATGTTACCGAAACCTAGCGCAGTGCCGATAGCACCGAAACCGATTAACAGCGCAACTGCGATTAATTTGATAGCTACTGCAATTTCCATTTTTATCTCCGATATTTCAAGTTTAAGTTAAAGTTTAAAAAAATTAATGATTGTCCGAACTGGCCATGCTCAGGTAAACAATGGTCAGCATCATAAACACGAACGCCTGCAATACAATTACCAGGATGTGGAATACCGCCCAAACAAAGTGCAGTGGTAACTGCAACAAGCCAATGGCACCAATCAGGATAAAGATCATTTCGCCCGCATACAGGTTACCGAATAAACGTAGTGCCAGCGAGAATGGCTTGGCTACTAAGGCAATCAGTTCAAGTAATAGGTTAAATGGGATCAGTACAATTTGCAGCGGTACGTTTTTGGTGCTGAAAGGATGCAGCGTTAACTCTTTAATAAAGCCAACAACACCTTTAATACGGATTGAATAACCGATCATCAATATGAATACGCCCAATGCTAAAGCGGCGGTCATGTTGATATCAGTTGTGGGTACGATCTTCATGTAAACATCATGCGAGTCCATACCAAAGAAGGTGGCTCCGACCCAACCAGCAAAGGCTGGCAAGAAGTCAACAGGTACTAAGTCCATCAAGTTCATTAGGAAAATCCAAACGAAGATGGTCAGTGCCAGCGGGGCAATAAGTTTACTTTTACCGTGGTAGGTATCTTTAACGTTGGCAGCAACGAATTCGATAACCATTTCCACAAAGCATTGAAATTTACCCGGTACGCCGGTTGTCGCTTTTTTAGCGGCGCTACGGAACAATAATATAAATAAGAGGCCTAAGCCAATAGACCAAGCGAGCGTATCAATGTGCCATGTCCAGAACCCGGCCTCGCTACACGCTTTGTTAAATGCGACACTACCGTCAACGGTACACATTTTGGCGTTAGTAAGGTGGTGCTGAATATGACTGGATAGCGTTAACTCTTCACCTGCAGCCATGTTTCATCCCAATGTTAATGTTTAAAGAAAAAAGGTGCTGTCCATTGTGTGAGCAGGGTAAGCAAAAATCCGGTAAGAAAAGGTCCCGCTACCGTTTGCTCTTGTTGAAAAACCACTGCACACAACACTACTGTTAACAATACTTTCATTGATTGGCCGCGCATCATTGAAGCCGCCACCAATTCTGCTTTATCTGCGCCGCTGTGACGAAACGCAAAAAAAGCGAATACAAAATTCGCTATTACTGCCACTAAACCGCCTTTAAAAGCCGATTTAGCCGCTGCGGCATCTGCCGCAATCAGAAAGAATAACGCCACCAAGGTTGCAAACACTGCTTGAAACAAAACTAACAAATATGCAGCTTTACGACTTTGCTGGCTATTTGGCTCAGCCACTGTAATTCCCTCTGAAAACGCCCGAGAAGGGGTTACAAAAAACATGCGAAAGTATACTTATTTGCCCCTGATTTGCAACTAAAAGCGGCTTAGACGTTAGTCATGTAGCGATCTTGGAGAAAATTTTAGCTATTCTGATTGTTCTTGGCCTAACTTACCTAAAATGCCATCTAATTCATCTAAACTATTATAGGCAATCATTAAACTGCCTTTGCCTTTTTTGTTGTACTGAATTTGCACAGGCGCAGCAAAGCGATCACTTAAGCGTTGTTCAAGTGCAATCACATCGGGATCCTTTACTTTTGGCTCGGGTACAGGTGCTGGTTCAAGTATTTTCCGCACCAAATTTTCAGTATCACGTACCGTCATTTGTTTAGCCGCCACTAAACGGGCAGCATCAGACTGGTCCGCATCTGATAAAGCTAATAAAGCCCGTGCATGCCCCATTTCAATATCGCCATGCTCTAACAACAATTTCACATCATCGTTTAATTGGTTTAAGCGTAAAAGATTGGTGACAGTGGTGCGTGATTTACCGACCGCATCAGCCACTTGTTGATGGGTTAATTCAAATTCAGATAACAAGCGTTGCAGTGCTATGGCTTCTTCCATAGCATTAAGATCTTCGCGCTGAATATTTTCAATCAGCGCGATAGCCACGGCAGCTTCGTCAGGCACATTTTTGATTAGACAAGGCACTTCGGCAAGTTGTGCCAATTGCGCTGCTCGCCAACGGCGTTCACCCGCGATAATTTCATAGCTGTTTTCGGCTAAGGTACGAACAACGATAGGTTGAATAACCCCTTGCGCCTTGATTGAACTGGCCAGATCGTCTAAAGCTTCTTGTGACATGTCTTTACGCGGTTGATATTTACCAGGGCGTAGAAACTCTACTGGAATAGTTTGCAGTTCCGATTTAATCGGTGCGACATCTACTGTGTTAGTAGGTTTACTTGCTGTAAGTAATGCATCAAGCCCTCGGCCTAAACCGCGTTTTTTTAAAGACATGCGAAGTGTAATTCCTTTAGAGGCTGTTAGCTGGTTAGGTTAGCTGCTGTGCTACTTTTCTTTTCAGATCGCCGTAATATTTCACCTGCTAAAGCGAGATAAGCTTTAGCGCCTGTCGAGCTTTTATCGTAATACATTACCGGTGTACCAAAACTTGGCGCTTCGGCAAGCCGAACATTACGCGGGATCACCGCACGATACACTTTATCACCAAAATGTTGTTTTAATTGCTCAGACACATCGTTGGCTAAACGATTACGGGGATCATACATGGTCCGTAATATGCCTTCGATTTTCAGATCGCCATTGATTACCGCGGCTAATTTATTAATGGTTTCAACTAAAGCGGTTAAACCTTCTAGCGCAAAATATTCACATTGCATCGGCACTAATACGCTGTCAGCTGCGGCCATTGCGTTAACCGTCAACATATTCAAAGAAGGTGGGCAATCGATAAAAATAAAATCGTAACTGCTTTTGTAAGCTTTCAATGCGTTCTTCAAACGAAGTTCACGAGCAAAAACATCCATCAGGCGTACTTCGGCCGCCGTCACATCAGAATTGGCACCGATCAGATGATAACCGCCGGTCGTTTCTTTTACGACCACTTCTGATAAGGGTTTTTCATCGACTAATAATTCGTAAGCACTGGCGGCTAATTCATATTTATCGACGCCGCTCCCCATAGTGGCATTACCTTGAGGATCAAGGTCAATAAGCAGAACTTTACGTTTTGTTGCTGCCATAGAGGCAGCCAAATTCACCGCTGTGGTTGTTTTACCCACGCCGCCTTTTTGGTTAGCTATTGCGATGATCTTGCCCACAAGGATCCCTCTTTGACGATTAGACTTTTTTTAGAATAACCAAATGACGCTGCGCATCCAGCTCTGGTACTTGTAAGTTTTGAATAGCTGTTACTTTAACAAAATCCGGCAAAGCTGCAATTTCTTCTTGCACTGCAGCGCCCTTCATGGCGAAAAACTGGCCGTTTAGCCCAGGTAAATGCTGACACCAGTTCAGCATATCATTAAGTGAGGCAAATGCGCGGCTTATTACACCATCATAACCGGGTTGGGGTTGATGATCTTCAACTCGGCTTTGTAGTGGGAAAATATTGTTTAAGCCTAACTGTAATTTCACCTGATTTAAAAAACGGATACGTTTTCCTAAGCTGTCTAACAAGAAAAATTGCTTCTGTGGATAGTAAATGGCCAATAACACACCAGGTAAACCAGGACCGGTGCCAACATCAATAAAACGTTCGCCGGTTAAATAGGGGGCAACAACCAGGCTATCCAATACGTGCTTGATGAGCATTTCTTGTGGATCACGTACTGAAGTGAGGTTGTAAGCGCTATTCCATTTATCCAATAACCTTACATAATCCACGCATTGTTGTAATTGTTGTTCAGTTAATTGCAGATCTGTTTGTGCAACTAGCCGGCGTAAAGGGCTTAATAAATCAGTCATGCTTTTCCTTTAAGCGCTTTTACGCAGTAAACCTTGTTTTTTTAAGTACACCAACAATAAAGAAATCGCTGCGGGCGTAATGCCTGAAATACGTGATGCTTGGCCAACCGTTTCTGGTTGGGTTTGGTTTAGTTTAACGATAACTTCATTCGATAAACCTTTAACCGAGGCATAGTCGAAGCCTGCAGGCAATTTTGTTGCTTCGTTGCGTTGCTGCTTAGTAATTTCTTCTTGTTGACGGTTAATATAGCCTTCGTATTTGATCTGAATTTCAACTTGTTCAGCTGCTATCGGATCAGCTAAACAGGGGCCTAATTCAGCAATGCTAATTAATTGCTGATAAGAAACTTCAGGACGGCGGATCAATTCTTCTAAGCTGGCTTCGCGGGTTAAAGGCGTTTTAAGTAATTGATTAACTTCGTTTAAAGCTGGGTGTTGCTGATGGATCCAGCCTTGACGTAAACGTTGCCGTTCAAGTTCAATTTGCTCCATTTTTTTATTAAATGCAGCCCAACGGATATCGTTTACTAAACCTAATTCACGACCTTTACTGGTTAAACGAGCATCGGCATTATCTTCACGTAACATTAGCCGGTATTCAGCTCGGCTGGTAAACATGCGGTAAGGTTCTTTAGTACCCAGTGTTGTGAGATCATCCACCAGTACACCTAAATACGCCTGATTACGGCTTGGTGACCAACCGTCTTTTTCTTGGGCATACAATGCGGCATTTATCCCGGCTAGTAAGCCTTGTGCACCGGCTTCTTCATAACCGGTGGTACCGTTAATTTGGCCGGCAAAAAATAAGCCTTTGATAAATTTTGTTTCTAAAGTGGCCTTAAGATCGCGTGGATCGAAGAAGTCATATTCAATAGCATAGCCTGGGCGTGTGATATAGGCGTTTTCCATGCCTTTGATCGATCTTACAATACTGAGTTGTACATCAAACGGTAAACTGGTTGAAATACCGTTAGGGTATAGTTCATGCGTGGTTAAACCTTCTGGTTCAATAAAAATCTGATGTTGATCCTTATCAGCAAAACGCATCACTTTGTCTTCAATTGATGGGCAATAACGTGGGCCAATACCTTCGATCACGCCGGTATACATCGGTGAACGATCCAGGTTGTTACGTATTACATCGTGTGTTTTTTCATTGGTGTAGGTGATGTAACACGGGATTTGCGGTGGCTGATCGCTATGTTTGCCTAAGAATGAAAATACTGGCGTAGGATTATCGCCTGGCTGAGCTTGCATAACTGAAAAATCAACGGTGCGTGCATCGATACGCGGCGGTGTGCCGGTTTTTAAACGATCTACTCTAAAGGGTAAATTGCGTAAGCGTTTAGCCAAGGCGATAGACGGCGGATCGCCTGCTCGACCACCCGAAAATTGCTCTAGGCCAATATGGATTTGACCACCCAAAAAGGTGCCTACTGTTAGCACCACAGTTTTACTATGAAACTTTAAACCCATTTGCGTAACAACGCCTTTGACTTGATCTTGTTCAACAATCAGATCATCACAGGCTTGTTGGAAGATTTTAAGATTTGGTTGGTTTTCTAATATGCTACGAATAGCGGCACGATAGAGTTGCCGATCAGCTTGGGCACGAGTAGCACGAACGGCAGGGCCTTTTGAACTGTTTAAAGTTCTAAATTGAATACCACCTCGGTCTGCTGCCATAGCCATGGCGCCACCCAATGCATCGATTTCTTTAACTAGATGGCCTTTGCCAATACCACCAATAGCTGGGTTACACGACATTTGACCGAGGGTTTCAATGTTATGCGTTAGCAATAAAGTATTTTGACCAGCACGAGCTGCAGCTAAGGCGGCTTCAGTACCTGCATGTCCACCACCTACAACGATAACGTCAAAACTTTCTTGAAACAGCATACTTGCCTCGATCACATACAGATTAAAAACAGGGTGCATATTGTAGCCTGATCTTGGGTTGAGTGAAATGGGCAAAATAGGATCAGGATCGTGCTTAATATATATAAGATCTTTTTAGATCTTTTTTATTATTACTTCTATTAAGCAAGCCATTTGCAGTGGATAAGCCTTTTTATATACGAAGGATCAATGGATTAGATAAGATCAGATCCTGTGATCAAGCTTGGATCTACGTCAGGTGAAGCCGTGTGTAAGATCGTTACTTATCCACACTGGGCGCAGAAAATAATTTTATTATTGGGATAAATACAGCTTAATAACCGTATAAAAGACTAGTTATCAACATTAGTTATATTAGAAGTGTCAATATGTGTATAAGGTGTGGGGAAGCGGATCATAAGATCGTGGCGGCCATAGCATTGTTAGCATTCAGGGATCCCTTGTTTGGATCCCGCTGCAAAGTTATCCCAGATCAGATCCGGATAAGCTGTGGATAAACAAAGGTAGCCAAGCTTTGGCAATATCCTCTGGCAAGGCGTCTGTTTGTGCGTCAATATCTAAACCGTCGATAAGGCGTTTTGCACCGCGACTTTCTAATAAAGTGGCAATTTTTTGCCCTGCTAAGCAAAAAGTATCATAACTGGAGTCACCTAAAGTGATCACGGCGTAAGAAAGTGTGTTAAGATCACTGCGATCTTGTGCTAATTGATCCGCAAAGGGTTGAATATTATCAGGCAGATCTCCTGCGCCATAGGTGGATGTGATCACTAACCAGATGTGAGTCGGGTTTAGCTGATCCAAATCGGGTTGAAGATGAAGTTTAGTTTCATATCCCGCTTGTACCAGTGTTTCAGCAACTTGTTCTGCCACATATTCCGCTGCGCCCATTTGGCTGCCAACGAGGATTTCTATCATGGATCTCTTCCAGGTGGTAAATGACTGGCTATACTAATGGAATAAAATCGAGAAAAGCTACGGTTTTTGCTCGTTTTCGTGTTTTTACTGCATTGCAGGCCAAGTAAAAACAACAATAGCACTCCAACAAGCCTGCGTGTGATTTGAGGTTATAACAACGTATGTCTGAAACATTGTCTTTTTCCCAGCTAATGCTGCCGGAACCGCTTGTTCGTGCGGTTACTGAACTTGGTTATGAAACGCCTTCGCCTATCCAGGCAGCGGCTATTCCAAAATTATTGGCTGGCGAAGACGTATTAGGTCAGGCTCAAACGGGTACTGGTAAAACCGGTGCTTTCGCTCTGCCTTTATTGGCACGGCTAGATCCTGCGCAAAATGATCCACAAATTCTGGTATTAGCACCCACTCGCGAATTAGCGATCCAGGTTGCTGAAGCCTTTCAAGCTTATGCTCGCTACATGCCGGCATTTCATGTCTTGCCTTTATACGGCGGTCAAAGCTATACCAACCAACTTAAATCACTGAAGCGTGGTTCACAAGTTATCGTCGGTACGCCGGGTCGTATCTTAGATCACTTAGATCGCGGTACGTTGAAACTCGACAAACTGCGCGCTATCGTGTTGGATGAAGCCGATGAAATGTTACGGATGGGTTTTATCGATGATGTACAAACTATCATGGATGCAACACCCGCCGGTCGTCAGGTGGCGATGTTCTCCGCTACCATGCCCGCGCAAATTCGCGCTATTGCGCAAAAGCACTTAAAAAATGCTGAAGAAATTAAAATTGCGTCAAAAACCAGTACCGTTGAGCGCATTACTCAGCGTTATGTGATGCTGGATTCTAATCAAAAGTTAGATGCGTTAACCCGCCTATTAGAAGGCGAAGAGTACGATGCCAGCATCGTGTTCGTGCGTACGAAAAGTGCTACCGAAGAAATTGCTGAGAAATTGGGCGCCCGTGGTTATGCCGTTGCCTGTTTAAACGGTGACATGAACCAAGCACACCGTGAGCAAACAATTCGTCGGATGAAAGCCAGTCAGCTGGATATCATTGTGGCAACTGACGTAGCTGCGCGTGGTTTAGACGTTGAGCGTATTAGCTTAGTAGTTAACTACGATATTCCTTACGATAGTGAAGCTTATGTACACCGGATTGGTCGTACGGGCCGCGCTGGTCGTGAAGGTAAAGCCATTTTATTCGTATCACCCCGTGAACGCCGTTTGCTGCGTACGATTGAACATGCAACTAAGCAGCCGATTGAGCAAATGAGCTTACCAACCGGTCAAGTGATTGAGCAGCGTCGTATCGAGTCTTTCCGTGAGCAATTAGCACAAACAATTGAAACGCAAAATCTGAGCTTCTTCCAAGAGTTAGTGACAGATTGGCGTGAAAAGTTAGAAACGACCGATGTTGATTTAGCGGCAGCCTTGTTGTATCTAGCGCAAAAAGATCAGCCATTAAACGTAGCGAAGCAATTCCCTGAATTACGCCAGCCGCATGCTCGTGGTGAACGTGAAGAGCGGCCACGTCGTGAGCGTAGCGATCGCCCAACGGGTGATCGTCCAGAACGCGGTCCACGTGTGCGTCGTGAAATGAAAGGCGATTACAACACTTATCGCATTGAAGTGGGTAAAGAGCATGGTGTAAGAGCCGGTGATATCGTTGGCGCTATCGCTAATGAAGCGAACATTGATAGCCAATTCATTGGTAATATCAAATTATTTGACCATTTTAGTACGGTAGAATTACCGGCTACGATCCCAAATGAGATCTTCCAACACCTGAAAAAGGTTTATGTGCGTAAGCAGAAACTGAATATCAGTGTGGATACGGGTGCTGCGGCTTCTGGCGGTGAGCGTCGTCCAAGCACTGGCACAGGCCCTGGTCCGCGTCCTGGTGCGGCACCACGTGCACCACGCAAGCCAAGAGATTAATCTTTATTTGACTAAATTGCCTCGCTTTTGCGGGGCTTTTTTTTGGAGACAGAACCCCGGCTTTTCGTGATAGATAGGCCTTGTTTGTTCAGGTAAATTTACCTAGAGTAGATACTTGCCATTTTACTAATAAATAACCAGAGAGACCTGCTGATGTCTGCCATTTTGTCCCGTATTTCAGTCATAAGCCTGGTCACTGTATTGTTGTGTAGCCAATTTGCTACTGCCAGTGCTGTGCGCCAGACAAAAGGTGATTTTGAAGATAAATTTCGTCAATTAGACGAAGTGCTTCCAACACCGAATATCTATCGTAATGCTGCCGGTGAGCCAGGCCAGCAATATTGGCAACAACAAGTCAATTATCAGATGGATGTAACCTTAGACGAAGCCAAGCGCCGTTTAAGTGCAAAACAACAAATTCAATACAAAAACAATTCACCTTATACGTTGAAATATTTATGGCTGCATTTAGACCAAAATATTTTCAAAAACGATTCAATGGCTGAAATGAGCACCGATTTTGGTGGTGTTGGCCGTCGCGGTCCTGCTACTTCGATAGGTGAAGGTGACATTACTGCTCGTTTGAGCCTAGAAGAGTTACGTCGCCAACAATTTATGGCCGATAACGAGCTGGGCTTTCAAATTAATAATGTGAAAAACAGCAAGGGTAAAACCTTAGCCGCCACGGTAGTGGGTACCTTAATGCGCATCGATTTAGACACGCCATTAAAACCCGGCCAGTCGATGGAGTTTAGTTTAGATTTTGCTTTTAACATCGTAGAAGAAGATGCGGTGTCAGCCCGTTCAGGTTATGAGCATTTTCCGGATGATGCGAATGAAGGTGGCAATGATATTTTCTTATTAGCTCAGTGGTTCCCGCGGTTAGTGGCTTACACCGATTACGAAGCGTGGACCAATAAAGAATTTTTAGGTCGCGGCGAATTCACCTTAGAGTTTGGTGATTATGATGTGAAATTAACGGTACCAGCCGATCACATAGTGTCTGCGACTGGTGAGTTACAAAACAGCAGTAAAGTGCTGACTAAACAGCAGATTGCACGGTTAGAGCAAGCGAAAACAGCGAAGCGGCCGGTGTTTGTTGTTACTGAAGAAGAAGCCTTAGAAAACGAAAAAGCCGGTACTAATGACAGCAAAACCTGGCATTTTAAAGCTAATAATGTGCGTGATTTTGCTTGGGCGTCATCACGTAAATTTATGTGGGATGCTAAAGGTTATCAACAAGGCGGCAAAGAGCAGCCGTTGGTCATGGCGATGTCGTTTTATCCTAAAGAAGGCGGCGATCTGTGGAAAAAGTATTCTACGGAATCTGTGGTGCATACCATGGAAGTGTATTCACGTTTTTCGTTTGATTATCCGTACCCAGTGGCACAGTCGGTAAACGGCCCTGTCGGCGGTATGGAATACCCGATGATCACGTTTAACGGCCCTCGCACTAAGTTACAAGACGATGGCAGCCGCACCTATTCTCAAGCCGAAAAACGCTTTTTAATTGGCGTGGTGATCCATGAGATTGGTCATATTTATTTCCCGATGGTTGTTAACTCGGACGAGCGGCAGTGGACTTGGATGGATGAAGGCTTAAACAGCTTTTTAGACGGCGTTGCCGGTCGTGAGTGGGACCCTACTATTCCTTGGGGCGTAGAGCCTCGTGATATTGTCGATTATATGAAATCGGATGTTCAAGTGCCGATCATGACGCAATCCGATAGCGTATTACGTTTAGGCCCAAATGCTTACACCAAACCTGCTGCAGCATTAAATATTCTACGTGAAGTAATCCTGGGTCGTGAGTTATTCGATTTTGCCTTTAAAGAATATGCCCAGCGCTGGAAATTTAAACGCCCAACGCCATCTGATTTTTTCCGTACCATGGAAGAAGCCAGCGGTGTCGATTTAGATTGGTTCTGGCGTGGCTGGTTTTATAGCACTGATCATGTGGATATTTCGTTAGACCGTGTCTATCAGTTACGCATGGATACCAAAGATCCTGATATTGATTTTGCACGTGAGCGCCAGCAAGAGTTAGACAAACCCACCTCATTGTTTGTTGAGCGCAACAAAGCGGCTGGTAAAGTACTGTGGATTGATAAAAACAAAGATATCACCGATTTTTATGATGAAAACGACCGTTTTACCGTAACCAATAAAGAACGTAATGCCTATAACAAGTTCTTAGCCGATTTAGAGCCGTGGGAGCGCACCGCGTTTGAACGTGCAGTAAAAGAAGATAAAAACTACTATGTACTGCAATTCAGTAATTTAGGTGGGTTAGTGATGCCCATCTTACTGCAACTGCATTATACCGATGGCAGCATTGAAGATCAGATGATCCCTGCTGAGATTTGGCGTCGTAGCCCGAAAGCGGTGAATAAGATGATTGTGACGGCAAAAGACAAAGTGTTAAAAGAAGTGGTCGTTGATCCGAAGTGGGAAACTGCCGATGTCGACATTGAAAACAACTATTACCCACGTCGTATTATTCCGTCACGCGTAGAGGCTTACAAATCTGATAAGAGTAAAGCCAAAGTAAGCCGCGATATTATGCAAGACAGTAAAACTAAGCTAAAAGATCCGGCTGAAAAAACCGATGAAAAGCTTAAGGAAGGTAACTAATGCGTTATCTGCTTAGCCTGCTGATACTGGCAGGCTTAGTTAGCCCAAGTTTTGCACATGAAATGAACGCGGCGGTCAGTACAGTATTGTTTAACGCGCGAAGCGGTAATATTGAAGTGATGCACCGTTTTTATGTGCATGATGCAGAACATGCGGTAAAACAATTGTTTGATAAACAAGCTGACTTGTTAAATAACGAACAAACCCAGCAAACATTCAGTCAGTATGTGACAGAGCAATTTGCTTTAACGCATTTAAACGGTGAACCGATAGCGTTAACCCTGATTGGCGGCCAGTTAGACGGTCGCTTCTTTTGGGTATACCAAGAGGCTGTGATGCCAGATGACTTGCCAGGATTGCGGGTACGCCACCGCTCTTTACAAGAGATTTGGCCCAAGCAGATTAACACGGTTAATATTGAAAGCATGAATGGCGTTAAAACCCTCAGTTTTGATAAAAACATGGATTGGCTTGACGTTAAATTTTGATATTAAAGCGATGTTACATTAGCAAAGTTGGAGTGACACATGATTATAGCTTGCCCATTTTGTCATGGTTTAAACCGTGTTCCGGCGGACAAAGCAGCCAACACTGCCCGTTGTGGTAAATGTAAGCAAGCCTTATTCACTGGCCAGCCATTAACCCTAACAAGTGCCAACTTTGCTGCCCATGCTGAAAAATCGGAATTACCTCTAGTCATTGATTTTTGGGCCAGTTGGTGTGGCCCTTGTCAAAGTTTTGCGCCGATATTCAGCCAAGCCGCTGCTGAGTTAGAACCACAATTTCGTTTTGGTAAAATTGATACAGAACAGCAACAAACCTTAGCAGCACGCTTTGCTATTCGTTCTATTCCCACTATTTTAGTGATACGCCAAGGTCAAACATTGGCGCAGCAAGCCGGTGCTTTACCGAAAAGTGCCTTTTATCAATTTTTACAAAAACTCAGTTAACCTTAGTTAGATCATAAAGTTGCCTTTGTTAGGAGTGAAGTATGAGTAAAAACACCTTTACCTTAAGCAGCCCAGATATTGCCGAAGGGCATTTTATGGCAAAGCAGCATGAATTTGATGGCTTTGGTTGTAACGGCCAAAATATTTCACCTGAATTACGTTGGCGTAATGCGCCAGCAGAGACCAAAAGTTTTGCATTGACGGTGTTTGATCCTGATGCGCCGACCGGCTCAGGTTTTTGGCATTGGATTGTCACCGATATCCCTGTGGCCGCAACCTGTTTAGCCAAAGGAGCAGGGACGGGCAGTTTACCGCCGGGTTGTCGTAGTTTTACCAATGATTATGGTATGAAAGCCTTTGGTGGTGCTTGTCCACCAGAAGGCCATGGCATGCATCGTTATCAATTTACGATCTGGGCTTTACCAGAAGAAGCATTACCTGCACCAGAGGGCGCCAGCGCCGCAGTAGTGGGGTTTATGCTAAATGCGATGGCCTTAGCAAAGGCTACGTTAACGGCAACTTACGCGCGCGATTAGGCGAGTTACTACTATAGCCGCATAGCAGCGGCGATTTATTTCTCCTAAGCCTATAGGAACGCAGCTTTATGATGTTACCCCTGCGGATTAAAGTGTTGCTAGCTGGCTTTTTTAGCCAGCTACTTTGCTTAGGTATTGCTCGTTTTGCTTACACGCCTTTATTACCATTAATGCAGCAACATACCGTTTTAGATGATGCCAGTGGTGGATATCTAGCTGCGGTGAATTACCTAGGGTATATGACAGGTGCGTTACTCGCGGCCCGTTTATCTAATTTGACCGTAAAAGATCGCTTATACCGAGCCGGTTTATTGATAGCCGTGCTAAGTACGGTAGGCATGGCGTTCACGGAAAACCTATATCTGTGGTCATTTTGGCGGTTTCTCGCTGGGCTGAGCAGTGCCGGTTCTATGTTAATCGCTTCAGCGCTGATTATGCATTGGTTAATTAGCCATCAGCATCGTGCCGAGCTGGGAGTGCATTTTGCTGGTTTGGGTTTAGGTATCGCCCTGGCCGCTTTTTTAGTGGAAAGCATGGCCTGGTTACAGCTGGATTGGCAGCTACAATGGCAGTTATTTGCGCTGTTAGGGCTATTGCTGGCGATACCAGCATGGCGTTGGCTGCCGAAACCCGTGTTTAGCCCTGTCAGCAATACCTCAGCCAGTGCGGATCGGCCACCGACTAAACGATTTTTACGTTTATTGTTGCTGAGTTATTTTTGTGCGGGTTACGGCTATGTGATTAGTGCGACCTTTATTGTGACTATTGTCGAGCGGATGCCAGGGCTAGCCGGTAGTGGCAACATCAGTTTTATCATCTTAGGTTTGGCGGGTGCGCCCGCCGTATTACTTTGGGATCGGGTCGCCCGTAAAACGGGCTATTTAACGGCGATTATTTTCGCGTTATGGCTGCAAGCTCTCGCCATTTTACTTCCGTTATGGTTTAACAACTTGGCAGTGGTATTAGCCAGTGCGGCTTTATTTGGAGCGACCTTTGTTGCGGTGGTCAGTTTGGTGTTAACCATGGCAGGGCGCTTATACCCGAGTAAACCGGCAAAATTGATGGGGAAAATGACTTTAGCTTATGGCGGTGCGCAAGTTATTGCACCGGCGCTAACCGGTTATTTAGCCCAGTTGACCGGTTACTTTTCGATCGGTTTATATTTAGCCGCGGGTTTTGTTGCTTTTGGTGCTTTGCTGATTACGCTACTCAAGTTTACGGATCGTACGGCACAACAACTTGATAATACGTAAAAAAATGCTATACCCAATACAGTGAATTAGCGTTGCCCTGAATGTTCAGTTTGCCTGCTGGCGATAATAATTAAAATAATTGCATCCAAAAACTCGGCTTATTCGGATTTTAGTATGCTATTAGGCCATAAGGAGTTTTTGTTATGTCTACCCCCCAACTGCTCGAACGCGATTTGCAACAAATTGCTTTGGGCGATACCGCGGCATTTCGTCGTTTATACGAAGCCACCTCTGCTAAGCTGTTTTCGGTCAGTTACACCATGCTGCGCCGGACAGATTGGGCAGAAGAAGCGCTGCAAGATACCTTTATTAAAGTATGGCATCGTGCCGCAGATTATTCGGTTTCAAAAGGCTCGGTAATGAGTTGGTTGATCAGTATTGTGCGTTATCGCTCCATTGATTTACTGCGTAATCGCGCTAATCAAGAATTGTCAGCTGATGATTTTGATGAGTTACCTGCTGCCGATATGCTTGAGTCAACTATTGAGTCGTTAGGTCAGTCGAAGAACCTGCGGATGTGCATGGACGAATTACAACCTACTACGCGCCAGTGTATTCAATTAGCGTTTGTATGTGGGTTAAGTCATCAAGAAGTCAGTGAGCATATTAGTGAGGCATTAGGTTCGGTGAAAAGCTGGATCCGCCGCGGCCTAGATAGCTTAAAAAGGTGCTTACAACGATGAAGTATCAGTCGACAGAACTACAACACCAATTGGCCGCCCGCTATGTGCTTGGTAGTATGCGTGGTTTAGCGCGGCAACGATTTCAGCGGCTACTGATGGATATTCCGGCTTTACGTGATGAAGTGGCGTTTTGGGAAGAGCATCTACACGAGTTAACGGATGTGATCCCTTTGCGGCAACCCCCTGCTCAGGTATGGCAACGCATTCAAGAACGTTTAGGCTGGGTGCAAGCGCGCCCGGTGAATCGTTTTAATTGGTCTTGGCTGCTAGGCGCAATGGCCAGTATCGTTTTACTGGTGAATGTGTTCATGCTAGTAAGTCCCGGTCCGAGCATCACGCCTAGCCCACAACGTATAGCCGTGATTCAAAACGCGGATGCTCGTACGCTGTGGTTGATTGAGCAGCGCGATCAGCAACTTAAAGTTGCGGCTGTCGGCGCGATTGCACCACTGGCTAATGAAGATTATCAGTTATGGATGTTACCGGCGGATGGAACGGCACCGGTGTCATTAGGGTTATTGCCGCAACAGGGTGAAGTGTTATTAGCATTAACCGTTGAAATTGATTTGGCTTTAGTGGGCGCATTGGCGGTCAGTCGTGAACCTTTAGGCGGTTCACCTGAGCCATTCCCAACCGGTCCGGTATTATTTACGACGGATTTATTAATAATTTAAAAATAGTTGCATCTAATACGTCCACTCAATCGTTGCTTTAGTAGACCTAACAAAAATTGTTGGGTGTCATAATCAAAAAACGATTGAGAGGACAACAAGATGAATAGGAAAACCGTTATTGCTACTGCACTATTAGCTGCCTTGGCAACCACCACCACTGCTTTTGCTTCTAGCCACCGTGAAGCGCCCAATGTGACACGCTTACCTACGATTGATTCCACCGATTTTTATATTTTTAATAGTTATGAATCGGGTCGCAGTGATTATGTCACCATTATTGCCAATTATATTCCGTTGCAAGATAGCTACGGTGGCCCGAATTATTTCGCGATGGATCCAGCAGCAGTGTATGCCTTGCATATCGATGCCAACGGCGATGCGATGGAAGATTTTACCTTTGAATTTCGCTTTAATAATAAACTGCCCAATGGCGGTATTAAGTTACCGGTTGGCCCAAATGGTGTGATGGTCAGTGTACCGTTGAAACATGTTGGCCCAATCAGCGCAGGTAATAACGGTGCGTTAAATTACAGTGAAACCTACAGCATGAGCTTAGTGACGGGCTCACAAAGAACCGGCGCTCGTAGTGCGATTACAGGCGCTAATGGCCAAACAGAGTTTGTGAAGCCTTATGCTTATGTGGGTGAAAAAACCTTTGGTAACACAGCAGAATACTCTGCGTATGCCGATCAGTATATTTATGATGTCTCCATTCCAAATTGTAATGCAATGGGCCGGGTGTTTGTTGGTCAGCGTAAAGATCCCTTCACCGTTAACTTAGGCGAAACCTTTGATTTAGTGAATTATGTTCCCGTGGAAGGTGACAGTACGCCAGGTGCGGGTGATGGTAATGGTTTCCCTGGCGGTATTACCCAATCAACCGCTAATGATGATTTAAACGATAAAAACGTTAATACCATTGCTTTAGAAGTACCTAAGTCGTGTATTACGGGTTCTGGTAACGGTGTTATTGGGGCATGGACGACGGCCAGCTTACCGCAAGCACGTATTTTAAACCCGAATGCTACCTTGGAAAAACCGGAAGTAAACGGTGGTGCTTTAGTACAAGTGTCACGTTTAGGCTCACCACTGGTGAATGAGTTAGTCATTGGTATTGACGATAAAGATCGTTTTTCAAGCGCACATCCGTCGGCTGATGGCCAATTTGCGACCTATGTAACCAATCCAACCTTACCGATTATTCTGGATTTATTGTTTAAAGATGCCGTTAACGCCACTTTAGGTACGTCATTTGACACTATCGCGCCAACACATTACCCACGTACTGACTTGGTTGCCGCCTTCTTAACCGGTTTTGCTGGTGTCAATCAGCAATCGATGGTGACAGCGTCAGAAATGTTGCGCTTAAACACGATGATCCCAGCTACCCCTGCTGAACAGCAATCTAATTTTGGCGTGGCGGGTAATGATTTAGCCGGTTTCCCAAATGGCCGTCGTCCTGGTGATGATGTGGTAGATATTGCACTGCGCGTGGTGATGGGGGCGTTATGTCATGATATTCCGGTAGCCGGTACACCGACTAATCTGGGCTTATGTCAGCCAGAAGATGCCAATGTGGGTACTGCGCCCTTTACTGATGGCGCACCAATAGATGCCAGCTTTATGAACACGAGTTTTCCGTATTTGATCGCGCCATTAGCCGGTTCACCACAATAAGGAGTTCGCAGCATGTTAAGTAAAAAATCTAAGCTGTGTCTGGCCTTAAGCACAGTATTGTTGGTGAGCGCCTGTAATGACTCCGCTGATAAAGCGGTGACACCCCAGGTTAATACGGCGCCACAAGCGGCCGCTTCGTCGATAACCACTCGGACAGATACCGCGGTTACAGCGCGATTAACTGCGGTGGATGCCGAAGGGGATAATCTTCGTTATAGCAGTAATACTGAACCAGCAAATGGTCAGGTGTTGATTGCTATCGATGGTGCCTTTACCTACACACCCAATGCTGAGTTTGTCGGTAGCGACAGTTTCAAATTTACGGTGTCGGATGGCAAGTTGAGCACAACGGCAACCGTTAGTGTGCAAGTCACGACTTTACAAGTGTCGTTAAGAAGCGCAGTGCGGGATGCGTATGCGCAAGATGCGCAAAGTAAGCCGTTGTCGGTCAATGGCCGCGATTTTAACCAAGACGTGTTAGATACCGCAGAGTTTGCCGATCTGGTGGCTGCGGGCGTGGTGGCGAACAATGAGTAAAAGCACCTACTGGCGTTTTGCCATAGGCGTGATGTTTAGCGTGGTGTGCGGCTCTGCCGCCGCCACGGCTGTTAAAGCTGAGCATTATGCTGAGTTAGTAATTCAGGGCAAGCAAGCTGCGCAGCATCAGTTGCATGAAGATGCCGAAATACTATGGCAGTTGGTGGCGCCGCGGTTAGCTTCATTACCGGCAATAGAGCAAGCACAGTGGTGGTTGGCACAAGCCGATTTATTACAGTTCGAACATCGTTTTGCTGAAGCGTTAACGGCTTTAGAGCAGGTATTGGCGTTGCAGCAGTTACACGAGCCGGTGTATTTGATGCAAGCGCGTATTGCGTTAACGCGCGATGATTTAGCGCGAGCAACACAGGCTTGTCGTGCTTTAACCGGTTATAGTCAAATTGATGTTGTGGCAACCTGTTTACTCGAAGTAAAGGGTCGAGCTGGGCAATTAGAGAGCAGTTATACCCGTTTACAACAGTTGCATTGGCGTAATGGCAATTCAACTGAGGCATTACAGCAATGGCGACTACAAATCTTAGCTGAGCAAGCGCATTTGTTAGGGCGTTATAACGAAGCGTTAGAGTGGTTGGATTACCCAAACTATTTTCAGCAACCGGAAGTGATGCAACGGCAAATACTGGATATTTTGCTGCAAACCGGTCGAGCTGCTGAAGTGTTAGCGCTTTCGGGCGTTTGTCCAAAAGTGGATGCCTTACCCTCTGATAGCCTGTTAGTGCGGGTTGCCTATGCTGAAGCTCAACTTGGCGAGCAGCAATGCTGGCGCGAGGTGACTGCGCAGCGTATGCATTTGCGAGAGTTACGCGCCGATGCCTTACATACCGCAGATATTGCCTATTACTTTAGTTATGTTGCGCCAGATGGCGAAAAGGCTCGATATTGGGCTAAACAAAATATGGCTGTGGCACAAGAGCCATTCGATAAACAATTACTTGCAGCAGCACAGGAGCTTGCATTATGAAACAGGCCTTACTTTATTCTGGTTTAATCATTAGCCTTTTGTTTGCTTGGCCCTCGCAGGCACACAAATTTAGCACCAGTTGGGTGCAAATGAGCAGTGGTGCCGATCACCCCGCAGAATTTGATTGGAGTTGGTTGCTAGCCGAACATGACTTGGCCGTATTAACGCCTTTTATGATGGATAATACTGGGCGCTTACTCGATGCGGATGCGTTGTTAGCCCAACAAGTTTCCTTTAACAATGTGATTAATAACATGCTGCAATTTAATACTGATTGCCCATTAGAAGTGTTACCGGTAGTGCATTTAGAACGCGAGGTGTATGCCGGCCAGCAGTCGGTGCGTATTTATGGTCATGCAGGTTGCCCCTTAGCATCATTACAGCAGGTTAGGGTAGCGCAGTTGTTTGATAAGTTAAAAAATCACAAAGTGATTGTCGAGCTAACTGACACGGCTGAGCGTAGCGTATTAAGCCAGAGCAAAGCACAGTGGCAGTTAGCAAAGTAAGCTTATTTACCGATACAAAATGAGCTAAAAATGCGTCCGAGTAAGTCATCACTACTAAATTCGCCAGTGATTTCATTCAGATGTTGTTGAGTTAGCCTTAATTCTTCGGCCAGGATTTCACCTGCAATATAACTGTGCAGTTGTTCTTGGCCAGTACTCAGATGCTCCGCCGCGCGATCCAGTGCATCTAAATGGCGACGTCGAGCCAGAAAGCTGCCCTCAGTGCTGGCATCAAAGCCAATGCATTGTTTTAAGTGTTCGCGCAGCGCATCAATACCATCACCGGTTTTAGCCGATAAACGATAAACCGGAGCTGCTGCTTGTTGGTCCGGTGTCATGGGCTCGCCGGTAAGATCGGCTTTGTTGCGGATCACCGTTACGCCTAAATTAGCGGGTAAGCGATCAATAAAGTCTGGCCAAATTTCGCGGGGGTCGGTGGCAGTAGTGGTTGTGCCATCCACCATAAACAGTACTCTGTCGGCTTGGGCGATTTCATTCCATGCTCGCTCAATACCAATTTGTTCAACTTGGTCGTTGGCTTCGCGCAGACCAGCGGTATCGATAATATGCAGCGGCATGCCGTCGATATGAATATGTTCGCGTAAAACATCACGGGTCGTACCGGCAATGTCGGTAACAATTGCTGCTTCACGCCCGGCTAAGGCATTTAATAAGCTAGATTTTCCGGCATTTGGCCGGCCAGCAATTACCACTTTCATGCCTTCACGAAGAATACTGCCTTGTGCCGCTTGTTTCTTCACGGTGGCTAAAAAGTCGATAATGTCAGCTAAGTCTGTGGCGACTTTGCCGTCTGATAGAAAATCAATTTCTTCATCTGGAAAGTCGATAGCCGCTTCAACATACATTCGCAGATAAATCACTTTTTCAACTAATTCATGAATACGTCGTGAAAACTCACCCTGTAAGGATTGCATGGCGCAGCGAGCGGCTTGTTCACTACTGGCATCAATTAAATCGGCAATGGCTTCGGCTTGAGCCAAGTCGAGTTTATCGTTTAAAAACGCGCGCTCTGAAAATTCGCCAGGGCGAGCAATGCGTACATTAGGTAATTGCAGCACTTGTTTAAGTAACATGTCTAGTAGTACTGGCCCGCCATGCCCTTGTAATTCCAGCACATCTTCGCCGGTAAACGAGTTTGGTCCTGGGAAGAACAACGCTATACCTTGATCCAGTAATTGCTGGTCTTTAGCATAAAAGCCTAAATATTCGGCCGCACGGGGTTTAGGGATTTTATGCAGAATGGCTTGAGCCACCGCTTTGCTATCGGGGCCAGAAATACGAATAATGCCTACTCCGGCTCGACCTGGGGCAGTGGCTAAAGCGGCAATAGTATCAGTGCTAAACATAACATCCTCTGGGATAAAAAAAGCCTGCTGCATAATGCTAACAGGCTTAGTGTAGAACATCTTATCCGCAAGGGATAAGTTGCGCGGTATTAGGTTTTACGGGTATGCAGACCTTTTTTCTCCATGCCGCGATAAATATACAGCATCTGGCCAAGTGAGATTAAGTTACTAACTAACCAGTATAATACTAAGCCACTTGGGAACCAGAAGAAGAATACGGAGAACGCGACAGGCATCCACATCATCAGCTTCTGTTGTAAAGGATCGGTGACCTGCATTGGCGTGAGTTTCTGCATCATAAACATACTCAAACCAAACAATACCGGTAACACATAGTATGGGTCTTTAGTTGATAAGTCGGTGATCCACAGCATAAATGGCGCATGGCGTAGTTCAATACTTTCAACAAATACCCAGTACAGTGCTAAGAAAATAGGCATTTGGATGAGCATGGGTAAACAGCCACCCATCGGGTTTACTTTCTCTTTGCGATATAATTCCATCATCGCTGGGCCCATTTTCTGCTTATCGTCTTTGTAACGTGCTTGTAGCTCTTCAATTTTTGGCTTCAAGTTACGCATTTTCGCCATCGACTCATATTGGATCTTCGTCAGCGGGAACATTGCGCCTTTAACAATTAACGTAATACAGATAATCGCTAAACCCCAGTTGCTAACAAATAACTGAATTTTAGTCAGTAGCCAGAACAGTAATTGTGAGATAAACCACAGGAAACCGTAATCAACGGTAAGGTCTAAGCCATTGGCTAATTTGGCTAATTCGTCCTGGACTTTAGGGCCAGCATAAAAAGTGGCTGTGATGCTGGCGCTTTGGCCCGGATCAATATCAATGGCGGTACCCAGCGCGCCAATAACGCCTTTGTTCGTGCCGTGGATGCGGCTGTATAACTGGTTAGTGGCTGCTGAGTCTGGGATCCAGGCAGCAACAAAGTAATGCTCTAACATGGCAACCCAACCTGCTTGAGTGCTGACGCTCAGGTTAGTTTTCTGCATGTCTTCAAAGTTATACTTTTTATAGCGTTCTTCGCCGCTACCAAAAGCGGCGCCGCGGTATATCGGCATAAACATGCTGGCGCTTTCGCCACTATCAATGTTTTGTAATAAATGCTGATAAGGCTGAACCGTTTTGATTTCATCGCTGTTGTTGACGATAAAATATTCTACCCGGACATCATATTGTCCTGGGGTAAAGGTAAAGCGTTTTTCGATTTGCATGCCATTGTGCGTTAAGCGCAGTGGCACCACTAAGGGTTCAGTACCCTGAGCTTGATATTGAGTTTTTTCAACTTGATACAATGGCCGTTCAGTGCGGTCTGGGCCGTCACGGGCAATCAAACCAGATTGCGCAACATATTCAAAACCAGGTAGCTGACGCATCAATACATAAGGAGTGTTGCTGTCTTTGGTTAAGTTATGTTCAGGCAATTTAACACTAACAATATCACCACCGCGGCTATCAATTTCAAGTTCAAACACATCAGTGTTAACTTTAATGCGACGGTTTTGATCAATGTTGGGCGTGCTGTTGGCTACCGCCGGCGTGTCAGGGCTATCCATTAACATTGATGCCGAGCTGCCATTGTTAGCACTGCTACTTACCGTGCTGCTGACCTGTTGAGTGGCTACCGCCGGTTGCGGACCATAATCTTTTTGCCATTCCTGCCAGAGGAAAAAACTGACGATTGCCAGGGCAATTACTAGAAAACTGCGTTGTGAATCCATGGGTTAGCTTTTCTCATTATGCTTATCAGGAACGGGATCTTCACCACCTTGGTGAAACGGATGACATTTTAATATGCGTTTGCTGGCTAACCAAGCCCCTTTTGCTGCACCAAAGCGACCAATGGCCTCAATAGCATAATTTGAGCAAGTTGGGTGGAATCGGCAGCGTGGCCCCAATAGCGGGCTTATCAATAATTGATAACCTCGGACTAGGCCGAGCATCAACCAAACGATAAAGCGGTGTATTGGCGAGCGATCTTCTGCCATAGCCGTTCCAGTTGTTTCAGTAATTCATCATTAGGGGTGTTGCTAATATCCCCTTTTACCATGAGTACCAGATCCACACCGGGAAGCTGATGCTGATGCAAACGAAAGCTGTCGCGCACACATCGTTTAATACGATTGCGGTGCACGGCTAATTTAACACGTTTTTTGGCGATAGTAAGGCCAATTCGTGGATGAGCTAACTGATTGGGCTTTGCTAGAATGGTAAATAGGGGAGATGCGACCCGAAACGGGTTTTGAAAAACATTATCAAACTGACTGGGAGTTAACAGACGTAACTCCCGGCCGAATCTGAAGCTGGGCACGCAGCGTTTAACGACCAGTTTAGGCTGTTAAACGTTTACGGCCTTTAGCACGACGACGTGCTAACACCTCACGACCATTTTTAGTGGCCATGCGGGCGCGGAAACCGTGGTTACGCTTGCGCTTTAATACGCTTGGTTGAAAGGTTCTTTTACTCATAATTTCATCCGTCCGGTCGAAATATTTACTAAGGTTACCTGTGTTTTAGCAAATACACCAAAACGCAGCTGACAAAAATGAGCGCGAATTTTAAGTACTCTGCGCCCTAAAGTCAATGCGATCCTTGCTTTAATTACGATCCTAGCCAGTCGCGATCCCAGTTTTACTAAAGTTTTCCACAGCCTAGGCGATCTTTTACGAATAAAGTGTGAGTTATTTATTGTTTAAGCCAGATTTAACCCAGTTTTAGCTTGAGTATTCTTAAATAGAATAACAGTATAATAACCAATTAATACAATGGTATAGCGTGTTAGTGGGGGTGTTGTTAGGCTTTTTTAAAAAGTCAATCTTGAAGTTGTGGATAAGATCATACGATAATGCCGTTTGGCATTTCTACACCAGCCTTATCGATCATTATAATTCAGGCTTCAGGAGATCAGGTGTATCAGTCCGTTTGGCAAAATTGTCTGCAAGCTTTGCAAGCAGAACTCCCCGCGCAACACTTTAGTATGTGGATCCGTCCTTTGCAGGCTGACAGCTCGGCTGACGCTTTGACGTTGTATGCACCGAATCGTTTTGTACTGGATTGGGTGCGTGAAAAATACCTAAACCGGATCCTTGAACTGATCCGCGATTACTGTGGTGACAATGCACCGCGTTTACGCTTTGATGTGGGTACTAGCCAAAATAACGTTAAAGCTACGCCCGCGCCACAACCTCATCTGATGCCGTCTGAGGTGGCTGTCGCTTCGCGAGAAATTGCAGAACCGGTTCCTAAAACCATAGTGCGCTCCAATATGCGCGCAAATTACACCTTTACTAACTTTGTTGAGGGTAAGTCGAACCAATTGGCTCGGGCTGCAGCCTCACAGGTGGCTGACAACCCTGGCACGGCTTATAACCCATTATTTATCTATGGCGGTACAGGTTTAGGTAAGACGCATTTATTACATGCGGTTGGTAATGGCATTTTAGCGAAGAAACCGGATGCAAAAGTGATATACATGCATTCAGAGCGCTTTGTGCAGGATATGGTAAAAGCTTTACAAAACAATGCTATAGAAGAGTTTAAGCGCTATTATCGTTCAGTTGATGCGTTACTTATTGACGATATTCAATTCTTTGCCAACAAAGAACGTTCCCAAGAAGAATTCTTTCATACCTTTAATGCCTTGTTAGAAGGCAATCAACAGATCATTTTAACCAGCGATCGTTACCCCAAAGAAATTGATGGTGTCGAAGATCGCTTAAAATCACGCTTTGGTTGGGGTTTGACTATCGCTATCGAGCCACCTGAGCTTGAAACCCGGGTGGCGATCTTAATGCGAAAAGCGCAAGAAAATCAGATCCGCCTACCGGAAGAAGTGGCTTTTTTTGTGGCCAAGCGTTTGCGCTCAAATGTTCGCGAACTCGAAGGCGCCTTGAATCGGGTGATTGCTAATGCTAATTTCACCGGCCGGCTCATTACCATTGATTTTGTGCGGGAAGCTTTACGCGATTTATTAGCCCTACAAGATAAGTTGGTGACCATTGAAAATATTCAAAAGACCGTAGCCGAATACTACAAAATCCGTATAGCGGATTTACTGTCGAAACGGCGTTCTCGTTCGGTAGCGCGACCGCGGCAAATGGCGATGGCATTAGCGAAAGAACTCACCAACCATAGTTTGCCAGAAATTGGGGATGCTTTTGGTGGTCGCGATCATACAACTGTGCTTCATGCCTGTCGTAAGATTGAATCGCTAAAAGAAGAAACACATGAAATTAAAGAAGATTTCCAAAATCTTATTCGAACATTATCGTCTTAACAGGGTTTTGTTATGCAATTTGTGATTAACCGTGACGCCTTACTGAAGCCGCTACAAATGGTATCGGGTGCTATTGAACGCCGCCATAATTTGCCAATTTTATCAAATGTGTTATTGGATGTTAGCGCCGATACACTGTCACTGACCGGTACCGATTTAGAAGTGGAGTTGGTTGCTAGCACGGTACAATTGCAAGTACACAGTGCAGGGCGGATTACTGTGCCGGCAAAAAAGCTGTTAGATATTTGCCGCAGCTTACCGGAAAACAGCGATATTGCCGTGCAGGTGCAAGGTGAAAATTGTATTTTAAGCAGTGGCAAAACCAAATTTACGTTATCCACGCTCAATGCTGCTGAATACCCCAATTTAGAAACATGGCAAGGTGAGGTTGAGTTATCACTGACTCGCCAACAGTTGCGCAAGTTATTAGATGATACGGCCTTTTCGATGGCCAATCAGGACGTACGCTATTACTTAAATGGTTTGTTGTTTGAAGTGGATAACGGCAACTTATCTGCAGTGGCTACTGATGGTCATCGTTTAGCCATGAGTACCTTAGCGTTGCCGTCTTATGCTGGCCAACAAAAGCAGATTATTATTCCACGCAAAGGTGTTTTAGAAATTATGCGCTTGTTGGCGAATGATGAGCAGTTGGTCACCTTGAGCCTTGGCCAAAATCACATTCGTTTAAGTGACAGCAGTTTTAGTTTTAGCAGTAAATTAATTGATGGCCGTTTCCCCGATTACCGCCGTGTGTTGCCGCGCAACAGTACCAAGCAAGTGACCGCGCATCGTACCGTATTAAAAGATGCCTGTACTCGCGCCTCTATCTTATCGAATGAAAAATACCGCGGTGTGCGTTTTACCTTAAGTTCCTCTGAACTGCAGATTGTGGCGAACAACCCTGAGCACGAGCAAGCAGAAGAAGTGATCGAAGTGGAGTACGAAGGGGATAACCTCGAAATTGGTTTTAATGTCGGTTATTTGCTAGATGTATTAAATAGCTTGAATACCGATCTGGTGATCCTGAATTTAAATGATTCCAATTCTAGTGCCTTAATAGAAGGTGTGGGTAACGTTGGTGCTGCCTACGTTGTCATGCCGATGCGCTTATAATTCTGTTGTTGTCTAAAGCATGTCGTTAATCTCGCTGCAGCTTAAGCAGTTCCGTAATTTTTCGGAACTGCAATTTAACGCACATGCGCAGTGCAATCTGATTTGCGGTGAGAATGGCAGCGGTAAGACCAGCTTATTAGAAGCAATTTACTATCTGGCGCATGGTCGTTCCTTTAGAAGTAGTCGGCATCAACGTTTAATTCAATACGAGCAAGAGCATTTTGTACTGCATGCCAAGGTTGCCGATGCTGAGCAAACCTTTAGTTTAGGCTTGCAACGCGACAAGCAAGCCGAATTGCTATTGCGGTTAAATGCGGCCAGTAACTGCAAGTTAGCCGATTTTGCGGCTTTGTTGCCGGTGCAATTAATTACGCCTGACAGTTTTAAATTATTTTTTGGTGGCCCGAAAGAGCGTCGTCAATATTTTGATATGGGTGTGTTCCACGTGGAACCTACCTTCTATACCGTGTGGTTGCAGTTTAGTCGGGTTCTGAAACAACGTAATGCCTTGTTAAAGCAAAGCCGGGCTTATGATCAGCAATTTGATTATTGGGACCAGCAATTAGTCAGTCTGGCTTGGCAGTTACAATCGTTGCGAGAGCATTATATCGGTCTGCTGCAACATGAATATTTGAAGCTAGTAGAGGGTAATTCACTGTTAGCTGAAGTGAGTTTGCAATTACAAGCGGGTTGGCCTGAGCGGGTGCAAAGTCCAGCCGATTTGAAGCAACTGTTAGAACAAAATTTTCAACAAGATATGCGGCAGGGTTTTACTCAATATGGCCCACAAAAAGCGGATTTAAAACTTCGAAGAAAGCAGTTAGTGGTTGAAGAAGTATTATCCCGTGGACAGCTAAAAGTGTTATTATTTGCGCTTAAAATCGCACAAAACAATGTGATAGGTAGCAGCGGCAAGAAACAGCCCTTGTTATTGATTGATGATTTAGCATCCGAGTTGGATGCCAGTTCCACCCAAACGGTTTTTAATTATTTAAACAATATTAATTCGCAGGTTTTTATAACAGCAATTAATGCTGATCAGGTTTCACCTTTTATACCGGCTTCGCGCCGGCAAATGTTTCACGTGGAACACGGTCAGATAACAAGCACGGACAGATAGAGATGGCCGAAGAGCATAATTACGATTCCTCAAGTATTAAAGTATTAAAAGGTCTGGATGCAGTACGTAAAAGACCCGGTATGTATATCGGTGATACCGATGACGGTACGGGTTTACACCATATGGTATTCGAGGTGGTCGACAATTCCATCGATGAAACCTTAGCAGGCTACTGTACTGACATCTGGGTCACCATTCACAGTGATGGTTCGGTCTCTGTTCGTGATAACGGTCGTGGCGTACCTACTGATATGCACGAAGAAGGCGTCTCAGCCGCTGAAGTTATCATGACCGTGCTGCATGCCGGCGGTAAATTTGACGATAACTCTTATAAAGTATCAGGTGGTTTGCACGGTGTGGGCGTATCTGTTGTAAATGCCTTATCTGACAAATTAGAACTGACCATTCGCCGTAAAGGCAAAGTGCATAACCAAATTTATCATCTGGGTGTACCACAAGCACCTTTAGCGGTAATCGGTGAAACAGAAGGTTCAGGTACGGCCATTCGTTTTTGGCCAAGCCCAACTATTTTCTCTGACATCAATTATCACTACGATATTTTAGCGAAACGTTTACGCGAACTGTCGTTCTTAAACTCGGGCGTAAGTATTATCTTAACCGACGAGCGTAACGATAAAAGCGACCATTTTAAGTATGAAGGTGGTATCGAAGCTTTTGTACAGTATTTGAATCGTAGTAAAACCAGCGTGCATCCAAAAGCGTTCTATTTTTCTGATCAGCGCGAAGACGGTATTTCAGTTGAAGTGGCGATGCAGTGGAACGACAGCTATCAAGAAAACGTATTTTGTTTTACTAACAACATTCCGCAACGTGATGGTGGTACTCACTTAGCGGGCTTCCGTGGTGCCTTAACCCGCGTGCTAAATACCTACATTGAGCATGAAGGTTATGCGAAAAAAATGAAGGTACAAGCTTCTGGTGATGATGCCCGAGAAGGTTTGACTGCGGTGATCAGTGTTAAAGTGCCTGATCCAAAATTCAGTTCGCAAACTAAAGACAAATTGGTTTCTTCAGAAGTCCGTTCTGCTGTTGAAAGCGTCATGGGTGAAAAGCTCAACGAGTATTTGTTAGAAAACCCAGGTGATGCCAAAATTATCGTGGGTAAGATTGTTGATGCAGCACGTGCGCGTGATGCCGCGCGTAAAGCGCGTGAAATGACACGCCGTAAAGGAGCGCTGGACATTGCTGGTTTACCGGGTAAATTAGCCGACTGCCAAGAAAAAGATCCTGCTTTATCTGAACTGTACATTGTAGAGGGTGACTCTGCGGGTGGTTCAGCCAAGCAAGGCCGTAACCGTAAAAACCAAGCTATTCTGCCGTTAAAAGGTAAAATCTTAAACGTTGAAAAAGCGCGTTTTGATAAGATGCTATCTTCACAAGAAGTGGGCACCTTAATCACGGCTTTAGGTTGTGGTATTGGTCGCGAAGAATATAACCCAGACAAAACACGTTATCACAGCATCGTATTAATGACGGATGCTGACGTCGACGGTTCGCATATTCGTACCTTATTACTGACGTTCTTCTATCGGCAAATGCCTGAATTGATCGAACGTGGTTACATCTATATTGCCCAGCCACCGCTGTTTAAAGTGAAAAAAGGCAAGCAAGAGCAGTATATTAAAGATGAGCCCTCATTAGTTGAATACTTAACGACACTGGCTTTAGATGAAGCTTATTTGCATGTTAATGAAAATGCCCCTGGCATTGGTGGTGAAGCACTGGAAAAGCTGGTTCGTCAATATCATAAAGCTACCAGCATAATCCAACGTTTAAGCCGTAAGATCCCACAGAACTTACTAACCGAACTGATTTATATTGCCGGTTTAACCACTGAGACAATGAAAAATCAAACGGCGGTAGAAGAATGGGTAAAAACCTTAGCGAAGCGTTTAGATGAGAAAGAAGGTGACGGGTCAATTTATAAATACGATGTGGTAGAAGATCGCGAGCGGCAGTTATTCCAGCCAAAAGTGATTATTCGTCAGCATGGTATCGATAACGAATACTTGTTACATCACGATTTTATTACCTCTCGTGACTATTTAAGCCTAGCAGCCTTAGGTGATGAGATCCGTGACTTAATCGAAGAAGGCGGGTATATCCGTCGTGGCGAGAAAGTGAAACCAGTAGCCACATTCCGTGAAGCCTTAGACTGGTTAATGTCTGAGTCGAAGCGCGGTTTGTATATTCAGCGTTATAAAGGGCTAGGGGAAATGAACCCCGATCAGCTTTGGGAAACCACCATGGACCCACAAAATCGCCGGATGCTGCAGGTAAGGATCGAGGACGCTATCGGTGCTGATCAACTGTTTTCAACCCTGATGGGGGATCACGTTGAACCACGGCGAGCCTTTATAGAAGAGAATGCTTTATACGTCGCAAACTTAGACGTATAACCGCACAATACCAAGTAGGGGCTTTTCAGCCCCTCAGTTATTTTAGTGAGTTAGTAGCGCATGCATAAATACGATACGAAAACCTTTCAGGGGCTAATCTTAGCCTTGCAGGATTACTGGGCGCGTCAAGGCTGCGTTATTGTTCAGCCGTTAGACTTAGAAGTGGGCGCAGGTACTTTTCATCCTATGACCTTCCTGCGTTCGTTAGGCCCTGAGCCAACCAACGTTGCCTATGTGCAACCTTGTCGTCGGCCAACGGATGGTCGTTATGGCGAAAATCCAAACCGTTTACAACATTACTATCAGTTCCAAGTTATCCTTAAACCATCACCTGATAATATTCAGGAACTGTACTTAGGCTCTTTAGAAGAGTTAGGATTAGATACCCTGGTACATGATATTCGCTTTGTCGAAGACAACTGGGAATCGCCAACGTTAGGTGCTTGGGGCTTAGGATGGGAAGTGTGGTTAAACGGCATGGAAGTCACACAGTTCACTTATTTCCAGCAAGTCGGTGGCTTGGAGTGTCGTCCGGTGACCGGTGAGATTACCTACGGCCTAGAGCGTCTGGCCATGTATATCCAAGGTGTTGATTCAATCTATGATCTCGTTTGGGCTGATGGCCCCTTAGGTCGTGTGACTTACGGAGACGTATTCCATCAGAATGAAGTTGAACAATCAACTTACAACTTTGAACATGCCGATGTACCTGCCTTGTTTAGCTACTTTGACCAGTGTGAAAAAGAAAGCCAATATCTGATTGAAAAAGGCTTGGCATTGCCAGCCTACGAAAAAGTTATGAAGGCTTCACATGCCTTTAACTTATTAGATGCACGACATGCCATTTCGGTAACTGAGCGTCAACGTTATATATTACGAGTGCGGGCTTTAGCGAAAGCCTGTGCTGAAGCCTATTTTGCCGCACGTGAAAAATTAGGTTTTCCGCTTTGCAAAACGCAGCCTGCAGTTCAAAAGGAGGCCAAATAATGAGTGCTCAGGATTTTCTGGTTGAGATTGGTACTGAAGAGTTACCACCAAAAGCACTGACAACCTTAGCCACGGCTTTTGCAGACAACATTACGGCGGAATTAGCCAAGTTAGAATTACAACATGGTACGGTGCAATGGTACGCTGCACCACGTCGCTTAGCTGTGCGCGTTAATCAATTAGCGGCACAACAAGCTGATAAAGTAGTAGAAAAGCGTGGCCCTGCTATTGCAGCCGCCTTTGATAAAGCGGGTGAGCCCACCAAGGCAGCTCAAGGCTGGGCTGCAGGTTGTGGTATTAGCGTGGCCGAAGCCGAACGTTTAGAGACGGATAAAGGCGCATGGTTGTTGTGTAAGCAGTTACAAAAAGGCCAAAGCACCACAGCATTATTACCTGAGATAGTGACTAGCGCTTTAGCGAAGCTGCCGATCGCCAAACCGATGCGCTGGGGCAATTCCGATGCTGAATTTATTCGACCTGTGCATACCATTATTATGCTGTACGGTGATGCTGTTGTTCCTGCAACCATCTTAGGTCGACAAAGCGGCAATCAAACGCATGGCCATCGTTTCCATGCGCCGGCTAAAGTTACCGTAAAAGATGCTGATGCTTACTTACCCGTGTTAGAACAAGCTTATGTCATTGCTGACTTTAGTCGTCGTAAAGCGTTTATTGCCGAGCATGTAACTGCTGCAGCTAAAAAGCTTGATGCACAAGTGCAATGGGATGATGCCCTGCTCGAAGAAGTGACCGCCTTAGTAGAATGGCCGGTTGTGTTAATGGGAAGCTTTGAAGAAAGTTTCTTGCAAGTGCCAGCCGAACCACTTATTTCAACCATGAAAGACAACCAAAAATACTTCCCATTGCGTGATCAGCAAGGCAAGTTATTAAACAAATTTGTGTTTGTCGCGAACATCGCCAGTAAAGATCCGCAGCAAATTATCTCAGGTAACGAGAAAGTCGTGCGGCCGCGTCTATCAGATGCACAGTTTTTCTTTAATACCGATCGCAAAACTAAGTTAGTGGATCGCTTAGAAAGCTTAAGCACCGTGTTATTCCAACAGCGATTAGGTACCTTAGCGGAAAAATCGGAGCGGATCAGTCAGGTTGCTGCCTATATTGCTAAGCAAATTGGTGCTGATGAAACGGCGGCAGCACGCGCCGGTTTATTATCTAAAACCGATTTAATGACCAACATGGTCGGAGAGTTCCCAGAGGTACAAGGTATTATGGGAATGCACTATGCACGCTTAGATGGTGAAGCGGAAGCAGTGGCATTAGCGCTCAATGAGCAATACATGCCGCGTTTTGCAGGTGATCAATTACCAAGCCGTTTAGAAGGTGCGGCAGTAGCCATTGCCGATAAATTAGATACCTTAGTCGGTATTTTTGGCATTGGCCAAGTGCCGAAAGGCGATAAAGATCCTTTTGCATTGCGTCGTGCAGCTATTGGTGCTTTGCGTATTATGGTCGAAAAGCAACTGCCATTGGATTTAGTCGATTTAATTCGCTTTAGCCAGCAGACTTTTGGCAGTAAATTGACGCATTCAGAGGTGGCTAATGACGTCGTCGACTTTATGCTAGGCCGCTTCCGTGCTTGGTATCAAGACGAAGGTTACAGCATTGATGTGATCCAAGCCGTACTGGCACGCCGTCCAACCAACCCTGCAGACTTTGACCGTAGGGTGAAGGCGGTAGCCGCGTTCCGTAAACTTGAGGCCGCTTTAGCGCTGGCAGCAGCGAATAAACGCGTTGCAAATATTCTTGCTAAGGTGGACACTGCCATTGCGGATACTGTGCATGAAAACTTACTGCAGGAAAACGCGGAACAAGCCTTGTTTAGTGCGATAAACGCAGAGCAAGTGTATCAGGCGAGTGTCAGTGATTATACCAGCGCGTTAAGCCATCTTGCCGCTTTACGTGAGGTGATTGATCATTTCTTTGATCAAGTAATGGTCAATGCAGATGATGCCGCCGTCAGAGCAAATCGTTTAGCGTTATTAAAACAGCTACGCGAATTATTTTTGCAGGTTGCTGATATCTCAGTATTGCAATAGAACATGAATAACTAAAGAGCCAGCTGAATTGCTGGCTCTTTAGTTTATTTAATAAATGTCGAACGATGAACGCGCAATTTAATAATATATTAAAATGATAAGTTAGCCTCTTGTTTGATCTCGGCCATTGTTTTTTGCTTTGTATAACATCATATCTGCCAACTTTATACTTTCACTAAACTCTTCAGACTCATTGCATAACGCAACTCCAAAACTTGCTGTTACCTTATATTGCGGTGCAGAAGGGACCAATTGTTGTTGGTGAAACTGTTTGCGAATTTTATCAGCTACATTCAACGCATCTTGAACAGAAGTACGTGGCAGAATTAATAAAAACTCTTCACCGCCGATGCGACATGCGAAGTCTTGTTGGCGAATATTTTGTTTGAACATATAAGCGACTGATTTAAGTACGTTATCTCCAACATCGTGACCAAAATTATCATTAAGGCGTTTAAAGTAATCTATGTCACACATAATAAGAGAAAGCGGAAAAAAAAGATCCGGTTGTTTTTCGAAGCTTGGTACTAAACAAGCATCAATAAAGCGACGATTCGCTAAATTGGTTAACTGATCAGTGTTTGCTTGTTGGTCTTTAATTTGTTGTAGCTTATCCATTGCTTCGTGACTACGTTCACGGTAATGATCGTTAATCCAACAGACAATAATAACAATGAGCAACGAGGCAATAAAACGACTAGCTTCAGCTTCTTTATAGTTTGCCGTAATAAGGTCGGGGATAAAAAGCATTATACTTAGAATAATAAGTAAAACAGCATTCGAGATTAGCGCATTGCGCACACCAAGTAAGCCAAACAAAATTGCGGGAAATGGAAATACCCAAAACAGTGCTGTGTTATTAAAGCCCCCTTGATAAACTAGGCTAAGAACAAAACTTGCAACAAGTAGCGTTTCAATAACACATGCTCGATCAAGATTGCGAGTAATATTAAAAACAATTATGTTTAATAAGAACAAACTGCCCGTAGTAAACAAGATAATAGGTAATAATATTTGTTCAGCACTGAGATTTTTTACACCGTAAATAAACATAACGGCAGTGGTGATGTAACTAACAAACCTCAGAATATATAAACGCCGTCGAGCATCAATTTTCTGAGCTTGTTCCGTACTTTGCTTATTAAAAGGCTGATGCAATGTTTTTAATCCTTCAAATTATTTCATCATACTAATGTTAGTCTGCTATTTTTTAAAGCCAAGGGTTAATTTTAATTTGCCTATATAAAAAAGCCAAACATAGCGGCATTTAGTATTAGCTATCAAAAATAGACTAAGTTTCAGAATTAGAGATTCTCGTTCATAAGGTTAATCGTCCAAAGCATTAACAGCACTCTATACAGTATAAAATAGGTGGATATCGTTGGCTTGGCGAGGTTTCATCAACATAGGTATATAAGAGCCTAGTTATATTGACGAATAAACCCAGTAAGTTCGCGGCCAATTACTTGCTACATATTTTAGTCCGTTACTAATAAATTAAACATCTGTTTAAGCAACAGCGTTATAGCTTGTTTGCCATTTTTCCATCAGTGGTATACGAATACCAAGGTGGTTTTTAAGTTAACGGTAAGAAGTCAGAGCTAATCAGCATCGGCTACTAAGAATACGACTCGTAAATTGTATGAATCAACTAGGTAAAGAACAAATTCAGCGGATGAGAACCACTCTATGGCAATATTAAGAGAGTTATTAGCTGCTGTTCGTCAAATGGATTAGTGAAATCGCCAAGTTAATAATAAGCTGCTCTTTTGGCCTTGCTGCATCTTCAATTGTTTCACTTCAACCGTTTGATATTGTGTTAACAACGCGAGCAACAGGTTGTGGTGTTTTTGTTGTGAGACCAGAGTGGTAAACCAGCCAACTTGTTTAGCAAATAATGCGCTCTCTTTAATCATATTGCTAATAAAAGCGAGCTCGCCGCCGTCACACCATAGCTCATTGTTATTGCCCGAAAAATTGCGACCTTGCTTGGCTTTACCGAGCTTTTGCCATTTTTGTTGGTTAACCGCTTGTGCTTCAGCAGCAGAACGATAAAAAGGGGGATTACACACCACTAAATCAAAATACTCCTGCGCGTGGATAATACTTTGAAAAATCTGCAAAGGTTTGGCTTGTAAGCGCAAACTAATCATCCCTTTTAAGCGATCGTTGGCGTTAATAATAGTGTTGGCGATGTTCAGAGCTTGCTGATCAATATCGCTACCGACAACCTGCCAACCGAAACTGCGTGTCGCCAAAATGGGGTAAATGCAATTCGCGCCACAACCAATATCTAGCATTCGTACTTGTTTACCCTGTGGCACTTGCCCCTGATGTTGTGGCAGTTGACCAAGCAAATCTGCAGCATAATGTAAATAATCAGCACGGCCTGGGATCGGTGGGCAGAGATAGCCTGAGGGTAATTGCCAAAAATCAATTTGGTAATAGCTTGCTAAGATGGCCGCATTCAGATGTTGTACCGCCTGACTGTTACTGAAATCTATAGTGGCAGCACCGGTTGGCGTGCGGGTTAAAAATGGTGTTAATGCAGGATATTTGGCACAAAGTGTTGGCAAATCATAACGGCCATGATGCGGATTTCTGGGGTGAAGTTTTGAAGGTTCGCTGGTCATAATCTTTAATAGTAAGCACTTTGCGCTAAGTGTAATAGAATGCCGCTTGGGCTGCGAGTTAAACTCGCCACAATAGGCACAAGCTTCGGCTAGCGGATGCAATATGACTCATTTAAAAGGAGCTTGCCATGGCGCATAAATTTATCAGTTGTATCAGTTTATTAGTAACGGATTATGATGCGGCGATTCAATTTTACACGCAGTGTTTAGGTTTTAACTTAATAGAAGATACCATGCTATCCGCCGATAAACGCTGGGTAAAAGTCGGCCCACCAGGCGCACAAACCGCGATCTTGCTGGCTAAAGCAAGTAATGCACAGCAACTTGCCTTGGTCGGCTGTCAAACCGCAGATCGGGTAGGACTGTTTTTACAAACAGACAATTTTTGGCAAGACTACGAGAAAATGTGCCAGCAAGGTGTCGTGTTTTTGGAAGCACCTCGTGAGGAAACGTATGCTACCGTAGTGGTGTTTCAAGATTTGTATGGTAATAAATGGGATTTACTACAGCCTAAACAACCTGACTAGCAACAGTATTAACTTTTAAAACCGTTCACAAACTCAGCATCTGGCAAGGCTTGTTGCAGCAATTGCTGTAACGGTTGCATTTGTTCTAGCCGAAATTTGTACTGCACGCGAAGCTGGCCATTTAAGTCAAAATCGATAAAACCCAGTTTATCTTCTTGCCACAGTGTGATTTGTTTAATGCTGCGAAGCAGGGCGCTGTCCATGCCGACACGCAGTTTTTGTTCCTGAACAGCAAAAAGTCTCAGGATGTCTTTGCTATAAAATATACTCGTCATCACTCAGTGGCTTACTTTTGCTGAAAAAAAATAGCTCTAAGCTAAATAGTAAAGCCGTGAAAAACAAACTTTGATAACCAAATAGCCAAAATAAAAGCGCAATACCCAGCAATATTAGCGCTTTTGCAGTAATAGAGTCTTTAATCAGTGGCCAAAACATAGATAAAAGCTGAATAAGTTAACATTTAGTTACCTTAAATAACCTCGCTAGGCTCGTCAAGCTAGAGACCGTCTGTTAGCGTCACGATTAATTGCTTGGTGCTAATTCTGCTGTTTTAGCTTGTTGTACTAAGTTACGTACATCCTGTAGCAGTTGCTGTGCGTCATAGACAATGCCATCTTTAATGGTATAGCGCACACCTTTAGTGCGTTCTGCTTCATTATTGTCGTTTAATCGATAATGCCCGGTGCCATATAGCACTTTAAAATTGGCTAACGGGTTTTCAGCTACAATGAACATGTCGGCTTTTTTGCCCGGTACGATACTGCCAATGTCTTCGTCTAAACCCAGTGCAATAGCGCCATTAAGCGTTGCCGCTTGAATAACTTCCAGTGCATTAAAGCCGGCTTCACGTAATAGTTCTAACTCTTGAATAAAGCCAAAACCATAGATTTTATAGATATAACCCGCATCTGAACCGGTGGTAATACGACCACCATGGTTTTTAAAGTCTTGTAGAAATTGCATCCACAACCGGTAATTTTCGCGCCAACGTACTTCATGCTCAGTGGTCCAATCAAACCAGTAGGAGCCATGTGCGTAACGGTTTGGCGTAAAGAAACGCGTTAGGGTCGGTAGGGTATACTCTTGATGCCATTCAGCGTTACGCTGCGCGGAGGCATCACGGCTAGCTTCATAGATAGTTAGGGTGGGGTTAATAGTAAAATCGAGTTTAATAAGCTCATCTCGTACCGCAATCCATTTATCTGAGCCAGGTTTAGCTGCTTGCGCCCATAATTCACCGGCAGCCGCGAAGCGATCTTGTTCATTTTGATAGTTATAGTTTGTCGGATAGTTTTGAACAGTTTGTCCATCAAACAATGCTTCAGGCAAACCATACCAATGTTCCATCGAACCCAGCCCCATGCGGGCACTGTCGACGACATTGGTGCGCATCACATTAAGTTGCGCATGATGCATCATGCTGCCAAGATTTTGTTTTTCAGCTTCATCTAAGGCTGCAGCCATAATGCTGGGCGTAGCACCAAAAAATTTAATGCCCGCTGCTCCGGCTTTTTTGATGTCTTTAACCCATTTACGTGCCTGATCCGGATTAAATACCGGTTGCGCTAAGCCTTGACCAAAGCCAACATAAGGCACGATCCTTGGGGCAACTATAGTATTCGCGGCGGCCGCTTTTACGTGCTTTAACGTCCATGCTAGGCCATTAAAACTGCCAGGTTCTCTTACGGTGGTAATGCCATGCGCGAGCCAAAGCTTAAATACATATTCTGCAGGGATGCCATTGGCTGAGCCGCCAATATGGCCGTGCATGTCAATAAAGCCAGGCAGGATATACATACCGCTGATATCCATTTCTTGATCGCCAGGCGCCGCTTGTGGTCGACTGGCTGGCAATACGGGCACATCAGGATAACCGACAATACTCACTTGTTTAATCCGATCTTGCTCGATAACGATATCGACAGGCCCTACCGGTGGCGCGCCTTCACCACTAATTAAAATCCCTCCTCGAAGAATTAACCGCTTATAAGGGCCATCACCTTGGTTGCCGCGCTCTGGCGCTGAGGGCGTGCGCTCAGTGGTTTGGGCGAAGGTAATCGGTGTTATTAAGGTAGCTAATATCAATAACGTGAAGGGAAGTCGCATAAAACGGACCATAACATTTCCAATAGTTATTTATTATGGTATCAGTGTGGATAAAGTTTCGACATGTCGCAAGCGATTACGTTAGCTCGTCGCTAGGATGCGTTAAAAGGTTTCTGGGTTTAACAGTGAGTGTTAATGAGCCCCTTTTTTGATTAAGTAACGGTAGGGAGTTTCGCTGGTGCTGTATTGCATTAACTCGTGATCCATAAAGCGACAAAAAGCGGGAATATCACGCGTACTGGCTGGATCGTCGGCGATAATCAACAATGTTTCACCATTTTGCATTTTTCGGATCTGTAGTCTTACCATCATCACTGGCTCTGGGCAGCGTAGACCTAGGGCATCTAAGGTGTGATCGGCATGCTGAAATTCATCTGCCATTGATAACTCCAATAATATAAGACGCAAATTTAACGACAAGCCATTAAAAAAGGCCGTATCAACGGCCTTATTCTAAGCGATTGTGTTACAAGCTGCCAGTTTAAGGCCGCTCAAACACCGTGGCAATGCCTTGGCCTAACCCAATACACATAGTCGCTAAACCAAATTTACCGCCTTTTTCTTCCATTACATTTAGTAAGGTAGTGGCGATACGTGAGCCCGAACAACCTAATGGGTGACCTAGCGCAATGGCACCACCATTAAGATTCACTTTTTGGTTGGCCACTTCAAGTAAGCCAAGATCTTTCATTACAGGCAAGGCTTGTGCAGCAAAGGCTTCGTTCAGTTCTGCATAGTCAATGTCGTTAATGGTTAAGCCAGCCATTTTTAACGCTTTCATACTGGCCGGTACCGGACCATAACCCATGATGGACGGATCACAACCTGCGACACCCATACCGCGTACATAAGCTCGAATGGGTAAGCCTAAGGCTTTAGCTTTCTCTTCGCTCATCACTAACATGCCCGATGCACCGTCAGATAAGGCTGAAGACGTACCGGCCGTTACAGTGCCGTTTGCTGGGTCAAACACCGGGCGTAAAGCTGATAACGCTTCAACCGTGGTTTCAGGACGGATGACTTCATCATAATCCATTAGTTTTAACACGCCGTCGGCATCGTGGCCCTCAGTAGGAACAATTTCGTTTTTGAACCGACCCTGCTCTGACGCTTCTTGTGCCAAGCGGTGTGAGCGAGCACCAAATTCATCTTGTTGCTGACGACTGATACCGTGCATTTTACCAAGCAGTTCTGCGGTTAAACCCATCATGCCTGCTGCTTTGGCAACAGATGTTGCCAAGCCTGGATGAAAATCAACACCGTGATTCATTGGCACATGACCCATGTGCTCAACACCACCAATTAGATAGACATCGCCCATACCCGTTTGAATAGCACGTACGGCGTCATGCAAGGCTTGCATGGATGAACCACAAAGACGGTTAATGGTCACCGCGGGCACAGAATGCGGGATACCGGCTAATAACGAGGCGTTTCGAGCAATGTTAAAGCCTTGTTCTAGCGTTTGTTGCACACAACCCCAGATCACATCATCAATATCGGCAGCATCTAATGCGGGATTACGAGATAACAACGATGCCATAACATGCGCTGAAAGTTGTTCGGCACGCACATTACGATACATGCCACCTTTAGAGCGACCCATCGGGGTGCGAATACAATCTACTATTACTGCGTTTTTCATTATGCTGTGCTCCTGCGCTTAAACCGGGAAGAAACGCTGGCCGTTGGCAGCCATGGCGCGCGTATGATCTGTAACCTGATAAATTTCACCTAAATGGGCGTATTTATCGGCTAGGGCAACAAAGTTAGCTAAACCTAAGGTGTCGGCGTAACGCAGTGGACCACCGCGGAACGGAGGGAAACCTAAGCCGTAAACAAGGCCCATATCGGCTTCAGCGGCACTGGCAACGATACCTTCTTCTAAGCAGCGAATGGTTTCGTTAATCATCGGTACCATAACGCGAGCAATAATCTCGTCAGCACTAAACTCGTGTTTCTCAGTCGTAAGTTCAGACAGTAAACCTAAGCTTGTTGCATCGATATCTTTCTTCGGTTTGCCTTTGGCATCTTTACTGTAAGTATAGAAACCTACACCATTTTTCTGGCCGTAACGTTTCGCGTTATACATCGCGGCTACCGGGTCCTTTGCCAGTTTCGCCATCCGAGTTGGGAAGCCATCCGCCATCACATCGGTACAGTGATAAGCGGTGTCTAAGCCCACTACGTCCAGTAAATAGGCGGGGCCCATTGGCCAACCGAATTGTTTCTCCATCACTTTATCCACTTGCGCAAAATCTGCGCCATCCAGCACTAATTTACTGAAGCCAGCAAAGTAGGGGAACAGTACACGGTTAACGAAAAAACCAGGACAGTCGTTTACAACAATGGGGGATTTCCCCATTTTGGCAGCATAAGCCACGACTGCAGCAACGGTTTCATCACTGGTATCTTTACCGCGGATGACTTCAACTAACGGCATTCTGTGTACGGGGTTAAAGAAATGCATACCGCAGAAGTTTTGTGGCCGACTTAGGTTTGCCGCTAATTGATTAATAGAAATAGTAGAGGTGTTCGAGGTTAAAATGGCATCGTCGCTTAATAAGGCTTCAGTTTCTTTTAACACCGCGCCTTTAATTTTTGGATTCTCGACAACCGCTTCGACAACAATATCCACGCCGGCCACTAAATCATTGCTTAACGTGGGAGTAATAGCCGAAATCACTTTAGCCATGCCGACGGCATCTAATTTTTTACGATCGACTTGTTTTGAGAGCAACTTGGTTGCTTCTGACATGCCTAAAGCGAGTGCGTTGTCGGCAATGTCTTTCATGACCACCGGTACACCTTTCAGTGCAGACTGATAGGCAATTCCCCCGCCCATAATACCCGCGCCTAATACAGCGGCTTTATTCACGGCTTTAGTCGCGGTCTTCGCGGCTTTTTTCGCTTTACTTTTAATGACTTGGTCATTTAAAAATAGCCCTATTTGCGCCGTCGCCGCGTCGGTCTTGGCTAATTTGGCAAACCCGGCGTTTTCTAAAGCAACGGCACCAGCCCGATCTAACATGCTAGCGGCTTCTATCGTTTGTACCGCCATCATCGGTGCCGGATAATGTTTACCCGCAGTGGCGAACACCATACCCTTGGCTGTATTAAAGCTCATGGTGGCTTCAATTTTATTCAGTTTTAGTGGCTGTAATTTTACGGCGCGTTTTTTCTGCCAGTTTAGCTGACCCGCGATAGCGTCTTGCAGCATGCTTAAACCGGCTGCCGCTAATTTTTCAGGGGCAACAACGGCATCTATTAAACCTTCTTTTTGTGCTTGCTCTGCACTGCGATCTTTACCGGTGGTGATCCACTCCATGGCATTGTCAGCGCCAATAATCCGTGGTAAGCGAACGGTGCCCCCAAAACCAGGCATTAAACCGAGTTTAACTTCAGGTAAGCCGATGCGCGTGGTCGTGTCAGCTACACGGTAGTCACAAGCGAGTGTCCATTCACAGCCGCCACCTAAGGCGAAGCCTTTAATGGCCACCACGGTAGGAACAGGCAGGTCTTCACAAGCGTCAAACACATCAGAAGCTTGTTTAATCCACGGAACTAAATCGGCTTCAGGCCGTTCAAAAATAGGTAAAAACTCAGTAATGTCAGCACCGACCACAAAGTTATCTTTGCCACTAACAAAAAGAACACCTTTTAAAGCGGGATCCGCGTGCAGCTTACTTAGGGCTGCCTTACAATCAGTCAGCGTCTGTTGATCAAATTTGTTGACCGAACCTTGTGCGTTAAAGGTAAACTGGGCAATACCAGGTTGCACATACTCAACCTGAATGCTGTTACTCTGGTAAATCATAAAAATGCTCCTTGGTCGCGTTAGCTATATATCATTATTCGCAACTGGTACGATGAGGTTATCTGATCCAGTGTCTCGTGCTTTTAGAAAAATATCAATAGTTATTTAAACGGGTGTTTTAAATCGTGCTAAGCACAAACATACTTAACTATAGACAGTATTGACTGACTAAGTTTTCATCTGGAGTTGTACAGTGAAACGCCTGATCTTTATATTAAGTTGTACTTTTTTTTCTACAATGGCTGTCAGTAATGCTGAACAGATTGAACAGCAACGTGAGTTATTTGTGCAAGCCGAGCGCCAGATTGGCTCTGCACCTCTTAGGCAAGTTGAAGCTTGGCTGGAAGAATTAAAAGATTATCCGTTACATCCCTATCTGCAACAACGCTACTTACAGCGGCGTTTGAATGCTCACACTGATATTGAAAGCTTTTTACAGCAACATAAAGGCTCTCCGCTGGATTGGCCGTTGCGCCGGTCCTTTTTACAAAGTTTAGCTAAAGCAAAGCAATCTGAACGGTTTTTAATGAACTTTCCGGGTAGTTCAGACGCTGAGCTAAATTGTACGGCGTTGGAGCAGCGTTTGCTGGTTAGTCCGGTTGATAAGCAGCAAGTCTGGCAGGAGGTACAAGCGTTATGGACCGTAGGGAAATCACAACCTAAAGACTGCGATGACCTGTTTAAACAATGGCGCCAGGTTAATCCGCTGCAAGCCGATACAGTGTTGCGGCGTATTCAATTGTCTGCAGAAGGCGGTGATGCGAGTTTAATTCGTTATTTAAAAACCTTGCTACCGACTAATCAGCAATATTTAGCGGACATGTGGCTACAAGTAAGAAAGGACCCTAGTGTCATGACGAAAGGTCGCTTCTTTGCTGGCAAACATGTGGTTGAACGCGACATTTTGGCTTACGGTTTAAAGCGTCTAATCTGGCGCTCACCCGATCAGGCCTTAAAAATGTGGCAGCGTTTTGTTAATGATCCTTATTTTACCGCTGCTCAGCGCGTTGATGTGCAGCGTCAATTTGCTATTGCCTTAGCCAGTAAAGGGGATAGTCGCGCCGATGAGTGGATGGCGCAGTTACCCCCCGAGTTATTGGATAGCAGCTTGGCACAATGGCAAGTAGGCCATGCGTTACGAGAGCTAAACTGGCCGAAAGTGCAAAAAGTCATTGAGCAGTTTCCTGCAGATCTCGCGGCAGATATCAATTGGCGCTATTGGTTAGCTCGAGCTTTTGAAGAGCAGGGTCAGCAAGCAAAGGCCGATCCCATTTTTCGTGAGCTGGCTTTGCGTAGACACTTTTATGGCTTTATGTCGGCAGCTAAGTTGGGGCTGCCACCGAGTTTAGCGCACAATCCGGTGATGGTATCTGCTGAAGAGTTGTTATTAGTGCAGCAACACCCTGCGGTGCAACGCGCCATTGAATGGCTGGCGCTTGGCCGAATGACCGAAGCGCGACGGGAATGGAATTTCTTACAACGCTCAGTGACTGAATCGCAAAAGTTAGCCGCAGCTAAGCTAGCCGGTCAAATGGAGTGGCATGAGCGCGCCATTTTTACGCTGGCGGATGCCGGTTATTGGGACGATGTAGAATTACGTTTTCCGCTGGCTTATAAAGATGAAATTCAACGCTCGGCGAAAGGCGCAAAAGTAGATTCTGGTTGGGCTATGGCAATAGCTCGGCGCGAAAGCTCTTTTATGGCTGATGCTAATTCTCCGGTGGGTGCGCGAGGTTTAATGCAAATTATGCCAGCTACCGCCAATGATATTGCAAAAAAACGCGTGCCAATAGCGCAACTTTATAACCCCACCACCAATATCGATTATGGTACCGATTACCTTAATTATTTGATGAAGCGTAACGACGGTAATTTAATTATGGCCACCGCAGCTTACAATGCAGGTTACAGTCGTGTTCGGCAATGGATCCCGACAGACCACGCTTTGCCCGTTGATGTATGGGTAGAAACGATCCCTTATCGCGAAACGCGAGAATATGTAAAAGCAGTGATGGCGTATTATCAGATTTACAATATTCGCTTAAATGAACCCATTGATGTGTTTCAACCGCTGGTTGCGATGCAGATTGGGGCGAAGAGTAAATGATGTTATTATCCAAAGCCCTTAACAGCAACCAGTAAGGTGTTTATGAACTCAACATATCAGCAACTTTATCCAGAGCATCTAGCAGAACTGCAGTTGCGTACCCGCAATGTGTTGGCTCGTGAGAATCTCGACGCGCTCGTTATTCATTCAGGTCAAGCAAAGCGCAAGTTCTTGGATGATATGGATTATCCGTTTAAAGCCAATCCACATTTTAAAGCGTGGTTACCGGTAGTCGATAATCCGCATTGCTGGTTAATAGTTGATGGTGTAAATAAACCCAAACTGATTTTTTATCGGCCAAAAGATTTTTGGCACAAAGTGCCTGACGCACCAAGTGATTTTTGGGCTGAGCACTTTGATATTCAGTTGCTTGAAAAAGCTAATACGGTTGAAAAGCTGTTGCCTTATGATAAAGCACGTGTGGCGTATTTAGGTGAGTATCTTGAAGTCGCTAAAGCCTTAGGCTTTACCCACATCAACCCTGAGCCCGTGATGAATTACCTGCATTTTTACCGGGCGTATAAAACCGCTTATGAGCATGCCTGTATGCGCAATGCCAACCGTATGGCTGTGACCGGGCATCGTGCGGCAGCCGCGACCTTTTATGCCGGTGGCAGTGAGTTTGATATTCAGCTCGCTTACTTAGCGGCTGTTGGTCAAACTGAAAATGAAGTGCCTTATGGCAATATCATTGGTTTAAATGAACATGCCGCTATTTTGCACTACACTGCTTTAGAGCGTAAAAAACCTGCGCAGCATCATTCCTTTTTAATTGACGCGGGTGCCGAGTTTCATGGTTATGCGGCAGACATTACTCGTACTTACAGCTTCGATCCGAAAGATGAATTCTCTGCACTGATCCAAGCGGTGCAAAACGTGCATTTGCAGGTAGTGGATGCGATTAAACCGGGTAACAAATACACGGATTTACAGTTTTTAACTCATCGCTTGTTAGCACAAGTGCTGATTGATTTTGATTTTGTCCGCAGCAGTGTCGATACTATTGTTGATACCGGTATTAGTAGCACTTTTTTCCCGCACGGCGTGGGCCATCACCTAGGTTTGCAAGTGCATGATGTCGGTGGTTTTATGGCCGATGAGCGTGGCACTCATGTGGCTTCACCAGAACAACATCCGTTCTTACGCTGTACACGGCTGATTGAACCGTCAATGGTATTTACTATTGAGCCAGGCTTATATTTTATCGATAGTCTGTTAGCCGACTGGCAAGAAAAAACCGAGAATAAGCTGTTTAACTGGCAAAAAATTGATGCTTTCCGCCAGTTTGGTGGTATTCGTATCGAAGATAACATTATTGTGCACCGTGAGCGCAATGAGAATATGACTCGCGAGTTGCAACTGCCATAAGCGGTCGCTGAAAAGGACATTATGCAATATCGTTCGATTATCCGTATCTTGGGGATGCTGATTGCTATCTTCAGTATCACCATGGTGCCGCCGGCGATGGTGGCGTTCTGGTATAAAGATGGTGCGGGTTTACCCTTTATTTTGTCCTTTTTAATGTGTGTTGCTATCGGTTTTATCACCTGGTATCCCAATCGTAAATACCGTCGCGAACTTAAAGTGCGTGACGGTTTTTTAATTGTAGTGCTGTTTTGGATTGTGCTCGGTGCGGTGGGCGGCATCCCGTTAGTTCTGGCTGAATATCCGAATTTGAATCTCGCTTCCGCGATGTTTGAAGCTTTTTCTGGCTTAACTACGACCGGCGCCACGGTGCTAACCGGCATTGAGTTGTTACCCAAGGCCATTCTCTATTATCGTCAGCAATTACAATGGCTAGGCGGTATGGGGATTATCGTTTTAGCGGTGGCCATTTTGCCACTGCTCGGTGTGGGTGGGATGCAGTTGTTTCGTGCTGAAACACCCGGGCCGGTTAAAGATAACAAAATGACACCGCGTATTGCTGATACCGCAAAGCACCTCTGGTATATCTATTTAGCCTTAACCATTACTTGTGCGTTAGCTTTTTATTTAGCCGGTATGTCGGCGTTCGACGCCATCTGTCATGCGTTTTCAACAGTCGCCATTGGTGGTTTTTCTACTTATGACGCCAGTATGGGCCATTTTAACAGTCCGTTGATCAATCTGATTTGTGTGTTCTTTTTGTTTATTAGCGCGGTAAATTTCACCTTACATTTTGCTGTCGTGCGCGGCAAAAATTTAAAAACCTATTTTGGCGATCCAGAATTTAATACCTTTTTGGGTATTCAAGTGGCGTTGATTGTCATCTGTTTCTTAGTGTTGCTGCACACCAGTGTCTATCCCGATAAGCTCACTGCGCTAAATCATGCCGTATTTCAAGCCGTGTCTATCTCCACTACCGCCGGTTTTGCTACGGATAGCTTTTCAGCTTGGCCATTGTTTTTGCCTATTTTGCTAATATTTTCGAGTTTTATTGGCGGTTGTGCCGGCTCGACCGGTGGCGGCATGAAAGTTGTGCGAGTGCTGTTGTTGTTTAAGCAGGGTGCGCGTGAGCTCAATCGCTTGGTGCATCCACGCGCGGTATATGCCATTAAGTTAGGTCGTCGTGCTGTAGAAGATCGCATTGTGCAAGCGGTATGGGGCTTCTTTGCGGCTTATGCGTTAGTGTTTGTGGTGATTATGCTGGCGTTGATTTTTACTGGTTTAGATAATATTACGGCGTTTTCGGCAACGGCGGCTTGTTTAAATAACTTGGGGCCCGGTCTGGGCGAAGTGGCCGCTCACTTCGGTAATATCCCCGATGCCAGTAAATGGATTTTGATTGTAGCTATGGTGTTCGGTCGCTTGGAGATTTTCACTTTGCTGGTGCTATTTACCCCTGCCTTTTGGAAAGACTAAGCTTAGCGTGTTAGATAAAAATCGCACTCACTTGGAACAACTTTTCGACTTCTACAATGTGTTTTTTATCGACCATAAATAAGATAACGTGATCATCAGTATTGATGCGCGTATTATCATGGGCAATCATGACTTCATCGCCTCTGACAATGGCGCCGATAGTGGTGCCTGGCGGCAGCTTAATTTCGCCAATGGTTTTACCGACCACCTTGCTGGTGCTGCTGTCACCATGCGCGATGGCTTCAATGGCTTCAGCCGCGCCACGGCGCAGTGAATACACATTTACAATGTCACCGCGGCGAATATGCGTCAATAATGCTGAGATAGTGGCTTGTTGCGGCGACACTGCAATATCCACTTCACCACCTTGCAATAAATCAACATAGGCACTGCGTTTAATCAGCACCATGGTCTTTTGTGCCCCCATACGCTTTGCCAGCATGGCCGACATAATGTTGGCTTCGTCATCGTTTGTTACTGCAATAAAAACATCGATTTGCTCAATGTTTTCTTCTTCTAACAATTCAGGATCTGAAGCATCGCCGACATAGACAACAGTGTTATCTAAGCCACTAGATAAGAATTCAGCCCGTTCTTTACTACGCTCAATTAATTTTACACTATGAGTTTTTTCTAATGCGCGGGCTAAACCAAATCCGACGTTACCACCACCGGCAATCATGATCCGTCGATAGCTACGTTCTAACTTTTGCAGTTCGCTCATTACCGCGCGGATGTGTTTAGTGGCGGCGACAAAGAACACTTCGTCGTCGGCTTCGATAATGGTTGTGCCCAGCGGTTTTATTGCATTACCACGTCGATAAATGGCGGCCACACGGGTTTCGATATGTGGCATGTGTTCTTTAAGTGCCGATAATGCATGGCCCACTAATAAGCCACCGTAATAGGCTTTCACCGCGACTAAACTGACTTTACCTTCAGCAAATTCAACAACCTGTAGTGCGCCGGGGTAATCAATTAGCCGGCGAATATAATTGGTCACCAACGCTTCCGGTGCAATAAAGTGGTCAACGGGCATATCGTCTTTATGAAAGAGTTCATCGCGGTACTTTAAATACTGATTGGTGCGAATACGGGCAATTTTCAGCGGCGTATTAAACATACTGTAGGCCACCTGACAGGCCACAATGTTAACTTCATCCGAGTTGGTCACGGCAACAACCATGTCGGCATCTTCGGCGCCGGCTTTGCGCAAAATATCAGGATGTGAGCCATGACCAAACACCACCTGCAGGTCAAAACGATCTTGCAATGAGCGCAGTTTATCCAGATTGGTATCAACAATCGTAATATCATTCTGTTCACCGACCAGGTTCTCTGCCAGTGTTGCGCCAACTTGTCCTGCCCCTAGGATGATGATTTTCATAGTCTGTCTCAGTTCGGCGTTGCTTTGTGCAACAAGGCAAAGAAGAAGCCATCCATGTCGGCTGCACCTGGTAAGATTTGCCAACAAGCTTCGGTACCGGCCTGAGTGATAGGCACTAGGCTTGCATCGGCTTGGTGTGCCAAAAATTGCGTGATTTGTAGCTGGTTTTCGGCCGGTAACACACTACAGGTTGCATAAAGTAAGGTACCGCCTGGTTTTAATAGCTGCCAGGCTTGTTGCAAAATGTCGGTTTGTAAGCTGGCTAAATTAGCGATATCGGCTTTTTTACGTAACCAGCGAATATCAGGATGGCGCCGGATCACACCGGTGGCCGAGCAGGGCACATCTAATAAAATGCGATCAAACAGGTTGCCTTGCCACCAGCGTGCAGTATCCAGCACATCGGCAGTAACGACGCGAGCCTCTAATTGTAGCCGTGCTAAGTTTGCATGCACACGCTCTAATCGCTTTTCATCACGGTCCAGTGCGGTTAAATGCAGGTCAGTGGTCTGTTCCAAAATATGGCACGTTTTGCCACCGGGCGCGCAGCATGCATCCAGTACTTGCTCGCCGGGTTGTGCATTCAGCAATAAAGCGGCATGTTGCGCTGCGGCATCTTGCACAGAGAACCAGCCTTGCTGATAGCCCGGTAAGCTGGTGACATCGCAAGCTTGTTGTAGTTTGATCGCAACCGGTAAATAGCTAAAGGGTTGGGTATAAGCAATATCTTCAGCCGTTAGTGCAGCACAAAATTGCGTTGGGCTGATTTGTTGCTGATTAATGCGCAGCCATAACGGCGCTTTTTGTTGGTTGGCTAACAGGATATCAGTCCAATCTGCAGGGTAGGCTTGTTGCAACGCGCTGATTAGCCAGCCGGGGTGGTTAAATTTCACGGCATCAGGCGCATGACTAAAATCAAATAATGCCGGTTGACGTTGCACACTGCGTAACACCGCGTTAATCAGTTTTGTTAGGCTTTGGCCTTTTAAACTTCGAGCGGCTTCAACCGTTTCGCTGATGGCGGCATGATCAGGAATGCGCATAAACTTTAACTGATAAATGCCCACATACAACAAGAACTGCAACGGCCGCAGTTGTTTCACCAACGGTTTGCTCATCAGTTGTTGGCAAACGGTTTCCAGTTGCGGTAAGTAACGCATGATCCCAAAGCAAATTTCTTGAAGCAAAGCTTTGTCTGCGGGCAAATCTAATTTAAGTTGTGCCCTAGGTAAGGCATCCGATAAAGATTTACCTTGGTCAATCACTTGATAACAGGTATCGGCAGCGAGTGCGCGAAGTTGTGCACTCATAATTGCTGACCCACTGATAACCAGTCACTGCGGCCATTTAAAAAATCAGCCGCTGACATAGGTTTTTTACCGGGAGGCTGCAGTTGCGTAATCACCAAAGTCCCTTGCTGGCAGCTGATATAAATACCGGTTTTATCTGCCCTAATAATGACGCCAACAATTTGTTCGTCACTCGGTACAACATGTGCTTGCCATACTTTGACCGCACCTTGGGGTAGCTCAAGATAGCTGACTGGCCACGGGTTAAAAGCTCGCACTTCACGCTCTAGCGCATCGGCGTTCTTATTAAAATCAAGACCAGCCTCTTCTTTAGATAGTTTTTGTGCATAACTGGCTGCAGCGTCTTGTTGGGCTTCGGCTTGTTGTTGCAACTGAGGTAGTTGAGTCAGTGCAGTGAGCAACGCTTGTGGCCCCAACTCTGCCAATTTGCCATACAAAGTGGCACTGGTGTCGGTTGAAGTGATTGATATCGCGGCTTTACTGAGCATCGCTCCGGTGTCTAACCCTTCGTCCATTTGCATAATGGTGACGCCCGTTTGTTGATCGCCAGCCCAGAGCGCGCGTTGAATAGGTGCTGCGCCACGCCAGCGCGGTAACAACGAACCGTGCACATTGATACAACCCAAGCGCGGGGTGTCTAACACTATCTTGGGTAAAATTAAGCCATAGGCAACGACAATCATCAAATCGGCGTTCAAGGCGGCTAACTCTTGCTGCGCAGCCGCTTTTTTGAGTGATTTAGGTTGATATACCGGGATCTGCTGGCGCTCAGCTAATTGTTTTACTGGGCTTGGTTGCAGTTTTTGACCACGCCCAGCCGGTCGGTCGGGCTGGGTGTAAACCGCTACAATCTGATGTTCGCTCGCTAACAACGCCTGTAAGTGGCAGGCGGCGAAATCCGGTGTACCGGCAAAAATAATTCGAAGAGGTTGGGTCACAGTTTTTCCTGTTTACAGCGCGTGGCGTTCAGCCAGTTTGGCTTCTTTTTCTAGCTTTTTGCGGATACGCTCGCGTTTTAAAGGCGACAGATAATCAATAAACAGCTTGCCAATTAAATGGTCTAGTTCATGCTGTAAGCAAATGGCGAGTAGGCCATCGGCGTGCAGTTCAAAACTGTTGCCATCAATATCCTGAGCTTTCAAGGTAATATTTTTGGCTCGCTTCACTGACGCGTAGTTTTGCGGCACAGATAAGCAGCCTTCTTCATAGCTGGTTTCGCCATCGTGTGCGATAATCTCAGGGTTAATAAAAACCATGGGTTCACTGCGATCTTCTGAGTGATCTAACACGACGATGCGTAAATGCTGATTAACTTGAGTCGCCGCTAAGCCGATACCATTTTCATCATACATGGTGTCGAGCATATCGGTGACTAACTGCCGAATTTCCGGCGTAATAGTGGTGACCGGTTTGGCAATAGTGCGCAAACGATCGTCTGGGTAATGTAATACTTTTAAAACAGCCATAACACCTACAAAAATATGCTTTAATTAAATCACTGTGGTATGTTTTAATTTTAGCCATTATTGCGCTGCAATAACAGCTTAGTATGTAATAATTACAAAACAGTATAGTTTTAAAGGAAGCTGGCATGCTGAAAAAAATAACATTGATAATAGCGGCCTCAATATGTTGGTTTTCAGCTAGTGTGTTAGCAGATGTATTAAAGTTGCGCGACAATGCACCGATGACCTACGTGGTTAAAGCGGGGGACACATTATGGGATATTTCTGGTTTATATCTGAATGAGCCTTGGTTGTGGCCGCAATTATGGCAAATGAACCCACAAGTTGATAACCCACACTTAATTTATCCTGGTGATATTTTAACGTTAACCTTTGATAGTGAAGGTCGCCCAGTATTGGCCGTGAATAAGCGGGCGGTGCGTTTAACACCACAAACTCGCACTACGCATAAAAATCCGGATGCAATAGCCACCTTACCCTTGGGTATCATACGTCCTTTCTTAACCTATGATCAGGCCTTATCGCAAGTTGAGATCGATGCTTTACCTTACATCTTAGGAAGCAATCGCGCCTCTAAAAGTGCGGCTGAAACACAGACGTTATATGTGAATAATGAGCTACTGCAAGGTGCCGCTTATGCAGTATATCGACAAGGCCGTGCTTATGTTGATCCGGATACCGGTGAAACACTGGGTTATGAAACGCGCTTAGTTGCCACCACCCGAGTTATTCGGGGTGGCAGTGCAGCAACAGAAAGTAGTGCTTTTGAGCCCGCCGCCATGCAGGTACTGAATATTACTCGAGAAATTCGCCAAGGCGACAAGGTGATCCAGGCCTACGATTCGCAATCTTTGCCCGTCCATTTTTTAATGACACAGCCAAGTATACCTATCGAAGGGCGCATCATTTCGGCGTCGTCTGATTTACGAGAAGTCGCTAAGATGGATGTGGTTATTCTTAACCGCGGTGAGCAGGAATTAAAAGCTGGTCACATGCTGGGTATTTATCGGCAATCACCAACCGTGGTTGACGGCCGTAATGGTCCTGTGTATTTAGAAGATGCAACCAAGCTGCAAAAACTGATGCGTGATGTTGGTGGTGAAGCCATTGAAATGCCGAAAGAGAAAGTCGGTGAAATGATGGTCTTTAAAACCTCAGAAAAAGTCAGTTTTGCAATTGTCACGCAAACCATTGCTCCGGTTCGCGTTGGAGATAGTATCGGCAACTTATAAGGTAAACTGTCGGGAGCTGTGATGTTATGGAAGCATTACATACATGGCTTGCGTTAGCGAGTGTGCATGGTTTAGACGGCCAGCGCTGTCGCCAGCTAAACGAGCATATTGGTTTGGCAGAGTTATTGGCTTTGCCGGCCAGCACCTTACAACAGCTGGGCCTGACTAAAAAACAGGCCCAACTGCTTTGTTATGAGAGTGCGTCTTGGGTTGAGCAAGCGCTGAATTGGCAGGCCGAAACGCCTGATCAGCATATTATTCCTTTTGACCATCCGTTTTATCCTCCGTTATTAAAAGAAACTCCACATCCACCCGCCGTATTATTTGTTAAAGGCCAAGTAGAGTTATTAGCGTCGGCACAAATTGCCATGGTAGGCAGCCGTGCGCCTACTCCTACCGGCAGAGCGGTTGCTCGACAACTGGCGGCTGAGTTGACTGAACAAGGTATGGTCATTACTTCAGGAATGGCGAAAGGGATTGATAGTGAAAGTCATGTAGGTGCTTTAAACGCTGGTGGGAAAACAGTAGCCGTATTAGGGCACGGGCTGCGACAAGTTTATCCTAGTTGTAATCGTCATTTAGCTACACGTATTGTTCAAGCGGGTGCTCTTATTTCTGAATATTTTCCAGATGTGCGTGCCCGAGCTGAATTTTTCCCGCAACGAAATCGCATTGTTGTTGGTCTAAGTACGGGTACTGTTGTTGTTGAAGCCGCATTAAAGAGTGGTTCGTTAATTAGTGCGAATCTTGCTGCGGATTATAATCGTGAAGTGTTTGCTGTACCGGGCAGTTTTCATAATGCGCAAGCAGCAGGCTGTCATTACCTGATCCAACAAGGCGCTAAACTTGTCAGTTGTGTGGCCGATATACTAGAAGAGCGAACGGCTTTTGCTGATAACGGTTTAGCTGCTGCCCCAGAAATAAATGTCACGCTAGACTTGTGCAGTCAGCAGTTGTTCGATAACGTAGGAGATAGTCCCATACCAGCCGATGTGCTGGCAGAGCGGGCCAACATGTCAGTGGCAGACGTATCCATTACCTTACTTGAGCTTGAATTAGCCGGTAAGGTTGCAGCAGTTCCCGGTGGTTACATTAGATTGAGGAGTACCTGATTATGTTTGATATCCTCGTTTATCTGTTTGAAAATTATATACATAGCGAAGCTGATATTTATGTAAATCATGCCGATCTGACCAAAGAGCTCAGTAAAGCCGGTTTTCATGATGATGATATATTTCGTGCCTTAAAATGGTTAGATCGATTATCTGCTTTGCAAGAGAATCAAACTAAACCTTATCTTTCCAAAGTAGCGAGCAACTCGACGCGGATTTTTACTGCAGACGAGTATCGTAAAATTGATACCCCAGGCCAAGGTTTCTTGATGTTTCTTGAGCAAGTTAACGTGCTTGATGCCACAACCCGCGAAATGGTAATTGATCGGGTTATGGATTTAGACAGTGCTAGTATCAGTTTGGATGATCTTAAGTGGGTTGTCTTAATGGTGCTGTTCAATGTACCTGGTCGAGAAAGTGCTTATGCCCAAATGGAAGATTTAATTTTTGACGAAGTTGATGGGCCGCTACACTAGCGCGTAGAATGCACATTAATGCTGGCGAGTGGTTCGTCAGCATTATTCAACTTAGGCTGTTATGACCGATCCTTCACCGTTATTTTCTCTGCCGCAACAAACCGAACACTGCCCGCTGTGCCAACAGCCCTTACAGATCCGCTCAGGTAAAAATGGGGCTTTTTTAGGTTGCACCGGTTACCCAAGCTGCCATTATATTAAAGCACTACATCAGCATGAAACCAGCGTAGTTAAGGTACTAGAGCAAGAGCATTGTCCAGAATGTTCAAGTACTTTGGCGGTGAAAAATGGTCGTTATGGTATGTTTATAGGCTGCACCAATTATCCTGCGTGTCATTTTATTGTCCATGAAGAACCGGTAACTACTGAGCAGCCAAATGTCAGTTGTCCTAAATGCCAGAAGGGGAGTTTATCCGAGCGGTTAAGTAAGTTTGGTAAAACCTTTTGGGGTTGTGATCGATATCCGCAATGCAAGTTTATTGTTAATGACCAGCCAGTGGTTGGGATCTGTCAATACTGTGCCTTTCCATTATTATTGCAGAAGAAATCGGGGCAGGTCTGTGCCAGTAAAGCTTGCCAACAGAAACAAACTGCCCCGGATCCTAGCTTGGATTAAAGTTGATGTAACATCTGCTCGAGTTCAGGAAAAGTACTTGCCGGTAATTGATCAATCAATTTAGCAAATTGGGCTTTAAGTTCGGCTGTGCTGTTGGCCGATAAATTGATATGACCCATCTTCCGACCCGCACGTTTAGTTTTGCCATACCAATGCAAACCCAGCGCAGGAATATTCAGAATGGCGTTGGGCACTTCATCTTCACCCAAGATATTGACCATCAGCGTTGGCCGCACCAAGGCGGTACTGCCTAACGGCAAACCACAGACTGCACGTAAATGATTGGCAAACTGACAGCAATCAGCACCTTGCTGTGTCCAGTGCCCCGAGTTGTGCACGCGTGGGGCGATTTCGTTCACCAGCAATTGGCCAGCCACATCAAAGAACTCAATTGCTAATACACCAACGTAATCGAGTTGTTCGGCAACGGCAGCAAACATCTGTTCTGCTTGGTGTTGCAGTGCGTGATCCACTGGACGTGCTAACGACACACTGAGTACACCGTTAACATGATGGTTTTCAGTTAGTGGATAAACTTTCACTTCACCTGTTCTACTGCGAGCACCGACCAGCGATACTTCACGTTGAAAGCCAATGAATTGCTCCGCAACGATAGCTTGGCTGCTATCTGCCGCTAAAAAATCGGCCATTTTCTGCCATACGGTGGCAGTTTGCGCGGCCTCTTTTAAACGCCACTGGCCTTTGCCATCATAGCCCGCCAGGGCGCTTTTAAAGATAAGCGGTAAGCCTAAGCGACTCACCGCCTTTTCAAAATCGGCCTGGTTGTTGATCACCTGATAAGCGGCATTGGCAACACCCGCGCTGGCCAGTAAGGCTTTCTCTACCCGACGATCCCCCCCTGCACGAATAGCGCTGGCGCCCGGTAAAAATTTACCACTAGCTTGGCATTGCTCTAAGATAGCCAAGGGAATATGTTCAAACTCAGCAGTCACCACGTCAGCAGCTTCAAGTGCTTGCGCTAAGCCGCTGCCTAATTGTTGCTGGGTTAACGGGTGCACTAGCGTGTCTGTATTGACATCATAAGCACTGATGGTGATGTTTAACGGTGCTCCAGCAAGCGCCATCATCCGTGCCAATTGGCCGGCACCTAACACTAATACTTTCATAGTGCGACCTGTGATGGATCCGGTTGGCTTAATACCGACTCGGTTTGAGCCGCGCGGAAAGTATCAATTTGGGCCAATAAACTTGCATCGCTGGTGGCTAAAATTTGCGCGGCTAACAAACCTGCATTGGCGGCACCCGCATCACCAATCGCCAGTGTGCCTACAGCAACACCTTTTGGCATTTGTACAATAGATAATAAAGAGTCGATACCCTTTAAAGCTTTTGACTGCACAGGAACACCTAAAACCGGCAAACTCGTAAAAGCGGCGGCCATACCCGGTAAGTGCGCAGCACCACCAGCACCGGCAATGATCACTTTCAAACCCCTTGCAGCCGCGCCAGTGGCATAATCAGCCAGTAATTGTGGGGTGCGATGAGCCGAAACCACCTTGGTCTCATAGGCAATGCCAAAACGGTCAAGCATATCTGCCGCATGTTTCATGGTAGGCCAATCTGACGTTGAACCCATGATAATACCAACCTGCATAGTGGTTTCCTTGTGAACTTGATGAAGTCGAAGTTTGAAACGGTTATTATACCGCCCATCGTGTTACGAATAAAATGTTTAGTGGCTAGGTCGTCTGTCTGCGGCATGAATTAGGTGAAAAATGGCAACAATTGATACTGCAGTAGAACAATTAATGGCAGGCGAGGTGATTGCATATCCTACCGAAGCGGTTTATGGCCTTGGATGTGATCCGGATAATGAAGATGCGGTGTTAAAACTGCTCGCGATTAAGCAGCGTCCCGTTGCAAAGGGCTTGATTCTGATTGCCGCGAACTACTCCCAGTTACTGCCTTACATCCACGACAACGCTATTCCGATAGAGCGGCGTTTTCAAATATTTTCATCTTGGCCAGGTCATGTGAGCTGGGTTCTTCCCGCCAGTGCTAAGGCGCCGCGTTGGATAACAGGCAATTTTAATAGTATTGCGGTGCGTGTCAGTGCACATCCTATAGTACAACAGTTATGTCAGGCTTATGGTAAACCTATTGTTTCCACCAGCGCTAATCTTGCAGGTGAAGCGGCCATCAATGATTATCAGCAATTATTAGCCAGTATTGGCTTACAAGTCGCTGCGGTGGTTGATGGGCCTTTAGGGGGGGCGACGCAACCTAGCCAAATACGTGATGCCATGACCGGCGAAATCATCAGGAGTTAATATGCCTCATCATTCTGAGCAACTTGCTCAAGTACAAGCCTTTTTAATGGCGTTACAAGATCAACTGTGCCAGCAACTCGCTGATGCCGATGGTGGCGCGCAGTTTGTTGAAGATGCTTGGCAGCGACCAGAAGGCGGTGGTGGTCGCAGTCGGGTATTAACGGGTGGTCAAGTCTTTGAGCAAGCAGGTGTAAATTATTCACATGTGTTTGGTGCACAGATGCCAGCCTCTGCGACTGCGCATCGCCCTGAGTTAGCGGGACGCAACTTTAACGCTTGCGGTGTATCTTTGGTGTTGCATCCTAATAATCCTTATGTGCCAACTACACATGCCAATGTCCGATTTTTTATTGCAGAAAAAGACGGCGAGGAACCGGTATGGTGGTTTGGCGGCGGGTTTGATTTAACGCCTTACTATCCATTTGAAGAAGATGTTGTTCATTGGCATCAAACAGCTAAGGATTCTGTCGATCCTTTTGGTGCAGATTATTACCCTGCTTATAAGAAGTGGTGTGATGATTACTTCTATTTAAAACATCGTGGCGAAACCCGCGGTGTAGGTGGCTTATTTTTTGATGATTTAAATGTTTTAGGTTTTGAGCAAAGCTTTGCGTTAATGCGTGCGGTAGGAGAAGCCTTTATTCCGGCATATCTGCCCATTGTGGCAAAACGTAAAGCCTTGGCATATACCGAGCGTGAGCGCCAATTTCAACTCTATCGGCGTGGCCGCTATGTAGAGTTTAATTTGGTTTATGATCGCGGCACTTTATTTGGTTTGCAAAGTGGCGGGCGTACCGAGTCAATCTTAATGTCGATGCCGCCTTTAGTTCGTTGGCAGTATGCTTATCAACCTGAAGCGGCTAGCCCAGAAGCGTTGTTATATGAGCGTTATTTAAAGCCGCAAGATTGGTTGGGTTTGTTAGCCGCTAACTAACAGTTGATCATATGTGACGCCAGTTGACCAATCGACTGGCGGATCCCTTCGCGTAACACTTTATCGCTGACCACTTCATTTAATGCCTGATTCATACAAAACATCCATTCTTCACGCATTTGCTCATTGACTTCAAAGGGTAAATGCCTGGCACGAAGCCGAGGGTGCCCATATTTTTGTTCGAATAAAGCTGGGCCGCCTAACCAACCAGACAAAAACTCAAAAAACTTCTGCCGAATACCATCTAAAGGTAAAGGATGCATGGCATAGAGGGCTTTCGCTTCAGGTGCCGTTTCCATAATGTCGTAAAAACGGTTGGCCAAGTGACGCACTGCCGTTTCGCCGCCCATTAATTGATAAGGTGTTTGCGTAGGAGTGGGATGCGTATTGCTATTTGTGTTACTTTTACTAAAAATCATCTGTATTAACTTCTTAAAAGGCATCATTGTGGACCGTTACGCAGTATTTGGAAATCCAATAGGGCACTCTAAATCCCCTTTTATTCACCAGCAATTTGCATTGCAAACGGCTGAACCCATCAGTTATGAGGCTATTCTAGCACCGGTAGAGGGTTTTGCCGACAGCTGGCAGCACTTCATCAATGCCGGTGGCAAGGGCGCAAATGTCACTATGCCGTTTAAAGAGCAAGCGTTTGCCTTAGCGCAAGTGCGTTCAGAGGGGGCGTTACAAGCTGGGGCGGTAAACACCTTATATTTTAACGATGCTGGCCAAATTGTTGGGGATAATACGGATGGTGTGGGCCTACTGCACGACTTGCAGCGATTAGGCGTGGTACTAGCTGAAGCTAAAGTGTTAATCATCGGCGCGGGCGGCGCAACTCGCGGTATAGTGGGGCCTTTATTAAAAGCAGGCGTAGGGCAAATTGTTATTGCTAATCGTACCCAAGCCAAAGCTGAAGCAATTGCGGCAAATTTTAATGCCAAGGTAAGTGCAGCAGCGTTAACCGATATACCGATGTTACCTTATCAATTCGTTATTAATGCAACTTCATCAGGTTTAACTGGGCAGCGACCTGAATTTGACAGCGTGCATTTAGCGCATTGTCAATTAGCTTATGACATGTTGTACGGTGCTTCACCCACTGCTTTTCTGATATGGTGCCAGCAACAAGGTGTGCAAAATACTGCAGATGGTTTAGGAATGTTAGTGGGGCAAGCGGCCGCCGCGTTCGCTTTATTCCGTGGCAAGCAACCGGATATGGCGCCGGTACTGGCGCAGTTAAAGGCACAATTAGCGTTATGAACCAGCAATTAATTTTTAATAACGACTTTCACTATGCAGCGCCCAAACAAGCCATAGCCTTTAGTTGCTTAGTAAGTGGTTTAAAAGTGCAGTGTTATATCGCTATACCGGCAAAGCAAGATGCACAAGACTTCCTCTCCCAAGTAATCGCTGATGCGTTTACTTGGGAAGATCTGACTGAAACCGCTATTGCCGAAGATACCTATATAGAGAGTGGTGAAATTTGGCTTTAACCTTCCGCCAAATACTCATTCTTTAATTGGACATAATTTAAAGCCGACTCAGTTAGAAAGCTTTTCTCATGATCATTTAATGGCCGAGCCGCTTTAGCGGGGCTACCCACATATAAATAGCCGCTTTGTAGTGTTTTACCTGGCGGCACTAAACTTCCCGCCCCGATAATTACATCATCTTCTACCATCACATCATCCATAACAATGGCACCCATGCCAACAAGTATGCGGTTGCCTAGGGTGCAACCATGTAGCATGACTTTATGTCCCACCGTGACATCTTCACCAATAATCAAGGGTGAGCCAGCAGGCTTGCCTTTGCTTGGGCGTGATAAATGTAAAACGGAACCATCTTGAATATTGCTTCTAGCACCAATCTTAATGAAGTTAACATCGCCCCTTGCTGCAACTAATGGCCAAATACTGACATCCTTAGCTAATTCTATATCACCAACTAAAACACTCGATGCGTCTACATAAACACCTTCAGCTAGTTTCGGTGCAATACCTTTATATTTTCTTAAAGTCATAAAACCCTCCTGTGAAGACTTATTATGCAGTAAATGTTGTAAAAATCTGCATTTCGTTGAAATTTTCTGCTAACGATCGAAAATAACAAAGTTTTTTAATTATAACGCTTGCAGGATATTTAAAAGGTCCTATAATGCGCGCCATGCCACGGGGGATGCGGCGAACGAGAGTTCAGCAAAACCTGAGGTGATAAAACGAAGTTGCAAAAATCTTTAAAAAAGACGCTTGACAGCAGAGTTTAAATCACTAAAATGGCCGCCTCGCTTCAGGGTGCTGATGAAAGCCTCAAAAAGCGAAGTGAAGTAACAAGAGTCTGGTGTGATGATAAGTTTTAAAAAAGAATTATCCTCACGCTTGACTTAAAATCTGGTAGGTGTAAAATTCGCCTCCCGCTTTGAAGTTCAAAGCACGCTCTTTAACAATTCGCAATCAATTATCTGTGTGGGCACTTATGATGATGTTCGTTAAAACGAAATAATCAG
>NZ_JAPJEA010000002.1:0-632709 GCF_030737935.1 Alishewanella sp. SMS8
AGCGTCTTTTTTAAAGATTTTTGCAACTTCGTTTTATCACCTCAGGTTTTGCTGAACTCTCGTTCGCCGCATCCCCCATGGCATGGCGCGCATTATAGGACCTTTTAAATATCCTGCAAGTGCTTTTTATTAAGGATTTAACTGACTGCTGAAAATCCCAGCAAAACGTTTATTATTAGCGCGATTTTATCGCAACAACCGCTTTTAAACGCTTTTTACCAAAGCCAAAGGCCTTTAGAAAAACCAAATGACTGATTGGAATGTATTGGCGCTCACTATTTGAGAGCCAAGGAATGTCTGCTACATCAGGATCATTAATATAGACGAAGAATTCATCTATGGCACATACCACTACCCAATGCGGTGCCTTGGAGCGATCAAATTGCCAGGTACTGATTAGTACTAACAAGATATAGCCCTGATCGAGTAACTGTTGGATCAAAACTAAGTTAGGCTCAACTATAGCTAACGGAATATTCGCAGTAAGCACCTTATTGTGATCGGCATGATAGACACGTTGCATAACCGCTTTCTTATCTGCGCTACGCACCGTATCTAGAAACAACGGCCCTGCTTGATTGACATATATTTTACTGGCGAATCCTCTGCGCTCAGCCGCTAACGCCAAACCATAAGGACCACAACCACCGTGACCTGATGTCATAAATACCGTAGTGGCTTCTCGCCAAATATCAATTTCTAAATGCTCTGGCGTATATTGCTCTGGCATAAAGTAATTAAAAGCCATTAATAAGCAAGCCGGACCACAAGTAAAAGGTGTCGATTGCGGTATATAAGGTACTACACGCTGATGTGCAATTGCTGGGAAATGATGGATTTGCTTCTGCATGCATAACGCATCGGTATGATCTTCATAAAAATCAAGTTTAACGCCAAAAGGATGGTAGCCCAGTTTTTGATATAAACGAATAGCCGCTGTATTATCCGGTCGAACTTCTAATCGCATAAAAGCGCAATGCCGTTCTAACGCTCTTTCTTCCGCATCTTTTAATAGCTGCGCAGCAATACCTGTGCCACGAGCACTGGGTAATAATGCAATCGAGTAAAGCCGAGCCAAACTTGTGCCACGCCGATAAAGCAGTAAGTAATAACCAACAATCTCGTTTTTATAACGCGCTATATATAAGTCACTGCGCTTTTCACTGATAAAACGCCGAAAACTGCGCACACTTAGCTTATCGGTGGTAAAACAAGCTTGCTCGATCTCAACCAAGGTCGCAATATCGGTAACTTCTGCGGCACAAATAGTTGATAAAGAAGGTTGAACTTGAGCATCTGACAATACGGACTCCTGCTGAGACACGTTAATTCTAATTTTATTAACTAGTATAGTAGCAATATGCCAGATCCTTTCCGATACTTGTGAAAGAACCTAAAATTCAAACAAACTGATGGTGTTATGGCAAAACTGATTATCGTTGTCGACAAACTGCAAGATTGGGCGCCCTTTTATCAATATGATGGGGTAATGAGTTTACCCGACTATTTAAAATGGCGACCAAAGCAAGCACAGCGAGTTAGAGTGATTAACTTATGTCGCCAAGCGCATTATCTCGGTACCGGTTATTACTGTTCGCTCTTAGCAGAAGCCAATAATCACCACGTAATGCCTTCATTAAGAGCTTTTAATAAATTTAATCGACATGAGATTTCAGAGCTTATTGAAGAACTGCCTGGCCAACTGCGCAGTCAACTGGCTAAAGCACTGACGGAGTCGACAGAAGAGCAGCTCACTTTTAATATCTATTTTGGTGAAACAGAACTTAAAGCTTTACGCAAATTTGCCAGCTATCTATTTGAAGCTTTGCCCGTTCCGGTGCTTAGGGTTGAGCTACAAAAAAAAATACAGTGGCAAATTAAGTCAATCAAGATAGGGGCGGTGCATAAATTAACGGAAACGGAACAAAGCTTTTTTGCCGAAGTGTTAGAACGCTACAGCCATAAAATATGGCGTTTAGAGCCTAAGAATCTTAAATTCAAATATGATTTGGCTGTGTTGACTAACCCCACTGAGAAATTCCCTCCCTGCACACCAAAATCTTTAGAGTTATTCGCTAAAGCGGCAAAACGCTCGGCAATGGATATCGAACATATTACTGCGAAAGATATGCAACGATTAGCCGAATTCGATGGTTTATTTATACGCGAAACGACTGCCGTTAATCATCATACCTTTCATATGGCGGTTAAAGCAGAGCGTGAAGGGTTAGCGGTGATTGATGATCCTAACTCGATATTGCGCTGTGGTAATAAAGTTTATCTACAAACCTTATTTCAACAACACAATGTGCCCAGCCCAGATGGCTTAATGTTATTTAAACATGACCACGATAACCTAGAAAAAGCAGCTGATGCCTTTGGTCTACCCTTGGTATTGAAGATCCCAGATGGCAGCTTTTCTCGGGGAGTTGTTAAAGTGTCTACGCTGACCGAATTTAAAGCTCAACTGGCCGCGTTGTTTGAGCAAAGTGCGATTATCTTGGCGCAGCGTTATACTTTTACCGATTTTGATTGGCGTATTGGGGTTTTAAATGGCCAACCGTTGTTTGCCTGTAAATACTTTATGGCAAGGAACCACTGGCAAATCTACAAACATGGTAAAACGAAAACACAAAGTGGTGGCTTTAGTACTTGTGCTATTGCCGACGTGCCGCAGCATGTGCTTGCTGCCGCACTCGCTGCCTGTAAACCTATTGGTGATAGTTTGTATGGTGTTGATTTAAAACAAGCGGGTGAACAAGTGTTTGTAATTGAGGTGAACGATAACCCGAACATTGATGATGGTGTCGAGGATCTTTATCTGGGAAATAAGTTGTACGATATGCTAGTAGAAGATTTTATTCGACGGATTGAATTAACACGCTAGCCCGTTGAGCAAAGCCCTTTACCAAAAAGTCGAACGCCAAAAAGCAAAAAACCGGCAAAAGCCGGTTAATTGGTGCAGATGGAGAGACTCGAACTCTCACGCCTTGTGGGCACAAACACCTGAAGCTTGCGTGTCTACCAATTCCACCACATCTGCGTTATGTTTGTGCACAGCACCTAACATGGCGTGCAGTATAGCGATTCAAATAAACTAGTCAACTACTCGATTCAACTATTCTGCACGTTTTTTCATGTTCGGTTATTTGCTGAGCAAAGCCTTTATGACTTCGCTTTTTTCAGCAAACCAATCTCTTCCAGCCGCTGCATTAAATAATCATTTGAGTTAATCGGCTCTGGATATAAATTTGGTCGTTTTTCACTAATACAGCTGTCTAACGTTTCAATAACAAAGTCAGGATTAGGATGCATAAAAAACGGAATAGAATAACGTGGCTCGCTCGCTGCCATTCCCGCTGGATTAACCACTCGATGCGTTGTCGACGGTAACACATGGTTAGTTAAGCGCTGCAACATATCACCGATATTCACCACTATAGTACCTTCAATGGTGGTAACCGGTAACCAGCTACCGTCACGGCGTAAAATCTCTAAACCAGCTTCGTTTGAACCAACGAGCAAAGTGATTAAATTAATATCTTCATGTTGGCCCGCACGGATCGATTGAGTTGCCGTATCTTTAATCGGTGGATAGTGGATAGCTCGTAGAATGGAGTTACCATAATTCACTTTATCTGCAAAATAGTGCTGATCTTGCTGTAGATACAAGGCTAACGCCTCTAATACGCGATTACCCAGTTTTTCTAACTCAGTAAATAAGGTTGAAGAGGCTTCTTTAAAGCCAGGTACTCCAGCCGGCCACATATTGGGATATAAACTGGGATGCGGTGCTGCACCATCCAGTTCACGACCAACATGCCAAAACTCTTTCAAATCTGGATGATTGGAATCTTTTGCTTTTTCAACACCTACTGCGGTATAACCCCGAGCACCACCTTGTTCAGGTTTGGCATACGAAGCTTTCAGCTCTGTCGGTAAGGCAAAAAATTGCTTGATGACCTTATAAGTATTCTCTACCACTTCATCTGGAATACCGTGGCCACTGATGCCACAAAATCCAAATTCAGTGTAGGCTTTGCCAATTTCGGCAACAAAGTTTTCTTTGTCGGTGGCAAACCGTCTTATATCTAACGTTGGAACATGCTGTGTCATATAAAAGACCTGTTTTTTTAGCCTAAGTAAAAAAAGAACCCTGCAATAGCAGCGCTCATTAAGTTCGCTAATGTTGCCGCAAGCAAAGCTTTTAAACCCAGCTCAGCAATATCAGCGCGACGAGATGGAGCCATACCGCCCAAACCGCCTAATAAAATAGCAATAGAAGAAAAGTTAGCAAAACCGCATAACGCTATTGTTACGATAACTTGCGTATGCGCACTTAACTGTTCCTTCACTTGCACAAAGTCGAGGTATGCGACAAATTCATTAATGACTAGCTTCTGGCCAATAAAACTACCGGCAGCACGGGCTTCATCCCAAGACACACCCAGAATAAAAGCTAAAGGCTGGAACACATAACCAAAGATAAGTTGTAAAGTAAGCCCTTCGAAACCAATCAGATTGCCGATACCGCCAACAATCCCGTTTACTAACGCAATTAACCCAACAAAAGCTAGTAACATCGCGCCAACATTTAAGGCCAGTTGCATACCACTTGACGCACCAGCTGCCGCCGCGTCAATTAAGTTAGTATGCGACTTTTCAGTACTAATTTCGTTGAGTTCATTCTTGGGCTGATCAGTTTCAGGGATCAAAATTTTGGCCATCAACAGACCTCCTGGTGCAGCCATAAAACTGGCGGCAATCAGATATTTCATTTCGATGCCGAGCAAAGCATAACCTGCCAAAACAGAACCAGCGACTGAAGCTAGCCCTCCCACCATGACAGCAAACAATTCAGAACGGGTCATGGAAGGGATAAAGGGCTTAACGACTAAAGGCGCTTCAGTTTGACCGACAAAAATATTACCCGCAGCGCTCATTGATTCTGGCCGACTAGTACCAAGTAACTTCTGCAACCCACCACCAATGATGTTAATGACAAATTTCATCACACCGATGTGGTAAAGCACAGCGATTAACGAGGAGAAAAATATAATGACGGTAAGTACGTTTATCGCAAACACAAACCGCCCCATATCACCGAATAAAAACTTTATACCTTCATTAGCGTATTGAATTACATTACTGACTGCAGCTGACATACTCAGCAGAACGTCTTTCCCAAATGGTATGTACAACACAAAGGCACCAATGGCTAATTGAATGGCAAAAGCACCACCAACAGTTCGCCATCTAATTCGGCTTCGGTTTTCTGAAGCAATATAAGCCACTAGTAACAGGGCAACAATGCCCACTAATCCCATCATACGTAATTTCCCTGATTGTTATTCTGCCAGTAACTGGCGAATTTTTGCTTTTATAATATCAATCGCTATCTGATTTTTACCACCACGGGTAACCACCAAGTCGGCATACTGTTTTGAAGGTGCAATAAACTCAAAAAAGGCGGGGCGAACGGTGCTTTCATACTGTTCAGTAACAGAGGCTAGGCTGCGGCCACGATCTTCTAGATCCCTTTTAATTCGACGTAATAAACAGATATCAAGTGGAGTATCCATAAACACCGTGATATCAAACTCATCACGCAAGCGTTCGTCGGTTAATAATAAAATACCTTCTACCAAAATTACTTTAGCAGCCTGCACTTTAATCGTTTCGTCTAAACGCGTATGAAGCTTGTAACTGTATTGCGGCATGGCGATGTTTTGACCGGCCCGCAATAATTTTAAATGTTCCACTAACAACGAATGTTCAAACGCAGAGGGATGATCATAATTCGTTAGTATACGTTGATCAAAAGACAAATGACTTTGATCACGGTAATAGGCATCTTCAGACAGAATAGCAATACGCTCACCACCTAGTTCAGCTACTAGTTCTTGGTAAACAGTTGATGCAAATAAGCTTTTACCGGAAGCCGAAGCGCCCGCTATGGCGATAATGGTATTCTTACCCACAAGATCACTTACTTTAAAGAAAACAGTTGGCGATTATCGCTAATTACGCTGCAGATATAAATAAAAAACTACTAAAAAAAATGCCAGTCAATTGACTGGCATTTTTATCATGCAATTAAGCAAGTATTAGAAAGTGTACTTCACACCTACTTTTAAACGCCAAGCGGAATCTTGTGTATAGAACTGATCCCAGTTATTGGTGTTGGTAGATGGGTTGCCATACACATATTGACGTGTTGCTGGGTCAATAGTGAATTCAAACAACTCGATAGTGCCGAAGTTACTGCCGTATACCTTGCCTTTAGTGCTATCCAGTAAGTTCAGGAAGTTATCGATAGTGAAGTAAACTAAACCTTTATGGCCTTCAACTAAACCTGGGATTTCTTGACGGATACTTAAATCAAGCGTGGTTACCCAAGGCGTGGTGCTGACACCACGTGGTAAATAACCACCGGCATATTGATCCAAGCCCAGCGCATTAATGGTGTTGAAGAATGTGGCTTCAGCTGCTGCTGAGGCAAAACGCACATTTGGATCACCTTGCGTTGGGATGTACGGCAGTAATGCATCACCGAAAGTACCTGGGCTGATCAGACCATATGGGTCACCAAGGCTTCCAACACGGTTACCATCAGCATAGTAAGTAATTGGTTTGCCTGAACGACGCTCGAAGAACATGTTCACGTTAGTTTTGTAACCGGCGAACAGTTCAGTTTCATAACCGAAGTTAATCACAAAACGGTGTTCAGTTTCAAACGCTGAACGGCCTAAGATAGCTTCGTTACGGTTAATTGCAGTGTTGAAACCGTAGTTACTGCCCGCAGTTGAACTGGTACTAGTGTGTGAGTCCGTAATATCTTGATTGGTGTAAGAGGTTGTTAAAGAAACACCACTATCCCACTTTTTAAATAATACTGTGCTGAAGATTTTAGAACGTCCATCTTTATCAGCATTGGTTAGCATTAAGTCGGTTGTTGTGCCATCTGGATCATTATAAATGATCCGGCCGCCATCTAAAGTGGTGCCATCTTCGTCACCCGTTAAGCTCGCATCAATCCAGAACGCAGTGTTTTCAGCTTTTTTGTACATAATTTCAGCTGTCCACAAAATATTGTCACCAATAATGGGTAGATCGAAGCTGTAATCAGTCGCTAACTGGAAACGCCAATCTGAAGGCAATTTGAAGTTAGGATCAGTAAAGTTTGTACCGGCGAAACGCGTAGATGTTGCTACTGTGTTTAGTACGTTTTGTGGTATTTCGCTGATGTCGATATTAGCTAAATCAGAACCGCTCGTTAAAGTCACTTCACCAATACCCACACCTGGGTTTGAATATGCGTTTGATACCCAAACAGTCGGTTGACCACCAGAGAAACGACCAACACCACCGCGAACCACTAAGTCATCAGCGGCATCCCAAGTAAAACCAAAACGTGGTAACACGATACCCGTGCCATCTAAGTTTTCAGTGTTAGGGAAACCCGTGCGCGCTTCAGACTGGCTGTTAGCTTTAGGTGTGTCACTTGATGCCAGCATCTCATAACGAATACCCATATCTAACACTAACTCTGGCGTCACAGCCCATTCGTCATGTACATAAATAGCATGTTCATCACGAGTAAAAGCCGCTGCAGCATCAACTGGATTTAAGCTAGTAGCGTTTTGGTAACGTAAGTAAGAAGCTTGACGATTGGCAAAGTCAGCAATACTGTCAAATCGGTATTCACCTTTAGTACGCTGTAAGAATAAGTTATAGATGTCTAAGCTTTTATACTGATAACCGAAGTTAATGCTGTGATCACCCAACAAGTAATCAGCATCCATAGCTAAAATTAATGATTCTTTATTCAGTTCATTTGAGTGACGAGAAACGTCTGAACCAATAGCAATGTTGCCTGTTGGGGTGAAAATGGTCACATCACCGAAATCACCGTACGATGCTTGTGTTGTCGGGTTATCGATATAAGTAATGCTGAACTGAGTAGAGAAGTCTGGCGTCCAATCTGAATAAAGTTTAAACGCATAGTTGTTTAACTCTTCTACCCGATCGTACCAGTGAGAAGATAAACGTAATTCACCGGCAAAACTTGAGGTGTTAGAGGTACGGTTACCTTTGCTATATTGATAGGTAAAAGCAGCACGATGGTCATTGCTAATGTTCCAGTCTAACTTTAACAAGAACTTTTCATCGTCAGTGACAGGAGAGATATCCCAAGCACCGGCATCTACACCGTAAACATCACGGGCAATTTGTTGAACTTGTAAATACTGAGCATTTGTTGCGTCAGTTTGGTTAGGCGCACCTGAACCTGCTGGGCCCCACTCAATTGGCGTATCCGCTTCATAAAACTCGTAAGAGGCGAAGAAAAACAATTTATCTTGAACGATAGCACCGCCTAAGGTTGCACCATAGGTTGTTTCATCAAAGGCTAACGGAATATCTTGACCACGGTTTTTCGGCGTGCCGGCCAATTTGTCATTCTGTGTTTCATAGAACAAAGAACCAAACATTTCATTCGCGCCTGACTTGGTCACCGCGTTAATTTTTGCACCTTGGAAACCGCTGTCTTTAGCGTTAAAAGGGGAAACGTCGATGGTAACTTGATCGATAGCATCTAAAGAAATAGGTGAACGCGTCGTTGGGTAACCGTTAGCGTTCAAACCGAAGTCATCGTTTTGCGCAATGCCGTCAACTGAAATGCTGTTAAAACGTGGGTTAGTACCCGCAACGCTTAACTCACCGTCTTTAGACGATAAAACTGCTAATGGGTTATTACGAACGATATCTTTAATATCACGGTCAAAACTTGGTGCGTTGGCAATGTCAGCCGCGCCAAAATAGCTGCTGCTACCTGTGTTATTACCAGTAGAAAGCGCACTGCCTGTAACTGCAATACGTTCAACTTGAGAAGATTCAAGCTGCGCATTTAAACGAAATGTCTCACCTAAGGAAATAAAAATATTTTCGTAAGTTTTTGTACCTTCGTTGCTGGTGATGGTTACAGTGTAAGGGCCGCCAACACGTAAACCAGAACTAGAGAAAGCACCTGAGTCGTTAGACACAGCAACAGAACGAGTACCTGAAGGTACGTGCAGAATTTCTACACGTGCATTAGAAGCAATTTGTCCAGTAGGGCTGACAATATTGCCGCGAATGGCAGAAGATGTATCGGCATAAGCCAAATTACTGACACCCAAGGCGAGTGTCACTGCCAACGCTAAATGTTTAATTTTCATATCGTTTTCACCTGGTAGTTGTGGGTTCTTAGCTAAATCCGATTTAGTTTTGTAAGATTGCTATCAATCTGCTGGCGAGCATAACGGACAAATATGTCATTTTCGTTACGTTTACCAAATTACGGGAACTTTTCTATTTTTGTATTGCCAAAGACTCCCCGTCATACGATTGTAACATGACAAATTTCTGAAGCGAATAATATGAGGCAAAAACGCTCAAAAAATATCTTTTTTTGACGATTAATTACTAATAAACACAAATCTTCATAAGCTATTCATACTTCTAATGTAAAATAACAAATTACATTTTTAAACAACCTAATCACTTCTTGATAGCCTCACTCACTTGGCGAGTCTAATGATAGGCTGTTAATTTTTAGGTAATGTTATGCATACAAAATTAATTCATGTTTTTATTATGGCGATGTTCACTATGCTACCCAGCTCACTCTTAGCACAACAAACGCTGAAGGTTGCCACCTTTAATGTCAGTATGGAAGCCGACAATTATCTGAAAAAGGGTGAAAAAGGCAGCCCACAAGTATTAATGGATGTGCTCGCCAGCAAAAATCATCCTCAAGTACAAAACATTGCGGCGATCATTCAGCGCGTAAGGCCTGATATCTTGTTACTCAATGAATTTGACTATATTGCCGATCCTGAGCAAGGCGTGCAGGCATTTATCAATAATTATCTGCAGCAAGCTCAAGCCGGTAGTAAAGCTATCGATTATCCCTACTTTTATTACCATACCGTCAATACCGGCCAACCCAGCCCTTATGATTTGGATAACAACGGTAAAGCGACTGGGGTTGGTAATGATGCTTGGGGCTTTGGTTTTTATCCCGGACAATATGGCATGGTTTTGTTGTCTAAATACCCTATCGTTGCTGAGCAAGTGCGCACATTTCAGCATTTCAAATGGAAAGACATGCCACAGCATTTGCCTACGTTAAAAGCTGATGGCATGCCTTGGTATAGTAAAGAAGCTTGGCAAGAGTTTCCGTTATCATCCAAGTCACATTGGGATGTGCCGGTGTTAGTGGGCGGCAAAACGGTGCATTTGCTGATCAGTCACCCCACGCCCCCTGTTTTTGACGGCCCGGAAAATCGCAATGGTAAACGTAATCACGACGAAATTCGCTTCTGGACTGATTATCTAACCGCTGAGACATCAGATTATATTTACGATGATCAAGGACAGCGCGGTGGTATTGCACAACAGCAACCCTTTGTGATCTTGGGTGATTTAAATGCCTCAGCCCAAGGCGAAGGAGATGCCTTATTAACCGGCATTGCGGGCTTAACAAGCCACCCGAGCGTTAACAATAGTGTGGTGCCGCAAAGTGTAGGTGGGTTAGAGCACAGCCCAGATCGTGAATTTGCGGCAAGTCACACTGCCAGTTGGCGGATGCGTGCTGATTATGTTTTACCATCGAAGCAGGGATTCAACATTAAAGACGCAGGTGTTTTTTGGCCCGCAAAAGATACCGCTGATTATTATTTGATTGGCACCCGAGAAGCCAGCTCAGACCATCGTTTAGTCTGGCTGGAACTCGAACTTACCGCGAATTAACGCTTAGCCAACGACAACACATGTACTGTGACTTCTTCTCGGTCATGGTACAAGTGTTTTACTTGTAACTCGTAACCTAAACCGGCCTGCTGTAAAATCTGTTCAAAATCAGCAAGGACTTCTTTGACCGTTTCGTAACGGCGTTTCATTGGCAATTTTAAGTTAAAGATCGTTTCCTGACACCAGCCTTTTACTAACCACGACGCAATTAAAGGAGCAACTCGCTGTGGTTGTTCAATCATGTCGCAAACCAACCAATAGACATTACGTTTCTTCGGTTCAAATTTAAAGCCATCCACCGTCTGGTGTTTAACTTGCCCGGTGTCCATTAATGAATCTGCCATCGGACCGTTATCAATAGCCGTAACCATCATGCTGCGTTTGACTAATTGGTAAGTCCAACCTCCCGGGCTTGCGCCTAAATCTACCGCATTCATGCCCGGCGCTAAACGGGTCTCCCATTCATCGCGCGGAATAAAACTCAAAAACGCTTCTTCTAGTTTTAAGGTACTGCGACTGGGCGCCTCTGCTGGAAACTTTAAGCGTAGAATGCCGTTTTCTAAAGAAGAGTTGTTTTCTGGGTAAGACAGGCCCAAATAGCCCTCGTTACCCGATATTAAAAACAAATGCAGTACTGCAGCACGCTTTTGCTCTTTGGGTAACATCACGCCCGCTTGGCGTAAAGCTTGACGCAAGGGTACCGTAAATTTACGCGCTAACGTCGACAAGGTTTTACCATCATTGGTATCTGGAAATTCCACCCGTAGCTCACCGCAACTGGTCACTTCTTGAGCTAAAGCGGCTTCTAACACCGGTGCAATACGATCGGTTGCCGGTAAGGTTAATGGCTCGGCCAATAACAGGATCCATTGACGGATAAAGATAAAGTCACGAAAGTCAAAATCACGATAAAACGCTCGCAAACTGTCTGCGTCGTAAGCCTCGAAAATAACAAAAGCGCTATTGGCTTTTAATTTACAAAAGCCAAAGACGTTAAAGGCTGCTGCCTGATCTTGAATTTCTGCCGCACATTCTTTCTCAAAACCTGCACGACAATAAAGCATTAACTGTTTCATTAATTAATCCCTGCGCCAGTTGGCGATTGCCAAAACCAGCCAGCCTAAAATAAAACTTTGACCGCCTAATGGTGCCAAAGCAGAAAAATAACCGGGTAATTGCAAAGCCCCGGCAAGTAACGTCCAACAAAATAACCAAATTCCCAGCTGCCATAACGCTGCGGTTAAGGCTAACAAGCGACTGCCGGTTTTTCTATCTAGTTGCAGCAAAGCCAAGCTATGCAACGCCAGTAATGCCAAGGCAATCACGATACGTGTTGCCGCATCGGGCGACAGTGCGCTTTGCCATAAATGCATCAGTAAAGCCGCTAAGGCCACCACCGCCGCACCATACAATGCCGCTAAACTACGGCTGAGTTTCATCCAAAATTGCATCAATGTACCTTCGTGTAATGCTAGCCGCCTCAATAATAAGCGAGGCTTGCGACTGACCACTGCTTTTTAACGGTTTAAAATCATGGTCGCCACTGTTTAACCAGTGCAAAATTACGCCTGGCCAATGTTTAGCGGCCACCTCGTTTCGCTTGCCAAAAGGGTCGCGCTCACCTTGCAAAATCACTAAGGGAACAGTCAGTTGATTAAAATGCGCCGTTCGCCAAACACTTTTACCCGGCGCATGAAACGGATAACCATAAACAAAGCAGCCCGCCAACATTGCCGCAGCCTCTGGATCTGCCGCTAGCATAGAGGCAATACGCCCGCCCATTGACTTACCCGCAATAAAACAAGGCTGACCATCGCGGGCAAACTGCTTTAATGCAGCCATTAATTCAGGTTGCAACAACGTGGCTTTGGGCGGCGGCCGTCTACTGCCACCGTCTAGTCGAGTTTGCATATAACCAAAATGAAATAAGCTTACTTCAATTTGCTCTGCAAAGAGCGCTGAACAAAGTTGCTGCATAAAGTCGCTGTGACAAGATGCCCCCGCCCCATGCGTTAATAACAACTTTACCGCTGTTTTACTCATCCAGCGCTACCGCATTGGTAAAATGCTGCTCGGTAAAATCGGCTTGCTCGGCCAACACCATATCAAGCATCCATTGACGAAACGCGGCAATTTTCCCCAATTCGGTTTGGCTTTCACGATGCACTAAGTAGTACGAGTCTTTGCTGATTAATACATGATTAAACGGCACAAACAATCGGCCAGAAGTGATATCAGGCCGAGCTAACACATTATGCGCCAAGGCAACACCTTGACCATGAATAGCAGCCTGCAGCACCATTGACGAATGACTAAAAATAGGCCCTTGATTAACGTTAAAGTTTTTAAAACCTTGGCTTGAAAACCACGATTTCCAAGCGCGGCGAGAGCCATCATGCAATAAGTTATGAAAGCGTAAATCGTCTGGCTCAAGTAATGGCTTATTGCCGTTAAGTAACAACGGTGAACATACCGGTAATAAGTATTCGGTATGCAGCTTTTCGGCCACCAGATTACGCCAATTGCCACGGCCATAATAAATCGCGACATCGACATCGTCGGTCAAAGAGCCTTCGTCTAAATCGACCGCTTTAATGCGCACATCGATATCAGGGTGCAACTCGCTAAACTGGTTCAAACGCGGCACTAACCATTGAATAGCAAAGCTCGGCTGCAAGCTAACCGTTAACGCACCTTTGGCACCACGCGCTAACAGCTTTTCAGTGGCGTCGTGTAATTGTAGGAAAATCTCTTTAATGTCTAAAAAATAACTCTGCCCTTCTTCCGTTAAGAGTAAAGAGCGGTTTTTACGCATAAAAAGTTTCAGCCCAAGATGATCTTCAAGCGCTTTAATTTGATGACTAATCGCAGCCTGAGTGACATACATTTCCTCTGCCGCCTTGGTAAAACTAAGATGCCGGGCGGCAGTTTCAAATGCCTTTAAAGCGTTAAGTGGTGGCAAACGGCGAGCCATAAAAATCCATTCATTAATTAGTCATCAGGCAAGTTCACGCTAAGCAGCAATGCGGTTTAGCACGGTGATTACTGCGGTTTGTAGCCTTCAATCTCAACGTCTTGACCCTCAAATAAAAAAGCCACCATTTGCTCTTCTAACAGTTTACGGTGTTCAACGTTCATCATATTTAATTTTTTTTCGTTAATCAGCATCACTTGCTTGGTTTGCCATTGCGCCCAGGCTTCTTTACTGATGTTATCAAAGACTCTTTTGCCTAATTCACCTGGGTAGAACTGAAAATCTAAACCCGGTGCTTCTTTTTTCAAAAACTGACAATAAACTGTTCGACTCATAAACTCATTTCCTTAATCAGGCGAATACATAGCGAGTTGCTGCAGCAGTTGTTTTGCCGGAGCAGACAAGCCAACCTCAGGTAAGGGGTCTATTGTAAACCAAGTTGCTGTAGATTGCTCCTGTACCATTGCGGGTAAGCGCTCAAGCTTGAGCAGCATGGGTTGGATCCATAGATGAAAATGGCTAAAAGTATGCCGAAACCCGGCCAACTCATGCTGTGGCATTGCGGCTAAACCTTGCAGTGCAAGATACTCATCACGTAACTCGGCACTGTTAAACTCCAGAAAACCAAATAAGCCGCCCCACAAACCACTTGCTGGACGTTGCAACATATAAACCTGCTGCTGATGTTGTAATAGCAACCAAAAACTTTGCTTCTCGGGTATGGCTTTTTTCGGTTTTTTGCCCGGATACAAGACTTGATCACCTTGTAATGCCGCCAAACAATGTCGTTGCAGTGGGCACTCGGCGCAGCGAGGTTTACTGCGACTACAAAGTGAGGCGCCCAAATCCATCATACCCTGGTTAAATTCAGCAAAAGTGTCGGCTGGGGTCAATTGCTCTGCCAACTGCCATAGTTGTTGCTCTACCTGTTTTTGTCCTGGCCAGCCGGCAATCCCGGCGAAACGCGCTAAGACTCTTTTACAGTTACCATCTAAAATGGGGTAATGCTGACCCAGCGCCAGCGATAAGATGGCGCCCGCCGTAGAACGGCCAATGCCAGGCAATGCAACAATTTGCTCGAAATCAGTAGGGAATTGCCCCGCATGCTCGGTAACAATTTCAACCGCCGCTTTATGGAGATTGCGGGCTCGAGCGTAATAACCTAAGCCAGTCCACAGATGTAACACCTCGTCAATTGGCGCTTGCGCCAAGCTTTGAATATCAGGGAAGCGCTGCACAAAACGTTCAAAATACGGGATCACTGTTGCTACCTGTGTTTGTTGCAACATCACTTCCGATAGCCAGGTTTTATAAGGGCTTTTTTGCACTTGCCATGGCAAGTTGTTGCGACCATGTTGCCGTTGCCAATGCACCAATTGCTCGGCAAACCACGTTGCGTACTGCACTATTTATTCTCCTCAAAGCCGCTTGCTATGCGCCGCCTAATTATGCTGTAGCGCAGTGTAGCAGATCAGCGCTATTTTATTAGGTTGAGCTTGAAGGCTATTCCAAGGATAATACGCCCCCATTTAGTGTACGGAGCAAAAAATGAGCACAGAGGACAACAACGCGCAGCGCGAGCAAAATGTATCGCCATCAACTGAAACCCCCTATCTGCGACGGATCCGATCTTTTGTGCTGCGTGAAGGCCGCCTAACTAAAGGTCAGCAACATGCTCTAGATAACTATTGGTCAGAATACGGCATTGATTATCAACCCAGTTTACTTGACCTTGACCAAGTGTTTGCGCGCTCAGCGCCACGAGTGCTTGAAATCGGCTTTGGTATGGGTAAATCGCTGGTGGCGATGGCGCAAGCGGCGACCGATCATGATTTTATCGGCATTGAAGTGCATCGGCCTGGTGTAGGCGCTTGTTTATCAGAAGCGGTAACACAACAAGTTAAAAACTTAAAAGTATTTGAGCATGATGCGGTAGAGGTTTTAGCGCATATGATCCCAGAGCAAAGCCTAGATACCGTGCAGCTGTTTTTCCCCGATCCATGGCATAAAAAACGCCATCACAAGCGTCGCATTGTCCAAGCTGAATTCGTGCAAGCGCTGCGTAGTAAACTGAAAATAGGCGGCGTGTTTCATATGGCCACCGATTGGGAAAACTACGCTGAGCATATGCTAGAAGTCATGCAACATGCCGAGGGATTTAGTAATTTATCGGCGAGCAATAACTATGTCGAGCGACCAGAACATCGCCCGCTGACCAAATTTGAACAACGTGGGCAGAAGCTTGGGCATGGTGTTTGGGATCTTATGTTTAAAAGGATAAGTTAATGCTTGCTAACACCAGTCAGCTGATTTTACGTAACCTCGCCGATTTAACTGGCGCTGTTCTTTTTGTTGAGCCTGAAGCCGACTTACTGTCGCATCAGTTGCACGAACTGTCTTCGTTCAGCTGTTTTACCACTGATGCGGCGGTCAATCATCAATGGCAACGCGCAGCTAAAAACGTTTACTTTAGCGCCGAACCGAAATTTACAGAACAATTTAATACCGTGGTGCTTTTCTACCCCAAAAGTAAAGAGCAACTGGCGGGTACCCTGCAATTAATTAGCAGGGCTTTAGCCGCGGACGCACAGCTATTCTTAGTGGGTGATAATAAAGGCGGTATTAAAAGTCTGGTCACGCACGCCGAGAAATTGGGTTTGCATGCGCACAAATTAGATAATGCCAAGCATTGTTTATGGTTTTCATTAAGCGGAGCGCTTGATTCTCTTCCTGCAAACCGGCTAAGTGAGTTCTCACTTACCTTAGCTAATAGCCCCCTTAAGGTGTGTTCGCTACCCGGCGTGTTTAATCATGGCAAACTGGATAAAGGCACGGCATTGCTGCTTGAACATGTAACGCATATTCAAGATGGTATGGTACTCGACTTTGCTTGTGGTGCCGGCATTATTGGTGCCTATTTAAAACAGCAGGCACCGGCCATTGAATTATACTGCTCTGATATCTCCGCATTAGCCGTAAATGCAACGGTTGCGACGTTAAAAGCGAATGGTTTAAAAGGCGAAGTGGTCGCGGCGGATGGTTTGCCGGCACACCCCTTAACCTTTAAACATATTGTTAGCAACCCGCCGTTTCATACTGGAATTAAAACCGATTACAGCATCAGCGAAGCCTTGATCAGTCAAAGCGTACAACGCCTGCAAAAAGGCGGTACGCTGACGGTAGTGGCCAATAACCACTTAGCTTATCAGCAACTGTTTGAACAAGCCTTTGGTAAAGTTAACGTTCTGGCGAAACGCCATGGTTTTGTGATATACCAAGCGGTAAAGCATTAATTAAAAGGTTAATTATGCCGATTGGAGCACGATTATTGTTACTGTTACTCTTAGCCTGCAGTGCCGAGTTATCGGCTGAGCAGGTTAAGAGTTGCTTACAGTCCAGTTTGCGTAATACCGCCTGCCCACATCAAATTTATCGAGCCGTGCAATTGCCCGATGTGAATAAAATGGCAGTACGCTGTATTTGCGTAACCGATTTTAGCCCACTGCTCGCCCCTGCCACGACACCTGAAGCGCGACTTGCTCAACTGCGTTTAAAGCAGCAATTACAAAGCGATTTACCAATTGAGGTTGAAGCGATATTACAAGTGTTACGACGTGAGCGTTAAGCCGGTAACAGCACCAAACGATTAGCGAAGCCACCTAAGTACTCTTCTGGCTGTTGCATTAAAACTGGCACGAGATACAGCTCATTCTTATCAACCCAAAAAATCGCATTTTGCGTAAACAATCGCCCAAGTGCAATCGCTTGGATTTTATCGCACAACACCATCCAACTTCTTTCTTCAAAGGAACGATCTGGGGCCGAGCCGATAACCGAGCGATACGCTAAGCCGGTTTGCTGCAGCTGTGCTTGCAGTTGTTTATCCAGCAAGCGGTTGTACACGGCGGGTAAATTAACTCCTGCGGGGTTTTGTGCACTCACAATGGCAAAGCTAAGATGCGTGGCTAAACGTTGATGACATAAAAAGATACTGTTTTTGTAATGTTGCCACAGTTCCATCATCACACTCCTAACTGATTGCTCGTGATTACTATAAACCGCGAAAATAATTTTTCCAGTAACTCTTTGCAAAAAGCCAATATATGTTTAGCATCAAACACAAGTTTAGTGAGTCAACAAGGAAGTCCTGCCTACAAAATGACAGTTAAAGCCCGAGCCACCTCAATGAAAGCCGCTTTAATTTGGTTAGTTATGCTGATTTGTAGCATTACTTTGGCATTAACCTTGTTTCTCACGAATTATCTGGATTACCTGCGACAAAACACGCAACAACAAAACCAATTCAGTTCCTTGCTCAACATTATTGCAGTGAATGCCCAATCCAATTTACAACACAATAAACCAGAGCTAGAAGAACAACGCCTTAAAGCATTAGATTCGATACCAATGATTAAATATGTCCATATTTATCAATGGGATGCTTCTGAAAACAAACTCAATTTTTTTGCCAGTTTTAATAAAGCAGATAGCGCTGCTTTACCTTCCCAACAGCATCGAGTCGAACACTTAACCACGTTAGCGATTAATGATGATTTGATGGAGCAAAGCAAAGCCATCCTGCTAAATGACAAGTTGCTTGGTTATGTTTATTTAAGAGCAAGCCGCCAAGAACTGTTAAGCTCGCAGCGCCAGCAAACACTGATAAACCTGCTGATTGCCGCCATGGCGCTGATATTATGCTTTTTTCTGGCATTTAAGCTTTTAAAATACTTTACCAAACCTATTAATACCTTATTGGCATTAGTACATCAGGTCGCCCGCAGTAAAGAGTACAGTGTGCGCGCCCCGGCCACTGAATTAACCGAGTTTAATCAGCTAAACCGGGCCTTTAATACCATGATGGATCGTATTGAAAATGAGCTGCACAAACGCGAACATGCCGAGCAAGAAATTAAACAATTAAACCAAAACCTCGAGCAGACAGTGACTGAGCGTACACTGGCATTAAAAACCTCCAATCAAGAGTTATTGAACACCCTAGCAACCTTACATAAATATCAAACGCAAATTGTCGAAACCGAGAAAATGGCCAGTCTCGGGCAAATGGTGGCGGGCATTGCCCATGAAGTGAATACTCCTATTGGGTTAGGCGTAACCGCGTCAACCTTAATGCAAGATCGTATTCAAGATATCGAACGCGCATTTGCCGATAAAAAACTCACGGCTAATCAATTAGAACGCTTTTTGGCTGATAGCAAAGAAAACCTTGGCATTATTTATAGAAATTTGGAGCGGGCGGCCGGTTTAATCAGCAGCTTTAAACAGGTAGCAGTAGATCAGTCTAACGAAAATCAGCGGCGCTTTAATTTAAAACAGTTGATTAATGAAGTGTTATTGTCATTAAGACCTCATTTGAAAAAAACACCGCATCAACTGACTGTGCAATGTCCAGAGGACTTATTTATTATCAGCAAACCAGGGCCCATCAACCAAATCTTAATTAACCTGATTATGAACAGCCTTATTCATGCTTACGAGCCTAATAGCCAAGGTCATATTCTGATCAGTGCCGAGCAGCGCCAAAATCGCTGTTACTTGTGTTACAAAGATGATGGTAAAGGTGTGCCTGAGCATATTCGTAAACGTATTTTTGATCCCTTTGTTACCACTAAGCGCGGAGAGGGGGGTAGCGGTTTGGGTATGCACTTGGTCTACAACCTTGTTACTCAAGCTTTAAATGGCAACATTCACCTAGATAGTCAATTAGGGAACGGTGTAACAATTGATATCGACTTCCCCACCAGCGCACAGCCGCTGAAAAAGTAATTTCATTAACGATTGAAATATAAAGACTTAGTCATACTCTAATCGACAGTATCGGCAAATGTTAACAAAAATCTTGTTAACATTTGCCGTTTCACGCTATAATTAGCACTAATTTGACAACACAACGTCAAGTTTCCTTCATTTAAAAACTTAACTTTTACACTTCCTATATAAGGTTTAACTCCAATGCAAACACCTGTGATTCTAGTCGTTGAAGATGAAGAAGTTACCCGATTAAATCTGGTAAGTCTGTTCCAGGGAGAAGGTTATGATGTGATCGAAGCCATTAATGGCGATGAGATGCACAAAAAACTGGAGGAAAATCAAGTCAATCTAATCGTGATGGATATTAATCTGCCAGGAAAGAATGGCTTAATTCTGGCGAGGGAGTTACGCCAAAAAGAAAATATCGGCCTGATTTTTTTAACCGGCCGGGATAGCGAAGTTGATCGCATTTTAGGCTTAGAAATTGGCGCGGATGATTATTTAACTAAACCGTTCAATCCGCGTGAATTGACCATCCGTGCTCGTAACCTGCTCGGCCGTACCTCTGCTCAGCCTGTGGTTGAAGAACATAAAAGTGTCTTAAAGTTCAATGGTTGGACATTAGACGAAAACAGCCGCAATCTGACGTCGCCAAGCGGCGTTGCACGTCGGCTACCAAAAGGTGAGTATCGGGCATTACGTCTGATGTTAGACACCCCAGGTAAAATCTTTACTCGCGAGCAGCTGATCCGTCATATGACAGGTCGTGATTTACGGCCAAACGATCGGACTGTCGATGTGACAATCCGCCGTATTCGTAAACATTTCGAATCTGACGTGGATAGCCCAGAGTTAATCAGCACCATCCATGGTGAAGGTTACCGCTTTGTGGGTAAACTCGAAAAGTAATTAGTAACTTTCGATATATTGCTGCAGAGCAGTTAAATGCTGCTCTGTAGTAAAATGTAACTCCAAGATCCTTCGCTCTAAACCTGCTTGCTTTAAACTTGTTTCTTCTAATTGTCGTGCCTGCTCTTGCACCCAACGTAAACCAACCGCTGCCGCAGCGCCTTTAAGCTTATGCGCATTAGCTGCAAGATCTTCTTGATGCTGTTGTACTACCGCCTCTAATAATTTATTGATATAACCCGGTAACAGCTGCGCAAACAACGTCGCGCTGCGTTGCATGCCCTCTTTACCTAATGACTGCAGATAACTTTGTAAGGTCTTATCATCAAGAATGGCATTATCTTGTGTTGCAGTATCATCTTTAGTCTGAGCCTGCTCTAACTGTAAGCGCTTTAACGCACTGGGTGAAAACAGCTCAGCTAATAATAAATCTAATTTATCCGTATTTAGTGGCTTACTTAAAGCACCATCTAAGCGAATGTCGCTAAGTACTTGCTGCGCTTTTCGGACATTAGCACTGAGCATGACAATCGGTAAATTCGCTAAATGCGGCTCGGCTCGAATATGTCTGGCAATCACATCCCCATCCATATCAGGTAATTGCATATCTAGTAACACCAAATCTAAATCATCTTCCGTATCCAGTAAGGCTAAGGCATCCTCGCCTGTTTCAGCGTGGATCACGGTATGACCACGTTGCTCGAGTAAGGCAATGGCAATATCGGCGTTTAGCGGCACATCTTCAATGAGTAAGATGGTGAGCTCAGGACACGCAACCGGCTCAACTTTGGCGGGTGCATCGGCACTAATAATTGGTAAACCAACAATAAAGCAGCTACCCGTGCCTTGTTGGCTTTGCACGCGAATAGTCCCCTGCATCGCCTCAACAAGCACCCGTGATACCGATAAACCGATACCTGAGCCGACAATACTTAAGCGATGACCATCTTGCGATTTATAATACATATCAAAGATACGCTCTTGCTCATGCTGCGCAATCCCAATACCGGTATCACTGACGCTAAGCAATAACGACTCATCAATAATTTGACAGTCTAACTGTACCTGACCTTGACGCGTAAACTTAACGGCGTTGCTCAGTAAATTCCATAACACCTGCCGCAGCCGCGTAGCATCTAACAATAAATAACAATCCTGGTTGCCGCTGGTGGTTAGGCTGAACGCAAGACCCTTTTGCTGACAAATTAACTCAGCAAAATTGGCGATATCTTGTAAAAAGCGCTGCAGATGAACACTTTGATAAATAATATCAAGCTCACGCCGATCAATTTTATCGAGATCGATAATATCGTTAAAAATATTACCCAACGTCTCGGCACTGGTAAAAATAGTATTGGCCCAGCTAAATTGCTCTGTCGACAAATTGCTGCTGAGTAAGCGGCGCGATAAACCGACAATCCCATTTAACGGCGTGCGCAGTTCATGACTTAAGGTGGCAATAAATTGGCCTTTATCTTGATAGGCTTTTTCTAGGGCTTGTTCAGCTAATTTACGCGAGGTGATATCGCGCCCAAACCCTAACAAACCGATATACCGGCCTTGTCGATCATAAAAAGGCAGATGACGCATTTCAAACCAACTGATTGAATTGTCAGCTTGTTTAAATTCGATATCTAGCGTTAATTCGGTTTCAGGTGATGGTAAGCCATACTCAGACAAAATTGCCGCTTGTGGGCTATCAAAAGCATACAGCTTCGTTAAATCTTGCCCAATTAATTCGTGCATTGGCCGCGCCATTATGCTCTCAAACATTTTATTGCAACTGGCTAATAAGCCCTTTTCATCGCGGTAATAAAAAAGATCGGGTGAGCTATCAACAATCGAGCGGATTAATAAGCTTTGCTCAGCTAACTCCTGCTCAGTTTTGCGCCGCTCGCTAATTTCTTTTCTTAACTCTTCAATGGCTCGGCGTTTTGCTTCAAACGCTTTTTTCCGCTCTTCAATTTCAAAGTTAAGCTGGCGTATATTTTCTTGCATCGATTGGTTGAGTTGCCGCTCAGCTTGCGCAGAATCATCAACAAAACGCAAAGCGCCATCGAGTTTCAGCACTAAGTAAAACACCACCATCATCACGGAAGACAATAGCGGTACAACGTAAATTAGTAATAACTGTAATTCGTGCAAGATCACTTCACGATCAAACACCGCGGTATAAGCAACATAACTGAGTAATACCAGCGTCGCTAACAGCACTACTAATAATATGCCTAATGGCCAATGCCCCCAATGCCGCACTCGGCTAGCAAATGCTTTAATTTGAGGGTGAACGGGATTTTGCATATAGAACACATTCCTGCTGTTTTGGGCTACGCGGCCAGCGATAACATCGCTATTAAAGCAAAAGAAATCACCTTAAAAGAAAGGCTGAATAAATTTTACCAGATAAGCAAACTGCCACTAAACTTACTAAGGTTAAGATTGAGCTAGAGTAGCGGTTATTACTTGCTTTGCCAATGCTATGGCCGTGGCGCTCAGCTCGAGGGCTCAGCAGTAAGTAACGCATAATTATTTGACTGTGATTAATAACAAGCAGTTGGATCTGTAAACGTTACTTTGTTGTAGCGGTTAAAAGTCACCAGCTTGGATTACAGCTTTACAAGGTAGCGCATACCTTAAGTGAAAACTGCACAAGCTCAGCATTAATGCCGCATTCAAAGGGTAAATCTCGCTTGCAATTTCACTAAAATATCGGTATACCTGTTAGCCTTTGAAAGTATAGATGGCTAAAAACGCAGATAAAAGCACGCTACAACTAGCTCTTCTTTTAACACTGCCGCACGGTTTTCACCGTAGCATCACAAATAAAAATCAGAATAATAATTCAAAAATAGTAAATATTTATTTTTTTCAGGATAAGTTTGGAGGCGTGTCATGGCGTTATATCAGCATAGTCAGGCAAGAGAGAACTGTGGCTTTGGGCTGATTGCGCACCTAGAGGGTGTCGCCAGTCACCGCATTGTGAGAACAGCTATCAATGGTCTGGATCGCATGCAACATCGCGGCGGTATTTCTGCCGACGGTAAAACCGGCGATGGTTGCGGCCTATTAATGCAAAAACCCGACAGTTTTTTTCGGGCGATAGCAGAAGAAAATCAGTGGAACCTGGCCAAAAAATATGGCGTAGGGATGATCTTTTTAAGCGCAGATCCGGTTAAAGCGGCCTTTGCTAAAGACATTATCAACAAAGAAATTGCCCGTGAAACACTCACTTTAGTGGCATGGCGCACCGTACCTGTTGATGCGAATGTGCTCGGCCCTTTGGCCTTGAGCTCAATGCCAAAAATTGAACAAGTGATCGTTAATGCACCACATGGCTGGGGTGATCACGATTTAGAACGCCGACTTTATATGGTTCGTCGCCGGGTTGAACAACAACTGGTTGAAGATGACGATTTTTATATCCCCAGCTTCTCTTCACTGGTCACGGTGTTTAAAGGCTTGATGATGCCGGCAGACTTGCCAAAGTATTATCTCGACTTAGCCGATATTCGCATGGAAACCGCCATTTGCGTGTTCCACCAACGTTTTTCTACCAATACCATGCCGCGCTGGAAGTTAGCACAGCCTTTCCGTTTCTTAGCGCACAATGGCGAAATAAATACCATCACGGGTAACCGGCAGTGGGCTCGTGCTCGGCAATACAAATTTGCCTCGCCACTATTACCTGACTTATTAGATGCAGCGCCCTTTGTCGGCCAAACAGGCTCAGACTCAAGCTCGCTAGACAATCAGCTTGAGTTGCTTCTAGCCGGCGGTATGGACTTATTCCGTGCGATGCGTTTACTCGTGCCGCCTGCTTGGCAGGGTAATAAGGTGATGGATGATAATCTTAAAGCCTTTTACGAATTTAACTCCATGCATATGGAGCCATGGGATGGCCCAGCGGGTATCGTGTTAACCAATGGCCAGCATGTGGCGTGTAACCTGGATCGAAATGGCCTGCGCCCTGCTCGCTTTGTGATCACGCGCGACAAATTAATTACCTTGGCTTCTGAAGTAGGTATTTGGGACTATACCCCAGACGAAGTGGTGGAAAAAGGTCGAGTTGGCCCAGGCGAAATGCTGGCAATCGACACCATTAATGGCAAGATCTGGCGCTCAGATGAAATCGATTTAGATTTAATGCAACGTCACCCCTATCGCAGTTGGTTAACCGAAAACGTGCAGCGGCTGGTGCCTTATGAGCAGTATGAAACAGACTTAATTGGTAAGCGGGCCTTTACTGACGATGAAATGTTGGTGATGCATAAACTGTTTAACTACAGTTATGAAGAAATCGACCAAGTGATGACGGTGTTAGCTAAAGATGGTCAAGAAGCCGTTGGCTCTATGGGTGATGATACGCCAATGGCCGTGTTATCGCGCAAGCCACGCACCATGTTTGATTACTTCCGCCAGCAGTTTGCACAGGTGACTAACCCACCGATCGATCCGTTACGTGAATCGCATGTGATGTCATTAGCGACCAGTATTGGTCGAGAGCACAATGTGTTCAGAGAAACTGCCGGTTATGCACGGCGCATCCAGTTTGAATCTCCGATACTGATGTATTCAGATTTAAAACAACTGAAACAAGCCGACGATAAATATTATCGCCATCAAATTTTCTCGCTAAATTTTGATCCTGCCAAGCTAAGCTTGCAGCAAGCCGTGACCAATTTGTGCCAAGACATTGTTACCGCGGTGCGTGAGCAGCAAGTGGTTTTGGTGATTCTAACCGATCGCCGGATCAGCCAAGAATTATTGCCCATCCCCGCAGCCATGGCGGTCGGTGCCGTGCAACAAGCTTTGGTGAATGCACAGTTACGTTGTGACTCGAACATCATCATTGAAACTGCCGCAGCCCGTGATTCTCACCACTTCGCGGTATTAATTGGTTTAGGCGCGACGGCCATTTACCCGTTTTTAGCCTACGAAACCGTTGAACAGCTGGTTGAGAAAGGTAATGTGGCGCTAAGTGCACGTCAGGCGGTGTTGAATTACCGTAAAGGGATCAACAAAGGCTTGTACAAAATCATGTCAAAAATGGGGATCTCTACGGTAGCAAGCTACCGTTGTTCAAACCTATTTGAAGCCGTGGGCATTCATGCCGAAGTGGTACAACAATGCTTTGCTGATATTTCTTCACGCATCAGTGGTGCAAGTTTTGCCGACTTCCAGCAAGATGCGCAACAACTGGCAAATATCGCTTGGTTAAAACGCAAACCGATGAATCATGGTGGCTTACTGAAATATGTACACGATGGTGAATACCATGCCTACAACCCCGATGTGGTGCAAACGCTACAAAAAGCTGTGCGCAGTGGCGATTACAAAGAATATCAACAGTACAGTGCCTTAGTTAATCAGCGGCCGATCGCGCATATTCGCGATTTATTTCAACTAAAACCGGTAGCAACTCCGCTGCCATTAGCCGAAGTTGCCGCTGCAGAACACCTATATCCTCGCTTTGATAGTGCTGCAATGTCGATTGGTGCTTTAAGCCCAGAAGCGCATGAAGCCTTAGCGATTGCCATGAACCGTTTAGGCGGTCGTTCTAATTCTGGCGAAGGCGGTGAAGATCCACGGCGTTTCGGTACAGAAAAGAACTCGAAAATTAAGCAAGTCGCGTCCGGTCGTTTTGGTGTCACTCCGCATTACTTAGTCAATGCCGAAGTTATTCAAATCAAGGTTGCGCAAGGTGCTAAGCCGGGTGAAGGTGGTCAGCTGCCGGGCGAAAAAGTCACTGCCGAAATTGCCCGTTTACGTTATTCGGTTCCGGGCGTGACGTTAATTTCGCCCCCACCGCACCATGACATCTACTCGATTGAAGATTTAGCGCAGCTTATTTTCGATTTAAAACAAGTTAATCCACAAGCGCTGATCTCGGTTAAATTGGTATCAGAGCCTGGCATCGGTACTATTGCCACCGGTGTGGCGAAAGCCTATGCCGATTTAATTACTGTTTCTGGCTATGACGGCGGCACGGGCGCTAGCCCACTGACCTCAGTAAAATATGCCGGTAGTCCATGGGAGCTGGGTTTAGCAGAAGTTCATCAAGCGTTAGTGGATAACGGTTTACGGGATCGAGTGCGCTTACAAGTTGATGGCGGCCTAAAAACCGGCTTAGACGTGGTTAAAGCGGCCATCTTAGGCGCTGAAAGCTTCGGTTTTGGTACTGGGCCAATGGTGGCGCTGGGCTGTAAATTCCTGCGCATCTGTCACTTAAACAACTGTGCTACGGGTGTGGCCACTCAAGATGCCACGCTACGCCGTGATCACTTTAATGGCTTACCTGAAATGGTGATGAACTATTTCACATTCTTAGCCCAAGAAGTTCGTGAACTGATGGCGCAGTTAGGGGTAACTGAACTCACTGAGCTGATTGGTCGCACTGATTTACTCGACCATAAAGCGACCGAAACACTAAAACAAAGCCGTTTAGATTTATCACCGATCCTCGAATCTAGTGGTGTGAAATCCGATAAACCGCTGTTTTGTGTACAAAACAATACGCCATTCGATCCGGGTGCGTTAAACCAGTTATTGGTTGAAAAGTGCCAGCAAATGGTCAGCCGTAAAACCGGTGGTCAATTGAACTTACCGATCCGCAATACCGATCGTTCCGTCGGCGCCGCCTTGTCAGGCTTAATTGCTCGCCAGCACGGTAATCAGGGTATGGCAACCGATCCGATCCGCGTTAAGTTTGTTGGTACTGCAGGCCAAAGCTTTGGTGTGTGGAATGCCGGCGGCTTGCATTTATCCTTGCAAGGCGATGCCAACGATTATGTCGGCAAAGGCATGACCGGTGGTCAAATTGCCATCTTCCCAGCAAAAGGCGCCAGCTTTGCTAGAAACGGTTTTACCATTGCCGGTAATACGTGCTTATACGGTGCAACTGGTGGCCGTTTATATGCCGCAGGTCAGGTAGGTGAACGTTTCGCGGTGCGTAATTCGGGTGCCCTGGCAGTAGTCGAAGGGACAGGCGATAACTGCTGTGAATATATGACAGGCGGTGTTGTGGTGGTTCTGGGTTGCACAGGCGTGAACTTTGGCGCAGGTATGACTGGTGGTTTCGCCTATTTGTTAGATGAGCAAGATGATTTAGCGTTACGCTTAAATGCCGAATTGGTTGAAGCCCTCGAGGTCGAAACACCGATCCTGCAAGAACATTTGCGCAGCTTGTTACATCAACATGTTGAAGAAACGGGCAGTGACAAAGCGCAGCGTATTTTAAATGATTTTACGCATTATTTACCGAAGTTTAAGCTGGTTAAACCTAAAACCAGCGATGTAAATACCTTGCTTGGACACCGCGCTCGCTCTTCAGCAGAGCTGCGTGTGCAAGCGATGTAAGGGAGACGTTATGGCTCAGAATGTATACCAATTTATTGACGTAAAACGGATTGATCCGCCAAAACGCTCACTAACAGAAAGAACAATTGAGTTCGTTGAAATTTATCAGCCACTGACCGCCACTCAGGCAGAGGGTCAGGCAGACCGCTGCTTAGATTGCGGTAACCCCTACTGCGAATGGAAGTGCCCCGTGCATAACTATATTCCGCAGTGGTTAAAGCTGGCTAACGAGGGCAAAATTGTTGAAGCGGCAGAATTGGCGCATAAAACCAACAGCTTGCCTGAAGTGTGCGGCCGTGTTTGCCCACAAGACCGTTTATGTGAAGGCGCTTGTACCTTGGATGAAGGTTTTGGTGCGGTAACTATCGGCAGTATTGAAAAATATATTACCGATAAAGCCTTTGCGATGGGCTGGCGCCCCGATTTATCGGCGGTAGTTAAAACCGATAAGAAAGTCGCGGTTATTGGTGCAGGCCCGGCGGGTTTAGCCTGTGCAGATGTGTTAGTTCGTAATGGTGTTAGCCCGGTGGTATTTGACCGTTATCCTGAGATTGGCGGCCTACTGACCTTTGGTATTCCGCCGTTTAAGCTGGAAAAAAGCGTATTACAACTGCGCCGTGAAATTTTCAGCGAAATGGGTATCGAGTTTAGGCTTAATACCACTGTCGGTGTGGATGTCAGCTTCGACAGCTTACTGGATGAATACGATGCGGTTTTCTTAGCCTTAGGCACCTACACCCCCATGAAAGGTGGCTTACTGAATGAAGACGCCGCTGGTGTTTATGAAGCCTTGCCATTTTTGATCGGTAATGTAAATAACCTGATGGGTTGGCAAACCGAGCATCCTTTTGTCAGCTTAAAAGACAAAACAGTGGTGGTATTAGGCGGCGGTGATACGGCGATGGACTGTGTTCGCACCTCGATTCGTCAAGGCGCACATAAAGTCAGTTGTGCTTATCGTCGTGATGAAGCCAATATGCCTGGGTCGCGTAAAGAAGTGCAAAATGCTCGTGAAGAGGGTGTAGAGTTCTTATTTAACTTACAACCTTTGGGTATCGAGTTAAACGACGCGGGCCAAGTGTGTGGTGTTAAAGTGATCAGCACACAATTAGGTGAGCCAGATGCCAAAGGGCGTCGCAGTGCCGAGCCGGTGCCAGGTTCAGAACAGATACTCCCCGCCGATGCGGTGGTAATCGCTTTTGGTTTTCAACCAAGCCCACCAAAATGGTTAGTTGATATGGGTATCGCCTTGGATAACAAAGGCCGTGTCGTCGCCAGTGAGCAAAGCCCTTATGCCTTACAAACCAACCAGCAAAAAGTGTTTGCCGGTGGTGATATGGTATTAGGCTCTGATCTGGTCGTTACGGCTATTGCCCAAGGTCGTAAAGCGGCAGAAGGTATTTTGGATTACTTAGAAGTATAATCAAAAACTATTGTAAAACTCTGTTTTAATTCAAAATTTAGCCCGCCTTGCGGGCTGAATTTTCTTTAAACTAGCTAATTAACTCATGCCCTTTTTTTAGCGGCAACGGCAAAACCAATTTCAAGAAAAAACAATTTGCTGCTTGACAGTTTTCAGCAGGCGCAGTATTTCTATTAGTGCAATAAACGATAAGTTTAATAAACTGAACTTGTTTTCTGGTTTATTGAAAAGCGTACAATTTACTAACCCTATTTTAAGTAGCGATATGTTAAAAAAAGCCATCCAGCTCGGTTCATATCACTACTCGTCCTACTACCTCTCGGAGTGGTTTAACGAGTAGAAATGTAACAGGTTACATTTTGCCAGACGTTTTACGTTTGCCTTGTAATGTCGCCTGCCTTTCTCCTTGTTGCCAGTTAGCAACACCTAACAAATAACTCTAAAAGCAATATGAAGCTATCAGCTGCATTGATGTGTCATGCCTCTAACAGGTTGACCTTTTGTCGATGTCAGTGCAGCTGAATATCCCAGAGGTATAAAATTATGACACATTACACAACACTCTCTCTGGCTGTAGCAGCCGCCCTAGTTTTAAATTTTCAAACACATGCACAGCAAATTACTGAACAAAACAGCACTACCGAAACAGAACCAGAGCGAATTGCCGTTACCGGCTCGCGGATTAAAGGTGTAGATTTAGAAGGTGCTCAGCCACTTGTAGTATTATCAGCCGAAGATATTAAAAATTCGGGCGCTAGCTCACTTTACGAGTTGTTAAAAGATCTAGGCCAGTTACGAGGTGGTAGCGGTACCTTCTCCACATCAGAAAGTGGTGCAACCTCTACCGCAACGCCAGCAGGTCAATCAGCTGCTTCACTGCGTGGTTTAGGTCCAGCCTCAACCCTAACTTTAATTAACGGTCGCCGGGTTGCCGCGTCATCTTTTGCCGCTGGAACCCAGAACTTTGTTGATATTAACAGCATTCCGTTAGCGGCCATTGAACGAGTAGAAATTCTTGCTACCGGCGCTTCGGCCATCTACGGTGCCGATGCCGTAGCCGGTGTTATCAACTATATTCTGAAAAAAGACTATGAAAAAGCCGAGGTCAATTTATCTTACGGCAATAGCACAGCTTCCAGTGATGAAGGCACCACTAACCTTAATCTTATTTGGGGCCAACAATTAGCAGGTGGAAACCTAACGCTATTTGCTGATTTTTATGATCGCAATACATTCCGTGCTACTGACCGCAGTTTTAGCCGCGATCCCCTATTAAAAAGTAACTATTCTTATCTGCCCAAAGGCACCCCAAATATCTATTATTTCTCAACGGTAAGTGGCAATGAAATTGCGACCCCAGACTGCGCCACGCCATTGGTGACTACCGAATTTGGTGAGCAAATTTGTTCTTACTATCCCAATGAAGACGATGTTTTGCGTAGCCCAATTGAAAGTGCTGCTGCTGGCTTAATGTTTAACAAAGCGCTCTCCCAAAATCTAAACTGGCAGACAGATTTATTCTACACCCGCACTAAATCCAGCGCCGTTTCTAGCCCAGCTCCCATCAATCAGTTAAATGATGCCGAAGGCGCCTGGGTGCCAGAAAATGCCCTGGATATTTTTCCTGGCACCACACGCGACAATAACTTTATCTATTTTGGCGACGATGAAATCTATCTGGACCCATTTTTCTCACCCACCGGTCGCCGTTTATTCGGTTTTCAGTTTGATGCCCGTTTTAATACTCCAAGAACGGTGGAAAATACAACTGAGGCGCTGCGTTTAGTTTCTGGTTTATCGGGTACTTATCGTGACTGGGATTGGGAAAGTGCGATACTCCTTTCGCGCTCTAAATCAACACAAGAAGCGCTAGCCGGTATTTATAATCGCTACAAATACCATGCGGCTATTGCTGGTGAGCTTTGCTCTGATGGCAGTATTGCCAGTAGGGATGGCAACAGCTTAAGCTGCAATAGCGGTGCTAACCTGGCCGGTAGCTATAATCCATTTTTGCAAAATGATGCCGCCAATGAAGCACGATTGGCGCTGGCGCAAGAAGTGCCAACCCGTGATGGCTTAAGTACGTTATACGGTTGGGATGCACGTGTTAGCGGCGATCTGTTTGAGTTTAATGATCAATTAGTACGTGCTGCCTTTGGTGCTGAACTACGCCGCGAAAAAATTACCGATGAGCCTTCTTTAAATGCACAAGCGCGTTTCGAAAATGACTATCTAGTTGATGTCTTTGGTTTTGGTTCCAGTTTATCCACAGCCAGCCGTAACCAGGCAGCAATATTTGGTGAAATTTATCTGCCGTTAAATGAGCAAGTAGAAATGCTAGCTGCGGGCCGTTACGATCACTACAACGATTTTGGCGGTACTTTTAATCCGAAAATTGGCTTTACCTACCGCCCAACCGATGAACTGGTAATGCGCGCGTCCTGGGCAAGCTCTTTCCGAGCGCCATCGTTAACTCAAGCAGGGGTAAAACTGCGTACCACTACCGCCCGATATGATTGTTCAGCCAATGAGCTGGTAAACCAATTCTACTGTGGTGGTCTAGGCGGTACAGGTACAGTCAACGTGTTAGAGTTAGGCAATCCTGATCTAGAGGCGGAAACCTCTGAATCGTTAAGCCTTGGTTTTGGTTATAGCCCAACACGTAACACTACTCTTACCGTCGACTATTGGCAGTTTGATCATAAAAAGCTGGTTGACACCGATTTAACTGCAGCAATGTCTCGCAGTATTAATGACGTTACGCAACGTCACTGTGGTTTAGTCCCTGATGGTCAAACCGGTATTTCGTTAAATCCTAACTTAGCTGTAGGCCGTGATCGTTTTAATATTTGCCAGGTTCTCGATGGCCAGGGCCGCAATCTGACGAATGCCAACGCTAATATGCAAGAGATCCTAAGCAACTGGGTAAACAGCACCCCTGCCCGTGTTACCAGCCTACCGTTACAACGTGACCATGTCATTTTACTGGATAACGTAGGTCGCCAGCAGGTTAAAGGTATTGATACCCGCTTAAGCCACACCTTTGAATTTAATACCGGCAAACTTGGTTTAGATTTAGATTGGACGCACTATCTGTCTTTTGAACGTAATAAAGCAGGCTCCGATGAAATCGAGTCTCTGGTAGGTACTTACCGCTATCCACGTAATATTGCTAATTTTCGTGTATCTTGGCGTGCCGATAACTTTAGCTCAGGCTTAAGCGCCAATTACACAGCTTCATATGCTGATGACATTAGCCGCTTACGTTTGCGTAATCTGGACGAAATGGCAGAGCTTGGTGCCTTAGATGAAAATGGTGAGCGTGATGTGTCGTCATGGACAACCTTACGTGGTTATCTGGGTTACGATTTTGAAAACGCCACGGTCACCTTCAGTGTTGATAATTTGTTAGACCGCGATCCACCAAAGGTTTATGGTGCAAGCCGTGGGGTCGATACGATTAATCACAATGCCCTGGGAAGAAATTATCGCTTATCCTTTAGTTACTTCTTCTAAGAATGCTGGCTGCCGGCTAACACCGGCAGCCAACTGCACAGGTTAACGTTATGACTAACTCAACGAAACAACCGGCGAGCATGCCAGATGCCTTTATCATCCTGTTTTTTGTGATGATACTGGCTGCTATTGCCTCGCACCTGGTACCTGCTGGCAGCTTTAGCCTAACGGAAGTGGCAGCTGAAACAACGGGCGCGGTAAAAACCAAAGGCAAGCTGGATCCTGACAGCTTTCACTTTGCCAATGATAACCATAGGGGTGTACCGCTATTTGCTGAAGGCGGCGGTGTGGGCTTTTTCAATTATGCCTTTGAAGGCATGGTATCAGGTTCTAAGTGGGGCTCGGCGGTAGGCGTAATTGCCTTTATCCTGCTCACCGGCGGTGCCTTCGGCATCATTATGAAAACCGGTGCTATCCATAACGGCATTCTGGCGCTTATTGAAAAAACCAAAGGTACGGAATTTTTGTTTATCCCCCTCATGTTTTGCTTATTTTCACTCGGTGGTGCTGTTTTTGGGATGGGCGAAGAAGCTATCGCCTTTTGTATTATCCTACTGCCGCTGATGCTGGCACTGGGTTACGATGCCATCACCACAGTACTAGTAACTTATGTTGCCACGCAAATTGGCTTTGCCACTTCTTGGATGAACCCCTTTAATGTGGCTATAGCGCAAGGTATTGCAGAAATTCCTCTTCTCTCCGGTGCCAACCTAAGATATTGGATGTGGGGAATTTTTACTCTTTTTGGTATTATCTACACCATGCGCTATGGCGCTAAAGTAAAGTCAGATCCAACTCGCTCCCTTAGCTATGAAACCGATCAGCGGTTGCGTCAACAACAAGACGCCACGGTGACTAACGAGTATAGTAGCTTGGATAGCCTGATCTTAACGGTGTTCTTTTTGGGGCTCGCGTGGATCATCTGGGGCGTCACCAGCCGCGAATACTATATTCCAGAAATTGCTAGCCAGTTTTTCACCATTGGTATTGTTATCGGAACCATTGCCGTATTGGGTAAACGCTTCAGGGTAAACGATGCTGCAGACGGCTTTAAGCAAGGTGCTGCTGAGTTGTTGCCTGCCGCATTGATTGTCGGCATGGCTAAAGGCATAGTATTGATTTTAGGAGGAGATGATCCAGAATCACCTTCGGTACTCAATACCTTACTGTTTTACTCTGGTCAGGCACTGGGCGATTTGCCCGCCTGGCTTTCTGCCTGGCTAATGCTAGTGATGCAGTCGGTGTTTAATTTCTTTGTTGCTTCAGGCTCAGGTCAGGCTGCACTGACTATGCCGTTAATCGCACCTTTAGCCGATATGCTCGGCTTGTCCCGGCAAATTGCCGTATTGGCATTTCAATTAGGCGATGGCTTAACCAACTGTATCATTCCAACTTCCGCCGCCTTAATTGGCTGCCTGGGTGTAGTGCGGGTAGATTGGACAATTTGGTTTAAGTTTGCTTGGAAATTACAACTCTGCTTATTTGCTTTGGCTAGCCTGTTTATGTTGCTGGCTGTAGCCATAAATTATCAATAACGAGGTTCTCTTGGAACATATTATTCTTATTAAAAGTGCCAGTGTATTCGCCCCTGCTGCGCTAGGTATTAAAGACGTACTTATTGCCGGTAATCGCATTGCGGCAATAAGTGACAACTTAGCAGTAAACAACAGCACCCTGCCCATTACCGTTATTGATGGTAGCGGTAAAATCTTAGCACCCGGTTTTGTCGATTCACTCGTGCACTATATTGGCGGCGGTGGCGAAGGCGGCTTTGCCACACGCACCCCGGAAATGCAACTAACCGATGCTACGCTCGCAGGTGTAACCACTGCAATTGGCGTACTGGGCACGGACGCCACAACCCGCACCCTAACCAATTTATTAGCCAAAGCCCACGCGCTGGAAACTGAGGGCATCAGTACTTATTGCCACACTGGCTCTTATGAAATACCTTGCAGAACGGTGACAGGCAATATTACCGATGACTTAATTTTAATTGATAAAATTATTGGTGTTGGCGAAATAGCCATTAGCGATCATCGCTCATCACAGCCAACCACGAGCGAACTACGTAAAGTTGCTGCAGCTGCCAGAGTCGGCGGTATGCTGGCTGGAAAAGGCGGTACCGTAAGTGTGCATGTAGGCAGTGGTGACAGCTTGTTACAACCGCTCTTTGCGGCAGTAAAAGGCACTGAACTTAGCCTAAAACAGTTCTACCCTACGCATATTAATCGCAACATAGCCCTGTTTAATGCAGGCCTAGAGTTTGCCCGCGCTGGGGGTGTTATAGATTTTACCACCAGCACCACAGAGTATGATCTCAAGCATGGCGAAGTTGCAGCGGCAGAAGCTCTTAGCCACGCTTTACGCGCAGGCATTCCTGCCATGCAATTAACCATGAGTTCCGATGGTAACGCCAGCTTGCCGGTATATAACCATAACGGCGAACTGCTAGGCTTAGAAGTTGGGCAAGTAAATAGCTTGCTTAAAGCATTGCAAACGGCAGTGCTTAAGCTTGACGTAAATTTAAGTGATGCTTTAACCAGTGTTACCGCCGCTCCTGCTCAAGTTCTGGGTTTAAAGCACAAAGGCCAGCTTGCAGTTGGCAAAGATGCTGATATGCTGCTACTCAATTCTCAAAGTTTAAGTATCGATACTGTTATCGCTAAAGGTCGCCGCTTAGTAAGCGCAGGCAAACCAGTAGTATATGGTACTTTTGAAAAACCGCAGCAGTGCACAACAGGAGGTTAAATGCGTTTTTCTTGCATATCATTATTTATAACCCACAGCCTGCTATACATTCCGATGTTGCTCTGTTCAGTGGCCATTGGTCAGGAGCAAGATTTGCCCGCAAGCACAACGCCACTTTCAGCACAGCAGACTATATTGTTACCTGACGCTGACTATGATTTGATGCTAGTGGGTGGTGGCTTGGCAACCTGCAGTTCTATGTCCGAAAAAAGCTGTAGTGACCAAACTCAATTTAGCAAACTGGCTAAAACCAGTAATGCCTACTTATTACATCCAACGACACTGCAGCTATTTTCCAGCGCAGAACTGTTCACTGCAGAGCGTGCGTCGCTGCAACAACAACTGGTAACCCTGTTTAATAACCTAACCGAAGTTCAAGGTAAATTGCTCACCGAGTCGCAACTTATTGAACAATGGCGCAGTTTTCAAGCAACCGAGGCTTTGCCTTCTAGCGGTGAAGAACTCTGGCAGCAATTATCGGACCGAGAGCTAAATGCCGTGTTGGATTTCTTGGAAGTGCCAACCCTTAGTGCAGATGGTAAATACCGTTTAACCGAGCAAGTCGATTTAGCTGAAACAACAGATTTCGAATCGGCTGAGTTGTATCGTCAGTTTGTACAACTAGCAACCAAAAAAGCTCAGGCTAAAGGGCGTCAACAAGCTAAAGTATTAGTTGTTACTGCTTCATCACGTGATCCTTTTGCTGCAGTAGATTTCTACCTAGATGCCTTTCGCCAAGCGGGTGCAGCTGCACAATGGTTACCTTTAACCGCCGCACTGCAGCATGCTATTACCGATAAAAACTGTGTGGCCTTGCCACAATATTTGGCAAATATTCATGGTAGCTATCGTAGAGAGCAGATCTATGCTGATCTCTTTAACCTTAAACAGCAACTATGCAAACAAGGTAGCAGTGCTATTGTCGCCATGATTGCCGACGCAGATGGTATTTTCTTTAATGGTGGCGATCAGAGCCTCACTTACCAAGCACTTCGACATAATGATGGTAGTGCTAGCGCAGAGCTATTAGCCATACTCGAAGCCGTTAAACAAAAACGCTTGTTAGTTGGTGGTACCAGTGCCGGTACCGCCGTCATGAGTGGCAGCCAATTCTTCACCATTGATACGCCAAGCCACGCTGTACCGATGATTAGCAACGGCGACAGTTACCACGCACTGCAATACGGCGCGAAAGCCGCAATAGCTCCCTGGCCAGGTTGCCGCAAAGAACAGCGTTGCCCTGATGATATGAGTGAGCGCCAGCTAACTTATACAGCAACAGGCGGGTTAGGCTTGTTTCCGCTAGGCATTTTAGATACCCACTTTGCCGAACGCGGCCGTCAGGCTCGCTTGTTGGTATTGCAGCAAGCCTCGCAAACTAAGCTAGCATTTGGTATAGATGAGGCAACTGCCTTATTAGTCGATCTCAGCATGCAGGCAGAGGGTATAGTGCAACTAAAAGCCAGTGGCGCTGCCGAGGTTTATATCAGTGAATTACTACCTGAATCTTCACCAGCGCAACTGTTGGCTAACACGTACAGTATGAGTGCGGGCGATACCGTTATTTGGCAACAAGGTAATATAACGTTGATACCGACTGAGGATAAAACTAAGTTAGTTAATAGTGCCGAACCTTTACAAAGCAAAAGCCCGCTGTTTAGCCGAGACTATTACCGTAGCTTAAGCCACTCACTTTGCCTCAGTAACTTTAATGCAGCAACGGTAAGTGAACCTCCATATTTAATCAGAGTAAGCAAAGTAGATAGCTGCTATCAGTCTGCTGACAGTAAACTAAGTGCAAAACAAAGATTGCGCATTATTACGGAGCAGCAATAAAACCTCCGCTACCAGATTAAGTAAATTGCAAGCCGCAGTTATATTGCTGCGGCTTTTGTTTAGTTTTTTCGACAAGAATGACTTTACGTTAACACCAATGATCAGCAGGTGGTTTTATTTGAGGACTGAAAATAAATTACTGCGCTGATCAGTCCAATACACCGCAGGTTGTAACGGTCGTGGCCAATTTTTAGCATGCTGCTGAATAATGGCTTGCGCTAAAAACCGCTGATTGCGACTTAAAATCACCCACTCTGTTGCTGCTGGGTTTTGTGCATCAGCCGCAGTGGGTAAAAATAGCGCTTGTAAACCCAGTTGGGCTGCATGATTACGCAGCACACTGCTTAAATCTAAATAGTTATTCGAGATATGCACTAACAACACGCCATCTGGCATTAGGTGCTGCCAATACAATGCCATCGCCTCTGCAGTAAGCAAATGCACCGGAATAGCATCACTGCTAAAGGCATCTAACACCAATAGGTCAAACTGCTGACTGCCGCTGTTTTGCCATTGCTCTGCTAGCACCTGACGGGCATCACCTAATATCACCTGCGGCTTGGCAGCACTGTTCGCTAAATAACTAAAATGCTGCTGCGCTGCACTAATTACTGCAGGATTGATTTCATAAAACTGGTAATCATCACCCGCTTGGCCATAAGCGGCTAAAGCCCCCGCACCCAGACCGACCAAACCGACGTTGCGCCCTTGCAACTGCGCCGCGGTGCGGCTGGGATCGGCCGGTAAAAAATGCTGCAGCGATAAGGCCACGCCGGTGCCTGCCCGATAATAACTTAGTGGCTGCTGTGCTTGTTCAACCGCTAAATACTGAGCACCATGACTGGTGGTGCCATCAATCAGCTGGCGTTGCCACTGCCCTGCGACATTGGCATCACGCACCGTTAAACTGCCATAAAAGTTTCGACTTTTACTGACATCATGCTGCCCTAGCCAGGATTCCGCCGACCAAAATACCCCCATAAACAGCACACCAGAACATAAGGCAAGCGCCGTTTGCCAGCGGGCTTGATGTCGCCAGTTCACTAACGTGACCAACCATAAAATAGCCAGCAACACTAACGGAAACTCCCAATATTTAGTGAATATAAAAGGAGCCAGTAAATTGACCAAGATGCCACCGAGCATGCCACCTGCCGCAAGTACCAAATAAAATGCCGTTAAAACACCATGAGCCGGCTTGCTGCGCGCCAGCTCGCCATGACACAGCATGCAGCCGCTAAATAACAACAATAGATAAAGTAATAATTGCGAATACAAGTCAAACTGACGGCCGAGAAAATACAACAACAGCGCCATTAACAAACAGATAGCAAACAGATAAAGCCATACTGAGCGTTGATACCAGCTATCACGGTTAAAGACTAAGCTAAAACTTAATAAATACAACGCCAGCGGGATCACCCATAAAAACGGCACCGGTGGAATATTTTGAGTAATTTGCTGGGTTACCGCTAACAGTAAAACCACGCCCGCAGCCGCTAAAGCCAGCCAATAGCCATAAGGCTGACCGCGTAATTGTAAAGGTACGACTGCCTCAGCTTTGCTGCCTTGCAAGCTTCGCCACAGTAGCAAAGCCATACTTAAACTAAACAACACAAAGCCCACTGCCCAGCTTTGTCGCTGCAGATCTAGCGCTAAATAAGGCTCAACTAAAAAAGGATAGAGCAACAAACCAGCAAAAGAGCCTAAATTCGACAAGGCATATAACCGATAAGGTGAGCGCAGCGGAAAAACACTGGCGAACCAATATTGTAATAAGGGCCCCGTTGCCGCTAACACAAAATAAGGCAAGCCAACGGTACGAGTTAACAGCCATAAAATATCCAACAGCGGTGAGGCGGTGGCAGCACTGCCATTGGGATTAGTTAAACCCGCTAAACTGGCCAGCGCCATTAGAACGAATACCGCATGCAGCCATCGCTGTTGTTTTAGATTAGCAAAGCGCGTCAGTAAATGGGCGTAAGCATAGCCGGCTAACAATAGTGTTTGAAAAAATAATAAGCAGGCCGCCCATACTTGAGCGCCCCCACCAAACTGCGGAAGCAGCCAACGCGCTAACATCGGCTGCACTAAAAATAACAGGGTTGCACTTAACAAAATGGTCAGCGGAAACAGTGCCATAACAAGCCCCTTGCAAGAAAAAACGCCAAGCCTATACAAAGCAAGCCATCGCAGCAAGTACTACTCCTTTGCAAAGGTACAAAGTCACTAAATTTGTCGACTAATACCACATCGGGTAGACTTGCTTTTTTGTAGTAAGGCCCCGCGGCCCAACTGGGTCGTGCCTCACAGCACTAAACACTAAACACTAAACACTAAACAAAAATTATCACTAAGATGCGCCAAGCGCACAAATAAGGTCTTATTATGGGAAATTTTAAAGTACCGCACACCCTCACGCTACTCTTTAGCATGATGGTGCTTGCGCTAATCGCCACCTGGATTGTGCCGCAAGGCTTCTTCCAAACCGAGACGCTGGCTAATGGCCGCTCTGTCGTACAAGCGGGCACTTTTACCTTGGTGGAAGAGCGTAGCTATTTATCGCCTTGGCAATTATTAACTGCCATACCGCGTGCCTTCGCTTCAGCGCAAGATGTGATCTTTTTTGTGATGATTTTAGGCGGTGTGTTATCCATTGCCCGCGCTACCGGCACGGTCGACGCGCTGATCGGCCGTTTGTTAGAGCGCTTTGGTACTCAACCTCAACTGCTGATTTTTATGGTGGTATTTTGCTTTGCGATGGCCTCGAGCTTTATTGGCACTGCGGGTGAGTATATTCCTTTTGTGTTGATTTTAGTGGCATTGTGCAAAGCCATGCGACTCGATGCAATGACTGCAGTGGGTATGACCGTTGCCGGTTATGGTATTGGCTATGGTATTTCAGCGGTCAATCCGTTTACTCTAGTTATTGCCCAGCAAATTGCTGATATTCCTATTTTATCCGGTTGGCCGCTGCGCGCAGCGATTTTCCTTCCCTTTGTGTTAATTGGCTTTCACCATGTCTGGTCTTACTCGGAAAAAGTGCTCGCCGATCCCAATCAATCTATGGTGAAAGACTTACCCTGCCCGCTAGGTGACAAAGCTGCCGTGAGTTATCCGGCACTTACCCTGGCACACCGCTTGGTGCTGGGGAGTTTTGTGCTGACTATTGGTATCGTGGCCTACAATATTCGGGTCAATGGCTGGTATTTATATGAACTGGGTGCTGCTTTTATTGCTTGGGGGCTATTTACCACACTGGTTAGTAATATTTCCGCCGACACTGCCGCCAAAAAGTTTATAGAAGGCACCATGGATCTGACCACTACGGCCATCTTAATCGGCGTTGCTCGCGGTATTTCTTTAATATTAGAAGATGGCCAAGTACTGCACTCGTTAGTGCATGGCATGTCGATGCCGCTGTCGTATGTTGGGGCTGAAATTGCCGCCATCGGCATGCTGGTCATTCAAACGCTGTTAAATTTCTTTATCCCTTCTGGTAGTGGTCAAGCTTATGTCACCATGCCACTGATGGTACCGCTGGCCGATTTACTTGAAATACCACGGCAAGTGGCGGTGTTGGCTTACCAATTTGGTGATGGTTTTTCTAATATGATTATTCCCACCAATGCGATTTTGATGGGTATTATCGGCATTGCCGGTATTCCTTATGGCCATTGGTTCCGCTTCTGCTTGCCGCTAATTTTAAAATTAATGCTGGCATCATCTGTCGTATTGGTTTTAGCCGTTATGTTCGATTATGGTGATGATGTGCAGCCGCAGCTGAGCACACAACAGACCACCGTGTTAGGTAACGCGGCTTAACCAGCAACCCAGGCAAGTTAGCGCATCAGTTTGCATCCGTTACGTTAACTTGCCGCCACGCAGGCTTTGTCATACAGTAGCCTTATTCGTTGTTTTTAGGTTTTCGCTATGAAGCAAGCTCGGCAAATTGCCGAAATTATCTTAAAAGGCTTTCGCAAACACTTTCGTTTATTTCAGCAAGTCACCGGTAGAGCTTGGCAACGTTTTGAACAAGCCGATTGGCAAGCATACCAGCAAGATAGCTCGGAGCGGATCCAGTTTTACGATATTCGGGTAAATGAAACCATCGCTAACCTGCAAGCTCAGTTACCTGCCGAATGCTTAAACGAACCGCTATGGCAGCAAGTAAAGCAGCACTATTTAGAATACCTGTTATTTCACCCGCAAGCCGAATTGGCTGAAACCTTCTACAATTCGGTGTTTTGTCGCTTATTTGCCCGCAAATACTTTCATAATCAAAACATTTTTGTTGAATCAACGTTAGATAAACAGCATTTGCCAGCTCCTATCTCATCCGTATATGAAAGCTATTTTCCGGCCCAAGCGGGCTTAAAGCAGTCTATCCGGAATATTATTGGCGCCTTTGGTTTTAAAACACCGTTTATCGATTTAGAGCATGATATTCGCTGCATTTTGCGCAGCTTTATTGCCCAATCCAGCCATGGTGCTTATCCGGTTCATTTACTGCGTTTAGATATTTTGCGTACACCGTTTTTTCGTAATAAAGCGGCTTATATTGTTGGCCGAGTGGTCAGCCCTGAAGGACAACAACCTTTTATTATTCCGCTATTACATGATACCGAGCGTGGCCTGTACCTCGATACTCTTCTGACCGATCCGCAACAAATGAGTATTATCTTTGGCTTCTCACGCGCGTATTTTATGGTGGAGTGCCCTGTGCCCTCAGCGCTGGTGCATTTTCTCCGTGAACTGCTGCCACATAAAACCCTAGCTGAACTCTATGCCGCGATTGGCTTACATAAGCAAGGCAAAACCGAGTTTTACCGAGAGCTCTTGTTACACCTCAGTCGCAGTAAAGATCAGTTTGTCGCCGCGCCAGGTACTCGGGGTATGGTGATGATGGTATTTACGCTGCCGTCTTTTCCTTATGTTTTTAAAGTGATCCGCGATAAATTTGCGGAAAGTAAGCCGTTTGACCGTGCGACCGTCAAAGCCCGCTATCAGTTAGTAAAAGGACACGACCGCGTCGGCCGGATGGCGGATACCTTAGAGTATTCCGATGTTGCGTTACCCAGAAACCGCTTTGATGCCGATTTATTAGCCGAGTTACAACAGAGTATTGCCGGTTCCTTGCAGATCGAAGATGACTTAGTCGTGATCAAGCACCTGTATATCGAACGACGCATGGTGCCATTGAATTTGTATTTAGAGCAGGCCACTGATCAGCAAAAAGCGTTAATAATGGATGACTACGGCCTCGCGCTTAAAGAAATGATCGCCGCTAATATCTTTCCAGGCGATATGCTCTTGAAAAACTTTGGCGTTACGCGACATAACCGCGTGGTATTTTATGATTATGATGAAGTGCAGTATTTGTTAGATGTGAATTTTCGCTCTTTGCCCAAAACTGATAGTTTTGAAGATGCAATAAACGCAGAAGCGAATTGCTGGGCCGAGCCCGGCGATGTTTTTCCAGAACAAATCGCCATCTTTGTGACACCGCAAGCCCAGATCCGTGAGTTACTGTTTGGTAAGCATCCCGAATTATTAGATGCCGCCTATTGGCGAAAAAAGCAGTATCATATTCGCCAAGGCATCGTAGAGGATATTTTCCCCTACCCGCAGGCGATGCGCTTTAGCCAACGTTATTCCCGTTAAATTTAGCTGAGAGCACTTATGTCTTTTACCATTTGGGTTGATGCTGACGCTTGCCCTACTGTGATTAAAGAAATCTTATATCGCGCTGCCGAGCGTAAACAATGTCCGCTCATTCTGGTGGCCAATCAACCGCTGCGGACGCCACCCTCGGCCTATATTAGTAGCCTGACCGTTAGTAAAGGTTTTGATGAAGCCGATAATGAAATAGTGCGGCGTTGCCAAGTGGACGATCTGGTGATCACGGCGGATATTCCGCTTGCTGCCGAGGTTATCGCCAAAGGCGGCTTAGCACTAAACCCTCGGGGTGAGCGTTATCACGCTGATACCATCAAGCAAAAACTGACGATGCGTGACTTTATGGAAACACTGCGCGCCAGCGGTATTCAATCGGGTGGCCCTGCTACGTTCAATCAGGCTGATCGACAAGCCTTTGCCAATCAATTAGATCGTATTTTACAAAGCCGCACGTTCTAAAGCGCTGGCTTAATCTGCAGCTAAAGCGGGACCGAAGCCGAGTTTTTGTTGCGAGTAAAAACGCCGTAACTTTGTGCTGGTAGGATCAATAAAACTGACTTCCGCGGCCAATAATTGCAACGGCTGGCTAAAATCGCCGCTATTTTTAGGTTTTAACACGGGATAATAGGCATCGTGTAAAATCGGCCAGCCTAAACTTTGCATATGTAAGCGTAATTGATGTGTTTTGCCGGTATGCGCTTGCAACTGAAATAGCCCCAAACCGGCCTCAACCTTAAGTAAGCGGATGGTTGATGAGGCGTTTGGCTCGCCAGCACAAATTTTATTTAAAAACCGGGGCTGGCTTTTCTCGATCCGATTATGCAGCTGCCATTGTTGCGGCAGTGCATCATGAAACTGCGCCACCTCTGCTACAGCATAATAGGTTTTACAGATCTGCCCAGCACTAAATAACCGACTATAAAGCGCACGGCTGTCGGCTTGCAGGCTAAATAGCACCAAACCCGCGGTATCGCGATCTAAACGATGCAGAGGCACTAAATCTTGATTGCCGGTGTCTGTTTTTAAACGTTGCAACAGGCATTCATTAACAAAGCTGCCCCCTGGGGTAACCGGCAAAAAATGCGGTTTATCGGCCACTAACAGGTGCGCATCTTGATAGATAATACGATGTGCAAACGGGATCACCGGCTCGGTTTCGACTTCGCGGTAATAGCAAAGCCGCCGACTGGGTAAAAAAGCGCTGTGTTCGTTAATACACTCACCTTGATACCAATGCACTTTACCCTGTTGAATGCGCTGTTGCCAAACCGCAGCCGAGACGCCTGGAAACTTCGCGATTAAAAATGCCAATACCGTCGGCCATCCCGCATTATTTGCCGGTAGGGTAATTTCTGAAGCTTGGGTTGCAATACTCACAAAGTCACTCGCGCCTAGGGCTTGCCGTTCACAAAAAGAGCGCGAATTTTAGCATAAAAGCCCGTACAATACGCGCCCGTTAGCAAGCACAGCACCGCAAACACGCGCGCAAGAGGATGCACCATCATGGCCAACGCCATCTTAGAATTACGACAACGTGAGCTACTTAAAGCCACGCGGGTGTTTAATGCTCGGGGGAGTAAGGTGCGCCGCTGTGAAAACTGTTTATTGCCCGCGACCGCATGTATTTGTGCGCTTCGCCCCGCGCCACAAGCTCGCGCGGCTTTCTGCTTTATTATGTACACCGGCGAATGTTACAAACCCACCAATACCGGCCGACTGATTTGTGATATTGCCGCCGATAGCCATGCCTTTGTTTGGGATCGCACCCAGCCAGATGCCGCTTTATTAGCACTACTCCACGATCCCAAATATGTGCCTATTGTGGTGTTCCCACAACAATATGCTGCGCCAGAGCGCTGTATAGCTGACGCCAACGCACTGGCGCAAGCCACCGCTGAGCGCATTCCGCTGTTTGTGATGCTAGATGGCACTTGGCGCGAAGCCAAAAAAATGTTTCGCAGCCCGTATTTAGCAACATTACCGGTGCTGGGTATTCAACCCACGCAAGCCAGTGATTATGTGCTGCGTGAAGCCGCTCATTTACATCAACTTTGTACCGCTGAGGTCGCCATTGCCGTGTTAGAACTGGCAGCTGAACCGCTGGCAGCCAAAGCCCTGCGTGACTACTTTGTGCAGTTTCGCCGTGCCTATATAAAAGGTAAGCCGCATCTGGCTGAGCCGGATAGCCATTTCTAAAGCGAGCATTAGCGTTTTATCCGCTTGCGCTGTGATGAGCGGCATAAAAAAGGGCAGCCACTGGCTGCCCAACGTCAGATTAACCTGACCACGTTGCGAAGTAAGACACAATTTGACGCTTAGAACTGGTTCATCGTGTTATGCGAACCACCGGCTTTTAACGCGGCATCACCAGAGAAGTACTCTTTGTGATCATCACCAATATCAGAACCTGACATGTTTTGGTGTTTCACACAGGCGATACCTTGACGGATCTCTTTACGTTGTACGCCTGCAACATAACCCAGCATACCGGCGGCACCAAAGTACTCTTTCGCCAAGTTATCTGTCGACAGCGCTGCCGTATGATAAGTAGGTAAAGTAATCAAGTGGTGGAAAATACCCGCTTCACGCGCCGCATCAGCTTGGAAAGTACGGATACGGTTGTCGGCCTCTAGGGCTAATTCCGTTGTATCATACTGCTCTGCCATTAAGCCGGCACGATCATAAGCTGAGACGTCTTTACCTGCACTCTTCCATGCATCGAACACTTGTTGACGGAAGTTAAGCGTCCAGTTGAAAGATGGACTGTTGTTATAAACCAGCTTAGCACCAGGAACCACTTCACGGATCCGGTCAACCATTTCCTTGATTTGACCGATATGTGGTTTCTCAGTTTCAATCCACAGCAGGTCAGCACCGTTTTGCAGTGATGTGATACAGTCTAGTACCACACGATCCACACCTGAACCGGCTTTGAACTGGAATAAACCACTGGCTAAGCGTTTTGGTTTTAACAGCTTACCATTGGCTTTAACCACCACATCACCGTTGGCAATATCATCGGCGCTGCTAATGTAATCACCATCTAAGAAGCTGTTGTATTGGTCGCCTAAGTCGCCTGGCTCATTGGTCACCGCAATTTGCTTGGTTAAACCGGCACCTAATGAATCGGTTCGGGCAACGATAACACCGTCATCCACACCTAACTCTAGGAAAGCGTAACGTACGGCATTAATTTTTGATAAGAAGTCGGCATGCGGCACGGTGACTTTTCCGTCTTGGTGACCACACTGTTTCTCATCCGATACTTGGTTTTCAATTTGAATGGCACAAGCCCCGGCTTCGATCATTTTTTTCGCGAGTAAGTAAGTGGCTTCTTCGTTACCAAAACCGGCATCGATATCGGCAATGATCGGTACTACGTGCGTTTCAAAGTTATCAATTTTGTTTTGTACTGCGGCAGTTTTTGCGGCATCACCGGCAGCACGTGCGGCATCTAGGTCACGGAACAAGCCGCCTAACTCACGCGCATCAGCTTGTTTTAAGAAGTTGTACAATTCTGCAATTAAAGCCGGTACTGACGTTTTCTCATGCATAGATTGATCAGGTAAAGGGCCGAACTCTGAACGCAGTGCTGCAATCATCCAACCGGATAAGTATAAGTATTTACGCTTGGTGCTACCAAAGTGCTTTTTAATGGCGATCAGTTTTTGCTGACCAATAAAACCATGCCAGCAACCTAATGACTGGGTGTATTGGCTGCTATCCGCATCGTAAGCGGCCATATCTTCACGCATAATTTTTGCGGTATATTTCGCAATATCTAAACCCGTGTGAAAACGATTTTGCAAACGCATGCGAGCTGCATACTCTGGGCTGATAGCATTCCAGCCTTTTTCTTTGCCACATAACGCTTCGACTTGTTGCACGTGTTCTGAGTAAGCTGACATAGTGTTTCCCTCTTAAACAATTTTTCGTAACTGGGTTGGTGTGCTTTCACTATAGCCAACAAAACTTTAATTCATAAAGCTGATTTTTATGATGCTCGTCATTTATTTTGTGAATGTCACTACCACAGCTTGGGTCTTGCTCTGGCCAATGTTATGATTCAGAACACGAATAATATTGCTGCTGAGTATTTTACTGATGAATATTAATAAGATGGACTTAAACCTGTTGGTTTACTTGGATGTATTGCTGCGAGAACAGAATGTGACTCGGGCGGCGAACCAATTAAACATCACTCAGCCAGCGATGAGTAATGGTTTAAAACGCTTACGTGATTTGTTAAACGATCCAGTATTAGTGCGCACCTCAGAAGGCATGGTGCCCACTGAACGCGCCCGTGAATTAGCGCCTATAGTGCGTGGTGTATTGCTCACCCTAGAAGAAACCTTACAGCCCAATAAAGATTTTGAACCGTCACAAAGCCAACGGGTTTTTCGTATTATGGCCAGTGATTATGCGGCCTCAACCTTGATCCCCGCCTTGTTGAAAAAGCTACGCGTACAAGCGCCGTTCAGCAGCTTAGATATTATGACACCGTCAGATGTTAACTTTCATGATGTGGAAAATGGTAAGGTCGATATGGCGATTAACCGCTTTGATCATTTACCGCAGTCGTTCCATCAAAAAACCGTTTGGCGAGATAGTTTTTCTTGTTTGATCAACCGTCAAAACCCTGTGTTACAGAGCTTCAATTTGGATAGCTATTTAAAATCCCAACATATTTGGGTTAGTAAAACCGGTTTTGGTGTTGGCGTAGGGATGGATCCAAAAGACGTACAGAAGCTCGGTTGGGTTGATGAAGCGCTGGCCAAATTAGGTAAGCAGCGTAATATTACCGTTTTTACCCGTAACTATCATGTTGCCATGCATTTAGCGGTCAGTATCGATTTAATTGCCACCTTGCCCAGTAGAGCCGCTAGACTATATGAGAACGACGCTAACATGGCCATCATGGATCCGCCCTTTGCCATCCCACCGATTGAACTGAAGATGATCTGGAGCCCCTTGTTACACCAGGATGCCAGCCATATCTGGTTTCGACGCTTAATTGCCGAAACCGCCGAAGAGCTCAAATAAAAAAGGGCGCGAAATCGCGCCCCAAAATGGTTACGTCAGGTTAATCAAGCAACTGATAAGCTGGCAGGGTTAGGAAATCTGTCAGTTCATCAGCTGTGGTAATGTCTAGCAATAAGGCTTGCGCCCGAGCAAAATTCTGGCTTTGCCACACTTCTGCCCCAACTTCTGCTAACACCACCTTTGCCTCTTCCTCTAAAAAAGAAGCAAATAGGGCTTTGGTAACAAGTTTACCGTTACTTAACTCTTTACCATGTTTAATCCATTGCCAAATGGAAGTGCGAGAGATTTCCGCTGTGGCGGCATCTTCCATTAAGCCATAAATGGGCACACAACCTTTACCGCTGATCCACGCGGCTAAGTATTGCAAAGCAACGCGGATGTTAGTACGCATACCCTCTTCCGTACGATCACCATCACAGGGCGCGAGCAATTCGGCAGCGGTGATCGGTGCATCGTCAGCACGTGATACGGCTAACTGGTTAGTGTTATCACCTAAGTACTTGGCAAACACTCCGTTGGCCGTTGCGGCTAAACCAGGGTGTGCCACCCAAGTACCATCATGGCCATTACTCGCTTCTAATTCTTTATCGGCGGTCACGCGCTCTAAAATCGCGGCATTCACCGCCGGATCTTTTGCCGGAATAAAGGCCGCCATGCCGCCCATGGCTAAAGCGCCACGTTTATGACAAGTTTTAATCAGTAAGCGAGAGTAAGCACTTAAAAACGGCTTATGCATAGAAACGACCTGCCGATCGGGTAACACGCGATCCGGATGGTTGTTTAATGTTTTGATATAACTGAAGATATAATCCCAACGACCACAGTTTAATGCCACGATATGGTCTTTCATCATATAAAGGATTTCGTCCATTTCAAAAGCCGCTGGCAGCGTTTCGATCAACACGGTCGCGCGGATCGTCCCAATAGGCACAGCAAAACGTTGCTCGGTGTAACGGAAGATATCATCCCACCATTTCGCTTCTAAATGCCTTTGTAATTTGGGTACGTAGTAATACACCCCGGTGCCATTTTTCAGGCGGGTGCGATAGTTATGATAAAAATACAAAGCAAAATCGACCAAGCCGCCGGGGATCGGTTCACCTGCCAATTCAATGTGCTTTTCCCATAAATGCAAGCCACGCACACGGGCAATTAATAAAGCGGGATGCTCTTTTAGCGCATAATGTTTGCCGCTTTGTGGATCGGTATAACTGATCGTGCCAAGGTTAGCATCGCGCAAATTGATTTGCCCTTCCAACATGCCATCCCAACTGGGTGTTTGCGAGTCTTCAAAATCGGCCATAAACACTTTAACATCCGCATTTAACGCGTTTATGATCATTTTGCGTTCTACCGGCCCAGTAATTTCAACACGACGATCTTGCAAATCAGCGGGTAAAGCGGCCACTTGCCAATCGCCTTGGCGGATCGCTGCCGTTTCTGCTAAAAAGTCAGGTAAAGCACCGGCATCATATTTGGCTTGGCGTTGTTGCCGTGCGCTTAACAGCGCTTTTAACGGCGGGCGGAATAATTGAGCAAGCTCTGCGACAAATTCGCAAGCCGCTGGCGTTAAAATTTCTTGATAGGCTTCAGGCATTGCGCCTTTAATAGTCAGCGCGCCACAAGTTGTTACTGCTGCCATGATCGTGTCCTTGTACTATTTCAGATGCAGTAACTATAAGCCTAAATTACATATAAATACCATTAATGAAGATGATGGCTGGCATCAATTCAAAAAATAACCTTGTTAGCACCGCATTAAAAATGTTGGCACAGCTTATGCTTATTTGAACTCATCGTTCTTGCTGTCAATTCTTTGTCGGAGGTAAGCATGGAGTTTATCATGCTGTTATTAGTGCTACTGGTCGTGGTTATTGCTTTGGTTGCCAGTCGTTTTATTGACAATAGTAACCCGTTCCAAGTGCAGCGGAAGGCTGCGTTGTTTAGTCCGGTTGAACGTTCTTTTTTGGGTTTATTAGATAAAGCAGTACAAAATGACTATCGTATTATGAACAGAGTGCGCTTAGCCGATGTCTTAGATATCAAGGCCAGTGTCTCTGACAAAAACCGGCGCAGCACCCAGTTAAAGCTTAATGCCAAATATCTCGATTATGTGTTGTGCGAACCTGAAACGATGAAAGTGGTGGCGGTACTTGACTTAGTTAATCCACAAAATAAAGAAGGGCACAAAGCCGTACCAGATTGGTTTGTAAGTGGTGCGCTTGATGCAGCTGGCGTGCCTTATTTACGTATTGCTATTAAGGCGGGTTACACCGTAACCGAATTACAAGCGGCACTCGCGGTTAAACTGGGTAAACCGGCACCGAAAGTGGAACCCTTATTAAAAGGTTTAGTGAAAAAAGGCCCTACCCGGCCAATCCGCACTGTTAAGCCGGCTTTGGTGAATACCGCCCTATCAGGCCGTTTAATGTCACCGGCTTTATCAAAGTCACAAATTAAAGCGCAATCTACCGCGCTAGTCCAAGTTTCTTAACGCTTTGGAGAAATGAGTCACTCCGCGCTAAGACCGAATGCCGCCTGCTGCAACAGGCGGCATTCACCTTTTTTAATAAGGCAAAAAAATGCCTAAAGTTTGCCAACCGCTTGCCGATAACCAGATGACCTGTTGCTAATAGGAGGTTCTATGAGTCAATCCGTTGGCGCACTTGCGTCTGCTCAGGCTTTTGAAGTGCTGGGCGCTGTGATGGCAAAGAAACAACAAGAACAGCAAGGGCAAATGGCCACGAGCTTAGTACAAAATGCTATGCAAAGTATTGAGCCTACTGCCGCTGCACAATCTGTTGGAAATCTTGGCCAGAACATTAATGTGACGGTATAACGCAGCTCAGGAAGAGCGGTTAAGTAATAAGGCCAGCAGTTGCTGGCCTTATTTTTTGAGTTAAACAGCGGTGCTTTTTAGCTGTAAGGCGTTACCTGAAAAACGAATGCCATTCCAACCGGTGATCAAAAAATTGCGAATATTTTGATGATCGGTACCACTAGGAGTGGCCATTACCTGGCGATAATGCTCACCAAATAACTGTAAAGTTTGCGGTTCCGATAACTGGTGTAACAGACCAAATGCAAAGATTTTGCAGGAACCGTTGTTCTGATCGGCGGCATTAGTCACTTCGCCGTTTTCAAAAGCCACGGCAGTAAAGTCATAGTGTTTATCAATAACGGCCATAGTTTGCGCAAAACTAATGCTGTCAGGCTCGGTACTTAACTGGATAAAAAAATCGTCTAACATAGTATCACTTCCGCTGTCGCGCTAGCCAAGTACTCAATATTAAGAGTTGGCTGACGCAACTGCAATGCTTTGCGCCAGCCACGGGTAAATATATTCTGTGCAAGCTGCGGGCAACAACGGCTAACTGTTGGCTGATTTAAAACTGATAGGTCATACCAAAACGAAAAACGTTTTTCGTGTCACCGCTATTTAACGACAACGTACTTCTTAGGGCCCAGTCTGGGCTGAAGTAATAAGCAATACCCGCTGTAGCACTGCCATAGTTATCGCCTAAGGTGTGATAACTGGCTTCTGTTAATAACTCAACTTGTGGCGTTAACGGATGGCGAGCGCCTATACCGAAAAAAGCACCGGTATCATCACGATCACCGCTGACGCCATCAATACCCGCTTGCAAGTAAGTTTGGCTGTTAGGTGTAAAGTCGAGTTTAAACCCACTGAGATAAGTCACGCCAAAACGAAAGGCATTGAAGTCTTGTGATGCCACCGTTTGTGGGCTGAACTCGCCCTGTAATACCCAGGATGGCGCTACGCGTAATGACCCTTCGATATAAGGTCCGTCTCCTGCCGCATCGGTATAACCTAAACCAAGATAATCCCAACGAATATCTGAGTTCGCTTGTACGGTGACCGCAGCACTACTGAATAACATTATACAAATTAGTTGTTTTTTCATGACAATCTCCAATCATCTTATCGGCATGACCGATACAGCAAGGTTACTGACTGGCACTTTAGCGCTCACGGCTTAATGCTAACTGAACTGCCATCGTTCTACTTTATTGAAGATTAGTCGGCACTTTTTGCAATTTTCATTCGATTGCTTATCCGGTTTAATCATCTTAACTATTTAAGGAGACATTATGCGTAAATTAAAAACGCTTATACCTGCCGTGACAGTATCAGACGGTGCTGGGGTAAAAATAAAACGCAGCTTAGGACAATCTGCTGATTTTAGGTTGGATCCTTTTTTAATGCTCGACTGTTTTGGCTCGGAACAAGCGGATGATTATATTGCCGGTTTCCCCGCACACCCTCACCGCGGTTTTGAAACGGTGACTTATATGCTTGATGGCCATATGTTGCATAAAGATCACTTGGGTAATCAAGGTCACCTAAAAAGCGGCGGTGTACAATGGATGAGTGCCGGAAGAGGCATTATTCACTCGGAAATGCCGCAGCAAGAATCTGGATTGATGCGCGGCTTTCAACTGTGGATTAATTTGCCCGCCAAAGAAAAAATGAAAGAAGCCGCTTACGTTGATATCAACCCTACGCAAATACCGGTAGTACAAGCCGCTGACGATATTCGCGTTAAAGTGATTGCTGGCAACTTTTGTTATCAAGACCAACAGGTGCAAGGTCCGATCCAAGGATTAAGTACGGAACCCGTCTATTTTGATATTCATTTATCGCCTGGTGCTCAGCTACAGTTACCGCTGCCTGATGGTCATAACGCCTTACTGTATCCTTATGAAGGAACTTTAGAGCTGCACAGCGCTAAGCAACAGGTTACCTTACCTGAGCATCAAGCGGCAGTATTATCAACACAAGGTGCGGTATCGCTCAGCGCAAAAACCTCGGTACGCTTTCTTGTGCTCGCCGCCCGGCCCATTGCTGAACCTATTGTGCAATATGGTCCTTTTGTAATGAACACCATGGCTGAGATCCAACAGGCGGTTAGCGATTATCAACATGGTCGCCTGACCTCTGGTCAGGCCATGCAGCCGATCCCGTTGCAGCAATAACCGGTTGTTTTAGCGTAATCCCCACGTTTGGCAGGAAAGGCAATGCTTTTCACTGCCACCCCGTTTATACTAGCGTTTTTTTACTTGCCTAGGCGGGACCATGCAATTAATCGGCATTATTGGCGCAATGGAACCTGAAATTGCGCTGTTACAGCAACAAATTGAATTAAATCGTACAGAAAAGTTAGGCGGCTATACTTTTTACATCGGTACTTTAGCCGGTAAAAATGTCGTTTTAGTGCAATCAGGTATTGGTAAAGTTGCCGCAGCCGTGGCCACAACCTTAATGATTTGCCAATTTAAACCTGACTGCATCATCAATACGGGGTCGGCTGGCGGTTTTGATCCTGAATTAAGCGTCGGCGATGTCGTGATCAGTACCGAAGTACGGCATCATGATGTTGATGTGACCGCTTTTGGATATGAAATGGGCCAAGTACCACAAATGCCAGCCGCCTACAAAGCGCACCCCGCGTTAATGGCGGCCGCTGAACAAAGCATTGCTGCGTTAGGCTTTTGTAAAACCAAAAAAGGCTTAATTGCCACCGGTGATAGCTTTATGTGTGATCCTGAACGGATTGCCCAAACACGACAACATTTTCCCAGCATGCTAGCAGTTGAAATGGAAGGCGCGGCCATTGCACAAAGCTGTCATATGCTGAATACCCCTTTTGTAGTGATCCGCAGCCTTAGTGATATTGCCGGTAAAGAATCACCCGATTCTTTCGAAGCCTACTTAGAAGTTGCAGCCAAAAACAGTTCAGCCATGGTGATGGAAATGTTGGGCGCTATCGCTGACTTAAACCTGTAACCTGCGTTGCTGATGGCAAACGAATTTGCTCTATCGCTGATCATACTGGTCGCGGCCCTGCTGCTTGCTCGGCTGCTACCTATTCCACTGATTTATCATCCACTCAGCTTTTATGCCGCATTTTGCCGAGCCTTAGCGCGCAAGGTTCATCCTGATCCAACACGTGCCAGCAGTCAGCAACGTCTCTCCGGTGGCTTGGCTTTATTTGTCGCCGTTAGCATCCCTTTAGCCTTGCTGGTTGGCTTATATTTATTGGCCAGTTGGCCGCCATTGATTGATGTGATCGTGTTACTTTGTTGTTTAAACTGGCAACCTTATGTGCGGCAAACCGAAAAAATCATCATCAGCTTGGAAAAGTCTTTATTTAACTTAGCGAAAACTCAAGCGCGCTTATTGCTGCTCAGAGATACCGCACAGTTAAGCCAAATGGGTTTAGTCAAAGCATTACTCGAAAGCCTTTGCCTGAGGTTTAGCCAGCAAATCATAGGTATCATGTTTTGGTATCTGCTCGCCGGTGCCGCGGGGGTGCTGTGTTATCGATTGAGTCAAATAGCCAGCCAGCAATGGTCCGTTAAGTTAGAGCAGTACCAACATTTTGGCCAAGCCGCAGCGCAAGTGCAACAAGGGTTGAACCTGTTACCTTATTGGCTGAGTACTGCGCTGTATTGGCTACAGCGTCATTCTCGCCGAGCGCCAACACTGTTAGCGTCTAAAGGTGCAACGATGCCCAAAGCGAAATTAGGGTTATTAATTCGGCTAAGCCAAACCTTGCAGGTGAGTTTAGCTGGGCCACTCTATTACCGCAAACAACGGGTCGATCGCCCGCGTTTGCAACAAGCTTATGAACCGGATATCGCCGATTTACGCCGTATTTTGCGTTTACAACAGCATCAGTTTAATTTGTTATTACTCTGTTTTGCCGCAATCGCCGGTTTAATCTTGTTCTTTAACTTAGGGTAAGCCTGCTACACTCTTTCAAGATGACTTACCGCACCGAATAACAAAACTGGACAAACAACGCTAGCAAGGTATATGTTGCATAAACTAAAGCAATCAGTGTTTTTTTGCAAAAAAATTAACAAGGGTAAGGGAAATCGTGTTGTGAAATGGCTCCTAACTGTGTTTTTACTGTTGTTTACCAGTCTGGCACTCAATGCACACACTCAGTTTTTGTCATTAACGCCAAAGCAAGGCTTGTCTCAGGGCACAGTGCGTAAACTGCATTTAGATAAAGACGGTTTTCTTTGGCTCGCCACCGCCGGAGGTATTAACCGCTTTGACGGCAATAGCGTTCACGAATTACACGCCAAACAATATCGCCTTTCTGAAATTGCCTTTAGTGAATTGTTAGAAGACAGCCAAGGGCGACTTTGGGCCAGTGCAAATCATACGGGTTTATATCTGTTAGACCCTGCAGCCGGTCAATTCGAATTATTTTTCACTCCACCGCGTGAGCTAACACACTCCACAAAATCGACGATCATGACCGTGATCGAACGCGATGCCGACAGGCTATTATTGGTCGTCAATGATGCGGTCTATCAATTACAGCTCAGTGACAAATCTTGGCAGAAAATATTTGATTTAACGCAGATAGGCCAAGACCAAGGTTGGATCCGCCATATCGCGTTACAGCAACAGCAGTTATTTATTGGTGCTTTTAACGGCTTGATCTTGTTTGATTTGCAAAGCAACGAGCATCACTCTATTCCCTATTTGCCCGCGAACCAAGCGAGTATGAATGCTGACCAATCTCATGTCAAAAGCCTGTTAATTAGTGATGAACAGCTTTATGTGGGCACGGTTTCTGGTTTATTTCAACTGCCACTTACCGCCATTTCCGCCTATATTGAGCAAAGTACGCCCATTGAGGCAACGCCGATGCTTGCTGAACATAATATTTGGAAGTTAAAAAACCACAACAAGCAGGTTTGGATCGGAACCGATCAGGGGCTTTACCAATTAGCGCCCTCTGCCAAGCAACCCGAATTGACTTTACGTTTTTCTGACAGTGATCTGCTGATAGCCGATCACTCAGTAATAGATTTTGCTCACGATAAACAAAACGGTATCTGGTTGGCGAGTCGTGAAGATGGCGCTTATTATTGGCATCCGAAAACCCAAGCATTTCGTTATCTATCGTCAAGCAAAGGGAGTGGCTTTAGTAACGATCGTATCACGCAACTATGGCAACAAGATCAGTATCTGTGGCTTAGCAGCTTTAATGGTCTTAATCGCTACAATTTAGATACCGAAGAAAGCCAAAGCTTTTTAAAAACCGACGGCCCGCACACCCGAACGCCTGAAAGTCACATTCACCATTTCTTGCCTGGCAGCCAAGGTGAGCTATGGTTACAAGTCAGCGGGGGGATCCGACGTTTTGATACTCAAACACTCAGCGTAACTGTGCCTAGTATGGCTGATAGCAGCCATCAAAAGCTTCTCGCTTCAGGTGCACAATTAGAACTTTATCATGCTACCGATAATAGCCTGATTATTAGCCAACAAAAAAACCTTTATCGTTACCACATTGATACTGGGCTCATTACGCCTCTAGAGCAGCTTAACCAACAACTGCCGATGGCTTATTGGGGGCGTATTCTCGGCCAATTACCGGATCAAAGTTGGCTACTTAGCCTGGCAGGTCAACTTTGGCATTATCAGCCTGATACCGAAAAACTGCGCTTAATTTATCAACACAGTGATTATCAACCACAACTAAATCGTTATGCCACTTCAATGCAAATTGATCAAAACGGCACCTTGTGGGTAGGTATGCGAGGCATTGGCTTACTCAGTTTCAATTTAGAGAATTTAACGCTGCAGCAATTGTTTTCGGTTGATAACAAGTTGATGAGTAATGAGGTTTTTTCGTTACAACTGGATGAAGCGGGTGATCTTTGGTTTGCCTCACGACAAGGTTTGTTTCGACTGGAGCATGACAACCTACAACTGGAATTTTTTAACCAAGCCGATGGCCTAGCTTTTAATGAGTTTTACGATGGTGCTAACACCAAATTAGCGGATGGTCGTTTGGTCTATGGGGGAATGCGCGGTGCTATTATCGTCGAGCCTAAGCTATTAACCGCCAATAATGCTCCGTTAAAAGTGACCATCACAGAATTCAGCGTGTTATCAGGCAAGCTTCAAACCATTCAAGGCTCGTTAAATAATCGTCAATTTCAGTTATCACATAATGATTCTGGCTTAAAAATTCATTTTAGCGCCATGTCTTTTCATAATAACCATAAAATTGCTTATCGCTATTGGCTCAAAGGCGAACAAAATAATATCTATCCAGAACAATTTACCAATCAGGTACTATTTCCCCAGTTACCCCCTGGTCATTATCAATTTTATGTCAGTGCTATTGCCCCATTAACCGGAGAGCAGAGTGCACCGGCAAGCCTTAGTTTTATTATCGCTCCCCCGCTGTGGCGCTCGACACCTGCCTATTTTATGTATGCCTTGCTGTTTGGCAGTATTTTTTTATTATATTGGCAAAAACGCCGGCAGCAGCAAAACTTATTACGCCAAGCCAATCAGCAGATCCAACTGAGTGAGCAACGTTTAACACAAGCTTTAGCCTCGGTAAATGCTGGCGTATTTGAGTGGCTGGCTAAGCATAATCACTTAATCTCGACTCGTTACGCGTTGGTCTTAGGCTATGAAAATCCACAGCAAAGCATGCACTTAGAGCAACATTGTCAATTGATTCATCAAGATGATCGACAAGAATTTTTACAACAATGGCGAAAACTGCAACACGATCCTAGTTTTATGCTAGATGTCACTTACCGTATCCGGCATCAAGATAGCCGTTGGTTATGGTTCCGCGATCAAGCGCGGGTTACCGCAGTAGACGATGACAACAAACCGAAAAAAATCTTAGGCACCTTTAGTAACATTACAGAAACTAAAGCCAATAAAGAAAAAGCGCGACTCTTTGGCGAAGCCTTCCAACAAACGCGGGATTGGGTGGTAATCCTCGATACACAGCAACGTATCATTGCTGCTAACCATTCTTTTGCGCAGGCTTTTGGCAGTGTCGATACTTATGTCGACACACCACGAGTGCATCATTTGGGTATCAGCCTAGTACGGCGACGCTTTTACACTCGTTTATTACGTAACATGCAAAAAGGCGAGCATTGGCAAGGCGAAGAGCGCGTGATCACGCCCGATGGCAAAGAACGGCCAACCTTAATCAATATCAGTGCGGTGGGTGAGCAAGGCTTGTCTTTCTTTGTGTTGGTGTTTACCGATATCACCGCACAGAAAGCGGCCGAAGCTGAACTACGCTATCTGGCTAACTATGATGCGTTAACCGGCCTACCTAATCGTGCATTGTTAATGGATCGCATTATGCACGGTATTGATAAAACTCGCCGTGAACAGCGCTCTTTAGCCTTATTTTTTATAGATTTAGATCGCTTTAAGCATATTAACGATTCTCTTGGTCACGATATTGGCGACCTAATGCTAAAAGAAGTGGCTCGACGCTTAAAATTAACGCTGCGCGATACCGATACGGTTGCACGCTTGGGCGGTGATGAATTTGTCGTGTTACTTGAAGGCTATAAATCTGCAGATAACCTCAGCCATGTTGCACGTAAAATGCTGGCGGTGATTAGCGAACCCATGCAACTGGGTTCAGAAAATATTGGTGTGTCGCCCAGCATTGGCATAGCGGTATTCCCTGACGACGCTTTAAATGGCACGGAATTAATGAAACACGCCGATGTGGCGATGTATCATGCCAAAGAAGCCGGTCGCAATAATTTTCAGTTTTTTATGAAAGCGATGAACGAAAAAGCCCACATGCAACTGGCTCGCGAATCACGCTTACGTAAGGCGGTTCAAAAACAAGAGTTTATTAACTACTATCAACCCATCATCGATGCTAATACCAATCGCCTGGTCGGCGCTGAGGTGCTGTTGCGTTGGCAAAGCCCAGACGGCATGATTTCACCGGCAGACTTTATTCCACTTGCAGAAGATTTACGCTTAATCGTTAATATGACACAGCAACTCATCGAGCGGGCTTTGCAAGATATGGTTAGCTGGCGAGCTGATAAGCATGAGGTTTACTTATCGATTAATTTATCAACGCAGCATTTAGAGCAACCGAAACTTGCGGAAACTGTGATCGAATTATTAAACAAGTACCAGTTACCCGTACAGTGCTTGCGCTTTGAAATTACCGAAAGCGCGCTGATGCGCGATCAACAAAGTGCCATCCTGACCATGCAATCGTTAAGCGATGCCGGCATTAAATTGGCCTTGGATGACTTTGGTACCGGTTATTCCTCGTTAAAATATTTAAAAGAATTGCCTCTGGATGCGATTAAAATCGATCGCAGCTTTGTGCAAGACATTGGTGTGGATCATAACGATGAAGCCATTATCGATGCCATGCTGAGCATGTCTTACAGCCTTGGGTTGTATTGTGTTGCCGAAGGGGTTGAAACCGAGCAACAATTATCATTTTTTAGGCAACGTAATTGCTCGTTAATACAGGGCTTTTTATTCAGCAAACCGCTACCTAATGCTGAGTTTATCGCCTTACTTAACTCGGGTCGGTTTGCCGGTTAGTCGCTGTCGAATATAAACTGTTTTTTTCGTGATTCGCAAAGCGCGAGCAGATTTTCAAGTCGTCACCGCGTTATACTAAGCACCTTGATGTTTTATGGAACACGCCATGGCTCCTCACCTGCTAAAAGGTGCTCTACTTTTGCTGTTAGCTGAAGCCTGCTTTGCTGGCATAGGTGCGGTAGTAAAATTTACCAGTGAAACCGCCAGCGAAGCGCAAGTGGTGTTTTTCCGCAACTTTTTTGCCTTACTGCTGATGCTGCCTTTTTTATACAAACATGGCTTTAAAATGCTGAAAACGCAGCGTTGGTATCTGCATGCAAGCCGGGCGCTAACCGGCATTACGGGTATGTATTGCTTTTTTTATGTGCTCGCGCGCCTGCCACTGGCACAAGGTATGTTGGTATTATTACTCTCGCCGTTTGTCGTGCCGATCATTGCCCGTTTTTGGTTAAAGGAACGCCCATCGCGTTTGACCTTATTTGCTATTTTATTGGGCTTTGTCGGCGTAGTGTTAGCTTTACCGACACCCGATGCGGCGTTAAATGCGGTGTTGCTCGTTGCACTTGGCTCGGCTGTATTAGTAGCCATTACCAAAACCACCATTCGTTATATGTCGGATACCGAACCGGCTGTACGTATCGTCTTTTATTTTTCACTGCTTACCGCCATCTTATCGGCCATCCCGCTCCCTTTCTATTGGCAGCCACTAAACCAAGACGTTTGGCTTGCTTTTATTGCTATGGGCATCTTAGCCGCCATTGGTCAACTGGCGATGACCCGCGCCTATGCCATCGCCCCAGCAAGTGATATTGGCATGTGGACCTACAGCAGCGTGGTGTTTGCCGGTGCTTTTGGTTATTTGATTTGGCAAGAGCCCGTCACCATGAGTTGGGCAGCGGGCGTGCTGGTAATTTTTTATGCGGGTTACATCACTACCCGACAGCGATTAATTTGATTAAAAGACTTTTGCAGCTGTCTCTGGCACTGAGCGGTCAGACAGGCTAAAATACGCTCCCTTTTTTAGACGCATTAACACAGGTAACCACTGACAATGGGTAAAAAGCTGCATATTAAGACCTGGGGCTGCCAGATGAACGAATACGACTCATCAAAAATGGCCGACCTACTGGATGCAACGCATGGCTACACTTTGACCGAAGAGGCAGAAGAAGCTGATGTGATTCTGCTTAATACCTGCTCTATTCGGGAAAAAGCCCAGGAGAAAGTGTTCCATCAGTTAGGTCGCTGGCGTCCACTGAAAGAAAAAAATCCCGATTTGATCATTGGTGTCGGCGGCTGTGTGGCTTCGCAAGAAGGCAAAGCGATCCGTGAGCGCGCGCCCTATGTCGATATCGTGTTTGGCCCACAAACGCTGCATCGCTTACCCGAGATGATCAATTCAGTGCGCGGCTCACATTCTCCTGTGGTCGATGTGTCGTTCCCTGAAATCGAAAAATTTGACCGCTTACCTGAGCCAAAAGCCGATGGTCCAAGCGCTTTTGTCTCTGTGATGGAAGGCTGCTCTAAATATTGCACTTTCTGCGTGGTGCCTTATACCCGTGGTGAAGAGGTCAGCCGACCGTTAGATGACGTGTTATTTGAAATTGCCCAACTGGCGCAACAAGGTGTGCGTGAAGTTAACTTACTGGGACAAAACGTCAACGGTTATCGCGGTGCCACCCATGATGGCAGTATTTGTCATTTTTCTGAGCTGCTGCGCTTAGTGGCCGCCATTGATGGTATTGACCGCATTCGATATACCACTTCACACCCGGTTGAATTTACCGACGATATTATTGAAGTGTATAAAGACGTGCCTGAACTGGTCGATCATCTGCATTTACCGGTGCAGTCAGGTTCAGATCGGGTGTTAAACTTGATGAAACGCGGCCATACCGCCATAGAGTACAAAGCGCAGATCCGTAAATTAAAGAAAATACGACCTAACCTGAGTATGTCATCCGACTTTATTATCGGCTTTCCAGGTGAAACCGATGAAGACTTCCAAGCGACCATGGATTTAATTCAGGCCATTGGCTTTGATATGAGCTTTAGCTTTATCTATAGCGCCCGCCCAGGTACGCCAGCAGCCGATTTACCAGATGATGTCACCGAAGACGCGAAAAAACAGCGCTTATATATCCTGCAAGATCGTATTAACCAGCAAGCACTGAAAATTGCCCGTGGCATGTTAGGCACCGAACAGCGTATTTTGGTGGAAGGCCCTTCTAAGAAAAATATTATGGAATTAACCGGCCGAACCGAGAATAATCGCGTAGTAAACTTTGAAGGCTCACCCGATATGATTGGCGGTTTTGTTGACGTGAAAATTACCGATGTGTTCAGTAATTCACTACGTGGCACCTTAATTCGTACTGAGGCTGAGATGGGCCTGCGCCGTGAAATTGCGCCGCAACAAATTCTTGCACGTCAGCCAAAAACTGACGACCTAGGTGTAACTCACTTTGTTCCCTAAGCGAACTGGACAATAAAGAGATATTTATATTGAATAGTGACAGTAGTTATAGCACTGAATTGCTGATGGAGCCGGTTGATCACCGGCGCCTGATGCTACTTTGTGGCCCGTACGACGATAATCTGAAACACTTAGAACGCCGCTTACAGGTTAATATTAGCCACCGTAATGGCACCATGCGAATTGAAGGCCAACAACCGAATGTCGAAGCCACTATCGACATCTTGCAAGAACTCTATTTACTGACCGCGAATGTCGAGCAGCAACAAGACGGTATTACTCCAGAACAAGTGCACTTGATGATCAGCGAACACGTTGAAATTGAGTATCAAGATACTGAACCCGGCAGCCGCCAGAAAGAATTTAGCCTAAAAACCAAAAAAGGTCTGATTAAACCGCGTAATCCTAACCAAGCGGCTTATGTTGCTAATGTGCTGCAACATGATGTGTGTTTTGGTGTTGGCCCTGCCGGTACCGGCAAAACCTATTTAGCGGTAGCGTGTGCCGTTGATGCCCTAGAAAGCGGCCTGGTTAAACGCATTATCTTAACGCGGCCTGCAGTCGAAGCGGGTGAAAAGCTCGGTTTCTTGCCTGGTGATTTAGCCCAAAAAGTCGATCCTTACTTACGGCCTTTGTATGATGCGTTATTTGAAATGCTTGGCTTTGAAAAGGTTGAAAAATACCTTGAGCGCGGCGTCATTGAAATTGCACCCTTGGCTTACATGCGTGGGCGAACCTTAAATGATGCCTTTATCATCTTGGATGAAAGCCAAAATACCACCACCGAGCAAATGAAAATGTTTTTAACCCGCATTGGTTTTAGTGCCAAAGCCGTGATCACCGGTGATATAACGCAAGTCGACTTACCGCGTGGCCAATACTCCGGTTTAAAACATGCCATTGATGTGCTGTCTACCGTGCCAGAAATCAGCTTTAACTTCTTCAATGCCAAAGACGTGGTACGCCACCCTATTGTGCAACGTATTGTGCAAGCCTATGAAGCTTTTGAAGCCGCAAACCCAAAACCGAATGGCCCTGAGCAGCGGGAATTTAGAGCAAAATGAGCATCACCTTAGATTTACAGCTGGCCAGCTCTGCGAAAAATTTACCTAGCGAAGCGCAATTTCAACAATGGCTAAACGCAGCTGTAATGCCATTTCAAGCTGAGGCTGAGGTGACCATTCGTGTGGTAGATAATGCCGAAAGCCAACAACTGAATGCCCAATATCGCGCGAAAGATAAACCCACCAATGTGCTGAGTTTTCCATTTCAATGTCCACCGGGCGTAGAATTAAGTTTGCTCGGTGATTTAATCATTGCTGCAGACGTAGTGGCCGCCGAAGCGAGCGAACAAGAAAAACCCTTGTTTGCACATTGGGCCCATATGGTAGTGCACGGGTGCTTGCATTTATTGGGATTTGACCATATAAATGATGAGGATGCCGTTGAAATGGAAGCCGAAGAAATTCAGATCCTCGCGCAGTTAGGCATAGCCAATCCCTATTTATTGGATGACGAATAATTTTTATTATTTTAACGGAGCACAAGTTCACTGATGAGTGAAGACAACCCCCACTCTAGTCGCGGTTCTGCGAGTCGCAGTTGGTTAGAACGTATCGCCAACATTTTCAACGCAGAGCCTCAAGATCTGTCTGATTTGGAAGATATTATTAGCGAAGCGGCTATGCGTGAGCTAATTGATACCGATACCAAGGATATGTTGCAAGGTGTTTTGGACGTGTCAAAAATGCGCGCTCGGGACATTATGATCCCACGCTCACAAATGGCGACCATTGACATTGAGCAGCCCCTGTCTGAAGTGCTACCCATTTTGTTGGAAAATAATCATAGCCGTTATCCAGTGGTCAATGAAGATAAAGACCATATCGAAGGCATTCTGATTGTAAAAGATATTCTGCAATATGCGTTGGATGACAAGAATAACGATTGGCAGTGGAGTAACCTCGTTCGCCCTGCTGTGATTATTCCTGAAAGCAAAAAAGTCGATGCCTTACTGCGTGAATTTCGGCAAAAACGCTATCATATGGCCATTGTGGTTGATGAGTATGGCGGTGTTTCAGGCCTAGTCACCATTGAAGATATCTTGGAACAAATCGTCGGTGAAATTGAAGATGAACATGATGATCACGAAGATCATGACATCAAAAAGATGGCTTCTCGGGTATTTCAAGTCAGTGCGTTAACCCCTTTAGATGAATTTAATGAAAGCTTCGGCACCTCTTTTGACGAAGAAGATGCCGATACCATCGGCGGTATCGTGTTGCATGCTTTTGGACATATGCCCGCCCGAGGTGAAAGCATTACGCTGGGCGATCTTAAATTCAAAGTAAGCAAAGCCAACAGCCGGCGTTTAATGCAACTTCAAGTGATTCAACCGCGCAAATCGGAAGAAGAAGGAAACTAATCATTTTGCGTTCTGGCTTATCTCGCTTGGCACTGCCGCTGGTTTTACTGGCGGCAGGCGCACTGAATACCCTGGCTTTTACGCCCTATCATTTGTGGTGGCTGCCGTTTTTTACCTTAGCGCTATTAGCGCTGGCCATTCAACACAGTAAGCAACCACGTCAAGCCGCTATTGCCGGTTTTAGTTATGGTATCGGTTGGTTTGGTGTCGGTATTAGCTGGGTGCATGTCAGTATTGATCAATTTGGTGGCTTGCCGCTGATTGCCAGTTTAGGTTTGATGGCGCTGTTAGTGGGCTACCTCTCGTTATTCCCTGCCCTCGCAGCCTGGTTAACCCGCCGTTTTGCCAATGCACTGCCCTTGCCGTTATTATTCGCGGCTAGCTGGATTTTCACTGAATGGCTACGCAGTGTGATGCTAACCGGCTTTCCATGGTTATCAATGGGTTACAGCCAAACAGATTCACTATTACGGCATTGGGCACCATTAATTGGCGAAATTGGACTTAGTTGGCTGATGGTGTTTATCGCCGCCAGCGGCAGTTTGTTGTACAAATCTTCCTTAGCACGCTGGCAGCAAGCCAGTTTTCTGATGACTGCGGTTATGCTTGTTGCCATCAGCCCACTACTTGCCACACTAAAAGGCTGGCAGTTAAGCGGTCAAACAGTATCTGTGTTGTTGGTACAAGGCAATATCAAACAAGATTTGCGCTGGGCGCCAGAGCAAGAATGGCCGACCATGTTGAAATACCTTGATCTCACTCGGCCACATTTAAGCGAACATCAAATTATTATTTGGCCAGAAGCGGCGATACCGCAATTAGAACCATTAGCCATCGATTTTCTAGAGAACCTCGATAGCTCTGCAACCTACAGCAACACTGCCCTTATCAGTGGCATTATCGATTATCGACATAAAACCGGCGAAGCTTGGAATAATCTTATTGTACTGGGTAAGCAACAGTCCGACGCTGAGCGCGGTCACTATTTTTATGGCCATACTAATCGTTTTAGCAAACATCATTTGTTACCGATTGGCGAATTTGTGCCTTTTGAGCAGCTATTACGTCAGCTCGCTCCGATTTTCGATCTCCCGATGAGCTCCTTTAGCCGAGGTAGCTATGTGCAGCCGAATCTTATCGCCAATGGTGTACATTTATTACCGGCTATCTGTTTTGAAATTGCGTTTCCGGCACAAATCCGTGCCAATTTTACTGCCGATACCCAGGTATTACTGACGGTCAGTAATGATGCTTGGTTTGGCGACAGCATTGGCCCCCATCAGCATTTGCAAATAGCGCGTATGCGCGCCTTAGAATTTGGCCGCCCAGTACTGCGAGCAACCAACAATGGCATTACCGCTTCTATTGCCGCATCTGGAGAGATCCGGGAGCGCGCCCCCCAATTCACCGAAGCACTGGTGAGTGATCAGTTACCTTTAACCACCGGACGTACGCTATACAGTACGCTGGGAGATCTGCCGGTGTTTTTACTTAGCCTACTGAGCTTGCTTACAGCAGCTTGGCGTGGTCGCCAACAGCACAGTTTATAGCTTTAACTTGGCGATTGTTACACTCGACGTCATCTTTACTTAGTCCCAGCCCACCCCTTGCCACACGCTAACATCGGTTTGCTCTTAGCCAATGTGACCTTGTAACAAATTTGCCGTTATGCGGTTAGGTTTTAGGTACATTAGCAATTAATTTTATACAAAAGATTATTTATGTTTGCTTTTTAGGCGACAACTTCCCAAAACCGCTTTAGTTGCGATAAACAAGAATTTAATGAGTTTAGGCGGTGGCGGCGCCAACAGCACCGAAGAAAACGCCTTTAATAACTTTACCAATAATGGCGGCTTAGTGTTAGCGGCAGCCGGTAACGACGGAAACTCAGTGCGCTCTTATCCGGCAGGTTATGCCTCGGTAATGATGATTGGCGCTAATGATGCCAATAATCAAATTGCTTCGTTCTCGCAATACCCCTCTTGTAGCTCAGGCTCAGGTAAACGCAGTGTCACTAATGAAGGCTTTTGTGTTGAAGTAGCCGCAGGCGGTGTAGATACGCTTTCTACCTACCCTTCTGGCGGTGCCTCCATGGCAGCTTTGACCGCAGGCAATAATGGTTATGCCGCCTCTGCCATGGAAAATACCGGCGACGCTTCAGGCAGTACTTTCTTTATGGGTGAAGCCACTGCCACTAACAGCGGCGCGTCGGGTAAGGTCTGTATGATTGACCGTGGTACTGTTTCTTTCCATGACAAAGTGAAAAACTGCCAGTTATCCGGTGGTATCGGTGCTATTTTAATTAATAATGCGCCGGGCATGTTATACGATACTTTAGGAGCGGGCACTGCGAATACTACGTCAATCCCTGCCGTGGGCGCAGCCTTTGAAGATCGTTCAGCCTTACTGAGTGCCGCCACAGCCAGTATCAACGTAGGAGCTTCAGATTACGGTTATATGAGCGGTACCTCGATGGCCACGCCAGCAGTAGCCGGTTTAGCCACGCGTGTATGGTCTAACTTCCCACAATGTACTGGTACGCAAATCCGCAGTGCACTGAAAGCAACAGCCAGCTTACCTAGCGGTGGCGATCCACAGAAATTTGGTAAAGGTATTGTTAAAGCCAAAGCTGCTTATGATTACCTCACCACTTATGGTTGTGCCGGCAACGGTGGGGGTTCAGGTGGCGGTGATCCAGAGCCAAAACCAGAGCCATGTAAAGGCGGTCCAAGAAAATGCGGTTAAGCCCGCGCTAAATAAAGAAAGCCGCTGTTAAGCGGCTTTCTTATTTTGTGTTATCACCTTTTTCTGTAACTTAAGTCAGTGTTCTTTTTTAAAAGCGAGCTAACGGCTATGATGCAGCTTGCCGCAATAGCTTACTCTTCGGCACTGCCATTAACTAATTCCGCCAACAAGGCTAAACGCGCTCGCGCCTTGCCATTGACTGATTTTTTCGGGTATTGGCCACGTGCATTTCGCTCCCCGGCCAATTGTGCCGTTAACAGCTCCAGTGCTTCATCAACAGTACGCACAGCGTAAATATGAAATTGACCTGCAGCGACCGCTTCTACCACTTCATGACGTAATACTAAATTTATTTGGTTACTGGCAGGAATAATCACACCTTGCTGCCCCGTCAAACCACGCGATTGACACAGTCTGAAGAAGCCTTCAATTTTTTCGTTAACACCGCCAATCGCTTGTACCTGACCATATTGGTTGATCGACCCCGTTACCGCTAAGCTTTGCAAAATGGGCACTTCAGTAATAGCAGAAATTAAGGCACACACCTCAGCTAAAGAAGCACTATCACCATCGATATGGCCGTAAGATTGCTCCATCGCAATATTGGCGCTAAGTGTCAGCGGGAAGTCTCTAGCATATTTAGAACCCAAATAACCGGTTAAAAGTAATACGCCTTTCGAGTGAATGGCTTTACCGAGTTCGACTTCTCGCTCTATGTCGACCACGCCACTCGAGCCCGCAAACACGGTCGCGCTGATCCGTGCAGGCGTGCCAAAAGCTGTATCGCCAATCTCTAATACGGTTAAACCATTGATCTTACCCACGGCGGCACCATCGGTATCAATGAGGATCTGCCCTTCTTGAATATCTTCTAAAAAGGCTTCACTAATACGCCCGGTACGATATTGCTTACCCGCTAAGGCTTGTTTAACATGCTCAGCGGTTAATTCTTCAGCTTGTTGCTGTTGCGCGAAATAACATGCCTCTCGCACTAGTTCCAACACATCGGCAAAACGGGCCGATAACTTGCTTTGATGTTCAGCTTGACGAAAACTAAATAACAACAGCTGTTGCAAACCGCAAGCTGATAGCTGGGCAATGTGCATTTGCCGCATCTGTACCTGAATTTGCTGCGTCATATCACTGACCGTTTCGGCTTGATACGGCAAGTAATGTTCAAAATCGGCCAGTACGCGAAACAGCTCATTAAATTCATCATCGAGATCTTGTACCAGATAATACAGATCGCGCGAGCCGAGCAGCACCACTTTAACATTCAGCGGGATCGCTTTGGGGGTAATAATCGTCGAGTTAGTTACCGCATGTTCACTAAGGGTGTCGATCACGACTTCGCCCGCTTTTAGCGCTAACTTTAGTGCATCCCAAAGCGCTGGCTGTGACAATAAGCGATCGGCGTCTAAAATAAGATAGCCGCCATTGGCCCGGTGTAATGCCCCTGGGCGTATCATCCGATAGTTGGTGTAAAGTGAACCACTAGAGGAGTTATATTCGACGCGGCCAAACAAATTACCGTAACTAGGATTAGCTTCAAACACAATAGGAGCGCCAGACATGCTTTCATAATGCACCAGCACATTGGGCACAAACTCTTCTATAAAAAATTCACGGCTAATCGGCTCTTCGTTTTTTTCGCCGTCTGATTCATCCGGCAATAATTCCAGCACCGCTTTAATTAAAGGGGTACGCATATCACGCAGATATTTTAATACGCCAAGTTCAGCATTGTAGTCATGTTCTAGCTGCTTCAGCATCGGTTTAATGGCTTGCTCAATAGTGTCTTTACACAACCCTCGCAAGCTCTCGGAGAGCTCACGTTTCCAACGCGGTAATTCTAATAACTCTTCATTGAGGATGGTTTCTAGCTCTGAGACTAAACCGTAAAAATATTGGCGCTGTTCTTCCGTTAACTTAGAAAACTCTTGATCATCTAGGGATTTTCCATCAATGATCGGTGAGAAACTGACGGCGCCGTTTTCTTCGTACAACACCACTTGTTTTTCCAAGGCTTTACTTTCAACCCGATCAATAGCCTCTTCATAGCGCTTATCAAAGGTACGATGAATGGCTTTTTTCTTCCGTTGATAACCTGGGTTATCAAAAGCGGCCGGAAAGGTATCCATCAACTCATCAATCAGCGCTTCGAGTTTTTTGACCAGTTTGCGGCCTTCTCCGGCTAGTAGACGACAGGTACTGGGTACGCGCTCATCATCAAAGTTATTTAGGTAACACCATTCATCTGGCGTGGCTTTTTCACTGGCGGCTTGTTGCAAAATATCATGCACTAGTGTGGAACGCCCTAATGCCTGCTCACCCATGACATACAAGTTATAACCTGGCATATCCATGCCAATAGCAAACTCTAACGCGGAGCGCGCACGGTCTTGGCCAATAAAGGCCGACGGTAAGGCCGGTTGTTGCAGTGCTGCTGCAATTAATTGGGGATCTAATTGAGGACACAACTGTGTCGGGTGGAGCGCCAGTGACAGATTAAGCTGCGTCATGCATCGCCTTAAAAGGGTTACGTATTGGCCGCTATACTACCAAAAAGCGTCGCGCTCTGCCCAGCGCTAAAGTTTATTATGCGGCTGCCGATAAACAAAATATCTATGATTTAGCATTTCGGGGGCCGGCAATGGACGAACGCAACTGTTTACAAAAAATACGCAACTTAGGAGCACGGCTTCATGAGCTGGAATTAACCCAGCCTTTGCCAGGTAAATCTTATACTTCAGCGGCCTTAGACTTTTTATTTCAGCAACACCAATTAGAACGCCCAAGTGGAGCCGGTTTAGAGAAGATTTTACAAACCTTGGGGCAAGCCGTTATGGCAAAACATCATCTGACCTTTTCTCATTTAGATGCGAATAGTGTGGTTGATTATTTCTGCCGTTATTATCGAGTGCATTAATAATGCAGTAGGGGCTACCAGCGCCACAGCCGGTGGCTGCTAAGTAAGCTCCCCAGCAAAGCGAGGGTTGCCGCTAAACCATAAGCTAACAATAAGTATGCAAGGGCATCAACGCGGCAATGCAAACTATACACTAAGGCGGCTAAGCTACCGGCTAAGCCTCCTACCACTAACCGCAAAGCCATGCGGTGCAAAGGCCGCGCTCGGCGTAACATTCTTGATAATATCCAGCCTGCCGCCATACCCACTGGCGCTATCCAAGCAATACAGGCCCAAAATGAAGAAACTTGGGCAGCTTGCCCGAAACTCAGCGGCTCCCCCATTGTACCTAAACAGATCAATAACCCAACGCTACTAGCAAGTGACAACCATAAGAGCGGGGCTTTGCGCCATTGTGGCAGCAACGGCTGACTAAGCAATAAAGTCAGTTGCAGCAACGTCACCACTAGCATTAATAAGGCAGCGGTTTTCAGCATCCCCGCCAGCGGCCAATCAAAACGTAAACCAAAAGGCAGCATCAATAGCAATGCGCACATCAACACCATGCCCAAGGTTAAATAGGTAATTTGCGGTGCTAGAAAAGGCCGCACCGGCTGGTGTGAGTCGACCAGTTTCGCGATAAGTTGCTCTGTTTTATCCGCCATCTGACTGTTTAACCTTCTTTATTTTTCATGTAATTCATTGCGTAACAGCTGAATAGCTCGAAACACATTAACCTTAACCCAAGACGAACTGCGCTGCATCAGGTTGGCGGTTTCATCTATCGACAATTCTTCTACCTTGGTGGCATACAACACCTGTGCTTGTGCCGCATTCAGCGGCGAAAGTAAATGACTAACGGCTTGGTATTGCTCATCTTCATCCAAAGGCACGCTAGGCTGCCAGCTGTCTTCATCACTTAACGATTGATGTTCATTCGCCGCAATTTGACGACGACTTTCAAAATATTTATGCCGCAAAATGCCACTAAGCCAGGGTTCAACGGGTAAGCCAACTTGATACGTATGCAAAATGCGGTGTACCGTTAATAACGTCTCTTGCACAAAGTCGTCTAAATGTTGCGCGGGCACATAGCGCCGTGCTCGCATGCGCAAAAACGGCACTATGGCGCTTAAAAAAGCACTATAAGCTTGCTTATCTCCCTGCTGGGCTCGTTCTAGCAGAACCTGCCAGTCGTTCATGTTTAATCCTGTTTCTATGGCTATCGACGGCCCACTGCTTTGTTATTGACGATAACACGACCAAAAGTTACAGCAAAAATAAATTATTTTTCTGTAACCTTTTCTAACATTCTCACCAATTACCCCTGAACACATCGCATTTTGCGGTTTTTACTCTCACAATAGGATTTTTATTATGTTAAGTACTTCTTTAAAAACCTTTGCCCTAGCTTCAACCTTCGCCGTGGCGCTATTAGCGGCACCGCAAGCGAACGCCACTAACTTTGTTTTACCCGCCTACTCTGCAGAACAATTAGTCGAGGCAGAGCAACAAGGTAGCTTTGTACTGGTGGCCACCAAACCCGGTTGCCCAGTGTGCGCGAAACAAGTGCCGGTGATTGAGGCACTGTTAAAGGCCCCAGCATTTAGCGATCTTAAAGTGCTGCAATATAACCAAGTAACAGAGAAGGCATTAAACAAACGCTATGGCGTTACCGGGCAAAGCACCATTATTGTCGTGAATAAAGGCGAATTAGTGTCCTTAACCCGAGGCTTAACTGACGAACAAGCGATTAAAGCTGAAATGCTAAAAGCGCTATAACACGGGAATCGGTAAATGATTGATTTTAGCCTGTTACCACTGCTATTACTGGCGGGTATGTTAATTACGTTATCACCGTGCATTTTGCCGGTGCTGCCCGTAATGGCCAGTTCTGGCTTAGCAAAACATAAATTGGCTCCCGTATTTACGGGTATGGGTTTGGCCATTGGTTTTGCTTTGATGGGCATGCTGCTACATGGTCTTGGCAGTGTACTTGGGCTAAGTGATAGTATTACCCGGCCATTGTTTGCCAGTTTATTGGTATTATTTGGTTTAGCCTTAGTGTTGCCTTGGTTCAAGCAAGGCAGCAGCGGCTTTTTTGCGCCCTTAGCCGCTAAAGCGGACCAACTGGCTACAACCTTGGAACAAAAACCCGGTGGTGCCTTTTGGTTAGGCTTAATGCTGGGCGCCATTTGGAGCCCATGCGCAGGCCCCATTCTCGGTGCGGCATTGGGCCTCGCCGGTAACTCCGGTAGTTTAGTTAACGCGGGCGTGCAAATGCTGGTGTTTGGTATTGGCGCCGCACTGCCGCTAATGGCTATCGCCTATCTGTTTGCCGGTTCCGCACGACGTTTTTTACCCAAAATCGCCGCTGGTGGAGAAAAAGCACGGCAAGTTCTTGGCTACAGTTTATTGTTGGTGGGTCTACTGATTTTAACGGGAGCCGATCAAATGATACTGATTTGGGCTACGGATAACCTGCCTGACACCTGGTTAAATTTAATTACCACCTATTAATTGGTTTGAATCGTGGCACAGCAAAACCATTGAGACACGATCAAGCTATACTTTACAGATAACCCGCTTCTGTTTAGGCTAAGACAAAACAGAGTGGCGATAAAAAGTGCCGCAACGGGCGCTGATGAAACACACAACAAGGATCTCACATGAACAGCTTAACCAAAACACAACTTACCCTAGCCCTAGGTGCTTTAGCACTGGGTTCCGCTACTGTAAATGCCGAAACGAACAATAACCCGTTTCAAGCACAACAACTGACCATGGCCTATCAACTGCACAATCACACCGAAACCGGCACAGGCGTAAAGGTTAAACTTAAAGATAAAGCGCAAGAAATGAAGTGCGGAGAAGGCAAGTGTGGCGAAGACATGAAAAAAGCCGCGGCCGATAAAGCCAAAGAAATGAAGTGTGGCGAAGGTAAATGTGGCGAAGACATGAAAAAAGCCGCTGCTGATAAAGCCAAAGAAATGAAATGTGGTGAAGGCAAATGTGGTGGCGACATGAAAAAAGCCGCGGCCGACAAAGCCAAAGAAATGAAGTGTGGTGAAGGTAAGTGTGGCGCAGAGATGAAAGCACACGCCCATGATAAAGCTGACGCAGCGAAAGCGGTGGGTGCTGACAAAGCCATGGATGCCAAGAAAAAAGCCAGTGATAAAGCACAAGAAATGAAATGTGGCGAAGGTAAGTGTGGCTCTATCTAGGTCACGCCTGCCCTTGTCACTCGACAAGCACAGCGCGGGCCTTGGCCTGCGCCGTGAAATGCTGCCGGAATTGCTTCAGCAAAAACCGGCAGACATTGATTTCTTTGAAGTGGCGCCAGAAAACTGGTTACCTTACGGTGGAAAACTGCAACGCGATTTTCGGCGCTTAACCGAACAGTATCCGTTTTTTTGTCATGGCTTATCGCTATCGATTGCCAGCCCCGATCCCTTAGATGTGGCCTTTGTTAAGCAAGTAAAACAGTTTTTGGATGAACATCAGATTTTGCAGTATAGCGAGCATTTGAGTTATTGCTCTGCAGATGGCCATCTGTACGATTTAATGCCAATCCCTTTTACTGAAGAAGCCATCCATTATGTTTCTGGCCGCATCAAGCAGGTGCAAGATATTTTAGAGCGCCCGCTGATCTTAGAGAATGTCTCTTACTATGTTGCACCCGATCAGCAATTAAGCGAGCAGCATTTTTTACAGGCAGTATTAGAAGAAGCCGACTGTCAGCTGTTACTGGATGTGAATAACATCTACGTTAATGCGGTTAATCATGGTTATGACGCCAATACCTTTTTACAAACGATGCCAACTGAGCGCATTGCCTATTATCATGTAGCCGGGCACTACCAGCAAACAGCAAACCTATTAATTGATACCCATGGCGCCGATGTGCCCGATCCAGTATGGCAATTGCTGCAAGCGGCTTATCAACACCATGGGGTAAAACCCACTTTATATGAACGTGATTTTAACGTACCGGCCATGCCGCAGCTTTGTCAGGAACTACGCTATATCAAACAATTGCAACACACACAGCGTCAATTAGAGCGGCAAGCCTCATGAGCCAGTTAGCTCAAACGCAACGAGATTTTGCTAAGGCGATCCGCAATCCTGATAAACCACCTAGTGCCGTAGCAACCTTAGCGCCTGAGCGCTTACAGGTGTACCAAGAACTGTTTTTTAATAATGTGCGCGGCTTTATTGATAATGCCTTCCCAGTATTACACAGCCTGTACCCAGCTAAAGCCTGGCTGGCGTTACAAACCGCATTTTTTCGTGACTATGCCTGTCACTCACCTTATTTTTTGCATATCGCCGAGCAATTTGTCAGTTTTTTACAACAATACACACTGACTGCCGAGGATCCGCCTTTTCTAGCTGAGCTAGCGCATTATGAATGGGCAGAACTCTATGTCGGCACCGTCAAAGCCACCCAAGCGGTTGAACTACTTACTGCAGATGACGTCAGTACGGCAGCACTGGCCTTGTCAGAACTGGCACTACTGAGCGCCTATCAATTTCCGGTACAGCAAATTAGTAAAGACTTTCAACCCAGCACGCCAGCTGAGCTACAGTGTTTTTTGATCTATCGCGATTTGGCTGATGAGGTGATTTTTGTCAGTTTAAATCAGGCTACCTTATTGTTATTACATAATATCCAACAACAACCCGGGCAGTCCCTATCCGAGCATATTCAGCAGCTTGCTCCAATGCTGCCGCAACTTAGCCCTACCCAGTTAACGGCAGCGGCCTTGCCGTTATTGCAGCAATGGGCAGCGGCTGGCGCAATTGTGCGTGCTCCAGACATAGAGCAAGCTTGAGCAAGCTTCGTTACCGGCAAGCTTCTCCAGCCGAAGCTTTACGCAGCGCTTAACGTTTTGCAAACTGCAAGCTTCGCGGTCAGAAACCAAGATACTACTAAGTAGCTTAACCTTTTCGCCGTTGGCGAGATACTTTCTTTTGCATCGCCAAAAGAAAGTATCCAAAGAAAATGCGACCCTACATTGCGGCGAAAGCCCGGCTCAACCTGACACAACCAAGGCGACGAGGTAACTCGTTCGGCACTACCGTGCCTCGCTCAAACACCCCTCGTCTTAAAACCTTGGCCGCGCCAGGTTGCCCGGCTTGCAACGTAATGGGATTAAAAGCACAAACACTTCGGATTGATGCTGGACGAGTTAACAGCGAAGTAAACGTTGGCTGGAGACGTCTTTTTCAAGGATGAAAAAGAGGAGCGTACAGGGATTGTATTTACAGCGTGCTCCAGCCGACGCTTTACGCAGCGTTTAACGTTTTGCAAACTTAAAACTACGGGTTAGATACCGAAATCCTTCGTTTTTCGCCGTGGGCGAGATATTTTTTTGTGTCGCAAAGCTATCCGGTTAGCAATCTGAGGGGATTAACAGATAAAAAGTTAAAAATTTAGATGGCCAGCCGTCTAAATAGCTGTATACTGACAAGGTAAACATTGAGGTATCAGTATCATGGCATTATCCTTACAGCAAAAAATCACTGATCCGGCACAGGGTGTCTATTTGATTGGCACCACACCGCCAAAAGCCGGCACGGATATCGAAAAAACCACACGTATCGCTAAAAAGCTGTTGGCCCGTTTAAACGAAATCGAGTACGACGGTTTAATTGTTTATGATATTCAAGATGAAAGCAGCCGCGTAGCTGCAGAGCGGCCTTTTCCTTTTCACAGCACCTTAGATCCGCGTGATTATAGTGTGCTATTACGCGAATTAGCGCAGCAAGATGTGATCACCTATAAAAGTGTGGCACAACGTGATGCGGCTGAATTTACTACCTGGCTAACCGAAACAGAGCAGCAATATGCTTTACGTAACCTTGTGTTAGTGGGTAGCCCCTCCTCTAATGGTGATATCAAACTCAGCTTGCCAGAAGCTTATCAGCAGTTAGCCGCACACGATGCCCAGTTTCATTTAGGCGGTGTGGCAATTGCTGAGCGCCATGCCAAAAAAGGCAACGAACATTTGCGGCTGATTGAAAAATCGGCACAAGGTTGTCAGTTCTTTATTTCGCAAGCGGTGTATAACGCGCAAGCCACTATTGATTTACTCACCAGCTATGCCAGAAGCTGTAAACAACAAGGTCTCAGCCCCAAACGTATTATTTTGACTTTTACCCCCTGTGGCGGTGAGCAAACTTTAACATTTATGCAGTGGCTGGGTATTTCTGTGCCTGAGGGCAGTAAGTATCGTATTTTAGATGCCGCCAATCCGTTGAACGAATCGATTAAAATTTGCCGAGATAACTTGCAGCAAATTTTGCAACATTGTGCCGCCTTAGACTTACCCTTGGGTTTGAATGTTGAAAGTTTAACAAACCGGCGCGAAGAAATTGACGCCGCTATTCGTTTATTCCGGTTATTGAAAGCGATGATGGAGTTGCATTTAGCAGAAAAGCAAGTGGCTTAGCTAATACTGAATTTTTGGCAACCGTAATAGCCAAAGCAAGTTATTACGGGCACTGCGCAGCATGGGGTACAACACTTTGGCGCGACGTGGCGATTTAAATAACCAAAAATTAAACCGATTAAAAACATTACTACGGCTACTGAGTAATGCTAGCATCTGCAAGGCATCTGCACCAGCATACCAACTGTCAGCAACGCGCAGCACCATCCCCTGCTCAATCTGATACCCCGCGCCAGCTAACAACTGTGCATAGTGGGGTTCAGCTCTTACATCGATGAGCTGCAATTGCCCCAAAGTAGCTTGTAACCGCACACGCCGACTGTAAAACCGACACGCCGGGCAGCCTTCATCATAAAACAGTGCTAAGCTTGAAACTGATTCAGCAAGCGCTACTTCAGCCAAGTTGGGGTGCGTCATACTCAGCAGGCTCATCGGTATAAATACAGACATTCCAATCTGCGGCTAACCCATCATCTGCAACACAGTAGGTTTCAAAGAAATGTTTGATTTCTGCACGCTGACAATGCGCTTCAAAACTGGCCATATCCGACCAAATTTCATTAAAGGCAATAGGGAAACTTTTACCTTCAGCAAAGGGGCTGCGTAATTGACGTGTCACAATGTATTGCAAGCAGCCATCCTCACGCAGCGTGTTTGGCTCAAGGCTCTGTAATACCTTAAATAAAGCGGCTTCTTTACCCGCTTTTGGCAGAAACTGTGCCACACAATAAACTTTTTTTGACATAACTCACTCGCTGTAAAAAACCGCCTCACCCGCGACATCAGGCGAGGCGGCTAACATTAAGGCCGACCGAAAATAGTAAACAACTCAGCATTAAGCCACAGATGGCACATCACGCTGGCAGCGTAGCCCAATAAAATGACTGGCGCCCACTTTAAATGACCAACAAAGGTATAATTACCCCGAGCTTGGCCCATTAACGCTACCCCTGCCGCAGAGCCGATAGACAATAAACTACCGCCTACCCCCGCTGTTAGCGTAATCAGCAACCAATGACCATGCGACATCTCAGGGTTCATTGTTAATACAGCGAACATCACTGGAATATTATCCACTACGGCCGACATCAGGCCTAATACCACGTTAGCCGATGTCGGATCCCAGTTAGTATAAAGTGCCGTCGATAATAACTCGAGGTAACCAATAAAACCTAAACCACCGACACATACCACTACCCCGTAGAAGAAGAGTAACGTGTCCCATTCGGCGCGGGCAACCCGGCTAAACACATCAAAAGGTACGACTTGACCCAGTGAACGGATCCGTTCGATATCGCCGGCTCTTTCCGCCATAGCTTTTTTGCGAGCCAAAGAACCTGGTAAGGTTTTACGTAAAAAGAAACCGAAAAACTGTAAGTAACCCAAACCCGTCATCATGCCAAGTACCGGTGGTAAACCGAAGTATGAGTGAAAGGCCACCGCAGTAGCGATGGTGAGTAGAAACAAGCACATAATACGTAAAGCACCACGCTTTAATTCTACCGCTTCAGAGTGGCCGCTGGGCGAACGTTTCTCGACGAAAAAGCTCATAATGACCGCAGGTAACAAAAAGTTGACCACGGCCGGAATAAACAAGGTAAAAAATTCATTAAACGTAATAATCCCGGCCTGCCACACCATCAACGTAGTAATGTCACCAAACGGAATAAACGCACCACCGGCATTAGAGGCCACTACGATATTCACGCAGGACAAGTTGATAAAACGCTTATCACCCTCAGCCACCTTCATTACCACGGCACACATCAGCATAGCGGTAGTCATGTTATTGGCAAAAGAAGAGATACCAAAGGCTAAAATACCACTGATCCAAAATAAGGTGCGATAGCTAAAGCCAGAGCGAATAAGCCAAGCGCGTAAACCATCGAATAAACGTCGTTCTTCTAAGGCGTTGATGTAAGTCATCGCCACCAATAAAAACAGCATTAACTCTGAAAATTCTAATAGGGTATGTCGAAACGCAGACTCCGATTCAACAGCCAAACCAGCTTCCATGTAGCGCCAGCCAATCATAGCCCAAATAACACCAGCAGCTATTAATACCGGTTTCGATTTGCGTAATTGAATTTTCTCTTCAGCCATAACGAGTAAATAAGCTAAAAAGAATAGTCCTAAGGCAATAATACCAATCGGGCTTGCAGTTAAATTTATGGGGCCTGTCTCGGCTAACGCCGTGGATGGGTAAAGGGCAAGGCAGCTCAATAACACCAAAAGGGATCTGAGGTTTAACATGATGGCTTCTATTTAGGTCAATTTATGCGGGAAGTCTCTACCTGCGCCTCAGCGCTGGTATTGAGAGCGTATGATACGCCCTTTTTTCATAGCGTGCAGAGCTAATTCTGCTCTGCACGCTAAATTCTAGTTAGCTTTTAGTCTTAACGGTTTTGATCTCTCACCCTTAGCGCAGGATCAGTAGCGAGCATTTCGCCTTACTTAACATCGCGGTCGTGGTACTGCCGACGATAAACTGACGGATCCGCGAATGGCCATAAGCGCCCATAATCAACAAATCAATATGGTGTTCTTGTTGGTACTGATGCAGTACTTCTTCTGGATCCCCGGCAACCAGTGCGGTTTTCGTCTCAAAACCCGCTTGTTGCAGCAAGATTGCGGCTTCGTCTAACGCTGGGGCCTGCTCAGGCATACCGGCAAACACTAAATGCACCGGTAAACCTTTACACAATGGGCTAGCAGCGAGCATGTCTAAACTTTTCTGCGCAGTGGCACTCCCATCAAACGCTAACATAATGCGCTGCGGCGTTTTAAAGTATTGTTGGGTGAGCAAAATAGGCCGCTGCAAACTGCGGATCACTTGCTCAACATGTAAGCCCAATTGACCGTGTGCATCGGCACTGCTTAAGCCCCGCTTACCCATCACCACTAGCCGCGTGTCGTCTTCTGTTGCCTTTAACGACTCGACTAAGCTGCCATGGCGTAAACGTTCATCAACGCTGGCAACGCCGGCTTGCTCTGCACGGGCTTTGGCCGCATCTACCATTAGACGGCCACGCTCTAGCGCTAACTTACTGTGTTTTTCATCTAATTCAGCTAATTGCTGCAATAATACTTCTTGAGAACCTAAACCAATACTGCCACTCAGATCAGGCGTTTGCGTATGCTGCGCTTTATCAATGGCATGCAACATCGTTAAGGGTGCTTGCAGTTGTTTGGCGGCCCAGACGGCATAATCACAAACGGCTTCAGCATAAGGCGAAGGATCGATACAAGCGATAACAAATTGTGTCATGAAATTACTCCTGTTAATGACCCATCAACTTTTCTATGGCATCAGGACGATTATGTACCGCAAATTTATCAACCAGTGTCGCACTGGCAGCATTTAAACCGAGCAACTCGACCTCAGTCCCTTCACGGCGGAATTTGAGTACCACTTTGTCTAAAGAGCTAATGGCGGTAATATCCCAAAAATGCGCGCGGCTAACATCAATCTGCACCTTCTCTATGGCTTCTTTAAAGTCAAAACCGGCAATAAATTGTTCAGCAGAGGTAAAGAACACTTGGCCAACAACACGGTAAGTGCGCTGATGACCATCGGCTGATAACTCAGCAGTAATCGCCAGAATTTGCCCCACTTTATTAGCGAAGAATAGCGCACTTAACAACACCCCCACTAACACACCGTAAGCCAAGTTATGGGTAAATACCACCACCAAAACCGTGGCAATCATCACCACTGATGAGCTTTTCGGGTGTTTTTGCAGATCTTTTACCGAAGCCCAACTAAAGGTACCAATGGATACCATAATCATAATCGCCACTAAGGCTGCCATTGGGATCATGCCAACATAATCACTCAGAAATACGATAAAAATCAATAAGAAAACACCTGCCAATAAGGTAGATAAACGAGTGCGTCCACCTGATTTGACGTTAATAACGGATTGACCAATCATCGCACAACCGGCCATACCCCCTAATAAACCTGCACCAATGTTTGCCACACCTTGGCCGACACATTCACGGTTTTTGTTACTGCTGGTATCGGTTAAATCATCAACGATGGTGGCCGTCATCAGTGACTCTAATAAACCGACAATGGCCAAGGCTAACGCGTATGGGAAGATAATAACCAGTGTATCAATATTTAGCGGTACGTCAGGCCATAAGAAAATAGGCAAGCTGTCTGGCAGTTCGCCCATATCCGCCACATTACGAATATCTAAACCAAAGTACACAGCAATGGCAGTTAATACCACGATACAAACTAATGGCGAGGGGATGGCCTTGGTAACGTAAGGAAACAAATAAATAATCGCCAAGCCCAACGCAGTCATGCCGTACACCAAGGTGGTGCCATGCTCGCCAGTCAGCTCAGGAAGTTGTGCCATAAAAATAAGAATAGCTAAGGCATTCACAAAACCGGTCACCACCGAGCGCGAGACAAAACGCATCAACTCACCTAACTTACACAGGCCAAAGGCAATTTGCAGTACACCCGTTAATAAAGTGGCGGCCAGCAAATATTCCAAACCATGCTCACGCACCAAGGTAATCATTAACAGTGCCATGGCACCGGTAGCGGCAGAAATCATCGCCGGACGACCACCGGCAAAAGCCGTTATTACCGCTATACAAAAAGAGGCATACAAACCGACTTTAGGATCCACACCGGCAATGATAGAAAAGGCGATCGCCTCAGGGATCAGAGCCAGTGCAACCACTAACGCAGATAACACATCGCCTCTGGTGTTCGAAAACCAGTTTTGACGAATTGAACTTAGCATAGAAATATCCAACAGAAATAATAAGAGGGAACAGACTAAGTTGTCTGTTGTAAAAATTCCGCGCCACCTATGGCGAGTGTTAACGTTGAAACAGCAGATTAACGCTGCTTAGCTTCAATTGATCTGTGTTACACCGGTCTATCCTCGTTCGCTCGCCCCATGTAACACGCAGCTCAAGATTAAAATAGGGGCGAGATTGTACAGTTTTTTGCCGTTAAAGGCTATGACATGAACTTACAGGTTAAACTGGCAAGCCATCTCGGAAAAATTGCACTCCACCACACGTGGCACAACACAGCAATTCAGCTGGGTGAGTGTAATCAATACTCTGCTGACACTGGCTACAACGATAGCGCCCCATGCCAACATATTCTCCTTGATAATAAACACCTTGATGATTGAAATCTTCTAACAATTCAACCCATTCGACCTGAGTGCGATCAGTAATTTGGCTAAGTTGCTGCCATAATTCCTCGCTCCACATCGATGGCGCCTGCTCCGCTGTATTCGCCGCTTGCCATTGTTGTTTCAGTGTTTCGACAAACAATTGGCTTTCATAAGCACTGAGATCCTTACCGGCTTTAAGATAGGCCTGCAATATTTCACTGAACTCCAGCATATTATCGAGCTGACGTTGACCGGCTTGTTCAAGGGTGTCGGTTAGCTCGGCCAGCCATTGTTGGTACTTCTTTTTAAATTCAGCCATTTCAAACTCCTTTTAGCGCGTTAAATCAAGTATAGACAAGATGCTGCTTATTGTTGTCAAAACCCGCCTAAGGTATGCTATAGCGAATTTTGCCCGAACCTTGCAAACTGCAACCGCTCAGGCCCGCACTAAGACTTTTCTGGAAGACGTAAATGCAACAGCAATATAATCCTCAGCAAATTGAGACCACCTTGCAACAACAGTGGCAAGACACTAACGCCTTTAAAGTAACGGAAGACCCTAATAAAGAAAAGTTTTACTGTCTCTCGATGTTTCCTTATCCCAGTGGCCGTTTGCATATGGGCCATGTGCGTAACTACACCATCGGCGATGTTGTCAGCCGTTTTCAGCGGATGCAAGGTAAAAACGTTATGCAGCCTATGGGTTGGGATGCGTTTGGTTTACCGGCCGAAAATGCTGCGATTAACCATAAAACGGCACCGGCTAAGTGGACGTACGAAAATATTGATTATATGAAAACGCAGCTGAAGCGTTTAGGTTTTGGCTACGACTGGGATCGCGAAGTGGCGACCTGTAAACCGGATTACTACCGCTGGGAACAATGGTTTTTTACCAAGCTGTATGAAAAAGGTTTAGTTTACAAAAAAATGGCCACGGTTAACTGGGATCCCGTTGATCAATGTGTATTGGCTAACGAACAAGTTATTGACGGTCGCGGTTGGCGTTCAGGCGCGCTGGTAGAGCAACGCGAACTGGCTCAGTGGTTTATCCGCATTACCGAATATGCAGAAGAGTTATTAGCCGATTTAGAGCAGCTGACCGAATGGCCTGAGCAAGTGCGCACCATGCAGAAAAACTGGATTGGTCGTTCTGAAGGTATCAATATTCGTTTTGATATTGCCGGCCAAGACGGTGAATTAGAAGTTTACACCACACGCCCAGACACCCTTTACGGCGTTACCTACGTGGCTGTGGCGGCACAGCATCCTTTAGCGCAGCAAGCCGCTAAAACTAATAGCACCTTGGCAGCCTTTATTGAAGAAATCAAAGGCGGCAAGATGGCCGAAGCCGAACTCGCAACCATGGAGAAAAAAGGCTGCGCTACCGGTATTTTCGCGATACATCCGTTAACGGGCGAGCAAGTCCCAGTATGGGTCGCTAACTTTGTTTTAATGGACTACGGTTCAGGGGCTGTCATGGCAGTGCCGGGGCATGATCAGCGCGATTATGAATTTGCCAGCAAGTATCAACTGCCGATCAAACAAGTTGTCACGGCTGCCGATGGCAGTGTGACCGAGCTAAGCAGCCAAGCCTATACTGAAAAAGGCATTTTGGTAAACTCAGCCGAGTTTGATGGTTTAGCGTTTCAAGAAGCCTTTAACGCGATTGCTGCCAAGTTAGCCACCATGGGTAAGGGTGATGTTAAGGTTAACTATCGCCTGCGCGATTGGGGTGTGTCACGGCAACGTTATTGGGGCACACCGATCCCGATGCTGAACCTAGAAGACGGTTCTGTTGTGCCGGTTCCGGCCGATCGTTTACCGGTTATTTTGCCCGAAGACGTGGTAATGAATGGTGTGACATCACCCATCAAAGCTGACGCCGAGTGGGCAAAAACCGATTATCAGGGTCAGGTTGCGTTTCATGAAACCGATACCTTCGATACCTTTATGGAATCGAGCTGGTATTACGCCCGCTATTGCAGCCCTGATTACGATCAAGCCATGCTTGATCCTGCAAAAGCCAACTACTGGCTGCCCGTCGATCAATACATTGGCGGTATCGAACACGCTATCCTGCATTTATTGTATGCGCGTTTCTTCCATAAACTGTTGCGTGACGTTGGCTTAGTGCAATGTGATGAGCCTTTCAAACGCCTGTTATGTCAAGGTATGGTTCTGGCTGAAACCTTTTATCGCGAAGCTGAAAATGGCGGCCAAATCTGGTTCTCACCGCAAGATGTGCACATTGAGCGGGATGAAAAAGGCCGGATCATTCAGTCGACACTAAAAGCCGATGGCCTGCCCGTGTTATCTGCCGGTATGAGCAAGATGTCAAAGTCGAAAAACAACGGCATCGATCCGCAAAAAGTGATCGACCAATATGGTGCCGATACCGTGCGCTTATTTATGATGTTTACAGCCCCGCCAGAGCAAACGTTAGAATGGTCTGATTCAGCCGTTGAAGGTGCGCACCGTTTTATTAAACGGGTATACAGCTTAATTAGCGATGTGCAAGCGGCTGGCGAGCCAGGTGCATTAGAGATCAGTGCGTTGAATGACCAACAAAAACTACTGCGCCGTGAACTGCATAAAACCATTGCCAAAGTGACCGATGATATCGGCCGCCGTTATACCTTTAACACGGCAATTGCAGCGGTAATGGAATTGACCAATAAATTACAAAAAGCCAGTTTAGCCAGCCCGCTAGACCGCGCCGTTATGCGCGAAGCCTGCACTGCGTTATTGCAACTGCTTAACCCGATCACCCCTCATGTTGCACAATACTTGTGGGCGCAGTTGGGCCATCAGCAAGCTATTGAGCAAGCCGCTTGGCCACAAGTTGATAACGCGGCTCTGGTTGAAGATGAAAAACTGGTAGTGGTACAAATAAACGGTAAAGTACGGGCAAAAATCACCGTGCCCGCCGATGCCAGCCAACAGCATGTGCTCGAGATGGCGAAGTTAGATGACAATGTTCAACGTTACTTAGCGGAAGGCGAAACGCGTAAAATCATTTACGTTCCCGGTAAGTTACTTAACTTGGTGGTAGCGTAATATGTTGGCCCGTCTGCTGTGCCTTTGCTTCATCGCAAGTCTGCTCACGGGCTGCGGTTTTCACTTGCGCGGTAACTTGCCGTTAAGTCAATTTCCGGCTATTTACCTGCAAAGCGATGCGCATTCTGAGTTAGCCGCTTTGCTTAATCAGCGTTTTCAACAAAACGACGTTGAACTGCTGAGCAGCTATCAAAGCAATCGGCCGTCATTGGTGTTACAGCAAGACACACTTGAGCGTCGAACCCTATCGCTGTTTGCCAATGGTCAGGTTGCCGAATACGAACTGATCTACAAAGTGGAGTATCAGATCCAACTACCGGATCAAGAACCACAAAAATATCAGTTTGAACTGTTCCGCGATTATCAAGACGATCCGAATCAGGCCTTAGCCAAAGCGCAAGAGCTTGAGTTGCTGCTTAAAGAGCTTAGACAACAAGCGGCTAACCGGATTATTCGTCAGCTTGCGCGTTTGGGCTAATGCAAAAACTCTACGCGAATCAACTGCCAGCACAACTGCAACAGGGTCTCGCACCCTGTTATTTGTTGTTTGGTGAAGAGCCACTGCAAAAACTCGAAGCCATCGAGCAAATCCGTCTTGCCGCTAAACAGCAAGGCTATTTAGAACGCTTGAGCTTTAGTGCCGATGCGCAATTTGATTGGCAAGATTTACAAAATGAATTAAGCGCGATGTCGCTGTTTGCCGAGCGGCGACTGATTGAGCTGGAACTCGCGCAACCTAAATTAGCGGCTGCGGCCAATGACGCTTTAAAACAGCTCGCGGCACAATTGCACCCTGATATTATTATAGTCGTGCACGGCAATCGTAATCATAGTGAAGTGAGTAAACTGGTTTGGTTTAAACAACTGCAGAACAGCGCAGTACAAGTGCCGATATATGCTTTAGATGAGCGGCAGCAGCGGCAATGGTTACAACAACGAGCCCAGCAGTTAAATCTGCAACTGACCAGTGACGCCCTGCAATTATTACAACAACATTGTGCGGGTAATTTACTGGCTGCGCGCCAGGAATTAGAAAAGCTTTGCCTTACCCATCCCCATGAACGGATTGATGCCGAGCAATTTAGTCGCTTTTTAGCTGACCACTCCAGTTATACCGTATTTCAATTGGTCGATGCTTTGCTAACAGGGCACAGTGCCGATGCCTTACATCGCTTAACTCGGCTGCTCGATCAAGATACCGAGCCAGTGATTATTGCCTGGCAATTACAAAAAGAGTTACTGCAGTTACGCCAACTCTCTGTAGCACAGCAAAGTGGTCATACTAGCGCCATGTTTAAGCAACTCGCTATTTGGCCAAAACGCCAACCTTTGTATCTGCAAGCGATTAAAAGGCTGACGCTGCGCTGGCAAGATTATTTACTGCAAGAGCTGGCAGCCTTTGATCGTTTATATAAAGCCGGCAAAATGAGCGATCCCAGTTTAGCGCTGGCTCACCTGGCCACCTTATTCTGTCATCCACTGTCACGCACTTTCTCTTTGCAGCAGCATGATGACTAAGCCCCTACTCGGTATTTTTGGTGGCACTTTCGATCCGATCCATCGAGGCCATCTGGCTTGTGCCCGCTACGTTGTTGAACATTGTGCTTTGAAGCAATTAGCGCTGATGCCTTGCCATTTGCCGCCGCATCGTGCGACCCCCGGCGTGAGCAGCGAACAACGGGCCGCTATGGTAAAGTTGGCTATTGCTAACGAACCGACTATGCGCCTGGAGCGCTTAGAGCTCAACCGCACTAGCCCAAGTTACACCGTCGATAGCTTAAGAACGTTGAAACAACAGCAACCCGATACCACGCTGGCATTTATTATTGGCATGGATTCTTTACAGTATTTCACGAAATGGCATCAATGGTTGCAAATCCTCGAGCTGGCGCATTTAATTGTTTGTCGCCGCCCAGGGTATAGCGCCGATCAAGGTGATGCCCCCATGTTACTCGCACGCTATGGCGCCACGCTGAGCCAGCTGCAACAACAAGATGCCGGAAAAATTTTACTTTTAGATAACCCTGATTTTTACGAAAGCGCCACCTTTGTCAGACAACAACTTGCCAGTGATCGTCTTGTGCAAGCCATGTTACCTGCCGAAGTTCTAGAATATATTCGTCAACACGCACTCTATGGCTGTTGAGTTCTGTTTACCTGGATAAAATGTGGTAAAATGCCGCTTTTTCATTGCTACTGAGGATCAAGGGTGCAAACAAACGAACTGGTTGCTTTTGTTACTGACAAAATCGACGACATGAAAGCCCGTGACATTGTCACGTTAGATGTACGCGGTAAATCAAGCGTCACCGAATTTATGGTAATTTGTTCAGGAACTTCTAGCCGCCATACCAAGTCTATTGCTGGATACTTGGCCGCCGAAGTGAAAAAAATCGACGTGCAGCCACTAGGCATAGAAGGTGAAGCATCAGGCGAATGGGTGCTGCTCGATCTTGGAGATGTTGTCGTCCATGTTATGTTGGAAGAAAGCCGTAACTTTTATCAACTGGAAAAACTCTGGGGCGGTTAACTTAGTATGAAGTTAATCCTGATCGCCGTTGGCACCAAAATGCCGAGTTGGGTGCAAAGCGGCTTTGAGGAGTATGCGCGGCGCTTTCCGCGTGATATGCCTTTTGAATTAATTGAGATCAGCGCCGGCAAGCGTGGTAAAAACGCGGATATTAAACGTATTTTAGAACTCGAAGGTGAAAAAATGCTGGCTGCCGTGCCTAAAGGTAGTCGGATTGTGACCTTAGAGGTTACCGGTGCCAACTGGAGTAGCCCGCAGTTGTCGGGCAAACTACAAGAATGGCAACATGATGGCCGTGATGTTTGTTTTCTGATCGGCGGACCTGAAGGTCTGTCTCCTGCCTGTATCGATGCCAGTGAAGCCAAGTGGTCATTGTCGGCGCTAACCATGCCCCATCCCATGGTGCGTGTGGTTATGGCTGAAGCCTTGTACCGCGCTTGGAGTATCAGTACCAACCACCCTTATCATCGCGAGTAAGCATGTTAAAAAAACGCGTGGCCATGCAGGATGTCGAAGCTGAACATCGCTTGTTTAATCATCGAGCCGTGTTTGCTATGGTGTTTGTGGTGCTGATGTTCGCGGTGATCGTGGTCAATATGTATCACTTGCAAGTCACCTCTTATCAAGCTTACCAAACACGCTCAGAAGGCAACCGCATTAAAGTATTGCCGCTGGCACCCAATCGCGGATTAATCACCGACCGAAATGGCATCTTATTGGCAGAAAACCGCCCAGTATTCTCGTTAGAGCTAGTGCCCGAGCAAATCAGTGATATGCCGACCACACTGCAAGAACTCAGTGCCTTAATTGAAATCAGTGAAGAGCAACAAACGAATTTTTTAAAAGAGGTTCGCCAACAACGTCGATTTAATAGCATTACCTTAAAAGAGCAATTAAATGACGAAGAAGTAGCGCGCATCTCGGTTAACCTGCACCGCTTACCCGGGGTGACCGTTGAAGCCCGCTTAAGCCGCTATTATCCTTTCGGCGATTTATTTACCCACGCACTCGGTTATATCGGCCGCATTAATACCAATGATTTAAAACAGTTAGAAGAAAACGAACAACTGGCCAATTATGCTGCTTCTCGTGATATTGGTAAGATCGGCTTAGAGCGCTATTACGAAACAGAATTGCACGGCATTATGGGTTATCAAGAAGTTGAAGTGAATAACCGTGGTCGACTGATCCGCGTGCTGCGCTCTGTCCCCGCAAGCTCAGGTAAAAACATTAAGCTGAATATCGATGTTGGCTTGCAATTAACCGCACAACAAATTTTACTCGAAAAACGTGGCGCCATTGTGGCGATGGACCCGCGAGATGGCGCTATTTTAGCCTTTTACAGTAACCCAAGTTACGATCCGAATTTATTTGTGCATGGCATTAGCAGTAAAAACTATAATGCTTTGCTCAACTCAGCCGATCGGCCGCTGATTAACCGTGTTACCCAAGGTGTCTATCCGCCAGCATCGACCATCAAACCACATTTAGCACTACTCGGGCTTGAAACCAATACGATTTCAGCAAACACGCGCATTTGGGATCCGGGTTTCTTTCAATTACCCGGCGTGGAACATCGCTATCGCGACTGGAAACGTTGGGGCCACGGCTGGGTTGATGTCTATACCGCGATAGTCGAAAGCTGTGATACCTTTTTCTATGACATGGGCGTTAAGTTAGGTATTGATCGGGTATCTGACTATATGCAAAAGATGGGCTTTGGCGAAAAAAGTGGTATTGATATTCATGAAGAATCAAACACGATAATGCCCTCTCGCGGTTGGAAACGCGCCCGGCATAACCAACCTTGGTACCATGGTGATACCGTGGCCATCAGTATCGGCCAAGGCTATTGGACCATCACACCGCTACAGCTATTAGTGTCGACTGCCGTACTGCTCAATAATGGCCTGCAGCCCACACCACATATTGTGCGGGAACTTAGTAATGATTTGGGCACAGAATCGATCGACACTACACCACAAGAGGTGATGCAGGTTGTGAACCCTCGTAATTGGCAAGTGGTACGCGATGCCATGCAGCAAACTGTGACAACACAAAAAGGTACGGCTTTTAATGCTTTTAAAGGTGCCACCTATACCTCAGGGGGCAAAACCGGTACCGCCCAGGTCGTTAGCATCGCGCAAGATGCGAAATACGATGCGAATAAGTTAGACGAAAGGCTGCGCGATAATGCCATGTATATTGGTTATGCCCCTGCGGACGCTCCAACTATCGTCATTGCGGTAACAGTAGAAAATACCGGTGGTGGTGGCAGTACCGCAGCGCCCATCGCTAGGCAAATGCTCGACTATTATTTTAGCGCTGAGGTAAATAATAACGATGAATAACAGTTTAGTGAATCCATCTAATCGCATCAGTAAATTGGCTTTTTTTCATATTGATACGCCGTTATTGTTAGGCTTGCTGACCTTAATGAGCTACGGCTTGATTGTACTTTACAGCGCCTCAGGGCAAAACGAAGGCATGCTAGAAGGTCAGTTAATTCGGCTTGGCTTAGCCTTAACCGTGATGATCGCATTTGCACAAATTAACCCTCAAACTATTCGGCGCTGGTCATTTCCATTATTTATCTTCGGCACCATTCTATTGGTTTGTGTATTGTTGTTTGGCCACGTGGGTAAAGGTGCGCAACGTTGGCTAGATTTAGGTTTTATGAAATTTCAGCCTTCAGAAGTTATGAAGCTGGCAGTGCCAATGGCTATTGCTTGGTTTATTTCGTCGCATAACTTACCCCCACGATTGCATCATTTGCTGGTGGGTTTCCTGATGTGTTTGATCCCTACGCTACTGATCGCGAAACAACCGGATCTCGGCACCTCGATCCTGATTGCTACCGCGGGCATTTTTGTGTTGTTTATGGCCGGTATGAGCTGGCGATTAATCGGTTTTATTGCGGCCCTGATCTCGGCTTTTGCCCCAGTGATGTGGCTATTTTTAATGCATGATTATCAACGTAAGCGCGTACTGACTTTTATCAACCCCGAAAGCGATCCACTCGGTTCGGGCTATCATATTATCCAGTCAAAAATCGCGATTGGCTCCGGCGGTGTGGATGGTAAAGGCTGGATGCAAGGAACCCAGTCGCAACTGGAATTTTTACCCGAGCGCCATACCGACTTTATCTTCTCAGTACTCAGTGAAGAGTTTGGTTTAATTGGCGTTTTAGTGTTGTTAGCCATCTATCTTTTTATTATTGGCCGGGGCTTGCTAATCGCAGCCCGCGCACAGGATAATTACAGTAAGTTAGTCGCAGGCAGCTTTACTCTCACCTTCTTTGTTTATGTCTTTGTAAATATCGGGATGGTGTCAGGTTTGTTGCCCGTAGTCGGTGTGCCTTTACCACTGGTGAGTTACGGTGGAACATCCATGGTAACCATGATGGCCGCATTCGGTATTATCATGTCCGTTAGTACGCATAAACGTAGTATAGCCAAGACCTAATATGAACACTATTCGCCTAGTTAGTTTAATAATATTAAGCAGCTTGCTGCTCAATGCTTGTAGCAGCAAGTCGCCGCCATCCAATCAATCCGGCATCGAAAAACAAATGTCGCCGAATGCCGGCCGTTATCAGCAAGATAGCGACAGCAAACCCGATAGGTTACCGACGCTATTAGAAATGACCGATCCCACCCCCAATGCGGAACCATTAAGTCGCGGGGGGAATAAACCGTACAACATTTTTGGCATCGATTACTTACCGATGGCACAAGCCACCGAGCATGAAGAGATCGGTATTGCCTCTTGGTATGGCAACAAGTTTCATGGTCATTACACGTCAAATGGTGAAACTTATAATATGTTTGCCATGACCGCCGCACATAAAACGCTGCCCTTACCCTCTTATGTTCGAGTCACTAATTTAGACACGAAACAAAGTGCAATTGTTCGAGTGAATGATCGTGGCCCATTTCATCAAGACCGTGTGATTGATTTGTCTTATTCCGCTGCTTATAAAATAGGCATGTTGCAGCGCGGTACAGCTAGGGTTAAGCTTGAGTTGTTAAAATCGCCGGCGATGCTGGCGCAACAATCAAGCAGTGCGATCAGTACAGGTGTTGTGCTTAACCGCCAATGTTATATTCAACTGTTTGCCAGCAGTGATAACAACAAAGCGATACAATTACAGCAACAGGTAGCTAAACAATGGTCTGTGCCTACCGAAGTAAGAGCCGGTAATGGCTTATATCGACTGTTAGTTGGCCCAACCGCTGATCTGCAATTAGCGCAAAACTGGCTTAACCGTTTCCGGTCAGCAAGTTACCCGGAAGCCTTTTTTATCGATGGCCGCCAATGCGGCTAAGATGTGTAACCCGGAAACCCAACTCAAAGAACAGGTGCCATGACTAGTTACCCACAATTTATTACTGCCGCTACGCTGGCTATTAGCAGCCTTTGTTTTACTGCCTCATTAACAGCACAAACGGTGACGCCACAAGCGCCAACGGTTGCTGCCAAAGGCCATATTCTTATTGACTATAATACGGGTACTGTTCTTTCGGAAGAAAACGCCGATATGTCTTTAGCCCCTGCCAGCTTGACCAAAATGATGACGATATACGTTATCGGCATGGAATTAAAACAAGGCAATATTAGCCTTGATGATATGGTCACCATCAGCGAGCGCGCCTGGTCGAAAAACTTTCCGGGTTCATCATTAATGTTTATTGAAGTGGGCACTCAGGTCTCCGTTGCTGATTTAAGCCGCGGTATCATGATCCAATCTGGTAATGATGCTTGTGTGGCGATGGCTGAGCATATTGCCGGTACCGAAAGCGCTTTTGTTGATTTAATGAATGCCCATGCTGAACGTTTGGGTATGAACAACAGCCGTTTTAGTAACAGCCACGGCCTGCATTTAGAAAACCAATACACCACGCCTCGTGATATGTCTTTGTTATCACAAGCGTTAATTCGTGATGTACCTGATTTGTACGCGCTGTATTCTGAAAAAGAATTTAGTTACAACAATATCCGTCAATCAAACCGTAACTCCTTGTTGTGGGATCGCAGTTTAGAAGTCGACGGTATTAAAACCGGTTATACCAAAGAAGCCGGTTATAGCCTGATCACCTCAGCGGTGCGTGAAGATATGCGCTTAGTCTCTGTGGTGATGGGTACGGCCAACGAGCGCGCTCGTGCCGCAGAAAACAAAAAACTGTTAACTTATGGCTTTCGCTTTTTTGAAACCTTTGCCCCTTATCAAGCTGGTGAAAAAATCAGTGAACAACGTATATGGCAAGGCAGCAAAGAAAGCATTGCGCTGGGATTGGCTAAAACCAACAGCATCACGTTGCCACGCGGGCAGCTTAAAAGTTTAAAAGCCGAAGTGCGCTTGGATCAGCAGCTGGTTGCCCCCATATCTGCGGGACAAGTAGTCGGTCAGTTATATGTGCAGGTAGCAGAGCAAGATGTGGCTATCTACCCGCTGGTTGCACTGGAAACCGTTGAACAAGGTGGTTTTTTCAGTCGGTTAGTTGACTACGTTAAAATGAAATTCAACTAAGTCTAGGTGCGGCAAGAAAAGAGTCCCGGCAGCTGTCGGGATTTTTTGTTAAAATACCTAAGACAATGCAAAAGAGACAACAACATGGTTACTGAAGTAAAAAACACCAAATTTGATGAGTATCTGGAATTCCCCTGCCAATTTAATTTTAAAGTGCTAGGGATTGCAGAAAGCCGTTTGGTTGACGATGTGATGATGGTGATCCAGCAACATACTGAGGCCACCGATTACAGCCCATTGGTTAAACCTAGCGCCAAAGGTAATTATCATTCCGTCTCGGTGAAAGTCACGGTAACCAGTAAAGAACATATTGAATTGCTGTACACCGAACTTGGCAAAATTGAACTGGTACGTTACGTCCTGTAAAGCAGCTAAACATACCATAAAGTTCGTATTAGCCAGATAATTCATTATAATGCAGCCAGTTTTTTACGGAGTTAGCCGTGTCTGTTAATGAACAACTTGTGATCCGTGATTTAGGACTACAAGATTACACTCACATCTGGCAACAGATGCAGCAATTTACCGATAATCGGCATAGCGATACACCCGATGAAATTTGGCTATTGCAACATCAGCCGGTATTCACACAAGGCCAAGCAGGGAAAGAAGAACATCTGTTATTTCCTGGCGATATTCCGGTGGTTAAAGTCGATCGCGGCGGTCAAGTGACTTATCATGGCCCTGGTCAGTTAGTGGTTTATGTCTTATTAGATATTAAGCGGCGTCAGCTTGGTGTTAGAAACCTAGTGACCATGCTAGAGCAAATATTGGTCGAACTGCTACAGCACTACCAGATTAATGCCGCGGCTAAAGCGGATGCGCCTGGCGTCTATGTCGATGGCGCTAAAATTGCTTCATTAGGTTTACGCGTGCGCAAGGGTTGCACCTTTCACGGCTTAGCACTAAATGTTGATATGGACTTAACCCCCTTTCAACGTATTAATCCTTGTGGGTATGCCGGCATGCAAATGATCCGTAGCGCTGATCTGGGTGGACCACAAAGCATCGCCGAAGCGAGTAAACTGATCGCAGAATTATTTCAACAGCACTTGGCCATTACGGCACCAGTGTTCAAAACGGGGTTAGAAAATTAATATGACCAAAACAGCACGTATGGAACCCGGCGTTAAATTGCGCGATGCCGAAAAAATGGCGCTGATCCCGGTTAAAGTGTTACCCACCGAGCGTGCAGAAATGCTGCGCAAGCCTGACTGGCTAAAAATCAAATTACCGAAAAGCTCTGAACGTATCGACGAAATTAAAGGGGCATTACGCAAACACGGTTTGCATTCGGTCTGTGAGGAGGCATCATGCCCTAACCTCTCTGAGTGTTTTAATCATGGTACGGCAACCTTTATGATCTTGGGTGCTATCTGTACCCGTCGTTGCCCATTTTGTGATGTTGCGCACGGTCGACCATTACCACCGAGCGCCGAAGAGCCAGAAAAACTCGGCCTAACCATTCGCGATATGAAATTAAAATATGTGGTGATTACCTCGGTCGATCGTGATGATTTACGCGATGGGGGTGCACAGCATTTTGCGGATTGTATCGATGCCATCCGCAAGTACAATCCCGAGATCAAGATTGAAGTATTGGTACCTGATTTCCGTGGTCGGATGGATGTGGCATTAGACATCTTAAGCAAAAGCCCACCGGATGTGTTTAATCACAACCTAGAAACGGCGCCACGCCTTTATAAACTGGCTCGCCCGGGTGCCGATTACAAATGGTCACTGCAGCTGTTAAAGCGCTTTAAAGCAGCGCACCCCAACGTAGCGACTAAATCTGGCTTAATGGTGGGTTTAGGTGAAACCACAGATGAATTGCTTGAAGTACTGCGCGATCTGCGTGAACACGACGTCGATATGCTAACCGTAGGTCAGTACTTACAACCGAGCAAACACCATTTACCGGTAAAACGTTATATGCCACCGGCCGAGTTTGATGAAATCAAAACCTTTGCCGACAGTATTGGTTTTAAACATGCCGCCTGTGGTCCTTTTGTACGCTCAAGCTATCATGCTGATCGCCAAGCCGCGGGTGAAGATATTCTTAGTCATAAAATCTAAATAAGATTTTTGCTTGGTAAAAACGCCGCGTTTATCGTGGCGTTTTGCTATAAAGCTTATACACCATCAGAAGCCTGTTGCGACAACCGCTCTGTTGCTTATTAACTGCTATATTAAAATCAACAGAGCCTGATTAAATTATACAAAGCGATTTCCGTTATAGCTGCTAATGGTTTAAGCTTAAAGTAACTAATTAAAAGGTGGGTATGATGGAGCAACGGCATAACAAGCGTGTGAGATTTTTTAGCGAAGCCTTTTTAGTAGCTGCAGGTAAACGCTATCCTACCGAGATTTTTGACCTATCGTTAAAAGGTGCTTTGGTCAAAAAACCTAGCGAGCCCTTGCCAAACACGACTGAGCCCATGTTACTGCAATTGCAATTAAGTGGCTCGACCGAAGTACTGACCATGCAAGTCACCATTGCACACGAGCATGCCGATTACTTAGGGCTACATTGCACAAAGATTGATATTGATAGCATCAGCCATCTGCGACGTTTATTAGAATTGAATCTTGGTGATCCTGAGTTATTAAGCCGTGAATTAGCTGAGCTGAGTAATCTCGACTAACCCTCCACCTCTAAGGCCGCAATCGCTGCCGGATAACCAAAGGCCGCCGCTGCTTGCATATAGCTTTGCCAGTGCTGCCACGCCTGTTGTTGCCGCGCCAAAAATGCAAAATAATATTGTACGGGCATTAATTGCTCCGACTGTGCTAATTGCTGCTGTAACAGCTGCCAATAGAACGGCGGTAATGGCGCCTCAAGATGGCGCATTGGGTTAAGCGCCGCGATCGGTCGATAAGCCTGCATATTCACCGCGCGACATGTGTCTACGGGCGTAAGCGCTAAATCAGTACGGTTATCAATGGCATATTGCTGTTGATAACGGGCAACCAGCTCAGGGCTATTTCCGATCAATAAATTCGGTGCTACACGACCCGCCCGACACACCGCACGCGCACTGATTGCTGACAGCGCATACTCATCTAAAAAACCAGCAATATGAAGAAACTCATGGCGCAGTAAGGCTAAATTAGCTTGTGCCGGTAATTGCACAATACCATTATTGTAACTGGCCACGCCGCGCCCCGCGATCACAAGTAACTGCTGAAAATCACCCGCTAACACGGCATCGCTCAACGCTTGATAATCACAATGTATTCTAGCAACCGTTACCTCTGAACAATTTAAGGCGGTGCTGGTAATACGCAACAATGGCTTAAAACACACCGGCAAAGTCGCCAATTGCGGATCTGCCTGCCAAGCTTGCTGTAGGCTGTGCCAGCTGCGTTCTCCCTCGGCTTGCGTCACAACCGGTTGCAGCGTTAAACGACAACCTGCCGGGCTTTGCCAAGCAACAGACATATTATCCAAGCTTTCTGGCCATAAGCCTAACTCCATCAAGATACTGCTCGGTAAGTCTGCGGTTAACTGTGGTTGCTCTACTAACTGCTGTTGCAACCAATGCGCCGTGGCTAAAGGCCCTTCAAGCCGTTGCTGCAATTGAATAGCATGTAAAAATGCATCGCTCGCGCCCAGCTTAGCGGCATGGCGCCACCACTGCAACGAGGCTTCTAACTCGTTGCTTGCTAAGCGCTGCTGTGCCACGGTGCGGGCCGCTACGGCATCGGTTTGCGCTTTGGCCAGTAATTGTTGTTCGGTTGTCGGCGACGACGGCTGACAACCCAACAGGCATACAAAAACAAAAAAGCCAGCAAGCCGGCTTTTTTTCAGGAACTGACTTAACTTAGTTAAGATCAACTTGGGCATCACTGAGTGCTTCACCACGAAGGCGCGCCATTTCTAATCGTGCATAACGATGTTCAACAAACTCATAAACATTGGTTGCCAAGGCTTGATGGTAGTAGATCATCGCTTGGGCATTATTACCCTGGGCTTGATGCCATTTCGCTAAGTAAAAGTAGCTTTCGCATAGACGTTCCGCTAACTGTTTACGATCGCTGACATCTTGCAACATGCTTTGCAATAACGCTTCTTCACTGAGTTGGCCCGCATAAAAGCGTACCAAATTGGTACTCCAATCGGTGGGTTCTAAGCGAGCAAGTTGCGCTGTTAAACTGGCTAGTGCAGCAGTTGCATCGGTTTCGGCAAAGCCAATATAGCGCCATAAGATCCGGTAAGGGTCGTCAGGCTTCGCTTGCAAAAACTGTTGAAAATCAGCTTGCGCAAGGTCATTACGGCCTGCGTAATAAAAGGCGATAGCGCGATTAAGATAAGCAAAATCATAATCCGGCGCTAACTCAAGCGTAGAATCAAAAGCTTCATACGCCTGATCAAAATTACCGCTAAGCGTGTAATGAATACCCATAAAATTATAGGCATCGGCCATGTCAGGCTTAAAACGCAAAGCGCGCATAAAGTCTAAACGCGCCAGAGAACGCAAACCAACGCTGTCGTACATCACGCCACGGTCATAAAACAACTGGGCACTTTGCTCATCTGTCAGCTCAGCCCGTTGTAGAATTTCCGTTAAACGGGCAATAGCCAGTTCATTACGATAAGGCACTGGCAAAGGCTCTGGCGTTAACCAAGCTTGTTGCATAGTGGCTGCAGGTTGCTGAGCGCAACCTGCTAAGCTCATTAGCCCCGTAAACAGGGCTAACGGTAAGAGCACTCTTTTCACGTTAAGCTTCTGTTGGTGCTTCAGCAGCAGGCTTAGCCGCTGCTTCTTTGATGCTTAAACGTACGCGACCTTGCTTGTCAACTTCTAACACTTTAACGTCAACTTTCTGGCCTACTTGTAAGTGGTCAGCCACATTTTGCACGCGCTCATCCGAGATTTGTGAAATGTGCACCAAGCCATCTTTACCAGGTAACACGTTAACGAAAGCACCGAAATCAACGATACGCACTACTTCACCTTGGTAAATGGTACCCACTTCGATCTCAGCAGTAATTGCATTGATTTTGTCGATAGCGATTTGCGCCGCTTTAGCCGTGGTTGCAGCAATTTTGATGCTACCGTCGTCTTCCAGCTCAATCGTTGTGCCTGACTCTTCAGTGATTTGACGAATAACTGCGCCACCTTTACCGATAACTTCACGGATTTTCTCCGGATTAATCTTCATGGTGTAAATACGTGGTGCGTATTCAGACATCTCTTCACGGTGACCACTAATGGCTTGATCCATTACGTTCAGGATATGTAAACGCGCGGCTTTCGCCTGTTTTAACGCCGTTTGCATGATCTCTTTGGTAATACCGTCGATCTTGATGTCCATTTGTAAAGCAGTAATACCTTCCGTAGTACCGGCCACTTTAAAGTCCATGTCACCTAAGTGATCTTCATCACCTAAGATGTCAGATAAGACTACGAAATCGTCGCCTTCTTTTACCAAGCCCATCGCGATACCGGCTACAGACGCTTTGATAGGTACACCGGCATCCATTAAGGCTAATGATGAACCACAAACTGAAGCCATGGAGCTTGAGCCGTTTGATTCAGTGATTTCAGACACGATGCGTACCGTGTACGGGAAATCTTCGAAGTCAGGCATTACGGCTAACACACCGCGTTTCGCTAAACGGCCATGACCGATTTCACGACGCTTCGGTGAACCAACCATACCGGTTTCACCCACACAGTAAGGCGGGAAGTTGTAGTGCAACATAAAGGTATCAGTTTTCGCACTTAACAAGTCGTCGATGTTTTGCGCATCGCGCGCCGTACCTAAGGTACAGGTGACTAACGCTTGCGTTTCACCGCGAGTAAATAAAGAAGAACCGTGCGTACGTGGTAAGACACCCGTCATTACGCTTAAACCACGGATCATCTCTGGATCACGGCCATCGATACGCGGCTCGCCTTTAGTGATACGGCTGCGCACTACTTTACTTTCCAAGTCGTGGAAGATATCACCAAATTCGTTTTTATTCAGCTCTTCGCCTTCCGCTAACTCTTCTGTTAACTTCGCTAGTAAGGCATTTTTAATTTCAGCTATACGCTCGTAACGTTTGGCTTTTTCTGTAATTTGGTAAGCTTCACCTAGATCAGCCGTTGCCAGTTCAGCAACTTTAGCGATCAACGGTAAGTTTTTCGCTGGAGCTTGCCAGTTCCAAGGTGTTTTTGCCGCTTCAGCCGCTAATTCATTGATGGCAGTAATGGCAGTTTGAAATTGCTCATGACCATACATGACTGCGCCTAACATCACGTCTTCTGACAGGATGCCCGCTTCAGATTCAACCATTAATACTGCGTTGTGCGTACCGGCAACAACCAAATCTAATTTCGAGCTTTTTAGCTCTTCTTCAGATGGGTTTAACACATATTGATTATTGATATAACCAACACGGGCAGCACCGATTGGGCCTGCAAATGGAATACCTGATAAAGCTAACGCAGCAGAAGTACCAATTAACGCTACGATATCCGGTTGAATTTCAGGCTGTACCGACACAACCGTGGCGATAACTTGCACTTCGTTAGTGAAGCCTTCTGGGAACAAGGGACGGATCGGACGGTCGATTAAACGACTGGTTAAAGTTTCGCCTTCACTTGGCCGACCTTCACGTTTGAAAAAGCCACCCGGGATACGGCCAGCTGCATACATTTTTTCCTGGTAGTTTACGGTTAAAGGAAAGAAATCCTGACCAGGTTTAGGTTCTTTCTTACCAACGACAGTTACTAAAACAGAAGTATCTCCCAGGCTGGCCAGTACTGCGGCATCTGCCTGACGGGCAATTACGCCGGTTTCTAAAGTGAAAGTATGTTGGCCAAACTGAAATGATTTTACGATGGGAGTCACGTGTGTATTTCCTTAATCTTAATCGCCGAATTGCGATGTTTTTCTCTGTGTTTTTTACCTACACAGTATACTCTGTAACCTGTTACAAAAGATAGTTCAACACTTGGACTAACTTATTTTAAAAGGCATAAAAAAAGAGGCTAAAAAGCCTCTTTTTATTACAGCGTTAATAATTAACGACGTAAGCCTAAACGGCCGATCAGAGTAGCATAACGCTCCTGGTCTTTGCCTTTTAAGTAATCTAAAAGTTTACGACGCTGGCTAACCATACGTAACAAACCACGACGAGAGTGGAAATCGTGTTTGTGCTCAGCAAAGTGACCTTGCAGGTGAGTGATTGACGCAGTTAACAGGGCAACCTGTACTTCTGGTGAACCAGTATCGCCGGCTTTAACAGCGTAATCAGCAACGATTTGTGCCTTAACGGCAGCGCTTAATGACATGGTATGTCTCCAAATGTGAGTGAACTAAGATACGCTCACCGCCGATCACTCATCCAGCGGCAGCAAAACTGTTGCGTATTTTACCCGCCCTTGATGAGCTTTACAAGGTAAGTTAAGCGCTCAGTAACGATAAATTGACTAAACGACGACTACGAAGCTCTCCGCTATCAATCGTGCCAATGCCAATAAACTGTGCCGCCTGATTATACAGTTTTATACTGTCAATATCGGCATGGCTTAGCTGACAGGTTTGGCCATGCATAAGTGCGTGCTCTTGCTGAGCATCCAAGGTCAACGCTGGCATAGCAACCAAACCCGCGTCCATCGGCAATAATAAGTTGTCCAGCGCGGCCCAATCAGCAGCGGTGTTGAGTGGTTCCAGTGCGCTTGGCGCGAGCATTTGCGCTGCCGTAAAAGGACCTACTTGGATCCGATGTAACGCAGCCACATGCGCACCACAGCCCAAAGCTTCACCTAAATCATCAATTAACGTGCGAATGTAAGTCCCTTTAGAGCAATGCACAATAAAATCGGCACTATCACCTGTACGCTGGACTAACTCGAAACGAAAAATACTGATAGGCCGCGCCGCGCGCGGAACTTCAATACCTTGGCGTGCATATTTGTATAAGGGTTGGCCTTGGTATTTAAGCGCTGAAAACATGGTCGGCACTTGTAAAATATCACCTCGCAACGCTTGCATAGCCTGTTCGAGATCGCTGTCAGTAAACTGTACCGGCTTTTCACTGATCACTTCCCCTTCAGCATCGCTAGTGCTAGTACGAACACCAAACAGGGCAGTCACTTGATAAGTTTTATCGGTATCCAGTAAAAACTGACTAAACTTAGTGGCTTCACCAAAACAAATGGGCAGTAAGCCAGACGCCATCGGATCTAAGGCGCCAGTATGACCGGCTTTAGCCGCTTGATATAACCAGCGTACTCGCTGCAAAATACCATTACTGCTCACTTCTAAAGGCTTGTCTAACAACAAGATACCATGCACTTGCCGAGCGTTTTTCCGCGCCCGCATTACTCTTCCTCGCCGCCTTTACGCTGCTCTTCCGCTGGCTCATCGTCGTTGTGACCGATTTCTTGGCGTTTACGTTGATCTTCTTGCCGTACCGATGCCACCAAGGTGGCCATCCGGATACCTTCGTTTAGCGACTGATCAAAAGCAAAACGAATGTGTGGCACGATGCGCGTCTCAATACGTTTACCAATTAAACTGCGCACATAACCGGCGGCATCATTCAAAATCTTTAAGTTGTCTTCGACTTTCTCGTTATCCATACCTAAAAAGGTGACAAATACCTTGGCATGCGATAAATCGCGAGACACTTCAACATCAGAAACGGTGATCATGCTGTGCAAGCGCGGATCTTTAATCTCACGTTGCAGGATCACCGCCATTTCTTTTTTCACTTGCTGTGAAAGCCGGTCTACCCGGGAAAATTCTTTGGCCATACCTTATTTCCTTGTTGCCCTGCTCAGCATTTTTGCTACTGAGTCATATTGGCATAAACACAACAGGGGCAACACGTGCCCCTGTATTAACGTGTCACGTCATCTATTATAGAGTACGTTCGACCTGAATAGTCTCGAACACTTCGATCTGGTCGCCTTCGCGCACGTCGTTGTAGTTCTTCACACCGATACCACATTCAAAGCCATTTCTAACTTCATTCACGTCGTCTTTAAAGCGACGTAGTGATTCTAGCTCACCTTCGAAAATGACCACGTTATCACGCAGTACGCGGATTGGAGCATTTCGCTTGATTAAGCCTTCGGTAACCATACAGCCTGCAACAGCGCCAAACTTCGGCGAACGGAATACGTCACGAACCTGTGCTAAACCAATGATTTGCTGTTTAAACTCTGGTGCTAACATACCCGTCATCGCCGCTTTGACTTCGTCTAACAGTTCATAAATGATGCTGTAATAACGTAAATCTAGGCCTTCTTCTTCAACCAGTTTGCGCGCAGTACCATCGGCACGTACGTTGAAACCAATAACGATTGCTGATGATGCAGCAGCCAAGGTCACGTCAGTTTCAGTAATACCACCGACGCCTGAGCCAACAATCCGAACCTTCACTTCGTCTGTAGACAACTTCATCAATGATTCAGTGATCGCTTGCACCGAACCTTGTACGTCACCTTTCAGAACGATATTCAGTTCAGAAACGTCACCTTCAGTCATGTTAGCAAACATGTTTTCCAGTTTAGATTTCTGCTGACGAGCCAGTTTTACATCGCGGAATTTGCCTTGACGATACAAGGCCACTTCACGGGCTTTACGCTCGTCTTTCACCACGGTGACTTCGTCACCGGCTTCCGGTACGCCAGATAAACCTAAGATCTCAACAGGAATTGACGGCCCAGCAGTTTTGATTTCTTTACCGTTTTCGTCACGCATTGCCCGCACACGGCCGTATTCAAAACCACACAGCACCACATCGCCTTGCTTTAAGGTGCCTTCCTGAACCAGGATAGACGCCACAGGACCACGGCCTTTGTCTAAGCGTGATTCAATAACCACACCACGACCTAAACCTTTATGTACGGCTTTTAGTTCAAGCAATTCGGCTTGGTTCAAGATCGCTTCTAACAGATCATCAATACCTTCACCTGTTTTCGCAGATACTGGAACGAACTGTGTATCGCCACCCCAATCTTCTGAAATAACATCGAACTGTGATAATTCATTACGTACCCGATCTGGATCCGCTGAAGGCTTATCAATCTTGTTCACCGCAACCACTAAAGGCACGTTACCGGCTTTAGCATGTTGGATAGCTTCGCGAGTTTGTGGCATTACGCCATCGTCCGCCGCAACAACTAAAATAACGATATCGGTTGCTTTCGCACCACGAGCCCGCATTGAAGTAAAGGCAGCGTGACCGGGTGTATCCAGGAAAGTCACCATGCCACGTTCAGTTTCTACGTGATAAGCACCGATATGCTGAGTAATACCACCGGCTTCGCCTGCGGCCACTTTCGCTTTACGGATGTAGTCAAGTAGTGAAGTTTTACCATGGTCAACGTGACCCATAACAGTCACAACCGGCGCTCGTGATTCTAATTCGCCCTGACCTTCACGATCAGACATGACCGCTTCTTCTAACTCGTTTTCTTTAGTCAGGGTAAATTTATGACCCATCTCTTCACAAACGATCGCGGCAGTTTCTTGGTCGATAACTTGGTTGATAGTCGCCATAGCGCCCATCTTCATCATCGTCTTGATCACTTCTGAAGCTTTAACGGCCATTTTAGAGGCCAGTTCAGCAACCGTAATGGTCTCACCAATTTTCACATCACGCTCAACAGGTTGTGCCGGTTTATTAAAGCCATGCTGCATACTGGTAGGCGTTTTCTTTTTCTTGGTGTGGCGATTAGCACGATTAAAGGCTTCTTTATCGTTACCATCGTCTTTCTTTTTACCTTTAGCTGGAGGGGCTTTTTTACCCACACCACGACGACCGGCACGCTCTTCTTTGGCGTCCACTTCGTCTTCAGCTTGCTTGGCAAATTCATTACTGGTTAAGTGATAATCGTCTTTTTCAGTCGATTTAGCCTTTTCTTCCTGCGCCCAACGCTCGCTGTTTTCTTCGGCTAATTTACGTGCGGCTTCAGCTTGCTTCTTGGCTTCTTCTTCTAGCTTACGCAGTGATTCAGCTTCTTGTTGCTGACGAATATGTTCAGCTTCTTTGCGCGCTTCTTCTTTCGCTGCACGACGAGCCGCTTCTTCCGGATCGTCTTTTAATAATTGTGCTTGCTTGGCTTCTTCACGTTTTTTTGCTTCAGCGGCTTTGCGTTCCGCTTCTTCTTTCGCTTTAGCCATTTCTATTTCACGGGCTTTTTGTTCCGCTTCTTGACGAGCACGGTTGGCTTCAGCAATGGCTTTTTCTTCAGCTAAACGCGCTTCTTCTTGCGCTTTCAATGTTTCAGCATCAACTACCGGTTTTTTGATAAAGGTTTTTTGCTTACGCACTTCAACCTGGATCTCACGGTTACGGCCTGCGCCGCCAGCTACACTCAAGGTGCTCTTTTCTTTACGTTTCAGCGTTAACTTAGCTGGCTCTGGCGCTTTTCCGCCATGGGCTTTGCTCAAGTGCTCTAGTAATTGTTTTTTCTCTTCTTCAGTTACCGATTGGCCTTTGGCCTTGGTAATACCTGCATCAGCAAATTGTTGGACTAACCGATCAACAGTTGTACCGACATCACTGGCCAGCTTTTCTATGGTGACTTCTGCCATTTGTGTTGTTACCTCCGTTGACTACTCAGTTACTTTCATTAAACCAGACAATATTACGAGCAGCCATTATTAACTCTGCAGCTTTATCTTCTGTCATTTCAACTAATTCTAATAAATCATCCACACCCAGTTCAGCCAAATCATCAAGGGTGGTCACCCCTTTGCTGGCGATAACATAAGCGGTATGCGTATCTAAACATTCTAAGGCCAACAATTGTTCTGTTGGCTTGGCATCTTCCAGTGATTCTTCACTGGCCAGTGCGCGTGTGGTCAGAATATCTTTGGCGCGGTTACGCAGTAACTCAACCGTTTCTTCATCTAAACCATCGATTGACAACAATTCGCTAATAGGCACGTAAGCTACTTCTTCTAGCGTAGAGAAACCTTCGTCAACCAGCACATCAGCAAAGTCTTCATCGATTTCAAGTGCGTCCATAAATACCTGACGAACTTTAGCCGTTTCTTCTTGATGCTTTGCTTTCATGGCAGCAACTGACATAACGTTCAGTTCCCAACCTGTTAATTGGCTTGCTAAACGCACGTTTTGACCATTACGACCAATCGCCATCGCCAGATTTGACTCTTCAACAGCGATATCCATAGAGTGGGCATCTTCATCAACAATGATAGAAGCAACTTCAGCCGGCGCCATAGCGTTAATTACAAATTGAGCATCGTTATCGTCATACAACACGATATCAACCCGCTCACCACCTAGCTCGTTTGATACGGCTTGAACACGTGAACCACGCATACCAACACAAGCACCTACAGGATCAATGCGACGGTCATTGCTTTTAACCGCAATCTTGGCACGTGAACCTGGATCGCGCGCTGCTCCGCGAAGTTCAATCATTTCTTCGCCAATTTCTGGCACTTCAATGCGGAACAACTCTAACAACATTTCTGGCTTGGCACGGCTTAAAAACAGCTGTGCACCACGAGCTTCTGGTTTTACATCAAATAATAATGTACGAATACGGTCACCTGGGCGATAGGTTTCACGCGGTAACATTTCTTCGCGTGGTAACATAGCTTCAGCGTTGTTACCTAAATCGACGATAATACTTTCACGATTCACTTTTTTAACCACGCCGGTGACTAACTCACCCACTTGGTCAATATACGCTTCAACAACTTGTGAACGTTCAGCTTCACGTACTTTTTGTACGATAACTTGTTTCGCCATTTGCGTGGTGATACGGTCAAATTCGACAGAGTCGATTTGCTCTTCAACAAAATCACCTAACTTAATGTTTGGCTCGTCATACTGTGCTGCTGATAAAGTCATTTCACGGTATGGGTGTTCCATGACGGCATCATCTGCGATCACTTCCCAACGGCGGAAAGTATCATAACTACCGGTTTTGCGATCGATGCTAACCCGAACTTCAATATCGCCTTCATTTTTCTTTTTAGTGGCGGCGGCTAATGCAAACTCCAGTGCTTGGAAAATCTTTTCCCGTGGCACTGATTTTTCATTTGAAACCGCATCAACAACTAATAATATCTCTTTTGCCATTATATGCCTCGCTTTGACGCTAACCCGGGACGCTTAAAAAACCGGTACCACGTTTGCTTTATCAATATTATCGAAAAGCAAACTATAGGGTTTGCCATCCACTTCTATTACTAACATGTCGCCATCGAAGCTTGTTAGTAACCCTTTGAATTTACGTCGACTATCTTGAGGTATCGTTAATTTAACCTCAAGTTTATGGCCAACATATTGGGAGAATTGTGCTTCGGTGAACAACGGCCGATCCAAGCCTGGTGAAGATACTTCAAGGGTATACTCTGTTGGGATTGGATCCTCAACATCCAGCAAAGCGCTGATTTCTCGACTGATCAGGGCACAGTCTTCGACTGTAATGCCATCTGCTTTATCGATAAACACTCTAAGTGTGGTATGACGACCGGCTCGCACCAGCTCGATACCCCACAATTGATAACCGGCTGTCTCCACAGTCGGCGTCAGCAGCTCTGTTAGTTGCTGTTCTTGTTTAGCCAAAAAAACCTCCGAAACACAAATAAAAAATGGGCAAAGCGCCCATTACTGCATAAACACTAACTCCAGATACGAAAAAGCCCCGAACAAGCGGGGCGAATTCACATCCAATCATTACGCATATCGCCAATGCGCAATGAATATTTAATGGGGCGGGAGTTGTATCAACATCTACGACCGCTGTTACGACACCTCTTTCAAAGACTTATTAAACTTGTAGCAGTGCGCCTAACCTGTTGAGTTAAGAATTGTTGCATCAACTGTTAGTAATAAGTTTAAACTGAAAGTTGGTTGCGGGAGCCGGATTTGAACCGACGACCTTCGGGTTATGAGCCCGACGAGCTACCAGGCTGCTCCATCCCGCGTCCGTAACTGGTGCACATTATATAGTGCCTGTACTGATAGCGCAAGCTACTGCTTACGTTAATTTGGTGCCGAGAGCGGGACTTGAACCCGCACGTCCGAAGACACTACCCCCTCAAGATAGCGTGTCTACCAATTTCACCACCTCGGCGTATAAAACTTAATTACCTACCGGGATGTCGTTAACGTCATCTTTCTTGGCAGGAGCCTGTTCGGTTGTTACCGGGACAGATTGGAAAAAATCTGAGCCATCATCTGGCTTGCTTTGCTTAGCGGTTAAGTTACCTAATACTAAGCTCAACATAAAAAATAAAATTGCCAAAAAGGTAGTGGTTTTCGTTAAGAAATTACCTGTACCGCTTGAACCAAATACTGTACCAGAAGCACCAGCACCAAATGCTGCGCCCATGCTAGCGCCTTTACCGTGTTGAATTAACACTAATAAAATAAGGGCTAACGAAACTAACAAATAACAAATTACAAATAAATCGTACATGCTTATTCCTTTGCACTAAGGCAAATTTGCGCAAATTCTTCGGGTTTTAAGCTAGCACCGCCAACTAAAGCACCGTCTATGTCTGGTTGAGTAAATAATGCAGCACAATTTTCTGCATTAACACTGCCACCATATAAAATTTTTACCTGTTGCGCCGCGTCGGCATCATACTTAGCTAACTCAGCACGGATAAAGGCATGTATCTGTTGTGCCTGCTCCGGTGTTGCTGACTCACCAGTACCTATCGCCCAAATCGGTTCATATGCTAGCACCGATTTCTGCAGCAATTCGGGGTGCGAAGCATACACTGCCGCTAACTGTTTCGCAATAACCTGCTCGGTTTTTTCTTGCTGCCGTTCTGCTAACGTTTCGCCAATACATAAAAGGGGTGTTAAGCCTGCAGCGACTGCAGTGGCTACTTTTGCAGCAATTAGCTCATCAGTTTCAAATTGATATTCACGACGTTCAGAGTGCCCTACTAGTGCATAACGAGCGCCAGCCGCTAACAACAATTCAGCACTTATTTGGCCGGTGTAGGCACCCGCTACATGCGCACTGATATCTTGACCGCCTAGCTGAAAAGCATGCGCTGTTGGAAAAGCGCTTAGCAACGTAGCGGGAGGGCAGATTAAAATATCCACTTGCGGTGCTATTGATTGCAATGTTGTGCTGATCATATTGACCAGCGCTGATGAGCCATTCATTTTCCAATTGGCGGCAACAAGCTTTTTACGTGACATTAGGCAGTATCCTTAGCTTACACCTGTTGATAGTAACTAAGCTTCTGCTTTAGAACAAGCTTTAGCCGCGGCAGCGCGGCTAATTGTCTATTTATTAACTCATCCTAACTGGCAATTTTTACTGCATCAGCAATTTTTTCAGCATATTGACGAACGGTGTCGGCATCTTCACCTTCAACCATCACTCGGATCAATGGCTCGGTACCTGATTTGCGGATCAGCACGCGGCCCTTTCCTGCCAGATCGCGCTCTACTGCAGCAATACATTCTTTTACGTTAACTTTTTCTAATGGCGTAGAACCTTTAGCAAATTTCACGTTGACCAGTACCTGCGGTAACTTGCGCATATCGCTCATTAATTGCGCCAAGCTTTTGCCGCTAGAGAGCATAGCAGTGAGGACTTGAAGTGAGGCAATAATACCATCGCCGGTGCATGTGTAATCAAGATTTAACACATGGCCAGAATTTTCACCGCCAATGCGCCAGTTCTTTTCTCGGAGTAATTCCATAACGTAACGATCACCTACTGCACTGCGCGCAAACGGTATATCTAATTTAGCTAAAGCCAGCTCTAAACCCATATTGCTCATTAAGGTCCCGACTACGCCGCCTTTTAATGTACCGGCTTCTTTCGCAGCACGCGCAATGATATAAACAATCTCATCACCATCAAGCACGCGACCATGTTGATCGACCATCATCACGCGATCACCATCGCCATCATAGGCAATACCCAGATCAGCTTGTTTTTCTAACACGGTTGCGCGTAACAACTCAGTATGTGTTGCGCCGCACTTTTCATTAATATTTAAACCATCTGGCTTACAGCCGATCGCGATAACTTCAGCACCCAGTTCTTTAAAAACCGCAGGCGCAATATGGTAAGTTGCTCCATGAGCACAATCGATGACGATTTTTAACCCACTGAGCGACAAGTTGTTGTTAAGGTGGCTTTTACAGAATTCGATATAACGACCCGCCGCATCATTGATACGCTCTGCTTTACCGAGCTTTTCTGAAGATTCACAAATCATTGGTTGTTCAAGCTCGTGCTCAATCGCCAATTCAATCTCATCCGCCAGTTTCATACCATCAGCGGAGAAAAACTTAATGCCATTATCATAATAAGGATTGTGTGAAGCACTAATCACAATACCGGCTTCGGCTCGGAAAGTACGCGTTAAATAGGCGACGGCAGGTGTGGGCATTGGGCCCAATAAGCGCACATCAATACCGGCGGCAATTAAGCCTGCTTCTAATGCCGTTTCTAATAAATAACCTGAAATACGCGTATCTTTACCGATCAATACTTTGCGTGTACCGCGCTGAGATAATACTCGACCCGCGGCCCAACCCAATTTCATGGCAAATTCAGGGGTAATAGGAAATTCACCAACGCGACCGCGTACACCATCAGTTCCAAAATATTTTCTTGTCATTATTTAACTCCATAACGGGCCGCAGCAGCAACGCGTACTGCTTGCACACTTTCTTTAACATCATGCACACGAATAATTTGTGCGCCAGCATAAGCCGCTAAGCTGGCACATGCAAGACTGCCAGCAAGCCTTTCTGACGTTGGTAACGCTAGTAACTGGCCAATCATACTTTTACGTGACATACCGGCAAGCACCGCATAACCGCTTGCCACAAATTGATCTAATGCGGCTAACAACTGATAATTATGCGCTAAGGTTTTACCAAAACCAAAACCAGGATCGAGCACAATTTGACTCGCAGGAATGCCTGCTTGCTGACATGCCTCTGCTCTGGCCAATAAAAACGCCAGTACTTCAGGTACCAGTTGCTGATATTGTGGATCATGTTGCATGGTACGAGGCGCCCCTTGCATATGCATAATGCAAACGGGAACTTGCAACGCAGCGGCAGTTTCTAGTGCCGCAGGTGCTTGCAAAGCACAGACATCATTAATCATATCGGCGCCAGCGTGAACGGCCGCTGACATCACCTCAGCTTTACTGGTATCAATCGAAATGGCACAATCAAAACGTTGGCGTAAAGCGCTGATTACAGGGATAACTCGCGCTAATTCTTCAGTTAAGCTAACGGCTGCAGCGCCAGGTCGTGTGGACTCACCACCGACATCGAGAATGGTTGCGCCGTCAAGCAACATTTGCTCCGCACTAAATAAGGCTTGATCCAGTACTTGGTGTTTACCACCATCTGAAAATGAATCAGGGGTAATATTTAATATTCCCATGATTTGTGGTCGATCTAAACTAAGAGAACGTTGCCGAGGTAACTGTAACTGCATGTGGCTTACTCCGCTAAAAACAAAACCCCGGACAAGCCGGGGTTGTTATTATAACTGCTTTGCAAAGGCATGTAAGTGACTTAGTGCACGTTGCCTTCAGAGGGTTTATCCGTTGCGGTAGGCGCAGCAGATGACGCTGACTTATCATCATCGCCGCCTTTACTGTCCTTATCACGCGGTTCCCAGTTTTCAGGCTGGCTAACTGCTTTACGCTCCATCAACTCTTTAATCTGACGTGCATCAATGGTTTCATACAACATCAGCGCGTCTTTCATGGCATGTAAAATGTCCATGTTTTCATCTAGCAGCTGTTTTGCCCGATTATAGTTACGATCGATAATGGCTTTGATTTCAGAATCGATAATCGAGGCGGTCTCATCTGACATATTGTTCGATTTGCCCATGCTACGGCCTAAGAATACTTCACCTTCTTCTTCAGCATATAACAACGGCCCTAACTTCTCAGAGAAACCCCATTGTGTCACCATGTTACGAGCAATCGAGGTCGCGTATTTAATATCTTGCGAAGCACCGGTCGATACCGCGTCTAAACCGTAAATCACTTCTTCGGCTAAACGCCCACCATAAGCGACGGAAATTTTACTTTCTAGCTTACGACGGCTGACGCTAATGGCATCTTGCTCTGGTAAAAAGAAGGTCACACCCAAGGCACGGCCACGCGGAATAATCGTCACTTTGTGCACAGGATCATGCTCAGGAACTAAACAACCAATAATAGCATGGCCTGCTTCATGGTATGCCGTCATTTCTTTCTCGGCATCCGTCATCACCATGGAACGGCGCTCTGCACCCATCATAATCTTGTCTTTAGCACGCTCAAACTCTTCCATGCTAACAACTCGGCGATTACCTCGAGCGGCAAATAACGCTGCTTCGTTGACTAAGTTTGCCAAGTCAGCACCTGAAAAACCTGGTGTACCTCGTGCAATAACACTGGCTTTCACATCATCTGCCATCGGTACTTTACGCATGTGTACTTTTAAAATTTGCTCACGACCGCGCACATCGGGTAAACCGACCACAACTTGACGATCGAAACGGCCAGGACGCAGCAACGCTGCATCAAGCACATCGGGACGGTTCGTTGCAGCGATAATAATCACGCCTTCGTTGCCATCAAAACCATCCATTTCGACCAGCATTTGGTTAAGCGTTTGCTCGCGTTCATCGTGACCACCACCTAAACCGGCACCACGCTGACGGCCTACGGCATCAATTTCATCGATGAAGATAATGCAAGGTGCGGCTTTTTTGGCTTGGTCGAACATATCCCGTACCCGAGAAGCACCAACACCCACGAACATTTCAACGAAATCAGAACCAGAAATGGTAAAGAAAGGCACTTTTGCTTCGCCAGCAATCGCTTTTGCTAACAGCGTTTTACCTGTTCCTGGCGGGCCCACCATTAAAATCCCCTTAGGGATCTTACCGCCGAGCTTCTGGAAACGTGAAGGGTCGCGTAGATATTCAACCAACTCTGAAACTTCTTCCTTTGCTTCGTCACAGCCAGCAACATCAGCAAAAGTAGTCTTAATTTGGTCTTCACCCATTAAGCGCGCTTTGCTTTTGCCAAACGACATGGCGCCTTTGCCACCACCGCCTTGCATCTGGCGCATGAAGAAAATCCAGACGCCGATTAACAACAGCATTGGGAACCAAGAGATAAAGATGGTTGCTAACCAACTGGATTCTTCAGGTTTGCTACCCAAAGTGCGCACGTCATTTTTGATTAAATCATCCAGAAGTTTTTCGTCGTAGCCACCAGGGATCACGGTTTCAAAACGTTCACCACTGCGTTTTACACCGGTAATCACACCTGTGCGCTCTACTTTAACTTCACGGATTACTCCCTGATTTACTTCTTTAACGAACTGGGTGTAACTGGTCATGCGATCCGTGTTTTCACTCGGGCCAAAGCTATTGAATACTGACATCAGTACAACAGCGATTACTAACCAGACAATCAGATTTTTTGCCATGTCACTCAAGGTTATAACCTCATCTTTACTCTAAAAATCATTAATACCGGACTACTTTACTAAAGTTTAAAGCCGGTGGCCACGATATATGTCTCGCGTGAACGGGCACGCGACGAATCAGGCTTACGAATTTTCACATTACTAAAGGCGGCGCGTACATCTTTCAGGAATTGCTCAAAACCCTCTCCCTGAAACACTTTGACTACAAAACTGCCATTTTGCTTCAAAACTTTTTGGCACATGTCTAATGCCAACTCAACTAAATAAACAGAACGGGCTTGATCGGTAGTGTCATTGCCACTCATGTTCGGTGCCATATCAGATAATACCACATCTACGGTTTTACCACCGATCCGGCTCAGTAATGCCTCTAAAACAGCTTCCTCTCGAAAATCACCCTGTAAAAAAGCGACCCCGGCCAGCGGATCCATGGGTAAAATATCACAGGCAATGACCGTACCCTCTTTACCCACTAATCCCACCACAAACTGAGACCAACTACCAGGGGCTGAGCCTAAATCTACCACTGTCATACCCGGTTTAACCAATTTGTCTTGTTGCTGGATCTCTTCTAATTTAAACGCAGCACGCGAACGTAAGCCCAGTTTTTGCGCTTTTTGTACAAATTGATCATCAAAATGCTCTTTTAGCCAACGCGATGAACTGGCTGAGCGTTTTTTCTTAGTCATGTTACTACTCTTAAATAGTCTTATGCTGTAGATGGCGCTACAATAGGCATAATTCAAGCTTTTCTACGGACATTCTAACCTTATGAGTTTAACCAATAAACAAAAACAATTTTTAAAAACCAAAGCCCATGATTTAAAACCCGTTATTTTACTAGGCGGTAACGGTTTAACAGAGGGTGTAGTTGCTGAAATTGATAACGCTTTAAACTTTCATGAATTAATTAAAATTAAAGTGCCAGGCGAAGATAGAGAACAAAAAGTGTTGATTATGGATGCGATTGTCAGAGAAACCAACGCTGAAAAAGTTCAGGTTATCGGCAAAATCTTGGTTTTATTCCGCCAGTCGCAAGAAAAAAAGATCCATTTGCCACGCGGTTAAATATTAAAACAGATACCCGGCGGCTCGCAATGACTGCCGGGCTGCGAGTTCATCATCTTTTAATGTACTTACAACATCGGCGGGCTTTACTGCTTGTGTCGCCTTGGCAAACTGCCACATCACCATTGTATTATCAGCGCCAATAGTTTCGACATGCTTTAAATTATTGGCAAAGCACCAAGCCGTGTTTTCATTTAGTAACGAAAAAACTTCGGCTGGAGATATTTCCCACTGCCGAATATCCAATACTACTGCCCAAGGTTTTGCGCTTATTGGCAAAATTAATGAACGCATTTCACGAACGTACTGTTGCGCGATCGCTTTAGTCCAAAAACCGTTGGCGGATACCCACAAGACTCGCTGCTCTATACGTAAGGAAAAGGCGGTATGTTTTGCCATGATAAGGCTCCTACTACTGTACTAATCTGGCGGAAACTTGCTACGAATGGCCATGGCTATGCTAACCTATCGACAATTTAGCTAAGCAACGAACCTACAGTGCAACTCAGAGATTACCAACAACAGGCCGTTAATGCCGCTATTAGCCATTTCCAACAACGTTCGGCCTCAGCGGTATTAGTATTACCAACTGGGGCAGGTAAAAGTATTGTTATTGCCGAGCTAGCTCGTCGTGCCAAAGGACGTGTTCTTATTTTAACGCATGTTAAAGAATTGGTAGCACAAAATGCAGAAAAAGTGGCCGTTTTAACCGCAAAAGCCAGTATTTATGCAGCAGGCCTGCAACAAAAAGATGCTAGCGCGAAAACGGTGGTTGCTAGTGTACAGTCTGCCGTACGTAATTTAGATGCCTTTGCCAGCGCTTTTTCATTAGTGATTATTGATGAGTGCCATCGCGTTAGCCTGAGCACCGACAGCCAATACCAACAACTATTAAGCCAACTGAAACAACACAATCCCGAGATAAAGTTGTTGGGACTTACCGCAACCCCATTTCGGTTGGGCAGTGGCTGGATCTATCGGCAACATTATCATGGCCGGGTCGGGAATACACTTAACCCCACGTTTGAATATTGTATTTTTGACTTACCGCTAAGGCCCTTAATTAAACAAGGTTACCTAACAACGCCACGTTTATATGATGGCTTAAGTGCACAATACGATTTTAGCTCGCTAAAACCCAAAGCTGAAGGCGATTACACTGAAACAGAAGTGAACTCTATCTTAGGAAAAAGTGGTCGGGCAACCGCACTGATCATGCAACAATTAATCACTTTGGCGACGCAACGCCAAGGCATCATTGTTTTTGCGGCTACGGTAAAACATGCCAACGAAATTATGCAGTTACTCAGTCAGCAAAACGCTGCCATCCTGACCGCGGAAACACCCACAGTTGAACGCGATCAATTGATTGACGCCTTTAAGGATCGACAAATCAAGTTTCTGGTAAATGTGGCGGTATTAACAACGGGCTTTGACGCCCCCCATGTTGATTTAATAGCTATTTTACGCCCAACCGCCTCTGTCAGTTTATTTCAACAAATGGTGGGCCGAGGTTTACGCATCGCCGCAGGCAAAACAGAATGTTTAATTATTGATTATGCCGCAAATGGTTATGATTTATTTAGCCCTGAAGTGGGGCAAGCAAAACCAAACAGTAAATCGGTACCGGTGCAAGTACTCTGCCCTGAATGTGGCTTTGCTAATATTTTCTGGGGGTTAACCGACCAAGATGGCGACATTATTGAGCATTACGGCAGGCGTTGTCAGGGCTTAATCGAGGATACGGCTCAACAATGTCAGTATCGTTATCGGAGCCGCAATTGCCCAGAGTGTGGCGCCGAGAATGACATCGCCGCACGCAGCTGTCAGCAATGTGAGTCGGTGTTAGTTGATCCCGATAAACGATTACGCGAAGTGTTAAACCAGCAGCATCATCACCTTTTTCGCTGCCATAACATGCAGCTATCCGATGATAACGACGATTTAAAGGTAAGTTATTACGATATCGAAGGTAACCCGTTTTATCGTTGGTTTAAGTTACAAAGCCCGGCTCAACGCCGTGCGCTTTACGCCTTGTTTATTAAACCGCACAGCAAAGCGCCCGGGACACCTTTACCCACCATTAAAACAGCCGCGCAACTGGTGGCTTTGGCTGAGCGGTTTCGGCCGCCGCAGCTGATATTATTACAAAAACAGAAACATAGCTGGCAGCATGTCGAAAGCTATTTTGATTACCAGGGGCGCTATCAGCAGTTCACTGAACAGTAACGCTCTTTTTCTTATTCTGTGGCATGGGCTTGCCGATCAAGCATTTTTTGCTGCAAGCGCTGAAACATAGCACTTAACAACACTAAACTTAACCCTAACCCCATAAATGATGCCGCACGGAATAAACCTTGCAGCTCATTTAAATCAAACACAAATACTTTAATGACCACTGCACTGAGCAATAAGAACCCCACTTTACGCAGCATGCCCCAAACACGCCATTGCGACAGCACAATTAGCCCCGCCGCCGTTAACAACAACACTAAAGAATAACTATAATGCTCTGCGTTACTGGTGGCTAAACCTAAGGTAATTTGTGACCCTTGCCAAAACTGCCGTACCGAACTCAGTAGGTACAACAGCAAACCGGCCGCAGCCACATAATAGCCAGTAGGTCGATAACGCTGCGGCAGCGGCATGTTAGCTAAACCCGCTGCACACAAGGCAGGCACGGCCCACAATATGAATAGCCAATTCAGTAGCGGCCACTGCCCTACGTCTTGTGCACTTAGCAAGGGGTTATAATTTACGTTTAAGGTCAGTTGCGTAAATAACACCAGCACCACTAAACAGCCTGCGGCAAAACGATATAAAGTTTGCATGCTCGCGGCCCGATAACTGCGCCACTGATAGACCCAAGCTAAAATAGACCAATTAGCGCTGTGTAACGCTAAACTGTAAAAATCTATAACAGAAAAATCAAGCGCCCCCGGATGCAACCCTAATTGCGTTTGCACCGTGACGAATAACGCCGTTAACTGCAAGCAAGCCCCTTCGAGCCAACCACGCAAGCTGCTATGCCGCCATAACCAGGTTGCAAGGCCAAAACTCGCTAACACCAGCGGATAGACGATCAATGACCAGTGCAAGCCCAGAATACTGATGCCTTCATAACTGCCCAACAATGGGGCTGAAGTAAGACGTAATAAGACAAAGGCGACCATCCCCTTGATCAGCCAAGACGGGATAGGAAAACGTTGTTTAACGCTTAATTGTGTAATGAAAACTAACTGTAACGCCATAGCTACCGTGAAAGCAGCTGCCGACAGGTATAAGCTAAAACACCAACTTAACGCGAGGTTAGCGCCAGCCGCATGAATAAAAGCCAACGCTTTGCTTGCTGACTGTTTCGCTAGAATACTTTGAAGGATCACTAACAATGCGCCGTATAGCATCCAACCTAATTGAATTAACGGTTGCAGTGTATTCGGCACTAATTGATAAGATACGGCCAGAAATAGTATCGGTGCGACCGCTAAAAAAGCCGCCCAATGTTGTCTTGCTGGCAGTAGCACGCTAACAAAGGCCGCAGGTATTGTCAGCAGCAACACCCATGACTGCCAATTAAAGAGTATGCCGTCCGTCCAGCTAAAGTTGTCAGCATTAAGTGCAGGCCCCAGTAATAGCCAAACCAATGCCAGCAGCGCCGCCGCCCATAACCACAGCTCAGAGCGATTTTCACTCAAGGCTGCCGCATATAAAACACTGACTAACAACACACAAGACCACAGATGGCTGTAACTACTAAACTGCAGTTGCAGCAACACTGCAAAGGCTAGTAACACGACGCCAAGATAGTGTTCGCGCAATAGCGGCCACCATTGCCGCATCGGTAACACCGCTTTTTGCCAGCGTAACGGCCAGCCTAAGCGAGGTAAGGCAACCATACCAATAAAGCTAAGTAATAAGGCAGCCCACAGCACGGTGATGTTGTTTGCGCCAGCTTGTGTAATTGCCAACAATAACCAGCCACAATGTGCCACAACCGTTATTAACCATAACCAAAAACGTTGTACCCTGCGTTCAACCAATAACGACGACGTTGTAATTAAGGCAATGTATAACAACAGTGCTAACCAATTATTGCCACCCGGTGACACTAAAATTGGTACTGCGTATCCCCCAACAATGCCGATCACTGCTAAGATAGGCCCTTGTCGTAAAGAAAACCAAGACGCGCAAAGCGCGACTAGAGCCAGTAAAGCAAACGCCAGTGTTGGGCTGATCAACTGATAAAAATGCTGAGCCATCAATAGCACAGCATACAAGGTCACAAAGCCTGCGCTAGCTAATGCCGCAGGAATGTAGTTTTCTAAAACCTGACTTAACTGTTTTTTCTGATGCAGCCACTCACTTACCACTAAGAGTAACAGGCCTAAACTAATACCACTGAACACGCGTAACTCTGGAGAAAACCAACCCGCATCTAACGAATGCCGAACTAAAAAAATACCGCCAAATGCTAAAGCCACCCCACCCAACCAAACCATGCCGCGATCAATAAACTGCCGCTCTAACCAACTTAGCCATTGGCTTGCCTCTGCTTTGGGTTTAACCGGCTCTGTCGGCTCTGCATGTTGCTTACTGATAGCAACGAACGCTGCCGGAGAAACAGTTGTTGTTGCCGTGTTAGGCTCTACCATTTGTGCTGCTATGACGTTATCTGTTAGGGGGTTTGCTGGGGCAGCAGAAGATGGCAGTGAAGCGTCGACCTTAGAGGCATTAGCATTAACAGCAGCCCCCTCTGAGCGGGTATGTAGGTGTTTTGACTCTGCTTGCAATTGCTGTATACGCTGTTGCAGCACTCTCATTTGAGCTTCTAAGCCGCTAAGCCGAACTAAAGCGATAAAGCCACAAAAGGTGCCAACAATTACGGAAAGCACCAATATTACCGCCAACAATTCAAACATAGCTCAGACCATCAACACATTTTTACTTAGCATAAGGGAGTTTCGCCGAATTACCAATATATCATTACTAATGATACAATCTATTTACAGAAATATTCTATACTGAACAGTGAGCTAGCTTTTCATCACTTACGTAATAATGAAAGTTTTGTAACAAAAGGATTAGACTATGTTCGCAGGGATTGCGTTCTCTCAGACCAATGCGGCTTTTGCCGCAGGTCAACAACTTGCTCGTCAAGCTATTGCTCAAACTGGCCGTTCTTCTGCACAGCTTCTACTGCTGTTCTGCACAGCAAAAACTGATTATCAACGCTTATTAGATGGCGCCCGATTAGTCTGCGGCACAGATACCATCATCTTGGGAGGTTCAGCTGCAGGTATTATCAGCCACGATCAGATTATGATTGAAGGAGCTCCCGCTGCTGCATTAGCAATAGTATCGGATAACGACAATATTACATTTAGCCGTGCTTGCTCAGAGCTGATCGCCCAGAACCCGTTTTTAGCTGGGCAACAGTTAGGGGCGAAACTGCAACAAGTGGTATCACCTGCTCTCCTCCTGTTATTTTTTGATTCAGTGCGTTACGCCGGTAATTTGCAAAACCCAGCCATATTAAATGCTTCACGTCCAATACTTAAAGGCCTCTATAACACTTTACCCATAAAGGTCCCTATTGCAGGCGCCGGCTTACTCGCCGATCAAGAATTTAGCCCCACTAAATTGTTTTACGATGCACAAGTGCAAAGCCAGCTCGCGACAGCTTTACTGATAAGCGGCCATGTTAAACCCTATATCAGCAATATGCATGGGTGTTCACCGCTCAGTGCTGAGCGTTTTACCATTACCAAGATTTTTGAACAATTTCTTTATCAATTAAACGATGAGCCCGTTACCCAAGTTATCGATCGGGTAACCGGTAGCTCACATTGGCGTAAGCAAACACCGGTGACCGAACTAGCCTTAGGCTTTAATGGCGCAACTTCTTGCAAGCCAGATGACAGTTCTTCTTATGTTACACGCCTCATCAATGGCATACTGCCAAATGATGAAGGGATAATATTATTTGAACCAGATTTTCGTGAAGGCATGCAAATTCAGATTATGCAGCGCGATCCACAGCATATTGTTGCGCAAACCGCTAAACAAACTCGTGCCTTGCTCAAGCAAATCAAACAAGACCAACACACTCCTATTGTAGCCCTGTATTTTGATTGCGCTGGGCGCATAGCCACCCCTCAAGAAGCGCGCGAACTGCAGCAACAGTTAACCGCAGCAAAGATCCCTTTACTGGGTATTTACACCGGCGTTGAAATCGCGCCTATCGGTAATAAAAGCCGTAGCCTAGATTGGAGTGGTGTGCTCGTGATTTTAACAACACCGAATTAAGGCGGGTAGACAGGTGAGTCACTTAGATGGAGCAGGCTAAGCACTTAATTTAAGCGTCTTTTCGCAGCTAAAGTACGTCTTTTTTGGTGGGTTGCAACGGCCATCGATGCAGCAGCCGACGAGGTAAAACACACTTTATAGCAGTTGACTTCAGGTCTTAGCAGTTATAATTTAACAACAGAGCGCGGGTGTAGTTCAATGGTAGAATGAGACCTTCCCAAGGTTTAGACACGGGTTCGATTCCCGCCACCCGCTCCACGCCTTGCTCACTGAGCGATATTTTTAACCAAGCCAGCCTGACTTTTCTACCCCTCGCTGCTAAACTGCGCATATTAATTACCATTTTTTAACATTAAATATGCAAACGCTATTTGAATTCTGCCATGACCAAGACCATTATCTGATCAAAGGAAATAACTTTGGTAAAGAGCAAGTCTGGCGCAATGGTGTTCTTGTCTCTGAAGGGCGAGCGTTATTAAGTCATAGCTACGATCACCGTTTTTTGTGCCCTAAACATGGCCCAGTGCGCTTGCACTTCAAGCTAGTCATACGAAATAACCAGGTGCATTACTGGCTAAAAACACCTGAAACATTATTGTGCGAAGGTGAAACGGTCGCTAGGCCACCTGCATGGCTGCACAAGTTAGAAAGCAAACTTTCATCCGCTGAAAAAGTATCCGCACAAGCTGAGCAAACGTCAGCGCTTAACGAGCAGATTGAAGTGCAACAATCAACCACCCCTTCTTTGCTAAAAAAAGGGTTTAAACCCTTTTTCGTTATCGGTTTAGTGTTAGTTAAGCTGTCAAAAAGTGCGGGAGCGATAAAGGCTGCTTTAGCAGGCACATCCCTAGCAGGCTGGGCTTGGTTATTTAATCTCGAAGTTGCTTTAGGCTTGATTGCCGCACTCATTATTCACGAATATGGCCATGTTTACGCCATGAAGCGCTCCGGCCTTAAGGTTAAAGGGGTCTATTTACTGCCTTTTGTTGGTGGAGTTGCGTTAAGTGAACGCACAACCAGCCGTTGGCAAGACTTTAAGATTGCCATTGCCGGCCCGGCTTTTGGTACCTTAGGTGCCGTTATCGCCTACGTGCTTTGGCTTGAAACGCAACATACCGCCTTAGCATTATTTGCTACCATCAGTTTATTACTTAACCTATTTAACTTATTGCCCATAGTGCCATTAGATGGGGGGCGCGTCATCCAGGCGGCTGTCTATAGCCGTAACGGAAAAGCAGCCAAACTAGCGTTATTATTTTTTACTGGCAGTTTGTCATTCGCCGCATGGTACTTTGGTTTTTATCTTTTAATGCTGTTTGGCCTACTCGGTACGCTGGATTTATGGTTTGAAGCAGATGAACAAGCAAAAAACGTTTTACCTATGAGTAATACAGGCATATTAATAACCATTGTCAGTTATCTATGTTTATTAGCTGTGTTACTGTGGCTATCAACCATCATGGCAGATAGCGGGATCCCAGGAACAAATTTACCCCTGATTTTTATTTCCAGCTAAATACCACAACCCCATCTGGAACGCGGTAAGACACGTTATCGCGTTTATTAAAAAATAATTAAATTAATTTGTCACAGCTGCTGAGGTTGATGCGACTTAGTTAGGTCATCACCACTAACTAAGGATTTATCATGAACGCACCACAGCACACAAACCAAAACGCTACCGACAGCATTGCCAAAAAAACTCAGCAAAACAAACCAAGCTTTTGGACCTACTTTGCCATTGTCCTAACCATTGTAGGTGGTGCGATAGCACCGCAAATCAAAGCGATTGAGCAACCGCAACCGAGGGTAAGTTTTACCGTTGAGGTGGTAGGACAAGGTAAACCGGTTTTAATCATTCCCGGTTTAATGTCGGACCGCCGTGTTTGGCAAAGCACAGTTAGCGCCTTGCAAGCCGATTTTCAATTACATCTGATTAGCTTAGCCGGTTTTGCTGGTACGCCTAGCACTTTGGATGGTAAGTTTTTACCCAAAGTGCAGCAAGAGCTGTTGGGTTATGTGACCGAGCAGCAACTGCAACAGCCAGCAGTGATTGGCCATAGCCTAGGCGCTTTTCTCGCTTTTTCACTGGCAAGTTCTGCTCCGAAGCAGATTGGCACAGTTATCGCGGTAGATGGTTTGCCTTATATCGCGCCGATTTTTAGCCGCAACTCAGCAACGCAAGTGGCCGACATGCAAGCACAAGCACTGCAATTAAAAGCCTACTATCAACAACTTTCTAGCGCACAATTAAAAGCCGTTGCAACACAAGGCATCGCTATTCAGGCGAGGTCTGCAGAACATCAAAAATTAGTGCTGGACATGGCCGCGGCCTCGGATAGCCAGACAGTCGGCCAAGCTATGTATGAACTATTAACCACCGATTTACGACCGCAAGTGACAGCAATAACAAGCCAAGTCTACTTACTTGGCGCCAGTGGAGCGCTAGCACCGGATCAGCAAGTGCTGGCAGCTGCACTGTACCAACAACAAATTGAGTCTATTGCTAATGCAAAACTACTGATGAATACTGACAGTCGCCATTTTATCATGCTGGATGAACCCGATTGGTTTATCGCTCAGCTGCGTGTGGCATTAAAGGAGTAATAGCATGCACCATGCACAATTGAGCCCACAAAACACTCTAGAACAACAATTACAGCCTGATGTGATGGCCGCAATCGCAGGTGATATGCAGGCTTTTGGTCGATTAATTCAGCGCTGCCAAAACAGTGTCAGCAGCATTGCCCTAGCCATTGTGCAAGACTTGGATGCCAGTGAGGATATTTGCCAGCAAGTGTTTATTGCAGCTTGGCAGCAGCTGCGTAGCTTACAAAACACCACCAGTTTTTTGCCTTGGCTTCGTCAAATTACGCGCTACCGTGCTTATAGCTATTTGCGCGAACGGCAAGATCATCGTATAGAACGTGGTGAAAAAGCCGAAACCTTGCTCGCCGCTTTTGCTAGTGACACCTTTCCCGATGAAGAGTTACTTCGCGACGAGCAAGCCGATATTATCCGCGAGTTTTTAGCCGAACTACCGAGTGAAAGTCGTGAAATTGTACTGCTGTTTTATCGGGAAGAGCAAAATAGCCAGCAGGTCGCGGCCTTACTAGGCATAACCGAAAATAGCGTACGTAAAAAGCTGCAACGGGTACGTGAGTTGTTAAAAACACAGCTACTAAACCGTTACGGTAAGCTGATTTTAAGCACGGCGCCAAACATCGGCTTAACTAGCGCCATCATCAGTGCTTTACTGATCGGTAGCCCACCTGCAGCTGCCGCGACCGCAAGTGCCATGACAGCACACAGCAGCGGCTTGGCAAAATTTGGCTGGCTATTTAGTGGAGCACTACTTGGCGCGATCGGTGGCATGCTTGGTGTGGTGCTGGGCATGCGCGCGCCACTGAAAAACGCCGCCAGCGATAACGAGCGTAATCGCTTATTACGTTATCGCAATCAGGCTTTGGTTTGGGTTGGCCTCTCAGGCTTATTACTGGCTGCAGCATACGAATTTACCGCCGGTGCCATAGCACCGCTGCTGGCCTTTGGCCTTTTTATGACCGGCGTGGCATATTTACAAGTTCGAGTATGGCAAACGATTAAACCACGCTTGTTGGCAAAAGCAGCGCAGAGTAAACAAGCAAAACGGCAGTATCGCAACAATCTGTTCTGGTGCTGGTTTGGGATGCTCGGTGGAACAACTGCTGGTTTTGCCGGCTTGATTGCTGGCCTGATCAAAAATGGCCGCTGGTTTTTCGGTTAAACATGGCAGTCAGTTAGCCGTTAGAAACAAAAACGCCAGCGAAGATGCTGGCGTTTTTACGTTTGAGAAAACAGGGTTGTCTCAAGTGAGTTGTCGCGTTATTACAGGTATTTCACGTCAACAATTTCAAATTCAACCACGCCTTTAGGCGTAGTGATATTCGCTACGTCATCGGCTACTTTGCCAATTAAACCACGTGCAATCGGTGAGTTAACTGAAATCAGATTATTTTTTATATCCGCTTCATCATCACCCACAATACGGTAAGTCATCTCTTCTTCTGTTTCCAGATTAAGAATGGTTACCGTTGAACCGAAAATCACTTTACCCGTGTTAGGCAACTTAGTGACATCGATGATCTGCACATTGGATAATTTGCCTTCAATATCCTGAATACGCCCTTCAATAAAACCTTGCTGTTCGCGAGCCGCGTGATATTCGGCGTTTTCTTTTAAATCGCCGTGCGCACGTGCTTCAGCGATAGCTTGAATTACCGCAGGCCGTTTTACACTTTTTAACTCATTCAGTTCAATGCGCAGCGCTTCTGCGCCTTGCACTGTCATTGGAATTAAGCTCATCCGTTCACTCTCTTATGCAATTCCTGAATAGAATTTACGTTAGCAAAGGCACTGGCAGCATTCGCTTTGACAGTAGCAAAGGCCGCATTCAAGGTCGTAGTGTAGTTCGCTTTGTGCTGTAAGGCACCGCGACGCAGTACTTTAGAGTCTTCAATCGCCTGACGACCTTCAGTGGTGTTAACAATATAGCTATACTCGCCGTTTTTGATACGGTCAAGCATATGCGGCCGACCTTCAAATACCTTGTTAACAACTCGACATGGAATACCCGCATCCGCTAATGCTTTAGCTGTACCACCACTGGCATCTAACTCGAAACCCGATTCAACCATTAGTTTAGCCAGTTCAACGATGCGCACTTTATCGCTGTCACGTACAGAAAGCAAGGCACGGCCACCCGTTGGAATCAGCGTGCCACAGCCTAACTCAGCTTTAGCAAAGGCTTCGGCGAACGTATCGCCAATGCCCATCACTTCACCTGTTGAACGCATCTCAGGGCCAAGAATAGGATCGACACCTGGGAATTTGTTAAACGGGATCACCACTTCTTTCACTGAGAAAAACGGTGGAATAATTTCTTTGGTGATACCCTGCTCGGCTAACGACTTACCCGCCATACAGCGTGCACCCACTTTAGCAATGGCGACACCCGTTGCTTTAGAAACGAAAGGTACGGTACGTGCAGCTCGTGGGTTCACTTCAATTAAGTAAACTTCGTTATCTTTAACCGCAAACTGGGTATTCATTAAGCCGACTACGCCTAACTCTAACGCCAGCTTTTTCACTTGCTCGCGCATCACATCTTGAATGGCTTGCGATAAGCTGTGTGGTGGTAAGGTACAGGCAGAATCGCCCGAATGCACACCGGCTTGCTCGATGTGTTCCATAATGCCGCCGATAATCACTTCGCTACCATCACAAATGGCATCAATGTCGACTTCAATTGCATCATCTAAGAAGTTATCTAATAAGACTGGCGAGTCATTTGATACGCTTACCGCTTCATTCATATAACGGCGTAAATCCTGCTCGTCATAAACGATTTCCATGGCGCGGCCACCTAAAACATAAGACGGGCGAACCACCATCGGATAACCGATTTCTGGTGCTTTAGCGATCGCTTCATCAAAACTCGTTACCGTGACGTTTTTAGGCTGTTTTAAGCCTAAACGAGTGACGGCTTGTTGGAAGCGCTCACGGTCTTCAGCACGGTCTATCGCGTCTGGCGAAGTACCAATAATTGGCACACCGTTGGCTTCTAAGGCACGGGCTAATTTCAATGGCGTTTGGCCACCGTATTGCACAATCACCCCTTTTGGCTGTTCTTTGCGTACGATTTCCAGCACGTCTTCCAAGGTGATAGATTCAAAATACAAACGATCTGAGGTGTCATAATCGGTTGAAACGGTTTCTGGGTTACAGTTGACCATAATGGTTTCGTAACCGTCTTCGCGTAACGCTAAAGCCGCATGCACACAACAGTAATCAAATTCGATACCTTGGCCGATACGGTTTGGCCCACCACCGATAATCATGATTTTCTCACGATCGGTAGGTGCCGCTTCACACTCTTCATCATAGGTGCTGTACATATAAGCGGTGTTAGAGGCAAATTCCGCGGCACAGGTATCTACCCGCTTGTACACTGGGTGTAAACCGTAGCTATAACGTTTTTTGCGCACTTCGGTTTCACTCACACCTAAAACTTCAGCAATACGAGCGTCAGCAAAACCTTTGCGTTTTAAGCGAGATAAACGGGCTTCGTCTAAGGCGGCATAGCCATCAGTACCTAGAGCCAGTTCTTCTTTCACTAAGTCTTCAATTTGCACTAAGAACCAGTGGTCAATTTTGGTTAGATTGTAAATGTCATCTAAGGTCATACCAAAACGGAACGCATCGGCAATATACCAAATACGATGTGCACCAGGCTCACGTAATTCGCGAATGATTTTTTCTTTCGCTTCTGGTGCACTGATATCAATGATCGGATCTAAGCCCGATACACCAATCTCTAAACCACGTAGCGCTTTTTGTAACGACTCTTGTTGGTTGCGACCAATCGCCATGACTTCACCAACCGATTTCATTTGGGTCGTTAAGCGATCGTTAGCACCAGCGAATTTTTCAAAGTTAAAACGTGGAATTTTAGTTACAACATAGTCGATACTTGGCTCGAATGAAGCTGGCGTAATCCCGCCCGTAATATCGTTAGCCAATTCATCTAAGGTGTAACCGATAGCCAACTTGGCGGCAACTTTAGCAATAGGGAAACCGGTTGCTTTTGAAGCTAATGCCGACGAGCGCGATACCCGCGGGTTCATTTCAATAATGACCATACGGCCATCTGCTGGATTGATACCAAATTGTACGTTTGAACCACCCGTTTCTACGCCAATTTCACGCAATACCGCTAACGAAGCATTACGCATAATTTGGTATTCTTTGTCGGTCAGTGTTTGCGCTGGCGCCACCGTGATCGAATCACCGGTATGCACACCCATAGGATCAAAGTTTTCGATGGCACAAACAATAATGCAGTTATCGTTTTTGTCGCGTACCACTTCCATTTCGTATTCTTTCCAACCAATCAACGATTCGTCGATTAACAGCTCTTTGGTCGGAGACAGATCTAAACCACGGGTACAAATCTCTTCAAACTCTTCGCGGTTATAAGCAATACCACCGCCCGAGCCACCCATTGTGAACGATGGGCGAATAATACATGGGAAACCGATATCATCGAGTACCTGATACGCTTCTTCCATGGAATGAGCAAAACCCGCACGTGGGCAGGCTAAACCAATTGAGCGCATCGCTTTATCAAAGCGATTTCTATCTTCCGCTTTATCGATGGCGTCAGCGGTAGCACCAATCATTTCCACGTTATATTTGGCCAGAACACCTTGGCGTTCTAACTCTAACGCACAGTTCAATGCAGTTTGACCGCCCATCGTAGGCAGTACCGCACAAGGGCGTTCTTTTTCAATGATTTTTTCTACCACTTGCCAATGAATAGGCTCGATGTAGGTCGCATCAGCCATTTCTGGATCAGTCATGATCGTCGCGGGGTTAGAGTTAACTAAAATAACTCGATAACCTTCTTCTTTTAAGGCTTTACAGGCTTGTGCGCCTGAATAGTCAAATTCACAGGCTTGGCCAATGACGATCGGGCCAGCGCCTAAAATCAGAATACTTTTTATATCGGTACGTTTTGGCATTGCGTCTCAGTCTCCGTAATTCGTGTCGGCTTAAGCCTGATGTTGTTGCATCAGCTTGATAAAATGGTCAAACAGTTCAGAGGCTTCATGCGGGCCTGGGCTGGCCTCGGGATGACCTTGAAAACTAAATGCCGCTTTATCAGTACGGTGGATCCCTTGCAGGGTGCCGTCGAACAGCGATTTATGGGTAGCGCGTAAATTAGCCGGTAAGGTGGCTTCTTCAACCGCAAAACCATGGTTTTGCGCAGTGATTAACACGCGCTGAGTGTCTAAGTTTTGCACTGGGTGGTTAGCACCGTGGTGACCATGGCCCATTTTGACCGTTTTCGCACCACTGGCTAACGCCAACAGTTGATGACCTAAACAGATACCAAACACCGGAATGTCTGTTTCTAAAAAGGTTTTAATCGCCTCAATGGCGTAAGTGCAAGGTGCTGGATCGCCTGGCCCATTCGATAGAAAAATACCATCTGGGTTCAGCGCTAACACCTCAGCAGCCGGTGTTTGTGCCGGTACAACGGTGAGTTTACAACCACGATCCGCTAACATACGTAAAATGTTGCGTTTAACACCGAAATCGTAAGCAACCACATGAAACGGATGTTCAGTAATGGTTTTGTGGCCCTCACCTAACGTCCAACTGCCTTCAGTCCACTGATAAGGGGCTTTAACGGTCACTTCTTTGGCTAAGTCCATCCCCGCTAAACCTGGGAAAGCCTTTGCTTGTTGCAAGGCAACCGCGGCATCCAGATTATCACCTGCCATGATGCAGCCATTTTGAGCGCCTTTTTCACGAAGGATGCGAGTCAGTTTGCGAGTATCGATGTCGGCGATGCCGAGAATGTTGTGATTTTTGAGGTATTGACTAAGCGAGAGTTGATTACGGAAATTACTGGCTAACAGCGGGAGGTCACGGATAATAAGGCCTTTGGCCCATACCTGTCCGGATTCCTCATCTTCCTCATTCGTTCCGGTGTTTCCTATATGAGGATAAGTTAGTGTTACAATTTGTTCTGCATAAGAGGGATCAGTTAATATTTCCTGATACCCGGTCATCGAGGTATTAAACACTACCTCACCAACAGAAACTCCTTCGGCGCCAATGGCTGTACCGTGAAATACGGTGCCGTCTTCCAGTACGAGCAGGGCGGACTTAGTCAAAATAACCTCCAAACAGCAAAAAACGGGTGAAAACCACAAACGTTTTACAACCCGTTTTGACCTAAAATTCTGATACCCGTATTTGCCTTCGCCTAATGATCTCAAAGAATCAGTCGCGAGCTAGATAATTTCTTTGCTTACAGGCAAACCTCGATATTTTAGGCTATCAGCGCGAAATTAGCCATGATTTTTTTGTTATTTTACAAAAACACCGCCTTTAACATTATTTTCAGCTAAATGCCGCAAAAGTTTAATCTAACTGCGGCAATCCGAGCACTTGTTGCATGGTATAAAGTCCTGGCTGTTTATTTTGCAACCACAAAGCAGCTCGCAGTGCGCCTTGCGCAAAGGTGTTTCGGCTGGAAGCTTTGTGGCTTATTTCCAGTCTTTCACCTATATCAGCGAATAGTGCAGTATGATCGCCAATAATGTCACCGCCTCTTACCGTAGCAAAACCAATAGTTTGCTGTGAGCGCTCACCAATCATGCCTTCGCGACCATACACCGCAACCTCGGCAAGATCGCGATCTAAGCTTCGCGCAATGCTCGCCCCAATAGCCATTGCCGTACCCGAAGGTGAGTCTTTTTTAAAGCGATGATGCGCTTCAATAATTTCAATATCGGCCGTATTCCCCATCACCTTGGCGGCAGTTTGCGCTAAATGCAGCATTAAATTCACGCCGACACTCATATTAGGGGCCCAAACAATGGCGATATGCTGACTGGCTTGTTGGATTTGCGCATACTGCTGATCCGTTAAGCCGGTCACGCCAATGACCATGGCTTTACCTGCAGCCACAGCGAGTTGTAAGTGCGCTAACATGGGTTCAGGCATAGTAAAGTCGATCCATACATCAGCTTTTGCTACAGCGTTTGCAGAAGTCGCTTCTATTGGCACCCCCACAGCACCACAACCGCTTAATTCGCCAGCGTCCAGGCCTAAGACCGCTGAGCCACTGCGTACCGTTGCTGCCGTTAAAGACAATTGTTGTTCTTTTGCGACACTGACCAGCGCCCGCCCCATACGGCCATTAGCGCCAAAAATACCGATCGTACTCATCACTTACTCTGCTGTTCATCTGAATATTGACTATTAGACCAAAAAACAGCGTCAGATAGAAGAAAGAAGTGTAGCCGCCTGAAATGAAAGACGGCTTTTATTTGAAATGGCTTACAGCGCCAGTTGCAGAATACGGCGAGACACCTCGGGTGTAATATCTTGATGTTCGCCTAATGCCAGCATGTTGTGCTGCACTAACTTGCTCACTAATTGCTCTATCGCTTCAGCTTGTATGCCATAATCGGCTAAACGCGTCGGTATCCCCATGCGCTCAAAAAAATACCGCGTATGACTAATGGCTTCATCAATTAAACGCTCTTCATCTTGATGCTGTAACTGCCAGACCCGCGTTGCATACTGCAACAGCTTTTCGCGCTTTTGGCTGCGTTGCTGTTGCATTAAAGCCGGTAACACTATGGCTAAGGTTTGTGCATGATCCAGGCCGAACAAAGCAGTAATTTCATGGCCTATCATATGCGTTGCCCAGTCTTGCGGTACACCTTGGCCAATTAAACCATTTAACGCCATCGTTGCGGCCCACATGACATTGGCGCGCACAGCATAGTTTTGTGGATCAGACAGTGCTTTGGGCCCTTCAGCAATTAAAGTTAATAATAACCCTTCTGCAAAACGATCTTGCACCGGAGCATTCACCGGATATGTTAAATATTGCTCCATCACATGTACAAAGGCATCGACCACACCGTTTGCCACTTGTTTCGGCGGTAAACTGTACGTCACGGTAGGATCAAGAATGGCAAACTGTGGGTAAACCCGTGGGCTAGAAAACGCTAATTTTTGTTTGGTTTCATAACGCGTGACAACCGAATTACCATTACTTTCAGAACCGGTGGCCGGTAACGTTAAAACACAACCAATCGGCAGCGCTTGCTCAACGCTGGCGCCTTTTGCCAAAATATCCCAAGCATCCCCATCAAATAACGCCGCTGCAGCAATAAATTTAGCGCCATCGATTACGCTACCACCGCCTACCGCTAAAATTAAATCTATTTTCTCACGTCGCACAATATCAGTCGCACGCATTAACGTTTCAAAATTAGGATTAGGCTCAACACCTGAGAACTCGATCACCTCTGCCGCCTGCAAAGCTGCGGTCACCTGCTGATAAACACCATTGGTTTTGATCGATCCACCACCATACAACAGCAACACTTTTTGCTCTGGTGTAATTAATTCTGCCAGTTGCTTTATCTGATCTTGGCCAAAAAGAATACGAGTACTATTTTGATAAGAAAAATTAAACATGTTGAACTCCGCTAATACCAAGATGGTGTGCAGTAAACTTAATGCGAACGTTTCGGCACAGATTCAAGGTTTAGCGGAGAATAAGAGGGGTAAACCGCAGCTTATTGATGAATATTTTTGAGTTTCAACTGATTTTTACGGATCAGCAGTAAAACAAACCCAGCAAAAATAAAGAACATTGCTGGTTCAGGTACTTGTTGATAAACGGTTTGACCACTGTTCAATAAAACAAAAGCCTCCTTTCCTAAAACACGATGTGCCGCAGTTGTCGGATGAATTTCATCCCAAAATAAGTATTGATTGGCGTTTGAACAGCTGCGCTCTGAAGGAAAAAAACTACCTGTAACAGAACGACATTCATCTGAAGTATTCGTAAACCCTGCAGAAGCAGGGTCATTTAGAATATTACTGAAGGCTGAATAAACGTCGAGCATGTAAATGTCAGCACTATAAGTTTTAGCTAGATCAATCAGCATATCATTCAATAATGTATTCCATTGCACCGAAACAGCAGTACCAGATGCACTGTTGCTCGTTCTAGCAAACTCAGGAATTAGCCCTAAATCGGGCAAATTAGGCACTAGTAATGTCATTGCGCCATTAACTAACATACCCGTTAACATATTTTTGAAGGTGTTGACCGTGCTGGTAATAGCCATAAGCGGATTTGTCGAACCTACCAAGGACCTCATATCGTTACCACCCGCCCATGCGATATATAATGCATCAGCATCGAAGGGGGAAGAGCCTAGGCGGTTAATATATTGCTGATATTGATTTAATACACCCGTTGATACACCGGTCGAGTTATCGATTTGAGCGCCACCATAAGCAAAGTTATTACCACCGGCAGTAGAGCGAGAAGTAGGAAGTCCGAGATCGGCACTTAAATATTCATGCCAAAGTATCCCATTTGAAAATCTTCCATTAGGACCATAACCTGCTAAAGCGGCAACCGGCCCAAAAGTCCCCAGGGGTACTGTCGCACGTGTATTCCCTGTATCTGATAAGCTATCACCAAATATATATACATCTGAAAAAATGATAGCCGCATTTACCGGTGCAAAAACAAATATCAGCTGAAGTAAGATTAACTGCTTTATTTTTTTTAGATTGAGTAGAGTCATACCGAGTCCTTGCTAAATTATATTAATTATAAGCCCTAATAGGCGATCAAATAATAAGCAATTACCGTGCCCAGCGTAACATTTCCGTCGCATCACTTACATATCAAGCCATCCAGTTAACATTGAAAGCCTGCAAAATTTAAGAGAAACCTAATTCTGTAAAGATTTTGGACACAAACCAACTTCTTTAACATGGAAAATGTTAATTATGTTGAATCATAACCTTTAAAGATCATTGCCTCGCAACTGCCTGACGTGCTGCTCTAACCCAGCAGCACTGACCTGTTCAGCTGCGACACTGGGGCCGACATGCAGCTGTACCCTTGACCAAAAACGACCTTTAATTTTAAATGCGCCTTTGCCATGGTGACTAAAAAACGACCCCCATAATCCTTGCAGCGCCATCGGCACCACAGGTACAGCTGACTCAGCAATAATCCGCTCAATACCAGGGCGAAAGCGATCAATTTCCCCGTCTTTGGTTAAGTGCCCTTCTGGGAAGATGCAAATAATATTGCCCTGGGCTAACTCACGCGCAATCGCGGCAAAGGCAGCCTCGTGCACCGCTTCATCTTTATGCTTACTGCAAATCGGAATGGTTTTTGCTGCTCGAAACAGTAAATTGGCCACAGGGATCTTAAAAATACCCTGATCCATAACAAAGCGCACCGGACGGCGCACCGCACCCGCAATTAAAAGAGCATCAACATAACTCACATGATTAGCGACTAAGACGACAGGGCCCTCAGTTGGGATATGCTCTAAACCGCTTGCTTTAACGCGATACAGCGTGTGGCTTAATAAGTAAATAACAAAACGCAGCGCAAACTCCGGCACTTGGCTGTAGACATAAGCGGCAACCACGGCGTTCATCAGCGCGAGAATTAAAAAATACTGCGGAATACTCAGCTCAAATACAGTTAAGAACACAATGCCGGCGATAGCACTTACCACCATAAACAGTGCATTAAAGATGTTATTAGCGGCAATCATGCGGGCGCGTTCGGTAGGATTAGCTCGTTGCTGTAATAACGCATACAAAGGCACAATAAATAGCCCACCAAACATGCCGATTAAACTCAAATCGAGTAACACCCACCAGCCAAAACTGCTGCTTAAAAACGCTGGTAAGCTTAATAACTCAGAAGACACTGTTGCCGGCGTACTAAAATATAAACTGATACCAAAACACGTTAAACCGATAGAGCCAATGGGCACGATACCCAGTTCGACACGCTTACCCGACAAGCGCTCACACAACAAAGAACCTATACCCACACCGACAGAAAACGCCACCAGTAATGCAGTAACGACGGTGTTATCGCCTCTTAAAACGGTTTTGGTAAAATTTGGAAATTGCGTTAAATAGCTGGCACCTAAAAACCAAAACCAACTAATGGCCATAATCGCCAAATATAAAGTGCGATTTTGATAGCTAATTCGCACCGTTGCTAAGGTTTGCTGCCACGGCGCAAAATGAAAGTGAGGCGCATTTTCTACCACCCCCACTTTAGGGATTTGCAAACTCACCAGGTAACCCGCCAGCGCAAAGAAAATCACCATTAAGCCAATCCAGGTATTCGCATTGTTAATACCCACCAATAAACCACCGACGACAGTACCGAGTAAAATGGCAATAAACGTGCCCATTTCTACCCAAGCATTCCCCCCTAGTAACTGTTTGTCCGTTAAAAGCTGCGGCAATATGGCGTATTTTACCGGCCCAAAAAATGCCGATTGCGCGCCCATTAAAAACAGCACACCCAATAAATACACATATTGCTCAAACATAAAGGCCAGTGCCGCCAAACACATCAACCCCACCTCTAGTAGCTTTAAGCGCTGGATCAGCCGTGTTTTACATAAACTGTCAGCCAAAGTACCGGCTGTCGCAGAAAACAATAAAAAAGGTAAGATAAATAAGCCTGCAGCCAAGTTCATACTGACATCAACACTCCAAGGCATGGCACTGGCAGCGCCGAAAGTGAGAAGCAGCATCAAGGCGTTTTTAAATACATTATCGTTAAACGCGCCCAAGGCTTGAGTAAAGAAAAAGGGGATAAATCGTTTAGATGATAGCTTTTGCTGCGGATCCATCACTGCTCCTTGCTAGACAATCTAGCCTTATAGTTTTTTATTCTGCATCGCTTGCGGTAAATACTTGGTTTTATTATCAAGAATACTTTACCTTAGCGGTGTAAACTCAAATGCACATAGCTGCAACCTAAATGGCCTGCAGCCAACGCGGCCGCATTGACAAGACGTCTGGCCATCTATATATTGCGCAGCCATTTTATGAGGTCGCTAAATTGAATACTGTTGCCACTGTTGGCGCGCGCCGTTCGCTGCTGCCATTACTGTTTTTTATTCTGCTGTTTCTCGGAAGCGGCTTGTATTTCCAAAGCCAAAACGTCGATTATGCGTTCTATCAATTGCCTGGGCATGTTGCCATTATTCCCGCGTTAATGTTAGCCATTTGGTTACATCGCGCGCCGTTAACCCAATCAATAGAGGTAATGGTTAAGGGGGCAGGTAATCATAATATTATTACTATGTGCTTAATCTATCTGCTTGCCGGTGCTTTTGCTAGTGTGGCAACAGCCACTGGCGGGGTTGATGCGGTGGTGAATGCCGGTCTTAGTGTGATCCCGGCTCAATTTTTATTACCCGGTTTATTTATTATTGCAGCACTGGTTTCCACCGCGATGGGCACTTCGATGGGCACGATAGGCGCTTTAGCGCCAATTGCCGTTGGCTTAGCCAATCAAGCGGATTTAGAGCCGGCTTTGGTAGCCGGTGTGTTACTGAGCGGCGCCATGTTTGGCGATAACCTGTCAATTATCTCAGACACAACCATTGCCGCAACGCGCACGCAAGGTGCCAAGATGGCAGACAAATTTAAAGAGAACATTAAAATCGCTCTGCCAGCAGCGTTTTTCACCCTCATCGCTTTTAGTATAATGACCACCGCACCCACAGCCATTGTTAGCGAAATGGTTAATTGGACTGGCGTGCTGCCCTATGCCGCTATCTTATTTTTAGCCGTAATGGGGCTGAATGTGTTTGTGGTGCTACTGCTGGGTATTTTACTGGCGGCTTTGCAAGGGAGTATTTTTGCAGATTACGCTATTAGCGGTTTAGGTACCGATATTGCTACCGGTTTTGCTAACGTGCAGGAGATTTTCTTACTGGCGATGTTAGTCAGTGCCTTGAGTGAATTTATCAAGCAACAAGGTGGCTTACAGTGGATTTCGTCACAAATACAGAAGCTAACCTCAAGTATTAAACTGGCCGGCAACAAAGCTCAGCAATTGGCCATCGCCGCTTTAGCCTTTATTAGTAACCTGTGTATTGCCAATAACACGGTGGCGATCGTATTAACGGGTGATGTGAGCCGCAATTTAGCCCAGCAGCACCAGATCACGCCCAAACGCAGCGCGAGCTTATTGGATATCTTTGCTTGTATCAGTCAGGGCTTGGTCCCCTATGGTGCGCAGGCGTTGCTGTTAGGTGCGAGCTTTGGCATTTCACCGTGGCAGGTCATTACTTATAATTACTACTGTATGTTACTTTTCATCGTGGCACTTGGCGTAATCGTGTTGCGCCGCCCATCTCAAAGCGCCTAATTCTTTTTCGGGCTAAATTGATGCTTACCAAAAATGGCATCTCTTAGCCCGAAGAAACTTTTCATCGTTAAATGCCCGAGCAAAATGTGCAATGGCATTTTTAAAAAGTGTCCGCGGACAAAGGCAAAAAATACCGCAAGCTTTTGTTTCTTAGAGGTCGTTAACGGATGTTTGGGTAATAATGTGTAACCGAAAATAAAATCGAGCAAGCGCATGCGCCAAGCCGCAGGTTGGCCATTTTCCAGTTGCTGACAGACCCAGCAAGGAACCGTTGTTTGCAACAACTGCTGACAATAACGCACTGCGAGCATAAGCTCGAACTGGAAACCCGTTTCAGCGCTAAGTTTGAGGATTTCGGTCCAATCTTCTTCACTAAAGTCACTAAACAACAGATGCAAATCGGTCAGGTCACGAAAAGCGTTTTTAAAGGTTTCATTAAAAAACAGGTGAATCAAACTATGCAAAGTTATCGCAGGCAAATCCAACACCGCATAGCCTTGATCAGTCGTGATAACATGCCGTTCGAAAGCAGCGATGTTTGGGGCGCGCCCCGACACTAAAGGAACTAGGTTGTGATGGATATCTAATACGGTGCCACGTGCATGATGCCGCACAGGTGGGATCTCATGCGTCCAATTTCGATAATAATGCTCATCATAAGCGGAAATAGGCTCTCCCAAATAACCAAATAATGCTAAACGTTGTTCAATCGCCATAATATTTTGCTTAGGTACGAGCAGATCAATATCGCTAAACGTCCTGCCAAGACCGGGTTTTAGCTGAGGCTGTAAGGCATAGGCAGCACCTTTTAAAAAAACTGGTGTGACATTTAATGGCTCCAGCAAATCAATGAGCTCTTCAGCTTCAGAGTCAATTTGGCGGTACTGTTTATCAGCGAGGATCTCGGCATTTCGTAAATGATGTTGAGCGTATTCAGACAAGTTTAGGAAAATCTTAGCGCTTTTGAAGCGATAGCTATAACGGGCGAGTAATTGTTGATGGCGAAGCACCAAGATAACGTTTACCCATTGTTGAGCATTGAGCTGTAACGCAGATTCGGGTGCAACAAACAACTGACACAATAACTGATTAAACTGCAATTTATAACAACTCCTGCTCTAAGAATTCTGCAACCTCTGATAAATCATTATAGCGAACTTCAAATACCGGGACTTGTTCCATAATTGACGACAAGGTATCAAAACCTTCTGTACCAATAACACCATAATTAAAAGCATTGTTGGCTAGCTGCATAAAGCCTTGTGTTTGATTTAGTTTATAAATATCTAATTTTGTTTTTTCCGTGTAACAAGGAAAGACTACAGCAACAATCTCAGCAGGTATCGTTGCGGCATGCCAGCTTTCAACTGGTGGAGATAAATGAATCACATCGCCCTTATGTGTTCCCTTTGCAACGCTAGAAAACACTGCATTAGGAAACCAGCTCTGCGCTAATGTTATAGAACGATTTTTCAAACAGATTGGCCGAACAAAGGGTTGAACTGTTCGCGTGCGAGGTAATATCAGCGCCATCTCATCGGATAACAACCGCCAACCATTAAAAGCTAAATACGCAGTTAACGTACTTTTACCAGAGCCCGGTGGGGCTGGGAACAAAATCGCTTTATTGTTTTTTGCTAACACCGCTGAATGTATAACAACATATTGCATTTCATTACAGGCAACAGTCCAGTTCATTCCCCATTCCAGCATGGCGAAAGCCTGTTGTGATTGCAAAGGTTGAAAGGGTTCTAGCTGATCAGAAAAAAAACGAGCCTGAGGTTTTAAAAAACGCCTAATACCAGATGAATGGCGCACTCTTAATTGATAATCTGGTAATTGTTCAGTATTAAACACCGCATGCTGATAAATATGTTTTAGATTTTCGAGAACAAGTGGCAGGTCAGTTTCAATATTAAAGCAAAACGGAGGTAACAGTAATCGCTTAGTAGTTTTCATTCATCAGGCTTATTACAGCTAATTGGAAATTCAATAACTTTTTTTAGCTCTTTAACAGCTAAGACATCGGATAAAAGTGCGTGCTCATTAGCCAGAATTCGGACCATATCTGCAGCGTCAAAAGCTAAACCTAATGTTTCACCGGTGTTGTTATTAAAAAAAACGGTACCAGAACCATCGGAAAAACTGTGAAAAATAAAATTTTTCTTAACTTTTAACAACAACTTAGCTACTCATCATTAAACGTGATAGTCATCAACCATTTTTGATAGCGCCATCCCAGTGCCAGATGGATTCATTAAAGCCTGCTGATATAAATAACTTGCAAAGCTTTGTAACGTCTTGAATTGTTTGTCAAATCCAACGACCGGAAAGGATATTCCGTGAGCCGTACTTCTCGAGTTGTAGCAGTAGCAAGCATTTAAATAAATACAAACTAAAAAATAATTCACATTAGATGGGCCACCCAAACCTTTTTTAGAGCTTTCACCTGGGTTATTTAACACATCTTGTAATGTCCAAATAGTTGTTTTTTTAGTTGAAGGAGAAACAGGGTTACCACCAAATATGTCTCTAAATTTAGAGCTATTATAATTTTTAGCAGAATTCTTAAAATAACCCGGTGAACGCAACGCAAAATTAACGGTGTCCCCCATATCAGAACCATTGCTAGAAACAGCAATTGAACCTGTTACTCCTGAAGTTCTTGCCCAAACCGACTTACCAGGTATAGATGCAATAACCAAACCTGCACCGGTACGGGTGAGAAATTTACGACGACTGACTTTTGCATCGTGTTGATCTTTCGGGTTGTTTCCTTGCATATAAACCTTCCTACAACAAGTTGAATTCTGTGAACTTACAATTAAACATGCAATTTATACACCAAAAACACAGATACCTGTTTTTTAAGGGGTTCTTTAAAACCCAACATCAGGAATATCGGGTTAGTGTAAAATAAACTGACGTTATTTAATTAAATCGCCTATCTATAATTTAGCGGGTTTGCGGCAACTTGGCAAATTGCCTGCTGCTTTGCGCTGTGTATAAAAACCATTCGCCTCAGGCATCATGTCTTGTAAGGTTGTAATCCTGGTTTCGGGTACAGGGTGACTCGATAAAAATTGCGGGCCAGCAGGGCCACTGGCCTTCGCCATATTACGCCATAAGTTAACTGCTTCACTTGGGTCAAAACCTGCTTTTGACATTAATTCGAGGCCAATTATATCAGATTCTGTTTCATGCGCTCGGCTAAACGGTAAGGCAACGCCTAATTGCGCACCAACACCTAAGGCCGCCATTAATTCTTGCTGATATTGCACGCCATAGGCTTTAGAGCCAGCATCGCCTAGGGCTAGGGCCATTTGTAAAAATTGATTGGTAGAAAGCCGCTCATTGCTGTGGCCCGCCATCACGTGCGCAATTTCATGCCCTACTACTGCAGCTAATTGTGCTGGTGTTTCTGCCACTTTTAACAAGCCGGTATAAACACCAATTTTGCCACCAGGTAATGCAAAGGCATTCACTTGCTCGCTATCAAAAACCACAATTTCCCAGCTTTGTTGCTGATATTCATCAGGGGTTACTTTCAGTAAGGCATTGCTGACACATAACACATAGCGATTAATTTCAGCATCGTTGCTGATTTTTTCCGCCGCTTTCATTTCTTCGAAGGTTTGTGCACCCATGGTGCTTAATTGCTGGTTATCGTACAGCATCACTTGACGACGTCCGGTCGGGGACTCAGCACAGGCCACCAATAACACGGTACAAATGGCTGACACCCATAATTTCTTTATCATCTTAAATCCTTTTGCAAACACATCGAACACATTTGACCAGTTTACTCTGCTGGCATAAAAAAACCACCCGATTATGGGTGGTTTATTTTTTTACTAATGAGATTAGTTAGTTAAATCATCAAAAAACTTCTTCACACCATCGAAGAACCCTTTTGACTTAGGACGATGCTTGGCTTCACTGTCGCCAGCCATGCTATCGTCTAGTTGTCTTAGTAGCTCTTTTTGCCGCTCAGATAAATTCACTGGCGTTTCAATCACCACTTTACACACTAAATCACCGACACCCCCACCACGCACTGATTGCACGCCCTTGCCACGTAGGCGGAACATTTTCTCAGTTTGTGTTTCAGCTGGGATCTTTAATTTAACCCGGCCATCTAAGGTCGGCACATCAATTTCACCACCTAAAGCTGCGGTCGCAAAGCTTAATGGCACATCGCAATACAGGTTGTTACCATCACGCTGGAAAATGGCGTGTTGCTTAACGCTGACCTGCACATACAAATCACCCGCCGGAGCGCCATGCATGCCTGCTTCGCCTTCGCCGGTTAAACGAATACGGTCACCGGTATCTACACCTGCGGGTATTTTAACGGCCAACGTTTTGGTTTTTTCAATGCGGCCTTCACCATGACACTTGCTGCACGGATCAGGAATAATCTTGCCACGACCACTACAAGTAGGACAGGTTTGTTGTACCGCGAAAAAGCCTTGGCGCATCGTCACTTGCCCAGCACCATGGCAGGTTGGGCAGCTCTTGGCTGAAGTGCCTTTTTTGGCACCTGAACCATCACAGCTATCACAACCGACCATCGTTGGTACTTTAATGTCGACCGATTTACCTTTAACGGCTTCTTCTAATGTCAGTTCTAAGTTGTAACGAAGATCTGAGCCGCGCTGTGCCCGTGATTGACCGCGACGGCCACCGCCTCCGAAGATATCACCGAACACGTCGCCGAAAATATCACCAAAGTCAGCATTGCCGCCACCACCCGCACCACGATTCGGATCTACCCCGGCATGGCCGAAGCGATCATAGGCGGCTTTTTTCTGGTCGTCAGACAAAATCTCATAGGCTTCTTGCACTTCTTTAAACTTCTCTTCCATGGCTTTATCACCCTGTGTGCGATCGGGGTGAAATTTCATGGCGAGGCGTTTATAAGCCTTTTTGATCTCTTTATCATCGGCGCCTTTAGCGACACCTAATACTTCATAATAGTCACGCTTGGACATAGATCTGTGCTTAATTCTCAGTAAAAGGGCTACAGATTATGCTGCAGCCCGATATGGGTGATAATTACTTCTTGTCGTCTTTAACTTCTTCAAACTCAGCGTCAACAACATCATCGCCACCAGACTGCTGAGCGGTTTCTTCACCACCCTGCTGACCTTTAGCTTGTGCTGCTTCCATCAATTTTTGCGAAGCTTGTAACAAGGCCTGGGTTTTCGCTTCAATGTCAGCTTTATCGCTGCCTTTCATCGCTTTTTCCAGATCGGTAATCGCGTTCTCGATAGCTTCTTTATCATTGGCAGCTAAGGCAGAACCGGCATCTTCCAGCTGTTTGCGGGTAGAGTGTACCATAGCATCGGCTTGGTTACGTGCCTGCACCATTTCTTCGAACTTTTTATCTTCTTCAGCATTCGCTTCGGCATCACGCACCATTTTATCGATTTCTTCCTCACTTAAACCTGAAGAAGCTTTGATGGTGATCTTTTGCTCTTTACCGGTGTCTTTGTCTTTCGCCGACACGTGTAAAATACCGTCCGCATCTAAATCGAAAGTTACTTCAATTTGTGGCTCGCCACGACGGCCTGGGCGAATACCTTCTAAGTTAAATTGGCCCAGAGATTTGTTATCTGAAGCGCGCTTACGCTCACCCTGGATCACGTGGATCGTCACCGCAGATTGGTTATCATCCGCCGTTGAGAACACTTGCGACTTTTTCGTCGGGATAGTGGTGTTTTTCTCAATCAGTGCTGTCATCACGCTACCCATGGTTTCGATACCCAGTGATAACGGGGTAACATCCAGTAATAAAACGTCTTTAACATCACCTGACAGCACCGCACCTTGAATGGCCGCACCAACCGCAACGGCTTCATCTGGGTTAACGTCTTTACGAGGCTCTTTACCGAAGAAAGCGGTAACGGCTTCTTGTACTTTCGGCATACGCGTTTGACCACCAACAAGAATAATCTCGTTGATTTCGCTGACACTTAAATCGGCATCAGCAAGCGCCTTTTTCAATGGCTCTAGGGTGCGTTGTACTAAATCTTCAACCAAAGATTCTAATTTAGCGCGAGTCACTTTGATGTTCAGGTGTTTTGGACCTGAGGCATCTGCAGTGATATACGGTAAGTTAACTTCAGTTTGTGAAGCAGATGACAGCTCAATTTTCGCTTTTTCTGCTGCTTCTTTTAAACGTTGCATGGCTAAAGGATCATTACGTAAATCCATGCCTTGCTCTTTCTTAAACTCTTCAACTAAGTAGTTGATTACGCGGTTATCAAAGTCTTCACCACCTAAGTGAGTATCACCGTTAGTCGCTAATACTTCAAACGTTTGCTCGCCATCAACATCATCAATTTCAATAATAGAGATATCGAAAGTACCGCCACCTAAGTCATAAACTGCAACTTTGGTGTCGCCTTTCTTTTTATCCATACCGTAGGCTAATGCCGCAGCTGTCGGTTCGTTGATAATACGTTTAACATCTAAACCTGCGATACGGCCAGCATCTTTCGTGGCTTGACGCTGCGCGTCGTTGAAATAGGCTGGAACCGTAATAACGGCGGCAGTAACCGCTTCACCAAGATAATCTTCAGCGGTTTTCTTCATTTTTTTCAAGATTTCAGCTGAAATTTGTGGCGCAGCTAATTTTCGGTCTTTTACTTCAACCCAAGCGTCACCATTGTCTGCTTTAACAATTTTGAACGGCATGATTTTGATGTCGCGTTGCACTTCTTCGTCTTCAAAACGACGGCCAATTAAACGCTTGATTGCATACAGAGTATTTTTAGGGTTGGTCACCGCTTGACGTTTTGCTGGTTGCCCTACTAAAACTTCACCATCTTCTGCATAAGCAATGATGGATGGCGTAGTACGAGCGCCTTCAGCATTCTCTAATACTCTTGGCTTATCGCCATCTAAAATAGCCACACAAGAGTTGGTTGTACCCAAGTCAATACCAATAATTCTACCCATAATTTCTCTCCACCTAATATTCTGAACAATGTATCGTTGCGATGGTAAATTAGTGGGGATTAGCCCTGATCTATTCAAGGTTATCAACGTGATTTTTTTTGATTTTGTCTAAGTTAAATGACTTTAACGCGCCTTTTGTTGAAAAGCGGTTAACTTAAACCATCGCTCAGGGCTATAATCGACCAACACTTTTTTTTAAATAGGATCCGCTATGCCATTACTTGATAGCTTTACCGTAGACCATACCATTATGCGAGCGCCTGCCGTTCGGGTTGCGAAGAAGATGAACACGCCTAAGGGGGACGCAATCACCGTTTATGATTTACGTTTTTGCGTACCGAACGAAGAGATCTTATCTGAGAAAGGTATTCACACTTTAGAACACTTATTTGCTGGTTTTATGCGAGATCACCTAAACAGTGCTGACGTTGAGATTATTGATATCTCGCCAATGGGCTGCCGCACCGGTTTTTACATGAGCTTAATTGGTACGCCAGATGAGCAACGTGTAGGCCAAGCTTGGCAAGCCGCCATGACAGATGTGTTACAGGTTGCAAACCAAAAGGATATTCCTGAGCTGAATATCTATCAGTGTGGCACCGCACAAATGCATTCATTAGAAGAAGCCAAGCAAATCGCACAAAACATTTTAACTCGCGGTGTGGGTGTTAACCGTAATGATGAATTAGCACTACCCGCTGAAGTACTCAGCAAATTATAATTGTATCGCTCACAAAAAGGTCAGCTTGCTGTCATACAGAACAGTTAACGTGTTTAGCATGACTGCTGGCTGCCCTATTGTAGGGTTTTTAATGTTAATCATCCTCAGCAACACAAATTCGATTTCGGCCCGTTTCTTTTGCGTGATATAGCGCATCATCCGCAGCAACGATCATCTTTGCCGCATCAGTAAAAGGCTGGTTACTGGTTGAAACCACGCCCGCAGAGAAAGTACAGCTAAAGGTGTTATCCTCAGCCGTAAACTTTAACTTTCTAAACGCATCGAGAATACTTTCAGTTATTTTTTTGGCTTCTTCGGCACCGCAATCGGGTAACACCAGTAAAAACTCTTCACCACCATAGCGACCGGCGCGATCCGTTTTACGGATACGTTTGCGTAATAATGTTGCCAAGGCCGAAATAACCATATCACCAATGGCATGACCATAATTATCATTTACCGATTTAAACAAATCGATATCAACCATCACAACACTAAGCGGTTGCTGTTCACGCCGGGTACGATCTAATTCTATATCCACAGCACTTTTAATCGAGCTGTGTTTAATTAAGCCTGTTAAACCATCTTTTTCAATTAAGTTTTTAATCTGAATACTGCGTGCTAACCGCACTTTTATTGCTTGTGTTAACTGCGAGTCGTCAATCGGCTTGGTTAAAAAATCATCTGCCCCATGTGCCATGGCGCGCAACTGCAGGGATTTGTTCACCTCTGAAGAGAGATAAACAATAGGTATACGCTTCAAAGAGGGATATTGCCGAATCAGCCCTGCCAGTTCAGCGCCAGAAATCTCTGGCATGTAAATATCCATTAAAACTAGATCAGGCCCAAAGCGCATTAACTCGTTCACAATATCGCGGACATTATTGACAATCGCTGTTTCAATACCGACATTTTGCAAAACTAAAGCGTAATGCTCAGCCAATAAGGTATCATCATCAACAATAAATACCCGGCCAAAACTGCCACTGTGAGTTTCAAGTAACTCCGTAATGGTAGAAATACAGCTAGGTATATCTAAAGGTGCGACAAAAAAGGCATCAGCACGCTGTTGTGCTGCTTTAATACGTAAATCAAAATTATCCTTAGCAGATAAAACCAGCAAACGCGCATGCTTTTTAACTAACTGGTCTAAAAGTAACGTCTGCTCAAACAACAGGCTGCCATCAGCTAAAGATATGGCTGAGAACAAAATAGTCGGTGCGGTATTTTGCAGTCGCTGCAAGCAATCATCAAAGCCACTAAATAACTCAACTTGCATCCCAAATGCGGTCAACTGCTGGCTAAATTCATCAATAATGGTTTTAGAATCGAGAATTAACCAAATGGTGTTCGGTTGCAATATTATTGGATCAGGAATGCCTAATTCACTGTATTTATTGCGTAAAGCTTTGTCTACAGCAATTCCGAACTCTAATACCGCGCGCTTTAACGAGGGTATGGCTTGCTGTTGATCAACATCCGTTTTGTTAATAATAATTAAGGTTAATTGTTCAATTTGCCGGGCTTGTATACCTAAACTGGCGTATCCAAAGGTACCGCAAGCACCTGCCAATTTATGTGCTTCTGCCATGAGCTGTGTTAAAGGCTCTTTGCTGACATCGGCTTTTGCAAGCTTTGCCATACGCGCTAATCGTTCTGGCAAACCGTGCTCAAAACGCTGTCGCAACTGCGCAAACGCTTCAGACGGCGATCGTTTAGCAGGGGTACTATTCATCAGGATCTTCCTGTACAACAGAGATAAAATCAGGTTTTTGACAATATGGTAACACAAAACGGAAGGTGCTGCCCTCTGCAAGAACAGAGTCAAAGCTAATGGTTCCCTGCATTTGCTCAATTAATTCTTTGCAAATGGCTAAACCTAAGCCGGTTCCGCCGGTTTGTCGATTATTGGAACCATCCGCTTGAGCAAAACGTTCAAACACGCGATGTGTAAATTCAGGGTCTATTCCAATACCGTTATCCGTGATCGAGATTTGCACTTTGTCACCCAAATGCTCAGCGTTAATGGCCACTGTACCCTCAGGGTATGAAAATTTAACGGCATTAGAGATCAAATTAGTCAGTACTTGTTGTAAACGCATGGCATCGGCTAACACACACAGACGGTCATCACATTGCTCAATATTTAAGGTGATTTTATATTGCTCAGCGTAAAGTAATAAATTTTCCAGTGCCTGCTGCAGTTCTGTTGCAACATGCAAAGGTTGGATATTAAGCTGTACCTTACCCGCAGTTAACTTTTCAATGTCAAGTAAGTCATTAATTAAGTTAGATAAACGCCCGGTATTACTGGACGCAATTTGCAACATCTTTTGCATCTTATCGGAAATTTGATCCCTGGCGCCAGCATTTAATAAACTTAACGCCCCTTTAATCGCCGTCAGAGGGGTGCGTAATTCATGGCTTACCGTCGCTATAAATTCATCTTTAAGTTGTTGTAATATCATTCGTTCAGTAACATCTTGCACCGAACCTACCAACAATTTTTCGGGGTTTTCGGTCAGTGGCAACAATTTAGCCACTCCATGCACCCAGCAAATAGTGCCGTCTGGGCGAATAATGCGATGGATAACATCATGCACGCCCGTTTCTTGCGCCATTAGCTCACTTTGTTCCACTAACTGACGATCATCCGGATGCACAATACTTTTAAACAAGGCTATGCTCGGCTTGATATCTTGCTCATCAAAACCAAATAATTGATAAATCATCGGTGACCACCATAACTCTCCTGTCACCAATGATGACTGCCAAAAACCGATGGCGGCATTTTTACTGGCACTATCAAGCCGTTGCTGAGCCATTTTTAATTCACGATTCACCTGTTCTAACTGCAAATAGTATTGTTTGATGGTGGTGATATCTTGAATATAGCCATGCCACAACGTACTGCCATCGGGCATGGCTTCTGGCTGAGACGAACCGGATAACCAAATTATGGACTTATCTTCATTGATCACGCGATACTCATGATACCATTCAGCTAGAGTTAGCCTCGATTGTTCAATACTCTCTACTAAACCGGTTAAATCCTCTGGATGAATTTTAGCAAACGCCATTGATGCATCTTTTTTTAACTGCTCCAAAGAAATACCATAGACTCGCTCCATCGCATTACTTGCATAAGGAAACGCCACACGACCATCTGGCCACTGCTGATACTGGTATACCGCGCCGGGTAATTGTGATGCTAAAGCGGACAACTTGTGCTTAGCGAGCTTTTCTTCAGAGATATCCAAAATAAAACCATCGAGAAAGCGCACCTTGCCATCTTCGGCGTAATCGGCTTTGCCACGCTCTTCGACCCAATGGATCTCACCGTTTTTGTGTATAACACGGTACTGCAATTGCCAGCTTTGCTGCTCTGCCACTGCTTGGTCCACGGCCTTTTCTAACCAGGCACGATCTTCAGGATGGATTACACTGGCATAAGTACGTACCTTGTTATTAATAAAGTCACTGGCTGGATAACCCGAAACCGGATCAATATTGCCGCTCATGAACAGCATGGTCCAGTTTTTATCTACCATACATCGATAAGTAATACCGGGAATATTCGATACCAACGCTTGAAACTGATCTCGGCTGGCTTTTATTTCTAATTCTGCCTGTTTTTGGGCAGTAATATCAGCATGGGTACCATACATCATTAATGGCTTGCCATCATCAGTCCAAGAGATTACCCGACCACGGTCATGCACCCAAATCCAATCGCCGGTTCGGTGTCGAATTCGACATTTACAATCATAAAAGGCTGACTCGCCGCGAAAATGCTGTTCTAACAGTCTGTTAGACTGTTCAACATCCCCAGGGTGTGCAAGATCAAACCAGGTAGAAATGGAAATAGGCGCTAACTCAGCTAAAGTGTATCCCGCCATTTCAGCCCAGCGTTCGTTAAACGTGGTTTCGCCGGTTTGAACATTCCACTGCCAAGTCCCTATGCGCGTACCTTCTAATACCGAACGATACATTAATTCTCTTGCCGCAAGCTGTTCATGCGCATGCTCTTGCAGTCGATCATTAATTTCTTGTTCTATAAGCTCCGCAAACTGTTTGAGGCTTTGACGCTCTCGTTTTGATAAACGACGCGGTACCTCATCAATTAAACACAAGGTGCCAATACGTTCATTCGCTAAGGTTAATGGCGCGCCAGCATAAAAACGAATAAAAGGTGACGTTGTCACTAACGGATTATCATCAAACCGTGCATCTTGCTGCGCATCGTACACTTCGAAAACATCATCAGCTAAGATGGCATGGCCACAAAATGAAATATCCCGATGTGTTTCACACACATCTAAACCTTGACGTGATTTCAGAAACTGACGTTCTCGATCAACCAATGAAATGAGCACAATTTTCACATTGAAACATTGCTGCACTAAACGCGTAATGCGATCAAACCTAGCCTCGGGATCGGTATCTAGCAGCTGTGTTTGCTGTAATATCTGTAATCGACGCTCTTCAGATAAAGGAATTTCTGGTTTTTGCATAATGCCTCTTTACAGCCTTAGCTAGTTTCATCATTTAAACAGGATCCTGGCTTAGCCAGCGCAAAGGCCAACCAGAAAGTACTACCAAGACCATATTGAGAATCAAAACCCACCTGCCCTCCCATCTTTTCTGTGAGTTCTTTTGTGATGGCTAACCCTAAACCTGTCCCACCTTTATTTCGATTACTCGAGGCATCGCCTTGGGCAAACTTCTCAAAAATACGTGATTTAAAATCATCCTTAATACCTTGTCCACGATCGATCACTTCAAGCCGAGCTTGATTATGCTCAGCGCTCAACACTAATTTAATTTCACCACCGTGCGGTGAGAATTTAATAGCATTGGATAACAGGTTAACAATAATTTGAATCAACCGCTCTGCATTAACATTAGCATAAACCGCTGGTGACAGAACCTCGATACGAAAACGAATTTGATATTCGTTAGCAAAACTCATCACGCCTTCGACTGCTTTCTCTAATAGTGGCTGTAATAGCTGTATCTGTAATGGCATAACAAACTTACCCGAGATTAACTTCTCGATATCCAGCAAATCATCAATCAATATTGTCAGTCGTTCGCAATTCTGCTCCGCTACCGTTAGCAGCTTTGTGGTTTTGCTATTTAATTCGCTTATTTTCCCAGAGTTAACCAAACGCAAAGAAGCATAAATTGCGGTTAAAGGGGTGCGAAGTTCATGACTTACCGTAGCAATAAACTCGTTCTTCAAACGTTCTGTCCGATGACGTTCTGACACATCACGCGCAATGCCAAGATAGCCGCTAATCTTACCTGAATGATCACGGATCACCGTTATCGTTAGGGATACCGGAATGGCTTGCCCAGACTTATGCAGGTAAGTCCATTCATGTGTTTCCGTTCCTTCTTGTTCGGCTTTAATTACAAAAGCACGAAAACCTTGTACCGGTTCAGCCAGCTCTGCATTAAGTTCTTTGATGCGGTTCATCACTTCTGAAGATTGATGCAAAATTTCTGGCGTTTGCTTTCCTACCAATTCCTCAGCTTGGTAGCCAAGCATTTTCTCTGCTCCAACACTGAAAAACTGAATAACACCGTTAGGATCAGTTGCAATAATCGAAAAATCGGATGCTGCCGATAAAATAGCATTTTGCTGGCTATTACTGTGTTGTAACGCCTCCGTTCGTTGAGTTACTTGTTGCTCTAACTCACATTGCGTTATACGGCTGCGTTGAAAGGCATCGTTTAAATGAGCACTCATCTGTGCCAAGGTATGCGATAAATTGCTGTACTCCAACACACGGCTTTGCGGCATAACGGTTTTTTGTTGCTGAGTAATATCAGCCTGTATGCGCTGACTTGCCACATCAATACGCCTCAAAGGTAAGCTGATCGCTTTACTGAGCAAAGCGCTGATCCCAATGGTAAGCCCTAAAAACAATACTAAACGCACAAATTGCTGCGCACTGTCTTGCTCTAATTGCGCAACAACACTCTTTGCGGGCTGCTCTATCACTAGCCAAAATTGGTCGTTTTGCCAACGCAAAGGATAAGTAAAAACATACCGACTTTTGCGCCAGCTTTGAATGGGGATGAGTTCTGAACTGGGTTGCCAGTGTTGAAAACCAGTAGATAGTGCGTTCGCTGCATTGGCGGTAATCGTCTGGTTTTGCCCCATCAACTGAGTAAGCTGCTTTTTACTATCTAAGAGTGCCAGCGCGTAACCTCGATCAACAGGTAAACTCGTGGTAAGTTGTTGCAGCTCACTCGGCAACAAAGTTGAGCTGGGTTTTGGTATATGTTCTAGCTGCAATGCAATGACGGCCGAGATCTCTGCCATGCGTTCCACCACCGCTAGCTCGTATAACGCTTTTGATTTTTTAGCATCGAAAATGACGGGTAAACTTCCAGCGAGCAGGGTTGAACTGAGCAGGGTTAGAAAAACCAACTGCCCTAAACTGATTGCGGGTAAGGCAAGTTTTTTACTGAGTGTTTTGTTTAGTTGCATCATTGCAACCAGTACAGCCACAACCAAAGTATTAAAAATACCATTACTAATCTGCTTTAATGCAATCAGCACAGCGGTGTTTGAGGGAGCGTTAAGCACAAGCGCATAACAACCTATTATTACAGGCAACGCTAATAGCCAAAACTGCAAATCTAACAGAACTAAATTCGTCTGATTATTTTTACCATAGCGTAAACTTAACCAAAGTATTTCACTACTGAAAATAAACCAAGCAAAGGGATGCTGCCAGATCAGCACAGTTGCACTTGCAGCAATAATACCGACGACAATAGCCGCTTTTGTTCCAAGCAGTACCAGTGCCAAAACAGCAAAAACAGAGCCAAAAATAAAGTCTATGTCAAAAAAAAGCGGCAATCGTAAAAAATTAAAACCAAAGCCCAACAGCGATAAAAGCAGTATCAGCAACAATTGGGGTAATGTTGCCAACCTCAACCACCCTCGGGCGTGATGTTCAAATTTCATAACAACGTGTTTATTACCTTAGTTAGTGATCTGTGCTTGCTCAAACAACTGCTGCAATCTGTCGCCCAGAGCCATTGGTTCAAAGGGTTTGTCTATCACTGCAATAGCTCCTGCATCAAGATAATGCTGCTTCTCAGCTTGCTGAATTTTTGCTGTCATAAAAACCACAGGCACACTAGCAAGTTCTGGTATGGCTCGCAGTGCGGCTAGCGTTTGCATGCCATCCATTTGTGGCATCATGACATCCAATAATATTAATTCTGGATTAAAACCACTTGCTTGAGCCACTGCACTTGCACCGCTGTCACAACTAAGCAGTTCGAAACCAGCAACATCAACCAAAGCGATTTCAGCTACCGCTCGAATCGACTCATCATCTTCTACATGCATTATCCGTTTTAATGCCATAAGAGCCTCACTTAATTTACCTGACGACTTAACTTGTTTGGAAATTAGATTAAATACAAATCAATCCTAGCATACTCTAACAATAGCGCCTGTATATCGCTTTTTGATCTTGCCGTGCTCAGCATGATTTCGAGTTTCGTCACTATTTTTGAGACAAACTAAAAAAACGCTATTTTTCTCATAGAACTTTGCTAAGGTTATTTAAAGAAAGTAGAAAATTTAAATCGCATGAAGCAAACCGACAAAAATAAATGGCGAGCCATGCAAATTCAATATCGACTGAATTTGCGACACAAAGCAGAAAGTATTCAGCAAAACTGGATGGCACTGCAGCAAAACACCGATCCCGCTGCTTTGACGCAACTGCAACATCTCTCTCATCAACTTGCTGGTTCTGGCAGCATTTATGGCTTTCCGGATGTTTCTCGTTATGCCAAGTCGCTCAACCATTTGTTACAGAGTGTTGAACCGACTAAAGTCAGTAATGACACTACGATAAAACTGCAGCTCGCCGATTTAATTCAGGAGCTTAATAACCACTATACAGATGAATACGTTGCTGATGAGCCTGAAGTACCCTTAGCCGCGTTAGGTTTTAACCACGCTAAAATAGTGTTTGTTGATGATGATACTGACATGCTGCAGTATCATCGAGCGCCATTAGAAGCGGCTGGCTATCATGTTATTGAATTACAAGATATTAAGCAACTTTCTGCGACCGTTGCTGAACAGCAGCCGCTTGCTGCAATTTGCGACATGGTATTCCCTGAAGGCGAAACGGCAGGAGCCGATTATCTAATAGCGCTGCGTGAGCAGCAAGGTATTAATTTCCCTGTTATTTTTATTTCTGCTTTTGATACCTTTGACAGCCGGCTAGCCGCAGTGCGGGCTGGCAGTAGTCATTTTTTAGCGAAACCGGTTTCTTCACAGGCATTAATTCAGATGCTGGCGAACCTGTTACAACCACAGGAAGCAAACCCTTATCGGATCTTATTAGTTGATGACGATGCCGATGTATTACGCTTTTATCGTCAAGCCTTACAACTGGCAGGCTATCAAATTTTCTGTACTAACGACCCCAAAAACGCTCTGACTTTAATGATTAAACACCAGCCAGAGTTGGTTTTAATCGATTTACATATGCCGGGTTGTCATGGTTTAGAACTAGGGCAAGTTATTCGCCAACACAATGAATTAGTCAACATTCCTATTGTATTTATGTCGGCAGACGAGAGCACAGATGAAAAACTCGCTGCCGTGCGTTTAGCAGGTGATGAATTTATTCATAAACCCATTGCCCCCTGGCGTTTACTTATGGTGGTTGAAGCCCGCGTTAAACGCAGCCGACTGCTTCAACAGCAAAAGCGCCAAATTATGCGCCAGCCCGAATTAGTGCAGCACCTCGACACCCTTACTGCGCTGCCCACTTTATGGCTATTAAAAAAAGATATTGAGCATTTGCAGCAAAATCGCCAGCCTTTTTATATTCTTAAATTGAATCTCAATAAATTTCATTTGGTCAATGATGTATATGGCCATGGCACAGGTGATTTACTGTTGCAAACAGTGGCATGGAAATTAGCACAGCAACTGCGTGCAGAGGATAAATTGTATCGGCAAAATGGCGATGAGTTTTGGCTTTTAATTCACTCAGCAGATGTCAATGCAGTGCAAAAACTGGCAGAAAAATTGCTATTTCAACTCTCGCAACACTCCGAGGCGTTTCATGCCAATATTAATTTATCGGCAAGTATTGGTTTATGCGCTTCTCATGATCAAACAGCTAATGCCGATACATTAATGCAACAAGCCAATATGGCACAACATGAAGCCAAGAAAACACCGGGTTATCAAATTCGCTGCTATAACAGTACGATGCAATCGAACATCAGCAAGCGTTATCAAATACAACAAAGCTTGAAACAAGCCTTATTAGACGAGGCGTTTTATCCCGTTTATCAACCTATCGTAAATAGCCAAGGGATGTTAAAAGGCTTTGAGTTATTGTCACGATGGCAGCACAGCGAGTTTGGTCCGATTGCTCCAGATACTTTTATCCCGCTGCTCGAAGAAGAAGGGCTAATTAGCCAGCTCACCCAACAGATGTTGCATAAGGGCTTAGCGCAACTAGCCCACTGGCGTAAAACGCTGCCAGAACTGACATTAAGTATCAATTTGAGTGTGCCAGATATCGCCGATGCGCAGCTGCCTGAATTGCTTCAACAATTACTCCAAAAACAACAATTACCATCAACAGCGCTCACCTTAGAAATTACCGAAAGCATTTTAATTCAACAAAAAGATCATATTACGAAGAAGCTAGAGCATTTGAAAATGCAAGGCTTTAGCATCGCTTTAGATGACTTTGGTACAGGCTACTCTTCATTAAGTTACTTGAATAACTACCCGGTGGATATTTTAAAAATAGACCGCAGCTTCGTGAGTAATTTATCCGACCCAAAAGCCAGACGACTCACCCTAGCGATCATTCATCTGGCCAAAGAACTAGAGTTAAAAGTGACCGCAGAAGGGGTGGAACAATTACAGCAACTCAGCATTTTACAAGACGAATACTGTCACTTTTATCAAGGTTATTATTTCAGTAAACCGCTAACAGTCGCCGAGTTAGAGCAAAGCCAATGGCTGCAGCCTTCATCGCAATTACTCGATACTTAGCTGCACTGATCTAACACATACATCAGATGCTGGTATTCTAAACCACTGTGCCGACTTAAGCCTATTTCACAGGTTCGGCTGGTTGATACCCCCCATGAGCACTCACTTACTTGAGACGCTAAGCTTGATAATGCAGAAGCATTTAACTCCGGCATAAAGAAACCTTTATCACCCGCAAAGCCACAACAACTAATATTGTCTGGCATTACGACTTGCTCGGTGCAAGCACCTAGTAGCGCCATCAGTTTATCTGCTTGCCCTAACTGCTGCGCACTACAACTTATATGCAACGCAATGGGCTGTTTTATCTTGGTTAGCGTGAGCTTTGGTAACACAAACTCGGCAATAAAGTCGATACTATCGTACAGTTTTAAGCGTGGATCGAGTTTACCTTGCAAGGTTAAACTACAGGGGCTGGTGTCAGAAAAAATAGGGATCTGACCTTGCTGGCTATGTTGTAATAACCAGGTATTGAGTTGCTGTTGCTGCTGTTGTTGTGCGGCAAATTGTCCCTTTGATTGCAATGGCATACCGCAACACTGACTGGCTAAATCGGGGGCCAAAATCAATTGATAGCCGGCCTTAGCCAGTAAGTTGGCACTTACCTGCTGTAGTGAACGGCCATCATTGCTACCTTTAGCAGGCCCCATCACCCGGTTACTACAACTGCTTAAATACAAAACCGGTTTTAAACCCGTTTGCTGAGGCAACGCTGGCATGCGGTTGGCGGTGGGCATAGCGCTGTGCCACATGGGTGTATTTTTACCCAGTACACCGTAAGCCAGCTGCCCCACTCGCAAACCCAACTTTGCCAGCTGAGTCACTTTGGCAAATTTCGTAACGACCTGTCTTGCAACTGGCTGCCACGACTGATTATCTTTACTGCGTAATTGCCGTGTTAAATCGCCCGTGTTGATACCCACCGGACAAGCTGTACTACACATGCCACAAGCTGCGCAACTGGCATTACCTTGATAAGCATAATCTTTTATTAATTGCTTTAAACGTTCTGGCTTTTGCCCTGTTGTTTGTAAATGGCTAATTTCTCTTTGCACCACAATGCGTTGTCGCGGCGTTAAAGTGAGTTTACGTGACGGACACACCGGCTCACAAAAGCCACATTCAATACATTTATCCACTAACGCATGAGTTGCAGGTAAGGCTTTTAGATGTTGCAGATGTAAGGTTTTATCCTGGCTAAGCACCACATCTGGGTTAAGAATATGCTTAGGATCGAATAACTTTTTAAGCTGCCACATAAGTTGATAAGCCGCACTGCCCCACTCCAACTCTACGAAGGGCGCCATATTGCGTCCAGTGCCATGCTCGGCTTTTAATGAACCACCATACTCAACGGCAACCAAATGCGCGACATCTTGCATAAACGCATCATAGCGCGCCACTTGCTCAGCGTCGTTAAAACTTTGCGTGAACACAAAATGTAAATTGCCTTCCAACGCATGCCCAAAAATAATCGCCTCGTGATACTGATAACGATCAAATAATTGCTGCAATGCTTGCACACCTGCGGCGAGATCGGCTAAAGGAAAAGTGACATCCTCAATGATCACCGTAGTACCGGTTTCACGAACGGCGCCCACCGCTGGAAACGTACCTTTGCGGATCGCCCACAATTGCTCTGATACCTTCGCGTCGGTACTAAAATCAACGCTTTGCTCAAGGCTGAATTGTGCAGATAAGGCGGCTATCTCGGTTAATTGCCGCTGCAAGGCCGCAGGTGAGTTAGCTCGGCTTTCAATCAACAAAGCGGCAGCACCATCGGATAACGTTTTAACCCAAGGGGGTAAACCGGCTTTACCTGATACCGAACGTAAGCTTCGTCTATCTAACAGCTCTACTGCCGCGACCGGCGCCGTTTTCAATAAACTCACTGCAGCACAGCAACTGACAATATCAGGAAAAACCCACAACGCTGTCGCTTTATGGGCATGATCAGCCACGGTGTGATAGGTGACACTGCTGATAAAACCCAAGCAGCCTTCGGAGCCCACCATTAAATGGCTGAGGATATCGATAGGATCGCTAAATTCGGTGAGGGCGTTCAGTGAAAACCCCATGGTATTTTTTAAGCGGTACTTATGGCGAATCTTCGCCAATAACTCGGCGTTTTGCTGAGTTTGCTGTGCCAGTTCGGCCAATTGACGCAGTAATGCCGCATGCGATTGCCGAAAACGCGCCACACTATCGGCCTCTTCGGTGTCTAGCACGGTGCCATCAAATAACACTACCCGCATTCCCGCAAGGGTATTAAAACTGTTTTGCGCCGTACCACAGCACATGCCACTGGCATTATTGGCGACGATACCGCCAATTTTACAACTATTTATTGAGGCAGGATCCGGCCCTATTTTTCGACCATAAGGCGCTAGCCATTTATTCGCTTGTGCACCAATCACGCCGGGGCCTAAACGGATCTGTTCCCCTAAACCAAAAATGCGATATTGCTGCCAATTTTCGCCAAGCACCAATAATACGGAATCCGTTACCGCTTGCCCTGACAAGCTGGTACCCGCAGCGCGAAACGTCACCGCTACTTGGTGTTGCCAAGCCAGTTTTAGCAACGACACCACTTCAAGCTCAGATTCGACTCGCAACACCAATTGCGGATTTAAACGATAGAAGCTGGCATCAGTACCAAAGGCTAAGCAGGATAACGCATCGTCAAACCAGCGTTCACTGGGAATAACGGCACGGGCAGAGGCCAAAAAAGCAGAGCTAATAGCAGGGCGGCAACTCACAACATTTACCTAAGAAATCAGTTTTATACTAATTAACAGTTTTTTCGAACAGAGGCTAGCGCTTGTTGTGCTTTGTGGGTGATTTTGCGAAGAAAAACCAATGTACTGCGGTGTGCAGCAAAGCCAACGCTTAACAGCGCGTTAGCTTTGCTACGAGGGCGTTACTCTGCTGCTTTTGATACGCCAACCATAGCCGGACGTAACAAGCGACCATTTAACTCATAACCTTTTTGCATAACAAAGGTCACGGTATTGGGCGGTACATCATTTGACGGCTGAATGCTCATCGCTTGATGTTGTTCCGGGTTAAACGGCTGCCCCGCAGGGTCAATTTGCACCACACCAAACTTAGCTACTGTATCTAAAAAGCTCTTCATGGTCAGCTCTACGCCTTCAATGATGCCTTTAAACGCTTCATCTTCACGGTTGATAAAGTTCAGTGCGCGCTCAAGGTTGTCGGCAACGGGTAATAAATCACCGGCAAACTTTTCTAACGCAAACTTGTGCGCTTTTTCAACATCTTGGCTAGCACGACGGCGAGCATTTTCAGCATCAGCTTTAATGCGCAGCATTAATTCGTGTTGTTCGGCCAACTGGCTTTGCGCTTTAGCCAGTTCATCTTCCAGCTTAGCAATAATGGTCTGCTCAGAAGACAGCTCTACCGTATCGGTATTAGCATCGTTAGTGGCCTGATTCGTTGCTTCTGTGGGTTCGGAAGGCTTTTGTTGCTCAGTCATTGTTACAATACTCCAATTAATGTAGGGGTATTATGGGGATCAATTCTGCCGATTCAAGTTTAAATTTAATTGTGCCGCGCATCCTTCGAGTAAAGGGATTAATTTTGCGTAATCCATCCGCCGCGGGCCAAGCAAAGCGACAAAGCGATGTGGCTGCGTTTGATAGCTTTGGGCGATTAAACTTAATTGCGATAACTCAACAAATCCAGACTCTTTACCTAAAATGAGTTTAGGTTGAGCATCACGGGTGACCGTTTGTAACAACGTAATTAAACCCGAGGGTTGCTCTAGCATTTGCACGACTTGTTGTAATGCAGGGTTTTGCTGGTAATCCGGCGTTAGCAATAATTGATGTTGTCCATAAATCAAGGGTTGATGCTGCACAAACTCATCTAAGCTTAATTGGCCTAACACTTTTTCAATAAGGATCTGGCCAAGGCCCGTTTCATTGCGCAAAATCGTGTTTAAACGCACCATGCCATCTTGCCATTGTCCACCGGCTAAAGCGGCATTAAGTAAGCACAACACCTTGCTCATGGTGGCGGAATCGACACTTTGCTCACAATTAATAATACGATGCAGGATGTCACCGTCTTCATCGACCACCACCAACAACAAACGATCGCTGGCTAAGCGCACTAAGTCCACTTGCCGCACTTCGCGCCCTGCGGCTTTAGGAGCGCTAACAATGGCCACACAACCGGTTAAGTTCGCTAATAATTGTCCGGCTTGTTGACACATTAATGACACCGGCAATTGCGGTAGTAAGCGGCTGGTTATTTCATTTTGCCATTTGTCACTCAAAGGCGCCAACTGCAGCATTTTATCAATGAATAAACGAATACCTAAAGTGGTAGGGATCCGCCCTGCCGAAGTATGCGGTGAGCGAATTAATCCTTGTTGTTCCAGTTGCACCATGGTATTGCGCACCGTTGCAGAGCTCACATCGAGCTGTTTATGCTCAGCGATCAACTTTGACGCTACGGGCTGGCCATCGAGCAAATATTGCTCAACAATCAACTTTAAAATTAGCTCTGTTCTGCTTAATGCCACAGCCATGCGCAATACCTGTAATTAAATTAAAGAGGTAATGGGGTTTTTATTCTCAAATTCAAGCAGTTTTGCATAATCGCTCTATAAAGCGGTTTTGTCTAAAGATGTTAAGTCCATAGCGCTTTGCCCAAAAGCTTAGTTGATTGACAAGGCTGCAACTTCTTGTGGGTTATGTATATACTGAACGGGTCTGGATAAGGAAGACTGTTGCTATGAGTTCTACATTTGCCAAAGTTGGTTTAATTGGAAAACCCCATCACCCTGGCGCGAATCAAACATTGGCCAGCCTTTATCACTTTTTAAAAACCCAAGGCCTCAGTGTATTTGTCGAAGAGCAAGTCGCTCAAAGCTTACAACTGGCTGATGCGGTGATCCTTGATTTGGTTGAATTGGGCAAAACCTGTGATTTAGCGATTGTGGTAGGTGGCGATGGGAATATGCTGGGCGCCGCGCGGGTGTTAGCCCGTTTTGATGTGGCTGTACTTGGCGTGAACCGTGGCAATCTAGGCTTTTTAACCGATCTGGCGCCTGAGAATTTTGAGCAACCGCTAAAAGATGTACTGGCCGGTAACTTTGTGACAGAGAAACGTAACTTACTGGAAATTTCCGTGCATCGACACGGCAGTATAAAAAGTAGTAACAGTGCGGTTAACGAAGCGGTGTTACACGCCGACAAAGTGGCGCACATGATTGAATTTGAAGCCTATATCAATAATGAATTTGTCTATAGCCAGCGCTCTGATGGTTTAATTATCAGCACGCCCACAGGCTCTACCGCCTATTCCTTATCCGGTGGAGGCCCTATATTAACACCGGATCTGGATGCCATGAGCTTAGTGCCGATGTTTCCACATACCTTAAGTAGCAGACCCTTAGTCGTTGCCGGTAACAGTGAGATACGCTTAAAAGTCGCTGAAACGAATGATGCCCATCTGCAAATAAGCTGCGACAGCCATGTTATTTTGGCTGTTATGCCGGGCGACGATATCTATATTCGTAAACACCCCAACCCACTGCGCTTGGTGCATCCACCGGGCTACAGTTATTATCATGTCCTGCGCAATAAATTAGGCTGGGGCAGTAAACTGTATTAACCGGAAAATATTTCTGCCGCGACAACTTGCCAAAACAGAAAATACTGTATAGATTTACACTGTATACTTAAACAGTAATCGGAGTAGATTTATGCTGTGTCATCTTCATATCAGTAACTTTGCTATAGTGCGGGCGCTGGAAATTGACTGGGCCGCAGGTATGTCGACTATCACTGGTGAAACCGGTGCCGGTAAATCCATTGCTATTGATGCTCTTGCTATTTGTTTAGGAGAGCGTGCCGATGCGGCAGTGCTGCGCCCTGGTGCAGACAAAGCCGATATTGTTGCCACCTTCGATATTAGCCAACTGACTACCGCCAAAGACTGGCTACAACAACAAGATTTACTCATGGGCAATGAGTGTATTGTCCGGCGGGTAATCAGTGCTGAAGGCCGCTCACGCGGCTATATTAATGGCGTACAAGTACCGGCACAGCAGTTAAAACTTCTAGGGCAGCATCTACTCGCCATTCATGGTCAACATGCACATCAATTACTGCAAAAAGCTGATTATCAACGCCAATTATTAGACGCTTTTGTGGGTAAGCCAGAGTTACTGCAACAAACACGTCAAAGTTATCGCTATTGGCAACAACTAAAGCAAGAGTTTAGCCAATTGGAGCAATCGCAGCAGCAACGTGATGCCCAGCGCCAATTGTTAGAATATCAAGTGGCTGAGCTCGATCAATTTGCGCCACAAGCCACTGAATTCAAACAACTTGAAGCCGAGCACAGCCGTTTGAGCCATGGCCATACTCTACTGACACAAAGCCAACAATGCCTACAACAACTGTATGATGACGATAATCAAAATATTTATCGTGCGTTATCACATTTAACTCAGCAATTAGAGGAATTAGTTCAGCTCGATCCAGCTTTGCAAGATGTGCAAAACATGTTGAATGACGCTTTGTTGCAAACCGAAGAAGCCAGTCGTGAATTACGCCGCTATGCCGATAAAGTAGAACTGGATCCTGAGCGTTTACAAGAAATTGATGAGCGCATGGGCACTTGGCTTAATTTAGCTCGCAAGCATCAAGTTAATGTTGAAAACCTGGCCGAGTTACATCAGCAACTGAGCCAACAACTGGCTGAATTAACCGGCCATGACAAACGCCTAAACGAATTAGCACAGGCGATTAACCAAGCTGCAGACGTGTATCAAGTAGCGGCAACCAAGCTCACAGAAGCTCGGCAACTAGGGGCAACAGAATTAAGTGCGTTAATCACCCAAAATATGCACGAACTCAGTATGGCTAATGCCCGATTTGCTATTGATTTACAAAATTTACCACTAGAACACGCTAGCGCCATGGGTTTAGATCAAATTAGCTTTACCGTTTCCACTAACCCTGGCCAGCCCTTACAAGCGCTGGCGAAAGTCGCATCGGGTGGAGAGCTGTCGCGGATCAGTTTAGCCATTCAAGTTATTTTAGCCGATAAGATCACCACACCCACCTTAATTTTTGATGAGGTTGATGTCGGGATCAGTGGGCCTGTGGCTGCCGGTGTCGGTCGCCTGTTACGCCAATTAGGCCGCAGCACACAAATTATTTGTGTAACACATTTACCGCAGGTCGCTAGCCAAGGTCACCAACAATTGTTTGTTGAAAAATATACTGACGGCCAAGCCACAGAAACACGTATGCGTCAGCTATCTGATGATGAACGTATCCAAGAAATTGCCCGTTTACTCGCCGGTGAAAACATCAGTGCCAATGCTTTAGCTAATGCTCGGGAACTATTATGTGCGCCTGTAGTCTGATTCAGGGTTTTTCTGCACAGCTATCATAGGGTATGATAGCGTTATTCACTTTAAATTGATGATCATTATGAAAGCAGTATTAAAGACAGCATTACTCGTGGCCACTTTAGGCTTAAGCACGGCATGTAGCAGCTGGGTATACCGTATTGATATTCCACAAGGTAACTTCTTAGAACAAAAAGACGTGGATAAGCTACGAGTGGCAATGACAAAAGAGCAAGTTATTTATGTTTTAGGCAACCCTGTTGCCGCCAATCCGTTTGATACCAACACCTGGCATTATTTTTATGCTTTAAAAGGTGGTCGTGGTAACAACTTTGAAAAACGGCTAGTGGTCGAGTTTAAAGAAGACCGCTTAGTCAATATCAATGGCGACTTCACTAAACACGCTGACTTTGACAAACCGCTGGATATTTAGTTTTTAAGCAAAACGACTTAGCTTATGAATACAAAAAACCACAGATGAAGCCTTTGGGCTTCATCTGTGGTTTTGTTGTTTTGGGTATTCCCCTGTCGCTGCAGTATCTTTTTAAACCAGTGTTTAAATTTAGCGCTTTAGCGGCTTGGCAAAACGCCGCCAAAACGGCCTAAAATCATACAAACCACTGAGTTAGGTACGGTATCAAGCGGTAAGTGTACTCACTTATCAAACTCGGCATAAAGTCACCACAGCCACTTTTCAAAAGTACCTGTAGTTAATTTGGCCGGCCGCCTGTTACTTTATCAGCGCGGCCTTCTTCTTTAGCTTTTTCTGCTCGGCGCCGCCGTAAATCTTTCGGATCAGCAATTAATGGGCGATAAATCTCAATACGATCGCCCTCTTTTACTTGATCGGATAACTTAACCGGCCGACTCCAAATACCCACTTTTTGCGACGTTAGATCGATCTGTGGGAATTGTTGTAAGATACCTGACTGCTTAATAATCTGTTCGATACTTGCCACACGACTTACCGCAAGTGTTAACAGCACCTGACGCTCAGGTAAGGCATAAGCCACTTCAACCGTAATACGATCGGCAGCTGCCGCCCCCGCACTGGAATTATCCATAAACTTGTTTTGCCCGTTGTGTAAAAGCCTGCACCATGGCCGCGGTTAACTCTTGAAAAATCTTACCAAAAGCAAACTGTATTAACCGACTAGAAAATTCAAACTCTAGCTTTAAAATCACTTTGCAGGCTTGATCGTTTAAAGGTTCAAACTCCCAGCCACCACGTAAATGTTTAAATGGTCCATCGACCAATTGCATCTCAATACGTTGAAAAGGATGCAAATGATTACGAGTTGTAAAAGATTGACCAATACCGGCCTTGGAAATATGTAACTTCGCCACCACCTCTTTCTCAGCACGACTAACTATGTTGGCAGCACTACAACCTGGTAAAAATTGCGGGTAAGCATCGACATCATTTACCAGTTCAAACATTTGTTGCGCGCTGTAAAAAACCAAGGCACTGCGCTCAATTTGTGGCATACTCACTCCCCTTACATCAGGCCACAGATTGTAACAGAATAACGCCCAGCGACAACCTTGCACCGTGTAGCCTGCATAACTGAATATGAATACATGATGGCTGCAACTAGCCAAAAAAGTGAATTATGAGTAAAAAGCAAACAAACAAAAAGAACAATGGCACCATCGCGCAAAATCGTAAAGCGCGCCATGAATACTTTCTAGAAGAACGGTTTGAAGCCGGTCTGAGCCTGCAAGGCTGGGAAGTAAAAAGTATTCGGGACGGTAAGGTTAACTTATCGGATGCTTATGTCATCTTACAAGATGGCCAAGCTTATTTGTTTGGCGCGCAGATCCAACCCTTGAATAACGCCTCTACCCATGTCATTTGCGATCCAGACCGCAGCCGTAAGTTATTACTGCATAAACGCGAGTTAATGAAGTTAATTGGTTTAAAAGAACGTGATGGTTATACCCTTATCGCCACGGCTATGTATTGGAAAGCCTGCTGGGTAAAATTAGAATTTCACTTGGCAAAAGGTAAGAAAAACTTCGACAAACGTGATGATATTAAAGACCGCGATTGGTCTCGTGAAAAAGAGCGCATGATGAAGCATTCAAAACGCTAAACTGGCTTTTATTTTGATTCGACGCTTGAAAAGCGTGCAAGTGAACCTAATAAAGTAAAAATGTTTGTAGTAACACACTGCTGTGCCATTGGTAATTAGCAGATTAAAGGCGTATACTAGAAATTCACTGAAGGTGTTAGTGTTAGACCACAGAATTCGGGGCTGATTCTGGATTCGACGGGACTCACGAAATCTTAAGTGCATGCCGAGGTGCGGTAGGCCTCGTAAAAAAGCCGCAAAAAACTAGTCGCAAACGACGAAAACTACGCAATCGCTGCTTAATAGGCAGTAGATAGCTCTTCCCCTCAAGCATGCCTATAAGCTGAGACTCTGGAAGATCACCCCTAATAGGATCGCGTCGCGTCTTCGCCTGGAGACAAACCGTTAAAATCAATCAGGCTCGCCCGACGATAGCCTGCCACTCGGCGCTCATAGGGTTAACTAAATGAATGGCTAAGCATGTAGTACTGACGATCTAGGTTTTTCGGACGCGGGTTCAACTCCCGCCAGCTCCACCACATTGAATACGGCGCTTTTTAAGCGCCGTTTTTCATTTCTGCAACAACATTCTGTGTTACTGAGCTTTCCTACTAGATATACTTTTTTGCAATAAAACCGCTCATTTTGTAAAACGATTAAGCATAAGTTAATCTTAAAATAATTTTATTAAGCGATTTCTAACATAGAAATAGTAGAACCCGCTATCAGCCTTAAAATATTTAATTAGATATTTCATTATATTAAGTAAGATCCTGCTTATGTTGGTAAAAAAACAGCTGTTCTGCATTGATCTCGTTGCATCTTGTCGGCATAGTAGTTGATTCGCGGCATGTTTTTATTCTGGTGTGTTAGGTCTTTTCACCCAATGAACGTATAACTGCTGTAAAAAAATAAACACTTTTGCCGCATTTAGGGTTTTGCTATGTATCAAAATAATCAGGCTGTTGTCGCGCCGTCTGAACAGTGTGTGACGACTGTTACAGAGAAAGCACCACAAAACTTACATTGGACCACCTGTTTTAACCAAGATTTTGAGCTTAAAAAAGCTTTTAGCCGCGAAGATCGAGACCGCGTTTTCCGCTTAAGACATCAAGTCTACTGTGAAGAATTAGCCTATGAACCTGTCAGCCCTTCAGGTTTGGAGTTAGATGATTACGACCGCCGTTCTATTCACTGCTTATTGCAACATCGCAGAACGGGCGAATCTGCGGGTACTTTACGGTTAATTGCTTCAAACAACGACGCCGAACTGTTGCCTATCGAACATTATTTCAAAGACGAATTCACTCAACCTGACTTAGTTCCCAGCGCTTTTGATCGTGAAGCAGTGAGTGAGTTTTCTCGTTTAGCGGTTGCCGCTTCATTTAGAAGAAATATTCAAAGCCAACAAAACCCCATTTTATCGCAAGTCGCCGCGGTTTCAGATTCTGATACTCAAACACACTATCGCTACATTTCTGCCGGTTTATACCTCGCAGCCCTAGAGCAAGCACGCTTATTAAATTTAAAGCATGCCTATGTAGCGGTTGCCCCCGCTTTAGCGCGAATGCTCAATCGTGTTGGGTTTCAGTTTCAGCAAATCAGTAATCCGATTGAACTAAATGGCAAACGTGCAGCCTATTACCTAGACATTGATAAATGTATTCATACACTTTGCGATGATTATCGAGAGTTATGGCGAGTTCTTGCGGCACAGTTACGCAATGGCTCTTTTGAGCATTATAACGCTTAGCACCCCCAAACCTTTTTAAAGAGCATATTGTTTATATGGATTCACTATCTCAAATAGCACTGGGTTCAGCGGTCGCTGTTGCAGTAGTGGGTAAACACACCTCAATTAAAAAAGCCGCCTTATGGGGCGCTATTGCCGGAACACTGCCTGATCTAGATGTTTTAATCGATTATGGCGATGACCTTAGCAATATGGTACAGCATCGCGGTTTTAGTCATTCTTTGTTTTATCTAACCTTATTCTCTCCTTTGCTCGCCCTGCTCGTCTGTCGCATTCATAATGAAATGGCCCACTACAAACATTGGTTACTCGGCTTGTGGCTGGTATTGATCACCCATCCACTACTCGACACCATGACCATCTATGGGACACAGCTTGCCCTGCCCTTTTCTGACTATCCGTACGGTGTTGGCAGTATCTTTATTATTGATCCCTTGTATACCTTACCGCTATTACTTGGCGTCATTTGGGTATTACTTAAGGGCAAAACACTACTCGCGGCCAATACAGCAGGATTAGTCTTTTCAAGCTGTTATCTGTTATGGAGTGTGGCGGCGCAACAACATGTAACCGGTGTAGTGAAAAGCCAGTTAACAGAGATCTTTAACCACTCCACGAAATTGTTGGTGCAACCTACCGCGTTAAATACGCTACTTTGGCGCGTGTTGATCCGAACGGATGAAGCCTATTACGAAGGGTTTTATTCACTACTCGAAAAGGAAGCCACCATTGAATTGGTGCGATTTGAACAAGACCCTCTTTTGCTTGAGCAATATGCTTTGCATCCTGACGTGCAGAAGCTAGCCAGTTTCAGCCATGGTTTTTATGCCTTAGAGCAGCAAAAACAGCAAATTGTGTTAACCGATCTGCGCATGGGACAGCAGCAAAATTATGCTTTTAGTTTTGTGGTGGCCGAGCAAGCAGCTGAAACCTCATTACGCTTACCGCGTAAATTAGAGCTATCAGCTACCCTCAATTGGATTTGGTTAACGCTAAAAGGTGAGGAACCTACTGAGTTTAGCCAATCACCTCATAACCAAACCAGTCCGGCTGCTGTGCTTGATTAGCCCCGCTCGGTTGTAGCTCAATATAGTAACCTTGCAGCTGATCGAGCTGAATCAAGTTATCAAGTTCCAATAAATCATCTTTGTGTGAGCTTTGTGCCTTAGTCAGTAACGCCGCCTTGGCACGCTTTTTAGCTTCAACCGCAGAGCTTGCCACACACAGCATAAACTCGTGCTGCTCTGCCATTTGCGATGGGTAATAGCCACCATAGTTAACAAAATAAAGCTTTTGCTCTTGCTGCACTGGCTCAGCAACCAACGAGATGTGATAACCATCAATATCATGCACTTCTAAATAGCTGTCTAGGTGTAGGCCTTTAGCCTCACCAAACCATTGTTGCCGTAACTGCGGATAAGTATCTTTAATACTGTCACCGACAACAAAGCGTATATCATGCACTTCAATATTTGCGCCCGGAGCGGTACCACCCAAATACACCATAAATAATTTCATGTTAAACCTTATAATTTTACGCTTAAACCATCGGTTAAGGCTTTTCGATAGGCCACAAATGCCGGAATACACGCCAAGATACTGGCTGCTGCTAAAATGCCGCCCGCCCAGTACAATGTTTCGGTGCTAAAAGGCATCACGCTAATAAACAGACCATAATGGGCTGCTAGCCAATCTTGCACACCAAATAACGTTAACAACAAGACGGCTGCCGACAGCAACATAGCAACCAAAGTTAATAACAGTACTTCTAATTGAATTAACCAAAAAACATACCACGGGCTCGCCCCTACCGCGCGTAAGATGGCCATTTCACGCTGCCGCTCGCGCATCGATGCCAGTAAAGTTGTCATCATGCCAACTAAACCGGCAGCAAGCACCATGAGCGTGATTAACAACAAAATATTCTCAACCATACTGAGCATTTGCCACAGTTCAGCTAAAGCCACGCCAGGTAAAATGGCGGTTAACGGCTCACCACGAAACTCATTAATTTGCCGCTGCACAACAAAAGTGGCCATTCTTGAATTAAGCCCCACCATAAAAGCCGTTAACGCCTTTGGGGTTAAATCCATTTCTAAGGTTTGTTCAGCGCTAATTTTACGCCCGGGCATTGGCGCACCTTGCTGCCAATCGATATGTATCGCTTCTATGCCCTCAAGGCTAATATGCACGGTTTGATCAACTGGTGTGCCCGTGGCCGCTAAGATACCTTTAATCACAAAAGGCTTATCTTTGTGCTCAGAGAAACTGACGGCGCCTACACCATGCGCCAGCGTGATTTCTTGTCCTAGCTGATAGCCTAATTGTTTAGCGACTTCTGCCCCCAATACCGCCTCGTAGACGCCTGCAAATTGCTCGCCAGCAGCAAAGCTTAAACCTTGCTGGTTAGCATAGCGATAATGCTCAAAGTAACCTTGATTTGTGCCTAGCACACGATAACCTCGATGCGAGTCACCTAGGGCTAGCGGGATGGTCCAACTAATTTGTGGATGCTTAGCAATACGTTCATAGGTTGCCCAACTGACATTAGCAGTAGCATTGCCAATTCTAAAGACCGAATACAACAATAAATTTAATTGCCCAGAGCGCGCACCCACAATTAAATCCGTACCCGATACGGTATTAGTAAAGCTGCTGCGCGCTTCTTTGCGAATATGTTCGATGCCTAATAGCAACACTAAACTGAGCGTTAGCGACAACAGGGTCATTAACGCTGTGCCTTTCCGGTTCCATAAACTCAGACGTGCCAGTTTGATTAACATGCCACCACTCCTTTGGCCAAATCAGCCATCGATAACTCAAAGTGAAAATAGCGCTTGAGTTGCTGATCATGGCTAACAAAAATGACTGTTGTTGCACACTTATCCGCTTCGGTTAACAGTACTTGCATAAAGGCATCGCGATTATTCGCATCCAGCGCCGAAGTCGGCTCGTCAGCGATTAACAAAGCGGGTTGCGTTAACAAGGCGCGCGCAATGGCCACCCGTTGCTGTTGGCCAACACTTAAGGCACTGGCACGCTGCCGCTGTAAATCATCGGTGAGTCCTAGCGCCCTTAATAAATCGATAGCACGTTGCTGTAAAGTGATAGCCGATTGACCCGCAAAGGTGGCACGTAACAGTATGTTATCTAAAACTGAAAGATAAGGAATTAAATTAAGCTGTTGAAACACCACACCAATTTGACTGGCTCGCAGCTTATCGCGCTTTGCTGCGCTAAGTTGATGCATGGCATGGCCTTGCACCCATAATTCTCCGGCACTGGGCGCTGTGATACCCGCCAGCAAATTCAACAAGGTCGTTTTACCCGAACCTGAAGCGCCTTGTATAAATAAATGTTGGCCATGTTCGAGTGTTACTGCCGGTAGTGACAATTGCCAAGCACCGGCGCGATACCAGAATTGCAGATCTTTGAGTTCAATAGCAGGAATTTTCGGCTTGGTGGTCACAGGTACTCCATTATGCATGCTATGATAGCCTATAAGCTATTATGCAAAATTAAGAGGCGAAGCTCCAATGTTCAAGAAGTTGTCTGTTGCGTTTTCTCTGGTACTGGCCGCAAGTTTGGCTTTTAGCGTGCATGCCAACGAAGTCAAAACCATTGAGTGGACGGATTTAATGCCTGAAGATGATTTACAGGCGTTAATGGCCATGCCCGAAGTGGCGCATGATTATAGCCAACCTTCACCGTTTGAAGAAAACTACAATGGTGAAGATCCTGCCGCACAAGCCTGGCAGCAAATTTTGCAGTCTGCCAAAGTTAAACCCGAGTTCAATAACGTTAAAATCAAGATCCCTGGCTTTATTGTTCCTCTGGAATTTGATGCTGATCAGAATGTTACGAGCTTCTTTCTCGTGCCATACTTTGGTGCCTGTATCCACGTACCGCCACCACCACCAAATCAAATTATTTATGTGAGTGGTGCATCTAACCTGCGTGCAGATATGATTTATTCACCCTTTTGGATAATTGGTACTATTACGACCGAAAGCATGTCTCACGATTTAGCAAATGCGGCTTACAGTATGAAAGCAGATAAAGTAGAAGAATATACTTGGTAATGTTACTTCGTTTATCTGCCTGCAAAAAAACCGGCCACGTTAAATGACCGGTTTTTTTTATCGGCTACCGCCTGTTTAACCAATAAATGTGCTCACAAACGTACTGATCTGCAATCTACAGTAGTAATAGGCTAATATGCATTACAACACTGTTGTGCGGATCTATTAGGCTTTATTTAAAAGCGCACTTGGCTATTACCCAACGTCGCTTTAGCGGCACCTTGTTGACCATTTAACACCCACTGCACATCCATCGTTTGTAGCGACGGGAGCAGATTAAATAAACTCACATCAAGCTGTTGTAACAATGCCGGGCGTTGACATAAAAAACTGATATTGGCATAAAAATCGCCGTGACCACTGTAGGTACGCTCGGTCAGATCCGTGCTCGCATCACTGCCTTGAATTTCACAGTTTGCATCCTTACTTAAATTTAACCACTGACCTTGGGATAGGATGTCTAATGCCAGCGTTAATTCTTGCTTTTGCTCGGCAGTACGCGGGGCATGTTCAAAGCCCACAATGGTAGCCGCCGCAGCTTGCAATGCTAACTGCAACTCATTTCCTTCTAAAATCAATGTCAGACTGGCAACCCCATGCACATGAGTACCAAGCTGTGTAAAATCATCGGCCTCATGTGAGTGCTCTGCAGCAGCATGCGTATGCTCATCGCCAGCATTATGCTGATGCAACTCGGGTACCTCTGCGGCAACCTGACGTTCAGTTTTAGCGGTTGAGGCGGCTAACGCCTGATCGGTAGCTTGAACTTGATAAGCCAATACACTGCCTGTAACCATTAGCAGAGCAACTAATTTTCTTTTCACAGCACATACCTCTTAAATTTACTGCCACCATCATACTCAGATTTAGTCTGGCCGCAATGCTGATCTAGCTGATCTAAATGGGCGGTTAATCCCGTATCAGGCGATATTGATTGTAGTGGTCTGACGTAATGCCCAAACTTATTGTTATTTTAGGTGATCAACTTAGCCCCGCGATCGCCAGCCTGCGCGAAGCCAGTGCGGATGACGTCATTTTAATGGCTGAAGTTGGCAGTGAAGCCAGCTATGTGAAACATCACAAGCATAAAATTGTGCTTATTTTCAGTGCCATGCGCCATTTCGCTGCTGTTCTAGAGCAACAGGGCCGCAAAGTTTGCTACGTTAAATATGGCCAGCAAGCCGGCATCCATAGCATGACAGACGCCGTAGCCTATGCGCTTGCGCAAACCGATATGTCAGAAATTGCCATAACGGAATGCGGTGAATACCGTCTGCATCAAGAAATTCTCGGTTGGTCAGCGCATTTTCAGCGGCCTGTCACCATCCTCGAAGACGACCGTTTTCTCTGCTCGAAAGAGATGTTTAACCAATGGGCTAGCGGCCGGCAGCAACTGCGCATGGAGTACTTTTATCGGCAAATGCGCCGCTACACCGGCTTACTGCTGGATGCTAAACAACAACCGGTTGGTGGGCAGTGGAACTTTGATAAAGAAAACCGTAAAGCCTGTCCACCCGATTTAGTGGCCATCCCCCCACTTAAATTTAGCCACGATGACATTACTCAGCAAGTGTGTCAGTTGGTTGCGACTGAATTTGCTGATAACCCTGGCTCTGTCGATAATTTTCAATATGCGGTAACCGGTAAAGACGCGCGCCAAGCTTTTATGCATTTTATCGAACAACAACTGGCCAACTTTGGCGATTATCAAGATGCGATGTTGGTTGATCAGCCATTTTTATTTCACAGCCTCTGCTCCATGTATTTAAATGCGGGTTTACTTGATGTGCGCTGGATGTGCCAAAAAGTCGAAGCCGCTTGGCGTAGCGAGAAAGTCAGTTTAAATGCCGCCGAAGGCTTTATTCGCCAGCTCATAGGCTGGCGTGAATTTGTACGCGGCCTGTATTGGCTAAAAATGCCAGATTATGCCGCGCAAAATTATTTCTCTGCTACGACGCCGCTGCCCAGTTATTTTTGGAGTGGCAAAACCAAGATGCGCTGTATGCAGCAAGCCATCTCACAAACGATGGAATACGGCTATGCTCATCATATTCAGCGCTTAATGATTACCGGTAATTTTGCCCTTTTGGCGGGCTTAGATGTGCAAGCGATATGCGATTGGTATTTGGCGGTCTATGTCGACGCCTATGAATGGGTAGAGCTGCCGAATACCATGGGTATGGCGTTGTTTGCCGATGGCGGAGAGTTAGCGTCAAAACCCTATGCAGCTAGCGGCGCTTACGTAAATCGAATGAGTAATTACTGCAAAAATTGCCATTACAAAGTAAAAGATGTTACCGGTGAGAAAGCCTGCCCGTTTAATGCACTGTATTGGGACTTTTTAGACCGAAACCATGAGCAATTAGGTCAAAACGCTCGGCTGCAACTGGCTTTCAAAAACTGGCAACGCAAAACGCCTGAACAGCAAGCTGCAATTAAACAGCACGCGTCTGTGTTGCTGAATAAGCTGGAGCAATTATGAGCACCTTAGTTCTACTGAATCAGGCATTACGCTTACGTGATAACCCACTGCTCAATGCTGGCAGCGGTACTTTACACGCGGTAGTAGTATTAGATAAAGACCAATTTTTCGGCCAACAATACGGGCTTTATCGTGCAAATTTATGGCGTTTAAATCAACAGATACAGGCTATCTTGCATCTGCAACAGGCCTTAGCCACCAAGCAGATCGGTTTAATATTACGCTTTGGTAATACCGCCAGTACCTTGCAGGCACTCGCAAATGAGCTGAATGCCACAACGCTGATTGCGGCCGAGCCTACCTCGCCACACGAGTACGCTGCGTTGCAGCAATTAGCAGGCCCTATAACGCTAACACTGATCGATTGCAACAGCTTATTCGGTGCAGCACTTCGGCCTGATATCAATCGAATGCCAGACCGTTTTACTGCGTTTCGCAAAAACCACGAACCGCTGTTGCAAGTATCGTTACCCGTTACACCTTTTATTCCCCGCGCTGAACAACATTGGTCAACACCGCAACAGGCTGAGCATTACCACGCCAAATGGTCAGCATTAGATGATTATCGACATGCGAGCAGTGCGGCTAAACCACCCATTATTACTGAAACAGCCGCTTGGCAACGCTTGCAGCAGTACATCTGGCAAGATCAGCATATTTTACATTACAAAGAAACGCGTAATGCGCTGCAAGGTGAACATTACGCCAGTTTCTTTTCTAGCGCTTTAGCGCTGGGCAGTTTATCCGCGCGCGTTCTGTGGCAACAAATTGTTGAATTTGAGCAACAAGTACAAGCGAATGATTCAACCTATTGGCTTAAGTTCGAGTTGTTATGGCGAGAGTTTTTTCGCTGGCAAATGCGTAAATACCAATCTCGTTGGTTTAGCCAAACGGGTATAAAAGGTCAGCCTAATTTTCAACCACCGCAGCTTACCGCAACACAACGGCGTAAGTTTGCTGCATGGTGTGCTGGTCAAACGGGTATTCCTTTTGTTGATGCCAATATGCGCTTACTTAATCAAAGCGGTTTAATGAGTAATCGCGGCCGACAAAATGTGGCCAGTTATTTAATCCATGATTTAGCCATAGATTGGCGTTTGGGTGCGGCTTATTTTGAACAACGCCTGCTCGATTACGAATGCGCCAGCAACTGGGGAAATTGGGCCTATATTGCCGGTTATGGTAATAGTGAAGCGCGACCTTTTAATATGATAAAGCAAGCATTGGCCTATGATCCAAAAGCCGATTTTGTTCGACACATGTTACCCGAACTCACCGCTAAAGATAAAACAGCCCATCGCCCACAGGCCAACACACCGATCCCTGCTCAATGGCATAATTGGTTAAAAGAGTTGGACTAGCCCATGCATCTGTTATGGCTAAAACGCGATTTACGCTTAGCCGATCATGCCGCCTTGCACTACGCTGCACAACAAGGTGCAGCGGTTTTACCGGTGTATATCATCGAACCCGATTACTGGCAGCAACCTGATACCTCTTTGCGCCATTGGGCTTTTATTTGTTCAGCTTTAGAACAGCTACAGCAACAGTTCTCTGCCTTGGGCCAGCCTTTATTGGTTTTTTATGGCGCCGCAAGCCGAGTCTTTCGACAACTAACTAAGCAGTTTCCCATTACGGCGGTGTATAGCCATGAAGAAACCGGTAATTTATGGAGTTATCAGCGCGACCTGGCGGTAGAAAAGCTATGGCATGAGCTAGCAATACCTTGGCATCAGTATCGGCAGTTTGCGGTGTTTCGGCGACTGGCGGATCGTGATCTTTGGTTTAAACAAGCGGATGAGTGGCTAACACAGCCATTATTTCCTATTCCCAAACAGCTTCCCTTTATTACTGCCGCTAACTGGCAATCCCCTCTGCAGTGGCCAATACGCAGTAAAGATTTGCCGCTTTGTCAGTCTCCACAGCAAGCCACAGCACTAAGCGGTACCTTACAAAGCTTTCTTACCAATAGAGTCAAAAGCTATCGGGGTGGCATTTCTTATGCGAATAAAGCACCGCAGGCCTGTTCACGTTTAAGCCCCTATTTAAGTTATGGCTTGCTCAGTATGCGCCAATTGCAACAACAGGCCTGGCAGCAGCGCAAGACCACTGAGCACGAGAATCAACAACGCGGTCTTGATGCTTTTTATAGTCGCCTGCGTTGGCACTGTCATTTTATGCAAAAGCTCGAAGATGAACCTGAACTAGAAATGCGTAATCTGCATCGTGGCTTTGATGGCATGAGAGAAAATGATTTTTCTGCGGTATTATTTCAGGCCTGGGCTACGGGGCAAACAGGCTACCCGATGATAGATGCGGCCATGCGCAGTTTGTTAGCTACCGGCTGGCTGCATTTTCGTGCCAGAGCCATGTTAGTGGCTTTTGCCTGTTATCACCTTTGGTTGCACTGGCGCCCGGTTGCTTTGCACTTAGCCCGCTGCTTTGTCGATTACGAGCCTGGGATCCATTATCCACAAATTCAAATGCAAGCTGGCACCACGGGCATTAATCCCAATCGCATGTACAATCCTGTGAAACAAAGTATCCAGAAAGACCCTGAAGGAAAGTTTATACGGCAGTGGTTGCCTGAATTACAGCAGGTGCCAGATGGCTGGTTGCATCAACCCTGGTTGCTGAACCGCCAACAACAACAGCAGTATGTATGTCGATTAGATATCGATTATCCCGCGCCCGTTGTGCCGCACGAGCAAGCGATTAAACTGGCTCGCCAGCGTTTAAAACACTGGCTGCAACAGCATCAACCGGATTGGAAAGAACAAAAAGAACGAATTGTACGCAAACATGCTAGTCGTAAGCGACCGACGACACGAAGCAAGCCCATATCTCGCAAGCAATTAGCGTTATTTAACGATTAAAGCGCTTCTTCGTCTTCTTCGCCCGTTCTGATGCGCACCACGCGTTCTACATCGAATACAAAAATCTTACCGTCACCAATACGCCCGGTTTGTGCGGTTGTCACGATCGCTTCAATACAACGCTCAACTTGGTCATCGGGTACGACGATGTCTAATTTCACTTTGGGTAAAAAATCGACCATATACTCCGCGCCACGATATAACTCGGTATGGCCTTTTTGCCGACCAAAACCTTTTACTTCGGTGACAGTCATACCTGTGATGTTAATTTCAGCTAACGCTTCTCGCACATCATCAAGCTTGAAAGGTTTAATAATCGCTTCAATTTTTTTCATGTTTTTTCGTCCATTCCCTCATTGATAGCGGCAGTATAATACAAGCCGCATAAGGCTTCAGCTTTTGTCTAATAATTAGTTGATCTTCTTCTGCTGAGATACGTTAAGATAAACAGGTACTAATCGATGAGGCTATTATGACTATGGAACAACATATTATCCGGGAAATGCGGGTTTTGCCGCAAATTGACGTTGAACACGAGATCCGTCGCCGCATTGATTTTATTAAATCGCGACTTACCGCATCAGGCTTAAACACATTGGTGTTAGGTATTAGTGGCGGTGTCGATTCGACGACCTGTGGCCGCTTAGCACAACTCGCTGTTGATGAGCTGAATGCCGGCGCAGCAAATACTTATCGCTTTATCGCTGTCCGTTTACCTTATGGTACACAAAAAGACGAAGACGAAGCACAACTGGCATTGGGCTTTATTCAGCCTAGCCATGTTGTCACTGTAAATATCAAAACCGCCGCCGATGCCTTACATCAAAGCACCCTAGCAGGTATTGAAGGCTTACCTCAAGCCAATGCAGCTCAAGCCGACTTTGCCAAAGGCAACGTTAAAGCGCGCTGTCGTATGGTGGCACAGTATCATATCGCGGCCCTGCAAGGTGGCTTAGTAATAGGTACCGATCACTCTGCTGAAAACATTACCGGCTTTTATACTAAATGGGGCGATGGCGCTTGCGATATGGCACCGTTATTTGGTTTAAGCAAACGTCAAGTTCGTGCCTTGGCAAAACATCTTGGTGCACCCGCCACACTGGTTGAAAAAACGCCTACGGCTGATTTAGAGTGTCTAGCACCACAAAAAGCCGATGAAGCCGCGCTTGGCCTGACCTATCAGCAAATTGATGATTTTCTGGAAGGTAAAACAGTCGATGCGGCGGTTTCAGAGCGTTTAGTACAGATTTTCCAAAAAACGCAACATAAGCGTCAACCGATCCCAACCATTTACGATTTGCCATAAATAAACATTTTTTTAATTTAAATTTAACTTTAATGGATTCTTGGCTACACTCTTGATTGTTTTATACAGCAGGAGTGTCGCCATGATCTCACGCGGTTTAAGCCTAATCGAATTACTAGTTGCCCTACTTGTACTGGTTATCCTGTTATCCATTGCCGCTCCGGCCATGTCTGAACTGATGCATCGACAACACGCCAGCAGCTATATGCAACAGTTCAGTCGACATTTACACTTTGCGAGGATCCAAGCGAGCAGTAGCCAACAACCGGTCAAAATCTGTCCGATCCAAGGTCAACGCTGTCAAGGACAATGGCAGCACGATCCCATTCAATTGCTGTTACTTGATCCAATTAATAATGAAACCGTGCTGTTACGCGAACTGCCCGCGCTTAAAAACGACCATCGACTAAGCTACCATCGACAACAATTACAATTTCGACGCGATGGAAGCTTAGATGCTCTGGAAAATGGCACCTTTTACTATTGCCCTCCTAATCGCTATCAATGGCATTATCGCTTAGTGTTAAACCAAGCTGGCCGCAATCGTTTATCGCGCTATGAACAGGCTTGTCCGATTTAACAGGTCGCTAAACGGCCGTTAGTTCCAACACGACAGCGGCTCAGTTAAAGTATGATTGCGCTGCCCCAGATGATTAAGACTAAAACGTAAACAGTCACGATCTTGGGTTTGCGGCCCCTCTGCCGTTACGCGCAACTGATAGGCAAATTGCCCTGCCGTGAGCTCAACAGTAATACGATAACGCCCTGACTCAGATAAGCTTTGCACAAAGCCTAACTGAGCCAAGTCAGCGGTATAAGCACCATAATCTGCTAACCTTTGCTCTTGCCTATTCGCGAGTATGAGCAAGGTTTTCACCGCTTCAGCGCGATAACTGCGCAGCACATACTGCTGATAAGCGGGATAAGCGATAGCACCTAATATGCCGATCAGTAGCACTACAATCAGCATTTCAATAAGCGTGACACCACGCGCTTGCATTAGTGAGCCCCTTGTTCACTTCGATAGGTGGCTAAACGCTGCCAAATAGGAAACTTATCCAAACTTAACGGCTCACTGCAGTGATAACATTCTGCACTAATTTTACGTAAATTCGTTAATAGCAAGCGGTTTTGAAAGTCTGAACCTAACTCTAATTTAATGCTTTTATCCGCATTTTGACGCAAACGCAGCTGCGCATCCGCGAGAAAAGGCACCGTCATCATTCGCTCTGCATAAACTCGACCGCCAGTATGCACTTGCAGCGCATATAATAACTGATCAGTTTGCTCTGTTTCACACTCTGCAGCAGTGTCTGTTTTGGCAACAGGGGCATACAAAACACCGGCAGCGACCAACGGTTTGCTGCTAATTTTGCCTGGTAAATGTATCTTCCAACCAGCATTAGACAGTAATGCACGCCAATCTTGTGCACTGAGTGTTTGGGCTTGTTCTGCTGGATCTAATAAGGTTCGGTCGGCGAGGTGTTGATAATGAATAACGCTTTGCTGCAACCGATTTAAACCAAATCGTAATAGCATAATGCTATCGTGCCCGGTTTGCGGGTGACGGCCAATAACCAATACTAAATACTGATCGGCAATACCCCAACTGGGTGGCGCTATGGTCGTTGGTAACTTTGTTCGAAGTAGACCAGCGGTTGCAATAAAGCGAAGGCCACTTGCGGTTAAATCTGCCATTTCTCGGGCAACACCAAACTGACCATCGGCATAGGGTAAACGCCAAAGTAAACCTTCACGACTGAGTAACCAAATATGATCGACGACACCATCAAGGTTACGATCTTCAACTAAGGGTTGAGCTTGAATACTTGAATGAATGCCCGTTGTGGTAAGCTCAAGTTGAGCGACCACCTTGCCCAATTTATCTTCAGTTAATAGCAACTGCTGAGCTGATTCGCTACTTTGCAACCACAGTTGCCCGTTCAAATCATGCTGCAGCTTCACTTGCGTTGCCTCGGGGGTTAAAGGTGGGCAAAGCGCATGTACTGGTAGCGCTATAATGGCTAACAACAGAAGAAAGCGCATCATGGCTGATCCTCCGCAAACCGAAAGCGTTTTCTCAGCAAAATACTATTATAACGAGCGAACACTGGCCGCTCATCACTGCGTAAAGCCGTTTCGACAAATAGCAACTCACACTGCAATTCAGGATCACTCCACGCTGCGTAAATGGCAGGACAAGCCGGCATATCCCAGCTATTTCGAGGTAATTCTTCAGGATCAACATTATTTAACATCATCAAATGTTGTTCTAAAGCACGAAATTCTAACTGCAACTGCTGCTGAGCTGCCTGTGCAGACTGAGCACTTAACTTGCTGATAAATAAATTACTGCCTACAACTAATAACATAACCGTTAAGAACAACAGTGCAGTGAGTAAAACCATGCCGCGATTTCTCATAGCGCCTCCGAAGTATCAATAACAATAATGTAACTAACCGTTTTACTGCTCTGCCAGAACAGCGTTTTCAAAATAGACAGCGCCACTTAACTGCAAGCGACGATAGGCATCACCTGGCGCCTCAAACTGAATGCTACCAAGTTGATATTGCTGTGTATTGTTATAATGATGGTCAGGTTCCAGAGACCTTAACAACACATGATATTGCAAACCCACAATCCGGCTTTGTTGTTGCAACCAATGCTCTACTGTCATTTGGTGGCTCGCTAAGCTAAAGTTAGGCCGCCCATCCAAATCACTATCAATCATAAATTCAAAATGCAGCCGTTCAACACCATCAATAATAGAATCCGTACTGATACTGGCTGCCCCCGCTGCATTGCGAACTAATCTTTTACGCATTAACACCGGGATAGTTTGACCATTTTGGTTTTGCTGCTGCAAATAAAATACTAGATGCTGATAAGGAAACAACATCCCAGCATTCAGCTGTGCGGCATCAACCGCAACAAATCGACCTTGCTGCCAATCAGCTTGCCAATAAAACCGATTCGCGCGCATTTCATCAGGTGCCACAATTAAGCCAATACTACGTTTTAACTGTAAAAACTCTGTATCTCTGATCAGGTTATTTAAACAACCTAATTGCCGACCACCGGTTGCCCTGGCAGCATATAAAGTGAGAAAAGACTGACCACTCATCGGAAAACTGCCGCTATCTAACCCTTCAGCAACACAGTCGCCGGCCGGTAAAGATAAGGTTGCGGCTTCGGCTAATTGCTGTTGCGGTAACCCACCCCAAAACCCCGTATTTTTTAATTCATTGTGCAGTAAATTTAATACCAACTGACCATTTTGCTGCAATTGGGCTAATTGCCGTGTTTGCGTCGAACTTTGATTTAGCGCAGTAAAAGTGGTTAACATCAACAATAACAACATCAGGGCTAACGCGGCTGCAATCAGTAATTCCACTAAAGAGAAACCAGCTTCCCGCCGAATCATCAGACGTTACTCTTGGGCTAAAGATAAACCAGAGCGGCCATTTCCTACCTTACAGGTAGGCGCTATGCCCTGTGCAAATGCTGCATTTTGCTGCCAACTTACCGCTAATTGCAGCTGGCCATTGTGCTGCTGCAAACAAAACTGTGGATCGAGTAATAAACCATAACTATGCGCAGAGCCCTGCCATTTCGCTTGCCAACGTGACAAAAGATATTGGCGCGCCTCGGTATATTGACAAGGAAGATGGGCACTGCATTCAGAGGCAGGCTGTTCAGCAAGCTGAAAATCGCTGGCTTTGTGAGGAGAATTAAAACTATGCAGTTGTTGTACAATTTCTTGGGAGAGCGCAATAGCCGTAGTGCGCTGAGTGGCATCAGTAACCCACTTCAGTGCCAGCAGTTGCCCAGCTAGCACGCCAAGTAAACCAATTTTGATAATCAGTAAGGTGATCAATACTTCGATCAATGTTGCACCACGCTGCTGCTTCATATTGACCTCGGTTTTTTATCCTCGGAAAATAAACATAGCAGCAGCGGTTAATAGATCAAGTCAATATTGTGAAAATATTGCTACCAACACGATTGTACAGCTGCGGCACTAACTTCACCATTCGCACCTTTTTGCCCAGCCTGATTCAACGTCAATGCGCCACAGCCATCACCTGACTGGATGCTCGTTGGTGTAGCGGTAAGCGTAAAAGTTCTTGCGGTTATAGTAGAGAGCGCAAAAGCATAGCGTGTTGCCAGCTCTTGCTGGCATTGCGTGTTGGGTAAGACAAAGCCCGCTGGATTATAGCTCATATTTTGTGTGTAGGTTCTTTCCATCAACTGCGCTTGCTCTACTAAACAAGCCGTTGCTGCGGCTCGATTAGAGCGCAGCACATAGTTGGTATATGAGGGATAGGCTATAGCCGACAAGATACCAATAATAGCAACGGCAATCATTAGCTCAATCAAGGTAACGCCACGTATTTTTTGCATTAGTTTACTACCTCACGCCAGGATATCCGGCCTCTTCTTAATTGTAAGTTGACTAAGCGAGAATCAATAGAGACTCTTGAATCGCCCACTAACATCTGCTCACCAACAAAAACAGGTTCACCTGGCATTCCTTCAAATTTGAGACCACTCGCTACATTGATAACGTTCTGTTGCCCATTCGTTGTCGTGATACCATCTGAATCATTAAATTCGCCATCATTGGATAAATCAAACAAGTGATATTTTAAGCGGCTGCCACTAAAAGGGTCTATCGCCATAACCCAACCATCACCCTGCGGATTACATAGATCAGAATCGGGAATAATCGTATTTAAAATCAAGTTAGTGCCGACAACACGAGCTTTTGAGGTGACACGCTCTCTAGCATCGATTAAATCCATATACCAGCCACGTTTATTGACCAAATCATTCGAACTTCCAGCAGTCACTGTCCTTGTTTGCTCAGTAATAGCACCGTTGGTGTAGGTCGTATTCGTCATATAGCGTGGTACTAATTGACCACGATTGCTAATAATTGTGCCATCAACAATACCATACCAGCTTTGTGTATCTGTATTTAAGCTATCACCTGTTTCTAAGTATTTTCCTGTACCAAAGAAAATCCATAATTCGCCTGTTGTTGGATGGCTCGATAACGTTATACCGCCGGTAATTGGCTGCGCTTTATTACCCGCATCTTTTGCTGTGAACAGCGGTGTATTATTGTAAGCCACCCCCCAGTTTGTTGCAGAGATTGAAGATAAGTCAAATTTCCAAACATTACCGTTTAAGTCACCCGCAAAGAACCAATCAGCATTACCATTGCGGTTCATATCCCAGCCTTCTGGTTGACCTAGCTCGCCTGCAGTATTCGGTAACTCAAGCTTAATCGGCGTGCCACCATTTTGAATATCAATGACTAACAAACCGCTTTTATTGGTACTGTTATTGTAACCATAGGGCATTACTGCTGCCCAGCGACCATTATTCAAACGGGTGATAACGGGTTTGGCTGTCATCACACCTAATTCTGGAATAGTCAGATCCCACAACAAGGTAATATTGGTCGGATCTGTAACGTCTAAAGCGAAAACACTGTTACCACCTCGGCCTAGAGAGCTGACCAAGACAGAACGCCATTGACCGTTAATGTAAACGTCACCGACAGTTGGTGAACCATCAACATAAAAACGGTGTGCGTAGGTTTCTTTAGAATAAGACGCTAATTGTGCTGCGGCAGTCAGCATTTTTTGCGGAACATAAGCGTAAGTTTCAATACCTTTGGTTGAGCTGGTGGTATCAGCATTAAAACCATGCAACATGCCATCATTAGCCCCCACATATACCATCGGAGCGCGATCTTTTTTATCTGCAACAAAAGCCGCATAAGATGACGAGCCCGCCCAGCTATAACGTTGATAATTGCGGTTTTGTGGCGCGCCAACATACACCGGCGAAGAATGTGCAATATCACCCAAAATAGACACGCGCTGTCTTAAAGTTCCTGACGGTTTTTCATTACTGCGATCACCACGCAAATAATTAACCACAATTTCTGACTCTAATGCAGGACGCTCCACAAGTGGTAATAAATTATCCCATGTAAACGGAAATGACGTTGTAATACCTAAAGTAGTGCGACTAGTTTGAATGTTACGACTCTGCCACGCAGGAAAATTAGCTGACCACTGTAAGGATAAATCATCCACATCACGGCTAATTAACGTACCACTCCAACTTGCAGTATTAAATGAAGCTTGGAACACACTGTTATCTTCTAACAATGACGTTGTGGTGGCTGCTAAATTAGACGCTGAAGCAATACGGTCTAAAATCGCTTTTAATGCAGTAGTAATTTGCTTACTAAAGGTTACCGGATCTTTTGCACTGAAAAATTCACCATCGCCATTCACCGCAGCGTGTAATAAATCATCAATTTTTCGATCGTCATTATTTGGATTTGGCCAACGGCTATCATTTGGCGCATAATTTTTAGCCACTTCAGGATCTAACGTACCTTCAACCCCTAAACCTACACCAAAAGTCACCATATGTTGCCAATTAGGCGAAGTTGTTTTACGTTTTGGTACATTGTTGGTTAAGCCGGATCTTAAATCATTTTTGTAATAATAACTTGCAACGTCGGCTAAGGTAATTTGATAAGAATCACCATCAGCGTTCCCAATTTTACTGGCTGGATTGCTACCATTCCATGAACCATCCGTCGTCAAAATACTGAAGTTTTGACGACAGCTCACTAAAGCGCTACTAGATTTTGTTGGGTCCGCACGATATGGCTCATCTGTAGAAAAGTAATTCCCTGCATATTCTAATGTCCTACGCAGCGGTGTGCCACCAGAGGCTTTGCTATCGTATAGCCAATCATAAAAGTTCTTTCTGCCATCTTGGTTAAACTCACGAACGCCTTCCTCTAAACCATCATTTAAAGCACCATAACCTACTCGCACATCATCTGGTAAGTTATAAAAAGCAGTACCAACCCCAGATCGCGCCAATAACTTACGGCTGCGATAATAAGAATACCAAATAGCAAAGTTTGACTTTTGTGCAGTAGTTGCGCTGTTCATTGAAACATAGCTATAACATTTATTTTGTTTCAGATTACTATTACAACTGACAAGATCAGTGGCACTAGGCGCATAGTTGTAATAGAAACCACCTTCCGTAAACCTTAAGGTCCCGCCATTGGTAATCATGTCAAATTCATCACTCAGATCTCTGGAGTTACTTTTGTCAAAACCATCCATCCAAGCTTTAGTATAAGTTGGAACATTAGGTAAGGTGCCGCCTTCATTCGGAGGTATTTGATAAACAACATTTGGGTCATAGTAGGTTTTGTTGACTTCAGAAGAGTAATACCAATAGTTTTGCACATTAGCTCCCGTTCTGATTGTTTTCTCCGTTTTGCAGTTTCCATTGCCTCTATATTCTGTACAGACTTTTGAAGTTGGTGCACTGTAATTATTGGCAATGGCATTCGGCATATATTCCCAAGCCATAGACCCCGAATCATCCAACAAAAACATGATATTTGCCGGAACATCACTGCCCGTTTGCAGAGGGACGTTTGGAATAGATAATGTCGCAGCGGAAACCGACATGGCAACACCGAAGTTCAACCCACACATAAACCAAACGGATTTTTTCATTAAAGCTTGCATAATTTTTTCCTCACTAGCCTTATAAACGCCAGATGGTTTGCATAATCACACCTGGACGATTGTCTGCAGGCTGGGTACGGGCGGTAATTCTAAAGGTGGGCGATAAACAATCTGCTTCAATGGTTGTCGCACTGTCGCAATCGGGTGCCGCAGGTGTTGGCCAGTCACCAACATATTCAATAATGTAACGCGCTTGTAAATCGAGCATTTCATTCACCGCAGGAGCAGCTTGCCATACCGTAGCAGGGTCCTCCCAACGATCAGCTTGGCCTGCTGTTGGAATACCGTAAAATCCAGGTGTACCCACTGCAGTAGCAGGATTAGGTAACAGGCCAGCCAACACATTTTCTGCCACGCGCAGCGCTGATTCGGTTTGTTGAACAAATAATTGATGCTCATACAAGTTTGCTGTCATTCGCTCTTGCAAGGTAGAACGCTGCATACTAGACAGCGTGAGTACGGTAATGGCCACCAGCAGTAATAGCGTGACGACTAAGGCAATACCTTGCTGTTGCTTTATTCTTGGTAACATAAACACCTCTAACGATTTCTAACCGTCGTAAAAAACTCGATAGTTCGCGTATCATCGGCCATCGTAATATTTGAATAAGCTGCTGCATCTAGCAAAATGGTGACATTGACACCTGTGACCTGCGTCATATCTAAAGCAGCGGAAAATGGCACTGGACCAAAAGCCGCATTACGCATTTGATAGGCAAAACTAAGTCTTTCAACGCCAAATAACACTTCTTCTTGCACCACAGCGCCATTCACCACTATTTCACGAAATAATGAATTTAACGTATTATCGACTTCACTGGCCGCGACAAACCAACGCACCGTTTCAAAACGCATTAGCATGGCATCGGCAGGATAAACTCTTGGACGAGCAGTGGCACAAATAAACGGATTGGCAAAACCCAGATCAGCAGAACAATTCAAACCTGCCGCGGCATGCTCAGCCCAGTTATTACCAACAGCTGAAACCTGAAAGATCGATGTTAAAGTATCATCACAAATGACACCTAAATCACCAACAGACAAATTAGTGTCTTGGTTAAGGTTCATCCGCGGTGGAACATGCGTGTTTATGCTGGCACTTTGCCCAGCCGCGTACATAATGCGCATGGACTCACTATTTCCACTAACTACACCAGTACCCACTAAACCACCCTGCCATGTTGCCCATACCGGCGTTGCTCCAGCAACTTGCACCACTGAAATCACCCGTTCAGAATTATTACAGCCTAAAAAGCCGGCACTACGCAGATCATACGACATCACCTGAAAAGCTAACCGAATACGATCTTGCAGGTTAGATAAATCTTCGGTTGTTCTGGCCGTAGTTTGATTCGACAAAAAAACGCCGAGCACGCCACCTAATAAAAGAATACCCAATACCAGAGCGATAAGCAGTTCAGTTAGGGTCACACCTTTTTGCCATTTCATGGGCGTGTTTCCATTACAATTCTAGAGTCAACATCAAGTCGCTGATTACTCCAATCAATTGTCACGGTATAAACACCGTTATTCCATGCAACTACGGCACAGGTTTCTGGAGAGGTCGCCGCCCGAACATCATCAAACCATTGTTCAGTACCCGCCACTGGAGAACTGCAATCCATAGCAAAGTCACCGGCTCTGGCAGCGGCAGCATTGGCACGCATAACTTCAAATAAGGTTTCAGTTAAGATAACAGCCATTGCGCGCTCGTGTGCCATGTTGGTACTTTTCAGACTGACGGTTTGTAAACCAGCAATTCCAAGCAAGCCAATCGACAGCACTACGACTGAAATTAATACTTCTAGCAAAGTAATACCTTTTTGTTTTTTCATCATCTTTAAAGCAGGCATTAGTAACTCCTTATGGCGCTGTACAACTGGTAAGGGTCAAAGTATCAACCGCAATATGACCACCCGACCGAATGATCAAATCTCGAGTATTGTTATCGTTGCTGTTATTGATACAAACGCGAAGCACACCATTAAGTGGTCTACCATTGGTCGTTCGCACCAGACCTTGGGGTGAAAAACGTACTTGCGAGTCAGCATCAGCAATATTGTTGTTCGCGCGTAATATCAATTGCCCCGTTTGTAAGAAACCCGTAGCCATCATACTGCCAGCAACAATCCCGGCGCTTTGATCAGTTGGCGCTAGGCCTATCAACCAACCTTGCCATGCGCCATCATCAATATCAGAACACGTTGCGCCATCACTACTGTGGCAGAACACCACATTTTGATTCATTTTAATCGCTTCAGTACGAGCAGCACTTAAAGCACCTACTAACTGATTGATTTGACCCGTTAACTGATTAGACTGCACAAGAGAAATAAAAGAAGGCACCGCGATAGTCGCAACAATGCCGAGCACGACCACAGTAATCATCAGTTCAATCAAGGTAAAGCCTGCGTTACGTCGCATTAATGACTTGCTCCAATAGTTCTATCATTTTATTACTATAAAGGATTAACTTGATAAACCAAGTGGTGTAAGGACTAACGGTAGGATTAGCCGATAAACGGTCAGTGTTAGTCTAGTTGCAGTGCGTGTTTAACTTGCGTTAACGCGCGACGACTAACGGGGAGGGATTCGGCGCAGGATGATAATTGAATAACATATTGTCCGGCATGTTGTTTTAGAGCAGAAAAATACTTTGGATTAATAAGATAACTTCGGTGGATCCTTAACAATTGTGTATAACGTTGCTCTAATTCAGCCAAAGACAAGTCTAAATAAGCTTCGCCATGCTCAAAGATGGCCTTAACGTATTTACTATCGGCGACAAAGTAATAAACTTGTGCCAAAGGCACTGTTTTTGTCACATTTCCACATTGATAAGCCAGTTTGGTTTCAGTACCGTGTTGCCGCTCAATATGAGCTCGAGTTAAGGCACCCACTTTAGTTAAGGTTTGCTGCAATCGCTCAGGAACTACTGGCTTTAAAAGATAATCGGCAGCAGACACTTGATAGGCCTTTAATGCATGTTCAGGATGAGCAGTTACAAATACTAAAGCGGGGGGCAACGCTAATTCAGCGATCCTTGCAGCTAGGCTTAATCCATCTTCACCTGGCATATCAATATCTAATAACACGACATCTGGCTGTAATGTACCAATCATTTCCCAAGCTTGAGCTGCATGCTCAGCCGCGCCAACACAGCTAACTTGATTTATCGGCTTTAATAAACGTTGTAAGCGGCTTCTTGCCAGGGGTTCATCGTCAACAATTAATACTTTCATTCCCCCTCCAGCGGTAACACAAGTTTCACTCGATACATATCGGCCAACTCATAAGTTGTCAGCTGAGCGGATTGGCCAAATAATATTTTTAGCCGTTGCTGAATATTAGCAATGGCTATACCGTTTTTATTTTGCTTTTTATGACTCGTTGCGACAGGGTTTTCAATAACGATACTTAACTGTTTTTTACCTAGATACACTTTGATATCTAGTACCCCCGCTACCGTTCGTGTTTCAAAACCATATTGCACCGCATTTTCTAGTAGTGGTTGAATAGTTAACGCCGGTAAGTTTAGCGTGGGGATCGTTTCGGGCAGTTGCCAATTTACCACCAAACGAGAGCCTAATCGCCACTGTTCTAAGGCTAGATACTGTTTGCATAGTGCCAGTTCATCTTGCAAGCTTATATTTTCAGCACTAGCCATGGCCGCCCGAAATAAGTCTGCTAAATTCAACAAGGCTTGTTCCGCAGCGTCTTGGTCTGTATGGATTAATTCTGCCACCGTGTTAAGTGAGTTAAATAGAAAGTGCGGTCGAATACGTGCTTGTAAAGCACTCAGCTTAGCTTTTTGTTGTGACGTGATACTGCGGGCTAATTCATCATACATAATCAAAAACTGAATAAGCACTAAACCTACAATAAAGGCAATAATCAAGTTGTTAGCAGCTTCAGTCCAGAAAGATACATTGTTGCCTTCCTGTAAGAACCAAAAACTGAGATAAGAGCATACAAAGGTCACACTGAGTAATATTAGCTGTACCGCCAAGGCAAATGGCATCAGTGACATAAAGCGCAAACGAGGTTGTAAACGACTAAACACTAAGCAGCTACCTAAGCTGATCCAGTGAATAAAAAGACTGATAGTACCGAGGCTGCTCCAAAACGGCTCAGAGGAATAAGGCGCTAATGCGAGTATTAACGCCAGAGCTTGCGAGAACACCACCACACGAAGCAAATGACTTCCCTGAGTGAGATCTGGCAGCTGCAGTTCGAGACGAGGCACATCCTGCAGCTTTTTCATGAGGTATTTCCTATTTAACGCAGCTCAGCCGGAATAGCAAACACCACCCCTTCTTCGCGACCTTGCGTTTCCGTAACGGTGTTGCCGCCCCACATTTTTAATTGGGCTATTACATCTCGCACCAGTACTTCTGGTGCAGACGCGCCGGCCGTTACCGCCACTTTAGTGACACCGTCTAACCAGCTTTGTTGAATATCGTTGGCGGTATCAATTAAATAGGCAGTACAACCCAGTTTTTCAGCTAACTCGCGTAAGCGGTTTGAATTACTGCTGTTCTTTGCTCCCACCACTAACATCAACTGCGCTTTTGATGCCAACTCGCGCACGGCATCTTGACGATTTTGCGTGGCATAGCAAATGTCATCTTTGCGTGGCCCTTCAATGTCTGGGAAGCGTGTTCTTAGGGCATCAATCACATCCGCAGTATCGTCTACCGACAAGGTGGTTTGGCTGCTGTAGCAAAGCAAGGCGGGATTTTTAACTTGCAGCGTATGGACATCTTCTACCGATTCTACCAAGTAAATGCCGCCATCGGCATTGTCATACTGGCCCATGGTACCTTCAACTTCAGGATGGCCAGCATGCCCAATAAGAATACACTCGATGCCTTTACGGCTGGCACGGGTGACTTCCATATGCACTTTAGTGACTAATGGGCAAGTCGCGTCGAATACTTTTAAACCACGCTGTTTAGCCCGCTCGCGCACCGCTTGTGAAACACCGTGCGCACTAAAAATAACGATATGGCCATCGGGTACTTCATCTAATTCATCGACAAACACGGCGCCGCTGCGGCGTAAGCCATCAACTACAAATTTGTTATGCACCACTTCGTGTCGTACATAGATCGGATGCTCGTACAACTCTAACGCACGCTCTACAATACTGATCGCCCGATCAACACCGGCACAAAAACCACGAGGATTAGCTAACAAAATGTCCATTTCAGCTCACTTGTACAATTTCGATATTAAAAGTTAGGGTTTGGCCAGCCAGTGGATGATTAAAATCAATCGTCACCGAGTCGCCCACCACTTCACGTACGAGCCCTGGTAACTCAGAGCCATCTGGCATGGCGAAACCAATAATAGAGCCAACCTTGGCTGGGGCGTCTGCCGAAAACTTACTACGGTCAACATAGTAAATATTATCAGGGTTTGGCGTACCATAAGCGTCTTCTGGCGCTAGGGTAAAGGTTTTTTTATCACCGGCCTGCAAGCCTAATAATTGTGCTTCAAACGCCGGAGATAAACTGCCATCACCCAGTTGGGTTTTAGCCGGTTTATTGTGCACTCGGGTGCTTTCAGCGGCAGAGCCGTCGGTTAATTTGATATCAAAATGAAACACCACGGTGCTGCTTGGGGTAATCATACTCATTTTTTTGCTCCAGAATCACTGCTAAAACTATCCCAAATTAACAGTGCAGCGCCAATACAGATCACTGAGTCGGCAATATTAAATGCGGGGTAATGCCAATCCTGATAATACAAATGAAAGAAATCAATCACATAACCATAAATGCTACGATCAATTAAATTACCCATGGCGCCAGCCAACACCAAACTTAATGCCAAACTAAGTTTGATTTCGTGGCGTTTTAATCGGCTCATCCAAACGGCAATGACCACACTGATCCCGATCGCAATACCGGTGAAGAACCAGCGCTGCCATCCACCCGCATCACTTAAAAATGAGAATGCTGCACCATAATTTCGTACATAGGTTAGGTTAAAAAAAGGCAACAACTCAATTGAATCAAATAGGGCCATTTGTTGGTGCACTAACTGCTTAGTCAGCTGATCCAATAGGATCAGCAACGCAATTAACCACCACCAACGCCATGCTGTTTCTTGAAATAAACGCATTACGCAAATTCCCGTGTTTCACCTTGGCCACTGACGTTATCAACACAGCGACCACAGATCCCCGGCTGCGCCGGATCAATACCCACATCATGCCGGTGATGCCAACAACGCTCACACTTCGCCGCGCTAGACGCTGTGACCAATACACTTAGCCCCGGAATTGCCGTAGCAATCGCGTCAGCGCTCGGCGCTTGTGCACTAACGGTTGCCGTAGAAGTGATCAGTACAAAGCGTAATTCGTCACCTAACTGCTGTAAGGCTGCTGCTAAACTGGGCTCGGCAAACAAGGTCACTTCGGCTTGCAAAGAGGCACCAATCCGCTCTTCCCGACGTGCCGCTTCTAACACTTTGTTCACCTCGTCACGTACCTGCAGCAGTTGCTGCCAATAAGCATTACTGAAACGCCCTGCTGGTAACTCGGTAAAACCGCTGTACCACACATCCGTAAACACGAACGCGTGTTGTTGACCCGGTAAGGCTTCCCAGATTTCTTGTGCCGTAAAGCTCATGATAGGTGCCATCCAGCGCACCATGGCTTGCACAATATGATAAAGCGCAGTTTGGCAGCTACGACGCGCTTGGCTGTCTTTGTGAGCGGTATACTGACGATCTTTAATCACGTCCAGATAGAAACTACCCAGTTCAACAGTACAGAAGTTCATCAGCTTTTGGCTGACCTGATGGAACTGATAGTTGTCGTAGGCATCGATAATCTCTTGCTGTAACTGCGCAGCACGATTAACCACCCACAAATCTAACTCGACCAATTGGTTAAATGGCAGAGCATCAGTTTCTGGGTTAAAACCGTTAAGGTTTGCTAACAAGAAACGCGCAGTATTTCGAATGCGGCGATATTTATCGGCAGCACGATTAAGGATCTCATCAGAAACCGTCATCTCTGAGGTGTAATCCGTTGTTGCTACCCATAAGCGTAAAATGTCTGCACCCAGTTTGTTCATCACATCTTGAGGTGATACCACATTACCTAACGACTTTGACATCTTGCGGCCTTCACCATCAACGGTAAAACCATGGGTTAATACCTGTTTATACGGTGCGCGCTGTTTCATGCTTACGCCCGTCATTAAGGATGACATAAACCAACCGCGATGCTGATCTGAGCCTTCTAAATACAAATCAATCTGCTCAGGCTGATGAAACTCTGGGCGCGCATCCACCACCGCAGCATGGGTAATGCCCGAATCAAACCAAACATCGAGTGTGTCAGTGACTTTGGTATAACGCTCACTGTCTTCGCCAAGCAACTGTGCTGCATCAAGATCAAACCAAGCTTGAATGCCACCCAACTCAACTTGTTTCGCCACCAGTTCAATTAAACTTGCGGTTTTTGGATGTAAGGCGCCGGTATCTTTATCTACAAACAACGCAATAGGTACACCCCAGGTACGCTGCCGTGAAATACACCAATCGGGCCGGCCTGCTACCATGTTTTCAATCCGTTGTTGACCCCAATCAGGGATCCAGCGAGTTTTGGCAATTTGTTCTAACGACATTTGTCGTAAGCCTTGCTGCTCCATGCTGATAAACCATTGCGGCGTAGCGCGAAAGATAATGGGTGTTTTATGCCGCCAGCAATGGGGATAACTGTGCTTATACGCTTTGTGCAATAACAAAGCGCCAGCCGCCTTTAATGCTTCAACGATAGTATCATTGGCTTTAAAAACGTGCTGACCAGCAAACATCGGTGTATCCGGCAGATAAACGCCATTGGCACCGACGGGGTTCGCCACTTCTAAATGGTATTTTTGACCAACAACAAAGTCTTCTTGACCGTGCCCTGGTGCCGTGTGCACACATCCTGTACCCGATTCAGTCGTAACATGTTCACCCAGTACCACCGGCACTTGGAAATCGTATAACGGATGCTGCAGCTTAACTAAGTCTAGCTGCTTGCCTTGGCAGAATCCCAAGGCGTGATAATGTTCAATATTAGCGCGCGCCATCACCTCTTTCACCAGATCAGTAGCGATAATCAAACGCTCAGCACCTTGTGGTCCTTGCTCAACCTGCACCAGTGAATAGCTCAGCTCGGCATTAAGCGCCACGGCGCGGTTGGCTGGAATTGTCCAAGGTGTGGTGGTCCAGATCACCACAGCCAACGGGCCATGCCCCCGATGCGCTTCTGGATGATCAAAGCGATCGACGACCGATTCATCCACGACTTGAAAGCGCACATCAATAGCCGGTGAAATCTTGTCTTGGTATTCCACTTCCGCTTCGGCTAAGGCCGAACCACAGTCGGTACACCAATGCACGGGTTTGAACCCTTGTAACAAATGGCCGTTTTCAATAATTTTACCTAAGCTGCGGATAATATTAGCTTCGGTTTGAAAATCCATTGTCCGATATGGCTTATACCAATCGCCCAATACGCCCAAGCGGATAAAGTCAGTGCGCTGCGCATCAATTTGCGTTAACGCATATTCACGACACTTCTCTCGAAATTCGGCAGGCGTTAATTTTTGTCCGGGCTTGCCGTACTTTTTCTCCACCACCAATTCAATCGGTAAACCATGACAATCCCAACCCGGCACATAGGGTGCATCGAAGTCAGATAACGTTTTTGCTTTAACAATAATGTCTTTAAGGATCTTATTAACAGCATGGCCGATGTGAATATTACCGTTTGCATAAGGGGGGCCATCGTGCAGAATGAAGGTTTTTTTACCCTTTTTAGCTTCACGGATCTGACCATATAAATCGGCTTCGGTCCATTTTGCCAACATTTGTGGCTCACGCTGTGCCAGATTGCCGCGCATAGCAAAAGCCGTTTCTGGTAAATTCAGGGTATGCTTGTAATCGCTCATCCGTTTAAATTCCGTTAAGTTAGTGAGTTCAGTAGCGCAGGCTGCTGACTAAAATACTGTTTCGCTGCCGCTTCATCGACGGCGATTTGCTGTTTTAATGCATCCAGATTGTCGAACCGCTGTTCGGCTCGAAGTTTGTGCCGCAGCACCACTTCAATCTGACTACCATATAAATCTTGATTAAAATCAAATAGATGCGCTTCTAGTTGTTCACGCACACCCTGTACGGTTGGCCGATTACCAATATTAGCCACCCCTTGAAACACCCCAAAACAGGTGCGAGCAGTGATGGCATAAACGCCTGATACCGGTAATTTTTTACGGTACAACCAGACATTCGCAGTGGGAAAGCCAAGGTTTCGGCCTAACTTACGACCATGTCTTACTCGCCCAGTTAATGCAAAAGGCCGCCCTAGCATAGTTTCAGCTAAATGCAGTTGGTCGGCTTGTAAGGCACTGCGGATCAACGTACTACTAACCCGTTGCTGCTCCAGTTTTAAACTTGAGGTGCTGTTTAAACCAAAACCATACTTTAAGGCGGCACGTTCTAATAACGCGTAATTACCGCTACGGGCTTGGCCAAAATGAAAGTCATCACCCACAATCAAATGCTGTACGCCTAACTTATCAAGCAGTAAATCTTCAATAAACTGTTCTGGATCTTGTGCCGCAAAAGCACGATTAAAGCCAACGCAGAGTAATCGGTCGATGCCTAATTCTGCTAACGCTAAATACTTTTCACGAAAGCGAGAGATCCGAGCCGGCGCATCACTGCCCGCGAATAATTCCAGAGGTTGGGGTTCAAACACCATTACGCAAGACGGCAACTGCTTCGACTGTGCCAGTTGTTTAACCTGAGCTAACACGGCTTGGTGCCCCAAGTGCACACCGTCAAAATTGCCGATGGTTAACACACAGCCTTTATGCTGCGGTAATATGTTGTGGATGCCGCGAATTAACTCCATGCCTGCCTTAAATTATTCCTGCGGTTGCTTGTCAACTGACGATTATAACCCGATCACCGTTGGCTTTCAGCAACAGTTTTTGCTTTAAAATCAGCCAAACGCACCCCAAACAGGAACAGCAAGGCAAAGTACGCTATTACAGCCAACAGACACAAACTGGATAATTGCACTATTTGCGACGTTAAAGGCAGCTCCACCCAGACACTTAAGCTTGGGCTAACGACATAGAGCGCTGAAGCCATCAATACACTGGCCAAAGCAAATTTAGCCAGCATCACCATACTAAAACGGCTTAATTGATACACCCCAGCGAGCTTTAAACCACGATACAATAAAAACGCATTTAAACTTGCCGACATCGCCGTAGCTAAAGCCAAGCCTACATAACTTAAAAAGGGTGCCAACATCAGGTTAAACACCATATTGGCCACCATAGCGATAATGCCAATTCGCACCGGCGTTTTAATGTCTTGCCGCGCATAATAGCCAGGTGCTAACACCTTGATTAGCATATAACTTAACAAGCCACAGCAATAGGCCAATAAGCTGTACGACACCATTAACACATCTTGCTGGGTAAATTCACCGCGCATAAACAGCACCGTGATAATCGGTTGTGCCAGCACCATTAACGCCAGCATCGCCGGTAAACCAAACATCGCCACAAAGCGCACTGACCAATCCAGCGTGTGAGCAAAGCGCGCAGTATCTGCCGTGGCATGATGCCGCGATAAGTTCGGCAGGATCACCGTGGCAATCGCGATCCCGAATAAGCCCAATGGAAATTCAATTAACCGATCCGAGTAATATAACCAGCTTACGGCCCCGGTTAGTAAAAACGAGGCAATCACGGTATCGAGCAGCAGATTGATTTGGCTTACAGAAACACCAAACAGTGCTGGTAGCATCAAAGTACGGATCTTTGTCACGTTTTCATCTTGCCAATGCCATCTTGGCAGCACCAACAAACCGGCTTTAGCTAAAAACGGTAATTGAAATAATAACTGTACAATACCGCCAATAAACACGCCCCAAGCCAATGCCATAGCGGGTTCATCCAACCCAGGAGCCAGATACAGCGCCGAGCCAATAATCGCAATATTTAAGAAAACGGGCGTAAAGGCCGCTACCGCAAAACGGTTATAGGTATTTAGCACCGCGCCCGATAACGCGACTAAAGAAATAAACCAAAGATAAGGAAAGGTAATTTTTAACATCACACTGGCCATTTCAAACTTGTGCGCGTCAGGCCCATCATTCAGCCATTCGATAAACCAGCCCATACCAAACAGCAAAGCAATCAACGGCGAGCCGACCACCCCCACCAGCGTCACTAGAGTGACAATAACACCCAGCGTTCCCGCCACCTTGGCCACTAATTCTCGAACCGCATCATCACCATGTTTAGCTTTAACTTCACTTAACACCGGCACAAAGGCTTGAGAAAAAGCGCCCTCGGCAAAGAGTCGACGTAAAAAATTTGGAATACGGTTAGCAAAGAAAAACACGTCAGCAGCAGCACCCGCACCAACAAAATTGGCAACCACCACATCTCGCACCAGGCCTAACACTCTTGAAATCAACGTCATAAAGCTGACAATCAGCCCTGACTTTAGTAATTTTCCTGACACGAGAGACTCCTTTATTTGCTGCGGCGCTATTTTCACCTGTTACTGAGATCAATTACCAGTGCTCACTGCAATTTAATTACGGGCCTTTTCGTTTAAAGCATTTGACAATGGGCCAGTAAATAGGCATATTATGCGGCCTTTAAAGAGTCCGGTTTTAAGTTTTTAGGAGTGTTACCTTGGCTAACATCAAGTCTGCTAAGAAGCGCGCAATACAATCAGAAAAACGTCGTCAGCAAAACGCCAGTCAACGTTCTATGATGCGTACTTTCATCAAGAAAACCTACGCAGCAGTATTAACTGCTGACGCAGTAGCTTCTCAGGAAGCGTTCAACAAGATGGTCCCTGTTATTGATCGTATGGCAGCCAAAGGTCTGATCCATAAGAACAAAGCAGCTCGTCATAAGTCTCGCTTAAACGCCCATGTAAAAGCGTTAAAAGCAGCCTAATTGGCGATGTAAAACAAAAAAACCAGCTTCGGCTGGTTTTTTTGTAAGTTCATTTCGGCCACACAAAGCAGCCGACAATCAGTGCACAGCGCGACAAATTACTCAGCGCAATACAGTTTGTGTAATAGTGCAATGACCTCGGTTACTTCATCGCTAGAGATCCGATAAAACACCGTTTGCGATTCTTTACGCGTTTTCACCAATTTATTTTTGCGCAATAAAGCGAGATGCTGTGAAAGTGCAGATTGGCTTAAATCCAACTTGCTGTTTAATTCACCTACCGACAGCTCGCCTTGCAACAAATGGCATAAAATAATTAAACGGCGCTCATTCGACACCGCTTTCAGTAACTTCACTGCTTCCGCTGAATTTTTCAGCATATCTTCTAAATTCATGTTTTGCACCGCTCATTAAACTAATACTAGCCTGATCTCATTATGACAGAATAATCCGGGTATGCATCAGACACTACACGACAATAAGGGTTGAACCAGACTTGAGATTCTTTCTGCAGTAAAAGGTTTCACTACAAAAGCTTTTGCTCCGCCTGCTACAGCTGCTTTCAAGTTATCGACACTGGAATAAGCCGAGATCATAAATATATGTGATTGCTGGTCAACACACCTGAAACGTTGCAACAATACCTTACCGTTTATGTCTGGTAGCTGAATATCCAAAAAAACTAATTGTGGTTGATGCTGCATAAACAAGGCTTCGCCTTTGGCGCCGTCGGCTGCCTCTAGCACCTGAGTTACACCAAGTTGATGCAAGATACTTTTAAGGTAAGCACGCACAGCCACCGTATCATCAACAACAAGCGCCGTTAACTGTTGGGTTACAGGAGTGGGGTTATAGCAGGTTTGAATAAATGCTTGCATCCTTGCAGCGTCTCCATTTTTCGGCTGGTCGACCAAAAACTGACGTCCAGCGAGTTACTTAGGTTTCATCCGTAAAACATGATAACGTCTCCACAACAGTCAAACCAAATAGCGGGAACAAACCATGAAAATGTGGATAACAACAATACTAGCAGCTTTTAGCCTAAATGTGCATGCCCAAAATGTAACTATTGATAAAGATTTAGCTTACAAATTAGTTGAATCGTTAACGGTAGAAGTAGGTCCGCGCTTAGCCGGCAGTGAGGCCGATATGCGCTCGGTACTGTGGGCAGAGCAAAAATTTACCGAATTGGGTTTTGATAAAGTCTGGCGCGAACCCTTTGATATGCTGTACTGGGAGCGTGGTCAAGCGAGCTTAAAAGTGGCAGCACCTTTTCATCAATCTTTAGTGGTCACCGCTTTGGGTGGTTCAATCGGTACCCCGTTTGATGGCATCAACAGCCAAGTTGTCATGTTTAATACCTTAGAAGAGCTCAAAAAAGCGGACGCTTCTAAAGTGAAAGATCGTATTGTTTTTATTAATCATGCCTTAGAGAAAGATATTCGCGGTGGTTTTTATGGCCAAGTCGTCGGGGCACGCGCTACGGGTGCAGTTGAAGCAGCAAAACTTGGTGCAAAAGCCTTAGTGATCCGCTCAGTCGGTAGCAGCAATAACCGTTTTGCCCACACCGGTCAAATGCGTTACGAAGAAGGCATTGAACGTATTCCTGCGGCAGCCATTTCCGTACCCGATGCGCAGCAATTGAGCAAGATGCTGGCGATTAACCCAGAACTGACGCTAAACATGCAAATGAGTAATAATCTCCCAGGTACTGTTACCAGTCACAATGTGATTGCCGAGATCAAAGGTAGCAAACGCCCCGATGAAATCGTGCTAATCAGTGCACACTTAGATTCTTGGGATGAAGGTACTGGCGCATTAGATGATGGCGCCGGTGTGGGCATCGTGATGGCGACAGCCGCTTTATTAAAGCAAGAGAAGCCTGAGCGTACCATTCGCGTGGTGCTATTTGGTAATGAGGAAGGCGGTTTAATTGGCGCCCGCGCATATGCCGCTAAACACCATAAGCAATTACACACCCATGTGTTTGCTTCAGAATCAGACTTTGGCGCAGGTCGTATTTGGCGTTTTGACACCGGTATGGGTGAACAAGCATTAGCCTTTGCCCAGGAACTGCAGAAAAAATTAGCACCGCTGGGTATCGCTATGGGCCCGAACACCGCGTCTGGGGGGCCAGATGTGTCGATGTTAAAAGCACAAGGCGTACCCGTCGCGAGTCTGATGCAGGATGGTACGGATTACTTTGATTATCACCATACCCCAAATGATACGCTGGATAAAATTGATCCCACTGCATTGCGGCAAAACCTCGAAGCATGGTTAATTATGACGCGTGAAATTGCCAATAGTCAGGTTAATTTACGTCAGTAATTCGTGACATTAGCGCCGCTCGCTGCGGCGCTAATCCTTTTGTATTCGCGTTATCGCCTTTGGCAAATCCAGCAAAAAATCCATTAAATAAACTAATCTGAAAAATGTAATTTATCTTAGTTGAGTAATTACTCGACTCTGCTCATAATGCGCGCCATTGCGCACACTATGCCGGAGCATTAACATGGAAAATCTGTTTTACGATATTATCAGCTGGATTGGCCTAACAATTTGTATCGGCGCTTTTTTTATTAAAGATGTGTTCTGGCTACGATTAGCTACATTAATCGGTTGCAGCTTATTGTTTGTGTATTACAGCCACATCGCCATTCCGCAAGGGGTGATTTCCAACTTATTAGTTTTATTGATCAATGCTTATTACCTGCTGCGTTTTGCTGCTGCACGTAAAAAAGCCCAAGCCGCCGCAGCAACCGCCAATGATCTGGCGAATATTGAGTTACAAGCGCAAACAAAATAAGCGGCTTTTTTCCAACAGCCTGACAGGCTATACTCGGCTCTTAGCAGTAAGCATCGGAGTCAGACATGTCACAAGACGAATTTGGGCTGTTTCTGAGCGAAATGGCCGATGTTAAACCCCTACCGCAAGATGCGGTACTTCAACAAAATGGCGAATTCAGTCCTACCTTAGCGCAGCAGGCCAGACGCAAAGCCGCTGAACAAGAGATGGAATACGATCCTCAATATTTGAGCATGGAATACGTTGATTTAGTTAAACCCGACGACGTATTTGCCTATTGTAAAGATGGCGTACAACAAGGTGTGTATCGCAATCTGCGCTTAGGTAAATATCAATTAGATGCCACGCTTAACCTGCTTGGTAAAAGCTTGCAAGAAGCTCGTAGTCAGTTACTGCAATTTATTACCGACTGCCATAAACGTGGCGTCAGAACTTTATTGATCCAGCATGGTATGGGCCGAAACAGTAAGCCACACCCTGCTATTTTGCGCAGCTATGTTTTTAAGTGGTTACCCAGTTTTACCCCCGTATTAGCCGCTCATACCGCGCAGCGCCAGCATGGGGGTTACAGTGCTACCTATGTGTTATTGCAGAAAAATGCAGAGCAAAAACGCGAGAACCGTGAACGGCATACTAGGGCTTGTTGACGTTTGCTGGTTGTTTTTGCAGCTGAGTGGCTGGTCTTTATACAAGGCAGAGCTTGTGCCGTGTAGTTATTCTACATAAACAAGCGATAACGCAGTAGAAATGCCAGCCACTCGCTGCCCGAAGGGTTCGTCTGGCGATGCTTTGCTCTTTGTCTCTCGTCGTTTATTTAGAATAACTAAATTACACTCCTCGTTTCGCGATCAAAACATCGCCAAACGAACAAAATCTAAACAGCAAACGTTAACAAGCCCTGAATATCGACGCGTCGAATTAACAAGATCATCAGGTATAAAAAAACAGGGCTGGATAACCAGCCCTGTTTTTTTAGATCAGCCAACTGAATGCTTCAGCTTTGGTAAAAAACGCTGTTAACGCCATAAGGACCACGGCAATAGCGAGTGTGGTAAAGCCAAAACCACGATTGGACGCTTTACTCATAATAAACCTCAAATGACTTCTTCTTATTCTCTATTTCTACTAAGTACTGCAAAATCTCATTAGCAGAATTAGTCTAATAAAGATAATACTACTATTCAAGTCATTATTTTCAATAGGGTTAATAGCCTTGTTGTAAATCGACTTCATTAACTAACGATTGCCCCTGACAACTGCGTTGGTAGTTTTCCGCAATTTGCGCCACCACGGTCTCCACTTTAGTCACCGCAGAAATATGCGGTGTAATCATAATGGCAGGATGCCGCCAAAACGCATGCTCCGCCACAAGGGGTTCTTGACGGAACACATCTAAACAGGCGGCCGCTAGTTGGCCACTGTCTAACGCGGCGAGCAACGCCTGCTCATCGACGATGGCACCACGCGCCACATTAATAAGAATGGCACCAGGCTTGAGCATGGCAAAAAAGTCAGCATTTAACAGGTTTTCAGTTTGTGCAGTTAAAGGCAATAAACAGATCAGCAAATCCGCTGAACCGACGGCAGCAGCCAATTGCTCGGTACCCGCAAAACAATGAACACCGGCTAATTGTTGTGGGCGGCGCGACCAACCGTTCACTTGATAACCTTGAGCTTTAAAGTGTAATGCCGTGGCCGTACCCAGTTCACCTAAGCCAAGTACACACAATGAGCTTAAACGACGCGGACTTTTCGGTCGCCACAAGGCTTGTTGCTGTTGTTGCTGAAACAGATCGAGCCTCAAACGGTAATACGCTTCAATGCCCGCCAGATAACTAAGCATTGCCTCGGTTAACGCCGGGTCGACAATCCGAGCCAAAGGTAAACGCGGTAAGCTGGCATCACTGAGGATCCCATCAACACCGGCACCAAAACTTTGCAAAGCTTTAAGATTCGGCAAGCTGGCCACCGAGCCTGTGGGTTGCTTCCATACCACGGCAAACGTCACGTGTTCTGGCTTTGCGATATCGGGCCAAATTTCAATTGGCGTTGTGGGTAAGGCTTGCTGCAAACGTTGCTGTAAATCATCTAGTTTTCTATCGGGAATAATCAGCGCAATACTCAAAACAACCCCTATAATGCTACTTGCTATTAATGCTTTATCTTAGCATAGCACTGTTAAATGGGTCGCTAAGATAGCACTTAAATATCCCCATTCACTGCGAAAACAGCTACAGCATTTCATGTGTTTGCTGTGTCAAAACTGCCACAAAACTGCCACTTATTTGTCATCTGCGATGAGTAGTCTACAAGGATTCGTCTAGATCGCCAGTCTATCTTGCCTTGGGAATAAATCATGCTTAACGTAGAGCAACTATTAGAACAGCACTTCATGTCCGATCAACCAAAGCCCTGGTGGTATCGCCCCGGCAAAATGCTCCTCAGCTATTTATTGCACGAGCGGGAATTCCAAGCTTTTGCCGCTCGCTATCCACATTTACAAGGCATGGAGTTTGTTGAACAAGTATTAGAATACTTTCAGTTTAGCTATAGCGTGCGTGATGATGAGCTAGATCATATCCCTTCGACCGGCCCAGTGTTGCTGATTGCTAATCACCCAATAGGATCGTTAGACGGTTTAGCCCTGTTAAAACTGGTCAGTGGGCTGCGCCCAGATCTGAAAATCATGGCCAACCAACTGCTGATGAGCTTAGCGCCAATGCAAAACTTATTGTTGCCTGTTAATAACCTTAACGGAGGTACAGAACGGCACAAGCTTGAGGCGATTCAACAGCATCTAGCCGCAGCTGGGGCCTTAATAATATTCCCCGCTGGCGAAGTATCACGCTTACGCCCGCAAGGTGTTCGCGATGGTAAATGGCACAGTGGCTTTTTACGCTTAGCCAGCCAGGCTAATGCACCAATAGTCCCACTGCATCTGACCGCACGAAATTCATGGGTTTTTTATGCTGCCTCAGCTTTATACAAACCCCTAGCCAGCATGTTACTGGTAAGAGAGATGTTTAAACAAAAAGGAAAAACCATGGCGGTTCGTATTGGCGAACAAATCCCCTGTAATAGCTTTAGCCAGTTATCATTGCCGGTTCCAGTAAAAGTAAAACTGTTCAAAAAGCAGCTATACCGGCTTGCTACCGATCGCCCCTCACTTTTCATCACGCAAACCGCGATAGCACGGCCTGAACCAAGAGCAGTATTAAAAAAGGCAATAAGTCAGTGCCAACGGTTGGGTGAAACCCGTGATGGGAAATTAATTTACTTATATCAACATCAACAAAGCTCGCCCATCATGCGGGAAATAGGACGCTTAAGAGAATTAGCTTTTCGAGCTGTCGGGGAAGGCACCGGCCAACGCCGAGATATTGATCGCTTTGACAGCCACTATGCTCATTTACTGTTATGGGATAACGAAGATTTAGAAATTGTAGGCGCTTACCGCTTGGCTGATACTAACAAGGTATTAGCAGAACAAGGGCCAACAGGCTTATATACCCAAACCTTATTTCAGTTTTCTCCGTCCATGCAGCCTTACTTAGCTCAGGGTTTAGAGTTAGGTCGAAGTTTTGTGCAACCACGCTATTGGGGTAAGCGCAGCCTAGAATATTTATGGTATGGCATTGGTGCCTATTTAAAACAAAATCCGCAGGTGCGTTATTTATTTGGCGGCGTGAGTTTGTCAAATAGCTATCCCGTACCGGCCAGAGATTTATTAGTGTATTTCTATGGTTTGTATTTTGGGTCTGCTCTACCAAGCGCTGAAGCGAAACGTCCTTACCCATTAGCGGCGCCAACGGTGCAGCAATTAGCCCAACATTTTACAGGTAACGACTATGCTGCAGACTTTAGCCAATTAAAACATTTACTAGCGAATATGAAAGTCAGTGTACCTACGCTATATAAGCAATACAGTGAGCTTTGCACCCCGGGTGGCACAACGTTTTTAGCTTTTGGCATTGATCCTGAGTTTGCCAATTGTGTTGATGGCTTAGTGTTAGTCGATTTATCCTTAGTAACAGCAACTAAACGCGCTCGATATCTAGACTAGTGCTAAGATTGTTTAAAGTTCAGCCAAGATTCAGCCATCTTCCTTTATAACTTGAGTGTATGCTACACCAAAGAGTGTTGTGGGCCAGTTGCCAAACGCAGCACTGAGGAGGAATTATGCAAGTCTATCGAGCTTTGCAATCGGTGTTATTGCTCACCCTGCTATTAGTGAGCACAGGCTGTGCTTCGCAAACGAAAAGTAGCAATGCCACTGTGCAAATCAGTGATGCAGAATTTGATCAAATGCTGGCCCCAGTGGCCCTGTATCCCGACAGTGTACTGACGCATGTGCTGATCGCCGCCACCTATCCATTAGAAGTGGTGCAAGCGGCACGTTGGTTAGAACAAAACCCCAACCTTACGGCAGAAATGGCGGTTGAAGCAGCGAGCTTACAAGATTGGGATCCTAGCGTTCAAGCGTTAACGGCCTTTCCTCAATTGCTAAACCGCTTAAATGAAGATCTGCAGTGGACACAGCAACTTGGTGAAGCCTTTTTAACCGACGAAGCAGCCTTATTAGCCAGTATCCAACGTTTACGTGAACGCGCCTATGCGCAAGGTTCACTGCGTAATAGTGAACATGTCATCGTAGAACGTCAGCGTGAGGTGATTGTGATTGAACCGGCGCGGCGCGAAGTGATTTATGTGCCCTACTACGACACCCGCGTTGTCTATGGTAACTGGTGGTGGCCTACCCATCCACCGGTTTATTGGCATGGCCCAGCTGCATACCGCAATCAAGTGAGCTTTTACTGGGGCTCGGGTTTTCAGATCCGGCCATCATTTTATTTCAGCATCTTCGATTGGCAGCATCGCCATGTCGTCGTGCAACACAACTACTATTATGAACCCCCACGCTATTACCCTAAGCGTCAGCATTTCCACCAGGCTCCCCGCTGGCAACATGATCAATACCATCGCCGGGGTGTGTATTATCGTCAACCCCAGATCGTACACCGCAATAACCACTGGCGTGACGAGCGAAAGCATTCTAATCGTCCGAATGTACAGCCTGAACAAAACGTCGGAAGCTTTATCCCTGCCGACAGTCGTTTACGTCAAAGTAATGTAAGACGTGAACAAGAAGCGGCTCGTCAAGCGCAGCGCAGCAATGCGTCGACAACCCGACCGAATGAGCGAGAACGCAACACAGGCCGGATTGCTGAAAAGTGGGCAGAGAATGAGCAACGGACCCAACCGATCACTGCGCCTGTGACCTCTCAGGTAAAAGGCCAGCAAGACAGAGTAGGCTCTGAACGCATACAACCCTTTAATCGCCACAATGAACAGCGGATCCAACCGATTGAGCGTGCCACACCTAACGTACAACAGCCGCAGTCGATGAGACGAAATGCACCTGAGCAACGCATCCAACCGATTAACCGCGCTGAACAGGAACAACGCATTAAAAGTGTCTTAAGCCGCAATGCGCCAGAGCAACGCATACAGCCCGTAACCCGGCCTGTGCAAGAACAACGTATGCAATCGGTTAATCGCAATGCGCCAGAGCAACGCGTACAACCGGTAACACGACAAGTGCAAGAACAACGCATGCCATCGCTTAATCGCAGTGCGCCAGAGCAGCGTGTGCAACCTGTAACACGTCCAGTGCAAGAACAACGCGCACGGCCCGTGCAAGAACAGCGGATCCGGCAGCGCCCAGAAGCTAATCAGTCTGCCCGAGTCGAGGCCAATTCATCTCGTCAATAACAAATTAATTAGAGGCGGCCTTTTTATTGATTTAAAACAAACTGCCAACCAAAAAGCCTGTCTACCGACAGGCTTTTTTGATCCAGCCCAAAGTATCTGCAGACGAACAGCGCACAATAGCGCCAGTTAATTATCTGGAGAACACCATGAAAGCAATCTTCACCGCAGTAGCCTTAAGTTTAACCCTATTCAGTGGCACCGCCTTAGCTGATTTTTCTGTCAATGTGGGTGCAATTAGTGTGCAGCCAAACGATAGCAGTAGCCATCTTGATGTTGTGGAAAGCGTTGCCGGTTTACCTGCAGGCTCTACCGGCGTTAAAGTTAACAACAATACCCAACTTGGCTTAACGTTCGATTATAAATTTGAAAACAATTGGGCAGTACAACTGATTGCGGCCACCCCATTTACGCATAAAATGAGTGGAGATGGCGCCTTGGACGGTTTAAACATTGGCAAAACCAAACATTTACCCCCGACGCTATTAGCGCAATACCACTTTGATATAGGAAGCGATCTCATTCAACCCTTTGTTGGTTTAGGGGTGAATTACACTAACTTTTTTAATACCGAAGCCGATCAACAATTAGTGACAACCTTGGTGGCTTTAGGTGCGGCGAACAATGGTGATGCGGTAACCATCAAACTAAAAAACTCTTGGGGTTTAGCGGCGCAAGCCGGCGTTAATGTGAAGTTCTCCGAAAACTTAGGGCTGCATCTGATGATCAGTAAAATGGACATCGATACCGATGCGCAAGTTCGAGTACAAGGTAATACCATTCAACAAGTGGATGTCAATATTGATCCGCTTGTTGCGATGATTGGCTTACGCTGGACCTTATAATATCTTCAAACGATAAACCTCTCCTGCTGGCGCTTGCCAGCAGGTTCACCAAAGGCTGCAGCCAGCTGCATCCGACCAAAGTTGGGTCTGTTCCCGCTGCACAATCTAGACTACAGTAAGGTCTAGCATTTTCGCTGCGGAGTTCACATGGCGCAAAAAACCATTTCATTGAATTGGCAACAGTTATTAAAATCCGGTAGCCGTATTTTTATTGGCTCGCATGCTGCGGTCCCCACGTTATTAATTGACGACTTAATTGCTAATGCCAAAAGTCTGCACGATATTGAAATTGTGCAATTGGTGACCTTCTCTGACAACCGTTGGGCCTCTCCCGAATTTCAGCATCTGTTCAAAGTAAATACCCTATTTATCGGCGGTCATACTATTCGCCAAGCGGTCGCAGAAGGGCGTGCCGATTATACCCCCTGCTTTATGACCGACATCCCGGCGTTGTTCACGGACGGTATTTTACCTTTAGATGCGGCATTAATTATGGTCAGCCCTGCTGATGAGCACGGTTATCACTCGTTAGGGGTTGCAGTCGATGTCATTTCGGCTGCAGCGAAAGCCGCCAAAATAGTTATCGCGCAAGTTAACCCAGCGATGCCAACAACCTATGGCCAATCCTTTATACATAAAGATGACATTGATGCGTTCTTCTATGCCGAACAAGCCTTACCGGAAATCGAACCACCCGAATTAGATGCGCGCACCGAGCGGATCGGCCAATATGTATCACTACTGGTCGAAGATGGCGCCACCATCCAAATTGGTGTCGGCAAAATTTGCGCGGCGGTCACACGTTATTTAAGCAATCACAAAGATTTAGGCTTACATACCGAGTTATTAACCGATGGCGCTTTAGATTTGATTAAAAAAGGCGTGATTAATAATCGGCGTAAAACCTTTCACCCGGGCAAAAGCGTCACCAGCTTTTGTATGGGCACAAAAAAGCTATACGACTTTGTCGATAAAAACCCTCATATCGGTTTTTATCCCAGCGAATATGTTAACTCACCGATTAATATTGCCCGCAACGATCGCATGGTGTCGATTAACAGCGCGATTGAAGTGGATCTGACCGGTCAGATTGTTTCTGATTCGATTGGCCATATGTTTTACAGTGGCGTCGGGGGGCAGGTCGATTTTAGCCGCGGTGCTTCCATGAGCCAAGGCGGTAAACCGATTATCGCCCTGCCCTCTACCGCGAAAAACGGCACCATTTCGCGCATAGTGCCACATATCAAAGAAGGCGCCGGCGTAGTCACCACCCGTGCGCATGTGCATTATGTGGTCACCGAGTTTGGGGTTGCTTCACTGCGCGGTAAAAGTATTCGTGAGCGCGCGCTTGAGTTAATTCGAGTGGCACACCCAAAGTTTCGTAATCAGTTATTAGCAGAAGTTCGCAAAAATTATTGGGTACCGCATTATCAATTACAAACACCGGTCGATGTCCCTGAGCTTGGCCCAGTAGGCTTTAAAGAGTTAACCTTTAATGGCGAAAAATTTGATATTCGGCCACTAAACCCCTCTGATGAGCGTCGCCTGCAAGAATTCTTTTATTCGCACACCAAAGAAACGCTGCAAATGCGCTACAACTCTGTGCCAACACAAATGAGCAGAGAAAAATCCTGTACCTTAGTGAGCGTTGATCAATCAAAAGACTTGGCTTTGTGTATTGTGAAACAAAAAGGCTCGGTGGTGGAGATCCAAGCGGTGGGACGTTATTACCTGATCCCAAATGAAGATAGCTGCGAAGTGGCCTTCGTGACTCGCGAAGTATTACAAGGCCGTGGTATGGCTAAACGCTTATTGGCCGAGATGATCAATATTGCAACCAGCCGAGGCCTTAACTCCATGCAGGCTTTTGTTCGTTCTGAAAATAAACCCATGCTAAAAGTGTTTGAAAATGCCGGTTTTGTGCGTTTAAAAAGTGACGACCCCACAGAAGTCTATTTAAAATTAACCATCCCAGGTAAAGGAGAAAACTGATGGCTATTACCATTTTTAGTCATCCCAGCTGTTATTACCATGACAACGGCGTCGAACACCCCGAGTGCGGTGAACGGCTGTCGGCCATTAATGATCAAATCATCCGCTCGGGAATGGAATATGTGGTTATGCAGTTCGATGCCACCCCAGCCAGTCGTGAAAGTTTGTATTTAGCCCATGGTAAACATTATGTGGATGAGCTTTTTGCCAAAGCGCCGACCGAGGGGCATATTTGGTTAGATCCTGACACCGTGATGAGCCCGAAAAGCCTTGAAGCCGCCATGCATGCCGCAGGAAGTGGTATCAATGCGGTCGACCGTGTTATGGCGGGCAACAATGAACAAGCATTTTGTGCCATCCGCCCACCTGGCCATCATGCCACCCGTGAGCAAGCCATGGGCTTTTGTTTAATTAACAATATTGCGGTAGCCGCTGAACATGCACTCAATCACTATGGTTTATCCCGTATAGCCATTGTCGATTTTGATGTCCACCATGGTAATGGTACCGAAGATATTTTCCAGCACGAACCTCGGGTACTGTTTTGCTCCTCTTTTGAACATCCGCTTTATCCTTATACCGGGGCGGATACCGAGAATGATCACATCATCAATTTACCTTTTGCCGGAGGCTGTCGCAGCCAGCAATGGCGCGATCAAGTCTCTGAGCATTGGATACCGGCTATTGATGCGTTCGCGCCACAGCTCATTTTAGTGTCTGCGGGTTTCGATGGTCATGCCGAAGATGAAATGGCGCACTTTATGTTGCGCGAAGACGATTACCAGTGGATTGGCAACGAGTTAAAACAACTGGCGGATAAGCATTGCGAAGGCCGCATTGTCGCCATGCTAGAAGGCGGCTATGCACTTAGCGCACTCGGCCGCAGTGTGGTGGCTTTTTTAAAAGGGATGATGTAACTAGCAAAACAGCAGCGACACCTAACATTTAGGCCAGTATTTAGCACACTTTGGCTGGAGGCGTCTCTTGCAGGGAAGCTAAAGATAAGCCTACATTGAGTAGGTCTAAGGCTTACAACGTCGCACGGAGTACGCAACGCCGAGTGCACACATCGTAAAATGTCATCACTTGAAACAAAAACGCCAGCACGTTTTGCTGGCGTTTTTCCATTTAGCGAAAGGTTAACCTAACCACACTCGCGCATTACGGAACATGCGCATCCATGGGCTATCTTCTTGCCAATCATCCGGGTGCCACGAGTTCGCCACGGTACGAAATACCCGCTCTGGGTGCGGCATCATAATACTCACGCGGCCATCAGTGGTGGTCAGGGCGGTAATACCGGCAGGTGAACCGTTCGGGTTCGCCGGATATTGCTCTGTTACCTGACCGTAGTTATCGACAAAACGCATCGCCACATTGCCACTTTGATTGGCCGCAGCAAAGGCCGCTGCGCTGGCAAATTCCGCATGGCCTTCACCGTGCGATACCGCGATTGGCATCCGTGAACCGGCCATACCGCTAAAGAACAATGACGGGCTTTGCTGCACTTCCACTAAGCTAAAACGTGCTTCAAACCGCTCAGACTTATTACGGACAAAGTGCGGCCAGTGCTCAGCACCGGGGATCAGGCTCTTCAGATTCGACATCATCTGACAACCATTACAGACACCCAAAGCAAACGTTGATTGCCGTTCGAAGAAGGCTTGGAACTGTTCCCGTGCTTGCGCGTTAAACAGAATCGACTTGGCCCAACCTTCACCGGCGCCTAATACGTCACCGTACGAGAAACCGCCACAGGCAGCTAAACCGTTAAAGTCGGCCAACTTAACGCGACCAGCTAAAATATCACTCATGTGCACGTCAACCGCATTAAAGCCGGCACGGTTAAACGCCGCGGCCATTTCTTGTTGCGAGTTCACGCCCTGCTCACGCAAAATAGCGATCTTCGGTGCAGCACCTTTTAAAATAAAAGGCGCGGCAACATCAACGTTAGCATCAAAGCTTAATTTTACATTTAAGCCCGGATCCTGCTGATCGGCTTTCGCCGCCATTTCTTGCTCAGCGCCAGCTGGGTTATCGCGCAACGCTTGCATCTGATAGGTGGTTTCCGCCCAAATGCGGCGTAAGCGGCTGCGGCTATCGCTAAAGACGGTTTTACCTTGCTGCGTGATCACAAACTCATCACTGGCACTGACTGCACCTAATAAGTGGCTTAACGGCGCTAAGTTATGCTTTGCTAACACTTGCTGTACATAAGCTAAATCCGCGGTTTTCACCTGAATCACCGCACCGAGCTCTTCGCTGTATAGCGCAGCAAGCGCATCAGCGCCTAATTCACTAATATCCGCTTGCAGACCGGCTTTACCGGCAAAGGCCATCTCGGCCAGCGTAACCAATAAACCACCGTCTGAACGGTCATGATAGGCCAGCAATTTTTGCTCACGGGTTAATTGCTGCATCGCATGGAAGAAATTCAGCAATAACTCTGGACTATCTAAATCCGCCGCTTTATCGCCTAATTGCTTATACACTTGCGCTAAACAAGAACCACCTAAACGGTTGGCTCCTTGGCCCAAATCGACTAACAACAAGCTACTGTCACCCAAGTCAGTGCGAAGCTGTGGCGTGACGGTTTTACGAATATCTTCAACACGAGCAAAAGCGGTAATCACCAACGACAATGGTGCAGTGACGGCTTTTTCTTCACCGTCTTGCTGCCAGCGCGTTTTCATCGACATTGAGTCTTTACCGACCGGAATGGTCACGTTTAATGCTGGGCATAACTCTTCGCCTACCGCTTTAACCGCGGCGTATAAACCGGCATCTTCACCTGGGTGACCGGCCGCGGCCATCCAGTTTGCTGATAATTTAATCCGGTTTAAATCGCCAATATCCGTGGCTGCGATATTGGTAATGGCTTCTGCTACCGCTAAACGGGCAGAGGCAGCAAAATCAAGCAATGCCACTGGCGTACGCTCACCCATTGCCATCGCTTCACCGTGATAAGTATCATAGCTTGCTGCGGTAACTGCGCAGTTAGCCACCGGCACTTGCCATGGGCCAACCATCTGATCACGTGCCACCAAGCCGGTTACCGTGCGATCGCCAATGGTCACTAAGAAGGTTTTCTCGGCAATGGTAGGTAAACGCAGTAAACGCTCGGCGGCATCGGCAATAGTAATGGCACTGCGATCGAGCGGTTTGCCAACGGCTTGCAAGCTTTGCACTTCACGGTGCATTTTCGGTGCTTTACCCAGTAACACATTTAACGGCAAGTCGATTGGCGTATTACCAAAATACTGATCGCTTAAGGTTAAATGTTTATCTGCAGTGGCTTCACCGACGACTGCATAAGGTGCGCGCTCGCGCTTACAAATCTCTTCAAACACCGCGAGTTTGTCAGCCGGAATGGCCATCACGTAGCGCTCTTGCGACTCATTACACCAAATTTGTAATGGCGACATACTCAGTTCGTCGTTCGGTACGTTACGCAGTTCAAACTTACCGCCCACACCACCATCGCTCACTAATTCAGGGAAAGCATTAGATAAACCCCCGGCGCCGACATCGTGGATAAAGCAAATGGGGTTATCGTTGCCTAACTGCCAGCAGCGGTCGATCACTTCTTGGCAGCGTCGTTCAATTTCTGGGTTTTCGCGCTGTACGGAAGCAAAATCTAAATCTTCGTTCGATTGCCCTGAGGCCATTGATGAAGCCGCACTGCCGCCTAAACCAATGTTCATAGCCGGGCCACCTAGCACTACCAGTTTAGAACCTGGTGCTAAATCGCCTTTTTGTACATGGTCTTCGCGGATATTACCTAAACCACCGGCAATCATTATTGGCTTGTGATAACCACGCACTTCTAAACCGTTATGGCTGTGTACTTGCTCTTCATAAGTACGGAAATAACCGTTGATCGCTGGGCGACCAAATTCGTTATTAAAGGCTGCGCCACCCAGTGGCCCTTCCAGCATAATGTCAAGTGCACTAACAATACGGTTTGGCTTACCAAAATCGGTTTCCCAGGGCTGTTCAAAGCCAGGGATACGCAAGTTAGATACTGAGAAACCCACTAAACCCGCTTTGGGTTTTGAGCCGACACCGGTAGCACCTTCATCACGAATTTCGCCACCCGAACCCGTTGCCGCGCCTGGGTAAGGAGAGATTGCCGTTGGGTGGTTATGCGTTTCAACCTTCATCAAAATATGGATCGGTTCATGGTGATACTGGTATTCATTACTACCCGCTTGCGGGAAGAAGCGCCCCGCCTCTGAACCGACCATCACTGCCGCGTTATCTTTGTAAGCCGATAACACGAAATCTGGCGAATGCTCGAAAGTGTTCTTAATCATTTTAAACAGCGATTTAGGCTGTGCTACGCCGTCGATAGTCCAATCAGCGTTAAAAATTTTGTGCCGGCAATGCTCTGAGTTGGCCTGAGCAAACATATACAGCTCAATGTCGTTCGGGTTTCGGCCTAATTGTTTAAAGTTAGTGACCAGATAGTCAATTTCATCTTCCGCTAGCGCTAAACCCATTTGCTGATTGGCTAGCACTAACGCTTCGCGACCACCGGCTAAAATATCAACTGAACTTAGCTCTGCTGGCGCAGCTTTAGCAAATAATCCTTCTGCCTGCTGCAGCTCAGTAAACACCGTTTCCATCATCCGATCATGCAATAAGGCTTGCACCTGCGTTAACTGCGTTGCAGTTAAGTCCTCAGCTAGGAGATAATACGCCACGCCGCGCTCGAGGCGTTTAACCTGCGGTAAGTTACAGTTATGGGCAATATCAGTTGCTTTTGATGACCATGGCGAAATGGTACCCGGCCGCGGCGTCACGAGTAACAACAGACCGGTCGGTTGATGACTGGTGACCGTGGGGCCGTAACTCAATAATTTATCTAATGTGTCCTGTTGCTCTGCACTTAACGGTGCAGCAAGATCAGCAAAATGCATATATTCAGCATAAATTCCGCTTACCGGTAAATTTTGCTGGGCACAAAGATCGAGTAACTTTTGAATTCTGAATTCGGACAGTGCAGGCGCACCACGCAGGATCAACATAGGCTTATTTCCGTTGGTTGAACGACAGTGGAACCTAGGGCGTTTACACCCTAAAAGGCGGCATATTATAAAGAAAATTCACGGCGAGGGATATGCGAAAAACCTGACTGACGGCAAGAAGTTTGCTATAACAGCCATTCATCAAAGAGGTTGGACCGCCATTATGCACAAAACGCTGTTATTACTCTGCTGTTGCTTACTGTTTGCTTGCACGCCACCGGCGGTCGAGACAAGCGGGCAATTGGCCGACATTTATCAGCGCAACAGCTTGCGAGTGGGTATTTTACATGGCCCGACAAGTTATTATATTGGGGTAGATGGCCCTACTGGGTTTGAATACGAACTGGCCAAAGCACTGGCCGACCGCCTCGGTGTCGAACTGAGTTTAGCCCCTAGTTTTCACCTTGATGAGTTACTCGATAAACTGGAAACCGGCCAAGTTGACTTTATCGCCGGAGGACTAACCTTAACGCCCTCACGTACTGAACGCTTTCGTGCCGCACCGCCTTATCGCTGGATCAATGAAGTCGTGGTGTACCGACAAGGAGCAACTTGGCCGCGTGAATTTGCCGATCTAGCCGGGCCGGTTGTGGTGATGAAAGCCAGCAGTCATGCCGAAAGCCTGGCCATTTTACAACAAGAAAACGCTGACTTTCAGTATGTAGAAGATCCCGAATTAGATGCCGATGAATTACTGCAAAAAGTCATCGACGGCAGTATCAACTATACCCTGACCGATTCAAACCAACTGGCGGTAAACCGCCGTTTGTTTCCGCAACTCAGTATTGCCTTTACTCTCAATGAAAATTTGCCGGTGGGTTGGCTACTTCAAAAAAGCCAAGATGACAGCCTGTACAGTGTCTTGATCGAATATTTTGGTCACGTTTATCAAAATGGCGACTTAGTGACATTAGAGGATCGTTATTTTGGCCATGTTGAGCTGTTTGACTACGTTGATACCATTAAATTTATTCAGGCTATCGACCACACCTTACCGAAGTTCAAACCACTGTTTCTTCAACATGCAGGTGAATTGGATTGGCGTTTATTGGCAGCGTTAAGCTATCAAGAATCGCACTGGAACCCGAAAGCCCGCAGCCCCACGGGTGTGCGCGGTTTAATGATGCTAACCATGCCCACGGCTCGGCAAATGGGCGTAGACAGTCGGCTCGACCCACAAGATAGCATTGATGGGGGTAGTCGTTATCTGCAACTGTTATTAACGCGTATTCCAGAGCGGATCCCGATGCCAGACCGATTATGGTTTGCCTTAGCCTCATATAACATTGGCTGGGGTCATGTTGAAGATGCGCGACGTTTAACCCAGAGAGATGGCGCCGATCCCGATAAATGGCTTGAAGTGAAACAGCGCTTACCTTTATTACGCAAAAAGTCGGTGTATCAACATACCCGTTTTGGCTTTGCCCGCGGTGATGAAGCGGTAATGTATGTCGAAAATATTCGTCGCTATTACGACACCCTTGTGGGTGTGGACGAACGGCAGCAACTGGAAGATAGAATGGAACAACAACGTCAAAAACTGGTCGAAGAAACAAATGAATCTGAAGAGTCGTCTGCCTTAGCACCTCCATCTTCATAATAAATTCATACCGGCTGCTTGTAACTGAGCTTACGCAGTCATACTATTAACAAAATCGTAAACAATTTAGGTAACCCAATGCTAAATAAAAAAAGACCGTCGCTAAAACGGCGGCGGCGTTTACTGACTGTCTCGTCAAGTCGGCGACGCCTAAAACGCAGTGTGAAGACAGTTAAGTTAAATCGACGTCGCCGTCATTACCAAACGTCTTTTCAACAATTTCCAACGGCCCCTTCTGCTGTTTAAGCTTCTTTTGCTCAGCGCGACGCCGCTGGAAAAACGTCGATAACATCATCGAACACTCTTCAGCCAACACCCCAGCGGTCACCTCTAATTGATGGTTTAACTTGGGATGACACACCAAATCCATGATCGAGCCGGCCGCTCCGGTCTTATAATCGCTGGCACCAAACACCAGCCGTTTAATACGACTATGCACCAACATACCGGCGCACATGCTGCACGGCTCTAGCGTGACATACAAGGTACACTCTGGTAACCGATAGTTTTGCAGTAATTGGCCCGCTTGGCGCACGGCTAACATTTCAGCATGTGCCGACGGATCGTGCGAACAGATCATCTGATTCCAGCCTTCAGCAACCACTTGCTGATCCTTAACCAACACCGCCCCCACTGGCACTTCGCCTGTAGCTTCTGCTCGAGCGGCTAGCATTAAGGCGTGGCGCATCCAATCTTCATCAGTCATAAAGTTTTACAAAGTTTTGCTATCCTTGGCGAATTTTACCACTAGACTGAAGTCAGGCTGACTATTATTTTGGGTAATACACTACCCTTGCAAAACAATAAAACATAACACGTTGATATTAAACAATTTAAATTTTGGCATTCAGTTTGCAGTGTTTTTAGGTTTTTACACAGCTAATGAATCAGTCAACAGATCAGCCTCATTGACATAAAGCTTGGGCAAACGCAAAGGAGAACAAAAAAATGGATATCGGAGTGGTGGTTATTGTCGTCGTCGCGATTGTCGGTGGCTGCTTTTATGATGCAATGAAAATGCGCTACAAGTATCAACATTTAGCATCAGGCAAAGGTGATAAAGAAATTCAAGAAGAATTACAAAAAGTCAAAACGAGGCTTGCCGCTTTGGAAAGTATCGTCACTGATAAGAAATATCAGTTAAATGAAGAAATTAATCGTTTAAATCGTTAAAGGAGTGACTAATGGGACCTTTTGAAATTGCCGCCATCGCTATCGTATGTGGCTGTGCCGTTTCCGGCTATAAAACCTATATGGAAGGCAAAGCAAAACATAACAACGAAGATGTTAGCGCGTTACAAAATGAGATTGCTAAACTAAAAAATCGCGTGGCCACCCTCGAAAGTATTGTCACCGAGCCTAGCTACCAGTTAAAAGAAAAAATCAATAAACTCTAGCACCGCCACCAAAACTAAAAGTGCATGTTGCCAGCACAAGTTCACTCGCCGATATGATTATCGGCGTTTTTGTTTGAGCTAATATTTTAGCGTTTAAATTTTTGACTAATTCTTAGTCAAAATCACTACGTTTGTGTGATCAATCTGTCACAACCTCCAACCTAAAATCATAAGGCATTGAAAAAATACAATTTATTTTTTGGCATAGCTTTTGATTGGTATACAAGGAACTTGCTGAATCCAGCGGTAAACCTCTTAATCAAAAGGAATGACTTATGAACAGAACACTCGCGACCATACTAATTATCGCTATCGGTATTTACTGCTTACCTACATTACTCGCCATCTTAGCCACAGTATTTGCTGTTATCATGGGTGTTATCGGTGCCATTATCGGTATTGGTGTTAGCTTAGCCGTCACCGTATTACCCCTGCTGATTTTAGCTTATCTGGTGTGGTGGTTAGTGCGTGATAAGCGTCAGCCACACTCTTCATAAATAACCCGTGATGACAATGAATCTTAAGAGGATAGCCTTAGTTGTTAGGTATGCGATATAAATGCTTTGAGCAGCCAAAACAAGACCAGCGCCCTTGATACACAACTCTCTCTCCAACGCTCTCGTCTCCGCTACGCTTGCCGTACCGGAGACGCCATCTAACGATCACATCGCTACAGCAGTGCTAAGCAGCGTTTGTGTTTTAGGAGTAACAGTTACCCTGCAGTGCCCGAAAAAGGCAAAATTAAAGATCTGAGCGCATGATACACGCTGGCGCTCCCATCCTGACTTTGCATTGGCGCTATTTAGCAGGTTAAACCTGCCTGAGTCGCTTTAATTACCGTATGCACTCTATTCGCCAACGGTTGCTGAGCTCGGGTGGCTAAATACAAGGTTTCACTGACTGGCTGCGGCAAGCGGTGAACTTGAATGAGGCTTTGCTGCGCAAACATTTCTACAGCATAAGCAGGTAATACTGTAAAGCCTAACCCCCGACTGACCGGCTCTAAAATCAGAGCAATTTGATTGGAAAAGCCGTGTTTTGCAATAAATGATACGCCTTGAAACTCTGGGTAATTAGCCGAAAGTAACAGCGCAGCATGATGAGCGCCATCGGGATGATCAATAAAACCAAGTTGTTGCAAATGGGACCAGCTAAGATCAGCACAACCTGCCGGAGTGACCAACAATAATGGCTCCGTGGTTAAGGTTTCATAACTAACGTTGCTGAGTGTGGCGGCACAACTCATAATGCCGATATCGGTTTCGCCATTGGCGACTGCCTGTTCAATACTGCGATTAGGCGCAAAACGGTAATCAATTATCAGTTGTCGATGCTGCTGTTGTAAGCTCAGTAAATGCGGATACAGCTTTAAGCCCACGCTGCCCGGCGACATCAGTCTCACTTCTCCCTGAAAAGCGGGATCATGCCCCAAGCGCTGCGGCAAACTCGACAAAGCCGCGACCAACTCACGCGCCTCAGCATACAGCCGTTCCCCCGCATCCGTTAAGGTAAATTGTTTACCATGGCGATCTAACAGCGTCACGCCAAGCTGTTGTTCTAATTTATGCATATGCTGGCTCACACCCGATTGCGTCATATGCAAGCGTTGTGCGGTTTGGGTAAAGTGCCCTACTTCAACTAAGGTGCAAAAACTGCGTAACCATTGCGGATTAATCATTACGTTTTATACTTATTTTAATTAAAAATGATAATTTCACATAATTATAGCGCCTTTATATACTGTGATCACTGTTAAAAAGGAGCTAAATGATGAGCAATACTTATCCAAGAAATTTTTCACATATCGGTATTTCAGTGCCTGATCTGGCAGCGGCAGTAAAGTTTTACACTGAGGTACTCGGCTGGTATCTGATTATGACGCCCACTGAGATCACAGAAGACACGAGTGCCATTGGTGAAATGTGTACTGACGTGTTTGGTGCCGGCTGGGGCAGTTTTCGCATCGCCCATTTATCTACGGGTGATCGTATTGGTGTTGAATTATTCCAATTTACTAACCAAGAAAACCCAGAAAACAATTTTGAATACTGGAAAACCGGTATTTTCCATTTTTGTGTGCAAGATCCAAACGTTGAAGAATTGGCAGAGCGTATTGTTGCAGCTGGGGGGAAAAAGCGCATGCCGAAGCCACGTTATTACTATCCGGGCGAAAAGCCGTATCGCATGATCTATATGGAAGACCCGTTTGGGAATATTTTAGAAATTTATAGCCATAGCTATGAATTAATCTACAGTGCCGGCGCTTACTAAACTCACAGCGCTAACATAAAACAATATAAAAACGCGATTAGCCAGGATGCCAATCGCGTTTTTTATGGCCACTATTTTGCCCGAACTAATCGGCTAAATAGCGGTTAAACCAGCCTATGGTGCGTTGCCACGCTAAATTAGCTGCGGCTTCGTCATAACGTGGCGTGGAGTCGTTATGAAAACCATGGTTTGTGCCAGGATAAAAATGCCCTTCATAGGTTTTGCCCGCGGCTTTTAATGCGGCTTCATAAGCCGGCCAGGTTTCATTAATCCGTGGATCGGTTTCCGCAAAGTGTAATTGCAGCGGCGCTTGAATAGCAGGCACATCTTCTGGGCGTGCTTGCCGCCCATAAAATGGCACCGCCGCCGCTAATTCTGGGTAAGCCACTGCGGCAGCATTTGAGACACCTCCACCGTAACAAAAGCCGGTAATACCAATTTTTTGGGTGGTGAGTGCGCTGTCACGCAAAAACTCAATACCGGCAAAGAAGTCATTCATCAGCTTTTCTGGATCAACTTGGCGCTGTAGCTCGCGTCCCACTTCATCGTTACCCGGATAACCGCCCACCGAACTTAAACCATCTGGCGCCAGCGCAACAAAACCCGCCTTGGCTAAGCGCCTTGCCACATCCTCAATGTAAGGGTTTAAACCGCGGTTTTCATGCACCACCAAAACGCCGCCTACTGGTTTGCTATGATTTGCAGGCACCACCATATAACCGCGCACTGAGCCGTGGCCGTTAGGTGATGGGTAAGTAATGTAGCTGCCTTTAATTTCTGGATCGTTAAAGGAGATTTGCTCGGCTAGCGCATAATTAGGCGTGAGTGCCGATAAAATGCTTAAGGCTGTCATACCGCCAATGGCATATTTGGTGGCTTTTTCTAGAAAATCACGCCGGGTTAATTGGCCATGCACATAAAAATCATACAGTTCTAGCAATTCGGGGCTGAAATCGGCCGCGGTTAAACGAGGCATAAGGCTCTCCTGTGGATAAAGGTTATTCTTATTTGCAGTGTTACCGCAGGGCAACAGCTCGCGACAGGCTACTGCAATGTACCTTTGAGCACAGTGCAACATCAGCCGAAGCTTTCAATGATAAGTTACGCTTTAGCTTAGCAGTTAGTTTGCTTAGCTCAGGGGGGATTTAACGCAAGGAAGTCCTTGTTCAACGCATAAAAAAGCCAGGCTTAACCTGGCTTATCGTTATTGTGTATCTTGCGCTTACTTTTCGTGATGTAACCGCATATGTGGGAACAGGATCACATCACGGATAGACGCAGCATCGGCCAGTAACATCACCAAGCGGTCAATACCTATGCCTTGGCCTGCTGTAGGCGGTAAACCGTGCTCTAACGCAGTCACAAAGTCTTCGTCGTAGAACATTGCTTCATCATCACCGGCGTCTTTTTGTGCGACTTGCTCACGGAAACGTTCGGCTTGATCTTCAGCGTCATTTAACTCGCTAAAACCGTTACCTAATTCGCGACCACCAATAAAGAACTCAAAACGATCGGTAATTTCTGGATTGTCGTCGTTACGGCGCGCCAGTGGCGATATTTCTGCGGGGTATTCGGTGATAAAAGTAGGATGACGCAGTTTGGTTTCAACTAATTCGTCAAACACTTCCATCAAAATACGACCGTGACCATAGTTAGGTTTAACGTCAATTTTCAGTGACTTCGCTAACTCAGCTACCGCTTCACGCGTGGTTAACTGCTCAAGCGTTAGCTCTGGATTGTAATGTAAAATAGACTCGGTAACCGACATACGCGCAAACGGCTTACCAAAATCGAATACTTCACCTTGATACGGCACTTCGGTGCTACCTAGCACATCCAATGCTAAACCACGGAATAACTTCTCCGTTAAATCCATTAAATCGTTGTAATCAGCATAAGCCCAGTAAAATTCTAACATGGTGAATTCTGGGTTATGCCGCGTTGAAACGCCTTCGTTACGGAAGTTACGGTTTAACTCGAATACTTTTTCAAAACCACCGACCACTAAGCGCTTTAAATACAACTCTGGGGCGATACGCAAAAACATCTGCATATCTAAAGCATTGTGGTGTGTTTCGAATGGCCGTGCCGAGGCACCACCGGGGATGGCCTGTAGCATCGGTGTTTCAACTTCTAAGAAGCCTTCTTCATTGAAGAAACGGCGGATATAAGACACCGTTTTGCTACGCACTAAAAAGGTTTTACGAGATTGATCGTTCGAGATCAGATCTAAATAACGCTGGCGATAACGCGCTTCGTTGTCGGTTAAACCGTGGAATTTATCTGGTAGCGGACGTAACGCTTTCGTCAACAAGCGAATTTCGCTTAACCACACGGTTAACTCGCCCGTTTGCGTTTTAAATAAATGGCCTTTAACGCCAACGATATCGCCCAAATCCCACTTTTTAAATTGCTCGTTGTACAGCCCCTCTGGCAGGCTATCACGCGCCACATACACCTGAAACTTGCCGCCCATATCTTGCAGCGTACAAAAACTGGCTTTACCCATAATACGGCGCGTCATAATACGACCGGCAAGGCTCACTTCAACCTTGGCCGCTTCTAACTCTTCTTTGCTTAACGCATCATATTTAGCATGAATTTCATCAGAAATATTGGCGCGACGAAAATCGTTAGGAAAGGCATTACCTTGCTCGCGGATCGCAGCCAACTTCTGTTTTCGCTCAGCAATCAGTTTGTTAACATCCTGAATTTCTTCATGTTGAGTATGCTGTTCAGACATTTTTTGATTCCTGAGTGAGTTTATAAATAAGTCAGTTATAGTTTATAAACCAGCTTTTAGGCTGGCTTCGATAAATTTATCCAGATCACCGTCTAGCACGGCTTGTGTATTACGCGTTTCAATGCCGGTGCGTAAATCTTTAATGCGCGAGTCATCTAACACATAAGAGCGGATCTGGCTGCCCCAGCCGATATCCGATTTAGTGTCTTCGAGTGCTTGTTTCTCGGCATTTTGTTTTTGTAATTCAAACTCGTACAACTTAGCACGTAATTGCTTATAGGCGTTGTCACGGTTTTTATGTTGTGAGCGATCGTTTTGACACTGCACCACAATATTGGTCGGTAAGTGCGTGATCCGTACGGCAGAATCGGTACGGTTAACGTGCTGACCACCCGCACCCGAGGCGCGATAGGTATCAATGCGTAAATCGGCTGGGTTGATATCGATTTCAATATCATCATCAATTTCCGGCGACACAAACACCGAAGCGAACGACGTATGGCGGCGATTACCCGAGTCGAACGGGCTTTTACGCACTAAACGGTGTACACCCGTTTCGGTACGTAACCATCCATAAGCATAATCACCGGTAAATTTAATGGTACACCCTTTGATACCGGCCACATCGCCATCGGTCACTTCATAAAGTTCAGGTTTAAAGCCTTTATCTTCACCCCAACGTAAATACATACGCATGAGAATGCTGGCCCAATCTTGCGCTTCCGTACCACCAGAGCCTGACTGAATGTCGAGGTAACAATGGTTCTCGTCGTTTTTACCTGAGAACATCCGGCGAAATTCTAGTAAGGCCAATTGTTTTTCTAAGTCGGCTAATTCGCCTTTTGCTTCATCAAAGGTAGCTTGATCTTCAGCTTCTACCGCTAATTCCACTAAACCCGCGACATCTTCTAAGCCTTGGTCTAGCCTGTCGATAGTGCCAACCACTTGCTCTAGTGCCGAGCGTTCTTTACCTAATGCTTGAGCTTTATCCGGTGTATTCCAAATGGCAGAATCTTCCAGTTCGCGCGAGACTTCCTCTAAGCGTTCTTTTTTGCCATCGTAGTCAAAGATACCCCCGAAGCACATTAGTGCGTTCAGTCAGATCTTTAATACTGTTATAAACCGGATTTACTTCAAACATGTTGTGGTTAAACCTGTAATTCGACCAAAAAATTGGCGCGGATTATAACAAAAAAACTGCCACTTAGGGCAGTTATTATCTGGAAAATTAGCACAAGCGCTTAACAAGCCGCAACTTAGCTTACGGCATCCATATGCCGCACAATTAATTGCAAGTTTTGTTGCTCGCGATATTCGTTAATATCTAACTGATAAGCCAAGCGTACCTGCTGAATATTCACATTGGGCCACGCCTTGTTATCGGCATTAAACCAAATGGCATCAACTAACTTGCCGCCGGGGCCTTGCAGTAACATTTTTAAATGGCGGTCGGCTAACATCTTTTGACTTAATAGCTTAAATTCACCATCAAATACCGGCTCAGGAAAGGCCTGGCCCCAAGGCCCGGCATTTTGCAGTAGCTGGGCAAAATCTAACTCAAAGCAATCTCGCTCTAACTCGCCATCACTCATGATCACGGCGGTTAATTGCTCGGGTGTTAAATATTTTTTCGCGGTAAAACTCAGCGCAACCATAAAGGTATCTAAGCGCTCTTCAGCAATGGTTAAACCAGCGGCCATGGCATGGCCACCAAATTTTTTAATTAACCCAGGGTACTGGCTGGCAATTTCTTCTAATAAATCGCGCATGTGTAAGCCGGGTATCGAACGCGCCGAGCCTTTTAGTTCACCGTTATCACCTTGAGCAAAAGCGATGGTTGGCCGGTTAAATTGCTCTTTAATGCGGCCGGCTAAAATACCGATCACACCCTGATGCCAATCGGCGCGGTATAAACATAAACACTCTGGTAACTCGCTACCATCAAAAGACAGCTGGCTTAAAAATGCCTGCGCTTCTTGCTGCATGCTTTGTTCGATGTTGCGTCGCTCAGCATTTAACGCGTCAAGCTCTGCCGCATATTGCCGTGCTAAACCAATCGACGGCGCCAGTAAACAGCTGATACCCAGCGCCATATCATCTAAGCGCCCGGCGGCATTTAAGCGCGGCCCTAGCGCAAAACCAAAATCTGCTGCTGTAAGTTTTACGGCCGTGCGATTGGCCACATCAATTAACGCTTGGATACCCGGCCGACATTTACCGGCACGGATGCGCATTAAGCCCTGATGCACCAAAATACGATTATTGGTATCTAGCGGCACGACATCGGCCACCGTACCTAAGGCAACTAAATCCAGCAGTTCCGCAACATTCGGTTCAGATAAGCCCTGTTGTTGAAAATAACCTTGTTGCCGTAAGGTCGCGCGCAGGGCCAACAATAAGTAAAAGGCCACGCCAACACCGGCCAACGCTTTACTGGGGAAAGTACAGCCAGGTTGATTTGGATTAACAATCGCATCGGCTTGGGGCAATTCGGCGCCGGGTAAATGATGATCGGTGACGAGCACTCTCACACCGGCTTTTTTAGCTAAGGCAACGCCCTCTATTGCTGAAATACCGTTGTCGACGGTAATGATCAGTTCTGCGCCCTGCGCCACCACGATCTCAGCCAGCTCTGGCGTTAAACCATAACCGTATTCAAAGCGATTCGGCACCATATACTCGAGGTATTTAAAGCCAAACGCTTTTAAACCGCTCATCAGCACTGCCGTACTGGTAGCACCATCGGCGTCAAAGTCACCGACAATAACAATACGTTGTTGCTGGACAAGTGCTTCAATTAACAGTACAGCAGCAGTATCGATACCCTTTAATAAATTAAACGGCAACAGGGCAGCGGCATGCCGTTGCAATTCATCGGCATGCTGTACCCCTCGGCCTAAATACAACCGACGTAACACCGGATGCAAACTGCTATCTAATTCGGCTGCTACCGTGGGTAAGGCGCGGCGCAGGATCTGTTTTTGCTGCAAGCGTAACTCCTAGAGCGTGTTGACCTTTGCTACTCGGGTTGCCGTGTTGGGCAACCCATAGCGCACAATATCTGCTAAGTAATGGCTAATTTTGCTCTAACCTGCGCTAAGTTCTTTAATCATGGCTTCTGCGGGCATATAACCTGGGATCAACTGACCATCAGGCAGGATCACCGCAGGAGTGCCGGTAACACCGATAAACTGTCCCAGCTCGTAATGCGTGGCTACAGGGTTTTGACACATGGCTTTAGCCACCGTTTTATCCACCTTGGCATTGTCCATGGCACCGCGTTGATCTTTGGCGCACCAGATGTGCTGCATTTGTAAACCCACTTCTGAAGCAACACCAGCACGGGGATAAGCCAAGTAACGCACCGTAATACCGGCTTTTAAATACTCTTTCATTTCTGAGTGTAATTTGCGGCAATAACCACAACTGGGATCGGTGAACACATGTACCACATATTTTTCTTTCGGGGCTTTATATTCAATAACGTTGTCTTTTTGCTCGGCCAGCTTCTTAACAATAATCGGGGCCATTAACTGTTCTTTTAAGTTAGTCGGCACTTGTTGACCACGAACTTGCTGCCAATTTTGCATATCCAGCACATTACCGGCAACCAAAAACCGGCCATCGTCTGACATAAAGAACAAACCACGATCGGTCAGCACTTGCGATACGCCAGTCATTGGCGAAGGGCTGACTTGTTGCACCGTTAGCCCAACTTGGGCCAACGATTCAGTAATTTTAGCCTCATTTGCTAAAGCGGTCAGCGGTAGGCTACTGGCGATAAATAATGCCGCTAAAGTTTTTAAACCGAATGTCATAGTGTTCCTTGTTCCGCACTAACCCCGCGGATGATGTTGTTGATGCAGTTGCTGCAAGCGCACTTGGGCAACATGCGTGTAAATTTGTGTTGTCGACAGATCACTGTGGCCCAATAACATCTGTACGACCCTTAAGTCGGCCCCATGGTTCAGTAAATGCGTGGCAAACGCATGTCGTAAAGTATGAGGTGACAAGGTTGCCTTAATGCCCGCCACTGTTGCATAAAATTTGATACGGTGCCAGAAGGTCTGTCGGGTCATCATTTGTTGTCGATTACTCGGAAACAGCACATCTTGCGCACTCCCTAACAGCTGTGGCCGCGCTTCGCGTAAATAACGACTTAGCCAATGCTGTGCTTCTTCACCCATAGGCACCAAGCGTTCCTTGCGACCTTTGCCTAGCACCCGCACCACACCTTGTTGCACAGACAGTTGCTGCATGGTTAAGCTAACCAACTCGGTCACGCGTAAGCCGGTGGCATATAATAACTCTAACATGGCTTTATCACGAAATTGGATCAGCTCGCTTAAATCCGGTGCGCCAAGCAAAGCATCAACATCGGCTTCTGATAGGGTTTTCGGTAAGCTACTGCCAATTTTTGGATTTAATAAATGCTCCAGCGGATTCGTACTTATCAACGCCAACTGCTGCCAGTAACGATAAAAACGCCGTAAACTACTTAACACCCGAGAGGCAGAACGAGGGCTGATCCCGTGATCGTAGCGCCTGGCTAAATACGCATTCACATCCTCACCGCTAACACTGAGCAGTTTGATATTTTGCTGCTGACAAAACAGCGCAAAATGCCGCAGATCCGAGCCGTAAGCACTTAACGTGTGCGGGCTGGCATCTTGCTCTAAATAAAGCTGATCCAAAAATTGTTGAATACGCTGCTGCGTATCAGCTGTCAAGGCAGCATGTATTGTTTGGCTCATAGCAAGCTTAACGATCTCAGGTGTGCCAATAGTAGCGGATTTAGCCATCAAGGCATAGTGTATGGGCGAGCGAAGGCAAGTCTGATAATATACCGCCATGTTTCACTACACGTGCTATCAGATGAACATTGGTCTTTTTTATGGTTCCACCACCTGCTACACCGAAATGGTGGCAGAGAAAATTCAAGCACTACTCGGCCCCGAGTTAGTAACGCTCCACAACTTAAAAGATACCGGTTTGGCCGCCATGCAAGATTACGACATCTTGATTTTAGGCTTATCGACTTGGGACTTCGGCGAAATTCAAGAAGACTGGGAAGCACGCTGGCCTGAGATCAGCCAAGTTGATTTAAGCGGAAAAATAATCGCCCTTTACGGTATGGGCGACCAAATTGGTTATGCCGAATGGTTTCAAGATGCGCTGGGCATGTTACATGAGGCGCTGGCACCACAGGCTATCACCCGAGTAGGTTTCTGGCCAAACAGTGGTTATGAATTTATCGCCTCAAAAGCGCTTACGCCAGATGGCGAATGGTTTTATGGCTTAGCGCTGGATGATGAAAATCAGTATGAGTTAACTGATGCCCGGCTGCAAAGCTGGGTCGAACAGGTGTTAACCGAAATCGCCACCATTGGCTAAGCATCGGGTTAAAACTTCAAATAAAAATCCCGTAACAAGGCGCGATATTCAGCTGAATAAGTGCCGTTTTCATTGTGGATCAGTAAGCTGCTTAGCTCAACTGCTTGCCTCTCGCCAGCAAAGCGCCAGCTCTGTAAGTAACGACTGACCGGCTTGTTCGCTTTACTTTGCACGGCACAGCGGCGCAAGCAATGCCAGCCTCCCTCGGTTGCTGCTGCATCAAAAGCCGGCTGACTTACCGCAGGTAACACTAAACAAAATTCCCCTTCGGGGCTTAATAACGTTGCCGCTTGTTGTAACAAGGCACTAAAGGGCAAGCTATCGGTATGCCGGGCTTGTTGTCGTAATGGATCTATACTGGGCAAAGCCGCTTGAAAAAAAGGTGGGTTAGACACGATTAAAGCGTAACGTTGCGCGCGTTGATAGGTTAGAATATCGCCCTTTATCACCGTGATGGCCAATGGCCACGGACTATGTTGCACATTATCTGCAGCCTGTGCCGCCGCGGCAGCATCCAGCTCGATGGCAGTAATTGCCTGTTTACCCTGGCTGCGCTGCGCTAACATTAAACTAAGAATACCGCTGCCTGCGCCAATGTCTAACATAGCACCCTTGGCTGGCAGCCGGGCCCAGGCCCCTAATAGCAGCGCGTCAGTGCCGACTTTCATCGCACAATGCTGATGCGCAATAGTAAATTGTTTACATTGAAAACCTGCTGACATACGTCCTCCGCGCGCCAGTTTAGCCTGAGTGCCAGCCGATGTCATAAGGAAACAGCATAACTTTGAGGTACTACCCATGTCATTTGCCGAGTTTCAACTCGACGACGCCCTTAATCGCGCACTCGAAACGGCCGGTTTTAGCGAGCCCACTCAGATCCAACAACTGGCGCTGCCACTGGCGTTAGAGGGCCGCGATATTATGGCGTCTGCCCCAACCGGCACGGGTAAAACGTTGGCGTTTGTGTTACCCGCTATTCAATATTTATTAGATTTCTCGCGCCGCGATCCGGGTTTTGCGCGGGTTTTAGTGATGACACCAACCCGCGAACTCGCTTACCAAGTGTATGATGAATTCCGTCAGTTCAGCCAACATACGACTCTGAACATCGGTTTAATTACCGGCGGTGTGAACTATGGTAGCCATAAAGATACGCTTGAAAAAAACAATGACATCTTAGTCGCCACCCCTGGTCGACTGATTGAATATCTCGATGAAGAAAGCTTTCAAGCGGATGAAGTGGAAGTGCTGATCCTCGATGAAGCGGATCGGATGCTCGATATGGGCTTTGTTGGCGAGATGAACCGTATCGTGTTAGAAGCGCGCCGCCGCCGGCAAACGATGCTGTTTTCTGCCACTTTAGAAGGCGCCACGTTAGAGCGTTTCGCCAGTCATTCGTTAAAAGAGCCAGAGCGGATTGAAGCGCACCCATCGCGCAAAGAAAAAGCCAAAATACTGCAATGGTGTCATTTAGCCGATGACATTAACCACAAGCTCGCTATGTTAATTCATATTTTGCAGCAAGAAGACGTGACCAAGGCGATCGTTTTTGTGAAAACCCGTGAGCGTTTAGCCACGTTGTCGGGGCAATTAGAAACGGCCGGTTTACGCTGTTGCTGGTTACAAGGTGAAATGCCGCAAGATAAACGGCTGCAAGCTTTAGCGCGTTTTACCAATAACCAAGTACGCATCTTAGTGGCGACTGACGTAGCGGCGCGCGGTTTGGATATTGACGACATCAGCCATGTGATTAACTTTGATATGCCACGTAGCGCCGATGTGTATGTGCACCGTATTGGCCGCACAGGTCGCGCCGGTAAAAAAGGGACGGCGATCTCGTTAGTCGAAGCACACGATATGAGTATTGTTGCCAAAGTAGAACGTTATACTGAGCAAAAACTTAAACGCCGTAACATTGAAGGGCTTCGCGCTAAGAATAAAGAAGCGAAAGTCGCAAGTAAAAAGAAAAAGCCAGGTAAATTAGCGGCCAAAAAGCTGGCAAAAAAAGCGCCTAAAAAATAATAACCATGTTGTTTCTGGCCAGTAGGTAATCGCACTTATTGGCCGTCTTCCCATCGTTCAATGCTTTTCAACACTAGGTTCGTTGCCCCACTCCCTTTTATCTTTTTAGCCCAACGCATCAACGCAATTTTTAGCCAAATCCGCTGTAATTATTCCAAAAGCATGCTATCAATAGGAATAAATTATTATTAGCGGAGCGGTCGGTGGATAAACGTCAATTTCTAAAAAACAGTGCAGCCGCACTTAGCGTACTGCCATTAGTCGGTTGTAGCCTCACAGCACAAGCGGCCAGCACAACCTTAGCCACTAAAGGTCGTACCTTGCCGAAACGGTTACAAAAAGGCGATACCGTTGGCTTAATTGCCTCATCCGCCGCCGTTGCCGACCAAGAAGATTTAGTTATCGCCACTGAAGTACTGCAGGCGCTGGGCTTTAACGTTAAAGCCGGCCGTTTTTATACCGAGCGTCATGGTCATTTAGCTGGCCGTGATGCGGATCGCGCCAGCGATCTGAACGCCATGTTTGCCGATCCCGAGGTAAAAGCCATTATCTGTGCCCGTGGTGGTTCAGGTGCCGCGCGTATTCTGCCGCTGCTTGATTATGAGATGATCCGGCGCAACCCTAAGCCGTTACTGGGTTATTCCGATATCACTGCGCTGCATAATGCCTTGCTGGCTAAAGCCGGTTTAGTGAGTTTTCATGGCCCCAATGGTATTGGTAGTTGGAATGCCTTTAATGTGGATCAATTCGAACGCATGTTTTTCCAGCAAGAATTGCTCACTTACCAAAACGAACAAGAAAGCAAAGGTGAACTGGTTAACCGCGAAAACCGCACTCGCGTGATTACCCTAGGTAAGGCACAAGGCGAGCTAATGGGCGGTAACTTAACGGTTTTGACCTCCTTGGCTGGCACGCCTTACCTACCAGATTTTCAAGATAAAATTCTTTTTTTAGAAGACATTGAAGAGCAGCCCTACCGCATTGACCGCATGATGAGTACGCTAAAATTGATGGGTGCGCTGGATAAAATAAAAGGCTTTGTGTTTGGCGATTGTAACCGCTGCACCCCAGGCAATGGCTGGGGCAGTTTAACGCTGGATGAGATTTTTGCCGACTTTATTAAACCGCTAGGTATTCCAGCTTATCGCGGCGCGATGATTGGCCATATTCCCAAGCAATTTATTCTACCGGTAGGCGCAAAAGTAGAAATGGATGCCAATGCCGGCACCCTACGCTTACTCGAGCCGGTATTTCAACGCTAACCGAACAAGCTGACTGCTAGGGTATTTCCTAGCAGTCTCAGCGGCGAGTAAAGATCTGACCTTGTGGTGAGATATTTTTTATCGAAAAAAGAAAGCCTCTCGAGCGCAGCTAAAAGGTTAAACGCTCCGTAAAGCTTCGGCTGGAGCACGCGGTAAATACCTCCGTGTACGCTCCTCTTTTTCATCCCTGAAAAAGACGTCTCCAGCCAACGTTTACTGCGCTGTTAACTCGCTCTACTCCAATCCTAAATCTTCGCTTTAAATATTCATTCCCCCTTTGTAGCGAGCCGACGGATCATCGTTGACCAAGGTTTTAAGAAAACGGGTGTTTGAGTGCGGCGACGCTAGCGCCGCGCGAGTTACGTTTTCGCCTTGGGCAACGCATGAACAGTCGGGATTTCGAGCGAAAGTGGGGTCGCATTTTCTTTGGGTACTTTCTTTTGGCGAAACAAAAGAAAGTACCTCGCCCACGGCGAAAACGTTAACGGACTTAAAAAATCAGCACGTGATTGGGATACGAGTGCAAAGGTCCTAATAAGCTTTCAACTACTCAAATACCGCGGTGAACCTTCCCCCCTTTGTAGCGAGCCGACAGATCAGCGTTGACCAAGGTTTTAAGAAAACGGGTGTTTGAGTGCGGCGACGCTAGCGCCGCGCGAGTTACGTTTTCGCCTTGGGTAGCGCATGAACAGTCAGGCTTTCGAGCGAAAGTGGGGTCGCATTTTCTTTGGGTACTTTCTTTTGGCGACGCAAAAGAAAGTACCTCGCCAACGGCGAAAACACCAAGGGTCTGTATCTGCCCCCGAAGCGGCACCTCGCCAGCGGCGAAAACGTTAAGCACGTATTTAATCAGTAAAAAAACCGTCATTTTGATTCAAGCGGTTCAAACTCGCCGTGTTGCAAAAAATACAACGTTTGCGCGATCACCGCATCGTTTTTCATCATAAACGGATGCGTAGTCGGTAAGGCAATAAAATCTGTCATGCCCATCACTTTCGTCGATTCCAATGAAACCTTACCATCATCCGGATTGGGTAACATGGTCGATAAAATTAAATTAATACTTTGTGTGCCGGCAATCACGCCTAACTCAAAATCGACCGGACCTAATTGCTTGGGCACACTCGCCTCATCGGTGCCAAGTTGCTGGCCAGCAGGACCATTCAGTAGCTCAAAGCCGGGGGCATCTTTTAACGTATCAACCACTTCACTGCCTTGATTCGGTGGGCCAAGCATCACTACACGACCAAGATGCGCGATGCTTTGTGTAGTTAAATAGTACCTAACCAAGATACCACCCAGCGAATGTGTAACAAAATGAATGGGGTGCGCAGATTGCTGTTGGCAGGTATTCAACCCTTGCTCAATAGCCAGTGGCGCCAGTTGCTCAATAGGGTAATGCGTTGATGGATAATCAACATTACTAACCGCATAACCAGCCTGCTCAAGCCGCGTTGCCAGCAGTTGCATGGCATCGGCACTGCGCGCTAGGCCATGCAATAAAATCACGCACTCTTTTGCCTGTATTGCAGCACTAAAACCCAGCAGCATTATCGCAAAATAATATTTCATCATTGCTTCTTTTCTCAAAAACGATGCTCAAACACGGCGTACTGTTAGCGCCAGCTTAACTGGGCATATCGGCTAACGCGAATGCCACAGCCGCTTGTGCATGCAGTACCGTGGTATCAAACAACGGCACAGCGGCATCGGCTTGACTGACTAATAAACCTATTTCAGTGCAACCCAAGATAATTCCCTCAGCACCTTGCAAGGCTAAACCGGCCATCATCCGCCGCACTAACTGCTTTGATTCCGGTTTAAGTATTCCCTGACAGAGCTCTTGGTAAATAATTTGATGCAAACTATCCCGCTCAGCCTCAGTCGGTAACAGCACATTGATACCGTACTTTTCACTTAAACGCTCTCGATAAAAAGGCTGCTCCATGGTGAATTTAGTTCCCAGCAAACCAACACGACTAGAACCAGCCTGCTTCAACGCTGTCGCGGTGGCGTCCGCAATATGTAATAGCGGGATTGGCACAGCAGCCTCAATCTGGGCAGCAACCTTATGCATGGTATTGGTACAGAGCACAATTACATCGGCACCTGCTGCAGCCAGTGCTACAGCCGCTTCAGCTAACACCTCACCGGCGCCTTGCCAATCACCCGCATGTTGTAAACGTTCAATCTGCTGAAAATCGACACTATATAAAATACATTTAGCCGAATGCAGCCCACCCAGCTGTTGCTTAACCCCCTGATTAAGCAACCGATAATACGGTATGGTTGACTCCCAACTCATTCCGCCAATTAAACCTATCGTTTTCATGTTAAGCCACCAATGGTTCTCAGAAGCAATACCATGACGCAAAAGGCCTTTCTCTGCAATACCGCGAAGCTTTGCACAGCAGCTACTTGGCTCTCGGTATCTAACCTCGAAGTTTGTCCTTTGGGTACTTTCTTTTGGCGAAACAAAATAAAGTACCTCGCCAACGGAGAAAACGTTAAACGCTGCGTAAAGCTTCGGCTGGAGCACGCGGTAAATACCTCCCTGTACGCTCCTCTTTTTCATCCCTGAAAAAGACGTCTCCAGCCAAAGTTTACTTCGCTGTTAACTCGCTCTACTCCGACCCTAGATCTTCACTTTGGATATTCATTCCCCCTTTGCAGCGAGCCAACGGCGAAAACGTTAACGAACTTAAAAAATCAGCTTGTGATTGGGTTACGAGTGCAAAGGTCTAAATAAGCCGTTCAACTGCTCAAATACCTCAATGAACCTCCCCCCCTTTGCAGCGAGCCGACTGTTCATCGTTGACCAAGGTTTTAAGAAAACGGGTGTTTGAGTGCGGCGACGCTAGCGCCGCGCGAGTTACGTTTTCGCCTTGGGCAGCGCATGAACAGTCGGGCTTTCGAGCGAAATTGGGGTCGCATTTTCTTTGGATACTTTCTTTTGGCGACACAAAAGAAAGTATCTCGCCAACGGCGAAAATGTGAAGTTTATCAGTACAGTAGGATTTAAATTCAAGCAGAATGGGTATCGAGGATCTTGGTATCTGCTCCCGAAGCTTGACATAAAAGCTGGCAAAACGTTAAACGCTGCGTAAAGCGTCGGCTGGAGCACGCTATAAATACGTCCCTGTACGCTCCTCTTTTTCATCCCTGAAAAAGACGTCTCCAGCCAAAGCTTACTTCGCTGTTAACTCGCTCTACTCCGAGCCTAGATCTTAACTCCCCCCTTTGCAGCGAGCCGACTGATCATCGCTGACCAAGATTTTAAGAAAACGGGTGTTTGAGTGCGGCGACGCTAGCGCCGCGCGAGTTACGTTTTCGCCTTGGGCAGCGTATGAACAGTCGGGCTTTCGAGCGAAAGTGGGGTCGCATTTTCTTTGGGTACTTTCTTTTGGCGAAACAAAAGAAAGTACCTCGCCCACGGCGAAAACGTTAATCGTTTCGTAATAGAGTCTTGCTATCTGCCCTCGAATAAAGTCCCAACAAAAAAGGCGCCGCAGCGCCTTTTAAACCATTTAAACCATTTAAACTGAACAGTTTAAACGATAAAACTTATTCCCACTCAATCGTCGCGGGTGGCTTACCGCTGATATCATACACCACACGAGAAATGCCGTTGATTTCATTGATAATACGGTTAGACACTTTACCCAGTAAATCATAAGGTAAATGCGCCCAATGCGCAGTCATAAAGTCGATGGTTTCAACCGCACGCAGTGATACCACCCAATCGTACTTACGCGCATCACCCATCACACCCACCGATTTTACCGGCAAGAAAACCGTAAAGGCTTGGCTGACTTTGTTGTATAAGTCGGCTTTATGCAGCTCTTCAATAAAGATCGCATCAGCACGGCGCAGTAGGTCGCAGTATTCTTTTTTCACTTCGCCCAATACCCGAACCCCTAAACCTGGGCCTGGGAACGGATGGCGATACAACATGTCATAAGGTAAACCCAGCTCTAAACCGACTTTACGCACTTCATCTTTGAATAATTCACGCAACGGCTCAACTAAGCCCAACTTCATATGCGCCGGTAAGCCACCGACGTTATGGTGCGATTTAATCACATGGGCTTTACCTGTGGCAGAGCCGGCTGATTCAATGACGTCAGGGTAAATAGTGCCTTGCGCTAGCCACTTGGCGTTTTCCAGTTTTTGCGATTGTTCATCGAACACTTCAACAAACACACGGCCGATAATTTTACGTTTAGCTTCTGGCTCGTTTTCACCTGCTAAGGCGTCTAGGAAACGATCTTCGGCGTCTACTTTAATGATATTTAAGCCAAAGTGATCACCAAACATATCCATCACTTGCTTGCCTTCGTTTAAACGCAACAAGCCGTTATCAACGAAGACACAGGTCAAATTTTTACCAATAGCGCGGTGCAGCAACATAGCCACAACAGAACTGTCGACACCACCGGATAAACCTAAAATAACTTGGTCATCACCAATTTGCTGCTTTAAACGGATCACCGCATCTTCTATGATGGTCGCGGGTGTCCAAAGGCGATCACAACCACAAATGTCTACCACAAAGTGCTGAAGCATCCGCAGGCCTTGGCGGGTATGCGTGACTTCTGGGTGGAACTGCACACCGTAAAACTGACGCGCTTCATCCACCATACCGGCATGTGGGCAAGTGGCTGTGCTGGCACAGGTTTCAAAACCGGCTGGGATTGCAACCACTTTATCACCGTGGCTCATCCAAACATCTAATAAGGCATTACCGTTAGCGCCAATGTGATCTTCAATCTTGGCGAATAAATCATTCGGAGCAACCACTTCAACCTGAGCATAACCAAATTCACGCAGATCAGAGCCTTGCACCTTGCCGCCTAACTGCTCAGCCATGGTTTGCATGCCGTAACAGATGCCCAACACGGGCACACCAGCTTCAAACACATATTGCGGGGCACGTGGCGAGTTTTGCTCAGTCACGCTTTCTGGACCACCCGATAGAATAATACCGGTTGGATTAAACTCACGAATTTGTGCTTCAGTAACATCCCACGCCCACAACTCACAATAAACACCAATTTCACGCACGCGGCGGGCAATCAGCTGGGTATATTGAGAACCGAAGTCGAGGATCAGAATGCGATGATGATGAATATTCTTGTTCATACTAACCTTTTAAAAAGTACAGGGGCTGACCTAAGTCAGCCCTGATAGCAAAAAACAGTTACCCTAAACGGTAGTTTGGTGCTTCTTTTGTGATTTGCACATCATGCACGTGCGATTCACCCATCCCTGCAGACGTTACTTTAACGAACTGTGGCTTGGTGCGTAGCGTGTTGATATCTGGGCTTCCAGTTAAGCCCATAGCAGAGCGTAAACCGCCCATTTGCTGGTGAATGATGGTTTCGATTGGGCCTTTGTAAGCCACTCGACCTTCAATACCCTCAGGTACCAGTTTTTCGGCATTATTGCTGCCTTGGAAATAACGGTCTGATGAACCATTGCGCTGTGCCATGGCACCTAATGAGCCCATACCACGGTAAGATTTGTAATAACGCCCTTGATATAGCTCAACTTCGCCTGGTGCTTCTTCCGTACCGGCAAACATAGAGCCCACCATCACGCAGTTTGCACCAGCCACTAAGGCTTTTGCGATATCACCAGAGAAGCGAATACCGCCATCGGCAATAATGCACACATCTAAACCTTGCACACCTTCAACGGCATCAGAGATAGCGGTAATTTGTGGTACACCACAGCCAGTAACAATACGCGTAGTACAAATTGAGCCTGGACCGATACCTACTTTAACAGCATTGGCACCCGCTTCAGCTAACGCTTTAGCGCCTTCGGCTGTTGCGACATTACCTGCCACGATTTGAAGATCGGGATACTGAGCACGCGTTTGTCTTACACGCTCTAACACACCTTCAGAGTGACCGTGCGAGGTATCAATTAACAGAATATCCACACCGGCTTCAACTAACGCCGCGATGCGCTCGTCTGTACCTGGGCCTACACCGACCGCAGCACCCACGCGTAAACGACCTAATTCGTCTTTACAGGCATTGGGCTTACTGGCGGCTTTGTAATAATCACGAACCGTAATTAAGCCTTTTAATTTGAAATGATCATCGACCACCAACACCTTTTCAATCCGATGTTGGTGCATCAGTTTTAAAGCATCTTCTCGTGGCGCGTTTTCATTTACCGTGACCAGTTTTTCCCGTGGCGTCATCACCGCAGTTACTTTGGCTTGCAAATTTGCTTCAAAGCTCATGTCGCGACCGGTAACAATACCGACTAACTCGCCTTGTTTGTCTAAAACGGGGAAACCTGAAAAGCCATGTTGTTCGGCTAAGGCTTGAACATCACGCACCGTCATATCCGCTAGTGCGGTAACCGGATCGGATACTACGCCACTCTCGTATTTTTTTACTTTGCGTACATTGGCTGCTTGCTCTTCGATGGTCATATTCTTATGAATAAAACCAAGGCCGCCTTCTTGCGCTAAGGCAATAGCAAGGCGTGCTTCCGTTACAGTGTCCATTGAAGCGGAAACCATAGGAATGCTAAGCGTGATTGTTTTGGTTAACTGAGTGCGTAAATCAGCGGTGTGGGGTAGCACATTTGAGTGCGCCGGAACCAATAACACGTCGTCAAAGGTTAAAGCTTCTTTAATGATCCTGAGCATTGCAACAATCTCGCTGTGTGGATGAAAAGATAGGGAATGTTGCGGTGCAATTTTAGCGGAAATACTGCAACAGAACAAACGCTTTTTTCTTTTTGTCAGGATAAGGTTTGATAACGTACACTAAGGGCATGAACAAGTCGTTGAGTTAATCATGCAGCAGTCTGAGATTTATACCGTTTCCCGTTTAAACAGCGAAGTACGCCTGACCCTCGAATTACAGTTTCAGCAATTGTGGTTAAGCGGTGAAGTGTCAAATTTTGTGGCGGCCGCGTCGGGGCATTGGTATTTCAGTTTAAAAGATCAGGCAGCGCAGGTAAAAGTGGCGATGTTTAAGCAAGCCAATCGCAATGCACTGATCCGGCCGCAAAATGGCCAGCAGGTTTTATTACGCGCCCGGATTAGTGTCTATGAACCGCGCGGCGAGTATCAATTATTAGCCGACTTTATTGAGCCCGCCGGCGATGGTTTATTAAAACAACAATTTGAACAGTTAAAAAATAAACTGGCTGCCGAGGGTTTATTTGCAGCCGAGCGTAAAAAGGCGTTACCGGCTAATCCGCGCACCGTCGGCGTGATCACCTCACCCACCGGTGCCGCCGTGCGCGATATTATTACTGTGCTGCAACGCCGTGCCCCCGGTATTAAGGTGATCGTTTACCCATGCCAAGTGCAAGGTGACAGCGCTGCTGGGCAGCTACGGCAAATGCTCAGTACTGCCATTCAGCGTGATGAAGTTGACGTATTAATTATTGGCCGTGGTGGTGGTTCATTAGAAGACTTGTGGTGTTTTAACGACGAAGCCTTGGCCAGAGCCGTGGCGCAGTGCCCTATTCCAATTGTCAGTGCCGTGGGGCATGAAATTGATTTTGCACTCACCGATTTTGTAGCTGATGTTCGAGCGGCAACCCCTTCCGCGGCGGCTGAACTGGTGTCACCCGATCAAAGCCATTTTGTGTTGCAGCTGCAGCAATTGTCGAGCCGATTGGTTCGAGCCCAGCGCTTGTTTTTGCAAAGGCTAACGCCCAAGCTCAGTCAGCTACAGCTACGCTTACAACAACTGCACCCTCAACGCCGTTTAGAACAACAGCAACAGCGCCTCGATGAGTTACAACTGCGCTTACAACGGCTGATGCAGCTTCAGTTACAACAAGCTAAACGCCAACACAGCTATTTACAACAAAGTTTGTTGCACCTCTCGCCCGCTAAAACCTTGAAGCAACAACATAACCTGTTGCAACAACTTCAACGCCGCTTGCAGCATGCGCAACAGCAACAGGTAAAACAGCAACAACAAAAACTGGCGAAACTCAGTGCCCAATTGCACACGGTTAGCCCACTCGCCACCCTAGCCCGCGGATACAGCATTAGCTTTAATGCCGCAGAGCAAGCCATTACCAGCAGCTCACAGCTAAAATTAGGCGATAATATCAGTACGCGTTTAGCAGAGGGCAGTTTTATGGCAACGGTGACAGAAGTGATTCATAAATAAGGGGAAGATAAGCCATCTTCAACAACCTATTTAAATGAGTCTTTTTTATCAACAGATATGCTTGATGGTATTGTAAACAATGCGTTTGAACATCACGCTCACTGGCCAAATGAGGCATGATATTGCTCGGCGTATTGTCAGGCATACCTTTATTGAAGCTTAGTTTGAAAGGCTATTCCGCCGGTTTTTTTTGCCACGAAGTTGTATGCGATACAAAAAATAGCGACTGATATATAAGTAGCTGCAAAAGTTAACACGGGTAAGCATAAAAATAAGAAAAGCTTGCCCCCGTTACTGTTAACCGTTATCGAAATTATGTAGCTGAATGCGATTGTAGTTTCGACGCCGGCGGCTAATGACACTATACCTATAACGGCTATTAGCGAACTGATGAGTGCAGCGAGGAACGACATTGTTTTTGCTGTTTGAGCTACGTTGATTGTTATGATTTCCGATTTCATTTTGACCTTCCTTGTTTGTCTGCCTTAAGCAAAACTTTGGGGCTGCTAGAACGCAGCATAAGCCGTCCAAACCATGGTAGCAGCGACAACAGCGCCGTGTTAGGCATGGCTTTATAACACTTTAATTTGAGACACTTGAGTGACACGAATATGTGTCTGGTAATAGTATTTACCAGTAGGTTGCCCCCTTGTCGTAAAGTCAATTCTAACCCGGTTCGCATCACCAATAACCTGAATCTGTTTTCCTTTAAAAAACTCAATAGCAGCTTGCCCAGTATGGTCATTTAATTCTTTTACAGCATCATGAGACAGAGCAATAGTGATATTTCTTTGGTCTCTGTAATCTAATTCTGTGTTTAGAAAGATTCGATCATCGCCAATTTGCGAGCCAGTAGATTGAATTAATAAGGTGTACTTTCCATAAACGCCAGCTGGGGCAGAGTCTGCAGCGGCTTTTATTATTTGCATCGTGTCGGCTGTGGTTAAGATTGGTGTTGTTGCACACCCTGTGAATATGGCTAACGAAAAAATTATTAATAAACATCTCATTTTTTTAAATTCCTTTTAAATGCCTAACAGCTATTAAGTAGACCTCTTAGCAGCATCCAAAAGGCTAAATAAATTTATACTTAGGAGTTTACCGAAAATCAACATATTGAAAAGATAATTAGTTATTAGATTGACCAAATTATTAAGAAGTTTCAGTCATGCTCTTTGTTTTAAAGGAATATTCATATAGAACAGCAAAAGAAAGTGCCTCGCCAATGGCGAAAACGAAGTATTTCGGTATCTGACTTAAAGTTTGAAGCTTACAAAACGTTAAACGCTGCGTAAATCGTCGGCTGGAGCACGCGGTAAATACGTCCCTGTACGCTCCTCTTTTTCATCCCTGAAAAAGACGTTCCCAGCCAACGTTGACTTCGCTGTTAACTCGTTCAGTTCCACCCAAATGTTTTTCAAAAGCCATGACAGTTTATTACTGTTAATCCCATTAGTTTACAAGTCGGGCAACCTTGCGAAAAGATTTGTATCTGACCTCAAAGGTTTCCCCTCTCTGCAGCGAGCCAACTGTACATCGTTGGTAAAGGTCTTAACGGATGTTTTAGTGCGGCGCTGATGCGCCGCACGAGTAACGTTTTCGCCTTGGGCTATAGCAGGAGCAGCCGGGCTTTCGAGCGGAAGTGATCGCATTTTCTTTAGGTACTTTCTTTTGGCGACGCAAAAGAAAGTACCTCGCCAACGGCGAAAACGTTAACGCTTCGGTTCACCGGTTATAACTTGATTAGTTAACTTGGGCCCCATTTCTGCGGCAAAAGCATTACAGCTAAAACTCACACCACAAGCGGTAGTCACCATTGATGCACTACCTTTAGAATAAACACCCTTACGCTGAAGTTGTGCAATTACATCGGATAATATGGAATCGGGATTGTGGTCTTTGGTTGACACCTTAATCACCTCTACTGCATAAGCTTGCTGTAAATCAGCCACTAACTCTGCGGTATCGGGTTTAGTTGCCAGCATGGCAATCGTTTCTTGTAAAAAAGGTCTGGATGCTTCATGGCCCGATAGCATTAAGCGTTTAAAAAGCTCAGCAGCGCCTTCTAAATCAAGCTGGGTAAAGAGACCTTGCTGTTTCAATTTCGCTAGCAAAAACATCGCTTCAACAGAACGCTGGTCACTGGCCTGTTGCAATAATGTGATAGCTTCGTTTGCAAAAACGTTGGCTTCATCGGCATTAGCAGCATCAGCCTGCTGTAATAACAATAAAGTCTTTTTATACTGTGCAGACACGTGGCCAAGTGATACCGCTTGCGCTAATAATGCATCAGCTTGTGCTAAATTTTGTTCTACAACAAACCCTTCTCGATACCATTCCGATAAGGTAAACACAGCCATCGGGTGTTGACTCCCCGCTGCACGCTCTAAGTAGCTTAAGGCTTTTTTGTGATCAACCTCACGGCCGTCGCCTGTCGCGTAGATCATACTGAGTAAGGTCATTGCAGGGTAGTTATTGTGACGCGCCATTTTATGTAGTTTAACAATTTCACTTTCACACTGATCATCGCTACACAGTAAGTGAGTGGAGACCTGAGCATTTGAATGTACTTGTAAGGGAAACAAAAAAGGCAAAACCACTAAGCCGGTTAAGAATAAATGCTTATTAAAATTCTTCATCTTCAATCCTTATCAATAAAAAACCTGATTAAACATTAGGCCTCAAAACTCAAAATGGCAACCTTAAAAAACAAAATAATTAAACAAATTTACTTATTTTTCACTAAGAATCCATTTTATTTCAGGGTGAAATCCCAAAACGACTTTCTGGCAAAAACTCGCAGCAAGCGGTTTTGTGATATTCTCAAATACTCATTATCGTTTTATGAGCGGCGTATTGTTACGCTTAATAATCAAGAGCATTTTTTAATTTCAGCTGTACGGAGTGCTATGTCACACAATACCATCGCATTAAATCAGCAACGCCAACCGCTTGATCACCTCGACTCGGTGTGGCTGTTTGGCTATGGCTCGTTGATTTATAAGGCGGATTTTCCTTATCTACAGCGCAAGCCTGCTTGTATTTATGGCTGGCAGCGCCGTTTTTGGCAGGGATCGCATGATCATCGTGGTACACCAGAAGCACCCGGTCGTGTCTTAACCCTGATAGAAGCAGCAGGCGAACGCTGTGCCGGTGTGGCCTATCAGGTAACACCTCAAATCTTTGCTCACTTAGACCATCGCGAGAAAAATGGTTATCTGCGGTTTTTTACTGAATTGCATTGGCAAGATGAGCCCGGCCAAACAACAGGCTTGGTCTATTTAGCCAGCGCCGATAATGAAGCTTATTTAGGGCCAGACAGTGATGCGGCCATTGCGGCACATATTGCGGTAAGTGCTGGCCCAAGTGGCCCGAATAGCGAGTATTTACTGCAACTGGCCGCTTCGCTACGTGAGTTGGGTGAACATGATGAGCATGTATTTGCGATAGAGCGAGAACTGTTAAACCTGCTAGCGTGAGATACCATGTATTAACATAAGCCTGCGAGTTTAAATCAAACGCATAAAAAAAGGTCGCATTAGGCTAATACCGATCAGTTTAACGTATAGCATGACGCAGTTTGCTCACATCAACACGCCATGAATCATCCCTGAGGCTCGATTCCGGCCATCCATGGCCTTCAACGGTTGATTTAGAGCAAACAGGTCATGCTTAACTGACTTGCATTGCGCACAAGGCGACCTTTGATTTAAATAACGCAATAGCAGTTTTGCTTAAGCTTCTTTTACCACATCAATAAAGTACTTCACTTCACCGTCGACCAACTCACGCACTAAACCGTGCACGTCGGTTTCAAAACCGGGGAACTCGCCATTGAACGCACGGGTAAACTTCAGGTAGTTGATAATGGTTTTATTGAAACGCTCGCCTGGCACCATCAGTGGAATACCTGGTGGATAGGGTGTCACTAACATGGCCGTTACCCGCCCTTCGATTTCATCAATCGATACCCGCTCAATTTCACGGTGCGCCATTTTCGCCCAAGCATCGGCGGGTGTCATGGCAGTATCAATTTGTGACAAGTACATTTCAGTAGTCACTTTGGCCACGTCATACTTGCGATACATATTATGAATGCGCTGACACAGATCGCGTAAACCGACTTTTTCATAACGCTTGTTCTTACCCGCAAACTCTGGCATGACGCGCCATAACGGCAAGTTCTGGTCGTAATCGTCTTTAAACTGCTGTAACTCGGTCACCATAGAGTTCCAACGACCTTTGGTAATACCAATGGTAAACATAATAAAGAATGAATACAGGCCGGTTTTCTCGATAATAATACCGTGCTCAGACAAGTATTTACTGACAATTGCTGCAGGAATACCGGTTTCATCAAACTGCCCATGCAAGTTCATACCTGGGGTGATGATAGTGGCTTTGATCGGGTCCAGCATATTAAAGCCTGACTCGATATCACCAAAACCGTGCCAGCTATCGGTGGCATGTAACACCCACTTTTCGCGATGGCCAATACCTTCGTCTGGCAGAATATCGGGGCCCCATACTTTAAACCACCAATCATCATCGCCAAATTCGTCATCGACTTTGCGCATCGCCCGACGAAAATCGATGGCTTCCAACAACGACTCCTCCACCAGCGCCGTGCCGCCGGGTGCTTCCATCATCGCCGCAGCCACGTCACAGCTAGCAATAATAGCATATTGCGGGCTGGTCGAGCTGTGCATCAAATAAGATTCATTAAAGCGGTGGGTATCTAAATTACGCTTTTCGGCATTTTGTACCAAAATTTGCGAAGCTTGAGATAAACCGGCTAACAATTTATGGGTAGATTGCGTAGCAAATACCAGCGTTTCTTCCGAGCGCGGTCTATCTTTACCAATAGCATGCATTTCATGATAAAACTCGTGGAAGCTGGCGTGTGGTAACCACGCCTCATCAAAGTGCAAGGTATCGATTGTTGAGCCCAGCTCTTGCTTAATTTCTTCCACGTTATACAAAATACCGTCATAGGTACTTTGAGTAATGGTTAAAATACGCGGTTTTTTGTTCTTGGCATTGCGAGCGAACGGATTAGCTTCAATCTTTTTGGCAATGGCTTCGGGCGAAAACTCACTTTTCGGAATAGGCCCAATAATGCCGTAATGGTTACGGGTGGGCATTAAAAACACCGGAATAGCACCGGTCATAATGATCGAGTGTAAAATCGATTTATGGCAGTTACGGTCAACCACCACGATATCACCGGGTGCCACCACAGAGTGCCACACCATCTTATTCGAGGTGGAGGTCCCGTTTGTGACAAAGAACAAATGATCGGCATTAAAGATACGCGCCGCATTCGCTTCACTTTCGGCCACAGGCCCAGTGTGATCAAGCAGTTGCCCTAATTCATCTACCGAGTTACACACATCAGCCCGAAGCATGTTTTCACCAAAGAATTGGTGGAACATTTGGCCAACCGGGCTTTTTAAGAATGCCACGCCACCAGAATGACCTGGGCAGTGCCATGAGTATGAACTGTCTTGGGCATAATCCATCAGCGCATTAAAAAATGGTGGCGCTAAGGCGTCTAAATATTTACGAGCTTCACGTATAATATGCCGGGCGACGAACTCAGGCGTATCTTCGAACATATGAATAAAACCATGTAGCTCGCGCAAAATATCATTCGGTATATGCCGACTGGTACGGGTTTCACCATACAAAAAAATCGGAATATCGGCATTGCGCTTACGCACTTCTTTAACAAAAGCACGCAGCTCAATCAGCGCTTTATTCACATCATCGTTGCTGCCACTGCCAAACTCTTCGTCATCAATCGACAAAATAAAACAAGATGCGCGGCTCGCTTGTTGGGCAAAAGCGGTTAAATCGACATAGCTGGTGTAACCCACGACTTCAAAACCATGGCCACCAATCGCTTGGGCGAGATCACGAATACCCGAACCTGAAATATTTTCTGAGCGGAAATCTTCGTCTATTACAATAACCGGAAAACGGAATTTCATCTGTTAGTCCTTGCTGTTAATCTTTTTTAGCCACTTTTTGACGGGCTTTCATTAAGCGCTCACGCTTGTACTTTTGCAGCGCAGTCTCTGTATTTTTCTTGGTGGGCGTATAGGGGTTCTCACCCTCACGGAATTCAATACGCACAGGCGTACCCATCATTTGCAGCGCTTTTCGGTAGTAGTTCATCAAATAACGCTTATACGAGTCCGGTAAATCTTTCACTTGGTTACCGTGAATGACGATAATCGGTGGGTTATAACCACCGGCATGCGCATATTTCAATTTAACGCGACGACCATGCACCATGGGTGGCTGGTGATCTTCTTGCGCCATTTTCATGATGCGGGTTAATAACGAGGTACTAACGCGCTTGGTGGCAGAATCAAAGGCTTCTTCAACCGAGTCGAATAGATTACCCACGCCAGAACCATGCAGAGCAGAAATAAAATGTAAGCGGGCAAAGTCGATAAAACCAAGGCGACGATCTAACTCGCGTTTAATTTCGTCTTTTACACCGTCGTTTAAGCCATCCCATTTGTTAACCGCTAACACTAAGGAACGACCGGCATTCAATACGAAGCCCAAGATACTCAAATCTTGATCTGAAATGCCTAAACGAGCATCCAATACCAAAATAACCACGTTAGCATCTTCAATCGCTTGCAATGTTTTAACAACAGAGAACTTCTCGACCATGTCATCAATCTTGCCACGACGACGCACACCCGCAGTGTCAATCAAGGTGTAATCACGCTCATTACGCTGCATCGGAATATACACTGAGTCACGGGTGGTACCAGGCATATCGAACACCACTACCCGCTCTTCACCCAGAATACGGTTAGTCAGTGTCGATTTACCCACATTAGGCCGGCCAACAATGGCTAACTTGATATGTTCAGAACGAAGTCTGGCCGCTTCTGCGGCAGCGTCCTCTTCAGAGACATCCGTGTAATCACTGATTACAGAATCTTCGATAGCCGTTTCGTCTTTTTGTTGTTGCAAGAACGGCAATAAGGCATGTTGCAACAAGGAAGATACCCCCCGGCCATGTGCAGCAGCTATGGGGTAAACTTCGCCTATGCCCAAACTGTAAAAGTCGGCAACGGCGGTATCTGCGTCTAGACCATCGGTTTTATTGGCAACCAAAAAGACGGGCTTTTCCACCCGACGAATATGAGCCGCTATTGCTTGATCGCCCACCGTTGAGCCGGCACGTGCGTCGACAAGGAACAGCACAACATCGGCTTCAGCAATGGCTTTTAACGATTGATCGGCCATTTCGACTTCAATACCGTGCTCATTGCCGTCGATACCACCGGTATCCACCACAATAAACTCCATGCCTTCAAAGTTGACCGAGCCATATTTGCGATCACGTGTTAATCCCGGAAAGTCGGCAACAAGCGCATCGCGGGTGCGGGTTAAACGGTTAAACAGTGTTGATTTGCCAACATTGGCGCGCCCAACCAGGGCAACTACAGGTAACATTTAGTCAACCTCAAAAATAAGAAAACAGGCCTCAGTTTAGGCCTGTTTTCTGTTAAGTAGATTAATACGCAGTTTAAGGCGTTTGTAATAATACTAGCTCACCATCACGAGTTGTGACGACTATATAGTCATTATTGGCAACAGCTTCACGATAAAAGCCTGAATCATCAAAGCTTTGTCTAGCAACAAAGTCACCCGTGTTGCGATCAAACCAATGCAAATGACCTTTGTTATCACCGATAACCAGGTAGTCTTTATACACGGTAGGGCCAGTTAAAAAGTGGTTATGTAAACCGGTTTGACTCCAGATCTCCGACCCGTTACGACGATCGACCGCATAAATACGACCTTCAGAATCGACCAGATAAATCACTGAGCCGCTGATCGCCATATTGCGGAAACTGGCGTAATCGCGCTTCCAAGATTGTTGACCCGAACGAAGATCTAATGCAAATAACTCACCGTTAAAGGCGATAGTGTAAACTGTCCCCCCAACGACTAACGGCTTAGCATCGACATCGACCAAACGTGATAAGTCGGTACTGCCTTTTGGTGTCGCAACCGTTTCTTCCCAAGCTTGGAAACCACGATCCACTAACAATACGCCGATACGACCATTCGCATTACCGTAAATAACGCCGCCGCTTTCAATAACCGGCTCGCTGACACCGCGGATCGTTAAAGGAGGCTGTTCGTTTTCAAACACCCAACGCTGCTCGCCATCATCTGGGTTTAATGCCAAAAGCGTACCGGTACCTAATTTAACTACCACAAAGCCATCGCCAACCGCAGGGCTCACTAACACTTCACCCGGCACTTGCGCACGCCAAACTAAACTGCCCGTAACCGCATCAAGCGCAACCACTTCGCCATTTTCAGTACCTAAAAAAAGCTTGCCGTAACCTTGGCTAATACCACCAGCAATGCGGGCATTACCTTCAGACCAGCTTAAATTTAATTTTTGCCAAGCAGACACTTGCACGTCTTGGCGTAAATCAAAGGTCCATAAGCGTTTACCTGTGGCCAGATCTGCTGCCACCACGATGCCTTCACGGCTGGCCATAAACACTTTGTCATCTAAAATCAGTGGCTTTAAGCCTGATTCGTAATGGCCAACGCCGTCACCGACTTGCATCGACCACACTTTCTTGGGGCTAATGCGATTTTCGATATCGGGCAGTACTAATTTATCTTTGCTAGAACAAGCAATCAACGTTATCGAAATCAACGCCAACGCCGCATGTTTTAAGGCAAATTTCATATCGGCCCCTTAGTTCGCAGCGGTGATGTGCGCCAGCTCATCAAGTTTAATCTGCAATAATTGCGTATTTTGGCCGGCATTGCTAAAGGCGACTTGATAAGCTGCTTTCGCCGCGACTAAATCACCCGTTGCTTGTAACACATCGCCTTTCAGCTCTGCTTGTTGCCCAACAAAACTGGATGGTACAGCTTGCTCTAAGGTTGCTAAAGCGCCGGTATAGTCACCTGTTTGACGTTGTACACGAGCTAACCGTAACTGAGCAATCGCCTTAACGCTAGCGTCTTTGCTGTTTTGCTGTACCCAGCTTAACTGCTTAATCGCTTCGGCAAAATTCTCAGCGGTCACCGCATCTTTCGCCGCTAATAACGCCGCGAACACGGCATAATTATTATTACCTTGCTCGCTAATAAAAGTTTGCGCTTCTGCTAAGAAATCATCCTCACTGGCTTGCTTTTGCACCAGTTGAGCATAACTGTTAGATAAGGCTTCGGCGCTAGCTCGCTGTTCAGCCTGATAAAAGCGCCAGCCATATAAGGCAGCTACACCAATAATTACACCACCAAAAATAGCTTTGCCATATTCATTCCAAAACCGTTTGAGGGCTTCAACCTGTTGTTCTTCGTCTGTGTAAATTTCCACCTAACTACTCCGTTATGCTCTCAGGCCAGATGCTGAGCCAATTCGCTCAGTTTCAAGGTTTGTTGTGGCTGATCCTGACGTAACCATTTTAAGGTGATTTCGCCACGGGCCAGTTCTTCATCGCCTAAAATCAGTGCTAATTCGGCACCTGATTTATCAGCCCTTTTAAATTGTTTTTTTAGATTGCCGCCACCGCAGTGCAAGATAACACGTTTGGTCGGCAAATCGCTACGCAGCCTTTCGGCAACGCTAACCGCTGCAAGTTCCGCAGACTCACCCATTGCCATCAGATAAATATCTGCGGTTGGGGCTAATACTGGCGCTAACTCTAATGTTTGCAGTAATAAAATCAAGCGCTCTAAACCTAAAGCAAAACCAACGGCCGGCGTAGGTTTGCCGCCAAGCTGTTCGACCAAACCATCGTAACGACCACCGGCACACACGGTACCTTGCGAACCCAGCTCTGTGGTTACCCACTCAAACACGGTACGATTGTAATAGTCTAAGCCGCGCACAAGGCGAGGATTAATGGTAAAACTAATGCCCGCCGCAGTTAAGCGTGCTTGTAATTGATTAAAATGCGCTGTTGACTCTGCATCTAAATGATCGGCTAGCTTTGGTGCGGCGGCCAGCATCTCGGCCATGGCCGGGTTTTTGCTGTCCAGCACCCGTAAAGGGTTGCTGTACAAACGACGCAAGCTGTCTTCGTCCAGCAGATCTTTATGCTGCTCTAAATAGGCTACCAAGGTATCACGATAGGCCGCGCGCGCTTCATTCGAGCCTAATGAGTTCAGCTCTAAGCTCACATAAGGGGTTAAACCCAGCTTTTGCCATAAACGCGCACTTAATATGATCACTTCTGCATCAATATCAGCACTGCCAATACCAAAAGCTTCTAAGCCAAATTGGTGAAATTGGCGATAACGGCCTTTTTGCGGCCGTTCATGACGAAACATCGGGCCGGTGTACCACAGGCGTTGTTCTTGGTTATACAGTAAGCCGTGCTCATTACCCGCACGCACACAGCAGGCAGTGCCTTCTGGTCGTAAGGTTAAGCTGTCGCCATTGCGATCGTTGAAACTGTACATTTCTTTTTCAACGATATCGGTGACTTCGCCAATAGAGCGTTTAAACAGCTCGGTCATCTCCACAATGGGAAAGCGAATTTCACTGTAACCATAGTTAGCCGCGGTGTCGCGAAGGACTTGTTCTACATATTGCCACAGACCAGAATCCTGCGGCAGGCAATCGTTCATGCCACGAATTGCCTGAATTTGCTTAGCCAAAATAATGCTTCCGTTTAACTATTACGCAAAGAGCACCGCTAAGGTGTCTGCAAAAGCAGGGATTATAGAGCCTGCGCCGCAAAACACCAAGCATCCTACTCTTAGAGTTGTTTTACTGCGATACGTTGTTGCAAATACTGCCGTACTTGAAACTCGAGTTGTTCAGCAATTTGCCCGTTATCCAACCGCAGCTTTTGCCGCTCGCCGTTGATATAAAAGCCACTTTTACGATTGGCGCCGGCCACACCCAGATCTGAAATTAACGCTTCACCCGGGCCATTGACGACACAACCAATCACGGACACCGTTAAAGGATCAACAATATCTTCTAAACGTTGCTCTAACTCGTTCATGGTTTTAATCACGTCGAATTCTTGGCGTGAACAACTAGGGCAGGCAATAAAATTAACACCACGCGAGCGGATTCGCAGTGATTTCAAAATATCAAACGCCACTTTAACTTCTTCAACCGGATCGGCCGCTAATGAAATTCGCAGTGTATCGCCGATGCCTTCTGCCAATAGCATTCCTAAACCAATGGCCGATTTAACTGCGCCGGCTCTTGCGCCACCTGCTTCGGTAATGCCTAAATGCAGTGGTTGTTTAATTTGCTTTGCCAGTAAACGATAAGCGCCGACGGCTAAGAACACGTCGGAGGCTTTTACGCTGACTTTAAAATTGTCGAAGTTAAAGCGATCCAGAATATCGACATGCCGCATAGCTGATTCTACTAGCGCTTCGGGCGTCGGCTCACGGTATTTCTCTTGAATATCCGCTTCTAAGGAACCGCCATTCACACCAATACGGATGGGAATATTGTAATCTTTAGCGGCATCGACCACCGCGCGAATACGATCTTCTTTGCCAATGTTACCCGGATTAATGCGCAAACAATCAACACCATACTCAGCCACTTTTAAAGCGATTCGATAATCAAAATGTATATCGGCAACTAAAGGTACTGGCGATTGCTGTTTAATCAGCTTAAAGGCTTCGGCAGCTTCCATGGTTGGCACTGAAACACGCACTAAATCAGCACCAGCAGCTGCAATGGCGCGAATTTGTGCCACGGTCGCTTCAACATCCGTAGTGCGAGTATTGGTCATTGATTGTACGGCGATTGGCGCATCACCGCCAATTAATACATTTCCTACTTTAATTTGAGTAGATTGCCGACGTTTAATCGGATTTTCTGCAAACATTATTCGTTCTGTCCTGACAAAGTAAATTTGGCAACACGGCCTCCAGGATATTTCGACATATCATAAGGCTGTTGGTTTAATTCGATGGCGACCACGCTGGGATTGCCTAAGGTAATCACAAACGGTGCCTTGGCATTCAGTTCCATAATGTAGCCAGCTTGCTTGGTACCATAAGCAACTCGCTCGCCACTGGCATCCACAACATCAATCCAGCAGTTTTCGGCAAACGTCATTTTTAACCGATCTAAATCACTGTCGTTACTGTCACCAAAAGATTCTGTGGCCAGTTCGTTATTTTCCGGGGCAAGCAGCGTGTCGGTAATGGGCGCTGCCAGCTCAACCATGGGCACACTGCTGGGTAATGCAGGCGAATCGCTTTGCGTTACCGACTCGCTTACTAAGCTTTCTGGCTCATTGCTGTTATCTTCTACGTTATTGGCCGCTGGTGGTGACTCCCAGCTGCTAGGCTGTGATGCGGTTTGCGTAAGTGGAATAGTCCCGCTCGATTCTGTCAGTGCAGGCGTTGTGCTGCTGGTCGGTAGGCTATCGCTTGTGACAAAATCACGCGAGCCCTGCCAAAACCAAATGGCTAACGAGGCCAGTAAAATAGCGGCAATCAAATAAGTCAGCCACATAAAGCGAGCTTCAGTTTGCTGCTTGGCCTGCCGATTAGAAAAGGTTTTCATGGTTTTCACCGGTGCACTATTGACATGGTGCGCCTGTTCAAACTGTTTTAGTAGCGGCAACTCAGGTAATTTTAAATACCGCGCATAGGCACGAACATAACCACGCATAAAGGTCGGCAGGATGTTTTTATCAGGTTCATCGGCTTCTATGCATTGCAACACTTCGGCTTTTAAATTTAGTTGTTGTGCTACATCCTTTAGAGATAAGCCGCGCTTCTCACGTGTTTGCCGTAAGATCTGACCGACCGTCAATTCAGGTGCTGAGCTCGCTTCAAGTTGTTCGTCATTAGTCATGATTAATTGATGCCGGATCCACAATGTAAAGTTTTTGCCCGATGGTTAAACGGCTTTGTTCCGTTAACGCATTCCAAGCCATGAACCGCTCTAAACGAATATTATAGCGGTACGAAATAGCAAACATAGTGTCACCTTCAGCAACCAGATGAAAATATTCATCGACTGGCTGCGCATTGGCCAATCGCACTGGCGGTGCACCCGAATCTGGCGGGGCATCACTCGGAGCTAACCAGATTTTTTGTCCTACCCGCAATTTAGAGGTTGGCGTTAAGGCGTTCCACTCTTGCAGGCGGGTTAATAAAATATTGTAATTTATCGAGATGCTGTGAAGTGATTCGCCCTCGGCGACTTTATGAAAAGGCACATCACTGATATCAGCAATAAGCTCGTTATTGCTTTGTGGCATCGTTATGGTGGGCTGTGCAGAAGAGATAGGTTGCACTGACGCGACAGGATCAGCGGCAGGTATATTCGCTGTAACAGCGGGCTCTGCAGTATCCACCACGGTTTGTTTCGTTAAAAGATCAGGCTGAACGCTCAGCGCGGCGGCTGTTTCAGTTGACATCATGCTTGGCGCAGCGCTATTCACAGCTGCTGTTGTTAATGTTTCTAATGCCTTCTTGGTCTCAAGCTCAGGCGTAACCGCTGACGGCTCTTGCGCCGTTAGTTTGGTGCTTGCCGTGGGAGTATTAGACACAGCAGTAAGCTGCGCTTCAGGAGCAGCGCTGTTGGCTGTAGCAGGGTTTAACCTTGGTTGCGCAGTAACGGCGCTTTCCAGTTTTGTTGCTTGCAGCGCCGCATCGCTGCGCGGTGTTGTGGTCTTGTTGCTGGGCTCGTTTTGCGTGATGAGCGCAGCTTGAGCACTGAGTTCTTCAGCTGTAGCAGCCGATGTATTGTGGGCAGCATTCACGGTTTCGTCATTTAACAGCACATGCTCAACCGGTAAAGCCGGTGGAAGTTCAGCCGGCTTGGTTTGTTGCGCACTAAAGCTGTTAGCAATATCCGCCACCGAATGCGTCGGCTCTGGCTGACGCGTTACCGCCGCAGTGGGCGGTGTAGGGTTATGGCTTAGCGCAGCAGCAGGCGTATTCGCTACAGGCGTATCGTTAACTGGCTCGGCTTCGGTCGATTTGCGTCGTATCCGCAACTGCGGGTTAGCCACCGGTTGCCGCTGTTGTTTGGCGGCAGGTGTATCAGTAACCACAGGTTGAATGCTAGCCAGAAGTTTTTGCTTGTAGCGTTCTCGCAACTGCTCAAACTCGCTATCCAATGTACGTTGCTGTAACAGCAATTTGGCTTCAGCCGTATCAATATACAGTGTTAGCAATAGCTGCTCGGCATGGCGCATGGTTGCCATATCACCCTGCTTTTCAGACACCAAATAATTTAATAAGGTGCTGCGCGAAGAAACACGGCCTAAACGTTGAATACGCTGCAAATCGGCTTTGGCATCAATTAAGTTACCCATGGCATAATTAACCGAAGCACTGTTGATTAACGCACTTATGCGCGTGCCATTATGTGAGATAGAAGACCCTAAATAGATTATGGCTTGTTCAAAACCGTTTTGTTCTAACTGACACAGGGCTAAATTTTCGTAACTTTCCGCTACGCGGATATAACCGGGTTTGGAAATGGCCGATAACAACAGCTGTTCAGCCTCAGCGTACTTTCCTATTTGGCATAAAAATGCACCATAGTTATTGTAAGCATCCGCATTGTTTGAATCTTTAGCAATGGCTTGCTTGTAGGCGTTTTCAGCCTGAGTATGTTCACCCACCGATTGGTAATAATAAGCCAGGGCGTTAAACACTTCTGGCAAATTAGGTGCCATCGTTTTGGCACGCTCAAGATTATAAAGCGCTTGCGTTGTATCGCCACGACGCAAATAGTTTAAACCTAGCGAAATTCGGGTTCTAGCCGCTTCGGTGTTATCCACACTGCGCTGGCTAACCTGGCGCTCATTCGCAACATAAGTGCTCTCAGAAACACATCCTGAGAGTATTAACAATGCCGTAAGCGCGGTGACAACAGGAAATCTCTGCATTACCACTGGCGTTCCCTTTTGTTATTGCAGCTCTTTTATTGTGATTGACTCACCTTTTTGCTGCTTTTTCATTAAACGTTTAGTTCGGTCGATAACATCACCAACCAGCTGCCCGCATGCCGCATCAATATCATCGCCTCGGGTTTTACGTACCATAACAGTAAAACCATGTTCTTGTAAGACCTTGTTAAAACGATCAATCCTAGAATTGCTCGAACGCTTATAAGGCGATCCAGGGTATGGATTAAATGGAATTAAGTTAATCTTAGCAGGCGTTTCTTTTAAAGCATTAGCCAGTTCATGCGCTTGCTCCATGCTGTCGTTGATGCCATCGAGCATAACGTACTCTACGGTGACTTTATCGTTGGCTTTTGATTGCGCAACATAACGCCGCGAAGCCGCTAAAAACTCTTCCATGGGGTACTTTTTATTTACCGGCACCAACTGATCCCGTAAAGCATTATTGGGGGCGTGTAACGAAATAGCCAAAGCGACATCAATACGCTCACGCAATAAATCTAACGCGGGCACAACACCCGAAGTGCTTAAAGTGACACGACGTTTAGATAAACCAAAACCGAAATCTTCCATCATCAGTTCCATCGCAGGCACAACGTTATTCAAATTTAATAGTGGCTCGCCCATGCCCATCATCACCACATTGGTAACGGGTTTTACACCGGTATCGCCATAGCTGCCGATAATTTGGCAAACACGCCAAACCTGACCGATGATTTCTGAGACAGATAAATTACGGTTAAACCCTTGCTGCGCAGTAGAGCAAAATGAACAATCTAGCGCACAACCCACCTGTGAAGAAACACAAAGTGTACGGCGATCTTTTTCAGGGATCCAAACGGTTTCAACTTCTTGACCACCCGCTAAGGCCATTACAAACTTGATGGTGCCATCGGCGCTATCTTGCCGCGTCGCTACTACCGGGGCTTTAATTTCGCAGCGCGTTTTTAAAACATCGCGCAGCTTTTTGTTAATATTGGTCATCTTGTCGAAATCATCGACACAGTAATGGTATATCCACTTCATTACCTGATCGGCACGAAACGGTTTTTCGCCAAGCGTGACAAAAAATTCCTGCATCTGCGATCGGGTAAGATCTAACAAATTAACTAAAGTGGATGAGCTACTCATTCCAGGATACTCCTGCTAACCAATATAACTATCTTTTCAGAACAATAACTTACGCTATTGTCGTCATGCTCACCGCAGTGAGGGCATTAATGCACAAAAGGGGCTCGCGCCCCCTTTGTTTGTTCACTACACGCTGAAAATTAACGTGTGCGGCTGCACAGCTCAGCTTCAGTGAAAAAGTAAGCGATTTCACGTGCAGCAGAAGCAGCAGCGTCAGAACCGTGTACCGCGTTCTCGTCGATGCTAGCAGCGAAATCTGCACGTAAAGTACCCGCGAAAGCATCTTTCGGGTTAGTCGCACCCATGATTTCACGGTTTTTACGAACGGCATCTTCACCTTCTAACACTTGAACCATTACTGGGCCAGATGTCATAAAAGAAACTAATGCATTGAAGAATGGACGCTCTTTGTGCTCAGCGTAGAAACCTTCAGCCTGTTCTTGGCTTAAGTGTAACATCTTGGCAGCAACAATGCGTAAACCTGCAGATTCGAAACGGCTGTAGATAGCACCGATGTGGTTCTTGGCTACGGCATCAGGTTTTACGATAGAGAAAGTACGTTCTAAGGCCATGTCTGGCTCCTATTAATCTAATAAAGGGTTAAAAAATTTGGGCGGCAAATTATACGCTAAAAGTTATAAAAAACCTAGCTTGAAGAAAAGATTGCCTAGGGAGGTAACACACTTACTGCGCTCTGTGCTGCGACTAGACAGCGCAGAGCGCTAGCGGGGCTTAATGCCCTTCGCTGACCATATTCAGGGTATATTTCGGGATCTCAACCACTAAGTCGTCATTGGCAATTCGTGCCTGACAACCTAAGCGAGATTCCGGCTCTAAACCCCAAGCCTTGTCCAGCATGTCTTCTTCTAACTCGTCACTTTCGTTTAACGAGTAAAAACCTTCACGTACCACAATATGGCAGGTAGTACAGGCACAAGACTTTTCACAAGCATGTTCAATGGCAATACCGTTGCGCAATGCAACATCTAATACCGTTTCGCCACTTTTAGCGTCGAGAGCCGCGCCTTCAGGGCATAATTCGGCATGGGGTAAAAATACGATTTGTGGCATAACTTAGACCTCATCTACCTTATGACCTTGCAGCGCTAAACGAATAGATTTATCCATGCGAAGAGCTGCAAATTCATCTGTTAACTGGTTGGTATGTTCTATGGCAGCTTTAATGGCCGCGGTATCTTGTTGCTGACGTAACTCACTTAAAGTGGCTAACGCCTGCTTAATGTCGGCTTGCTTCTGCTCATCAAGTAACGCCGCATCAGAGGCTAACGCCACACTAACGGCTTCAATGACTCGTTCTGCTTCAACTTGCTGCTCACGCAACAAGCGCTGCTGCATATCTTGTCTAGCGTGCTGCATCGAGCCACTGATCATACTAGCAATTTGATCATCACTTAAACCATAAGACGGCTTCACTTGAATACTGGCTTGCACACCGGTCGATTTTTCTTCGGCACTGACATTGAGTAAACCATCGGCATCAACCTGAAAGGTTACGCGAATATGAGCACCACCAGCAGGCATCGGAGGAATACCGCGTAATTCAAAGCGTGCTAAAGAACGGCAGTCTTCGACTAATTCGCGCTCACCTTGCACGACATGAATCGCCATCGCCGTTTGACCATCTTTGAAGGTGGTAAACTCTTGGGCGCGCGACACCGGGATCACGGTATTGCGTGGAATAATTTTTTCGGTTAACCCGCCCATGGTCTCAATGCCTAACGACAATGGGATCACATCGAGCAACAAGGTTTCATTGTCTGCTTTATTACCCACTAGCACATTGGCTTGAATAGCCGCGCCTAAGGCCACCACTTTATCAGGGTCAATACTGGTTAATGGCTCGGTATTAAAAAACTCTGCCACTTGCTGCCTGACAAGGGGGACTCGGGTTGAACCACCGACCATGACCACTTTTAACACTTCATCAGTGGTCAAGTCAGCATCGCGAAGGGTTTGACGGCAAGCCCGGATGGTTTTTTTCACCAACGTCAGGATTAACTGATCTAACTCAGTACGGGTTAAAGTTCCCTTCACCTCTTGTTGATCGGCAGTAAAATGATAATCGCAACTGGCCTTATCGGTTAACGCTTCTTTCAAGGCCCGAGCTTGCTGCTGATATTGGCGCTGAGCACTAAAGGATAAATCAGTTTGGCCGCTACGTTCTTTCAATTCGCTAACAATGGCTTGATCAAAATCATCACCACCAAGTGCTGAATCACCCCCGGTTGCCAGTACTTCAAACACCCCGCGACGCAAACGTAAGATGGAGATATCAAAGGTACCGCCGCCTAAATCGTAAACGGCAATGACGCCCTCTTGGCCACTGTCGAGGCCATAAGCCAAGGCTGCCGCTGTTGGCTCATTTAATAAGCGCAGTACGGTTAAACCGGCTAACTTCGCTGCATCTTTGGTTGCTTGGCGCTGCGCATCATCAAAATAAGCCGGTACGGTAATGACTACGCCATTCAGTTCGCCACCGAGTGTTTCACTGGCGGTATTCGCTAAAGTAGCCAGAATTTCAGCAGAGATCTCTACCGGGTTTTTGATACCTTGTACCGTTTCGATAGCGACTAAGCCGGTTTGCTCCACTAAGCGGTAAGGTAGCGCATTGGCTAAAGCCAGCGTTTCTTGATAGCCCTTGCCCATTAAACGCTTAACCGAAACAATCGTATTTTCAGCATCGCTAACGGCAGCTGCTTCGGCAGCACTACCGACTTGCACACCGTCTTTAGTATAACGAACAACGGAAGGAACCATCGCTTCGCCTGCTTGGTTCAGCAAAGTTTTTGCCTCACCACTGCGTACCGTTGCAACTAAGGAATTAGTGGTGCCCAGATCAATGCCTGCGGCCAACCGATGTTTATGCGGGGCCGCACTTTGGCCCGGCTCTGCAATTTGTAGTAAAGCCATAGTGAAATTAGTCTTGTAGTTGCTGTTCGATTAACTCCAGCTCTTGCTGTAGTTTATAAAAGAATTTTAATTTACGCACCAACTCGGCGGCGAGCTGATCTTGTTCAGCGCTCTGCTCAACCAGGGCTTCGCTTAACGCCTTTAATAGCTGTTTGCGTTGCTGCTGGATCTGTTGCTCAATAGCAAACAAGGCCGCTTCTGGATCGGCCTCGTCTTGTAATTCTGCTAGTTGCTCGCGCAATTCCATTTGCTGCATTAAAAACAGCGGGTCGGTAAAACTTCGCTGTTCATTGCTAATTTTTAAACCACGTAACGCTAACATATGCTCAGCCCGCAGCAAAGGCTGCTTTAGGCTGTGATAAGCATCGTTAATGTTGGCCGTTTGCTGCACCGACATCAAGCGATCACGCTCAGAGGCGGCCGCAAAATTATCGGGGTGAAAACGCTTTTGCAACGACAAATAACGCGAACCTAATTCGGTTAGATCCAGTTCAAATGTCTCAGGTAAATCAAACAACCGAAAGTAATTCATGCTACCTCAGGGTCTGCATTACACTGTAAAGCTTTCGCCACAACCGCATTCGCCGTTGACGTTCGGATTGTTAAACTGAAAACCTTCATTTAAGCCTTCTTTAACAAAATCAAGCTGCGTGCCGTCGATATATACCAAGCTTTTGCCATCAACAATAAGTTTTAAACCATGATCTTCGAACACTTGATCATCGTCGTTCAACTCATCAACAAATTCCAGTACATATGCCAATCCAGAACAGCCAGTGGTTTTTACCCCTACACGCAGGCCAACACCTTTACCGCGATTATGCAGATAACTACTGACCCGCTCGGCCGCCGCTGCTGTCATTGAAATCGCCATCGGGCATTAGCCTCCGTGCTTTTGTTTATAATCTGCGATAGCAGCTTTAATAGCATCTTCAGCTAAAATTGAGCAGTGAATTTTCACCGGTGGTAAAGCGAGTTCCTGCGCAATGTCGGTGTTTTTAATTAGCTGTGCTTCGTCTAAGGTTTTACCTTTTACCCACTCAGTAACCAGTGAGCTTGAAGCGATAGCACTACCACAACCGTACGTTTTGAACTTCGCATCTTCGATAATGCCTTGCTCATTGACTTTGATTTGTAGTTTCATTACATCACCACAAGCCGGCGCACCCACCATGCCGGTGGCAACGGTTGGATCATCTTTAGCAAAAGCGCCAACGTTGCGTGGATTTTCGTAGTGATCAATAACTTTATTGCTGTAAGCCATGTTAATACCCTCTGTTGTGGCGATAGCGCCTAGTGTTTAGTGCGCCACCCAGGCCACAGTGTTTAAATCGATACCGTCTTTATACATATCCCATAACGGCGACATTTCACGTAATTTATCGATGGCGGCATGCACGATCTTAATAGTGTGGTCAACTTGCTCTTCCGTAGTGAAACGGCCAATACTAAAACGAATGGAACTGTGCGCCAGTTCGTCAGTTAAACCCAATGCACGCAGTACATAAGATGGCTCTAAACTGGCAGAGGTACAGGCAGAGCCTGACGATACCGCAATATCTTTTAATGCCATGATTAAAGACTCACCTTCAACATAGTTAAAGCTGATGTTAGTGATCCCTGGCACACGATGTTCGGCATCGCCGTTTAAGAAAACTTGTTCAATATCTTTAATGCCATTCCATAAGCGATCACGTAACGCGGTGATCCGAATATTTTCAGAAGCCATTTCTTCTTTAGCAATGCGGAAAGACTCGCCCATCGCGACGATTTGGTGCGTTGCTAAAGTACCAGAACGCATACCACGCTCATGACCACCACCGTGCGTTTGTGCTTCTAAACGAATGCGTGGTTTGCGCCGCACATACAAAGCACCAATTCCTTTAGGGCCGTAAGTTTTATGACCAGAGAAGGCCATTAAATCGACTTTTAATGTTTGTAAATCGATCGCTACTTTGCCGGTTGCTTGCGCCGCGTCAACATGGAAAATAATCCCTTTACTGCGACATAATTCACCGATAGCCGCAATATCTTGCACCACACCAATTTCGTTGTTTACAAACATAATGCTGATGAGCGTGGTGTCAGGGCGGATGGCTTGTTCTAGCTTCGCTAAATCGACTAAACCGTTAGCTTCAACATCTAGATAGGTCACTTCAAAGCCATCGCGCTCCAATTGGCGCATAGTATCTAATACCGCTTTGTGTTCTGTTTTGACCGTGATCAGGTGTTTACCTTTTTTATGGTAAAACTCGGCCGCACCTTTAATGGCTAAATTATTTGATTCAGTGGCACCAGAGGTAAACACGATCTCACGTGGATCAGCATTGACTAAGTCGGCGATCTGACTGCGTGCAATTTCTACCGCCTCTTCAGCTTGCCAGCCAAAACGATGCGAGCGTGACGCTGGGTTACCAAACTGGCCATCCATAGTCAAAAATTGCATCATCTTTTCTGCAACCCGCGGGTCAACCGGGGTTGTTGCAGCATAGTCTAAATATATTGGTAGCTTCATGGTTTGCTCCGTTGCGCTTACAGCTGACAACTGACGTCGATATCAGTGGCAGGATTCTTTAACTTACGGCTTTGTTGCTGAGCGGTTTGCCGCACTTCTTGTTGATTGACCAGTTCTTCTAACGAAATATTGGTCAGAAAGTCTTCTATACGGTGGCTTAAATTACTCCACAGCGTATGGGTTAAGCAGCGAGTACCACCATGGCAATCGGATTTGCCTTGGCAGCGTGTGGCATCTACGGACTCATCTACCGCAGCGATCACGGCAGAGATAGAGATTGCCGCTGATGCCATACCTAGTTGGTAACCGCCGCCGGGGCCACGTACACTGCTTACCAGCCCGTGCTTGCGTAAACGAGCGAATAATTGTTCAAGATAAGAAAGTGAGATCCCTTGTCGCTCTGATATATCTGCGAGAGGTACAGGTCCCTGTACTGCGTGTAAAGCAACGTCTAACATTGCAGTCACGGCATAACGGCCTTTTGAAGTTAATCGCATAATTGGCTCCCATTTCAGAATGGGGTCCATTTTACATTCCTGACTATTTTAGTCAAGTATTAACCCTAGTGTTTTAGTCAGGTATTAACCGAATACCCGCCTGTTCAGTATGGCTTGTTTGCTCTAAATCAACCTTTACAGGCCAAGGGTGAACTGCAGCAATGCAGATAATCATCGCGCCTCAGGGATGATTCAAGGTTTATTAAGCTGAGCAAACAGCGTCATGCTAAAGCCTAAACTTATCGGTATTCGCGATTAACCATTAGACCCGCGGATCAAACACTTCTTCATCTTTACAGCGCTGCTCGGCAGCGCGTTGCTCCGCTTCCCTAAAATCACTTTCCTCAATATTGACCGTGGGCACTTCTTCACACACATTGCCCCCCAGCGCATTAACACTGTGACAAAGTTCAGCAACCTTATTGTCGAGCACTTGGATATGATCCAATAAACTGCCAATCGCATTGGCAACCGGATCCGGGTTATCTGCCGCTACCGCGTAGGCATCAAAGCCATATTTCTTGGCTAAATGTTGTCGCTGTTTAGACACATCGGCATCGGGCTTAGATACAACGCGTCCTGGAATACCGATAACCGTTGCTGCCTTTGGCACATCTTTAACCACGACCGCGTTGGAACCGATACGGGCATTGTCGCCCACCATTAACGGCCCGAGTACTTTGGCACCGGCACCAATGACCACGCCATTTCCTAAAGTAGGATGCCGTTTACCCGGATTCCAGCTCGTACCGCCCAAGGTAACGCCATGGTACAGCGTACAATCATCGCCAATTTCAGCCGTTTCACCTATGACCACACCCATACCATGATCGATAAAAAAACGTCTACCAATTTTAGCGCCAGGATGAATTTCCACGCCCGTTAGCCAGCGCCCAAGGGTACTGAGCCAACGCGCTAACCAACGCCACTGAGCACGCCATAAACGATGACTTAAGCGATGTAACCAAATGGCATGTAGGCCAGGGTAAGTTGTGAGAACTTCAAAGGCACTGCGTGCTGCCGGATCGCGCTCAAATACACTTCGGATATCTTCTTTGATGCCGGAGAACATGCCTATTATTCCTTGTGACTCGTCTGATCAATTTTTTCAAGACGCTGCATCGAGGTTAAAATGCCGCGTAAAATGTTGTATTCCGCCTCTTCAGGTCGAGCGCGGGTAAACAAGCGCTTCAGTTTTGTCATCACCACACCCGGATGCTGCTTAATAATAAAGCCCGTGTGCTGCAAGGCGGTTTCTAGGTGTTGATAAAAGTTTTCCATCTGCGCTGAGCTTGGGTATTTTTCATCATCCGCGACCTCAGGTAACGGCTTGGCCGCTAAATGCGCCATTCGCACTTCGTAACAAATAATTTGTACGGCCATCGCCAAGTTAAGCGAGCTGTACTCTGGATTGGCATCAATACACACATGGTACTGACACAGTTGCAGCTCTTCATTACTTAAGCCGCTGCTTTCTCGGCCAAACACTAACGCCACCGGTGCTGCCGTAGCTTCTGCTACCGCTTTTAAGCCACATTCACGCGGTGATAACATGGGCCAACTTAAGGTGCGAGAACGCGCACTACTGCCGACCACTAAACTGCAATCGGCCACGGCTTCGGCTAAAGATTCGAACGTTTGCGCGTTAGCTAAAATTTCACTGGCACCCGCTGCTAAGGCATAGGCTTGGCCGTCAGGGGCGGTTTTCGGTGCAACCAGACAAAGCTGTGACAAACCCATCGTTTTCATAGCTCGAGCAACCGAACCCATGTTACCCGTATGTGTCGTGCCCACCAATACCACTTTAATCTGATCTAACATAATGCAACTCACACTAAAAAAGGGGGCTATTCTAGCATAGCCACGGCAGATTGTAGCTTGAAAATTAGCAGTCTAGCCACCTAAAAAAACAAAAGTGCCTATTTATTGGGCAACGAAAGACGCTGCAATTCTGCAGTTGCTTTGCTAAACTACAGCCACCCCTAAAAGGAGCTCACCATTATGTTACGTTTCAGCAAAATATTAAGCCTGACTGCTTTATTATGCAGCTTGCCACTTGCCGCAAATGAAGCTTTAGAAACCGCTGTAAAAAATCCGCTACGTACGCCTGAATATTTACAGCGTGATCAATACCGCAATCCGGTCGCTACCTTGGCCTTTTTTGACGTTACGCCACAAAGCACCGTTGTTGAAATCTCTCCCGGCGGCGGTTGGTACACGGAAATTATCGCGCCACTCGTTGCTGAAAAAGGCATGTACTATGCGGCACATTTTCCTGCCAACTCGTCAGAGTATGGTCAGCGTAGCCGCAAAGCCTTTATCGAAAAAATGGCGAGCCAACCACAATACAGTAAAGTTCAGGTCACCGAGTTTTCGGCTGCTGGCGGTGTCACTATTGCTCCTGCTAACTCAGCCGATGTGGTATTAACCTTCCGTAATTTACACAATTGGTATATTGGCGGTGGTGAAGACGCGCTGGTTGCAGCCTATAAGCAGTTTTTTACCGCATTAAAACCGGGTGGCGTATTAGGTGTGGTTGAACACCGCTTACCTGAAAGCCAATTAAACACCGAATGGACACGCAGCGGTTACATGCCACAAAGCATGGCGGTGCGTTTAGCAGAGCAAGCGGGGTTTGTATTTGAAGGCAGCAGCGAAATCAATGCCAACGCCAAAGATACTGCCAACCACCCTTCAGGTGTGTGGACTTTGCCACCTACTTTACGTTTAGGTGAACAAGATAGAGCAAAATATCAAGCTATCGGCGAAAGCGATCGCATGACGTTAAAATTCCGCAAACCCCTTAACTAACTGAGCAAACGGACAAACTGATGAAAGTATTGGTAATTGGCGGCGGTGGTCGTGAACACGCCCTAGCGTGGAAAGCAGCACAATCTCCACTGGCAACCGAAGTATTTGTCGCACCAGGCAATGCGGGCACCGCTCGCGAAGCGGCGTTGCAAAATGTCGCTATTGCTGCCGATGATGTGGCAGGTCTACTGGCTTTTGCCCAACAAGAACAGATTGATCTGACGATTGTTGGCCCTGAAGCGCCTTTAGCTAAAGGTGTTGTCGATCGCTTTCGTACAGCTGGTTTAGCCATTTTTGGTCCAACCCAAGCTGCGGCACAATTAGAGAGCTCAAAAGCGTTTGCCAAAGACTTTTTGGCACGGCACAACATTCCTACAGCCGCTTACCAAAACTTTACTGAAATTGCTCCGGCAAAAGCCTATGTAAAAAGCCTCGGCACGCCGATAGTGATCAAAGCCGACGGCTTAGCCGCAGGTAAAGGTGTCATTATCGCGCAAACCGAGGCTGAGGCTTTTGCCGCTATCGATGATATGCTAGCGGGTAATAAATTTGGTGATGCTGGCAGTCGCGTGGTCATTGAAGAATTCCTGACCGGTGAAGAAGCCTCGTTTATTGTGATGGTGGATGGCAGCCATGCTCTGGCCTTTGCCTCTTCGCAAGATCATAAAGCGCGTGATAACGGCGATAAAGGCCCAAATACAGGTGGAATGGGTGCTTATTCTCCTGCCCCCGTAGTCACCCCTGCGGTGCATGATTGGGTTATGCAGCAGGTGATCATGCCTACCGTTGAAGGTATGGCCGCTGAAGGTAATGTATTTACCGGCTTTTTATATGCAGGTTTAATGATTGCCGCAGATGGCTCGGCTAAAGTGTTAGAGTTTAACTGTCGCTTTGGCGATCCGGAAACACAACCGATTATGCTGCGCTTAGAGTCAGATCTCGTCGCTTTATGTCAAAGTGCGGTGCAAGGTCAATTAGCACAAACCGACATTCAATTTAGCCCTAAAGCGGCAGTAGGTGTGGTGATGGCTGCTGGGGGTTACCCTGATGCTTATGCTAAAGGCACAGTGATCCATGGTTTAGACGATGCCGCAGCCCTTGCGGGTAAAGTGTTTCATGCAGGTACCGAACTGGTTGGCAACGATGTCGTGACGAATGGTGGCCGCGTGTTATGTGCCACCGCATTGGGTAACAGCGTTACCGAAGCACAACAAGCGGCCTATCAGCTTGTGACAAAAATTCATTGGGATAATGTGTATTATCGCCATGATATTGGCTATCGCGCTATTGCGCGTGAGCAACAAGCTTAACGTTTTTATTGGCCATTAGGCTAATTAGATTTGCCCTAATTAAAGGGTGTTAAAAGGTGCTTCGGCACCTTTTTTATCGGCTTTCATAGGATAGATTATGCGAATTATTGCACTCGGTTTTATCAGTTTATGTCTGGCAGCATGTCAGCAACCGCCCTCCGCTTGTGGCGAAACCACTCATAGCATTGCACAAGTTCAAGGCACGGCAGAAATCAGCCCACTGCTTGGACAGCGCGTTACGCTGCAAGGTGTGGTATTAGCCCCCGTCTACCTCGATGGGCCTATGCCAGGGCTCATGTTACAAAGTGTCGAACCTGATAACGATCCTCAAACCGCTGAAGGGATTTTACTCAGTCTCGAGGATGCGGCAAATTATCAAGTCGGGCAGATCTTAACGGTACAAGGCACCGTTGCTGAAATTGAACAGCAGACCAGCCTAGTGGATGCTACCGTGCTTAACACCTGCGGCCAGAGCAGCACACAACCTATAGCCTTGAGCTTACCGCTGGCAGCAGAGCAAAGTTGGGAAGCTTATGAAGGGATGTGGGTGGCATTTAGCCAACCGCTGTTAGTCGCCGATACCTATCCTTTAGGTCGTTATGGCGAGATTTTACTGGCAAATGAACGTTTAATGGTGCCTACGCAAGTCGTCAGTCCGGGCGAAGCTGCTGCAAAACTGGCAGAGCAACAAAACCGCCAAGAAATCTGGTTAGATGATGGCCATTGGCAACAAAACCCCGACCCTCTGCCATATCCTAATAACGGCTTAAGCGCCAGCAGCACTTTACGGATTGGCGATCAGGTATTAGATGTTGCCGGTATAGTACATCAAGACGAGCGCGGCTATCGCATTTTGCCCACGTCACCCGCTAAGTTTGTCAGTGCTAATCCACGGCCTGCGGTACCGACACCGGTGCAACAGAACGAACTGCGAATTGCCAGTTATAATGTGCTGAATTTCTTTACCGGCAATGGCCAAGATAAGCCTTTCCCAACACGCCGAGGAGCTCGTTCACCCGCTGAATTAGCCAGACAACAAGCCAAATTAGTTGAAGCACTCGTCGCCTTAGACGCTGATATTATTGGTTTGCTAGAACTAGAAAATAATGGCTACGATGAGGGCAGCGCTATTGCGACGTTATTAGCCGCTGTTAATGAGCGCAGTGCTTCACCGTATAGCATGATTACAACCGCGGTGGCACCAGGTTCAGATGCTATAAAAGTCGGTATGTTTTATCGCTCAGAGCGTATTGAAGCCATTGGGCAAACCGCAGTTAATACCGCAGCGCCATTTACCCGTTTGCATCGGCCACCGCTGGCGCAAAGTTTTCGGCATCTTGCCTCAAACCAACAACTCACCTTGGCACTTGGTCACTTAAAATCTAAAGGCAGTTGCCCTCGCGCCAATGCCAGTGATTATGCACTGCAAAAAGATCAAGCTGATGGTCAAGCGTGTTGGAATGCAGCTCGAGTAGAAGCCGTGACTGCGTTACAGCAATGGTTAACGACCACGCCCACTGGCATTGCCACATCCTACCAAGTGGTGCTAGGTGATTTAAATGCCTATCGTTTTGAAGATCCGATTACCTATTTAGAACAGCAAGGCTGGCAATATTTAGATGAGAACAAGCACGCCTCATACTCATTTGTATTCAGAGGCCGAGCCGGATCTTTAGATCACATGTTAGCTAGCCCAGCCTTGGCACAACAGCTGAGCCATTTTCAGCATTGGCCCATTAATGCGGATGAACCGGTGTTACTGGATTACAGCTTACGCTTTAAATCAGCGGTGCAGCAGCAACAATTATATGCGCCAACACCCTATCGCTCTTCTGACCACGATCCGATTATTGCTACCTTCCGCTTTTAAGGTAATTCGGCTAACGCCATCAGCATTAAGCTGATGGCTGCCGCTACCGAGCCAAGCCAAATTAAACTGCGCGCGGCCGCCCAATTTAACCAGTAGCATAATAAATAGCCCAGTCGACAAACTACAAACAACCAGGCAGCGATGAGCATTGAGCTTGTGACATTCTCCGCTGCAACCACAAATACTATCGCCGCAATATATAACCCTAAGGCTTCAAAACTGTTGTAATGCGCCGCAGTACAACGTTCCCCAAAGTCTTTTAATAATGCTTGTTGCCGCCGAGGATAATGATTGTCATAGCCCCCTGCCTGTTGCATTGCCCACACCAAAGGCGCCTTGGCTAAATAAGGCATCACCGCAACAATTAATAAGGTTAGCAGCATATCTGCCATGGCATTCTCCAAAAATATCGTATTAAACCTACTGTGGCTTTGTACTCGTTTAGCTCATTTCGGATCAGTAAAATCTCGCGCCAGTTGTTATTTGTGGCGGTTAGCATAACCCAGTAGCTTACTCGAACCATACGCTGCCTTTACCTAGCTAAATCGCAACAAACCCCAAACGTTTAATCGGTCATGCGACACAAACCTGAATGGATAATAGTTGCGTCGCTAGGCCCAAATCCGATAAGGTGAAGCTAATTTAAGTTACAGGGTGACACTATGTCGCACAAAAATCCTATTATTGCGGTTACCGGTTCATCGGGTGCAGGCACGTCGACTACGACCAATGCCTTTAAACATATTTTCCGGACACTGGGTATCGATGCAGCCTTTGTTGAAGGTGATTGCTTTCATCGTTTTAGCCGACCTGAAATGGATTTAGCGGTACGTAAAGCACGTGAAGAAGGCCGACATATTAGCTATTTTGGCCCAGAAGCCAACGATTTTGCGGCTTTAGAGAGCTTCTTTGCTAGCTATGCTGAAACCGGTACCGGACGAATTCGCCACTATTTACATACCTTCGATGAAGCGGTGCCCTATAACCAACTGCCAGGCACTTTTACACCGTGGCAAGAGTTACGCGCGAATACCGATCTGTTATTTTACGAAGGGCTGCATGGTGGTGCAGTCACCGAACAACAGAATGTCGCCCAGCATGTCGATTTACTCATCGGCATGGTACCGATTGTCAATTTAGAGTGGATCCAGAAAATTATTCGCGATACATCCGAACGTGGGCACAGCCGCGAAGCGGTGCAAGCCAGTATTGTCCGGAGTATGGAAGATTATTTTAACCACATTACTCCGCAGTTTTCTCGCACCCATATTAACTTTCAACGCGTGCCTACGGTTGATACGTCTAACCCCTTTAGCGCCAAAGATATCCCATCATTAGATGAAAGCTTCGTGGTCATCCGCTTTCGCGGGATCAAACATGTCGACTTTCCCTATTATTTAAAAATGATTGATGGCTCTTTTATGTCTCGGGTTAACACCTTAGTGGTGCCAGGCGGCAAGATGGGCTTAGCGATGGAATTAATATTAACGCCGCTGATTGAAGCGTTGATGCAGAAGCGCCGTAATTCACAGTTTTTGTACTAAAACTTGACGCTTAATGCGGCTTTAGCATAGCAAGTTGCCCTGCCAGTGCCCTTGTTGTTTGTTTTTTTAGTTTGGTGAGGCCGCGAAACAACCTAATTTACCTGCGCGCTCAACGTTACAAATTGCCAGCTTAGTGCAACCAGGTATGTTAGTGGAAATTGAAGTGATTGCGGTAAGACCGAAAGCCAAGTAACTCAGCGGTACGGGTAACAGCGCCCCCTCTGCTGTTGCCCGTACTGACTGACATTGCCGTTATTTTACTTCTGGCAAATTGCGACCGTAGAAAATTTCACGGATTTCGCGAAACACCTTACTACTGATGTCTTTTTGTTCATCGGCGGTCATCGAATCCGTGCCCATCCCAAATAAGTAATTGTTTAAATCACCTTCTTTTAGCATCATCTTGGTGTGGAATAGATTTTCCTGATAAACGTTAACGTCAATCATTTGGAAGGCTTTCTTGGTATCGTAATCCATAAAGTTTTGGATCGACGTGATCGGATGGTCGATGTAGTGTTTAGTGCCACTAATATCACGCGTAAAACCCCGTACGCGATAATCGATGGTCACCACATCCGATTCAAAACTGTGGATCAGATAATTCAACGCTTTTAACGGTGAGATAATGCCACAGGTTGATACTTCAATATCAGCTCGAAACGTACAAATACCGCCATGCGGGTGTACTTCAGGATAAGTATGCACACAAATATGGCTCTTATCCAAATGCGCAACCACCGCTTCAGGTAATGGCCCAGGGTTTTCAGTATTGTCCGGATCAACCAGTACCGGCTCTTCACTGACCAAAATGGTTACGCTGGCACCTTGAGGATCATAATCTTGCCGGGCAATATTCAAAACATTGGCGCCAATAATATCCACCACCTCGGTCAAAATATCGGTTAAGCGATCAGCGTTGTATTGCTCATCGATATACTCAATATATTCTTGACGATGCTGTTCTGTTTTTGCATAACAAATATCATAAATGCTAAAACTTAAACTTTTAGTCAGGTTATTAAATCCGTGTAGTTTCAGTTTTTCAAAAGGCTTAACCAATTCTTTGCTCTCCGCTAACGACGCCCAAATACGCCGTAGTTAACTTTCAGCCCGACCGTGCAGACAATTGATTCACTCAGCGTCTTCAACACTAAATGAGTGAGTTACTTTTACGCTTTGCGATAACATAATAGACACTGAGCAATACTTCTCAGCAGACAAGCTTACGGCTCGCTCTACGTGCTTTTCGCTTAAGGCTTTACCGCTAACAACAAAATGTAAATGCAGCTCAGTAAAGACTTTAGGCACGGTCTCAGCGCGCACACCGGATAATTCAACCCGGCAAGCAGACACTTGCTGACGTGCTTTTTCTAAAATACTGACCACATCAACCGATGAACATGCGCCGGCTGACATCAATAGCATTTCCATTGGCGTCGGTGCGGTATTACTGTCACGATCGGCATCGAATACTACGGCATGACCACTCTCAGATTGACCTAAAAAGGTTAACCCATTGACCCAACTGACCTTGGCTTTCATCTTCGTATCTCAGCTTTAAAACAAGGGTGAATATTCTACGTAAAAGATTAGTGTGCCGCCAGTTAAATCGCACATGAACTGCCGAGCAGCCATAACGTTTATACGGGTAACATCAGTAATTGTTAATCAAATAATTCGGCAATGGCGTTATCAAATAAATTTTTAATTAACAGCGCGATCTCGTTAATTAATTCGACTTGTTGTGGCGTGGCGGTATTGTCTAATACCGAGGCAAGGATTTCTTGAAAATCATACATGATACCGTCAATCTCACGGATAATCAGTGCGCGATGATTCATTTCGAGTTCTTGATGTTGCGTGCACAAGGTGATAATTTGCTCTGCAATATGCTCTTCTAATAAAGCGCCTATCGATTTACCCGATACATCTGCGGAGCCTTGAGTTGTAAATAAATCTAAATGTTCAGTTAAAAACTGAATAAGATGCTCATAACCGACTTTATCAATAACCATACTGTACCTATATCGTCATAGTGCGGCGAGTTTTGCTGATAAACAGCCAAAATGTTGTGTTATCAACTCTCTTTATTTAAGCAAACAATGTCATGAAAAACAAATCGGCGCCGAAGCGCCGATAAACTGACGCACTTAAAATTGTAAGCCGGGTGACAATTGTTCGGGTAACACCACTTGTTCTAACTCTACCGACGCCACGGGATAAGCGCAATAATCGGCGGCATAATAAGCGCTAGCACGATGATTACCACTTTTACCTATACCTCCAAATGGCGCCGCTGAACTGGCACCTGTGATAGGCCGATTCCAGTTTACAATACCCGCACGAATATGCTTGTAGAAGTGTTGATACAGTTCATGGCTGTCGCTTAACAAGCCCGCTGACAAACCAAAGCTAGTGTTATTCGCTGCAGCAATGGCGGCATCAAAATCACTAAAGCGGAACACTTTTAATAAGGGGCCAAAGTGCTCTTCATCTGGAAAATCAGTAATGTGCGTACACTCAATAATACCTGGCGTGACCAAGGCTTTATCGGCATAAGGTTGGCTTAACGGCAGTAAGATCTCTCCGCCTAACGCCACCAGCTGCTGCTGCGCGGCTAACATCCCTTTCGCTGCTTGGACGGAGATCATGGCCCCCATAAATGGCTGCGGCTGGGCATCGTATTCACCCACTTGAATGTTGCGGCTAACCTCTAACAAGCGCTGTAAAATCGCATCACCATTAGCGCCTACAGGTAAAAATAACTTACGAGCACAAGTACAGCGCTGGCCTGAGGTAATAAAGGCCGATTGCACAATATCGTGCACCGCAGCATCAATATTTGCCACATCTTGCACGATTAAGGGGTTATTTCCGCCCATTTCCAGTGCCAGAATTTTTTCTGGTCGGCCGGCAAACTGTTGATGTAAATAATGGCCGGTGCGAGAACTCCCGGTAAAAAACAAACCATCAATGCCATCATCACTGGCCAAGGCTTTACCTGTATCAACTTCACCTTGCACTAGGTTTAACACACCGGCGGGAAGTTCGGCTTGTTGCCATAACTTAACGGTTAATTCTGCTACTTTTGGCGTTAATTCCGACGGTTTAAACACCACGGTATTACCTGCGAGAAGTGCGGGTACAATGTGGCCATTAGGCAAGTGGCCAGGAAAGTTATACGGGCCAAACACCGCCACAACACCATGTGGTTTATGACGTAAAAACGCTCGCCCTTGTGGCATCGGGTTTTCTTTGGTGCCGGTACGTTCTTCATAGGCGCGCACTGAAATGTCTATTTTACCGATCATGGCGCCCACTTCGGTTAGGCTTTCCCATAACGCTTTTCCGGTATCTTCAGCAATACAGGCCGCCAATTTTTCTTTATGGCTGCTTAGTTGGGCGGCGAACTGTTTAACAAACACCACACGCTCTGCAAAACCCAAATCTCCCCAAGCAATTTGTGCTTGACGCGCTGCAAGGATCGCTTGCTTAACTTGCGTTGCACTGGCCGCTTGGCCTTGCCAAATAACCTTATTTTTTGCGGGATCGATAGAGTGAAAAGCTTGACCTTCACCTGCCTGCCATTGACCGTTAATAAACTGCACTGCTTGGCTCATCTGTCTCTCCTATTATTATAGTTTGCTGATCCGCACCCACTCACCAGCATTGACCTGCAAGGCCTTAGCGAGTTCGGCGGGAATGCTAATTTCTGTACTATTGGCCTGCGGTTGTAACTCTGCCCAACAAGCTCGAAAATCGCTTAGGGTCGTATTACAAATCATATAGGCCTCACCACTTCCCGTTGCCTCAGCAATGCGCACTTGTAAACGCTGGCTGTCTCGGATGGCTCTGATCTGTGAAATGCGCGCTTCTACCGTTGGGCCTGCATCAAAAATATCGACGTAACCACGACAAGAAAAACCTTCAGACTCTAACAAAGCGAGCGCCGGGCGGGTTTGTTCGTGCACCTGACCAATCACTTGCTGTGCGGCTTTGCTCAGCAAACTGACATAAATTGGATATTTTGGCATCAGTTCGGCAATAAACTCTTTTTGACCAATGCCTGTTAAGTAATCTGCCGTTGGAAAATCAACTGAAAAGAAGTGGGCTTGTAACCATTGCCAAAATGGTGAGTTACCTTGGGCATCAGATACGCCACGTAACTCGGCAATAATTTTATCTGAGAAACGTTCAGCAAACTCAGCTAAAAATAAAAAGCGCATTTTAGACAACAAGCGGCCATTAAACTTCTGGCGAAACGGCGGTCGCAAAAACAAAGTACATAATTCGCTCACGCCCGTGTAGTCATTACATAACGTCAAGATATCGACCGTTTTGTACACGCCTAAGGTTTTCGAGCTATGCACGACCTTACCAAGATGATAATGATAGAACGCATCTTCTAGCCCTACGGCGGCCTCTAACGCACTGGTACCACACACCTGGCCACTCGACGTATCCTCCAGCACAAACAAATAACCTTCGTCTCCGGGCGAACTGACGGTCTTATTAAAAGACGCCATCGAACGACTGATTTTACGCATCAGCAGCTCTTCATTAACCGGCAACGAGGTAAAGCCATGTCCTGACTCTACCGCCATTTGATACAGTGCGGGGTAATCATTCGCTCGGATCGGGCGAATCACCATCATGCTAGCTTACTCCATTCTGATACAGGCTGCGGTCGCAACTCAGGGCTAAAAGCCCCAAGTTTGACTGAGCATGCAGTTGAATTAACGATTATCGACAAGCAAAAACGCGTAAACCGCTTAGCCTTTGACAACTTGCGCCACGGCAGATGCAAAACGCTTCATACCTTCACGAATTTCAGCTTCGGTAATAACCAGAGAGGGTGCAAAGCGCACAACATCGGTGCCAGCAACTAAAGCAAATAAACCATGCTCAGCTGCCGCTAAGAAAAACTCACGTGAACGGCCTTTGTATTGCTCGTTTAATACCGCACCTAACAACATGCCTTTACCACGCACTTCGGCAAACACCTTGTGCTCGGCATTAATCGTGGCTAAACACTCGCGGAAAATAGCTTCGTTTTTCAATACCCCTTCTAATACTTCAGGGGTATTGATGGTGTCGATTGCGGCTTCAGCAACGGCACAAGCTAAGGGGTTACCGCCATAAGTACTACCATGGGTACCCACTTTTAAATGTTGTGCAATCGCCGTGGTGGTTAACATAGCGCCCACCGGGAAACCGCCACCAAGCGATTTTGCCGTGGTCAAGATATCGGGTGTGACACCGTAGTTCATGTACGCATATAACTGGCCTGTGCGACCAACGCCTGTTTGTACTTCATCAAAAACTAATAAGGCATTGTGCTGATCACACAGCTCACGTAACCCTTTTAAAAACGCTGCATCGCCGGGAATAATGCCGCCTTCACCTTGAATGGGCTCAACAACGATGGCGCAGGTTTTATCCGAGATCAGCGCTTTCACGCTGTCTAAGTTATTAAATTCAGCATGCACAATGGCACCGGGTTTTGGACCAAAACCGTCAGAGTAAGACGCTTGGCCGCCGACCGTAACGGTAAAAAATGTCCGGCCATGGAAACTCTTACCAAACGAGATAATTTCTTGCTTGCTCTCGTCAAAATTATCTAAAGCCCAACGACGCACTAATTTAAAGGCCGCTTCGTTAGCTTCAGCACCCGAGTTACAAAAATACACTTTTTCGGCGAAGGTCGCGTCGACTAACTTTTTCGCTAAACGCAGCGCAGGCTCGTTAGTGAGTACATTACTTAAATGCCACAGTTTTTCAGCCTGCGTTTTTAACGCATTGACTAACGCAGGATGACAATGACCTAAGCTACTGACCGCAATACCACCTGCAAAGTCGATATATTCCCGACCTTCTTGATCCCAAACGCGAGCGCCTTGCCCTTTTACCGGTATCAATTTTGCTGGAGCATAATTGGGTACCATTACGTCATCGAACAAAGCTCGGGTTACTTGGATCTCTGCGGTCATATTCGTGTTCCTCTTTCGCTTATTTGTAGGGAATAGCTTGCACGTATAGGTGTCATTATTGACATCGTGATAGCGCCATTATTACAGATTATACTGGCGTTGTCTTGCATCTACATCTGTAGCAACACCTGAAAAAACAAGGGATACAGATAGATTTGCAGTGGAAATGAATATTCAAGCGCTTCTTAAGAATATTCAATGAAAGCGAAATGCTCGGCGAGATGCAGCAGCCTATGCCTTAGCGGTAAACCGCGTTATTTTTATGAAAAGCTTAAATAGTCACTGCTAAAAAATTTGCCAGCATCCGCTGTCCCTGCTCACTGAGAATCGCTTCCGGATGAAATTGCACACTATGTAGTGCTAAAGCTGGGTCATACAGACCCATAATTTCAGGCGGCTCGTTTTCATTAAGCGGAATAGTTGTGGCACTGACTTGCAGATTTGCCGGTAAGCTTGCGGCCTCTACCAACAACGAATGATAACGCGTCACACTCAGTGGTGAGGGTAACTGCTGAAACACCGACTGGTGCTGATGTTGAATAATCGAGTTTTTACCGTGCATCACGCGGGGCGCCCGCACCACTTTAGCCCCAAATACTTGTGCTATCGCCTGATGTCCTAAGCAAACCCCCAAAATAGGGATCTGACCGGCAAAAGCCTCAATTGCGGCTAAACTGATGCCCGCTTGACTAGGATTACCCGGCCCCGGTGAAATCACCAGATAACGCGGAGCCATGCTGCGGATCTGTTCGACATTGATGTCATCATTGCGGCGCACCACAACTTGCTGCCCTAAGGCAGCAAAATATTGCACCAGATTCCAAGTAAAAGAATCATAGTTGTCGATCATCAGCAGCATAGGGTATTAACTCCAGACCCAAACCAACTTAAGGCGTGACAAAACCAACAGCGGCATTCACCTGCTCTAACGTTTTGCAGGCATGCTCACGAGCACTAGCGGCACCAGCTCGCATAACTTGCTGCATATAGGTTTGATCCGCTCTGATTTCTTTAAAGCGCTGCTGTACCGGTTCTAATAAACCAATCACGGCATCGGCCACATCTGTTTTTAAATGGCCGTACATCTTACCTTCGTATTCATTGGTTAAGGTTGTTACCGTTTTACCGGTTACACCACTGAGAATATTCAATAAGTTTGCTACACCAGGTTTATTCTCTTGATCAAAGTAAACGCGTGGTGGATCTTCAGAGTCCGTCATCGCTTTTTTAAACTTTTTACTGATCACTTTGGGATCTTCTAATAAGCCAACGAAATTCCAAGGGTTTTCATCTGACTTTGACATTTTCTTTTGCGGCTCTTGTAGGCTCATAACCCGCGCGGCTACCGCTGGGATAAAGGGCTCAGGCACCGTAAAAATATCACCATGCAAGGCATTAAAGCGGCTGGCAACATCACGAGCTAATTCTAAATGTTGCTTTTGATCTTGACCTACAGGTACTTGATTCGCTTGATACAGCAGAATATCGGCCGCCATTAACACCGGGTAAGTAAACAAACCGGCATTAACGTTATTGTTATGCCGCTCTGATTTATCTTTAAACTGTGTCATACGGCTTAATTCACCAAACTGGGTATAACAATTTAATACCCAAGCTAATTGGCTATGTTCAGGCACATGTGACTGCATAAAGACCGCAGAACGAGCCGGATCGATCCCACAAGCTAAGTAAAGTGCCAAACTATCCAAGGAAGCACTACGCAGCGCCGTAGGATCTTGACGCACTGTAATGGCATGCAAATCGACAATACAATACAAGCAATTGTAATCATTTTGCATTTCATCCCATTGACGCAATGCCCCAAGGTAATTACCAATCGTCAATTGTCCTGAAGGTTGTGCGCCACTTAGCACTATCGGTTTACGACTCATTCTTTGCAATATCCTGTTTTAAAACCATGTAAGCGCGTTATTATACGCTGTTGTCGGCTAAGCTCGCAGCAAAAAAGCCATTAACAGCAGACTTTTGCTAATTCGGCTCGCATCGCTTGTATCGTTGCCGCGTAATCGGGCGTGTTAAAAATAGCCGAGCCAGCGACAAACATATCAGCACCCGCACGAGCAATGTCAGCGATATTATCTAAATTAACGCCACCATCAACCTCTAAACGGATTGGCCGACCACTTTGCGTAATACGTTGCCGTGCTTCTTGTAACTTATCGAGCGTGGCAGGAATAAACTTCTGGCCACCAAAACCGGGATTAACCGACATCAATAACACCACATCAATTTTATCCATAACGTAATCCAGATAACTGAGCGGTGTTGCAGGATTAAACACCAAGCCAGCTTGGCAACCGTGTTCTTTGATCAGCTGTAAGGTACGGTCGATATGCCGAGAGGCTTCGGGATGAAAAGTAATAATACTGGCGCCGGCTTTAGCAAACTGCGGCACCATGCTATCGACAGGCTCAACCATCAAATGCACATCAATGGGGGCCGTCACACCGTAATCTCGCAACGCTTGGCAAACCATCGGCCCCATAGTGAGGTTAGGGACATAATGGTTATCCATCACATCAAAATGCACCACATCCGCTCCAGCAGAGAGCACCTTGGCTACATCGTCGCCTAGGCGAGCAAAGTCAGCAGACAGAATAGACGGCGCGATTAAAAATGGTTGCATCAGTGTTCTCCTTGGAAAAACACCGACTTTACTGAATTATTCAACAGAATGCATCAACGGCTTAAGCCGTGCTGCACAAAATACAAGCATAGCTGCACCAAGATGTCGCAAATCTTAGTAAACCAAGTCGATTAAAAAAACTAAGATGCTGTTTATTAACGATAATTTCCACATGGCATATATCTTGGAAACAATTAGATGAATCCAATATGAGGGGAAACAACAATGACATTATTAAAAAAACTATCTGTAGCAACTTATAGCACCTTATTTGTAGCCATGAGCGCGGCCAGCATGCAGAGCCACGCGGTAGAAGTGAGTGGCGATGTCACCTTTGTTTCTGACTATGCCTTCCGTGGTATTTCACAAACGGACGAAGCGGCAGCCTTACAAGGTGGGTTAACCTTAAGTGATGAGTCAGGCATCTATTTGTCAGTATGGGGCTCAAGCGTTGATTTCGGTGGTACTGGCACTTTAGAGCTAGACGTGATGTTAGGTTGGAGCGGTGATATTGCTGAAGGTTGGTCTGCAGACGTAGGTATTATGCGTTATGGCTACCCAAACACCGAGTTCGAAGGCTCTAACTTCTGGGAATTATACGGCTCTGTTGCTTACAAAGACTTCAGCTTAGGTTTGGCTTACAGCGATGATTACTACGGCAACAGCGGTAACTACTACTATGTCTATGCCGGTTACAGCTTAGCGTTAACCGATAATCTGGCAGTTGATTTTCATGTTGGTCAAAACGAATATTCAGACGATAGCTCATTAAGCTATCTAGACTACGGTGTCACGGTCAGCACTGAAGTATTGGGTCTTGGTTTATCATTAGCCTATATCGATACCGATGTTAAAGATTTATATTTAGCTGATAGCCGTGTCGTGTTTGGCGTATCAAAAAGTTTCTAAATCCCGTTTCCATCACTAACCTATGCCACCGATACAGTGCTTAATAAATAATCAGCTTGTATCTGGTGGTGTAATCCACTAATATAAGGAAGTTATGCGTCGTTAACAGGATTTAACATGAAACTAACTAAAACCAGCAAATCAATGCTTGCCATCAGTGGTGTGTTTTTTGCTTTTGCACTTTGGCAACTAGATAGTTTGTCGCAATGCTCTGACAACCTTGTTGGCTGTAAAGAGACCCAACGTAATTGGGTGAGTTGGTTGTCTGGCGATAGTCGCTCTGTACAGTTCCATTTTGTTGATTTTCTAGAACTTTTAAGTCGTATGTCTCCTAGCAACAATAACCCTTCTTAGTTTCTTAGTATGAGCCACACCAAAGCAAGTACTTGGCAAATTATCAAAGCCGTGCTCGGCGCTTTTATTGGCGTGCAGTCTGAAAAACAACGCTTACAAGATTTTCAAAGCGACAGCGCTGTACCTTACATTGTCACAGGCATTCTGATGGCAGCGCTATTTGTGAGTGTCTTATTATTGATCGTTAGCTTCGTCGTCCCTTAACTGCTTTTTTTGCTCGGCCAGATATAACGCAAATAATTCTGCAACCTTACCCCGGGCACTGCCCTTTTGACTGATTGAACGACTAACGTTTATGGTGTGCAACTCTGCTTGCTGATAAATCTTCCGAGTCCAAGTCGTATCGTGATTACTGATCAATACGCTATGCCCATTGGCCTGCGCTTGCTCGGCTAAAATCGCTAACTGCGCCTGATCATCTAAAGTAAAACCTTGCCGCGCATAGCTAGTGAAACTGGCCGTTTTACTTAAAGGGACATAAGGAGGATCACAATACACAGAGGCGCCAGCAGTTAACTGCTGAAAGACATCTTGATAACTGCTACAGGTAAACTCGGCGAGTTGCGCTTTTTCCGCAAAGAAATACAGCTCGGCCTCTGGGAAATAAGGCTTTTTATAACTACCAAAAGGCACGTTGAAATTGCCAGACAGGTTGTAACGACATAAACCGTTGTAACCATGGCGATTCAAATACAAAAATAACAAAGCACGTTGATAGGTATCTTGTTGCTCATTAAACTGCTGCCGAAAGCGGATATAGCTTGTGCGCTCGTTGGCACTGGGCACAAAAAGTTGACGGGCGTCAGCAATATAACGCTCTGGCTGCTGCTGAACAATTTTATATAATTCAATCAGATCAGCATTAATATCGTTTAGCTTGTAAGACGGATAATGCGTGTTCAAAAAAACGGAGCCCGCACCGACAAAAGGCTCAACCAAACAATCAGCTGCGGGCAAATGCCGCTGCAACTGCTCGACTAAATTATATTTACCACCCGCCCACTTTAAAAAGGCACGACTTCTTTTCTGTACCACTTAATTATCCTGACTACTTTGGGCCAGTTGCAATCGTTGCCAAGCTTTGATCTCTTGCTGGACAGCACCCACACTTTTAATAAAAGGCCCAGCTGAGCTCAGCGCGCTGGGTAATTGTTGCACATACTGTTTAGCGGCGGTATTGCTGGCGAAACTTTGGCTGACGATGACCCATTGACCTCGCCCCTGCCAACTGCGTTGATACACTTGTATCGATAATTTTGGATAGTTACGCTTAAATCGGCTTAACGCGTTTTCACTCGATAATACCGCGATTTGCACAACAAAGTGTTGAGCAGGCGTGGCAAGTAATGCGCCGTGCTGATGCACCTTCGGCGTGTCTTGTTCGCGTTTCACTTCAGGCTCAGGGGTAAGCACTGATTCTTGTAATAACTTAGCAGGTAATGGCTGCACATTATTTAATGTTGTTGCTACTGTCGGTTCTGCAACGACCGTTTTGGCCTCGTCAATAATTGCAGCCTTAATGTTCTCAGCGTTGCTGGGCATAGCGACTATAGCGGGCTCGGGCTCGGCTTCTACTTCAGCTTCAGCTAACTCTGGCATCCTAGCGTCATTAGGTAAATCCATCAGCGCCGAATCACTCGCTGCTGCAATCGTTTCAGGGCTTGTTGTTGCTGATTGTACTTGCGGTATGGGGACAATGGCCATCTCTTCAGCAGGCTTTGCCTGATCTGCAGAAGGTGTTGAATTTAACCAGCTAGTGAGAATAAACAATAAGATCAGTGCCGCGCCTACGCATGCTGCAATTAAGGGGGCTTTGGGTCTTCTAACCACGGGCTTACGTGCCGCCCGAGCCGTTCGTGCAGGCGCTGGGCTAATTAATTTATGCAGGTTATTCTGACAGTTGGCAAAGCGTTCCGCTAACGCTAAGGGTTCTAATTGTTCTGCCTGTAACAACTGCTCGCAATCCGCCAAGGTAAGCCCAGGGATCGTCAAATTAAGCTGCATCTGACTATCCGCTTGCGTCGTGAAGACAAATAATGTCACCGGTAAACTTAAGATCCAAGCATATTGCTCAGCACTTAATAGCTCGGGATTATCGGTAATTAAAATATAACGGGTATCGGCGTCAACGTTTTGCAAACGCTGCAATAGATTTTGCTCGGTTAAATCACTGGTCGCGAACCATTGTTTGCCAAGCTGCGATGCTAATAATGCCTCAGCGATCGGTGCTTGAAGCATTGCAACATTGACCGAGATTTCTTCAGCTTCAGAAAATAATTCAGCTAAGGCGAGAGCCAATGTCGATTTACCACTGCCTGAAGCACCAATAATAGCGAGGCGGGAAAAATCATTAAAGGCTAATTGAAATAATAAGCGCGATAACACATCACGTTGCGAGGGCAGCAAATATCCAGAATTGGCCAGCTGTTGTTGGAGGCCGCGTACTTTCATCAGGCAAAAACTTGGCTAAGTTCGTGCTCGGTTACATCCGCAACCACTTTACTGGCACCTAACGCCGTTGGCAGAATAAAACGCATCTTGCCCTCTTTCACTTTTTTATCTGTTTTCATATACGGCAGAAAGTCTGCAATGCTCATCTGAGCAGGTGCAACAATAGGTAAGTTAAAAGCCTGTAATAATGCGATGGTTTGAGTGAGGTCGTTATCGCTTAACCAACCTCGACTCTGCGCAAGTTTAGCAGCCATCACCATACCAACGGCAACCGCTTCACCATGCAGCCATTCGCCGTAGCCCAAAAAGGCTTCAATAGCGTGACCAAAAGTATGACCAAGGTTTAATAAGGCACGGTCGCCTTGCTCGGTTTCGTCACGACTAACAATATCGGCTTTCATTTTGCAGCAATGTTTAATCATTTGCGCTAATACTAGCGGCTCTTTACGTTGAATAGCCGGCGCATTAGCTAACAACCACTGAATAAAAGCTGCATCGCCTAATAAACCGTATTTCACCACCTCTGCCATGCCTGCAGCAAATTCGCGATCAGGTAAGGTGCTTAGCACACTGGTATTGATTAACACTTGCTCGGGCTGTTTAAACGCACCGATCATATTCTTACCCAACGGATGATTAACTGCGGTTTTACCACCGACGGATGAATCAACTTGCGCCAATAAGGTGGTCGGAATTTGTACAAAGCGCACACCACGTTGGAAACACGCTGCAACAAAACCGGTCATATCACCAATTACGCCGCCACCTAATGCGACAAGCACCGCATCCCGTGACACTTTTTGCTCTAACAAAAAGGATAGCACTTGCTCAAACGATGCCAGCGTTTTATGGGCTTCGCCATCTGGTAAAAGGAAATGTTTTACCGGTTGCTGGAATAACGCCCTGACAGCGGCCAGATATGGTTCAGCAACAGTAGGATTTGAAACAATCACTACCTGAGCCGCTTTCGCTAGCTCAGGGAGTAATGCAGGAAACGTATCGGAGATGATGATGGGATAACTGCGCTCGCCAAGTTGTACAGCAACTTCTTGCATATGCAGTTCTCCTTTAACGATTAAAAACCCAGTTGCTCAATAATCTGGTTAGCTACATTGCGGGCGCTTTGTTCATCGGTACGAACAGTAAAGTCAGCAATCTCCGTATATAGCGGGTTGCGTTCAGCTGCTAGACGTTCTAAAACTTCTTTTGGCTCTTCTTCTGTTTGCAATAATGGCCGCTTTTTATCACGTTGTGTTCTGGCCACTTGCTTTTCAATAGGCGTTTCTAAATAGACCACGATACCGCGGGCAGATAACCTATTGCGCGTTTCTTTACTGATAACTGAGCCACCACCGGTCGCTAATACTATTCCTTGTAATTCAGTTAGATCCTGAATGACATTTTCCTCACGCACCCGAAAACCCTCCTCGCCTTCAAGGTCAAAAACCCAGGCGATATCGGCACCAGTGCGTCGTTCAATTTCCTGATCAGAATCATAAAAATCAAGATGCAGCATGTCTGCTAAATGGCGGCCGATTGTGCTTTTACCTGCACCCATTGGCCCCACAAGGAAGATATTACGTTTTTCTGCCATATGTCGTATTGCTAAATCAGCTAACTCAAAGAAAAGTTGAATTCAAGGACCACTAGGCTCCCACGAAAATTTGAAGCGCTGAATTATGTCAGGAATGCCCTTTGATTGGCAAGTTAATTCTGACAGCGTCATCCGCACAAGCGATGGTCAGCGACCATCGCTTGTGCCTGAATTAAGGCTGGCCTTCAGTCAAAATACGTGGTGTAACGAAAATTAACAGCTCGCTTTTCTCGTTTAATTCGCTTTTGTTGCGGAATAACACACCCATGTAAGGCAGATCACCCAGTAACGGTACTTTAGTAACCGTTGATACCACTTGCTGCTGGTAGATACCGCCTAACACAATAGTTTCGCCGTTGTCGGCTAACACTTGCGTTTTAATTTGCTGTGTATCAATAGCTGTAGCTGGGCCTGTAGGCGTTTGTACTGTCTCACCACGGGTATTTTGGGTAATGACTAAGTCTAAAATAATCTTGTTGTCTGGGGTGATTTGCGGTGTCACCGTTAAGCTCAACACGGCTTTCTTGAATTCTACCGTTGTCGCACCACTGGAAGCTGCTTGCACGTAAGGGATTTCAACACCCTGCTCAATACTCGCTTCTTTTTGGTTAGAAGTTGTGATGCGTGGACTGGCAATCACTTCACCTTTGTTCTCTTGCTCTAACGCCGATAATTCAAGATCTAACAAAGTCCCGTCAGCTAACCGCGCAACGTGAAAAGCAATACTGCCAGCAGGACTAGAAACGGGCAGATTTACATTCCAACGATCATCTAACGCTGGGAAACCGCCCGTTGAAATACCATTAGCGCCGGTGGCATTACCTGAGACACCGCGATCACCGCCACTGGTACTTTGTTGATCACTAAAACCCCAACGAATACCAAGCTCATCCGTTACGCTGTCATTTACCGTGACAATACGCGATTCGATTAAAACTTGGCGTACAGGAATATCTAAACGTTCAATTAATCTGCGGACATTTTCAATGTTACGAGCTGTATCTTTGATTAAGATGGTATTGGTGCGTTCATCCACGACAACACTGCCGCGAGGAGAAAGTAATGTTGCATCTTTATTGGACAGCAACAGCGCTAAATCAACGGCTTTTGCATAATTAATTTGTAAGAAATCTGAATACAAAGGCTCTAACTCTTCAACCCGCTGTAATACTTCTAATTCTTTCGCTTCTCGCGCGGCTAACTCTTCAGTTGGCGCCACCAACAGAATGTTACCTTCCATACGCTTATCTAAACCTTTAACACGCATCACGATATCTAAGGCCTGATCCCACGGAGTACCATCTAAGCGCAAAGTAATATTACCAACAACAGAATCACTGGTGACTAAGTTAAAGCCGTTATAATCGGCGATAATTTGTAGTACGGTTCTTACCGGAATATCTTGGAAGTTCAAAGAAATAGCACGGCCTTTATAATCACGACCACCGCCTAAAATACTCCGGCTGGTCAAATCACGTTGCATAGTAACCGTAAAAATATTGTCGATTTGCTGATAGTTAAAAGTGAACTGATCTGTGGCATCAATCACTAAACGCGTAGAGGTTTTAGTTTTAAAAGTTTCAATACCTTTCACTACTGTCGCAAAATCGCCGACATCAAGCTGATAAAGTAACTCATCGGGAATATCGGTGTTATAGAATTCAATTTCTAATTTGCCAAGACGCTCTTGCACATCAACTGCCGCTGCATTTTCTTTTAAAAATACTAAAATTCGGCCTTCGCCTTTATCACCACGACGAAAATCAATTGCCTGCAACTTATTAATAAAGCTTGGATTAAGCTCAGATGTCGAACCTGCTTTGACAATTTGCGGTGAATTTGCGAGATGCACAGCATAGACATTACCATCAAGTCTGGTGCGATAGACTTTTAAGGAATCCATGCTGATAACAGAATTAATGCCACCTTCAGACAAGGTAGACTTCACTCGGCTAACGCCGGCATTATTAATGGCCACATCCGCAATACGCTGTTCCAGCTCAGCTTCAGCAAAGCGCACGTTTAAACGTGATGGCTCATTTAACAGGCTGATGTCCGGCTCTTGCAGTAAGGGTTCATCGAACACGAATTCGATCTCGGTTTCACCATTAAGTAATGGATTGAAACGAACCTCGTAGAGCAAGGGCGCTGCACTAGCAGGTAAAGCAAGCAATAACCACGATAACAAACCAAGTCTGCTAACTTTGCGTCCTACATTTTTAATTTTTATTAATTTATCCATGATTCACTCGCACACCTAGTTACCTGCAGTCGCAGCATCGTACATCTGGATCCGTGTTTCACGTTCCACCCAGCAGCCAGAACCATCAGGAATTAATTCCAGTAAATCGATATAAGTTGGCTCTACATTGATTACTTTGCCACTGAATAAGCCCAAATAATTATCAATTGTTACTCTGTATAAAGACTTGTCAGCAGATTCGATCAAGCCCCAGAGTTTATCGCCATCACCTAAAGTACCGCGCATTGTCAGGTTTTCCAACGCAAATCTTTCCAGCAGTTCTTTGCGCCGATTAGGATCCGGATACAAACAATCTTGTTGTTGCAAGAGTCGTTCCTGAATTGCTTCTGGCGTAGGTTCTGCAAAAGGACTACGTTCATTTGCAGCCGCATAACTGATATGAGAAAACTCTTTTACTTGCGGTAACGGTTCAATACGTTGCCGTGTATTGGCTTTTACATTATCCATATGAGCTTGAATATGGTCGACGCTGTCAAAACAACCGCTGAGTAGCAGCACTGAGGTACCGGCTAGCAGTAAGGCTCTCATTGGCTGTTCTCCTTGTAGCGATAGGTTTTTGCGACCACATTAAACCTTAGTTTACCGTCTTTTTCAGCTTGAATATTAAAGTCATGCAAACTGACAATACGCGGTAATTTAGCCACTTCGCTGACAAAGTTACCAAATTGATGGTAATCGCCGGTCACATCAATCTTAATTGGCAGCTCGGTGTAGAATTCTTTTTCAACTTCCGGTTCCCAGTTAATTTTGGAAAAAACTAAACCGCTTGTTGTGCCAACATAGGTAATGTCATCCAACAAACCAGGCGTTTCAGACGTGGTCGGTAGCTGTTTTAATAAGAAAGCTAATGAATCTTGCATTTCTTTCATTTGTTCGCGATACGCTTCTAGGTTCACCGCAACCGCATAGCGGGTTTGATACAATTGCATCAGTTCGGTTTCTTTTTGTTTCGCGCTCGCCAACTCGTCAATTTTACTGTCGATTAATAAGTAATAACTGATTACTGACACCAAGGCCGCTAAAATAGCAGCAAAAATCACTTTCACCAATACAGGCCAAGAGCCCATATTGTCTAAGTCTAAATCATTAACATCAATATCAGATAACTTCATGTTGAGGCTCATTTCCGGCCTCCCTGTGCATTGTTTTTAGTCTCTGCGTTGCTGTTGTCTAGGGCTTCAAAGCCGACAATTTTCAAGTGCATTTGAAAATCACTTAATAAACTTGAGCGCTCTTTGGCAGCTTGAATAAACTCGAGGTAAGGCTCTGCTAATAACTCTGACTGCTCCGCTTCACGCAGCATATTAGACAGTCGGTTATTTGACTCACTTTTCCCCACTAACAGTAACATCGAGCCTTTTTTCTCTAATTGTGTCAAATAAACACCGTTTGGAATGATGGTCGCAATTTCAGACATCACTTGCGTACCTAAATTTCGGCTGCTTTGCAGTTGCTCAATTAATGTTAAACGTTGTTGCAAGCTGCGTTTGGTTTCATTTAAACGGCTAATCTCGGCAATTCGTTGATCTAAGATGCTAATTTCACTTTGCAGATACTGATTACGCTTCGCTTGGCCTTCTAAACGTGCGTTGTAAATCATATTAATTAAAAAAAACACCAAAAAACTCATTAATGCGGTAAAAGCCAATACCATCACATAGTTTTTTTGACGTTCCTTTCGAGCCGCATCACGCCACGGCAGTAGGTTTATATGTGCCATGGTGAAAAACTCCTTAAGGCTAACCCACTGGCTACCATTAATTGTGGAGCATGCTTATCTAAAAGATCGCGGTCAATTGATGACGCCACTTCCATACTGTTAAAGGGATCAGCTATCACAGTATGAATGCCTAACTCGTCAATTAATAACTTATCGATACCTTCAATCATACCTGAACCACCCGACACTACGATGTAATCCAGTGTTTCTTTACCACTGCTGGTTAAGTACATTTGAATACCGCGCCGGATCTGTTGCAGTAACATAGTTTGAAAAGGTGCTAACACTTCGAAAGTATAATTAGGGGGTAAATCACCAGAAACTTTGGCAGTTTCAGCTTCATCGTAGCTTTTATTGTAGTAAGACAAAATACTGCGAGTATATTGTTCGCCACCAAATACTTGGTCACGGGTATAGAGTGTTTTGCCACCTTCAACAATGCTTAGTAATGTCATGGTTGCACCAATATCTATCATAGCAACCACTTTATTGGCGGCATCCGCAGGTAACTGACTTAAACATAACTCTGCTGAACGACTTAACGCATAGCTTTCAACATCGACAACCTTTGCTGTAAAACCGCCATCGGCTAATGCAGCAACTCGCGCTTCTAAACTTTCAGTTCGAGCAGCACTTAAAAGCACGTTAACTTTAGAAGGATCGGCTTCATTAACATCAAGTTTTTCAAAATCAAGACTAACTTCATTTAACGGATAAGGAATTAAAGTATCCGCTTCAACTTCAATTTGGCTTTCAAGTTCAGCGTCAGTTAATGACACATCCATGAAAATGACTTTGCTGATAACGGTAGAACCAGAAATAGCTGCAGCGGCGAACTTAACATTACGTGGAATTTTTTTACGAATTTTCGCCAGCACATTACCAACAGCTTCAATGTCTTGGATCTCACGATCTGCCATTGCGCCTTTTATCATGGGCTCAACTGCAAAGGCTTCTACCCTGTAGTAGCCACTGTGCATACTTAATAGCACTGCTTTCACGGTGTGAGAACCGATGTCAATGCCCACCATTATGGGTGATTGTTTACTAAACAGGCTTTTAATCATAGCGCCTTGCAGCCGTATTATTATTTATCGATTTTTGTTTAGGTATTCTTAGTCCAGTCACAGGTTTTTGGCAAGAAAAAGCGTTTAATCTCAACCTAATAAATATATACTAGCAGCGTTATTGTCAAATTGGGAGTTAAAAATTGGGGGCCAACGGTGTCGTGGGTTAAAAAGCTTTTTATTTTGTTCGTCTTAATGACATTTTTAGGTGTCGCCACTATCGGTATTACCTATGTTGTTCTAAAAGATGACCTACCTGATGTTGCCACTTTAAAAGATGTGCGGCTGCAAACCCCCATGCAAGTATTCACCGCTGATGGCGAACTGATCTCCCAGTTTGGCGAGCAACGCCGCATACCTTTAACCTTAGAGCAAATGCCCCCCTTATTGCTCGAAGCTTTCCTAGCAACCGAAGATACTCGTTTTTATGAACATCCTGGTATTGATATTATTGGTATTATTCGTGCCGCCAGTGTAGTAGCGACGTCGGGTGAATTAAGCCAAGGTGCCAGTACCATCACCCAACAATTAGCTCGAAATTTCTTTTTATCGCGTGAGAAAAAAATCATTCGTAAAGTAAAAGAGATCTTTTTAGCGATCCACATTGAACAGCTACTGACTAAACAAGAAATTTTAGAGCTTTATTTAAATAAAATTGAACTAGGTCAACGTGCTTTTGGTGTCGGTGCTGCTGCACAAGTGTACTTTGGCAAGTCTGTCACTGAACTTACGGTTGACGAAATTGCCATTATCGCGGGTTTACCTAAAGCGCCATCCATCCTTAACCCCGTTCGTTCTGCCAGTAACGCTCGCGCTAGACGTAACGTGGTGTTAGGTCGGATGCTCGATACCGGCGCTATCGATCAAGCAACTTATGAAAACGCCATTGCTGCACCTGTGACCAGCCGCTTGCATGGTGCACAAATTACCGCATCAGCACCCTACATTGCTGAAATGGTTCGGCAACAAATGGTTGACTTGTTCGGTGAAGAAGTCGCCTATGCTGATGGCTTTAAAGTCTTTACAACTATCAATAGTCAACAACAAGCCGCTGCCAAACAAGCGTTACAACAAAATATCTACGATTACGATGAACGCCATGGTTATCGCGGCCCTGTTGCCAGAGCGTGGCAGGCCGAATTTGTCAGTAACGATGATGAGTCTCCTGTGTTTAACGAAAGCGGGCGTTTAGATGACGTGGCACTTACCCAGTTTCTTGACCAACAACAGGGAATCGAAGATTTAGTGCCAGCGGTAGTATTGAGCGTGGCGCAACAAAGTGCGGAAGTGATTTTAAAAGGCGGCCAAGCTCTCACTTTGGAATGGGATGGCTTAAAATGGGCGCGTAACTTTATTGCTGATGATCGTCAAGGTACAGCACCAAAATCTGCTGCCAGCATCTTAGCACCCGGCATGAGTATTTTAGTACGTCAGCAAGATAATGCCTGGCGTTTAAGCCAAGTGCCTTTAGTCAGTAGTGCTTTGGTGGCATTAGACCCGCAAAACGGTGCGATCCGCTCATTAGTTGGTGGCTACAGCTTCTCACAAAGCCAATTTAATCGCGTAACACAAGCCAAGCGTCAAGTCGGCTCAAACGTAAAACCTTTTATCTATTCTGCGGCTTTAGAGCAAAACTATACTTTAGCCAGCATCATGAATGATGCTCCCATCCATCAATGGGATAATAACGCGGGTATTGCATGGCGGCCGAAGAATTCACCCGCCGTTTATGATGGACCAATTCGCATCCGTGAAGCTTTAGCTAAATCCAAAAACGTCGTGTCGATCCGCTTATTGCGCGGTATCGGGGTTGATGCCAGTATTGCCCATTTGCAAAAATTTGGCTTTGCACAAAGCGACCTGCCACGTAACGAAACGCTTGCGCTGGGTTCAGCCTCATTAACCCCATTAGAAGTGGTTACTGGCTATGCCGTTTTTGCTAATGGTGGCCATTTGGTTCAGCCTTATGTTGTTGATAAAGTTATCAATGCCGAAGGTAAAGTGGTTTATCAACATCAACCGTTGTTGGCTTGCCAAGCCTGTGGCGAACAGCAAAATCCAGACAGTTCTGCCGAGCTGACCGACGCGACAGTAGATGAATTAACTGACCTTAACGCCATGGCAACAGAACAATATGCGCCACAAGTTATTTCAGCCCAAAATGCGTTCTTAATCGCCGATGCCTTAAAAAGCAGCGTTTGGGGCGGTGGCGATTGGCGACAAGGCACAGGCTGGAATGGTACGGCATGGCAATTACAAAGCCTAAAACGTCGAGATATTGCGGGTAAAACCGGTACCACCAACGACTCTAAAGATACTTGGTTTTCAGGCTTTACCCCGCAACTTGTTGTAACAAGTTGGGTTGGTTTTGATGATGCTAACCGTAGCTTAGGCCGTGCCTTGTGGAATGCCAATTTAGACAGAAATCAAAGTGCAGGCACAGAGTCTGGTGCTCGTACTGCTCTGCCAGCTTGGCTAAACTACATGCGAGTCGTATTACCCGCTTATGCTGAAAAGTCTTTACCAACTCCCGTAGGTATTTCTTCAGTACGTATTGATCAGGCCACTGGGCTGTTAAGCCGTCGTACCGATGACAGCAGTACCTTTGAATACTTCAAGTTGGGCACGGAGCCGACGCAATACGTTTCAGGAAGTGTACCGCAAATTCAATTTGGCGAAGAGCCGGTTGAAAAAACTGAAGAAGTCGAAGAATTGTTCTAAAAAAACCGGCGAAAGCCCAATGCAAGTCAGTTAAGCATGACTTGTTTGCTCTAAATCAACCGTTGAAGGCCATGGATGGCCGGAATCGAGCCTCAGGGATGATTCATGGCGTGTTGATGTGAGCAAACTGCGTCATGCTATACGTTAAACTGATCGGTATTAGGCGAAAGCCGGTTTTTTTTCAAATGGCCTTAGGCCAAAATACTATCCAACCAAGCTTGGCGCGCTTTTAACGCAGCCAATACGCGTTGTGGTGAAGTGCCACCATAAGCATTGCGCTTGGCTAAGCCGGCTTCGATGGTCAAAGCAGCAAACACATCATCACTGATCAGTTCACATACCTGCTGCATCTCTGCTAGTGGCAGTGCTTCTAACGCAACCTTCGCCGCTGATGCCTTTAACACCAACTCTCCGGATAACTCATGCGCATCACGAAACGGAATACCCTTCGCCACCAGATAATCGGCTAAGTCAGTGGCATTGCTATAGCCGAGCTCTGCTGCTAAACGACATTGCGCTTCGTTTACCGACAAATGCGGCAATACGGTTGCCAGTACTAACAACGATTGCTGCCAAGTACTCATCAAGTCGAAAAAGCCTTGCTTATCTTCTTGCATGTCTTTGTTGTATGCCAGAGGTAAACCTTTAATGACATGCAAAATGGCCACTAAATGGCCCAAGACACGACCGGTTTTACCACGCAATAACTCAAATACATCGGGGTTTTTCTTTTGCGGCATTAAAGAGGAGCCGCTACTGATCGCGTCACCTAATTTAAAGAAGCCCGCTTCGCCTGAGCAAAAGAAAATAACATCTTCTGACAAACGTGATAAATGCGTCATGCATAAAGTTGCGGCAGCGGATAACTCAACCACATAGTCACGATCGGAAACCGCATCTAAGCTGTTAGCTGCAGGTTCGGCAAAATCTAGGCGTTGTGCCAGTGTATGCCGATCCATTGCTACGCCCGTTCCGGCAAGTGCGCCACAACCTAGCGGACAACTGTCTAAACGTGCGACAGCATCATCCAATCGGCCCAGGTCACGTTTAAACATTTCTACATAGGCCAAGGCCCAGTGCGCCACTAATACCGGCTGTGCCCGCTGTAAGTGTGTAAAACCCGGCATCACTGCGGTTTCGGCGCGCTCAGCAAACACCAACAAGGCTTTTAATGCCGCCAGTAGTGATTGACGCACATGACCCGCATTTAAACGAGTCCAGAGCCGCAAGTCAGTTGCAACCAAGTCATTACGGCTGCGCCCCGTGTGTAATTTCTTCGCAACATTACCTAGCTTGGCCGTTAGTTGGGCTTCGACCCAACTATGAATATCTTCTTCTTGCGTTTGCAACGGTAACTTAGGATCAGCTTCAATCGCTACAGCTAAGTCGGCCAGGCCGGCATCTAACTGCTGCGCTTCTTGCTGATTAATAATACCGGCTTGCAGCAAGCCCGCAGCCCAAGCACGGGATGCGGTAATATCTTGCAATGCAAGTTGATAATCAAAGCTCAAGGAATCGTTGAACTCACGAAATTCTGCCAGTGTGGCCTCAGTAAAGCGCCCTCCCCACATAGCCATAATACTTAACCCTTGTTTGCGTGTAAGGCTCTGATCCGGCTAGCCAGACTATATAATCTGATGAAGCCTTCAGCGTCTTTTTGGTTATACACTTCATCACCTTCGAAGGTGGCGAATGCTTCTGAGTACAAGCTGTTTGGTGAGCGACGCTTCGCTACCGTGACATTACCTTTGTATAGTTTGATCACAACATCACCGGTTAGCTGTGATGCTAAAGAGGTTGCTGCGGCAAGTAAGGCGTCTTTTAATGGCGTGAACCAACGTCCATCATAAACCAGCTGCGCAAACTCTAAACCCACTTCTTCACGGTATTTCAGTGAAGTACGGTCATACACTAAGGCTTCTAAACCTTTTAATGCGGCTAATAAAATTGTACCGCCGGGTGTTTCATAACAACCCCGAGATTTCATGCCAACCAAACGGTTTTCAACAATATCGATACGGCCAACACCATGCTCAGAGCCGATATCATTCAGTAACTCAATGGCAGCAACACCCCCCATCGCTTGACCATTGATGGTGGTTAATTCACCGGCTTCGAAACTTAACTCAACGTAAGCTGCTTGATCAGGAGCTTGTTCAGGTGATTTCGTCCACATCCAGATTTGATCTGAAGGCTCGTTCCACGGATTCTCAATTTCACCGCCTTCGTGTGAAATATGCCATAAGTTAGCATCACGGCTATAAATCTTGGTCGCAGAAGCGGTAGTCGGAATATTTTTCTCAGCCAAGTAATTAAGCAGTGACTGACGAGAGTTAAATTCCCATTCACGCCATGGCGCGATCACTTTTAATTGTGGCGCTAACGCGGCAAAGGCCCCTTCAAAACGTACTTGGTCATTACCTTTACCAGTACAGCCGTGACATAACGCATCAGCACCTAATTCTAAGGCTAAATTAACTTGGGCACGCGCAATCACAGGGCGTGCCATAGAGGTTCCCAATAAATATTGGCCTTCATACACCGCACCGGTTTTTAACGTCGGGAAAATCACTTCATTGACTAGCTCTTCACGTAAGTCAACGATGTAGCAGCTGCTAGCACCTGATTTAATGGCTTTTTCTTCTACACCGGCAAGCTCTTCGTCGCCTTGACCGACGTTAGCAACAAAGGCAATCACCTCGCAGTTATAATTATCCTTTAACCACGGCACGATAGCCGATGTATCTAAACCACCTGAATAGGCTAAAACTACCTTTTTAACGTTTTCAACGCTCATCATCAACCTCAACTAAATAAACTGACTAAAACGGCATTTTGTGCATGCATGCGGTTTTCCGCTTGCTGCAATGCCAAAGAATGTTCACTGTCTAACACTTCACTGGTCACTTCGTGGCCACGATGTGCAGGTAAACAGTGCATAAAATGTTTTACCGCTAAACGCTGCATCACTGCAGTATTGATCTGATAGGGTGAAAAAATTTCAGTAATTAACGCAGGATCAGAACGGGTACCCATTGATAACCAAGTATCGGTATAGATCGCATCAGCACCGGCCGCAGAAGATACATGCTGGCTCAATGTTAACTTGGCGCCACTGCGCTGCGCGATTTCTTGCGCTTTTAATAATACATGCGCATCAGGGCCAAAACCTTGTGGTGTGACCACCGTTAAGTCCATCCCCATGATCGCAGCACCTAACATTAAAGATTGGCAAACATTATTACCATCGCCCACATAGGCTAAGTGTACTTGAGATAAATCGCCGTATTGCTCTTTTAATGTCAATAAATCGGCTAAGGCTTGGCAAGGGTGATAAATATCACTTAGAGCATTGATAACCGGTTTTTTACTGCTTAAGGCTAAACGCACTAAGGTTTTCTGTGAGTAAACACGCGCCACAATAGCATCGGTCCAGCATGCTAAGTTACTACCGAAGTCTTCAACCGATTCACGCTCACCCATAGCGCCATTTTGCAAATCAAGATAGACACTATGGCCACCTAATTTGTGAATACCCACATCAAAGCTTACGCGGGTGCGTAACGAGGGCTTTTCAAACAGCAAAGCAATACTGCGCCCCTGCAAAGCATGTCGGTAATTGTTAGGTGATTGTTTGATATCTAAGGCGAGATCAAGCAGAGCAGACAATTGTTGTTGATCCAGTTCAGCTAAACATAGCAGCTGGGTTAATTTACTCATAGCACACGCGTTATCCGCTAAGCGGTATCCTTACTCAATGGCGCCAAGCAATGGCGCCGCTAATTAATACAAAATACAGGTGCCGACAGGCTTATCCTGCATCAAATTCATCAAATCGGCTGGATTTTGCCAGCCCGCGACCACAATATTGCTTTGCAACGCAGCCGCTGTTTCTAAAGCAGCATCTAGCTTCACTTTCATGCCGCCTTTAATCACACCCTCAAGCACTAAGTTACTGGCTTGTTCGGCAGAAAGTTCGTTAATTAACTGCATATTGGCATCGAGAATTCCCGGAACGTCAGTCAATAACACCAATTGGCCTTTCACTAGCTGGCAAATCGCCGCTGCGGCTAAATCGGCATTCACATTTAACAACTGACCATCGGCGGCAATGCCAATCGAGCTAAATACGGGGGTATAGCCTTGGGTTAATAACAACTCAATTAAAGTCGCATCAGCGGGTTTAACAATACCTACCGCACCAAGGCGCGTATTCACGGTGAATTGACAGGCATTACCCGCGGATAAATTTAAGCCAACAGGCAACAAACCTTGCAACATGGCACGGCTGACCATTTCAGCATTTACCGCGCCATCTAAAGCACCAGTTATCACAGGCATTTGTTCTGCTGGTGATACCCGTTGCCCATCAATTTTTTCTGTGACAAAACCAAACTTGCTCAGCCATTGATCAACCTGATCGCCACCACCGTGTACTAAAATGACCGGCCGTTGCTGCTTAATGTTGGCACATACCGCTAATAAGGCATCTAACGCTTGCCTGTCTTGCAGTAAGCGGCCACCCATTTTTAATACTAGCGGTTTCATAGGCTGGCTCCTGCTAATAAACCCGCTGTCTCAGGTTTACCAAAACGAACATTCGCCGCCTGCATCGCTTGCGCGGCAGCGCCTTTTAATAAGTTATCAATGGCTGACATAATGACTAATTGCTCGCCATCTTGCTGCCAATACAAATCACAAAACGGTGTACCCGCCACATCGGCAACATTAGGAGAGTTCTTAGTAAAACGGATTAACGGCTTACTGGCATAAGCATGCTGAAAAGCTGCCGCAACTTGCTCAGCGCTCACGCCGGCTTTTAACGTGACAACGCAGGTTGCTAAAATGCCGCGCTTAAAATTACCCAGATGAGGGGTAAACACCACTTTGCGCCCCAGATTTTGTTCAATCTCTGGGCGATGCCGGTGTTTAAAGAAACCATAAGCATTTAAACCGACTTCACAAAATGAAGTACTTAAGCTGGCTTTGCGGCCAGCACCCGAGACACCACTTGTGGCACTGATCACCGGAATGCAGTCTTTAGTTACTAAATCCGCTTTTAGCAGCGGTAATAACGCCAACGTACAAGCGGTAGGATAACAGCCAGGAACAGAGACTAGATCACCCAATGGAGTCGTTTGCCATTCCATTAATGAATACACCGCTTGGGCCAATAACTCAGGATGTTGATGAGCGTAACCATAGTATTTCGGGTATAAGTCAGCTTGCTTTAAACGAAAGGCACCCGATAAATCGACTACCGCAATGCCTTTTGCTAACAACAGCGGGGCAATAGCTTCACTGGCTTCATGTGGCAACGCCAAAAACGCTACCTGCACATCTAACGCCTCTACGCGCTCATCGGTCCAAGGCTCAACCAAAATATCGACTTGTTGCTGAAAACGAGGATATAACTGGGCGAAAGGTTCACTACTGCGACCGGCCGATGCAAAAGCATAGCTCAGTTCAAAATAGGGGTTAGCGCATAGCAAAGCACATAGCTCAGCACCACTGTATCCCGCCGCACCGAGTACGGCACTGCGAATTTTAATGTTTTGTTGTTCAACGGACATGGAAAACTCTTAAAAAGAAAAACTAGGCTACAAGTTATAGCACAATATGGCGCCTAGTGTAGAACGAAGGATATGCACAATCAAGAATTATTATGCTGTTTTTTTGAATTAATACCCAATATTTAACGCGTATTGTCCGCTAAGGCTAAGCGATTACGCCCTAATTTTTTCGCGTTATACAAGGCTTTATCGGCACTGACTAATAGCTGGGGTAATTCCAACTTATTATTCGTGGTTAAACCAATACTTATTGTGATATGCAAATCAGCAGCTAGATCAGTGAAGTTAAGTTTTTCTACTTTATGACGAAGGCGTTCACACACCTCTGAAGCATCCTGTAATGAGGTATCAGGTAACAACACCACAAACTCCTCGCCGCCCCAACGTGCAAGCAGATCAACCGTCCGGCATTGCTGTTTTAACACTTCAGCCAAACGTTTCAGTACTTCATCACCTACCGCATGCGACAGTTGATCATTAACCCGCTTAAAATGATCAACATCTATTAATGCCAGACATAAAGTGGTGTTATTCCGCTGCGCGCGTTGATACTCATGCTGCAATTCTTCATCAAAAGCTCGGCGATTAGCCAAACCGGTTAAGGCATCTTGTCTTGCGAGCAATTGCAATTCGGTTGTTTGCTCTGCGACTAATTTACGCAAACGTTGCTCAGTGTGTCTTAAACTCGACATACGCCAACGCACCGCAATAATACTGAGTGTGGTGAGTAACAAGATAATGGCGAATTTAAACCACCAACGCTGCCAGAGATGAGGTAGTAGCGTAAAGGTATAGACAGCTTCTTGCTTGCTCCACTCACCGTCGGGATAACTAGCACTCACTAAAAAGCGATATTCGCCTGGTGGTAAGTTAGTGTACTCGGCAGTATTGGCAGTGCCACGCGTCACCCAATCACGATCAAAACCTTCTAATTTAGTACGATACTGAATTCGCCCTGACATCACAAAACCCAAGCCTGCGTAACTAATTTCCAATCGATTGCTGCCTGCTACAAGATTAACTGGAGAACCTAAGGGTAAAGCTTGGCCATCAACATGTACTTTTTCAATAACTACTGGCGGAGCAATTTCAGCAAATTGCTGTAAACGCTCAGGCTGAACCCGGGTGACTCCCATCGATGTGGCAAACCACACCGAGCCATCATGGTGAAGTGCACCCGCTTTAGCCGAGCCGCCATTGGCTTGCGAACTGATCATGCCATCGCTTTCGCCATAAAGTTCGACACTTAATGAACTACGCTTACCGGCTAAAAGCGCCAGGGCATGGCTGCGATTTAACCTTAAAATGCCCCTATTACTGCTGATCCAAAAAGAACCTTGCTGGTCTTGAACTAACTCAAATATTTTATCAAACGGCATGCCTTGCGCTCGGCCAATAATCTGTATGTCATTGCTGGCTAGATGATAGGCCATCAGGCCTCGATCCGTGGTTATCCATAAAATGTTTACCGGGGCATCATAGGTCATTCCAAAGGCATAGTGTGCATCATCGTATGCCGCTATATTTAGTGTTCTCAGTTGCTCGTTTTCATAAACGGCCACACCATTGCCAGTGCCAATAAAAATTCGCTGATCGGGTGTTTGAAACAGCGAGACAACAAAAGAACTGGGTAAACCATCCGCAACGCCTAAACTTAAAATACCATCATCCTTTATAAGACTAACACCATTAGACGTGCCTACCCACATTTGACCGTTGCCCAGAGGCAGGATGGCGCGAACTTCATTGGCTGGTAAACCGTTCCCGGTATCATAATGACGTCGGATCTGATCATGTTGCAGTTCAATTAAACCATCGGCATAGGTGCCCACTAACACCGTTTGATCGGGTCCTTCCGCTAGACTTAACACCGACTGCCCGACACTGACTGCCGTTAAATCAATAATACTGAACGCACCATTACAAATACGAGTTAAACCGCGGCTGCTACCAACATACATACAGCCATTAGAATGCGATAACAGAGCACGGGTATAATTTCCGGCTAATCCGACTTCGGTAGTCATGGTATTAAAAGGTGCATCTCTTAAACGAAAAATGCCGCCATTTGTTCCAACCCACAAATTACCTTCTTTGTCTTTTAACAAAGCTAAAATACGATTATTGGGTAAGCCCTGCCGCATATCTAAAGATTCAGTAATACCGTTATGTAAGCGTAATAAGCCTCTATCTATAGTGCCAATCCATAAAATGTCTGAGTTCTCCTGCAATATGGCCGACACCGGAACATTATCTAATAAAGTTAATGGCTTAGATTGACTTGGCTGTGCCAGATAAAGGCCACGTTCTGTGCCCACTAGTAACGCTGCTTGATGATTTAATTCCAAAGCAAATATCGGTACGCCATTAAATTCGTCTGCAGCAACCGGTTGAATTTGCAATTGTGCATCTAAGTAAACCAATCCATTCGCGGTGCCAACCCACAGTAAGCCGTTGGCATCTTGTTGCAAGCTGTGAATTTGGAGAGAGGGTAATCCATCGTCAAGCGTAAAATGTGTGCGTTTACCGGTGGCATCTTGCATGTAAAGCCCCTGCCCCTCGGTAGCAACCCATAATCGATCTTGATTATCCATAAACAAACGATTAATCAATTCACCAAAAGGGGGAAAAGCTTGCCATTGCCCATCTTGTACTTTAACCAAGCCGCCCCGTGCACCACCTATCCACAAAACATTATGTTTATCCAAATGAAAAGTACGCACGCCGACATCTGGCAAACCGGTTTGGGGGTTACGATCAAAAATGCGAAATTCGCGACCGTTATACCGTGCAACGCCTTCCCAAGTGCCAAACCACATATAGCCATCCGGCGTTTGAGTAATAGCATTAATAGTGTTGTGCGGTAAGCCGGATCGAGTGTTGAGCGTTTCTTTAAAATAATTATCTAAGCTAGGAATATGCTTTGCAGCAGAAGCCGCTGCCGTATTAAAAAATACAGTACACAACAAAAAGCAGAAAAAATGATAAACATGTCGCCGATGCCGACACAGGCCCGATAAAAGCATGCAGAAATCCAATTCCTTGGCTGTAGCGTTAGCGCTTAGCTACTAATGTACTTTAGATTAACCGAATTTAATTAACAATGCCAAGCGTGTTACCTGCTTACGGAACTTGATTTTACGGTATAAAGAAACCAACAAACACGAACTAAAATAAAGAAATCATTAAGTTAATGAATTTCAGATATTAGCGAGAGCTCACATAATATTAAAAAAAATAGGCAACAGGCATTAAATCATCTGTTGCCTAAGCTAGAGGAGTTGTTTTAGTCAGCTAAACGCTGAGCTACCACGTTTAGCGCTTGTTGCAAATCAGCACGTAAATCTGCCACATTTTCAATGCCTATTGATAAACGCACTAAGGTGGCAGCAATACCCGCTCGTTGCTGCGCCGCCGCATCCATCGAAGCATGCGTCATTGAAGCAGGATGACAGATTAAACTTTCAGTGCCTCCCAGTGACTGTGCCAAAGTAAAATACTCTAGAGCATTGAAAAAATCTTTTAACAATGCCGCAGGAGCGTTCAACTCAAAACTACACATCGCCCCAAAACCCAATTGCTGTTCTTTAGCAATCTGATGCCCAGGATGACTTGTCAGCCCGGGATAATACACTTTAGCAACTAAAGGATGCGCCGCTAAAAAATCGACCACTGCAGCCGTATTTTCTTGTTGCAGCTTTAAGCGCAAGTTTAACGTTCTTAAGCCTCGCAAGGTAAGATAGGCATCAAATGCTCCACCGGTTAAGCCTAAACAGTTTCCCCACCATTTTAATTCTTCGCCAACCGCCAGATCCTTAGCAATCACGGCACCGCCGATAATGTCAGAGTGGCCATTAATAAATTTCGTCGTCGAGTGTATGACTAAATCTGCACCTAAGGAGAGGGGCTGCTGTAATACTGGCGATAAAAAGGTGTTATCCACCACCACTTTGGCTTTGAGGCTGGCCGCTAACTGACAAACCGCTCGCACATCAGTAATTTGCAGTAATGGGTTACTCGGTGTTTCTAACCAAATCATGCTGGCTTGGCTTAACCGTAATTGCTCGGCCCAATCGGCATCTTGAAAATTGATAATGTGTAATTTAAAAGCCTGCTTCTTTTGCGCCAAATTGGTAAATAATCGATAACTACCACCATAACAATCATGCGGGATCACTAAGGTGTCAGAGGGTGTCAGTAATTGCAGTGCTAACAAACAAGCTGACATACCAGTATTGGTGATAATCGCTTTAGCACCGCCTTCGAGTTCGGCTAACGCCTCCCCTAATACATCGCGGGTAGGGTTATTTGAACGTGAATAATCATAAGGACCTGGCTGCCCTAATGCCGGAAGTTGATAAGTTGAAGTGAGGTAAATCGGTGGTGTCACTGCACCAAAGGCGGTATCTTCCGCAATACCCGCTCGAGCAACGATAGTCGCTGGATGACGCTTGGTCATAATACGCCCTTTTGGATGTTTAGATGTCTAAAAAGTATAATGCGTTAACACTGGAAGTCAAACCATTTAGCCGTCTATAATGTTTATTTGTTGCACAGTGTTTGACTGTAACAGAGAAAACAGTAGAATTTCGCACTTGCGCGAGCAATTTCTCTCGACCAATAACAAGGGACCCTTATGGCTAAGTGGAATGGTGAGTATGCTCACCCTTACGCGGAACACGGTAAAAAATCAGAACAAGTTAAAAAGATTACCGTATCGATCCCGCTGAATGTTTTAAAAGTGCTAACTGACGAACGCACTCGCCGCCAAGTGAACAACTTACGGCATGCGACAAATAGTGAGTTATTGTGCGAAGCCTTTTTGCACGCCTTTACTGGCCAGCCATTACCGGCTGATGACGATCTACGTAAAGATAATCCGCATCAAATTCCTGCTGAAGTTCGGCAGATTTTGACCAGCATGGGTAAACCCATCCCAGTCATCATTGAAGCAGAAAACGACGAAGAATAAAAAAACCGCCAATAGGCGGTTTTTTTATAAGCGGCTCAGCTTACTTATAGTAATTATCAGGCAGTGGTAAACGAGCAACGCCAGAGTTTACCGCGGCTTCCGCCACAGCACGTGCCACTCGAGGTAACAATCTCGGATCCATCGGTTTTGGAATAATGTAAGATTTACCAAACTCTAAAGCTGATACATCAGCCGCCGCCAAAACTTCGGCTGGCACCGGCTCTTTAGCAATTGAGCGGATCGCTTCTACTGCTGCAAGTTTCATTGCGTCATTGATTTCACTGGCACGTACATCTAAAGCACCACGGAAAATAAACGGGAAGCACAAAACATTATTCACTTGATTAGGGTAATCAGAGCGACCTGTTGCCATGATCAGATCTTTTCGAGCCGCGTGCGCGAGCTCAGGCTTAATTTCCGGATCAGGGTTTGAACAAGCAAAAATAACAGGCTTATCTGCCATTAACATTAAAGCTTCTGCTGGCAACACATCGGGGCCCGATACACCAACAAAAACATCCGCCCCTTGTAAAGCATCTTCTAAAGTCCGTTTATCTGTATTATTGGCAAATAACGATTTATATTGGTTTAAATCTTCGCGCCGAGCATGGATCACCCCTTTGGTATCCAACATATAGATATGCTCACGCATGGCACCGCATTTAATTAATAACTCCATGCAAGCAATAGCCGCAGCACCCGCACCCATACAAACGATAATGGCGTGTTTAATATCCTTACCTTGGATTTCTAACGCATTAAGCATACCGGCAGCAGTGACTATTGCAGTACCATGCTGATCATCATGAAACACCGGGATGTTGCAGCGTTTGATTAACTCTTTCTCTATTTCAAAACATTCTGGCGCTTTAATATCTTCTAAATTAATACCACCAAAGGTATCGGCAATATTGGCAACCGTCGTTATAAACTCTTCCGTCGTGCGATGTGACACTTCAATGTCAATCGAATCTAAGTTGGCAAAGCGTTTAAACAACAAGGCTTTACCTTCCATCACCGGTTTTGATGCTAAATGCCCGAGATTGCCCAAACCTAAAATCGCAGTACCGTTAGAAATCACAGCGACTAAGTTACCTTTAGCGGTATATTTATACACATTGTCTGGATCAGCAGCAATTTCACGAACGGGCTCCGCCACACCTGGGCTGTAAGCTAGCGCAAGATCGCGGACGGTTTCAGCCGGTTTGCTAATTTCAATACTAATTTTTCCTGGGCGGGGTTCGGCATGGTAGCGAAGTGCCTGTTCTCTGAAATCTGTCATTCTAATTGTCCTGGAGTAAGGTAAGCGGCGACAGGCTGCAATTATGCTTATTATTGTTTTACAGCAAGCCAGATGAAGGCTCATTTTAATGAGCTCTTTAATAGAAAAACACCAATTTGTTGCTGGACCTACCAGCCTAAGCAAGTATGACCACCTTCTTGTTGATATTTTCTTCTCTTCTTATAGCAAGAAATGCGCTAGCCATAAAGAAGCCTATACACTTAAAACCCAATCTCTTGCTGAGTATTTATATGTTGAACTAGTCACCACCAAAATTTAACATAAATAAAACAAATCACTATTAATTTTAGCGACATCCCTTGACCGTCATTAAAATATCACTACAATATCTGGTAAATATTTAGTTAATGAGGTTATGCCATGCGCCTTTTATCGATCTCTGCACTTATTCTCGTAAGTAGCATCAGTATTAGCCTGCCCGCCACTGCACAAAATGCCGGAAACAATGAGCAAATATGCACTGAAACTGACTGCACAAAAGAGCTGCGTAAATTGATGCGACTGGCTCGAGCAGGTAGCGGCGATGCCGCGGCGATCGTTGCCATGTCTTATGCGACAGGCGATGGTTTAGAACAGAATACCAGTCAAGCATTACGCTATCTTCGCCAAGGTGTACGCCAGCGCAACCCCATGTCAGTTTACTTGATGTCAGATTGGTTACGAAATGGCTTTGTTATTGAGCAAGATATCGCAGAAGCAGACCGGTTATTAGAACAAGCCATCTCTTTAAATTATGCTCCAGCCCAATATGCAAAAGCAGTAACATTGTTGCAAACTGAAGATCCAACGCAAATCGAGCAAGCTGTGGTATTACTCGAGCAAGCGTCAGAACAAAAGTTAGCAACGTCAATGCTGTTACTGGGCCAACTTAAACAACATGGTGTTGGCACTGAAAAAGATCTTGTTGCTGCGGCGGAGTTGTTTAAACGCTTAGTGTTAACTGGGCAAACCCAAGCCAAACCTTATTTAGCGGAAGTCAGCGCTGAACTAGCAGCAAGCAATGAACATGCAGAATTAGTAAAAGATTTACAGCAAGTTGAAAACATTGAGGTCATCCGCGTGACGGGGCAGCAAATTCAAATGAACAACATGCTTGCCGGTTTAGTCAAACGGTTAAATTCTTCAGGGCTTTATGATAGCCGCTCTGTCGGTAGTCGTATTCGCGGAGTCAGTTGTGAGCAAAGCGGCAGCAATTGCGCCAGTATTAAACCAGACAGCTCTTCCTCTTCAATCAACCAAGTGCTATCAGGTGGTCAATAACCGGTTGTTTGAATTTGCTGTACCATCGCTTTAGCCATAGGTTGTACTCACTTAACGCTATGCCTTAGCTAGCATGCTGAGCATGGCGTTGTTTTATTGTGCTACAACCATCGCCATGAAAACCCTACCGCTATGCGCAGAACAGATTAATGCTAATGTGCACATGCAGGGTATTTTGAAGCAAAAAAAACCGGAGCCTAAGCTCCGGTTTTTTTTCGTTCGGTAATCGATTAACGATTGCCCAAAACAGAGAAACGTTTTTTGAAGCGATCTACACGACCACCTACGTCTAACACTTTTTGCTTACCAGTATAAAACGGGTGACATGCTGAACATACGTCCAAGTGGATGTCTTTGCAAAGTGCAGAGCGAGTTTTGAATGCATTACCGCAAGTACAAGTAGCAGTAATTTCTTTGTATTCTGGATGGATACCTGGTTTCATGGGTTACCTCGTTAGGCCGTATCGCTATCTGGTCACAATTTTTGGCGCCAGACACCATACGCAATTACAGTTAATTTAGGGCGCGTAGCTTAATTGATAGGCAAACAAGTTGCAACCTGCCCGCGGCAAAAAAACACTATTTTTGTTTTACTTGGCAAGCCGGATATCGATCCTTAAACTAACAATCCCTTTGCTTTGTTGTGGAAACCATAGTGACCGTTATTCGAGTGGCTCTGCCCGTCCCGTTACGCCAACATTTTGATTATCTGTTGCCTGAAAACAGCAGTGTAACAGTGGGGTGTCGGGTACAAGTGCCATTTGGTCAACGTCAGTTAATTGGGATTGTTTGGCAAATTGATCCGGATAGTCCTTTTGAACACAGCCAACTCAAAGCAGTAAGTCACATTTTAGAAGACGCTCCGGTGATCTCCGGCACCCTACGCCTTTTATTAAGCTTTGCAGCGGAATACTATCACCATCCGTTAGGTGAAGTGCTGACCGCAGCCCTTCCTGCGTTATTGCGTGAAGGCCGACAACTGCGCGATTATGCCTTAACCGGCTATCGATTAACGGCGGCAGGCGAAGCAGCACAAAGTAGTGATTTTAAGCGTTCGGCGAAGCAACTTGCCTTGTGGCAAACGCTGCAAACCAGCCCTTTAGCTGAAGATACACTACTGCAACAGCATCATCGCAGCACACTGAAACAACTGATAGATAAAGGCATGGTTGTTGCTGAAACACTAGAGCGTCAACCTTACGCCTATCAAGGTTTAGCACAAACACCCTTACAACTGACAGTTGACCAGGCTATTGCTGTGAGTGCGGTGCAGCAAGCTTACGGAAAGTTTCAGCCGTTCTTGTTAGAAGGTGTCACCGGCTCGGGTAAAACCGAAGTGTATTTGCAATGCATTGCGCCTCTATTAGCCCGTGGCAAACAAGTCTTATTGTTGCTACCTGAAATTGGTTTAACGCCGCAAACACTTCAACGTTTTGTACAGCGTTTTAATGTGCCCGTTTTAGCTTGGCACTCTAACCTCAGCGATGGCGAACGTTTGTCATGCTGGCTACAAGCGGCAAGTGGCAGTGCTGCGATTGTCATTGGCACGCGCTCGGCGCTGTTTTTACCGTTTCGACAACTCAGTTTAATTATTATTGATGAAGAGCATGATTTATCTTTAAAGCAGCAAGATGGCTTTCGCTATCATGCGCGTGATCTGGCGATTAAACGCGGCTCATTAGAAGGCTGCCCTGTGTTGCTTGGCTCTGCCACCCCCAGTTTAGAATCTTTATATAATTGCCAACAAAAACGCTATGTGCATTTAGAACTGCAACATCGCGCTACAGGGCAAAGCTTACCGCCATTTGAGTTAATTGATTTAAAACAGCAACAATTGCAGTTCGGCTTAGCCGATAGCAGTATTAAACAAATCCGCGGCCAGTTAGCTCGTGGTAAGCAAGTGATGTTATTTTTGAATCGCCGCGGTTTTGCCCCCGCGCTTAGCTGTCAAGATTGCGGCTGGCTGACCGAATGTAAACGTTGCAGCACCTTTACCACTTATCATAAACATAGTCGCCAATTATTATGTCACCATTGCGGCGCCAGCCGCCCTATTCCTAGACAATGCGGCTCTTGTGGCAGTGCTCGATTAGCGCCAGTTGGCCAAGGCACTGAACAGTTAGAAGAACATTTGCAGCAGTTGTTTGCAGATACACCCGTAACCCGCTTAGACCGCGATAGTACAAGGCGGAAAGGTGCTTTAGGGGAGTTGCTCAAGGATATTAATCAAGCTGGGCCACGCCTAATTTTAGGTACGCAAATGCTGGCGAAAGGCCACCACTTTCCTTTTGTGACTTTGGTGGTAATTGTTGATGTAGATGGCGCCTTATACAGCGCAGACTTTCGTGCGCCAGAACAATTAGCTCAACTGCTGACACAGGTCGCTGGCCGCGCAGGTCGAGGCAATGACAAAGGTAAGGTATTACTGCAAACACAGCATCCTGAACATGCCCTGCTGCAAGATATTATTCAAAACGGTTATGCGGCTTTTGCACGCAGTGCCCTGCTCGAACGCCAACAAACCACCTTACCGCCCTATCAGCACTTGGCATTATTTCGTGCCGAAGCCCTGCAAAGTGACTTATGCCAGCAGTGGTTACAACAGGTCGCAGAGCTTTGCCAAGCCTATAACGGTTTACAGCGGCTAGGGCCGTTATTATCGCCTTTAGAGCGCAAAGCGGGTAAGTATCGCTGGCAGTTGCATTTGTACAGCCAAAATAGACCGCTATTGCATCATGCCTTAGGGCACATCTTGCCAGAAATCACACGTTGGCCGCTGAGCCGTAAAGTAAAATGGCAGCTCGATGTGGATGCTCTGGATCTGAGCTAAACGTAAAGCCAGAGTGATAGCTCTATTTCATTTTTTACTATTCAAGGTAGAATAGCCGCTGTTGTAATGAGTAGGTAATCAAACAGTCACTATGCCACAAAAAGATTATGTGCGCGCCAGTCGCCCGAAACCGGCCAGCAAGACCAAAGGCAAAGCCCGCCCAGCACGCGGTGCCAAAGCGCAAGCTGCCTCACAAAAACCTTGGATATTAATCGGCTTGGTGCTCTGTGTCTTATTGGCTTTTGTTTACGGTTTGTGGTTTTTACGCCAACAAGCTCCGGTGGTAACGCCGCCTGAAGCACCCGCTCCGGCTGTTACCGTGAAAAAAGATGAATTGCCTCCCAAGCCCGTAGCTGAGCCTTATCAATATATTGAAGAGCTTAAAAATAAAGAAGTGACCGTCGAAGTGACAGAGCAGCGTCGCAGTGGTCCGGCGCAACTGCAATGCGGCTCATTTAGACAGCAAACCCAAGCCGAAGCCATGAAAGCGCAAATCGCCTTTGCGGGCATTACCGCCGATGTGCGCCGCACAGAAGGTACTAATGGCGTGTGGTTTCGGGTAGTGCTGGGCCCTTATGAGTCTCGTCGTGCTGCCACCGTTGATATGAATCGGTTACGGCAAATGGGTATTAATACCTGTCAGGTGCGTAACTGGGCTTGAAAAGCTAACGCCTAAACCCTATCTATGCCCTAAGTTAATTCGCCATAGGGCATATTCATGACAACTATCGTATCTGTTCGACGCAATGGTCACGTCGCCATCGGCGGTGATGGCCAGGTGTCACTGGGCAACACCGTAATGAAAGGTAACGCCCGTAAAGTTCGCCGTCTTTACCATAATAAAGTCTTGGCAGGTTTTGCCGGCGGTACCGCTGACGCCTTCACCTTATTTGAACGCTTTGAAGCCAAACTTGACATGCACCAAGGCCATTTAATGCGCGCGGCCGTTGAGTTAGCAAAAGATTGGCGTACCGATCGCATGCTGCGCAAACTCGAAGCGTTACTGGCCGTAGCCGATGCCAACACCTCTTTGATCATTACGGGTAACGGCGACGTGATCCAGCCAGAGCACGATCTCATCGCCATTGGCAGTGGCGGCCCTTTTGCGCAAGCGGCGGCGACAGCCCTGCTACAAAATTCTGATCTAGGCGCGCGTGACATCGTTGAAAAAAGCCTAAAAATTGCCGGTGATATTTGTGTCTATACCAATCACCATCACACCATTGAAGAATTATAAGCGGAACAATTATGTCTGACATGACGCCTAGAGAAATCGTCCACGAGTTGGATCGACACATTATCGGTCAAAATAAAGCCAAACGTGCCGTTGCTATTGCCTTACGTAACCGTTGGCGCCGTATGCAGCTTGATGAAAGCTTGCGCCAAGAAGTCACCCCCAAAAATATTCTGATGATTGGCCCAACGGGTGTAGGTAAAACTGAAATTGCTCGTCGCTTAGCCAAATTGGCTAACGCGCCCTTTATTAAAGTTGAAGCCACCAAATTCACCGAAGTGGGTTATGTCGGTAAAGAAGTAGAAAGCATCATCCGTGATCTGGCAGACAGTGCCGTTAAAATGTTACGTGAACAAGCGATTGCCAAAAATCGTTTTAGAGTAGAAGAAGCCGCAGAAGAGCGGATCCTCGATGCTTTACTGCCACCCGCCAAAGACGCCTGGGGTGAAACAGAAAAAAGTAGCGAATCGAATACGCGGCAAATTTTCCGTAAAAAGCTGCGTGAAGGCCAATTAGACGATAAAGAAATCGAATTGGAATTGTCACAAGGCCCCATTGGCGTCGAAATCATGGCGCCACCGGGCATGGAAGAAATGACGTCGCAATTGCAAAGCATGTTTCAAAGCTTAGGCAATGACAAAAAGAAAAAACGTAAGCTGAAAATCAAAGACGCTTTTAAGCAACTAATTGAAGAAGAAGCGGCACGTTTGGTTAATCCTGAAGAGCTTAAGCTAGAAGCCTTAGAAGCGGTTGAACAAAATGGTATCGTATTTTTAGATGAAATCGATAAAATTTGTAAACGCGGCGAAACCAGCGGCCCCGATGTTTCACGCGAAGGCGTGCAACGTGACTTACTGCCGCTGATTGAAGGCTGCACCGTGAACACCAAGCACGGTATGGTAAAAACCGACCATATTCTGTTTATTGCGTCTGGCGCCTTTCAAATGAGTAAACCCTCCGATCTTGTGCCTGAATTACAAGGTCGCTTGCCGATCCGGGTTGAACTGGAAGCGTTAACCGCCGCTGATTTTGAACGCATCTTAACCGAACCTAAAGCGTCACTGACCGAACAAGCGCAAGCGATGCTCGCCACTGAAGGGGTGAACATCAGCTTTACCGCTGACGGCATTAAGCATATCGCGGCCGCGGCCTTTCAAGTCAATGAAACCACAGAAAACATCGGTGCTCGTCGTTTGTACACGGTGATGGAGCGTTTATTAGAGGAAATCTCTTATGATGCCGCCGATCATGCGGGGCAACAAATCAGTATCGATGCTGAGTATGTTGAAAAACATCTGGGCAACTTAGTACAAAACGAAGATCTCAGTCGGTTTATTTTGTAATGACCAAAAAGTTGGTTGGACTTCATTACCATCAACGTCGCCGTTTGCTCGACTTACAGTTTAGCGACGGCAGCCTCAGCAGTTTGAGTGCCGAGTTTTTACGCGTGCACTCCCCCTCTGCTGAGGTGCGTGGTCATGGCCAACCTAAGATGGTCAGCCATAAACGTGACGTTGCCATCAAGCAGATCCAAACGGTGGGTCATTACGCAGTGAAACTGGTTTTTGATGATGGCCATGCTACCGGCTTTTACAGTTTTGCTTATCTTTGCCAGTTGGCTGAAAATGAAACAACCTTGTGGCAAGACTATTTGGCCAAGTTAAAACAGGCTAATGCCAGCCGTGAACCGCTGATCAGTATTAAAACGCTGTAAGGGCCAGTGCACTGCCGTTAAGCATCCGCCGGTTACCACTTCCCTCTCAAGTAGAAAACCGCATTGCGTAAGTGACTTTGCCTAATGGTGCTCGAAGTTGTGCTTGAGCTTAGGTGGTAGCAGGTTATACTGTCTGCATACTTTTCTTGCAGTTTGGAGCCACCTTATGGAATATAACACCTCAGAGCTTTGCGATCTGTACGCGGATCAAGTTGATGTCGTTGAGCCGATTTTTGCTAACTATGGTGGTCGCCGTTCTTTTGGCGGAAAAATCCACACCGTAAAATGTTTTGAAGACAACGGTTTGGTGCGTCAAATGCTGACTGACAACGGCATTGGTAAGGTGTTACTGATTGACGGTGGTGGCTCAGCTCGTCGTGCTTTAGTTGATGCGGATCTGGCCTCTTTAGCGGCAAGCAACGGTTGGGAAGGCATTGTCTGCTACGGTAGCGTGCGCGATCTTGATGCATTAGAAGATTTCGATATCGGTATTCAAGCCGTTAATGCGATCCCGATTGGCGCTGACGATGCAGGCTTTGGTGAAACCGAAGTGCCCGTTAATTTTGCCGGCGTAACCTTCCTACCTGGTGATCATCTGTATGCTGACAGTACCGGCATCATTTTATCGCCGGATGCACTCGACATCGAGTAACGCATGAACGCCCTGCACTATTTGACTCAAGCGCAACTTGCGCGTTGCTGTCAGCAGCGCAGCGGCGAGCAACGATTATCTGCCCAGTTACGCTTTCCTGAAGCTACTTTATCGTTAGCAGAGAACCTTGCCTTACATGCCGCTCACGGTGGCAAGTTTGTCATACTGGGGATCCCAGAAGATCTGGGCCCTAGAGCGAACGGTGGCTTTGCTGGTGCACAATTAGGCTTTCAAGCGTTTTTAAACAAATTCCTTAATCTGCAAGCTAATGCATTACTCGCCGGTGAATCTATTTTGATCCTCGGTGAGGTAGCTTGTGCCGATTTACAAGCACAAAGTACAGCATTAGATCATCAACAACCCGAGCATTTAAGCCAATTACGCGCCCTTTGTGCGCAACTTGACGAACGAGTATTCAGTGCCGTTCAACCTATTTTTGCGCAGGGCTTAACCCCGATAGTGATTGGCGGTGGTCATAACAATGCCTTACCACTGTTGCGGGCGTTAAGTGATTGTCAGCAGCAACAGGTTAATTGTATTAATTTGGATCCGCATGCCGATTTTCGTGCCTTAGAAGGCCGACATAGCGGCAATGCGTTTAGTTATGCGCAAGCTGAAGCGTTATTACAGCATTATTTTGTGCTGGGGCTGCATGTGCAAAAAAATAATGCCGCCAGTTTGACGGCCTTACAGCAAGCGAATTTTGAATATCTCAGCTATCAACAGATCTTTGTAGAAGGCCAGTACAACTGGAGCCAGGCCATCGAACTGAGTTTGCAAAGAGTGTTATCCGCTAACACCAAGTTAGCACTTGAAGTGGATACCGACTGCATTACCAGCATGCCGGCCAGCGCGCTTAACTACAGTGGTATTAGCGTAGCTGAAGCAGAGCAAGCCGTGTTTCACTTCGCCAAATTACCGCAAACCGCTTATTTACACTTAGCCGAAGCCGCGCCTGCGCAACATCCAAGTGGTGAAGTTGCAGGGATGAATCAATGCGGCCAAGTGTTAAGCCAACTGGTACAAGCCTTTTTAGCGGGAAAGCAACAACAGCCGCCAAGCATTGACTAAAGGGTGATCAGCTACACATTTTTGGCTAAGCGGCACAAGGTGCCACCAATGACCACTTGTTTAAGCGCACTGACGCCAAATTGATAACATAATTCTGCCGGTTGGCTAATCGCATAACAGGCAAAATCGGCACGCATTCCCACAGCCAAACTTCCCCGGTCAGTCAATCCCAGCGCCTTGGCAGCATGACGCGTCACGCCTAATAACGCTTCTTCTGGCGTTAAACGAAACAAGGTGCAGGCCATATTCAACATTAACAATAATGAACAAAATGGCGAGGTCCCCGGATTAAGATCGGTGGCAATCGCCATTGGCACCTGGTAGCGACGTAAAAGCGCTATCGGTGGTAATTGGGTTTCCCGTAAAAAGTAATAAGCCCCCGGTAATAACACCGCAACGGTACCGGCGTTTGCCATACGGGCAATCGCTGCCTCATCCAAATATTCCAGATGATCCGCGGATAACCCCGAAAACTCAGCCACTAAGGCGCTGCCGCCTAAATTAGATAATTGTTCAGCATGCGCTTTAACCGGTAAGCCTAATACCTTGGCCGTGTTAAATACTTGCCGACACTGCTCAACACTAAAGCCAATACCTTCACAAAACACATCAACCGCGTCCACCAACTGTTGCTCAGCAAGCAGCGGTAACATACGACACACTTCGTTGATATAACCCGCCGCATCCTCTTTAAATTCTGCTGGCAGTGCATGCGCACCTAAAAAGGTTTTTACAATATTCAGCGGATGATGCTCAGCTAACAACGCGGCGACTTCAAGCAGCTTTTGCTCATTGGCTAAGTCGAGACCATAGCCTGATTTAATTTCTACAGTCGTCACGCCTTCGTGCAGTAAGCTATTGAGGCGATCTTTACCTAATACAAACAATTGTTCATGGCTGGCTGCCCGAGTGGCTTTTACGGTACTGGCAATACCGCCACCGGCTGCCGCGATGGCTTGATAACTAGCCCCTTGTTGGCGTAGCTCAAATTCATTGGCGCGACTACCAGCAAACAGCAAATGGTTATGACAATCAATTAAACCGGGCAGGATCCATTGGCCTTTTGCATCGTACAGCGGCGTACTTAATGCATCAAATTGCGGCAAATCGGCTTGTGGCCCAACATAAGCAATCAAACCGTCTTTGATGGCCAATGCGCCGTGCGCGATAGCACCATAAGGCTGGCCGTTTTCCGTCATGCTGGCGATCTGAGCATTCACCCACACGGCATCAAATTCTGTCACTGTTCCTCCTGAGCACAATTCTGCTAACACTTAATCGCGCAACGACCTCTAGGGCTAAAGCCCAAACTATTAAAAATAGTCTATACGAAAAACTTGTATATACAACCAAGATCCGCTATTTTTATTTGCAGCTAATTAGCGGATCCGTTCTGACCCGCTGTCTGACTAACACGAGAATAACATGGCAAAATTTGCAGAAATAAAAGAGTTTATGCTACGGCAAATTGAAAGCGGTGCCTGGCCTGAGCACAGCCGTGTGCCATCCGAAAATGAATTGGCCGAGCAATTCTCCGTTAGCCGCATGACCGCCCGGCGCGCTTTGCAAGAGCTAACCGAGCAAGGCATTTTGTATCGAACGCAAGGTGTTGGCAGCTTTGTTGCGGCACTTAAATCCCAGTCATCTTTATTGCAAATACATAATATTGCTGATGAAATTGCCGGCCGTGGCCATACCTATAGCGCAACCTTAGTACAGCTAACCGAATTACCTTGCCCGACCATTGTGGCAACAGCACTGGGGTTAAAACGCAATGATCCTGTGTTTTTCTCACTGATTGTGCACCTGTCTGCCGGGCAACCATTGCAACTCGAAGCGCGCTATGTCAATCCGCTGCAAGTGCCACTGTATATCCAGCAAGATTTTCAAGAGCAAACACCGCATCACTATCTGAGTATGATTGCGCCACTTACCGAAGCTGAACATATCGTTGAAGCGATCTGGCCAGATAACTTTACTTGCCAGCATCTACAACTGAAAAAACCTGAACCCTGCCTGCGCTTGACCCGTCGCACCTTTAGCCGTGATGGTGCCGTTAGCCTGGCTTATCTCACCTCGCCTGGTAGCCGCTATCGGCTAGGCGGACACCTTAATTTTGCATTACCCCGTTAACAGAGGTTGCTATGAACACGAACCGTATTGATAACAGCAGAGTGATCCGCGCCGCGCGCGGCAAGCAGATCACCGCCAAAAGTTGGCAAACTGAAGCCGCTAAGCGCATGCTAATGAACAACCTGGATCCTGAGGTGGCTGAGCATCCGCAAGCCCTGGTGGTGTATGGTGGTATTGGCCGCGCGGCTCGTAACTGGGCTTGTTTTGATAAGATTGTCGAGGTGTTAGACCGGTTAGAGGATAACCAAACACTGTTAGTGCAAAGCGGTAAACCCGTTGGTGTTTTTCCAACCCACCCTGATGCACCGCGGGTGTTAATCGCCAACTCTAATTTAGTACCGGCGTGGGCGAACTGGCAACATTTTAATGAATTAGATCGACAAGGGTTAATGATGTACGGCCAAATGACCGCTGGCTCATGGATCTATATCGGCACGCAAGGCATCGTACAAGGCACCTATGAAACCTTTGTGGCGATTGCTAAGCAGCATTTTGACGGTAACGCCGCCAATAAATGGATCTTAACCGGTGGTCTCGGTGGCATGGGCGGTGCACAGCCATTGGCCGCAACCATGGCCGGCTTTCATATGATCGCCTGTGAAGTGGATGAAAGTCGCATCGATTTTCGGCTAAAAACCGGCTATATCGACCAAAAAGCCTATGCTTTAGATGAAGCGTTGCAATTACTTGAGCAAGCGAAAGCGTCAGGCAAACCCACCTCGATTGGTTTATTGGCGAATGCCGCCGATGTGTTCAGTGAATTAGTTAAGCGAAACATTACGCCCGATGTGGTGACCGATCAAACCTCCGCACATGATCCTTTAAACGGCTATTTACCCCAAAACTGGACCCTGCAAATTGCAGCAGAAATGCGCCAGCAAGACGAGGCCAAAGTGGTTAAAGCCGCGAAACATTCTATGGCCGTTCAAGTGCAAGCGATTTTAACTTTGCAGCAACGCGGCGCAGTCGCTACCGACTATGGCAATAATATTCGGCAAATGGCCAAAGACGAAGGCATAGACAATGCTTTTGATTTCCCGGGGTTTGTTCCTGCCTATATTCGGCCTCTGTTTTGCCAAGGCATTGGGCCATTTCGGTGGGTGGCCCTGTCTGGCGATCCCGAAGACATTTACAAAACCGACGCGAAAGTCAAAGAGCTGATCCCGGATGATACCCATTTGCATCATTGGTTGGATATGGCACGCGAGCGCATTCAGTTTCAAGGTTTACCCGCTCGTATCTGCTGGATTGGCTTAAAAGATCGCGCCCGTATCGCTTTAGCATTTAATGAGATGGTAAAAAATGGCGAACTCAATGCCCCTGTTGTTATTGGTCGTGATCATCTTGATTCTGGCTCGGTTGCCAGCCCTAATCGTGAAACTGAAGCCATGCTAGACGGCTCAGATGCCGTTTCCGATTGGCCATTACTGAACGCCTTATTAAATACCGCTGGCGGTGCTACGTGGGTGTCGTTACATCATGGCGGTGGCGTGGGTATGGGTTACAGCCAACACAGTGGCGTGGTGATTGTCGCAGATGGCACGGAGCAAGCGGCAGCCCGTTTAGGTCGAGTGCTGTGGAATGATCCGGGTACAGGGGTAATGCGTCATGCCGATGCAGGTTACGACATTGCCAAAAAATGTGCCCATGAACAGGGCCTAGATCTACCAATGATGACGGGAGAACAACCATGACCTTCGCCTTAAACTTGATCCCTGGCCAGCTTAGTTTGGCACAATTACGTGCTGTGCAACAAGGCGCAGTAACGCTCAGCCTAGATGCCAGTGCGCTCCCTGCTATTGCTAAATCAGCCGCTTGTGTCGCCGATATTATTAAACAAAATAAAGTGGTGTATGGCATCAATACCGGCTTTGGCTTACTGGCTAGCACACGGATTAAAAACGATGAATTAGAATTGTTACAACGGTCTATCGTGTTATCGCATGCCGCGGGCTTTGGCCAGTTTATGGCAGATAGCACCGTACGCTTAATGATGGTGCTAAAAATCAATTCGCTCAGCCGTGGCTTTTCGGGTATTCGCTTAAGCGTGATTGACATGCTAATTGCCATGGTTAATGCCGAGTTATACCCGTGTATTCCAGAAAAAGGCTCGGTTGGCGCCTCTGGCGATCTCGCGCCACTTGCTCATATGGTATTACCGTTAATCGGTGAAGGTGAGATTTGCTACAAAGGGCAAATTTATGATGCTAAAGAAGCACTCGAATTAGTCGGTTTAGCGCCGATTACCCTTGCCGCGAAAGAAGGTCTGGCCTTACTGAATGGCACACAAGCCTCTACCGCCCTGGCCTTACAAGGCTTGTTTCATGCCGAAGATTTGTACGCTGCAGGTTGCGTTATTGGCGCAATGAGCGTGGAAGCGGCACTTGGCAGTCGCGCGCCTTTTGATCCCCGCATCCATCAAGCGCGTGGCCAAAAAGGCCAAATTGATACCGCCAGCATTTATCGGCACTTGCTGCAAACCGGCTCTGAAGTGGGCCATTCCCATGAAAACTGTGAAAAAGTACAAGATCCCTACTCGTTACGCTGCCAACCTCAGGTGATGGGTGCCTGTTTAACGCAAATCCGTCATGCGGCAGAGGTGCTACAAATTGAAGCCAATGGCGTTACAGATAACCCCTTAGTATTTGCAGAGGATGGCGATATTTTATCCGGTGGTAACTTCCATGCCGAACCGGTTGCTATGGCCGCCGATAACTTGGCCTTAGCCATAGCCGAAATCGGTGCGCTGTCTGAACGACGGATGGCGTTGCTGATTGATGCCAGTCTCAGTAAATTACCCGCATTCTTAGTCCCTAACGGTGGGGTCAATAGCGGCTTTATGATTGCTCAGGTAACGGCTGCTGCGCTGGCCTCAGAAAATAAATCGTTAGCACATCCTGCTTCGGTCGACAGTTTACCGACTTCAGCCAATCAGGAAGATCATGTTTCCATGGCGACCTTTGCCGCTCGGCGCTTGGCAGATATGGCCGAGAACACTACCGGCGTGTTGGCGGTGGAATATCTTGCTGCGGCACAAGGCTTGGATTTTCGGGCGCCACTGAAAAGCACCCCGGTGTTAGAGCAAGCAAAAGCCGCTTTGCGCGACGAAGTCAGCTTTTATCAGCAAGATCGTTACTTTGGTCCCGATATAGAAAAAAGTGCCGCCTTGGTGCGTTCGGGTGTATTTAACCCCATGTTACCCAGCGGGTTGTTATGTAGCTTTTAAACTCACACTAACCAGTGCATTTTCGTGCACTGTGTTCACCTTTTGCACAATTTTATGTCTAGCCAGACTGCACTGCTGGCTAGACCAGTGTGCTAAAAACTGCTAAGTTGAAACGATAATAAAGATAAAAAGTTTCTTCAAGCAGGGTAACTCAGCATGAAATTAAAAGTTGCACATAAAGTGAGTATTGGTTTTGCCTTTATCACCTTATTATTACTGTTTGCCAGCATCTCAGCACTGGGTATATTTCGCAGCATCACCCGTGCCAATACTCAGGTCAATGAACAAGCGCTGCCCGCACAACAACAAAGCAATTTAGCGCAAATTCAATTATTAAAACTGGCACGCTTATCCTCTGCAGGGTTTAATGCTGAACAACAAAATGCCATTGAACGCCAACAGCAACAGTTCCTTCAAGCACAACGTGCTTTTGCTGAGCTAACAGAGGGCTTTACCCAGCTTAATGTAGACAGTGCGCTGCAACAAAACCTGCAACAAGCGACTGAGTTTGCCAGAGGTTACACGGATGCCGCCGCAAAAATGTTTCAAGCGCGTTTAAGTAGCCTGAGTTACCAGCAGCAACTCAACAGTGAATTAGCTGAGTTAGAAATCCTGTTAGATGAAGCCGGCGCTAGCTTAATTGAATTGTCTGAATTAGAACTGCCACGCGATAAACAACTGGCTGCAATTATTGCCGGCACGGCTGCGCGTTTAGACGGGCAACTGGTAGGGTTAATTAACACGCTACGCGAAACAGCGGGTTACAGTGACTACGCACAATTTGCACCGAACGAGCAAAATATCGAATTTGCCGTCAGTGATATGCAGGTCAATGTCGATTATTTAGCGCAATTAGTGCAGGACATCAACAGCCAAGGTTTATGGCAGCAGTTTGCTGAAAATTGGCAGAACTTAAATGCGGCTTTCGACAAAGAAACGAATTTAAGCCAACTGAAAAAACAGCATGTCACGGCCTTACAGCAGGCACGTTTACAACTTAATCAAGCAGAGGAACAAATTGAGCAAGCGCTTAATAGCTTAGATCAAGTGGTACAAGCCGCAGATCAGCAATTTTCGCAGCTACAACAGCAAGTTTCCAGCGAATTAAACTCTGGCAGCCAACGCACCACTATTATTTTGGTCATTTTAGTCGTACTAGCTTTTACTATCGCCTATTTCACTATTAATGCCATGATCAAACCGCTTAAAGGTATCAACCATATACTAGGCTATATCGCACAAGGCGATCTCACTCGGCAACTGATGATTAAACAACAAGATGAATTTGGCAGCCTCTCTGCAAAGGTTAACAGCCTCATCAGTGCCCTTAGCGGCTTAATTAATAATATCCAGCACAATGCCCGTGCGCTGAACAACACTGCCAGTCGCTCTACCCATGCCGTCAGTGATATCAATCAATCGTTACAGCAACAACAGCAGCAAATTGGCGCGGTTAACAGTATTACCGAACAATTAGCCGATAATACGCAAGCGGTCGCAGAGCATGCGGCAGAAACTGGCCAAGCCATGCAATTGGCGCTGCAACAAAGCCAACAAATTAATACGCTGGCAGATGAAAACAGCAAACGTATCAGCAAGTTGGCTGGGCAATTGGTGAATACCAGCAGCTTAATTAACAAAGTCAGTTCGGAGTCGACTAACATTGGCGGCATCTTAACAACCATCAGCAGCATTGCCGAACAGACCAACTTATTAGCGTTAAACGCCGCCATCGAAGCGGCCAGAGCCGGCGATCAAGGCCGTGGCTTTGCCGTAGTGGCCGATGAAGTACGCTCTTTAGCAAGCCGGACGCAGCAGGCGACCAGTGAAATACGCCAGATGATTGAACATTTACAGCAACAAACTAAACAAGCCGTAACGGCTGTCACTGCAGGAAAAACCGATGCGGAAAACTGCGTGCAAACCATGGCTGAATTAGTCAACGCCTTGCAGCAAGTGGCGGCAGCGATCCATGAAACCTTGAAAATAAGCGAAGCAGTTACAAGCGCCAGTGCCAGTCAATTAGCCTTAGGGCAGTCGATTAACGATAATATGCATGAAATGGTCGGGCTGGCGCAAACCAGTGCCGCTCAAGCTGAAGAAACCCTTAACCACAGTGCCGAAGTGGCAGCGTTGGCCGAACAGTTACAGCTTGCTGCCGCTAAGTTTAAAATTTGAGACGGGTTTACAAACAATCGGCCAGCGCATTACGCGCATCACGATAGCGATAGCGAAAAGGCGTATCTCGCTCTATTGCTAGGCTCTCAACTTTGCGCCAGGGTGCTGCCGTTTCAGTATCAAAAGCACTGTCTGGCAGCCCAAGAGCAGCTGTTGCCGCATGATAAAATGCTTGCTTGCTCACCAGAGCAGGCGAGCTTAAGTTATAACAAGGTTGGCTTAAAGGCCAAACGGGTAGCAGGGCTAAAACAGCCTGCACCACCTCAGCACTGTGCAGCATATTCACCGGTTGCTGCGCATCTGCAAGCCGTTTACCTAGGGTAAAACGTGCCGGATGACGCCCTGGCCCCATTAGGCCGCCTAAACGCAACGTCAGCCAGTTACCTTGCTGTTGTAAAGCCTGCTCCCCCTCGGCCAGCAACACCGCTCGAGGCTGAGTTTCAGATAGCGCGGTCTGTTCATTCAGTTGGCCATCGACTCCCTGATACACACCTGTTGAACTAAAGTGGATGCCCCCTCTAAAACCGGCTTGTTGGCAAAGCTTAGCTAACTGCTGAAGCGCACTGACATACCCCGTAGGGGAGGATCGACCCGGTGCAATACTGCAAATCACCCACGCATCCGCCAACATAGCCAATAACTTGTCGCTCTCAAGTAGTGGTTGATTTAAAGCCAGCGTAAAACCCTGGATAGGTTCAGGTAATGCTGCCGCACTGGCACTCGATTGTCGGCTACCGAATACTTGATAACCGGCATGCACTAAAGGCTTCGCCAATTGCTGCCCTAGCCAACCACATCCAATAATGACGACCTTGTTAGTCATCGCTTTGCTCAGGTAATACGGCATATAAACCCACAAACTGCGCACAATGCTGTTCATCGACGAAAATATCTACAGTGATCTGCTGGCGTACTCTGCGACCACTGGCTAAGGTACTAAGATCGCCCCGCACATCGGCTAAATGACAACGCGCAGTGGGTGTTGAACGCACCGGTTGTAAATAACGAATATTGCCTTCCGCTAACACCTGCGCGCCTGCTAGGCCTAAACTTTGCAACTGAAGATACAACATGCCCCAGCCGGTTAAGGTTGCTAAGGTATAAATACTGCCAGCAAACATGGTCTGATGCAGATTAATATTCGGTGCCAATGGCGCCTGACATTGCAAACTAAAACCATCAAAAGAGGTGATCTGCAATTGCATAAACTGGCTTAACGGAATAGTGCTGTGCCATGTCTGTTGCAAATCTGCACACCACTGGCGGAACTCGCTGTCAGTGCCGGCTAGCGTAAGCGTTTTACTCATGCGTTGATGCACAATACCAAACATGCTGGGAGCCGAGCCCAACACATGATATTGCTGACGTAAGTAAAAAGGTAAGGCGCTATCGCGAGCGTTTAGCAGCAGCTTTTTATACCCTTGGCTTATCGCATAATGCTCCAAGCCTTGTAACACTGCGGCACCTGCGCCCTGGCCTTGCCATTCAGAGGCCACCGCCATATAACGCACTTGTGCCGTTTCGGCATCGACTTGATGTAACCGCCCCACCGCAATTAACTCGCCGGCTGCGTTAGTGAGCATCAGATGGTAAGCGTCTTGCTCTAATTCGTCGCGCTCACTACCTAAAGCTTGTAACCATGGCGCCCGTAAAATTTGCCAACGTAATTGATAATAGGCTTGCCAGTCGGCGGCGCTCTCTGGGCTGCGCAATTGCCAGCGCTGATTCAGTAAGTTCGCGTTCATCGATTTAACGACTCTCCAATAAAAAAGTTACCGGCCCATCATTGACCAAGCTCACCTGCATATTCGCGCCAAAACGCCCTGTCGCCACCTTAAGGCCAAGCGTTTGGCAAGCCTGGCAAAAAGCCTGATAATGCTGCTCTGCCAGTTGCGGGCTGCCTGCTGGGGTAAAACTCGGTCTTAAACCCGAACGTGTATCCGCCGCTAAGGTAAATTGCGAAACAACCAGCAAGGCTCCGCCGGCCTGTTGCACGTTCAAATTCATTTTGCCTTGTTCATCGCTAAACACTCGATAACGACAGACTTTTTCAGCCAACTTTTGCACATCAGCAGCATTATCTGTCGCCTCTACGCCAAGCAGCACCAGTAAACCTTGCTCAATAGCACCCACTGTTGTGTGTTCAATCTCAACTTTAGCCGAACTCACGCGTTGAATTAATGCTTTCATGTTAAGCGCTCGGTATCAATAGTGTTAGGAGGCGCTTCATCCTGATCGGGTACCGCACAATCATCGCCTTCTTCACATACACCCTCTTCACGCTGTTGCAATAACGCCGTTAATTCTGCACCAAGCAATACCACCATCCACGATAAATGCACCCAAACGAACAAAATAGGTAATAAGGCTAAAGCACCATAAATCGTTTGATAGGTTGGAAAGTGTGTCACATAAATAGCAAAGCCGCGCTTCGATAATTCAAATAGTACAGTGGCCAATAACGCCCCGAGCAAGGCATGTTTAAGCCGCACTTTGATATTCGGCACTACCAAATACAAGATAAAAAAGGCGATTAACGACATGGCGTAAGGCACTAATCCAAGGACGATGCTCGAAAAACCAGGCGTGTAATCATCGGCAAAACTGCTCAGTCGGACCACGTAGGAGGTCATCCCGATCGACAAGCCGACTAAAATGGGGCCTAGCGTTAAAATCATCCAATAAATAGAAAACGAAATGATTAATCGTGGCCGTTTCGTCACGCGCCAAATTTTATTCAAGGTTTTATCGATATTGTGGATCAACAATAACGCCACACAGACTAAGGCCAAAATACCGATAGCGGTCATACTGCCGGTATTGCCAATAAATTTCGTGAGATAGGTTTGAATTTCTTCGCCGCGAGAAGGGATCACATTCGCATAAATAAACTGCTCTAAGTTCGTGCGAAACTGCGCGAACATCGGAAAGGCGCTGAGCATAGAAAACATCACGGTGACCATAGGCACCAAAGACAGTAATGAGATATAAGCCAAATAGCCGCCCATCACAGACAACTGATCTTGCTTACAACGCTGGGCATAGGCTCGAACAAAATCTATCGTTTGCCGCCAACCATTTTGCCAATTTACAGATCGCATATCGATTCCTTTTTTGCTGGCATGGCAACTACTTAGCTTGGCCAATACCCTGTTACAGCATACCGTAAATCCAGCAAGCTCACCAGTTTGCCCGAGCAAGCTTTACACGCGAACGTGCCGCAAAAGGCGGATACTTCAGCGGATTAAGCGCGATTTTTACTCAATAAGACCAAGCCTAAACCACAAAGTACGACAGCCGCAGCGGTCACTAAACGTAGCGTTAATGGCTCATTTAACAACACTATACCCAGTATGGCAGCCAAAACAGGGACTGCCAATTGTACCGATGCAGCTTGTAACGCTGACAAGGCTGGCAATACCCGATACCAAATGTAGTAACCTAAACCAGAAGTGATGGCACCACTGATCAGCGCCAGCAGCACACCATAGGGATCCCATTGCAGGTTTGGCCAAAATATTACACATAGCACCAATGCCAGTGGGCTCGCTCTTAAAAAATTGCCTGCAGTGTTTGCCGCAGCATCACCCGCGCGTTGGCCCAGTAAGGAATATAATCCCCATGCGGCACCGGCACATAACATGAAGAAGGCTGACAGGGGTTCTGGCGCACTGGCGCCTGGCAACAATAGCCAGCCAATCCCTGCTAATGCCAAGCCTGCGCCAGCCCATTGCCAACCGCTAACCTGAGTTAACTGTTTTACCCCCAACGCTAGCATGGTTAATTGCACAGCGCCAAATAACAATAACGCTCCGGTGGCGGTATCCAACTGTACATAAGCAAAAGAAAATAACGCCGCATAGGCAAATAAGTAGCTCGCACCGAGCCAACTGCCCGCAGGCTGCCGCCGCGGTCGACGCACTCTTAACAACACGTATAACAGTAGTGCCGCAGATATGATCCGCACTAAGGTAAAACTCGTCGCATCAATACTAGTATGATTAAATGCAGCTCGATTCAATAAACTATTTCCCGCAAAAGCCAGCAACGCTAAAACTGTTAACCACAACACCCGCAAAGTAAGCATATTCGCTGTTACCATCTAATTAACCGTAAGATTCATCATATTTATTACAATTTATTTGTTTAAGGCCGCCGCTTAAACTAGCAACATACGATGCAAGGCCAACGTAAACCATAGGGCCCTGCAAACTGATTAGCGGAGATTAACATGTTAGAGATTATTCGTTCAGCAGACCGCGGACAAGCACAATTTGGCTGGCTAACCAGCAAACATAGCTTTTCATTTGGCCATTACTATAACCCTAAACAAATGGGGTTTTCAGCCTTACGCGTGATCAACGATGACAGGGTGATCGCAGGGGCAGGCTTTAGTACGCATGGTCATCGCAATATGGAAATTATCAGCTATGTACTCGACGGTCATATCGCGCATAAAGATTCTGCGGGTAATGAAAAAATTTTACCAGCCGGCGAGTTCCAACTGATGAGTGCGGGAAAAGGCATTCAACACAGCGAATATAATGCCAGTAAAACCGCGCCATTAACGTTTTTGCAGATTTGGATTGAACCCAATCAACAAGAGGGTGAACCACGCTATCAACAAAAAGACTTTGGCCAAGCACTTGGCTTAACATGGGTGATTACGCCAGATGGCCGCAATGGCACTTTGCAGATACGACAAGACGCCCAGGTGGCACAGCTTCGTTTAACCGAAGGTGACGCATTTGAGTTGCCAGTTGTTGCTGGCAGAGCGTATTATCTGCATCTGATCAGTGGCACAGTGTCGCTGGCAGAGCAAACGCTTGCTCCCGGTGATGGTATCAAGCTTGCCGCGATCGCGTCACTTCAAGGCAACGTGTTACAAGGACCTGTCAATGCCATTTGGTTTGATTTACCGGCTTAAGCTCGGTATTGCTACGCTATGCTAATCGAACAATGGGCAGTACTGATCATTGCTGTGTTACTGATTGGCATCTCCAAAGCCGCCTTTGCAGGTAGCCTTGGCTTACTGGCTTTACCGCTGCTATTACTGAGCTTTGAAGCCCCAACAGCACTCTCTCTACTCTTACCGCTGTTAATTGCCGCTGATGCCTTAACCTTGCATCAATACTGGCGGCAATGGAGTATGGTTGACTTAAAACGGCTATTACCGGCTGCGCTAGGCGGTATCTTGGTTGGCGCCTTGTTACTTGGCAAATTAAATACGGCTTTTCTACAAGGCTTAGTGGGGGCCGCCAGTGTGCTATTTGCGCTAAATTACTTTTTACAACGGGGTAAAGCGGCAACCTGGTTAGCTAATAGCTTAGGAGGAGGTATTTTAGGCTTTGTCGCCGGACTGAGCTCAACGTTATTGCATGCCGGTGGACCGCCAATAAAAATTTACTTACTGGCGCGACAGCTGCCTTACACAACATACCTGGGCACGGCAGCGGTATTTTTTGCCTTAACCAATTGGCTAAAAGTACCGGCGTATATTTGGCAAGGACAATTAACCCTGCAACACCTCTATCAAGTGTTACCGCTGTTACCTTTGAGCTTTATCGCGATTAAATTGGGCGTCTATTTAAAAAAACGCCTGCCTGAACGCATTATTATTCCGCTGATCTACAGCTTGCTATTCTTGGCAGGCGCGCGCTTATTGTGGACTTTGCCTTAAACACAACTGCAAGCCGCTTTCACAGCTCTTTAGCAAGAACATTGCGCCGTGGGATGGCCAATCGCACTTTAATGCAAATTAGGAATGGTTAGGCTAAAACGACAGCCTTGAGCAGGCTCAGAGTGCAGGCTTAGCTCACCTTTTAAGTGCTGTTTAACAATATTGTAGACAATCGATAAACCTAAGCCCGTGCCACCTCGCCCACGCTTAGTGGTAAAAAAAGGGTCAAAGATTTTTTGTTGATGGCTGCGCGGAATGCCGCAACCATTATCACTGACCACAATGCACAGCTGTTGATCGGCAGATACCCGAGTAGTAATGTTAACTAACGCGGGCTGCGTCGCTTGCTCGAACGCATGTAAGCAAGCATTCGTGACTAAATTGGTGATGACTTGCGCTAAGGCTCCCGGAAAAGTGTTTAAAGACAAGCCGCTACTCAGCTGTAACTGTAACTCAACCTGATGTTGCCGACAAAATGGTTGCAAGGTACTACTCAGCGCTGAGATATAATCGTCAATGTCGATCGCGTGCAATTCAAAATGCGCTTGATCTAAGGCCGTTTGTTTAAATTGTTGGATCAGCCCAGCTGCACGCTCTAAGTTGCGCTCTACGATATTGCACGATTGCAATAAATCGGTGACAGCACTTTTCAAAGATTGCTTGGTGATGCCACCGGTTTCAACGGTACGCTGTACTTTTTCCAACACATATTGGCTATGGCTATTCGCCGTAAGCCCAACGCCAATCGGTGTATTAATTTCGTGCGCTACGCCCACCACTAAACTACCTAATGATGCCATTTTCTCTGATTCAATAAGATGATGCTGAGTTTGTTTTAACTGATCTAATGCCGCCTGTAAGTGCTGTGTACGCTCTTGCACTTGGCTTTCTAAACGGGCATTCGCTGTCTCCAGCTGAACCTGATAACGATGACGCTGGGCCGCGGCGACAATACGGCCATACAAGTCTGATAAGGCCCCCACAAAAGCCGCATCGCTATCCGACCACAAACGTGGCTGCTGTGTTTGTTCACAACAGATAATGCCAATGACCTCGCCTTTGTAGCGTAGCGGCACATCTAACAGCGAATAGATGTTGCAAGGCTCAAGATAAACCAAGTTGAATTCACAGGTAGCCGGATCGCTGCGCGCATCTGGCGCGGTGATCACGCGCTTTTTATCAAGTGCAGCAAAATAACTGGGATAGTCTGTCCGGTTTAATGTGGGCAGATCGTGTGTGCTTATGCCGTGTTGAGTGCACAACAACTTACACGCTATAGCACTGTTCTCATCGCTATAAAGCCAAATACTGGCCCGCGACACCTTGATACCCTGTAAACACGTTTGCAACAACACGCTTTCGGCTTGCGAGCGATGATCGCTATCTAACAGCGGATCCATCGACAGCGCTAATAACAATCCTTCAAGTGCATTGTTCAATATCGCCTCCCAGAATAAGACATTAGGCCATAATACAATTTGCTGCAGCAACTGGGCTGCAGCATAAAGCATTATAATGATGCCAAAACAGCTTACTTAATAATGATCCTAGGGTCAAAGTCTTCACAGCCTGCGACTTTGACACCGTAATCGTAATGCTGCACAGCGTCATTTTTGATGCGACATTTTAATTTACCCTGAGTATTCGACTCTAAATTACAATTTGGTTTAAAGGGGGAATCTCCATAAAAATAAATTTGATAGTCTTTTATGTCGGCACTTTGCCATTCAATATGCTTATCAGGTTTTATGCAAACACAGTTGGCGATACCTTCACATTGACCGCGCTGACCATTATTTTCTTTACAATTATCTTCACCGACAGGTTCAATGCCGACAATACAGTAACTGCCTGCAACTGGCGTCGCTTCAATTTGTAACACCTGATCTTTATCCGCCGCAAACAACGAGTAGCTGCCGGTTAAAATCATGAACATCAGTAAGGTTTTCATCTATATATTCCTTCATGTTGATTAATCGATACTGCATTTCCAGAACGGCGAGAGGAGATCTCATGGGGAATTTTTGGATCAGCCGCCACCAAAGAGGCCGGATAACCGAAGTCGATCGCTTGCTGTAAATACGTTATGCCCTGTAAAGCACGCTGGCAGGTAAAGTTGGCGATGGCTAAATCATAAAAAACGTAAAAGTCAGTCAGGTTACTCACTAATAATTGCTGTTCAGTATCAAAAGCTTGCTCGCATTGCTGTAGCTCTGCCTGTAATCGGCTAATTTGCGATAATAGCGGCTGAGCTTGAGCATTAATCACCAAATTACCCTGCGCTAAGCTAAGCGCCCGCTGATACAGACCCAACGCTTCTTGTTGCCTATCCGCCTGCACATCAAGCACATCGGCTAGATTAGTCCAAATGGTGTAATCCGCTGGGCTCACGGCTAACGCTTGTCGATAGAACTGCTCGGCTTGCAAATAATCGCCCGCAAAATATAACGCCGTGCCAAGGTTAGAAAACGATAACGAGACGGGCGATAACTCCACCACTTGCTGCCAAACTGTTATCGCCTGCTGAAATTGCCCGCTCAAAAACCATGCCGCCGCAAGGCTATTTAGCACATCGGTACTGCCTGGTTTTAAGCGCGACGCTTGCTCAAAACGACGCGCAGCGGCAGCAAAATTGGCATTGTCATATAAAAACCGGCCGTAATGCATATAGTTTTGCCAATATCCTGGCTCTAATTCGATGGCTTGATTAAACAGCAACTCCGCTTCTTGTGACTGCTCTTTAGCACTTAACACTCTGGCCTTACCGGTAATAGCATCAACCCAGCGGCTATTAACGGCAAGCGCTTGCTCATATTGCGCGATAGCTTCTGGGTATTGACCACGCAACCGGTACAGCTCGCCTAAAGCAGAATACACTTCTGCTTGGTTAACCGCTAAACCCGCGGCATGTTGGCAAGCGGTATTGGCTAAATCGAACTCTTCGATATGTCGAGTCAGGGCATATTTATCTAAATGCACCTTACACAAGCTAGCTGAAGCCAATGCAAAATCAGCATCTTCCTTTAAGGCCTGTAATAACAGCTGTTCAGCCGTATCTAAACTGGCCAAATCATCATATTTTTTTAGCTGTTGCTGGGCTTGCATGTAGGCATCAAACGCTTTGAAGTTATTGGTTATTTGATAATCACGCCCGGTTAAACTAACGGACACTTGCGGCATCACTAGCACCAATGCATTTTGCACCTGTCGATGTAAATCGCGTTGTAATGTCGGTAAGGCTTGCTCTGGCTGAGCTAAACGTGTCGACCAGCGCTGCATGCCAGTGGCGGTTTCAACCAATGAAATCACCAGCTGAAACTGTTCATCCACAATCTGCATACGCCCCTCTAGCACATACTCCACCCGCAATTGATCCGCTAATTGTTGATAGCTCAGATCCGTACTGATATTTTGCATTGCTCGATCGGCCAGCACCGGAAATTGATTTAATTGCGTTAAGGAATACACTAACTCATCACGGATCCCCGACAGCAGATAATCGGCTAATTTGCTGCCATGCTGCAGCTGAAACGGCAAAATAGCTAAGGAGTTTGCGATAGGCCCCAAAGCAACGGTTTGCTGCACAATAGCCGGGGCTTGCTGCACATCATCATCAATGGCCAGCTTTATTGAGCGACCTAACAACCACACTGCCGTAAACGACAACAATAAAAAACCTAAATCGACGGCTAATTGCCGCCGCCAAAACTGCCGTTGCTTTGGATTATTTGACAAAGCCATCCGTCTTTTGCGCTCGCGTAAGTCACCCACCCAGGTAATCAACAACACCACCGGAAAACCCACCAGCAAGACCAGTAAAGTCAGCTTCATGCCTGTCGCCGAGATATTCATTAGCGGAAAGGTGATGGCCATAACCTGAATAAATAACCAAACACTGACTAGAAACGCCACGCTTACACTAAACAGCCGACTGCCGCGAAATAGCGACATCAACCACGACCAATGCCGATTCACCACGACGGTTTGGCTTCGCCGCTCTATCAGTGGTGGCGCATTGGCTGCGCTGGGAGTAGGTTGAGATTGCAGTGGCGTAAGCAAGCGATACCCACGCCGAGGTAAGGTTTGAATAAACACCGGGCATTCTTTATGATCCCCTAATACATGCCGGATCTCACTAATCGCATGGGTTAAATTTGCCTTAGGTGCATCGGCATCAGCCCAAACTGCCAACAATATCTGTTGTTGCGGTACGATTTCTTCAGCATGCAGCGCTAACTGTAACAACACTTCAAATGCTTTAGCGGATAAATGTCGGTACTCGCCATTGACCACCACAAACCCTTTCTCGGGCAGAACGGTGATATCACTTAAACAAAAACCCGCCTGTAACGTCTGAGCGGTAAGCTCGACATCGGGCGGGTTAGTTGTTATTAATAATTTATCCTGATTATCCACTACCATCACTGTTAACTAAATAAACGACAACTCATGGTCGCTTATTAATTAAACAAGTATGGCAAAGGTTGGCTTAATTACCAGCATCGTCAGCAAATGAAAGCGGCTACTTCCAGCCTTGTTGCCAAATCCGAATATCTTTTAACTCCTGCCATTGAATAGGCATTGAACGCTTCGACATCACCGCTTCTATCGTGCAAGCAAGCACATTCCCCTCTTCATCAAACTCGACTTCATTAACCATAAAATGCTTTTCTTTGTTTATCGGTTTTATTGCTGTCCATTTGCTCTTAAGCAATTTATTCGGATTAATTTGATTCATCATTCACACCTTAAAGCCGGCTTATTTCAGCCAACGTTGTATTTTTATTTTGCCGATAAGGCAGATTGACTTCTGAGTACTTTTGCTAAAAACAGCTCAAACGGTATCCATAGCAGCAAAGCAAAGCCTATTTGAATCAATAATGCTAAAGGATGATCAATAAAAAAGACTGGTTGATACAGCAAGATAATCAAGAGCAATAACGCCAAGTAAATAACGAGACACATGCTGGCCAACAACCACGGAAAAGGCTTATAAACTAAGCCACTTTTACAGTGCGGACAGGCTATCCGTGTAGGGAGTGCCGCTTTCATAATGGCTAAAACGCCAATATCCTTATTGCAAATGGGACAATGTTTACCGTTCAAAAGTAGCGCTCCTTTTGCATATCATCTGGCTTAATTTGCTGCGGCTTTAATTAACTATCAAAAATGCTCAGTCGATCTTAGCAGATTGTCGTGTTTCGGTCTGGTTTGCATCGGCCAAAAACTGCTTAAAAACAGTCACCGTACTGCTGGGATCTTCTTCCTGTGGCACATGACCCAACCTATTAAAACGCACCAATTGACTCCCAACAATATCCTGATGAAAGCGAACAGCCATAGCAGGTGGAATAAGACGATCACGGTCTCCCCAAATAATCAGTGTTGGCAATTTCAGATCCTTAATTCGGTTCACTAACGACTCGGTTTGAGTTTGCCGCAAACGCTGACTTAAAGCCTGACGATTACCCGCTCGGGTAGTAAGCTCGAAATAACGATCAATCAGTTCAGCCGTGACTAAAGCAGGATCACCATAAACATTCTTCACGCTACTTTCTATAACGCTACGCGGTAAAACCTGCTCCATCAGTTTGTTTAATAGAGGAATACGGGCAATCGTAAAGTCAATAGGTACAGATTGCGCTTGATTTGGATAACCACTGGCATCAACCAGCACCAGTTTTTTTATACGTTGTGGATACAGCACCGCCGTCGCCCAGGCCACATTACCCCCTAAAGAGTTGCCCGCGATCACCACTTGCTCTAGTTGCAACTCATCGAGTAGGGCTATAACAATTCGTGCATAGTTTTCAATACTATAGTTGTTATCAGCTGAAGGGCCAGTTAAACCAAAACCAGGTAAATCAAATCGAATGACACGACGCTCGTCTTTTAACGCATTCACCCAGCCATCCCAAGTGTGCAGCGAAGAACTGGTTCCATGTATCAGTACAATAGGGGTAGGATCGCCGCGAGGGCCCTCATCCCGCAGATGCAGCTGCATGCCAGCCACATCAACAAATTGAGAAGGTGCTGGCGCCCAGCGCACTCGAAGTTGTTCGACGGAACGATCAGGTTCACGATGTAATGCCATGTATATCACGATGCCGATAACCAGTATCAGACACAAAGCCCCCACTAACCTCATTAAAAGCCGCATACTTATCATCCACCATCAGGCCTTTGTTTACATCACTATGACAGATTCTTTCATTTAATCGACTGTCATACGAAAAAGGATGTTCTTGGAAGCATCAGTAGTGAAGTCAATCATTTAACATCCGTTATCACAACCATAACACAGACTTTGCGTCCTCTTTTTTTATTCCCCACTTTTGGTAATGTGTAACGTGTTTCTTACCAACACACTTGAGCGAGATCGCCGCTTTGCATACAATGGCGCCCAACTAATTTCAGACAGAGCACTGCTATGAACGATACGACCGCACGCCCAGACTTACCGGACCACCTTTCTGTTAATCCTCGCAGCCGTTTCTATGTTGAAGCTATTTTTGAACACGACATCGGTATTCGATTAAATGGTAAAGAGCGCTTTGATGTAGAAGAATATTGTATCAGCGAAGGTTGGGTAAAAGTGGCGGCAGGCAAGGCATTAGACCGTCGTGGCCAACCCCTATTAATGACCCTAAAAGGCACAGTTGAAGCCTTCTATCGTTAATGATTCACCATCAACTCAGCCGTGCAGCACAAGGTATTTTTTAGGCGGCTTAGATTGATGAAACCGTAGCAGGCGCTTCTCTGCTACGGTTATGCAGCTCACTTCTTCGCACTTCGTCAACTTCGCGGTTGTCTTAACAGTAAAACCCAACAACACTTTATCGCGTATAAGGCTTTTTTAGCGTTTTCATAGGTTTTTTTATATGCAAAGCAGCACCGTTTCTCAGGCTTCCTCAGATAAAGGCATCATTGTTATTACCGGTGCCGGCCAACGTGTCGGGTTATATTGTGCCAAGGCATTGCTTGAACATGGCTATCAACTGGTGGTGACTTACCGCAAAATGACAACGGGCATCCGTGAAATGCAACAAGCGGGCGCGCAGTGTATTGCTACCGATTTAAATGACTTAACCAGTATGGCCGCGCTTATTGCAGCACTGGCGCCCTATCCTGCGATCCGAGCGCTGATTCATAATGCTTCGAGCTGGCAAGCAGATCGCCCGCAAGCCGCAACAGCTCAGCCGCAAGATATACTGAGCCAGTTACAGCAGGATGCAGAGGTTTTTGATGCGATGCAGCATATTCATGCGCGTGCCGCTTATTTGTTAAATCGAGCCTTGTTGCCCCAATTACTCGCCAGTACAGAGACTGCCGATATTATTCATTTAACCGACTTTGTTGCCAGTGTTGGTAGCAGCAAACATCAAGCCTATGCTGCCTCTAAGGCTGCATTGGAAAACTTAACGCTATCACTATCACGTAAGTTAGCGCCGAAGGTGAAAGTGAATTCGATTGCCCCAGCGCTATTGATGTTTAACGAGCACGATGATGCGGCTTATCGCGAAAAAGCACTGAAAAAATCCTTAATGGGCATTGCCCCTGGCCCAGATGAAGTATTACAAAGCGTGCTTTACCTGCTGAATAGCCGTTACATTACGGGGCGTTGCTTAGCACTGGATGGCGGCCGTCATTTGCAATTACCTTAACTTTCGCGGCATTAATACTGCCACACCTCGTATTAAGGCATTGCCACATTTACCTGCTCAGTTAGCTTTGCTAGCATAAGGCACACTTTATTCACTGAAATAATGGTCTTATGGCTAGCAAACTTATCACCACTTGGTATTTACAGTATCAAGGCCCTACCCTGTCACTACCCGACTGGCCAACCGACTGTTTGCTGATGGAAGCCCGTCGACCGAGCCCAGAGCTCAGCCAATTTTTATTTCACGCCGTAGGTACGCCTTGGCACTGGTTTAGCCGCTTAAGCTGGGATTATCAGCAATGGCTGGATCATGTTGCAAATGAACATGTTCGCACCTGGGTGCTGTATCAAAATGGCAGTATTGCAGGTTTTGTCGAGCTGAACTTACACCCAAGTACACCCAGTGCGGTGGCTGGCTCAACAGAGGCCAAGCAATGCAGTGTCGAATTAAAGTTTTTTGGTTTATTACCCGCATTCACCGGCCAAGGCTTAGGCCCTAAATTAAGCCAAGCCGCTATTGCCTTAGCGCAGCAGTGGTTACAAGCGCAGCAAAATACAGAAACGCCGAATATCTGGGTGCATACCTGCTCGGACGATCATCCTGCAGCCTTAGCGACTTATCAGCGAGCAGGCTTTGTTGAATATCATCGCGAACAAGAAGCGGCAACGATCCCTGTGGATTATGCAGAAGCGGCGTTATGTCGCTCTTATGTCCACTCGCGCTTAGCGCGATTTCAACAGCCTTAGCACTTATCAGAAAAAAAGCCGCCCGCAAACCGTTGAAAATTTACCTTTCGTGAGGTAAGCAAGATACTTATAAATAAAAAAACAGCGGCTTAAACCGCTGTTTTTATTGGGTAAGTTAACTTAGCCGTATCAAAGCGCCAGCGTAAGGATCTGCCGTGCTTTAGCTAAATCGATATCGCCATGCTCGCCTAACGCCGTCATGCCATTACGCTCGAGGTTAGCAACTAATTTATCAATATCCGCTTCGGCTAAGTTGTAATCGCTTAAACGTGTTTTAACCCCCATGTTTTCAAAGAAGTCTTGCGTCGCTTTGATGGTTAAATCAATCACTTCATCTTCTGAGCTAGTGTTGATGTTAAATACGCGCCGACCAAACTGCAGCAGCTTTTGGCGTTTCTTTTCGCGCTGCACATACATCAGTGTCGGCAACACTACCGCCAAGGTTTGTGCATGATCCAGCCCGAATAACGCCGTTAATTCGTGACCAATCATATGCGTTGCCCAATCTTGCGGCACGCCTTTACCAATTAAACCGTTTAACGCCATAGTCGCCGACCACATCACGTTAGCACGCACATCGTAGTCATCGGGTGTGGCTAAGGCTTTTGGCCCTTCGCTAATTAAGGTTTGTAAAATACCCTCGGCGAAACGATCTTGCAGCGGCGCATTTACTGGATAAGTAAGATACTGTTCAATCACATGCACAAAGGCATCCACCACGCCATTACTCACCTGCTTAACCGGTAGCGACAGCGTATACACCGGATCTAACACCGCAAAGGTTGGCTGCACGAGATCAGAGGCAAAGGCACGTTTTTGCGCAGTGGCTTTGTTGGTCACAACCGAGTTACCGTTACTCTCAGAGCCCGTTGCGGGTAAGGTTAATACGGCACCAATGGGTAAGGCGTGTGCAAAGGCCGCGCCTTTGGCCAGAATATCCCACGGCTCCCCCTTGAAATGGGCTGCTGCAGCAATAAATTTAGCACCGTCAATCACACTGCCGCCACCCACAGCTAAAATAAAGTTAATGTTTTTAGCTCGCACTAACTCGACAGCCTGCATTAAGGTTTCTAGGGTCGGGTTAGGTTCAACCCCTGCAAATTCGTGAAAATTTACGCCATCGAGTAACGCTATCACGTCATCATAAACGCCGTTGCGTTTAATCGAGCCACCGCCATATAAAAACAGCACCTTAGCATCTTGCGGTAAACGACTTTTCGCTTCTTTAATTTGGCCTTTACCAAATAAGATTTCTGTTTGATTTTTAAAATTAAAATTTAACATCATCACTCCAAAATAAGGGGAATACTGCTGACTCGCCAGCACTTAACATTACTTAGCGGCTAATTGCTTTAATACTTCGGCTGCAAGGGCTTTATCTGAAAAAGGGTTTTGCCCAGTAATCAGCTCGCGGTCTACCACCACATTCGAGGTCCAATCTGCGGCATACCGCATATTGCCACCAGCCTGCTGCATGGCCTGACCTGGATAATACTGCAGCTTTTTACCGTCAAGTGAACCTTCAAATACCGCTTCTTCACTGTTCGAGAAAATGGTCATTTTGTAGCCGGCATAAATCCAGTCACTGGCTTTAGGGTTAGTTTGCTCAATTAAACCTTGCTGAAAAGCCATTGGGTTTTGTTGGGGTGACAATAACGCTATCGGCCCATGACAAATGGCCGCAGTAGGCTTAGCGTTAGCATTAAAATGCGTGAGTATTTTGCCGACTTCAGGATTGTTAGCTAAATCAATTAAAGGCGCATGACCACCTGGAATAAACACCGCTTTGTACTGCGCTAAACCACCGTCTAAAATTTCACGCAACGACAAGGTATCGTCGATGCCAGGGATCGCAGCAATAACCTCTTTGATACGCTGCATTTCAGCAGCACTGCCACCAAAATAGTCAGTGGTGACTGATTTTTGATCGACCACCGGTGCATTACCTTTTGGCGTAGCTAGCACCAACTCATAGCCGGCTTGAATAAAAGCATCAGCCGGTACGCCAAACTCATTTAAGTAATAACCGGTGCTAATGGTTTTACCCTCTTGCAGCTGCATTTCGCTTTCGCTTGATAACAACACCAAGATCTGACCTTTACTGTCTGATGCCATAACGCCTTGGCTAAATACGCTAACGAGTGCTACGGCAATTAAGCTTTGCTTGAACATAGTGACTCCTTTGGTTTAACAGGCCGACGTGACCGCGGCTGTGTTTTTAGTGAGTAAAGCTTAAAGGGTTTTACTTGTGGTTAGAACTCAGCTCTTTTACTATCAGCCATCATATTTCTGATGGCTAATAGCATATGTCGTATTTTGTGCAGTTACGCACCTTTGTTGAAGTGTATCGCTGCGGCACCATTACCAAGGCCGCCGCCAATTTAGGCTTATCACAACCGGCAGCCACTGCGCATATTCAAAGTATCGAATCTTGGGTGGGCTTTGCGTTGTTTGAGCGTAAAGCTCGCGGTGTCGAACCCACGGTAGCGGCCCATGATTTAGCACTGCAAGTGGCACGACACTTTGATGCCGTCGAGCAAAAGCTAGCGTCAGTGCGTAATCGTAATAGTGCCGTTTATGGCACCTTGAATATTGCCGGGCCGGCTGAATATATTAGCTATATTGCTGGTGCACAGTTTGCTAATTTACTGCAAGCGGGTGAAGTGAATTTAGTGGTACATGTGGGTAATAAAGATCGTATTTATCAGTTATTAGCTGAAGGTACCGCGGAATTGGCGATCACCGCTTCTACTCCCGATCCTGCCTTGTATGATTATCAAATTATTGATAGCGAGCGTTTAATTTTAGTGACCAACCGCTTTAATGGCCAACAATTAGCCCAGCAAACCTTAAGTAGCGAACAGCTAAGACTGTATCCCGTGGTCAGTTACGACGAGACACTGCCATTGATCCGGCCGTATTTTAAAACCGTGTTTAATGACAGCTGTTTGTCACCGATCGCCGCTATTTGCCCCGATATTCGTGCCATAGCTGGCATTATAAAAGCCGGTATTGGTTATAGCGTTTTACCCGATTATTTGTGTAAAGAGGCGATAACAGCAGGGGAGTTGATGCAGCTAGGACCAGAGGGGCCTGAGAATTTTATCTATTTAGTTTGGCGCAAGGGCGCACTAAAACATCCGCGGATCAGTTACGCCAAAGATATCTTGATGGCGTTCGCTAACATTAATAAATATGCCCACCAAAAAGCCAGCAGTTAACCTAACCGCCGACAATCTGACGATTGCCGGCTTGCTGTTATAACCGTTAAATTGGCGAGCCTGGCGGCGCTTGTAAGGTTTTAACCTTATTGAGATCCGCTGCCGCATTACTCACTTGTCCCGCCATTTTCAATAATAACAAATGGTGCGCATCATTACCCAAAGCGAACTTTTCGCTGAGCCCTTGCAGATGAAACAATAACTCTGCGCGCAACTCGGGGGCTAATTCTGCTGACTTAGCCAGCGCTAGTAACTGCTGCAAGTAACTGATTTGCATGCGTCGACTGAGCAAAGGTTGGGTTGCAACCGGCTGCTGAATTTGTTGCCAGGTAGCCGCTAAAACAGCACTGACACTGGGCACCTTGTTATCAAACTGATGTTGCCACTGCAGCCTTGCTAAACGCTGCTCATCCAATAAAATGGCGAAGCTTTGATTGGCGGCCGCTTCGGCTAAAGATAGGGGATCAAAAATCAACCCCGTATAACCTTGTGGGCTCTCGCGACTACTGCGATAACCATAGGCTTTAGGGGGAATTAATGCCTGGATCTGCGCACTTAACGCCAATTGTGCTGGCTCTAAGGTTTTCAATAATGCCGCTAACGCGCGTTGCTGTTCAGCACCCGACAACGGTTGATAATCTGGCGCCACATTCGCCGTTTTAACCTGATAGCTATATTGATAACCGCCGAGCCATTTCCCGACGGCTTCAGTTTGGTAGCGATGCGAAAAATACAGCGGTACTAGAATTTCCGCTAAATCAGAATAGGGGCGCTCAAACGCTAGGGTCGCGGGGCTAAAATTTGCCAAACCTTGCTGGCGTACCGCTAAAATACGCTCTAACTCGGTAACCGCATCGGCGCCACCGTCCCATAAACTCGAAAATGCATGTGCTTTGCTAATGCCATTACTGTCGGCATCAGACATAAACACAAAACCGGCATTATTAGACTCTGCAATAAAGGCTAAGCGAGCTGCGTCATCCGCAAAATCACCATAACCGTATTGCACAACCCGTTTATCCCAAGCCCCAATACCCGTGGCATAAGCATCGTTTAAACTGATGCTTTGCTCAGGCGTTAAAGTAAATTTCGGATGCGGGTAATCCATCACCGAGGCACGGTCTTGATTACTGGCAGCAAAGTTATGCGCAATACCTAGCGTGTGACCAATTTCGTGTGCCGATAATTGCCGAATACGCGCTAACGCCATCTCGGTGAGTTCAGACGCCATGATGTCGGGCTCCGTAAAAGGTGACGTCATACCTTGCGCCAACAAATAATCTTGCCGTACCCGCAGCGAACCTAAAGTGACATGCCCTTTAATAATCTCGCCGGTACGTGGATCAATCACACTGCTACCATAAGACCAACCACGCGTCGCCCGATGCACCCATTGGATCATGTTATAACGCACATCCATGGCATCAGCGCCTTCAGGCATCATTTTTACCACAAACGCATCTTTATATCCGGCCGCGGTAAAGGCATCATTCCACCAACGCGCACCATCTAATAGCGCCGAACGAATCGGCTCTGGTGTACCTGCATCCAGATAATACACAATCGGCTCCACAGCTTCGCTAAGCGCAGCCGTGGGATCTTTTTTCGCTAAACGGTGGCGTGGGATCACACGCTGGGTAATAGGTTGATCAATAGGGGCAGCGTAATCTTCATAGTCAAAAGACCAAAAGCCGCTTTGTGGATGAAAGGTACGAGGGACAAAACCAGGTTCAGGCAGCGCAACAAAACTGTGATGTACGCGCACACTAATTTGGTAAGGATCAGGCGCCACTTGGCGCACAAAATTACCCGGATTATCGCTGGTAAAGGTTAAGGTGGCTTCAAGCTCAGTATTTCTTTCAAAGCTTTTCGTCCTTGGCCAATACAACGCCGAATGGCTCGGCGTTAACGTAAAATCGCCTTGCCCGCGCGCTTTCAAAATACGTGCTACGCCATGGCTATCACTGACCACAAAATCAGTCGCATCAATCAATACGCTTGTAGCATCACGCGCCACTACGCTAAAACTGCCAATAATGGCACTGGCAAAAGCCTCATCGACTGAACGTTGCTCTAAAGGATTGTTCGATTCGGCACGAAATTGCGTATTGTGCTGGCGTAATAACATTTTGTCGCCAGCATCTTCAAAACTGACCAAGCGTGCGCCTAACTCCATCAATTGCCCGCGATCTAAACCGATATCATTTGAACCTAATCCCTGTGGCAAGCTGGAATAATAAAGATATTGCTGATCACTCGCCGGCACCTGCAAATAAACCTTACCCGCCTCATTATCACGATAAAGCGTAAACAAACCCGGTTCAGCATCAAGCCGCTGACTATAATCGGCTAAACTCTGCTGCTCAGTGGCTGGCTGACAACCACTGAGCAATAATAAAAAGACCAGCCCACAAGCTGCAAAAAACTTTTCCATCAACGCCATCCTTTCAATCATTCAAGCCTCTACCATAAAGGTTTTTACGCCGTCTTGTATATGATTAAAAAGGAAAATCAGAAACATAATTGATGATATGACTGACTGAAGTTATGCAATTTTCGCCCTATTCTACGCACCAAGGAGCACCGTTTTATAACGCTCCCTGCTGGTATAACAGCATTTATCAACTACACTCCAATGCAAAAAAACAATAAGATGGTGTAAATGACCATCAGTAACTTACCGGTACACAATATGCGCATCGTCTTGATCTGCTTTTTACTGTTAGCTTGGCCTTGCTTTTCGGCTCAGAAAACACTGAAAGTGGCCATCAATATTGGCCCACCATGGGCCTTTCAGCCTGCAGGGCAAGAAGTCACCGGCATTGATGTTGAGATCTTACGGCAAGTATTCCAGCAAATGGGCTACGCCACAGAATTTCACTTATTAGGCTACAGCAGGCTGATTAAAGACTTTAATGAAGGTAAATTTGATGTGGCCAGCCCAGCTGCTTTTGAATCTCAGCATGGTTTTTTGACAAAACCTTATTTACCTTATCAAGATGTCGCCATATCACGGAAAACTGAGCAGCACAACATTAACGCCATTAATGATTTAAAAGGAAAAAGAATCGTTACTTACCAGTTTGCTCATGCGGTGCTGGCGGATCAATTAAGTCATGTTATTCAAGACATCAATTATTTAGAGGTCGCTGATCGGGAATTACAATTAAGATTACTGGTAAATAACCGCACAGATGTAGTGATTGGCGAGCGCCGTTTATTAACACACATCTTCAAGCAATATTACCCGCAAGAGCAATTCTCGATCCATCCTATCTTTGCAGCAAAATCGTATGGTGCGATTATTAAAGACAAACAGTTACAGCTGCAATTTGATCTAGAACTTGCCAAATTGATGGCGTCGGACAAGTATCAACAACTGCTGAAACAATGGCCTTAAAACAATCATCGCGACATAACACTTTATGCGATGCTAACCCCAAGGCTGCTTAACTAAAACAAACTTGATCACGACCATTTGTTTTAGCTTGATACATCATGTCGTCAGCACGTTGTAATAAACTTTGCGGCGTATCCGTGATTTGGCAGTCAGTGACACCAATGCTAACAGTACAATTAGGCAAAGCCTGTTTTGTCGATTGCTGATTAAGTGCCAACCGGATCCGTTCAGCCAGTTCAACCGCAGGTTCAATGGCCGTGTCGGGCAGAATAATCAAAAACTCCTCACCACCAATTCGGCCAATAAAATCTATTTTTCTGATCTGCTGTTTAAAGCATTCAGCCGCGAATTTCAGTGTTTGATCACCCGTTTGATGGCCATGCTCATCATTTATAGCTTTAAAATGATCAAGATCGAGCATCATGACACATAGCGATGACTTTTGCCGCCGACAACGTAATAACTCAACATCAAGGATACGCATGATTTCTCGACGATTCGCTAACTCGGTTAGCTCATCCGTGGTAGCCAGCTTTTCTAATTGTGCGGTACGCTTAGCTACCTCTGACTCTAAATGCTGATTGGCCTGTGCTAATTTTTTTTCGGCAAGGGTTAAAGCAATAATTTTTTCTTCGAGATTGCGCTTACTCGGCATCGCTATCGCATAAGGCAATAAATGCCACAGCATAATGGCCGTTGCAATTGAGATCATGCCCGTTAATGTTTTCATAATGCCGTGAATATAGTAGTAACCATGCCAAACATTAACGACGCCCAAAAAATGAGTCGCACCGCAAAAAAATATAAAACAAGAAAACATCAACACGATCCAACTAAAATTTAAGTCATCACGCATTTTAACCAACCGAAGCAATGCCAAAGGGATCAGCATATAGGCTACAAAGGTCATCACATCGCCGCCGACATGCAAAATCAATAAATCTGTACGCCATAGCAAACAATGACCGTGCGGCATAAAGCTACCGTTAAACAAGTCGTTGATAAATGTCATGTTGAACTCCAGAGCCTCACTACGTTATTCAGTTTAGCTAACAATCAATGTTTGTGGGGGAGTAACCTTAACCAAAATCAATTTCTGTGTTTAGCTACTGCGGTTTTAGCGCTATACGCAGTAAATAATGGGTGGCAGTAATGTATAACCAGCGGTTATCGGCACTTAATGCCACATTGGCAGAGGCGACACCGGTTTGAATAGTACCTAAATGTGCGCCATCAGGTGAAATCACCCAAACACCCCCCGGCCCCGTGGCCAAGAGCACACCTGATGGTAATACTTTCAAACCATCGGGTAAGCCGCGCTGTTGCTGTGCCTGTGCGGTGGCATCCAGGAATAGCTCACCTTCAGCCACACTGCCATCGACTTGTAACGGATAACGCCACCACTGTGCGGCGGCGCGATCAGAGTTGGCTACGTACAACCATTTACCATCTGCGGAAAACGCTAAGCCATTCGGCCGAGTTAATTGCGTAACCAATAACGTCACTGTGCCATCGGGTGCCAACCGATAAACACCATTTACAGGTTGCTGTTTGTCTGGCGAAGCGTCACCACCGGCTAAACCGTATGGCGGGTCAGTAAAATAGTAGGCTCCGCTTCTGTGTTGTACGACATCATTCGGGCTGCTAAATAACTTATCGTTGTAACGCATCGCCAGTGTTTGATATTGCGGCACGCCCTCTTGCATCCCAGTAAAGAGCGCTATACGGCGATCACCATGCTGCGCGATAACAAGCTGCTTATCAGCATTAAAAATCAGACCATTAGCCCCCTGCTGCCGGTTATTCTCTGGATGCAACCCGGTATAACCCGATGGCTGCAAAAACAATGTTAAGCCGGCGTGTTCATTCCAACGGTACACTTTATTTTCAGGCACATCAGAAAACACAATATCGCCACTACCCGGCTCGGCAATCGGCCCTTCTGACCAGCTAAAGCCTTCGGCCAATATTTCTAAAGTGGCATCTTCAGCAATAATCTCAGCCAATTGTGGTTGTAGCATCAACACAGGCCTTTGGGGCAGTGGTGTCGTTTGTGCCAAAACCGCCGGCGTTAACAAGGCTAAAAGTAGCATTCGAAGCAGCATGGTTGATCCTCAAGGTTAAGCAGCTTGGTTAAGGCTAGCAGCAGTTTCACTAAACCCCTAGCTAAGAAATAACTTTAAACGACATTTTACCCTGCGACTTAATCATCCGGTTTTAATACTACAGCAGCACGTTACGAAACCGCTGTCATAAGCACCGCCAACAAAAAATGTTTAACTATAAGCTTGAAAAAACCAGCCGTGACCATATTTATTTTGCAGGGTGGCCGGATACGGCACCTTGAATGAAACCGACAGCCGCTGTGCTGTTAACCCTAACGCCCGTTCAATTGAAGGGCAAAAAAACTACCTGTTTGCTGAAGAGGAATTGGTTATGACAAACATCGACTTAGCACCATTTTACCGTTCATTTATTGGCTTTGATCACTTAGCGAATTTAATGGATGCCGCAGCGCGCAATGAAAAGCAGCCTGCCTACCCACCTTACAATATTGAAATTACCGGCGAAGATCAGTACCGCATCACGATGGCAGTAGCAGGCTTCGACGAGCAAGAAATGAGTATTGAAACCGAACATAATACGTTACTGGTTAAAGGGCAAAAAGCCGGTAAAGAAGAGGGCCGTCGCTTTGTGCATCAAGGCATCGCCGAGCGTAACTTTGAGCGTAAATTTCAATTATCCGATTACATTAAGGTAACCGGCGCCCACATGGCACATGGCCTGCTGCATATCGAGCTAGTACGCGAAGTACCCGAAGCGTTAAAGCCGCGTAAAATCAGTATCGGCAATAGCAGTAGCCAACTGCAAAATGAGCTATTGAAAGCCCAAAACGTGGCTTAAGCTAACTTAATAATAGAAAAAGCCCTGATTTATCGGGGCTTTTTGCTTTCTGTAAAAAAGATTTAAAGCGAAGCGCTTAAAACAAAAAACCGCCGATAAAGGCGGTTTCTTTAAATTTGGTGCCTAGGGTCGGACTCGAACCGACACGTTGTTTCCAACGGCGGATTTTGAATCAGTTAATCGCTCTTTGGCGTTTACATTTTCGACTTTTTTTCGCCCTAGCGGCTAGGGCGATTAATTTGTCATTTTGGGCCGTAAATGCGCAAAACAGCGTTTTTGGCTACACATAAAATACACATGGTTGTTATTTGAACAGTAAAGTCCGCTTCAATTTTCACTTCGTTCGAAGTCACAAAATAAATACGCGAACCATAACCTCGCCATCTTTCGACTTCCTAATACCCTCTAAATCAGACTTCACACCAGAAGCGTTCGTTATCAGGCATTCAGGATCATAAATCACGCACCAGAGCGATTTACACTCTGGATGTTTCCGGTAGTGTTCAATATCGATTATTAGTTCATCGCCAACTTTTTTTGCATGGACTCTATCGCGAACTAGCTTGGTCTCGATAACCAAAGAATGTGCAGGAAGTAGAAAATCCATTCTTGTACTGGAACCAGCATAACTTGGAGTGAACTCTTCTGGACGAATATCACTTATCCAAGGTCTTAACAGCGCATGAAGAAGATCTTGTACATCGTATTCACTAGTGAACGAAAGTGATTGGGCCCCTTTTCTACGATGCGTTAGCGGGTGCATAGACCGTCGCAGACCTCGCAAGACTATTTCGAGTAACTCCTCAACCCTTGCTGGTTTAGATGGGGCTGACGTGTAATCTTGACCCCCTGCAGTGGTTGCTGTCTGAGGATTTTCGCCTTGGGGTAGTACACGACCAAATCGATAATATCGAAGTCCATTCTCTTCTAAAACACTTTCTACTCGTGCTTTTCGCTCTTTCCAAGTATCAAACTCTGAACTTCCTTGCTGTGGAGGGAGATCCATGAACTCTTCGAGAACACCTCCCAATACGGCCAAACTATCAGTACTGGGATCAGTTCCTGCCCGAAACAGCCATTCTTTCCATTTGGTGTGGTGTGCGAGGGGAGGAGGATCACCCGGAGCTCCAGAAGATATGAATAACGCTTCCAGTGCGTTGTGTGAACCTGACAAAACTTCACCTACAACTGCGCACAATGATTTGGACAAACGCATAGTTAATTATTTCCTATGGTTTCTGGCTGGTGAAAAGTAAAGTAGGTGACATAGACATCACTCATTTTCTGACATTGAATTAGGTTATTGAACGTGCATTTAATCTTTACCAGCATCATTAACAAATTCTGAAAACTTTACATGACCTGTCAGTCTTGCGATATCGTCCTCAAGGACTTTCCCATTATTCAACAAGTGCTTAAAGGCTCTAATTTTATTACGATAGCCTTTGGTTAACTTAACAGTATCTTCTTTGACCAACAAACCATGTACTTTGAGCCTTTGCCCCTTGGATTTTTCAGCATAAAAGCGCTTTTGGTCGTTGAGTACTAGCCCTTGTTCATGAAACAAAGTATTCAATTCCTGCTCGAACTCCGGATTTTTCGCTCCTTTTCCCGAGAAAGTAATGTCATCAGCATAACGAGTAACGTTTAAATTGTAACGGTCAGCAATTTCAATAAGCTTGCTATCAGCTTCTTGCATAACCAGATTGGACAATACAGGGCTTGTGGGAGAACCTTGCGCCAGAGCACCATTTAAGCAACAAAGATCGGCAATAAGGCTCGCACCATGCTCACTATATCCTTTAGTAATTAGCGACGTAGCGACACGTTCGTGAGTTATCGACGGGAAGAAGTTTTCGATATCAACAGAATATACCCAATCAGCATCGATATGGGCCTTAGCCGCATCAACAAAAGATTTGCCTTTAATAAATCCAAAGACATGTGGCGGGAACAGTGAAGCATTAGCTAAATGGAATCCCAGCCATTTTTGAATGACCTTTAAGGCAACTCTTGGCGCGTTGATTTTTCGGGTCTTGCTACCATTACGAATATCAAAAGTTCGATAAAATTTGTGGGGGTGTTTGGATAACGCGAAAATGAAATCCATAGAATAACCGAACAAAACTGCCAAACAATACTCTGAGACTACTGGAGGCAATCCTTCACTATGCAATTTAGAAATTATATCGGAATATTCGGTCTTTTGTTTTTCTGGAAGTGCTTCAATATATTTTTCAATAGAATCGAAGGAAACTAGGAGCGGCGCGGCATTCATGACACAATTCTCATAAATTTGTTTCGACGATGGACAAGCGTCCATTCGGGCGAATGCACTAATGGACGCTTGTCCATCGGTGATTCTGTGTCTAGCCTTCGCAAACGGGCATGATGCATACCCTCGCGATAATTCATCGCCGCTCCCGTTGTGTATATCACCACTTTCTTTTCCCTAATTCAAGTGCTCTTAGTATATCTGTATTGTTTTTACTTCGAATCGCTGGAATCAGACCTAGCCCGTTTCCCGTAAGTGCATAATTTCCAGAAATTTTATCTCGGATAATCAGCTGCTTTTTTATCATTTTGTCCAGTTGGCGATTTAGCCACTTTCCATTAACATCTCTGTAGTCGGTGATAAAGTATCCAATAAGACGCTCAATGTTGACTGGTTGAAGACGTTTTAATGCTATTAAAACATTAATTGGCGTTGGAAGAGGGGCATTTTCGTCAACCCACTGGCAAGATAAGAAATTAACTCCCGATTCAATCAAAATTGATTGCAAGTATGATTCAATTTGAAAAGTATTGTCGTCTGTTAGTTGGTTAAGTTTAATCCAAGCGTTAACTTTCTCAGATGATAAAAATGAAAAATTAGCTTCTTCGAGAATGTCACTAAACTTTGCTTTAAGTAATAACTCAGCTGCTTGGGCTATTTTTTCAAATTTAGGAGAGAATGTAACTAGAACAGCAATTGGTACTCCGTATTTCTCTGCTAGCTTGCAAGACAAATTATCTAGTTGTCGCCTAGAAACATACCCTGTTTTAGCAATTTCGCTAACGTGCTCAACAGGAATATAAAGCACAATCGTTCCGTCAGAAGCTCTTACACTAAGTTCTGAAATGAAATAGTCTCTTTTTAGCTCTTCTAGCTCAGCGATATCTTTTAGTTCATGCAAGGCCGATGTCCCTCCAAATTCTTAACAGCCTTCCACATAATTGACGTGCTTTTGAAGGCCACACTTTCGCAGTAGTCAATTTGTAATCTTTTAGTTTGATTACGCTTCCATCGCGTTCGGTTTTTATTTCAGGTTCATAGTCTGCAAGAACCCTAGCATCGTTCGCATGTTGAAGAAGCTCAGCTAGCTCATTCCCAACAACGTTAAGGTCAGTCAATAGTCGACTATATGTTCCCTTGTCCATCAATCCTTCTCTTACTAACTTATCCAACCTAGGTTTGGCTTTTTTTTTCAAACCTTCTTGGAGGATGATTGGGATCTCAGCATGCTTTACGAATTTTGGACTGATCTGCATGCTTTTAATGGTCTCACGCGTAATCAGAAATGACGCATAGTAGTAACGATTGAATGCGCTCCGGCCTAACAAATCTGAATTCGTTTCGTCACCTTGACCAAGAGCCAACCGCTCCAGCTCATCACCAACATACTGCATCAATAATGCTCTTCAATATAAGCATAAGCCTTGGCAAACAACTCTTTGTCTTTGCCTAGGCCAAACTGTGCCAGTGTTAATAACAGCGCTTTTTGGATTTCGCGTGGGCCGCTGTTGGAGTTTTGCCAGCCGTCGAAGCGGGTGGCTTTAACTATTTTGTCGATTTGTTCAACGACATCACCAATAAGCTTGGGTGTGGTCTCTGGGCGGGTTTCTAAGAAGAGTTTGGTCAGGGCTTGTCTATTATCAGCCTGAGTAACCACTTTATCCCCACTTTCCCGCTCGGCCTGCACAGTGTCTTTCGCTGCGTCTAACAGGCCTTTCAGCCAGTCTATGGCTTTGATAACACCAGCTTCGTAGTCTTGCCGTAGCTTCTCTAAACGCTCACCTAGGGCCACAAACTTAGGGTCATCATGGCCACGCAAACGGCCCATCAGGTCAATTTCAATCTTGCGGGCGCGTTGCTCTTGTTCTTTGTCGGTCAGTGTGAAAATCGCATGCTCATCCATGATGAGTTCGTCGATATCATCACGAATACGATTAATGTCGGTGTGTTGATGAATTAGCTGAATGGTTTCGGCACCCAATGCGGCCCAAACTAAAGCACCCGTTTGGCCAACAGGCTTCACCGATTCGTAGATCTGGGCCAGCCATTTGTAATCTTTGCGATATGTGTGTAGGAACGGGTCCGGATTAATTGCGGACCAAAGCTTTGCCAGCACGCCAAAAGCAGCGGCAAATTCATCGCGTTTCGCATTGGTTGGCAAACATTCTTGGGCTGCCATGATGCCTTCGAACCCTTCTAGGCTGCGATCGACATTCGGGAAGAATGCTAAACACTTTTCCAGTTGAATGGGCAGTAATGCTTTGAAGGCTTCTATCCCTTCAATCACCCCTTCGATTTCGTCCGGGTTGTAAGCTAAGGCTGTGCGCAGGTTTTCGAATACGCCAAGGTAATCAATGATCAAGCCCATGTCTTTGCGGGTTTCGTCTGTTTGATATAAGCGGTTAGTGCGGCACATCGCCTGCAATAACGTATGGTCGCGAAGTGGCTTATCCAGATACATGCAATAACAAATCGGGGCATCGAAACCCGTCAATAGCTTTGCCGTTACAATCAACAATTGCAGAGGTTGTTTAGGATCTTTGTATGTTTCAATCAGATCTTTTTGTTTCTGCTCGTCGCTATCAACTACTTGCCAGCGCTCGAAATCCGCGTCTTTGACTGGAAGTTCAAGGTCATCATGCCATTTGCGCCAGTCTTTGTTGATCTTGCCTTTTTTATCACCGTCTTCAGCGCGGATAGGCGCTTGGTCGATATTCATCACCACTTCAACGGCATCAAAACCTAGTTGTTCACCCAGCAAGTAATACATCTGCACACAGGCATCACGGTCATAGACAACCACCATGCCTTTCATCTTTTTTGGCTTTACGTGGCTAGTAAAATGGTTGGCAATATCTTCGCTCACGGCAGCCATGCGCTTTGGCGCTTTTAGCATAATGGCCAGTTTGCCTGCCCGCTTAGATAGCTCGGCTTTTTCCTCATCATCTAAGTTGTTGGCTTTAACAAGCTCGTTAAACTCTTCGTCAATCGCAGCGCGGTCTACTCGCAACTCCGCCAGCCTGGGTTCGAACTTGACAGGGTTTGTTGCGCCGTCGCGAATAGATTGCTTATAGCTGTAGCGGTTCATGTAACGACCTGGGTCGTCTTCAGCGCCAAACAACTTAAAAGTATTGCGGTCTATGCCTGAAATAGGTGTACCAGTTAAGCCATAGAAATGTGCATTTGGCAGCGCCCAACGCATTTTGTCACCGAGGCCACCTTCTTGGGTGCGATGGGCTTCATCGACCAGCACAATAATGTTGCTGCGGTTATTTAAGCCGTCTTTATTGGTGTCATCGATTTCGACATCTTTGAATTTGAAGATCGTGGTTATCAGAATGCCACGGCTATCTTGCTCTATATACTGACCAAGCTTTTTGCAGCTTTGCACTTTAATCAGGTTCTTCACATCAGCGCCACCGAAAGTTTCACTGATTTGACTATCCAAGTCGCGCCTATCAACCACGACTAACACAGTTGGGTTCTTCAGCTCATTATCAGCACGCAGCATCTTGGCCGCGTAAAGCATCAACAACGATTTACCGGAGCCTTGGAAGTGCCAAATCAGGCCTTTTTTGGGGTAACCACGACGCACCCGTTCAACGATTTGTTTAGCCGCTTCAAACTGCGGGTAACGAGGCAAAATTTTGATGCGCTTCGGTGGGGTGTTTTTGCCGGTTTTCACGGTTGAGAAAAGGGCAAAGGATTCAAGCAGCTGTAACAAGGTAACCGGATTCAGCAGGCCTTCTGCACTATTTAGCACCGACTGTAACCCCGGTAATATCTCCTCGCGAAGTTCTGTATTGTGCCAAGGGCCCCAATCTTTCGGGCCTGCATTGATTGCGCCATACGCAAAGGTTTTGCCTTCACTGGCAAAGCACAAAAGATTAGGCACAAAAAACGGCGCAACATTCTGCCAATAATGCTTTTTACCGCCGATAAAATCGGCTGCGCCGTCTTGCCAGCTTACGCTTGGGCGAGTGGCAGTTTTCACTTCGCCAACGACCAAAGGAATGCCGTTTACGTACAGCACAATATCAAAATACACTTCGGTTGCAGCGATGTAGTGGACCTGCTGCGACACCACAAAGTGGTTATTTTCGAGGTTATCAAAATCAATCAGATTGATGGTGATATGGTCGCCATTCTCGCCAAAAGGCAAACTTTTTTCAGCCAGCAACCATTCTTGAAAGTTCTCGTTAGCCTTTACCAGGCCAGTGAATTTAGCTTCAAAAACAACCCCGCGTAGCTTGTGAATAACTTCGTCCGCTAGGTCCGGTTGTTTAGCAATATCAGGGTTTAACGAACAAAGCGCTTCTTTTAGCCACTCTTCAACAAAGATATCCTGCGTTTGTTTTGGCAGGTTTTCACCATGGCAGTAAGTCCAATTTACCCCGCTTAAACCTTTTAAGCAGTCAATAATTCCATTTTCCGTGACGGTGTGTTCGTTGAACATCTTATGCCCCATTAATTATGCATGTTGCCAGCCGAGTTGACTTTGACTTTGCGTCATTTAGAAGCGTCACTTGATTTTGAAATTGACTCCAAATATCGATGATTTCTGTTTGTTTACTTACACTTAGTAGGGGTACGGGTAGCTTCTTTTGAGCTGTTATTCCTATATACGCTCGAGTGGATTGCGCGGAAAGCGACTTCAATACCCTTTGAAAGCTTCGACTACGGAAATAAACCTCTAAAAATTTCGCAAGTAACCTGCCATCTGGATTAACTCGGTAGTATGTAACCTGAGGGGTGAGCATTATATAATCAGACACAGCTGGTGTGACCGCTACAAGTCCAACAGTTCCTTTATGACTAAGCAATATATCTCCAGGATAAGAAAAACCGATACGTAGCTTATCTGCTCTATTTTTCACCAATTTTTTACAGCCAGCCATATCAACCTTTCCAAAACTTAGGTCGCTGGCCATTACAAATGGAATTCCACTGGAAACATATTCCGACGCTTTTGGGTGGTCATTTCCATGGTTTCCATCTTGAATTTCGATTATATCCCCAGAGTCAATTAGGTCACCGACGGTTGTACATTCTTTTCCAAGCTTGGAAAGTTCACTTCCTATAATACTCTCGCACAATTCGGATGATGATAATGACGCACCTTCGTAACATTCAATGCATTGATTTATTTTTTCAAGTAAGCGTAGGGTTCTCTTTTGCGATTCAATTGGCGGGAACTCAAACTCCTGTGATTCTAACGTTTTCCATTTTATGGTCGGAGAAAGCGAGCCTTCTGAAATAGCAATTGCCCTGTTCATAAAAGCATCTGACTGCATAAAATATGGCAGAAATTCGGGAAGAATTTTGTTACCAGTCGGTCGCATTACCATTCCATGCGCAGAAAAAATTCCGTCAAATGGGGCGAGTGCTACTCTTTTTAAATATGCGTTACGTTTGGCAAACAAAATATCGCCCTTCTTTATGGCAAGCTTTTGTCCTTTTAAAACAACATCACCACCCCATCTTTTGACCTGCAAGCTCCCGCTATCCAGATGTTCCAAGCCGATATAGCGCTTCTCGTCTCCCGGTACTGGATTTACTCTCTCTGAGATATGCTCTGCTACTGCTCCAAACTTCAATAGCTGTGAACCTTCGTTGTACTGCTTATTCATTAATGCCCCCGCTTTGTTGGCAATTCTTATCACCAAAAGTATCAGCTAGGTGATTTAGGAGGTTATTGGTTTGTTTTTTCAGTTGAACACGACATACTTTCCAAGATTCGATTTCATGAACAACATCATAAGATTCATCTTCGACCGTTGCTTGCACATACAGCGGAATCGACAAGTTATAAAGGTTCTGTTTAATGGTTTCGATTTCAACCAAAGCTGAAATTTCATTTTGCTTCTCTGGTTTAAAATAAGCCTCGCATAAAACGACTAAATCCTCATCCGATAAGCGGCTGTGAGCGCGTTCGCGGGTAACGTGTTTCGATCCATTAATAAACAACACTTTACTTTTTCGCTCAATGGGCTTATTGCAATTAAGTACCACCACGCAAGATTCCATCGGCGAGTTATAAAAGAGGTTTTTGCCTAGCCCAATTACCGCTTCGATAATGTCCGACTCAATAACCTGCTTGCGGATAGCCTGTTCAGAATCGCGGAATAATACGCCGTGCGGCCACAGCATTGCAGCGCGCCCAGTATCAGGCTTTAAGCTTTTAATGATGTGGGTGTAAAACGCATAGTCAGCACAGCCTTGTGGCGGCACGCCAAATAAGTTGCGGCCATAAGGGTCGGCTGCAAACTTGTCGCGGTTCCACTTTTTAATCGAATACGGCGGGTTAGCAAAAATCACATCAAACTGCTTCAGTTGGTCGTGCTCGATGAACTTTGGCTCCGCCAAAGTATCGCCGCGCATAACTTCAAACTCTTCGATATCATGCAAAAACATGTTCATGCGAGCGATAGCCGATGTCAGTAAATTTACTTCTTGACCATAAAGCTTCACAGAACGCCATTCTTGCCCATCTGAACGCAAATCCATCACAGCGTTTAGCAACATACCACCGGTGCCACAAGTCGGGTCATACGCAGTTTCACCGGGCTTTAGCTGCATAATCCGGGTCATTAAATGCACCACAGTGCGGTTGGTATAAAACTCGGCAGCTGTGTGGCCAGAATCATCAGCAAACTTTTTAATCAGATATTCGTAAGCTTCGCCAAGGTCGTCTTGTTTGACCGATTTAATACCCAGCGGGATTTTACTGAAATGCTCAATTAAATCCGCCAGCAGATGATCCGGTAGCCGTTCCTTATTGGTCCACTGTGCATCACCAAATACACCATGCAAACGCGGATTGTTAGCTTCAATTAGGCGCAGCGCCGTTTGAATGGCTTCACCGATATTCTTACTGGTATGACGCACCTTTTCCCAACGCGCTTCTGCGGGGATGTCAAAGCGGTGATACATCGGCATCGCCGCATATTCGGCATCGCCATCATGGGTTTCTAACGCTTCGTTATACTCTTCTAAGTACACGTCAGATAAGCGCTTATAAAACAGCAACGGGAAAATGTACTGCTTGTAATCGGACGCATCAATCTGGCCACGCAGGAATTCGGCCGCGCCCCAGAGTAAGTCTTCTAAATGCTTTTTGTTCATAGTTCAAACCCTTCCTGCAGTAGCAAGGCTTCCAGTTCGTTTTCAGCTTGTTCTAAAGCCGCTAGTTTTAGTTGGAAGTCCTTGAGTGCTTCTTCAACAGTGATGGTTTCCTCTGCCAATGGCTTTTGCACGTAACGTGCGATATTGAGGTTAAAGTCGTTTTCCTCAATTTCCGCTAGAGATACCCAGCGTGCAACACCTTCAATTTCCTGCGCATTCGGACCATCTGCGCGCTGTTTCTGATAAATGCGATAAATGTCATCAGACTGGTCGTTTGATAAGGTGTTTTGCGCGCGGCCTTTGGTGTAGATCTCTTCGGCATTGATGACCAGTACGTGGTCGTTATGCGAAGAAGGACGTTTTTGCCTCAGCACTAAGATGCACGCAGGAATCCCTGTGCCGTAGAACAAGTTACTCGCCAAACCGATGATGGCTTCGATTTTGTTTTGTTTAAGCAGTGCTGTTCTGATTTGCCCTTCTGCACCACCACGAAACAGCACGCCGTGTGGGAGCACAACCGCCATCCGACCATTTTTGTTGAGTGAGGCCAGCATATGTTGGACCCAAGCAAAATCACCGTTGGTTTGTGGTGCCAAACCAAACTGCTTGCGGCCATATGGGTCGTTTTTCCATTGCTCATGGCCCCATTCCGACAAACTGAACGGCGGGTTCGCAATGACACAATCAAAGGTTTCTAGCTGGTCATTCACAACAAATTTCGGGTCGCGCAAGGTATCGCCGCGCAGGATTTGAAAGTCTTCCTGGCCATGCAAAAATAAGTTCATTCGGGCGATGGCTTCGGTTGTCAGGTTCTTTTCCTGGCCTTTGATTTTTAGGAGACGCGGATCGCCACCGTTTTCTTTCACGTGATGGATGGTCTCCAGCAACATACCACCCGTACCACAGGCCGGGTCGTAGACACTTTCACCGGCAACCGGGTCCAGCACGTTGACCATTAAGCGCACGATTGTACGTGGTGTATAGAACTCACCGGCTTTTTTGTTGGCTTTATCTGCAAACCGTTTGATCAGGTATTCATAGGCTCGGCCCATGTCATCATCACGAACGCTGGCAACGCCTAAATTCACCTTGTTGAAGTGGTTAAGTAAGGTTGATAACAGTTCATCAGATAAACGTTCTTTGTTGGTCCAGCTAGCGTCACCAAAAATGCCGTAAAGGTGTTGGTTAGCAACTTCGATAGCGCGAAATGCATCTTTCAGGGCCTGACCAATATCTTTGGTTTTGGCAAACACCCGGCTCCAATGCGCTTCGGCGGGGATTTTAATCCGGTGGAACATGTCACCACGGGCGAGTTCTTCATCACCAACTTGCGACATTGCATCTGCAAACTCTTCGTCGTAAACATCGCAAATGCGCTTAAAGAATAGCACTGGGAAGATGTAGGTTTTATAGTCGGATGCATCAATGGGGCCGGTAATAATATGCGCGGCATGCCATAGATGGGCTTCTAAGTCTTTGAGGTTGATTAACGTCATTTCATACTCTGCAGTGTCTGCAATTGCGCCCCAAACAAGGCGTTATAAATTAATTCGATGCGATCGTACCGCACAAAGGCTTTTTTGCGAACTTCCCTGATGTCTGGTCGCTCAGCTTTCACGCCATCTTTGTTGCCTTTGGTATGTTTGGCGATTTTAAACTGCGAAATATCGGGCAATTTCTCGCCTGGCTGACCGCCGAAGAACAAAAATGGCCCCAGCTGCATCGTGGTTTCATCGAAGAAAATCCATAACACGCAACCAGACGGCTTGGTCGCTAGTGCGATATGAACCTTCTGATATGCGGCTTTGGCGTCTAGTTTGGCGGTTTTCAGTTGGATATGACGGATAACACCATTTTCTTCGGCGATTAGGTCGTAACCTTGGTTATCAACCTCAGGCTTTGATATTTCGAGCGAGCACGCACCACTGGCCCAGGACAGCTTGAGCAGCTCACCGATGAACAGATGTTCAATCAGCTTTTCGCGGTATGATGATTTCAGGTAGTGCTGTTCCATGCGCCTAATTACTCCGTAATGCGAAACTACGCGGATCTTGCTGCGGCAAGGTGGGCTTGTTAAGCCTGTCTGGACCTTGCCGTTTATACAGCGGCGGATGTAAGGTCAGCTGGAGTCAGCAATAGATGCTGATGAATGCAGTGACGGATAAAATATTAGTCCGATGCTGTTTGTTGTTATTTTCAATACACAAAGTATTTAACCGCACATTATTGTGGGTTGCAACTTATATGATTGGTTTGGCTGGGTGGTATGTCGCTTTTGAATACAGGTGTTTAGCGGAAATAAAAAATCCCGGCGGACCGGGATTTTGATTACAAAGATTAAGTGTCGTTCAAATCACTTACCGATGGTTCGGCGAATATTAGGCTTTGGTGTTTCAATTTCTTCTGCAGGCTGGAAGTGTGGCAGCTTGCTCAAACGCACTTGGCGACGGTGGCGTTCGATTTTTTCAACATCAATACCAAGTTTGTTAAGCACTTCAGAGTAGCGTGTCAGCAGCTTACCGGCGGCAATGCTGCTTTGCGGCCAACCTTTTTGCACGACTTCAGGTGCGAATTCGAGCTCTTTTAAAAGCTCTGTCGCGTTACCCTGCCAAGCTTCTTGTTTGCGGCTGATTAGACGATGTACTGCACGGATAAACGGTGAATCATCCGCTACGTCGGCCACCATTTCTTGTTGACTGGATGCGTACAGTTCCAACATCTGCTTTGAAGTTAAACCAAAATATGGTGCACATGCACAAGCAAACTTGGCGAAGTCTGCCATGCGAGGCAGTTCCTCCTCTGCGACTGAATCAATGTTCTTAAGACCAAGTGCAACCATATCTAAGATCGCACTAAAAATAAGTGGTCGATCAACTTTTGCTTGCACTATCAGATCTTTCATAGTTTTGCGTTTGTTTGCTGGGATCCGTTCCAGTAGATATGTGATGGAACGATCCATTAGGTCATCAGTTCGGATTGGTTGGTCTATGCTGGTGACAATAATTGGAGACAATATCTCCAAAGTAATTTCACCGGTATCAGTAAATAATTGGCGTGTTCTTATGCCCGCTCCAGTCAAAAGCCGACACAATATATTTGCAGCAACTTTTGAGAACGGTTCAACGTTGTCAAATGCCAAAGCTACTGAACGCCTTACTGAAATTGCAATGTCCTTTTCATTCCCCGTAAAGCTGAGCAATGGGTTATTTCCTGGGTCAATCAGTGACAGAATAAAACGTGCAGCTTCGCTCTTGCCGGAGCCGGCTTGACCGACAAAACAGGCCATCGCATAAGGTCCCATTCTGACCATCATTTGCCCAATGTGGACCATTAACAAAGGGTACAAATGTTCGTTAGCGAGATGAACGTATTTATTGATCAACTTCCAGTTTCCTTCACCTGGCAAGTAATCAGGTTGTGGATCCATGCTTTCGTCGAAGCTAAACTCCACCGGGGCTTCAGCTTGAGTCATTGATGTAACTTGACCATCTTTTAAGTGTAAGACGGTGCAGGCGTCGTCGCACTTGTCGATAAAGAGTTCATTCGTTTGGGTTTCAAAGCTGTAACGCCGATTCAGAAAGTACTTTTCACCACTAAACATTGCCTTCGTGGTGAAGTGTTCAACCACTTCTTTAACATTATTGGCACTGATACTTTTACCAGTAAACTGGAAAAAAGCGTCACGGACATGAGATTTAAATTCTGGACTGTTTACCGGAACGTTGATCCTGGCAGGCGCTATGGCCATAGTTGCAATACTTTGCTTATTTTGGTCAACAGAAAATGCAAAGTGGCGATCGATCAACTCGATTGCAACGTCTACGTTAGATTGTTTTGCATCTTTTTTACTGCTCATCTTACTTACCTCTCAAATTGGCTAAAGAAGCGCCTACAAAATGCTTTAACCCAGTAACGTTGGTTGGACAAAGAGTCTGTCCGGGAAAGACTAACTGGGTATCGAGGCGCAGTGGGAAATCTGACAGCCAATGCTTTGCAGCATTGACCATCAGGGTTTGGGCTTGGTGGATGTGAACTTCGTGATCTTCGATACTGGACTCAAACATGATGGCATCATGTAAGGGGGCCAATACTCGTAATCCGGCGTTGTCACAGTCCATAACTGCCTTACGCAAAATGTCGGCTCCGACAGCTTGGATAGGCCAGTTCTTTAGGGTTGTTGGTTTTGTTGAATGATCCACAAACACGCGCCAACCGGAAGCAGTTCTTAATTCATGCTCCTCGCGTGCTTGTTTAATAATTGCCTCTTGCCATAACCACAGTTGCGGGTAGTTCTGCCGGTGGCCTGCCAACAGTTCTGCTGCATCAACATGTGTGCAGCCTAACAACTGAGCTAAGGTGCTTACACCCATGCCATAGAGCACAGCGATAAACACGGTTTTACATAAATCACGCTCTGCAGCATGGCTTTGTTTTGTCGCATCATCGGGCACTAAGCCGATTTGTTTGGCAAAGGTCAGGTAAATATCGCCATGGAGATAAGCACGCTGTAATGCCTGTTCTCCAGACAAAACAGCTGCAATCCCAACTTCTTGGGCAACGTAATCCAGAACAAAGAGTACAGAGCCTTTTTCTGGAGTAACCAGACTTCGAAATGGCTTAGCAAGGCCCATCACAAAACTGTTACTGCTGGGTGCATGACGGCCGGTGATCGTGGCTAAAGGCTTTAATTCCGCTATTAAACGGTTATCAGAGTTAAGCTGAAGCTTCTGACTGCGCAACTGCGAATCAAGCTTATACAGCGTATAAATATCTTTAAGTATTGGAAATGACTTGGCCATATCGCCAAGCTTTTTTAAATCCGGCAGGCCAGCCGGAGTAGATGGATAATCAATACCCGCAGCATCGACAAACCGGGCAAATGCACGAAGATCAAATCGCCCGTTGATGTAAACCAATTGCTCAGGGTCATGGTGTTCAACAAGATTTTGCCAGAGCGCGGCGCTATCGGTATGAAGGTGTTGCAGTAATTCCACATCGCATGGAATACCGCGTTGTTCAATACGGCGGATAACTTTGGCATAGTGCGCACGTTCGGTGGCAGCATTTAATTCGGAAGACTTTAAAACGGCCTTAGCAATCTCTGCAAAAACTTTGGCAATTTCCGTTGCAATATTAATCAGTAATACTGGGCTACCAAATCGGCTACAAGCCAATTTTGCCAGACCAGACTTCCTGCTAAATGCAATTGAAGATAGGCTTACTTGGTTGCAAGCTCGCGATAAGTCAAAGAAAAAGTCATCAAAGCAATCAGTTTGTTTACATTGTTTTTTAATTTCACGCGAAGCGTCATGGCCATTGGCCATGACGAACGCTTCTATTTTCAGATCAATTTTTTTGCCTTCGGTGCAAGCCTTGAAAATAGTGAATGCACCAAAGGTTAATTCGAATTTAATATGTTTAAAGTCATCTGACGCAGCCGTTGCGCGCTGGACATTTTCAATAATATCAGTCAAATAAATTTGTTGGCCCTGCCATTTGGCTGTGCCAAGCTCATTACCAGAGCTCCATGATGACGATTGTGGAGTTCCGGAACTCATCTTAGTTGCCGTGCCCTTTCAACGCTTCTTTTGCTACAGGATGGTCAAGAGAGTCGATAACCCTTGCTTCAATCTTGGTATTAACTTGCTCTAACCAATTTTCAGGAACGATGAACTGCTCGTCGGTGTAATCTTCAACAACCGTGAATTCGTAACCGACGTCACGGATAGTCTTGATAATGACTGGTTGGTGTTCACCAACCGCTATTATTTCAAGCGCCTTGTAGTGCCAGTTACAATCTGATGCTGTATATGCGAACACACCTAATTGATTTTTCTGAGAAATATACGGTGCGAGGTAATATTTTTTAACGTTTGGTAGTTTTTTAACCAAAAAGTCATCAACAATAAATAAGCTATTGTGTGACTTAGAAAACAGCATGAACAACCAAGCGCCATTGAAACGAATAAACTTCACTGGGCCGTTTGGCTTGCCTATTGGTAAAGTCGTTTCGACCGCTTTTTCTTCTTTTAACTCAACTAAACGTGCCATATTGAACTCCTTCTGAGTCGTTGGCTTTTTAAATACCCGGACCAAATGGTTTCCCGGACCTTGTTTTGGCGTTCTGTTTACTGCACATTCCTGTTTGGTCCGTTTGTCCGGTTGTTTTACGAAACAAACGCAAGAACGCACACCGCCCCCGCAGCATTACGCTGCAAGACTTTCCAGACCCAATGCTGCCGCAGCCAAGTTAACGGCTTCGTCTAACTCATCGGATCGAATACTTAAATAACGCATGGTCACCGCAACAGAACCATGCCCCAACGCCTGACTGACCAGGTAAACGTTACCGCCAGATGCACGCAATAGCTGATTGGCAAAGGTGCGACGCAGGTCGTGAATAGTGCAGACCAAGTCGAATCCCATTGCATTCAGTGCCGCAATGGCGCGCTCATGGGGGCCCCGTGGTGATGCAATGTGACCAGTCGAACTCGTGTCAGACGGGAACAAAAAGTGACTGTTTTTCTTTCTGGCATTGTCCAGAAGTTCCTGCAGGATCTGTTTCAGCAGCTGTGGAACAGCTACAGTCTGCGGTTTGCCAGACTTCGTCATTGGCAAATGGATGTAACGAAGGCAAGGGCTGACCATATCAACATTCATCGCAATGACGTTTCCGCAACGGATACCGGTGGACACCATGATGATCAATGCGTAAGCAGCCAACCAATTGCTATCTTTTAATAAGTGTTGGATGTAATACTTGATAGCCTCTACTGGGAGGGTATTCGTGCGGATGTTGTGTTCTGGTCGGCGTTTAATCTCTGAACAAACGTTCGGAATGTCATAACCGAGCATTTTCATGAATGAGTATAAGGAACTAATGCCGCTTAAAAAGCGGTTCACACTCGCCTCTGCAACACCTGTTTTTCGGTAGGCAGATACCTCGCGCTCTAGATCATGCTTGCCGATCTCAGAGAACACCTTTGCCAGAATGTCTTCAGACAGCCCTTTCAGCCGATTGAGATTTTTTTGTAGGTATTTGATCTGATTGGTTGTGCCGTTTTGACTCAACCACTCCTCTTGTTTGGCGATGACTTGTTTCAGAATCAATTTGTTATGATCGGTCGGTACTCCATTTTTTTTATCTTCGAACCACTTCATACCCGCAAAACGCGCTTCAGTTAAAGCCATATACGAGGAATGGCCTAAAGTACATACATGCCTTTCGCCTTTAAATTGCTTGCGGACGACAAAAGCATGACCTTGAGATTGTGGCTCCAGGAACAGAAATGGCACAACCAAATCGCGCATAGCTTTGGCTTTGCTTAACTTAGTTTTATAAACACCATTCATCTTTTCACTCACTATCCAACTTCGCTTCTAAAACAAATTTTCTGGACTTAGATTAGCACCGATAAGCTTCAAATCAAGGAATTTAGAATAGTAGAATTTATCGTAAGTTACTGTAATAAATGAATTTTAGTGGGTGATGAGTTTACAATTGAATGTAGTTTTGATGGTATCAAACCCCCAAAAAAGTGCCTGTGAAAAAATTATTCGAACTAGCGGCTAGGAGGAAAAAATTTTCTTGCTTATAAAATTGCACTCAAAAACCAATAGCAACATTTGATGCAAAAAGGTAAATTGCAATCCATTTTAAAAACTAAAATAACCATTTTTAATCGTTATTTTTTATTCAAACTAGCTCTGATAACGTTCATTCCTTCGAACTTGATGCCTTCAACGAACTCCCGTCGGTTCTTAAATCCGTTGGGACTTTGAAACGGACCCGGACCAAAACTCGACTTTAGCTCATGTAGATATTGGAAATTCACCTTGGCGTGGTTGCACAGTTGGTCCGGATTTCCAGCAGTCCCGGTCCATCTCCGTGCCTTTCACCCCTTACGGACAGACTCAATCCCACACAGATCATAGAAAATCGCCATTTTTCGCCAAAAAAAGATAGCCGTGTCGGGGGGGCTATCTTTGGGTGGATTTAGTCTTCTACTGTGGTTACCACGTCGAAGACCTCCATCCGCACGTACTCAATGAAGTTTTGCTCGAACAGTCGGTACATCTCTTCACCAATACCAAGGACTTGTGGCCGGTAACCACGCATTTCAAAGCAGTTCTGACCAAAGTCAAAGTCCAGCTCTTTGGCAAGCTCAGCACACCAACCCATGCCCACAAAGGAAAAGCTGGTGATGTAGTCAATTTGCCAGGCGCTGTTGCGCCAAACCAGTCTGACTTCAACTGGGTGATAACCACCAGATTCTGCGCAGTACTCCGGGTCCCGAAAGTTAATCGTCGCATCAGTCAGGGTATCAAGTCCTTCTGTTGCTGGAATTAACTGTTTTAGCAGTACCTGTGCGAGTTCGTTGCTGACAGGCAAAGCAAGGCCATTCAGCTCAATCGTCTGTTCCATAATGTGTTCTCTTCGTTGATTTTCAGGGCTACGGGGTTGCAGCCTTAGCGGTATGAGCGGGGTTAATCAGTTAGCCAGCGAGGGCCAACAGGGTTTTACATTTCAGGTCAAAATCAGCGGCAAGTTGGTGCAAGAAGGTTCCTTCCGGGCTTGGTTGGATAAGGCCGATATCCGCGCTTCGCAAAATGCCCGATAAGAAGGACACATTGTTGCTGCTTTTACCGACCATCACTTTTTTGAACACGTTGCTTTTGAAGCTCTGCTCTTTCAGTGGTTTCAGTAGATCAATGATGGCAGTGACACTGACCCACTCTTTTGAGTGCAGGCCACCACCTTCATTACCACTGATTCTGAGATATAAGCTGTTGTCTTCATCTTTCACGGCCAGTTGAAAGAATACGGCTCCGGCGGATTTTGGACTGAGCTTACTGGCCACACCTTTATCAATTAAAAAGGTGTAACCTGCATCAGGATTTGTTGTTTCAGTCGCTTGTTCAGTTACAACAGGTTCTTTCACTGCTTTGGTTGTCTTGGGTTTCATATTGGTATCCTTCAGATTTCATTATGCATTTGACTTGCAGATGCATGATGGTGGGGTTTAATCACATTGCTTAATGTGGCAATAGCACTTAGCAACACGCCTAAATCATCGATGTAGCCAGCCCAAATCACTGGGTCTGGCATGGCATCGAATGGGTTTAGAAGGTAAAGAAGCGCTGCGACCACAACTGTCTTGGCCCAAGCTGGGCAATCCGCATCAAGCAGCAGTGCATAAAGCAGCAATGCAGCCATGAACAATTGCTTCAGGCCTTTGATGTCCTTGAGTTTTGCCAGCATTGAGGCATGGGGAACATCGCTCATAACGTCGCCCTTGTCCGCGCATCCGGAGTTAAGATGAGGTAAGTTCCTGCGCCGCTATCCGTGGTAATTGCCATCAACAGCTCATAACTGTCAGGCAAATCTTCAACAACATCTGGCACCGATAACGCCTGCATTACGCGGTAATAAGTGGCATCTTTTGGCTTTGCGGAAAGCTCTCGTAGGTCATCACAGATGGCCAATAAGCAACCTGCTTCAGTCCAAAAGCCAATGGCATTGTCTTCATCGCCAAAAGGCTCAATCAGGATTTGTTTCACCACAGCAAACACATGATGCGGCAGTGACACGTTATCTGGCGTTGGCCAACCTTCAATCAATTGCATAGGTCTTGCTCCATAAATGAAAAAGCCCCAATCCGTGAACAGCAAAACTGTTCAGCGGATTAGGGCTATTGGGTTACAGCTAAAGGTTAGATTTGAAACAAGTCAGAGACTTTCTGACTGGTATTCTGGATAGAACGTAGGCTCAGTTTGGCGTAACGCTCTGAGCTTTGAATGGACTGGTGGGCAAGCTGTGCTTTCACTTCATTGAGTGAAAACCCAGCAGACACCATGTTACTCGCAGTGGTATGCCTAAGCGTGTGGATACAGATGTTCTCCACATCAGTAATTCCCGCTTGCAACAACATCGCTCGAAACGAAAAGCGAATATCGCAAATCGGTCGCCCTTTCTTTTCACCGGGGAAAATATAGGGATTACCTCGCACCTTCGGCATCAACGCTAATGTTTCCAAGGCCAAGTCAGTCAGGTACACCACCCGGCCTCGTTTGTTCTTGGTTTGCTCTGGCGGAATAATCAGGGTCCGCTTGTCCAGATCTAGATTGTCATAAGTTGCAAAACGAAGCTCCGACGAACGGCAACCTGTTAATAGCAGCATGATAACCAAGGCACCGGCAGTCTGTTTCTTGTAGTTTCGCGCCACTTTGATAAGTGCCTGCGATTCTTCCAAGTCCAGAAACCGGGTTCGGACATTGTTTTCCCGAAACAACTGGATTTTGGCTGGCTGGTTCACCTCCACTAAACCAAGCCTGACTGCATGTGCACAAATCGTTTTTAACAACGCTAAGATGCGATTGCAGGTGGCAGGAGTGTAAGGTTTACCATGTCGCTTTCGTAACTTTAAGCCCAACTGAAATTGCTGCACCTGAGCCGCAGTCACTTCTTCAAAACGCATATCGCCAAACGCCGGACCTATGAAATACTCAAAGCGCTGCTGATCCAATTTCCAGGATTTGTTCTTTCCCTTTATTAGCGGAAGATAGATATCCCAGAAAAATTGACTAACAGTCGGTATCTTTTTAATCTCATCGCGTTCAGCTTTTGGATCATGGCCTTCAGCGATCTGTTGCAGATGCTTACGGGCAATCTTGCGAGCAAGCGTGACATCTATATCCGGAAAGCGACCAATCGCGATTGACGTTTTTCTACCGGCCTGAGACGTGTACCGAAGCAACCATCGTTTACTACCAGATTTGCCAGAAAGGCACTTAAGCCCAATGACTTCAGTATCTGACACTTCTAAGTCAGTACCTTTTGCATTAGGCGGATTTGCGGGAAGCGCTTTAATACGCTCGTTGGTGAACTTGAATTTTTTCTCCATCTGAATACCTCACAGTGACAGTATCAGGTGGATTAATATATGTTTGAGTGATTTGAATTTCCGGTTTGTGCCAAAAGCTGACATTACTGGTTTAATCAGTCACAATTCAAAGTTGTTTTACATATTGTTAATGTTCACTAAAATAGTGACAGCAGTATCGAAAATAACTATGTCAGTGACAAGGTATGCACTTTGGGGCAGATCCATTTGAAGATCTGCACTTTAATGCACATTAAAGTGCAGAATAGAATCTATGTCTTATCATTATCTAATGTATGTAGTCTCTAAAGAGTACACTTAAGTTAAGCTTTAATTTAATAATCAGTGATATGCTTCGCGTATCTTATTTAGCGAGCGAGGATTGCTCTTTTCTTTCGCAGACTCATTATCTTAGTGATAGTAAATGAATAAAAAAATTAAACATGAGTACCAAATCAGCATGCGCTCAGCCATGGAGGCTGAACAAGTCAATGATTTAGACAATGCGTTTAAGTCTCTTGAAAGAGCGCATATTTTAGGGCAGAGATATTTTATACCGCATATAGCGACGCACTGGCAGATGTTGCGGATTGGGCTTAAACGCAATGATAATCGCGAGGTTATTGGTCAGATCGTCCGTTTGATAGCAACGGTTCCGGGTTTTATATTTGGTTGGGTTCCAAGGGGAAATCCTGGTGGGGCGAATATCTCTGCTTTAAAGCCAGTGCCCTTGCCAGCTGACTTGCAACCCTTGCTAGCTGACAGCCCCATTTGGCGGGACGTCTTAATACGCCTGACTATTTACGCGGTTATCGTTTTAATCGTATTGGCATAAACACCCATCTTATTGCCAAAACGTTCGAAAGCCTGCTTCGCTGAGCATTGGGCTACAGCGAAGCAGATTAATGATTATTCCGTTTGCTGTTTGCGGCTATCGTTTTTGTGTACCAAATGATATAGCACTGGCAATACCAGCAAGGTCAGTAAGGTTGACGAGATAATACCGCCAATCACCACTGTCGCCAGCGGACGCTGCACTTCAGCACCGGTGCCAATATTAATCGCCATCGGTACAAAGCCAAGGCTCGCGACCAAAGCGGTCATTAGCACAGGGCGCAACCGGGTAAGCGCGCCTTCCGTTATCGCAAGCAGCAAGTCACCTTTTTCACGCCAGAGATCGCGAATAAAGCTCAGCATCACCAGGCCGTTCAGCACCGCCACACCTGATAAGGCGATAAAGCCAATGCCGGCAGAGATTGATAAAGGCATCCCCCTCAAGTACAACGCCAGCACGCCACCGGTAAGCGCCAACGGCACACCGCTGAAGATAATCAGCGCATCTTTTAATGACGCAAAAGCCATCACCAGAATACCTAAAATCAGCAGCAACGTAACAGGCACCACTATGCTAAGGCGCTGACTTGCTGACTCCAATTGCTCAAAAGTACCGCCATAATCCAGCCAGTAACCGGCTGGTAATGCAACGTCGCGGTTGATTTGGGCCTTTACCTCTTCTACAAAACTGCCAAGGTCTCGCCCACGCACATTCGCGGTTACCACTACCCGGCGTTTGCCATTTTCACGACTAATTTGTGCCGGCGCAGGCGATAAATCTAAGGTAGCCACTTCCTGCAACGGCACAAAGTCCCCATTTGGCAATGGCACCGGCAACACTGCCAGTTTGTCCAGATCGCGACGCAGGGTTTCCGGCAAGCGCACTATCAGCTCAAAGCGTCTGTCACCTTCATACAGAATACCGGCCGACGTACCACCAATTGCCGCTGCTACCCAATCCTGTAGTTCAACCACATTTAAGCCGTAACGGGCAAGCGCGGTTCGATTGGGGATCACCGACAAGGTTGGCAAACCAGTGACTTGTTCGACTTTAGTATCCGCAGCACCTTGCACCTTGTTGACCGCTTGCAGAATTTGATTAGCGCTTGTAACCAGCTGATCTAAATCATCACCAAATACCTTAATACCCAGATCTGCCCGTACACCGGAAATCAGTTCATTAAAACGCATCTGAATAGGTTGGGTAAATTCATAGTTATTGCCAGGCAATGTCGCCAAAGCAGCTTCCATTTCAGTGACCAATTGGGCTTTGGTTTTATCCGGATTGGGCCATTCACTGCGCGGTTTTAATATCACAAAGTTGTCAGCCACATTGGGTGGCATCGGATCGGTCGCCACTTCTGCCGTACCAATTCTGGCAAACACTTTATCAACCTCAGCAAAGGTTTTGATCTTCTGCTCCAGAATTTCCTGCATTGCAACGGCTTGTTCTAAGCCGGTGCCCGGAATACGCATGGCATGTAAAGCGATATCGCCCTCATCAAGCTGAGGCACAAACTCCGATCCCAGGGTGGTGGCCAGCCACAGACACACACCAACCAGAGCACTGGCCAAACCGATGACCAGAGCGCGCCATTTCAGTGCCAGCGCTAATAGCGGTGCGTACAAGGTTTTAGCGCTTCTGATAACCGCACTTTCTTTTTCACTGATTTTACCATTTAAGAACACCGCCACAGCGGCTGGTACAATCGTCAGTGACAACACCATGGCGGATAACAGCGCAATAACGACAGTCGCTGCCATAGGATGAAACATTTTACCTTCGACACCGGTCAGCGAAAAAATAGGGATATACACTATGGTAATGATGGCCACACCGAACAAACTGGGCCGGATAACCTCTGCTGTTGCCAGATACACTGTATTTAAGCGCTCTCTCAGCGGTTGGATACTGCCGTTGTGTTGTGCCTGTGCCAGGCGGCGAACCGCATTTTCGACAATAATCACCGTGCCATCAACAATTAAGCCAAAATCCAGCGCACCCAGGCTCATCAGGTTGGCAGAAACGCCGGCTTGTACCATGCCGGTAATGGTCATCAGCATTGATAGCGGGATCACTGCCGCAGTGATTAACGCTGCCCGCAGGTTACCCAGCAGGATAAACAACACTACGATCACCAATAATGCGCCTTCCAGCAGGTTTTTACTGACGGTTGCAATGGCTTTATCCACTAAGGTGGTGCGGTCATATACTGCTTCAGCAATAACACCCTCTGGCAGAGAGCTTTTGCTCTGCTCCAGCTTTTGCGCCACATCCCGTGCCACTGTGCGTGAGTTTTCACCAATTAACATCATGGCTGTACCCAGCACCGCTTCTTTGCCATCCTGAGTTGCCGCACCGGTTCGCAGCTCTTTGCCAATGGCAACGTCGGCAACGTCACTCAGCTTTACCGGTATAGCGTCGTATTGCGTAATAATGACATTGGCAATGTCATCCAGTGAGGTTAACTGACCGGGCGAGCGTACCAGCAGTTGCATGCCTTCACGTTCAATATAACCAGCGCCTCTGTTGTCATTGTTGGCTTGCAGGGCCAGCTCAATATCCTTAATACTCAGGCCATAATTAAGCAGTTTCAGTGGGTCGGGTAACACATGGTATTGCTTGTTATAGCCGCCAATACTGTTTACTTCCACCACACCTTTAACTTGTGCCAGCTGAGGTTTTATTATCCAGTCCTGAATTTCCCGCAGTGCCATGGCATCGTAAGGTGAACCATTTTGTTGCAGTGCACCCGGTTTGGCCTGCACGGTATACATAAAGATTTCACCAAGCCCGGTTGAAATAGGGCCCATTTCAGGCTCTATGCCCTCAGGCAACATATCCTTGATAGCGCCCAACCGGGTGTTGATTAGATTGCGGGCAAAGTAGATGTCCGTGCCTTCTTCAAATACCACCGTTACCTGTGACAAGCCATAACGAGACAAAGAACGGGTATAACTTAAATTGGGTAAGCCATACAGGGCAGTTTCTACCGGATAGGTAATACGCTGCTCGGCCTCAAGTGGCGAATAACCCGGTGCTGCGGTGTTTATTTGTACCTGAACGTTAGTAATATCCGGCACTGCATCAATCGGTAACTGTTGGTAGCTCCAGCTACCAATGGCAATAATCAACAGTGTCAGCGTTAAAAATAGATACCGCCTCGCAATAGCCAGGCGCAACATGGATTCAATCATAGTGCCCCCTTAATGCGCGTGCTCGGCTTCAGATTTCTCAATATCCGCTTTTAACAGATAGCTATTTGTCGTGACATACCACTGGCCGGGCTTTAAACCGGCAATCACTTCGACATAATCCATGTCGCTACGGCCAAGCTGTAATGGGGTAAAGGCATATTCGCTATTGTTTTTTACGAAGACTCCGCTTTTATTGTCCAGTATTTGAATGGCCGACTTTTTAACGGCAAGCTCAACGTTGAATTCACCGCTTATTACAGCACCCTCGATTAATTGCCCGGACGACAGTTTACCGTCACGGTTATCCAGCTTAACTCTGGCCAGTTGATAGGGCTGGGTTAATGACGGAATGATATGCGCAATTACGCCGTTAATCTCAGTGTCAGCGGCCATAATGACCACTGTTTGTCCTGTCGCGACAGCAACTTGTTGTGATGGGTACACGCGAAAATCGGCCCACAGGCTGCCAAAATCAGCAATGCTGAACAGCGTCTGCTGCTGTGCGATTTCACCAACATTGGCGCTGCGCTGAATAACAACGCCGTCAATTGGTGCTTTAATGGCATAGGTATTTAAGCTCTCATTTGACTCGACAACGGCCAGCACATCGCCTGCTTTTACGCTGTCACCCAGTGAGAATTTCACCGAGGTAAGAAGACCGGGAAAACGGGCATTAACATGGCTTATGCGGTTTGGATCAGCACTAAGCTTGCCATAAACCACCTGATGTTGGCGTAATAACTGGCTGTCAGCACGATCAGTGACAATATTTACCGCCGTAGCCATATCATCACTAATGCGGCTGCTTAGGGTTTCATTGTGTTCATGCTCGTCGTTTTCGTCGTGCCCTTCATGCTCATTGTGTTCTTCATGTTCTTCATGTTCTTCGTTCTCGCCGTGTTTTTCGTGCTCTTCATTTTTCTTAGCGTCAGATTGCGGTTTTACCGCTTGCTCTTTGGCATGGACATGCGCATGTTCTTGCTCATTGGCAGCCATTACTTGCATCGGCATCAGCCAGGCTGCAATAAACATTGCCAGTGTTAGATGTGACTTCATAATGCTATCTTCCTGTATATTCTGTTTGCCACGTCGCACAGTTAATGAAGTGCGGCACCGGGGCAATAATCTTGTCAGTTACTGCGTTACCGGCTCGGCGGTAAGCTGTTCAATCGTCGCCTGGCTCAATAGCACCGCAGTGGCGGTTTCCAGTATTTGTCTTTTTGCCTGCAACAATTCTTGCTGGGCATTAAGCCAATCTTGATAATTTGAGCGCCCGCGCTGGTATGCATCACGCGTAAGATCCAGCGCTTGTTCCAGGTTGGGGATCACGTACTGCGCCAACTGTTGGTGACTGGTAATGAATTGCTGCCGTTGCGAGTAGGCATCAAACAAGCGTTCATGCAGGATCAGTAAGCTATCCTGCTGCCGATACTCGACATTGTTTCGCTCTGCCAGCGCAGCTTCGATGGCTGCACTATTGCGACGTTCAGCAAATAATGGCACTGAGATACCAAAGGTAAGGCCTGTATCGTCACTGGCCTGATAGCGTCTTACCCCTACTTGCCAACTCAGATCTGCGCGGTTTTGGCTTTGCGCCAGTCGCACTTCAGCGTCTTTTAACCGACGTTCAGAGGCAAAAATGGTTAACGCCGGCGATTGTTGCAGCCGCTGATACAGCTCGGCAAAAGGGCGGCTTTGACCAAAAGCAAACAAATTACCTGCCACAACGTTAAAGTTGGCGCTGGTATCACCCCAAAAACGTGCTATGGCTATTTTTTGCCGCTCAATGCGCTGCAACAGGGCGTCCCGCCCGATCTGAACCTGAGCCAGTTGCGCCTTTGCCCGCATGATTTCAGCATCTGACAAGGCACCGCTGGCGGCACGTTTTTCTGCGCTTTGCAGCAGGGCTTCTGAGAGCTCTACTGCCTCTTCTGTCAGTGTCAATTCCTGCTGGCTGGCCAATAGATTAATATAATTGCGGGTAAGTTCGGCCAGCACATCGAGGGTTTGCGCTTGTTGCTGCCAATCAAGAGTATTGAGCCTGGCGTCTACTACCGCAGCGCGCCACTGAGCTTTGTTATCCAGCTCTATCACGGAAGATAAGGCGACTGTCAGCTCAGCACCGGCCAGCCCTCTGGCCTCTCCGGTGCCCGCAACGTTCTCAAGCTCTACACCGAGTTGATAACCGGGTTTAAGGCTTTGCACATCACGCTCTGCCAGCAGTCGCTGTTGGGTAAATTTAAACTGATGCAGCTGCGGGTTGTGTTGCAGTGTTTTATCTATTGCCTGTTGTAATGTCAGTGCTTGCGGCTCGGCACATAGCGGAAGCGCGCAAAATACCGCCGCCAGTATTGCTGGCAGCATTAGTGTCATACGCATGGGTATGCTCCTGAAAGTTAATCGTTAATAAAAAGGATAAACAAGCAGGATCAGATATTTGGCGGCGGCACCGGTGGGCGATAGCTAATGAGGTTTAACCCTGGTTGGGTAGCGGCTATAACGCTGTCACGGAAGTTAAGCACCTCCATGCCCTGAAAAAAAGCGATATAGCAGTTGACATGAGCATGATTACTGTGTTCGTCGGTATCATGCTCAGAGTTATGTTCAACGTTATGTGCAGTGACTTGCTCACTGCTTACGTCGAAAAGGGTATCTGAGTGGCAGTGTTCATGTTGCAGGTCAGTGTAGGTATGGGCATGATCGGGCAAATGCATAACTAACGCATCACAGGCCATCACGGCATGATTCAGCATAGTCAGCAACAGTAATAATAAGCCTGATGTACGACCTAACATAAATCCCTCAGTAAGTTAGCGCTATGGTAGCGCTATTGCGACTTAACAACAAGCTACGCTTTTAGCTGTAAAATCCTGCGCGCACCATTGAGTACAACTAATCCAATGATGAACCCTATTACCAGATCCGGATAGCGTGACCCGGTCCAGGTGACTAATAATCCGGCCAAAATCACCCCTGCATTTGCGATAACGTCATTTGCAGAAAAAATCCAACTGGCTTTCATATGCGCGCCGCTTTCTTTTTGTTGATGAATTAACGAAAGACAGATCACATTAGCAACCAAAGCAATAGCGCCCATAATTAACATCAACGTCGACACAGGCTCGCTACCAAACAGGTAGCGCCGTATCACCTCACTGATCACCCCTAAGGCTAAAGCCAATTGCAGCCAGCCGGCAAGCTGTGCGGCGTTTAATTGAACCTTGCTACTACGCCCGACTGCGTATAGCGCAACCCCGTATACCGCTGCATCGGCAAACATATCCAGAGAGTCAGCTATTAACCCGGTTGATTGGGCCAGCCAACCGGTCACAAACTCTACTGCAAACATCACCGCGTTAATGCCCAGCAACCACTTTAAAATTAACCCCTCACGCTGCGAACCTGATGCTGTGGATTGTCTGGCCTGCGTTACCTCTTCGTGTTTCACCGGCCCGGTCTTTGTCAGCGATGCGCCCAGCCCTAAGCTGTGCATTTTTGGTGTAATTTCATTGGCATTAACTGTGTGAAAAACGCGAACCTGCCGTTGTGGGATATCAAACTGTAACAGAACACCAGGCTCAACTGTTTCCAGCGCCATACGGATCAAACGCTCTTCGGCAGGGCAGTCCATTTTAGGCACCCTAAATTCACTAAGGTAGGCATATTTTGCATGCTTATCAGGTGCATCAACGGCGCTATTTTCACTGTTGCCCGTTTCGCTACACTTATCATTGGAACAGCATTTTGGATTCATAACCGATAAACCTTGGGTTGTTATGGAACATAGTTTAAAGTCTATAGTAACTATAGAGTCAATAGGCCGCAGCATGATAATAAAAATTGGTGAGCTGGCAAAAATCTCCGGCTGTTCTGTTCAAACTATCCGTCACTATGACAAGGAGCAGCTTCTTTCGGCGAAAATACGTAGTGATGGCAATTTTCGTCTCTATGATCAGGCCGACATCGAGCGACTGCTATTTATTAAACACTGCCGGAGTTTAGATCTGAGTTTGGCAGAAATTCGTCAGTTACTGAGTTTGAATGACTCGCCAATGTCGCAGTGTGATGATGTCAATCAGATGATTGAACAGCATATCGAACAGGTAGAACGTCGCATAGCGGATTTAACGCAGCTTAATAAACAACTAAAGGCTTTACGTCTTAGCTGCAACTCGAAGCGCACGGTAGAGCACTGTGGTATTTTAAAACAACTGAATGAAGCCGTTAGTCAAACCAACTAAGTTGTTATCAGCAATAAATAGGTGAGTCTTAATGCACCAGCACAACCATTCACATATCAAAGACGACAGCGACAACCGGATCGCTATGGCTTTTTTTCTTAATGTGGGTTTCACCATAATTGAGTTTATCGGCGGTTGGTTAACCAACAGCACAGCAATTATGGCAGATGCAGTGCATGACCTGGGTGATAGCTTATCTATTGGCAGTGCATGGCTGTTGAACCGGCTTGGCCGAAAGTCTGCAAACCGACAATTTACTTACGGCTACCGCAGATTGTCATTGTTTGGCGCCTTAATTAACGGCTTGGTATTGATTGCCGGATCGGTTTGGGTACTGACTGAGGCAATACCGCGGCTGGCTAACCCGGTAATGCCAGTGACAGAGGGAATGCTGGCTTTAGCTGTGCTGGGTGTTGCAGTCAATGGCTTTGCCGCTTACCGCTTGAGTAAAGGAAATACACTGAATGAAAAAGTGCTGAATTGGCATTTGCTTGAAGACGTTCTTGGGTGGGTTGCAGTTTTGGTTGTGGCTATTGTGTTGCAATTTGTGGATTGGCCTATCCTTGACCCTTTGCTTTCTATTGGTTTCACCTTATTTATTTTGGTTAATGTTTTACGAAACCTCAGCACAACTGCGCGTTTATTTCTGCAAGCCGCGCCAGACAGCAAATTGCAAAATGAAATCCAAGATACTTTGCTGAAGATTGATGAGTTAGACAGCATTCATCACCTGCATCTCTGGTCGCTTGATGGTGAACATCATGTACTCACCGCACATGTGGTAACCAATGCCAGCAAGGCATTTACTGCAAACCATTATGCCGATATTAAGCTGCGTATTGCTAACGCATTGGAGCAGTTTGATTTAGCACATACCACGATAGAACTGGAGTTAACACAAGAACATTGTCGGGATGAAGTCCCGGATAAGGTGCAGTGAAGTGACCGTCATTACAACGTTAGGTTTATTTATCATTACTGCAATAGCAGAAATTGTCGGTTGCTATTTGCCTTACTTGTGGCTGAAAAAAGGAGCTTCAGCCTGGGTGCTGTTACCTGCTGCAATCAGTCTGGCATTATTTGCCTGGTTGTTAACGCTTCACCCAACGGCTGCTGGACGTGTTTACGCGGCTTATGGCGGAGTATACGTGACAATAGCAATAGTCTGGTTGTGGGGAGTAGATGGCATTCAACCACACCGCTGGGATCTGGCTGGCGTCGGGCTAATGCTCGCAGGCATGGCAGTGATAATGTTTGCGCCGAGATAAACAATTTGTTTTGAGCACGGTATTACTAGAAGAAAGACTTGGGTACTTTTGTCATTTATATCAATGGTCTTTTGAGCAGCAATTAAGAAATTTTCAGAATAAATTGTTTGTTAAATGTAAGCTTTATCTGAGGTGGTGATAGCAATAATTTATCTTTGTTGGTGACAAGGTATGTGCTTTGTCACTGATTCAGTTAAAAATCTGCACTTTAATCACTTTTAAAGTGCAAAATAAGTATGATTTCATTTTATTGACGTTAATGTCCGCTAATCGCTCATATCTGACTTTAAGATTATGCTGGAATAATCCAGCTAACCGGCCAGTTCAGATATGAGCATATAACAGTCATCAATTTGGATTTTTCAATCAAAGTATTTGTGAAATCAGAACAGCCCTTACTATTGCGCTCACACTAAGCTGCCGAGCTCTTGCCACTGCTTGCAACAAACACAACTCAGACTCTGTTAGGTAAAAGTACTGCCGTACTTTTATTTGATCAGATTTTGGTCGGCCTGGCTTGCGAGATTTATATCCGACTGCATCATTTGGCATCTTGGCTAGCCTCAGTAAAATTCAGGATCTGGTCAAACATTTCGTGTATTTGATCCAAAGTATTCAACAGACGTCCCTCACCTTTGCTGTGATGCACCTTTTCAAGCCAAGCACGGCCATCGTAAGTGAGCCTGCCAAACAACGTTGTGTATCTCAGAGAGAATATTGATGTTTGTGGTAACAGATCTCGGAGCGAAATATGGGCAGTACTCAGATTCTTTTCTGTACGATAGTTGTTGATGACAATCGATACTGGTAATCCGAGTGCCTGAGCATGGTTCGCTAAATTGACCGTGTGTGAAAGGCTTACAGCATCAGTCGCTGTTGGAATGATAAAATGCGATACCACCGAAGCCAAATCATTGAGAAGAGACTGTAACTGAACGTCAGAGCCTCGCAAATCATAAATGGCGTTTTCACTTTTCAGCAGATTTTTGGGTATACGACTGGCCGAGCTAGAAAAGACAGTTTGACTGCGAAAGTCCATCATCGGTGGTGTGTTAGTGATGCAGTCGAGGTTGTAATAAGCAGACATCAAGTAGGAAAGTGACGTTGAACCACAGCCCCCTTTGCTGTTAGCGATAAAAATGCTTTTCATAAAATAGTCTCATGTTCTGTGCAACCAGACCTTCCGGTGCGCTATAAGACTGTTCGATAAAAAATCGATATTTTGGTGGCGAAATATCCTCGATAACCAAATTGCCGCGCAGATGGTCCAGGTCCGGTACCGGAAAAACTCCGGTTCTGCTGACAACAAAAAGCTTCGTAATATTGATCGGTGAAAGTCAAAAGCGAGCTTCTGACTACACATAAATTACACATGGCGGACCGGGGATGGACCGGGGCAACATATTTGCAACAGAATGAAGTCTGAAATTTAGACTGTTAAATGGTCAATTCAAATAAGTAAAACCAAATTAAAAGTACATTAGTTTGTTGATTTTGCTAGGTTTTAAGTGGTTTTTATGAAGTTTAAAGCGTTGGATAGTATTGGTGCCTAGGGTCGGACTCGAACCGACACGGAGTTTCCCCCGGCGGATTTTGAACAGACTACAATTAGAATAGCAGTCAACAAAACAATGAGTTACACTCATTTTTAGAAACTTTGCAAATTCTTTGCAAGAACTTCGGACTGCTATCATGCTTAAACGTCAGCCAAAAGAGCAAGTTTTGCTCATAAAAACAGCACCTTTTGCACTCTATAACTGTGGCTCTCTAAGCCTATTTCCAACTGCCAAAGACTCAAATCAACAGTATGGAGAGTGGTTATGAGCGTACAACTTGAACGTCATGATGTTACCACAGGCTTATACATCTTCCTTCAGAATAACAGTAAACGCTGGTACGCTCGATTCGTAATCGATGGTAAATGGTATTGCAAAGCCACTAAAGAAGAGGACAAAGATAAGGCAATAGCCAAAGCTCATCGCATATTCGTTGAACATCAGATTAGGTTCGAAACTAATACACTGACTACCAGTAAACGCTTCAGGGATGTTGCTGAAAAAGCCATTGCCACCATGAAACACGATATGGAACGTGGTGCGGGTAAAGTCATTTATGAAGACTATATAGGCTGCTTAAACAGATACCATATCCCATTCTTCGACCGGACTTTCATCACCAGCATAGACGTTGACGCACTTAGAGCCTTCGATAAGTGGCGTGAAGAAAAGATGAAACGAAAGCCTGCTCGATCTACCCTGCTAACTCATAACGCAGCACTGCAACTGGTATTCAAAGAAGCTGTTGAAAATAAGTGGATGCTGGCCTCACAAATACCAGTACTTGCAGCAGATGGCGCAAATATGGTTCGTCGAGCAGCTTTTACACCTGCGGAATATGAACGCATTCTTGAAAAGTTGTTTGAAATGGAAGAAAACAGCCGGAAAGAAGTAACAAAGCAGATCCGCGAATTGACGCAAGACTACGCGGAATTTGTGATTAATACTGGTATGCGACCAGGTACTGAGCTAGACAACCTAACATGGGGTGATCTTCATATTGAGCGCCATGAGGATCAGGCAACCTTTTATATAAGTGTTCGTAAGGGTAAAACGACACTGCATACTGGTACTCGTGAAGTCGTATGCAAACGCAGTTTACAACGTACAATCTGGCGAATGACAGAGCGATTTCCAAACCGTCAGGCAAAAGATCTTCTGTTTAGATTACCAGACGGTTCAGAAACCAAAGAAATTAGCCGTACCTTTAATGCTGCACTTAAAGAACTTGGCCTTGATGAATCACCACACGGCAAAAGAACACTCTATTCACTGCGTCATTCGTTTATAACGTGGGAATTAGTAGCTCAAAAAGTCACAATTGACGTGCTTGCACGTCAGTGCGGCACAAGTATTGAAATGATCGAACGCCACTACAGCCATGTGATACCTCGGATGTTTAGTCAGCAACTATCAGGTGTGGTGATACCGGATAAAAAGGAAATCGAGAAAAAGTGGGAGCAGAAAGAGTCGATAACAAAGCTCTGGAAAGATCGGTTCATTCAATGGGAAAAGAGCTATAAACGTAAAGGTTGCATTTAATAATAATGTATTTAGGAAAGAATATTTTTTGAGGGAAGCCTACAAATTGCTCCCTCATATTATCTACACTCAATAATATGGTATGGTGACCTTAGAGCGAGCATCTTTTGTCAAAGCGGTTACCGCATATGTATAAAAACCGAAATCGCGCTTTAAGCATAGTTTTTGAAGTAAAAAATCGGAGTGGAACAGCGAGCATAGTATTAACATTCGTGGCGATACTCAGAGGGATAAATTTTGAGGGAAAGTTATCTCATGCTGTCTCTACAGATGTCTTCCCATCACCTAGATTTTAATTTGAATTATGAATTTCTGTGGATACCTAAATAAAACTAATCATAAGTAATATATAGATAATTTTTGTTAAGGAAAATATGAAATCTGTTTTAATAAATGGCCCCAAGGGTTTTGGAAAATTAAATATATTAGCAAGAAACTGCAAGAGTATTTTTAGTACCACTCCGTCAGACTTCAACAAGTCTTATATAATAATGGATTCTTATGAATCTATGATTAAGTTAAACGAATTAATTGATAATAAAAGAGAATTAGATTTTCAATTAATGACTGTTAGAAATTTTTTTAAGTCAGAATTTAGATCTAACTCAAAGTATGAAAAAAAATATTTTATCACTGAAAACATAGCTAAAACTTTATATGAAGAATGCCAAAGAGAAGCCTGTAAGCACGATACTTTTAATAAAGACATTCATGAATTACTAAAGATAATGGATGAAAATGAGACTTTAAAACCGGCTGATGTTTACGATGAGCTTAAAAGTACAAAAAACACGTACTTTTTACACTCGAAAATTTCACCAGTTTTTGAAAAAGTAATCCCAGAGGTATTAAACCCAATCCGTGACTTAAGTTTAGCATTTAAAATTGCAGCTATTTATATTGGCATAAAGTTTAAAGAAAAGAAAGAAACACTATCACTGGTAGACTATAACGATGTGCTAGTTGACATTATAAAATCAAAAGATAAAAAAATTAAAAACTTAATAATCTATAACTTTCAGGACTTTAGTCAACTTGAACTTTATGCTTTAAAGGCTTGCTGTTTTGAAACCTGCAATACTCAGTTTTACGGTGATAAATGGCATGGTGAAAATCAACATGCTAGAAATTACAGAATACTGATAAGACTATGGAGTGTTGAGGATAGCCACGACGTTACCTGTAAAAAAAACTCTTCTATTGCTAAGCTCATAGATTTTTTAATAAACAATCGTCTTGATGTATTTTCAGAAAATAAAAGTGAATTTTACTCTGAGACACAAAAAGAATTAAAATTAAATATCACTGAGATACATTCCTTTTCAAATTCATTATTCGACATTATAAAAAAATCATTAGCGGATAGTAAGACTGTAGGTATTGCATTCGATTCAAGATCAAAAGCTGATAGCGCATATTACATCTTAAAAAACCAAGGAATTAGAGCAGTCAACCACTTTCAGCGTTCGAAAGATGTTGGAACTCAGATAATTGAATCAGTACTTCTATTTCCAATCATGGATTTTGACTGGAATTATATATATAGCATTTATGAAGTATTGAGCCAACGCTGTTATTATAACTTAGATACGAAAAGTAAAATTAATTTTTCTATATCTTTATCAGATAGTGTTAAAAAAAATGAAAAAATAACTTGCGACCGTTTTGATTTAAGTTTAGGAAAACTCGCAGTTATTAAATTAATCACTGACTCTATAATTACAGACTTTAAAAAATTAGAGTCTGTAGAATCTTTCCTTGATGAAGTCAGCAAGTTAGTCAGCAGCATCATTGAAACTTACAACTTAACAGAATCAGAATTCGAGTTTGATCTTGAAAATTTTAAATGCTCACTTTTAGATTACCTTGCATCTAGTGAATCTGGTTTGAAATATTCCATAGATAAATTTTGCAAAAAATACTTTTTTGAAATTAACCCTAGTCACGCAGTTCAAATAATGCACTATAGTAAAATGTTTAAAAGTAGATTTGATACTGTAATAGCCACTTTTAGTCCTTTTAAAACAGGTTACTATATAAATGCCTACCAAGCTGCTAAGGAAGGATACTGGCCGGATGATTATTATGAGATTGACCACAGCCCTCCAACTCCAATAGATAATGTACCTGGTATTTTTCAAAGAATTTATAATCTTGCTAATAGCAGTAAAGAAAGCTTAGTTTTCATTAATTTGGGGTATAAGAGGATAAGTTATAGTTTTTTAGATGTCCCTTTCAAATAGCTTAAGAAAATAGGTTTGTGAACATTGCAGATCAACCCAAAGTTGGTCTGACAGAATACCTCTTCATATGAGGCTTTACGTAGCGGTACATGGTGTTATTTTGATATTAATTTTTGCTCCAAGTCTTTTTATGCTTCCGCTACTGCTTACTCCAATGTATACAAAATTATGGCCTGAAGAAAATTAAAATTAAATTTAAATAGCTAGTGCATTTTTTATTTAATCAGTAAGGCATTTCTAAATACAGCAGAACCTCCGTACGAAATAAAAACCAGTTGTTATTTTATTAATAATTAACCTCTATACGGCTTAGGATTGACTATTTTCATATCACTTCCAAAAAAAGCATTTTTATTTTTCCTCAGACTAAAAATCTCAAAATCGTCTATTATCTTCTCTAAAGAGTCAATCCTTGCTTGTAATTCAATATTTTTAATTTCTAAGTCTTCATCAAAAGAGCATGTAAGTTCTTCACTTAGATTTTTAATTTCAATGTTTTTATTTTCAATTAAACATAACAAGTCTTCTCTCTCTTTCTCTAAAGCCTCGACTTGTGAAGCGACTAATTCTTTTGATTGCAATTCTATTGCTAACTGTTTATTTCGCTCCTTAGCGTTTGATAAATCTTGCTCTAAAGCTCTATAACGCTCAATATTTTCTCTAAGTTTTTTATTCTCACTTTTCAGTCTTCTATTCTCAGACCGTGATTTTTTTATTAAATCATCACTTTCTATTAAGTAATCTAAGCAGTTATTAAGGTCTTCTACTAGTCGTTTTAATGTGGTTGGTTTTATTTCGATTGTACGTATTACTCTTCCAGAGCTTTCATCTTCAATGATTGCATGAAAGTTAACATCAGAAAGAAATTCAAGTGATTTTGGAAGAGATAGCTTCTTTGGCCCGTATTCCTTTTTTAAAAAACGCTGAATCGTTTTGACTTTCTTCATGCTAACCCCGAAAGTTGTTTTTTTGCACTTTAATATCTATTAGAGTGCGTCTTTTGATTTAATAACAAAACAGCTGTAACTAAGTTGGTTTTTTAACAATTGTTGTCTTTTAGCTAATATCACTCTTATCCATTAAGAATCTTAGTATCTTCAGGGATTCTAAAATAGTATGGATTCATCTCCGCATTAATAAAAGTCTCAAACCAATTGTTTACATTAAGTGTTAATGCCATTCCCTTTTCAGCGGTGACAGACGTAAATTTGTCTAATTCAAATAATTCTTTTTGTTCTTCTAATGGTGATGAACGTACTAGATTATGAATGGATTTATTTCTGTCACGACGCCATGAATTGATCTGTTTCAACAAATCACAAGAAACGAAACTATCACATAACTCAATTAATTTGGATAAGCTTTTTGTTCCTGCTTTTTTACCTTTCATATATAGAGCTAGTGATAGACGATCTGAAATGCAACTTTCCTGCAAGGCAATAGCTTCTAAATAAAAACCATTTAAGATTGCTTTATTTATACGATCAAGTATTTCTTGGAAACGAGTTTCTTTTTTTGATATCGCTTCGAATGCCAATAAATTTTCTTTTGAAAAATTCATTGATATGTGGAGATTCATGATATTGGACTTAAAATTTGGTAACGTGTTAAGTAGCTTTGTGAAAGATTTGAAAAAAGAGTCTAAGTATGTATAAGTATAGATGTATTCTCGCTTCATCCACCAAGAATAAAGAGTAATGTCATTTTTAGGAATATTAAGAATTTCGTCGCCAATCGCACTAACGATTTCATGAATCTTTAAGAAGTATGTGCAATGAAAAAGCATTGTTTGTCCTTCTGAATAAATTTCTTGTGTTCTTTTATTCGTTCCAGAAACATTCACTTTTTTTACTTTACCTGTTTTAAATTCTTCATCTGTTGCAAATGAATTTAAGAGTTCAATAAACTGATAACCATAAATATTTTCAAAGCCATCTAGCCACAACGACTGCCCTAACCAATACGCAAAGTTATACCCATCAACATAACCGTCTTGAAAAAACTCTAAATTTTTTCTTGCTTCAAGCTGAGACTCTTGTATGTCTAATGGAAGAGTTGCTAAGTTTTTATTCATATATATACGCAAAAGGCCTTTAGTAATTCTTGGGGAATTTTATTCTACACAAATGTTTTGCGTAGCTCTTCCATAGACTCTGCAAATTTCGACCAACTCATACGTTACTTGTTAATACTGTTACCTGAGGATAAACATTAAAAGTTTTTCTTAGAAATGACTAAATCACCTAAGTTTGAACTTTACTTATTAAATTCAATTGCAATGCCTTTGTATTGAAACAAATTTTGTATGCAGATTTATTGATAACTCAAGTGTCATAGCATTTCCCCATTTTAGTTACACTTTAATCAATATCGCTTCTAGTCTAATTTTGCACTTTAATGTTTATTAAAGTGCGTCTTTTGCTCTAAATCAGAGACAAAGTACTGTTCTTGTATCTAACTTAGACAAATCTGATGGGCTTGTTACTAGTCTAGTGAAAATTAACACTAATTACACAATTCAAGACGCTTGATCACTCTAATTCGTCTAATATGCTACCGTACCAGGTTAATAGCTGCTGATAGCTATCGAACGATTTCTTGAGTGAGTAGCAAGTTATGTTGTCTACGCTGACGACTGATATTCTTAACTTGTGGTCGCGCTTTTCAATTTTTGGCAGGTTTAAGAGAGTTCGTCCTACTGATTTCCATCTCCACAGCTGCTGCCTGAATTGAGCTTCATTGACCTCTAGCGTTTCCATACTAAAACTCACTTTAAATTTTACGTAACGTAAATGTAGATAAATTAAATCTATTTATCAAACTATAAACTGAGCAACGCAGCACTACCACTTTTACTACTTAAGCTTAACCATATATTGGTTATTGGTGTGTGGTATGACAACTGAAAACACCGTTCCTGAAATTGTAAGACTACCGTTTCCTATCATAAATTCGTTTGAAAGTAGAATAATGTTCTTCTAAAAAAGTCTGAGACGGTGCAATGTTCCCAAGGTTTATAGGTATACCATCTAGGATTAAATAATGTTTATCTTTTACAGTCGGAGAAAGTTTAACCGTTAAGGACTCAGGTTCAATGCTTAACAGAAATCGATCATATAGTTTGTGAATATCTGATCTTAATAGAAGCCCATTGTCTAATGTATTAGAGTGGTACCCAGAATATGGCCTGATATGCGCAGCATCTAGAACAGCCAGCTCAGAGCACTTCGTTATACAGCACTGACCGTTATAATTGCTAATTAATGCACTTCTAAAGTCGGTCTGTCCAACTCTTAATTGAGTTCTGACTAGTGCGTACTTTTTTTCAACATTCGTGGCAATGACAGTATCTTTTGATTCTGAATGAGCAATACCCAGTTCGTTCTCAAATGTTACTAGATCTAGTAATTCTTTAATTGCTGGATGAGATAGAAAGTAATTTTCTTTTTCCTGCTTTACAGGATCAATTCCAGTCAGAAATCTTATACAAGCCAATGTTTCACACGCAGCTTCAATACTTCCAAATGAACTTTTTCGATTATTCCACGCATTTTTCAATTCATCTATACTCAACCCATTAATATCCTTTTTGAGAAGTCGAGCCTCTTCAGTCTGAGAATTAGTTTTGTTTGAAAAATTTGCATCATCAATTAGAGCGCTATCCTGACTTGAACTTTTCTTATCTCTCCATTCTTGTACATCTGGTGCGTTAATATAACTTTGCCAACCTTGATAGCTATCTACGATTCCAGAAAGGATTTCTTTTATCGCAATAATTTCAGCTAATGCTCTGTCAGAACCACATAAATCATGTCTTTTTTCCCAAACTAAGTCGATCTCATCAAAACTTAACTCACTTATATCTTCTGGATCGAGAACGAATAAATACGCTGTATCAAATTCATCAAGTTCATCAAGTTCATCAAGTTCATTTTCAACTTTGCTATATTGAATAGTTGTGTATTCATTTTGTACACCTAATACCAGACCGCTTTCATCTTGCTCCAAAATTTCAAGATTGGAATCAAAGCTCCTATTTCTTTTAAAGATTTTATTTTGATGAGCTTCTACTCTGGAACGAAAACTTCTGCTATTTATATTAATACGTTTTGCCATCGTTCTCCCTTAAAAAAGAATTTTTGACAGTTCTTGCAGCAGGCCAGTGCCACATTGCTTTCGCAAGCTAATCAGCGACCGCAAGCTGCACTGGCACTGCAACATTAATCGGTGGCAGAAGCGAGAGTCTAAGACCATGCAGAAAAGACTCTAAAATCTTTTCTGCATAATTACGTTTTTTAGCTCGATGAAATCACATAATTACAAAGCGCCTGAAATCTACGCTTTCTTTGTCCTTGGTCTTTGGTTCTGGACGACATACTCTTTTTATACATATCCACATTACTATCTCTTGTATCGTTAGAACGTAGTTCATCGTAAAAAGCAATCAATCTTTGCTTGATTGAGTCAACAGGAATATTTTCGTTAACACATTTATTTGCAAAGCACCAAATCCCATAAAGGTGCGAAACACCACCTATACGATAACTTTCAAAATCGAGTTCTAAAGATGCAATATAACGTGTTACATTCTCAAATTTAGATTCCAATTCACCCCAATCAATACTTTCTCTTGAATATTTCTCATATAAGCGATCGAGTTCTTGTTGATTCGCATGAAGCGGATTGTTTTCAATTAACTGGAATAATATTTCTGAAACAAACTCATAATGTTCCATTCTTGCAACATCAGTTTTTTTAAGCCAATCTTTCCAATTTGGAGCATCTGCAATTCTTTCTACTAGTAATAGCAAATCTGTTCCATGATAAATAGACTTCCTTAACTCTTGACCATTAAGTGGCTCACCGTTGCGGTTCAATCTATCGAAGATATTGTCAATAACAATTCTGTCAGATGTATCGATATACTCTATCGGTATAACATATCTCCAAAACTTCTTTTTATATTCTGTTAGGCCTTTCTCATCTAATCCACTAAAATAAATACCCGCAATGTTCTCATCATAGAAAGGGCTATTTTCAAATTCATCGGATGCAGGAATTTCATTATTTAAGAAACGTACCAGAGAAATTAACCTCTGCTTTCCATCGATAATGTCATATTTCGTTTTACCCGTAGCGTCGTCAATCTTTTGATGAAGAAATATTGGTGGCATTGGAAAATTTTTCAGTATGCTATCTATAAAAAATGATTGTTTCTCATCACTCCAGACACTTTTGCGCTGATATGCAGGATCAAAATTGTACTTTTCAAGAAGATAATTTTCCCAAAAGTTTGCGACTGTAATGGTGTTTGATTCACGAGTCAGGATGCTTGACATGTAATTTTCTCCTTCAAGGTATCAGAGCCAGAATATGCTACAAAATTGCTAAATATGCTGGTTAATACTGCGTTTATAGTGCGCTTAGGATTAGGATTTATCATGGTGACGTTTAAAAGCGGATCGCTGCTTACAATTAGCTCGTCAAGCTCCGCTCTGTCTACATGCCAATATGAAAGTCCGCAGATTATCATTTCATCCTCTGAACCTAAGTAAGTTGCTTTTTCCTTTGCAAACTCTCTTATTTGAGCGGCCCAAGTATGGTTAAACCTAGATGATTCTCCAGCCGGAGGGATTAATGCACTCACTAGAAAATTGTCATCTAAATTGTTATAGCTAACAGTAAAATCTTCTGCAGAACCATCTAGGAGCTCATTATCTAACTTAATAAAGTACGAATCTTTATCCATTTTTTTATGATGTGTAAAGCTTATTGAGCCATGTGGCTTTAAGATATTTATTTTGACATCAGGATTACTTATACCTATCTTTCCGACATTAAAAGGTATATTAAATTTTTGAAAAATACGCTCAAGCCAAATGTCATAGTTATAAGTAACGATAACTATCTCGCTGTAAAATTCACTATCGTTCGCGTATTTTAGAAACTGAAACCAAGGCCAATCCTCAACTGAATCAGGGATTTCTTCAATTTTTTTATTATAAAATATGAATAAATGCTTTAGATACTGCAGTAATTCTTTATAAGCATATATATAAATATCATTAGGTCTATAGTCACTCCCTACTGGATTACGTTTCTCTTTTGAGGCGTAAACATTAACACATGTAATTATGTCTTCAATTAACTGCATTGCGCTATCAGCATCCATATTAGGTCTTGCACCAAGATTCCATAGATGAGGGCAATGTTTGAAAGATAGAAAACCAGGCATACGAGTCGTTGGCCAAGGAACTTCTGCTCCTCGCCTAAATAAATTTATAACATCAATATCTTCTTTTCTTTTTATATGATTCAGAAAATCAACAGTGAATCCATTACCTAAGACTATAAATAGTTTTTTTCCCAAAAGATGATTCTCCAAGTTTCGGTAAGAGGCTATTGCAAGATTATCAGCGACCGCAATCTGCACTGAAACTACTGCAATAAATAGTATGCGTTACATCAGAATGCACTGTCAAAACATCTGAAACCTAGACTAAGATAATGTTGGTTTTACACTGTTACTGTTAAAAATCACTGTCAAAACAGTCAAAACCCATGCGAACAAAATGCAAAATCAACCCGTTTTACTGAAAATCACTGTCAAAACTGCTATTACCTGTACCTAATAGCATTAGAAACAGCTATATAACTATATGTAATAATACAATGCTTTCTTATATCGTTGTATATAGTAATAGTTATGAGGGTATTAGCAGTGAAATATTAGTAATACACCACCACAATCAGATCCAATAGATACCTGCACGAAGTGCAGTATGTATGGCGAAGCCATACTTTCTTATAGCAATAGAATCACAATCACAAGTGGTAGAAGACTACTCTACGATCAGCATAGACCTATACTTAGTAGCTTAGTAGCTTAGTAGCTTAGTAGCTTAGTAGCTTAGTAGCTTAGTAGCTTAGTAGCTTAGTAGCTTAGTAGCTAAAGATACTCAACCATACCTCACTGCTACCCTAATACTATTAAAATACGATCAATATTAACCACCTTAACCATAAATGGTTTCAGAGGTTTTGGCAGTGCAGATATTGATCACTACTACTATTGCTAAACCACTACCCACCTAGTAACAGCTACAAGTCTTAAATGTTCTAAGACTTAACAATGTCTGCCGCCTCTTCAGCTTTTTTAGCTGATTTTGGTTTCTGTGGTATTGAGGGTTCTGACGGTACTTGCAGTAACAACTTAGACCAAACAGGTGTATGAACCATCCATCGACCTATCCTGATATGCTTAAGTCTTGGTTTTCTCTTAACCACTTTAGTATCAATTTTGGGTATTGCACTAGTTTTCGGGTGGCGATTTGAATCTAAGTTGTCTTCGACTATATCTGTTACTGTAATGTATCCAAAGTCATGTAAACTATCTAAAGCATTGGAAAGCTCTTTGTGGTAGTCCTCAACAAATAGCCATTCTAGATCCTCATACAAATCATAGAACCCTTCGAAAGGGTAATGGAACTCCTCTGTTTTATGGTAGTTGAGTACACAAATATAATCATCGAAACGTCTGCTGAAAACACTGTAATCAGGCGTATCACGGACGACGAATATATAACCAGGAAAGTAAAACTCATCTTTATGAGTAAAAATGCTGTAAAGCTTAAGTGCTAACTTCGTTTCCAGATGGCTTAAAAACTTGTTGTTGATGACATTTTCTAGATAGTAGTTACGCTCACTACTTCCCCATTTATTAAGGTCTATACCTCCATTATTCGTCCTAAAACCATCAGGTGTCTTATCGGCTTTCTTTTCATCTGTAGGCTTTCTGGGAATAAAGTCTGGTAAAAGATGTTTAAGCAGCTTCGGCCTGTGTGCACTCTCAGGCACGAGTATTATCGGATTTTCTTTAGTACCCATCTTATTAGAACGATGAGGTCTACGAACCTTATTAATCGTGTTATTCATAATAACCTTCTTTATTGTCATGAAAATGCAAATCACAAAAATGAAAATAAGTCAACAAAAAAAATCGTTGTGTTGATCTAAAAAAATATCCTCCTGTGTCCATTTAAAATCAATAAGAAAAATAACAAATACACTTACACCCCCTAAAACCTGTGCTCAACTGCATCTTTTATCTAAGTAACTTCATCATCAAAACCGCTAGAACCCTTGTTAACTTTACTACACAAGCACTTTTCATCGCCATGAAACTATTTCTAAACATTTTAGAGCCATACAAAAACGTTTTAAAAGTCTTACCCAAAAACACGCTGGAACACTAGTAAACAATACTCCATAGAGAGAACCGCTATTGTGATAAAGAAATACTTTTTTTGTGGCTAACTGCTTGTTTTGAAATTCCGCAAACTTCTCATGTGGCCGCAATAAAGCGACTTCAATTCAGATGGATTTGGGTCGTGCAGCTGACATTAACTTTAATCATAAGGGTATAAAAATGGCTAAAAGCGAAATCTTCCGTAAGACAATCGGTGTGCCACCACATGGCAAATCTAAATTTGTTCAAAAAGGCAGTACAACAGCAAATGTTTCCACTAAGGCGAAAACTCAGTCTCTGAAACAAACGACAGCGATAGCACGAGATTAACAGAAGCGGTAACAACCTAGCCGCTCTGTAAAGCCTAAATCGAATTTGGAGTAACACAGCATGAAAACTCGTAAAAACACCAGCAGTAAACGACAAAAGATGATGGATATTAAAAATCGCGCGAAAAGTCGCGTAATTAATCAGTCTTCTACTGACAGCTTAAAGCAAACATTTTCAGGTAAATCGAAACAGGTTGAGACTAAAGGGAAACCTAGTGAACCGATGTTTCTGAGTCTAGATTTAGAGGGTGCTGCAAAAAATATTTCTGCAATGCCGTCAAAAAAATGCAAAAAAACACAGGCGACTCGTTCGAATTCTGTTAACTCAACAGAACGTCAGCAGTCGTCAACCAAACACGTGCCTCAGAACGAAGATGGGTTTAGCGCAATCCCATTACCAAATCTTGATGAGGTTTCACATTTGACAGATGAAGACATCGCACAAGCAAACTTAGATGCTTTAAAAGACGTGAGCAACTCATTGCCTGCTCGTATCTCTCAAGATTGCATCCCAGTGGCGCTATTCCACATGGGACAAGCTATAACTGCATTAGCTGGCACAAAACTAAGCTTTGCAATTGCTTCTCTATATGTGGTTCTTTGTAATCTGCTCTCGCGGTACATTTTTGTTCAGGCTACAAATTTGTACGGAGCTATCTACACTGTCGAGATCAATATCTCGGGTTTGATCATCGGAGAGCCAAGTTCGAACAAGTCACCGGCCGTAAAGAAAGTAGTTTTAGGTGTACGTGAGGCAATTAGCCAAACGAAACGGGTTCATTCAGAGAAAACGTTGTTTGATTTGGAAAAAGAAAGGATTCAGCGTAAGCATGCAAGACAATTACTGAGTGAAGCCCTGAAAGTAAAGCATTCAGACCCGAAGAAAGCACATGAGTTAGAAAACCAAGCAAAACTTCTAATGACTCAAGCACAGGAAATTAAACAATTAAAAAACTTCATCATTAGTAAATGTACTGAAGCCGCGCTGATCAGAAAGGTATCAAAAACAGATGATCCTATTCTTATGATACATGAAGAGGCTGGTGATCTTCTGAAGTTAACGCAAAAAGCTGGCGAAACCAAAAAGCAGTTATATATAAACTTGATGGATGGTGACAGCCTCGAAAACCATGAAAATTCCTTTGAGGAGTTCAACACTAGCTGTAAAAAACTCAGCATTCTTGGCGCAGTTCAACCTGAGGTTGTGTCTAAGATTGTTATTGCAGTCAATGACGGATTAATTCAACGTTTTCCTATCATTGCATATGAAAACAACCGTTCTTTAGATGAAGTTACATTAGATTCAGCGCAGATCAATGAGCATTACTCAAAATGGAAAAAATTTTCAGTCAGTTTATTATCTCACTCAGGGGAATGCCGTGAAATAAAACCTACGAAAGATGCGCAAAACCTATTGGATCAACTTAAAAAACAGTTTGATGTACTATGCAGCGACAAGAAGACAAATCCCATACTTCAGGGGGTATTCGGCAAACGTACATCCTTTGTTCTTTCAATCTCAGCCGCGAACGCTTTTATTCGTCACAAGAGCTTTAAAAACTTGGAAATAATCGAGGAGGATATACAACTTGCTACAGCATATGCAGCGATAAATCTTGAGCACTTTAAGTTTGCATTCGGCTTCACAGAGTTGACGAAAGAGAAACAGGCGTTAGACCTTCTCAAACGTATCAAATACTCAAAGCTGTCATCAGAGAAGTTTACTGCAAGTATGATCGCTAAAAACGAATGGAGCGGCTTTAAGAAAGCTCCCTTCGTAGAGGAATTACTTGAGATCCTTGGGGAATACCAGCTGACTTATGCGTCTAAAGCAGATAGCAGCAAAGGTGGCCGTCCAACTGTGTACTGGAAAATTAACCAGGATTTGTTGGAGGTTTAACATGGCTAAGCAGTTCAAAGCAAAATCCATTAATGTTGATAGCTTTAAGCAACTGCAAGCTTCATTAGGTGCCTTTCGGCACCTAATGAACAAGTGTGTTGCGCTAGAAGATTATCAGACAATCATTAACCGTCGTACTATTTCAGAGTTTGAATTAAATGCACTGGCTAAATCATACAGCGCAAAGCCTCAAGTGCCAGAAACGTCATTAGAATTCTTGGTTGCCTATGACATGCTTTTACGTAGCCAATTATCAGATCCAGAAAAGTGGGGGCTTTTACCCACGATTGACTCCATTAATTTTACCGCATCAGCAACAAAATCAGAGGTAGCAGCGATTACACAGTTTTTTGAGCATGGTGAGTTTAGTGACTATAACTTGGTAGCAGTGAAAGACCTAGGCAACCATAATCAGTTCTTGGAAGAGAAAAAAATTCGGAATTATTATCGGAACACATACCGAATTCGTCTTCTTGAGCCTGATGCAACCAAGAGCGAGGCGCTATATTTTTCATTTGGTACATGGAAGCGTAAAGGTAAAAAGCAGAAAGCACTACGATTTTCGTTTAACCCTGCTCGTTTCTCAAATGAGCAGATTCAGGACATTTTCAGAGCGCTTGAGCAGACTGGGATATTTAAAAACCTGCTAAAGACACTTACAGCAGCTACAGTAACTCGCATTGATCTGGCTTTAGACTTTGTTGGTATTCCAGCAGCGATGATCCCTTTAGCAACTAGTAATGTTCAAAGGTATAACGCCGTACCAAAAGAACCTGAAGATGGACTTGGTCAGACGTTCTATGTTGGCAGTAAAAGTAAGTCCCGTACTGTGATTTATAACAAAATTGCTAAACAACTAGGGAAACGCCAGCATCATGTTGTAACGCTTTCAGGCCCTGACTTAAACCCATTTGAGTTAGTTCGCTTAGAGGTTGTTTCAATACCACAGGGTAATAATGGTAAAAAAATTAAACTGCCAGAGCTGGAAACTTTGTCATCTATGTTTCGTGCTAAAGCAGTATATTCACCTCTACTTTACCTGGAGTATCCTCAGCTGACTGAACATTTTCTGGAGCTAGGCGCTATCAAAACCTTACGCAACTATTCGAAAGATTTGGATAGTAACAGCATAGAGTTTAAACCTAACTTGCGAAAAGGGTTCTCTGCTAACAATAAAGCCATGCGAAAGAAGCAGCTAAAGTTTATGTTTAAGATGATTGAGAAGTACAAGATGCACATTAACCTGACTTGGTTTAATGCCAAACAAAAGGATGCTATTAAAAAACTGATTTTCAACATAACTGCATTCAGTCGTGGTTGAAAAATTGCCAAGGTTTGATTACTGCTAGATTATGCGTGTCAAAAATAGAGGCTGAATTTTAAGCGGTTTTATGCTATAATTCAGCCTCTTACATCACATTTCTCTCTCGTTTCAACCCCCACAAAAATCATTACTTAACTATCGGAGGTACTCTATGAGTACAGCTTCGCCGTACGAGCTTTACCTAAGCAAACTGTCGGCAACAAGCAGGGTATCTATTGCCTCACAACTGCGCAGTATTGCTCGTATCATGGGCTGGCCGCTTGACGATGTGACACGTTTTAATCGCGTCAACTATCAGGAAATGCTGCAAATCCGCACGCTGTTACAGCATGAGGGCTGGGCACCTCGCTCTATTAACCGTGCCCAAGTGGCGCTTAAAAGCATTGTTAAAATCGCGGTTATGATGAAACAAGCTGATGCTGAACAACTTGAGCAGCTAAATACCATTAGCCAGCTGAAATACCCTGAGTTTCAGGGCACAGCGCTCACTAAACAGCAGGTTAAATCGTTATTTGAGATGCTAACTCGTTCAACATCAGCAACAGGTATTCGCAATGTTGCCCTATTCGCAGTGCTGCTAGGTACTGGCCTTAGACGCTCTGAGCTGGTAGCGCTTGATATAAAAGACCTCGACCTTAGCAAGCAAACGCTGCTGGTTCGCCATGGTAAAGGCAATAAGTCGCGTACTGTGTTTTTGCCTGAATGGTGCCAGCAACATCTACAAAACTGGCTGGCGCTTCGTTCAAAACAAGCAGGTTTCTTGTTCTGTCCGGTGCAAGTGGGTGGCAAAGTCAGTCCTGATTGCGCTATCAGTGTGTCACTTGTATTCAGGCTCATAAAGAGCAAGTTAAAACGAATAGGCGTTGAAAATGCGTCACCGCATGACCTTCGACGAACCTTTATTACGCGCTTGCTTGAGCAAAATGTTGACCTTAATACCGTGCGTCAGATGGCAGGCCATGCGGCTATTACCACAACCACTATCTACGATAAACGCGATGTGCAGTTTATGCAGCAAGCCGCAGCGGCACTGCGTTATGAGTAAGGTATCGAGAATGGCAAAAGCTAAACATAAATCACCATCACGTCACCTAAATCATATGGCTGGCGAGATGTGTTATCGCTTACTCACCGAAATACCTGATGCACTCTATATGATTGAGCTATCAGTACCGATGGTCAGTCGCGTTATTGGTACAGGCATTTCATATTCTGAAAGTTACTCGAACTATGAACTTGCCGAGTACTTACGCATACCAGACCCATCAGTAAAAAAGACCGCGCAAGTACGGCAGAACCTCGTAAAACTGTGTGAGCTGTTCGAAGTAAATACCAAGTTTGCGGTGTTGCTTGAGTTTATTCTGGTGATGAACGTCAACCCACATGCGAAGTTCTTACTTGATAACCTTGAACTACCGGATGAGGCACACGACTTCATGCAGTTTTTCGAGGAAATAAGTGATTTAGCACGGCATGAAATCACGGAAGCGGTCGAAACGTTGATGAATCGTGGGATCTTTGCCACCGACAATTCGCTAACGCTGTTGCAGTGGATTGAAATCTCACAGCCGATCCAGCACCTACTGACTAAAGAGGTGGTAACGTCATGTGAACAAGTACTATCTCGCTTTTTAGTTGAGAGTCCTGCTGCACAATTCGACATCGACAACTTTGAGTATGTGAATACTGACTTACTGCTGCGGTATCTACAGAATGCCGCACAAGCAAAACATGTTGGCGTGAACATCTTGCTCTATGGCTATGCAGGCACAGGTAAAACCGAACTTGCTCGCGCCCTTGCTGCACATATTGACCGTAAACTTTATGAAGTAGGCAGTCAGGTTGTAAAAGACGGCAAATTGCATAATCCGCACAATACCAAATACGTCAGTAGTCAGCGCTTACAGTACTTAACGACTGTGCAGACACTGCTTCGTGGCAGTAGTGAAAACATACTGCTGATAGATGAGTGTGAAAGTATTTTCTACAACGCTGATAAAGCCTACAGCAAAGATATGCTGCATCAAACGCTAGAGCAAAATACGGTGCCAGCAATATGGATAACGAATTACATCGGCTGTTTAGAAGACAGTTATATCAGGCGTTTTAAGCTGGTACTCGAAGTCACCTCACCTGATGAAACAAAGCTGCGTGAACTGACGACGAATGCGGTAACGGGTTTGAATATCAGTGACGATACCATTGATAAAATTGCTGCAATAAAACACATCACGCCTGCTGTTATTGGTAACGCCGCTTATGTGTCACGCACCATAGGTGATAAACGACGCAAAGCAGAAAGTACCGTGCTAGAGGTGATTGAACATACTTTAGATGCATGTGGTTTGTGGCAAAAACCTATGGATTACCAGCAAGAAATGCCGTTCGATGTGAGCTTACTTAACATCAAACAACCCAAGCAGGTGATTAATGACATTGCCTATGCACTAAAAGCGAAACAACCTGTTCGCGTGTTGTTATGTGGTCCGCCTGGTACTGGCAAAACAGCCTACGCGCATCACATGACAAAAGAACAAGGTCTGAAAATGAAGCGCGTTAAATGCTCTGACATTTTAAGCAAGTATGTCGGTGACAGTGAGCAAAATGTACGTAATCTGTTTTTTGAGGCACATCAGAACAAACAAGTACTGTTACTCGATGAGGTTGACAGTTTACTGGTCAATCGCGAACGTTTAAAAGCGCATCATGAAGTGCAGCTCGTTAACGAAATTCTGACGCAAATGGAGTGCTTTACACAGCCCCTGTTCGCTGCAACTAATTTCGAAACACTGTTAGACAAAGCCGTACTGCGTAGATTCGATTTTAAGCTTGAATGTGACTATTTGCATACAGAGCAAGTGTTGATGCTGTTCCGTCGCGTCCTAAGCGCTTCTAAGCTATCAGCAGACGAACAACAGCAGCTCAGCACACTCAAGTACTTAACCCCAGGCGATTTTGCAATCATCGCAAGACGCATGAAGTTTCAACCCAAGCAAGACCATCGTCAGTCAGCGCTTCATATGCTGCTCGACGAGAACAAACGTAAACAACCCAACCTTTCGATTGGCTTTGTTCACTAATTTAGTAACAAGCGCCAGCGACTAACAAAGGAAATACCTATGACAAGCATATTGAGTTCTCTCAAGGTTATCGCTCGCCCAAAAATTGAGCCTAAACCACCCATCATCGGCAAACGCTTACGCCTTATTGAAAAGCTCGATGAGCAGTTAGCCATTGCACAGGCCATGTTAGACGGTCAACCGTTTGAAGCTTATCGCGACAAGAAGGTAACTGATCCAGAAACAGGTGAGAAAAAAGTAGTACGCAAACGCAAAGCCGTTCGGCCTTGGTACTTTGATGATAAAGAACATTACTTCTTTGAAATTCGTGTCGGCTTTAAAGCGATGGAGATAGATAAAGGTAAAACCGCAATTGATGTCGGTGACAAAACACAATTGCCTGTTGTGATTAACGCCATTATCAAAGCGGTAGAAGCGGGTGAATTAGATCAGCAAATCATCCAATCAAAACCGGAGAAACCCTCAAAACCTAAAGAGCCGAAAAAGACGGCTTAACCATGAACATGATTGCCAGAGTGTTGCTGCGCTCTGGCAGTTTCAGGGGTTTTGACAGTGCATGTGTTTATCACTGCACTTAACAACTAACAGGTTTCAACGGTTTTGGAGGTGCTATGCCAACGTTACGCGAAATCGATGTGAAGTACCGTTTTAAAGAAGTGGAATGCAACATTACAGGCTACAAAATTGATTCGCCTGAATCTGTTGCAAGCCTCTTTGATTATTTAAAGTTTGAGTCAAAAGAGCAGTTCATCGTAGTCAATCTAACTCAACAACATGTTGTAAATTGCTTTGAAGTGGTCGCTACAGGTTCGGTTAATGCGGTAAAAGTGAGACCAGCTGAAATACTGCGCACTGCGGTCATACTAAATTTACCTAATGTGTTACTCATACATAACCATCCATCAGGCGATCCAAAGCCAAGTACCGCTGACATTGCATTCACGCAGACCATTATCAAAGCAGCTGAAGTGCTGGATATCAAAGTGCTCGACCATCTCATCATCGGCCTTGATAGCTTCACAAGCTTGATGCAAACACACCCATACATTTTTTAGCACATCTTAATAACATAGAGGAAAACACCTATGCGTATTCAGTACGAGGGGCTTGCTTTGCCTGTGTCAAAGCGATTGATCGATGCACTTATCGACGTAATAAAACCAGTGAAAGAGCCGATGGCAGAATTTGTTACCGTTAACTTTCGTGATCCGAAATACAGCGCTGAACATGGCGGCTACCATCCGGTTGAAATCATGATCACAGGCAGAAGTGGCAGATATGACCTTTGTTACATCACAGACTTTTGTTATGCAGGTATCGGGGATTATGCAGAACTTGTTAAAGCGCTCGACTTTGAATTTATCGCTGGCACGTTTCAGGACACAACGGGCTACTACCCTATCGAAGTCGCCAGAGAAATCTACCCGATATGGGAAGATAACTTTTTAACCTACTGGCTTGAAATGGGCGTGTTTAATATTGAGGTGACATCATGAGCAAGATTGAAAAGCGCAAAAAGATTAACAACGATGATCAACGCAGATTAGCTTTAGGTCAGTGGGTACGTGAACAGCGAATGGCAAAAGGGTATACTATGCGCGATATGGCAGCGAAAAGTGGCAGACCGCATAGCTATTTTGGCAAGATTGAGCAGGCTCAACGAGGGTTGGACTTGTTGGAATTCATTGATATGTGTAACTGGCTTGATGTATCACCGATGAAGTCATTTTTGTCTGTGCAAGTTTCGTTTAAACAGCAGTCGTAAATATGAATTAAGGGCAGTGAAAATCGTAAGCTGCCCTGACAACTGACTAACTGAGGTTTTTATGCTGTATAAAAAAGCGTTTGGTGCTAACTTCAATCTTGGGTTTAACTTAGGCGATTTCCCACAGCTTCATGACAAAAGTTACCACAACGATGTTTGTCCAAGTTTCTGGTTCATGAAGAATGGTCAGTATTTTGTGTTATGGGTTGATTTCGAAAATCCAGACGATCGAGAATCTGATAGCAAACGCTATACGATCACAACAGCTGAGAATTTCGGTGAAGATGACTACCCAGAAATTGGTTTATCAGATGAAAGTAAAAATTTATTCGACACTAATGAATATCAAGAACTTATTTTAAATTTGAACCAAACTTTTAAAAATGAAATAAATTAAAAATACTAAGCAGCTTGCATGAAAATGCAAAGCTATTACACAAGATCTGCTAACAGTAAAATCTTCACACGATTTCATATTAAAAATAACAATATTAAGAGTTAACAATGAAAAAACCAATTCTATTCTCTTTTTTCTCTGGTTCTGGCTTTTTAGATCTTGGATTCGAAATGAATGGTTTTGATGTTCAATATGTAAATGAATATCACAAGCCATTTTTATCTGCGTATAAATACAGTAGAGAAAAACTCAATATAAAGAAACCAAAATATGGTTTTGATGACAGAAGCATTGAAGAACTAGTTCATGGCAATGCAGCTTTTGAGCTTCAAGATAAAGTTTCAGATGCCAAAAAAAGTGGAAGCCTATTAGGCTTTATAGGGGGACCACCATGTCCTGATTTTTCTGTAGGAGGGAAGAACAAAGGTAGTGAAGGTGACAACGGTAAACTAACAAAGGTATATGTTGAAGGGATCATCAAGTTCTTACCTGATTTTTTTATATTTGAAAATGTGAAAGGTTTATGGCGTACAAAGAGGCACAGAGAATTCTATGAAGCAATGAAGTCAAAGCTTACAGATGCGGGCTATATTTTAGCCGACAGACTCACAAACTCAATTGAATTTGGCGTACCCCAAGATAGAGATAGAATAATACTTTTTGGGATAAAAAAAGGCCTTACTCAGTCTCAGAGTAACGGATGTCTATTAAACGACTTGAACTGGCCCAAGTATATTATTTTCGATAAAAAACAATTATTAGAAGACACTGCATGGCCTTCGCAAGACGCATATCAAGAAAATAGTACAACTGAAATTCCATCAGAGGTCAAAACGCTAAAAGAGCTTACAATTCAGCATTGGTTTGAAAAGAACGAAGTTGACTCTCACCCTAACTCTAAGGACTTCTTCACTCCAAGAGCAGCGCTAGTTAGATTTCAAACAATTAATGAGGGTGACGTTACTAAAAAATCATTCAAACGTCTACATAGATGGAGATACTCCCCAACTGCTGCATATGGGAATAATGAAGTTCATATTCACCCATACTTCAGCAGAAGAATATCAGCTGCTGAAGCATTAGCTATACAGTCTTTACCAAAAGAATTTCAATTACCCTCTGAAATGTCTCTTAGTAATATGTTTAAAACAATTGGAAACGGTGTTCCATTTTTACTAAGCTCGGGAGTAGCTAAAATGATAAAAGACTATCTTAAAATGAACACTAATCTGACAAAATAACCTCAAACGCTTTATAGCTGTCAGAGACATTGTTTATAACAAAAACATCATCAACTGCTCTTTGTGGCTTACTCGATACATTAGTTATCGAGTGAGTTGCAACAGTCTTTAGTCCACTAATATCTGCACTTGAAACTTTTGTAGATGCTGCATAATACTTTAATCCTTTTGGTTCTATGATCCAATCTCTAGTTTGTAAATGCACGTACAATGCTTTCATTAGAGAACCTTCATGTGCTATTTGTAAACGTCTATCAGGTCTCAAACTTGATTTCACTGATAGGTAGCCATGAATGTCATCTAACTTACACTTTTCAATAAAGTAGGTATAAGCTGAATTCAACATTGAAATAACTTCAGTATCGATAGAACTTATTCGCTTATTGAAAAAGTCAGGTAATTCGAGTGCTTGAGTACTTAAAATTGCAAAATCTGGATTTGAACTAATGAGTTCAACATCTGATGCCTGAACCTTTAATCTTAGGTCATCAATATACAAAGATAAGTTGTTTTTATACAACGTCGAAACATCAAACTGTCTTTTATTGGGTAAAAGAGCTAACAAATATTTCTTATTGTTATCAATTCTGTAGTTCCAAGCTGAGGCAGCGATTATCCATTCGTACCAATCCCCATGACTATTACTCAAGGCACTTTTTTCCATCTCAGATTGTTGCTTTAGAAGAATTGAGTCTATTAATTTGAACTTCTTACTAATATCTAGATTTGGATTCTGCAAAATATTTTCCAAGAATGCTACAAAAGTAGCTTCTTTCTTTATAGAAACTTTTCCTGAAGAATTCCGAGTAAAAACACCTTGAAGACTACCAAAAACATTTTCCATCACTAAAAATCCGTTGTTTTCATTCCTTAAAGTGTTAATAAACCACAAATTTTATAGTTATGAAATAGAATTTTGATTAAAAGAGAATTAGTTGAACGAAATACGAACTTGAAATCTAATCTGAAGATTTATCGTTTAGAGATTGGTGCCTAGGGCCGGACTCGAACCGGCACGTTGTCGCCAACGGTGGATTTTGAATCCACTGCGTCTACCAATTTCGCCACCCAGGCATTGAGAGGTCTTTTTTCCTGTAACTAGTCTAGTTACAGACCTTTGCAAAACTTTGCAAGGCTTTGGAGCTTTTAATAACAGTTGAATCGTAGACTATTCAACAAGTTATGTCTACCACATTCGAAGACGCATTGCATTTTGAATCCGCTGCGTCTACCGATTTCGCCACCCAGGCATTGAGAGGACTTGCAAACAGTATGCAGCTTGGCAACTGTTTTCAAAACTTTTGAACTGTAGACGTTTCAAAAGTTGAAAGACCTTATTTAAAAGCCTTACTGTAAAGTTAACTAACTTGTACAACGCTTTAAATTAAAGTTCTCGCATTATACGATGCGCGGCTGACTGTGCAAGTGCTTTATGCGGTTTATTGTATAAGCCTGATGCATTTGCTTATTTTTACAGCAAGATTTTAACCGAGTGGCTAAGCATCCTAAAGATTGCACGCCAACATACACTATGAGTGCCACTGGCGGCTGATGCGATCTTGTCAGCGCAAGGCTCGGTAAAAAGCCGTTCATCTGTGCACACTCGATAAAAAGCGACCGACTAAATAAACGCGCGTCTTTAGCTTGCTTTCAGTGTCATGCTAAACTTGCAACTTCAGCTTAAAAGGAAACCTTATATGTACGCTAATGCGCCAAGAGCGGGCTTTGCCCGTCGTCTCTCTGCGATTATTTATGATGTTTTAATCTTGTGCGCGTTGGTGATGCTGGCAGCAGGGGTCGCCATGTTGTTGGTGCAACTGCTGGTATGGGGTGCCGTTGTGTCGATTGAAGGCTATGCTGACATTGCAGATTATTTAAATAGCAGTTGGCGTCGCTGGGTATACCTTGGCTATTTTGTTGCCATCATATTAGGCTTTTATATGTACTTTTGGTCTAAAGCGGGGCAAACCTTAGGCATGCGCGCGTGGCGCATGTTATTGGTAACAGATGCTGGCGAACCTTTATCGCTGCTACAAGCGTTAAGTCGTGCCTTGTTATCGCTAGGCGGCTTAGGAAATATATGGTTATGGTTGCGTTGGGGTAAAGGTTTGGCTTTACAAGATCAGTTTACGGGCACACAAATGATCGTATTAACCAAAGAGCAAAGCAAAGCGCTGAATCTTCACGACACAGCGCGTTAAATTTTTTGGCGCATAAAGTACAGCGAGATCCCGATAAACAATAAACTGGGTATCGCTGCACCGGCTAAGGGCGGTAGTTGATAGACGAGCGCTAAAGGCCCGAACACTTCATTACTCATGTAAAAGCCAAAGCCCGTTAAGATCCCTAATAACACCCGCGCGGCCATGGTAACGCTACGTAGCGGACCAAAGATAAACGATAACGCCAATAACAACATGGCCCCCACCGTAACCGGCTGCAGTACCTTACGCCAATAGGCTAATTGGTAACGGCTGGCGTCTTGGCCATTTTGCTGCAAATAATCGACGTACTCTATTAAACCTTGCAGCGATAGCATTTCAGGCTTAACCGTTACCACGCCAAGTTTTTCAGGGGTAAGGGTGGAACGCCAACGTTGGCTTTCTGCTTCAACGCGAATAATTTGCTCAGGCGTAAAATTTAACGCGGTAACCTGCTGTAAACGCCAAGCATCCTCGATGTATACCGCACTGATTGCCGTGACTTTTTGCTGCAAAGCCAGGTTTTCGTCAAATTGGTAAATGGTTATTTCTTGCAAGTTACCCACATCATCGACTTCTTTGATATTAACGAAACTATCGCCATCTTTCGCCCAAACGCCTTGGCGGGCAGCAAATAAGTTACCGTCAGAAATCGCTTTTATGCGCAGCTCTCGTGCCGCACGATCACTAACCGGCGCGCCCCATTCTGCAATAGCCATCATCACTAACACCATCAATACCGCTGACTTCATCACCGAACTGATAATATTTAAACGCGATAAACCCGCCGCCTGCATCACCACTAATTCGCTGTTACTGGCCAACATACCTAGGCCAATTAACCCGCCAATCAGTGCTGCCATTGGAAAGAAAATCACCACATCACCCGGTACGCTGTACAAGGTAAACAAGGCGGCATGCACCATATCGTAGTAACCGCGACCAATAGAGCGCATTTGATCGATAAAACGAAACATGGAGGACAAACCAATTAACACTGTTAGTGTTAACACACTGGTCATTAAAATAGTGCGGCCAATATAAAGATCGAGAATTTTCAGCATCTTAACGTCCTGCTAGCCATGCTCGAACCCGCTGAGCACTGGAGCGGTTGCGCAAAATTAACACGGTACCCACCGTCAGCCCAAGAAGATGTAACCACCACATACCCCAATCTGCGGGTATCTTGCCATCTTCAATTGCCGAGCGCGCAATAATCATCAAGGCGTAATAGCCTAAATAAAGTAATAAGGCTGGCAGTAAACGGCCAAACTTGCCTTGGCGTGGATTAACTCGTGCTAAGGGCACAGCAATGAGCGTAAGGATCGGAATAGACAATGGGATAGCAATGCGCCAATGCCATTCGGCAGCCGCTTCTGCGTTATTTTCTTGTAATAACGCTGGGGTGCTAAGACTGCCTAATTTACGGCGGCGCTGTTCTACTTCTTGTTCACGAATTTGCATCAGGTAACTGCCAAACTCGGTGATCTCGTATGCCGCAGTTTGGCTATCACCGGCATAGCGGCGGCCTTGTTGCAACTGCAACATCTGCGCGCCGGTTTGCGGATCTTCTTTTACTGCACCGCTTTGTGCATAAACAATGGCATGGCCAGGGTTTGCTGGATTATCACTGCTTTGCGCCACAAACACCTTAGATAGCGCATTACCCGAACGACTGACATCTTGCACAAAAATCACGGCTTTTTCATTTGAGGTATGCTGAAAACGCCCCGGCACCAACGAAAAAAGCCCCGCATCCGATTCAGCACGTTCCAGTAAGGTATATTCTTGCTCTGTAGCCCATGGGCTCAGATACAGCGTTACCGCACCGGCTAACAGCGCCATCACGAGCGATAACAATAAAGTGAGACGAGTGATATACCATTCACTGACGCCGGTAGCATGCAACACCGTCATTTCACTATCGGCATAAATGCGGCCATAAGCGACTAAAATGCCTAAAAAGGCACTCAACGGCAAAATAATCACCGCTAATTGCGGCAATTTCAGCGCAACAATACTCATGACCAATTGGCCCGGTATTTCACCCTCAGAGGCATCAGCCAAAATCTTCACAAAACGTTGGCTAATGATGATGGTGGTCAAAATTAGAAAGACAGCTAACTGAGAGCGAAAAACTTCACCAATCAGATAACGAAAAATAATCAAAATGCCCCCTAAAAACCTGTCTTTTCACTGGAAAGCTGGTCATTTTTCAGTAAACTTGGTATTTATAGCAATTATTATCGGGCAAAGCGGCTTAAAATCCGAGCTTTTTTATTTATTCTCGGTAAAATTCATTATCACTTTGTAGTCTGCTACTGCCCGCAGTACTTTAATTAGCGACTTATAGTAGCATAGTCTCTTAGAATCAGGAGTAAACATGGAGTTCAGCGTAAAAAGCGGAAGTCCCGAAAAACAACGTAGTGCTTGCATCGTTGTTGGTGTCTATGAACCGCGTCGCCTCTCTGCAGTAGCAGAGCAATTAGATAAAATCAGCGAAGGCTATATCAGCAATTTGCTTCGCCGTGGTGATTTAGAAGGCAAACCAGGGCAGATGCTGTTACTGCACCATGTTCCGAATGTACTAAGCGAGCGAGTGCTATTAGTGGGCTGTGGTAAAGAGCGTGAGCTAGACGAGCGCCAGTACCGGCAAATTATCGCCAAAACCATTAGCACCTTGAACGAAACCGGTTCAATGGAAGCCGTCTGCTTTTTATCTGAATTGCATGTGAAAGGCCGTGATACCTACTGGAAAGTGCGTCATGCCGTTGAAACCACACAAGATTGCCTCTATGTGTTTGATCGTTTAAAAAGCAAAAAAGATGAAACACGCCGCCCGCTGCGTAAAATTGTGTTTAACGTACCCACCCGTCGCGATCTGACCATTGGTGAACGTGCGGTAGACCATGGTTTAGCCATTGCTGCCGGTATCAAACAATGTAAAGACGTGGGCAACATGCCTCCGAATATCTGCACACCGGTGTACCTTGCGGAACAGGCTTCTGCCTTACAAAGCCTGTCTGACAAAGTCAGTGTTGAAGTACTGGGTGTAGAGGAAATGAGCGCCCTTGGGATGAACTCTTACTTAGCGGTTGGCCGCGGTTCGGTTAACCAGCCACGTATGTCGGTAATTAAATACAATGGTGCCGGTAACGACAGCGCGCCTGTGGTATTAATTGGTAAAGGTTTAACCTTCGACTCGGGTGGTATTAGCTTAAAACCGGGCGATGGCATGGACGAAATGAAGTTTGATATGTGCGGCGCCGCCTCTGTGTTTGGTACCATGCACGCCGTGATCAACTTACAATTGCCGATTAATATCGTGGCGGTGCTAGCCGCCGCTGAAAACATGCCGGATGCCAATGCTTATCGGCCGGGTGATATTCTTACTACGATGTCTGGGCAAACGGTTGAAGTATTAAATACCGACGCCGAAGGCCGTTTAGTATTGTGTGATGCACTCACTTACGTTGAACGCTTCGATCCTGAGCTGGTGATTGATGTGGCCACCTTAACCGGTGCTTGTGTGATTGCACTGGGCAAACACGCTTCTGGCTTACTGAGTAACCACAACCCGCTTGCCCATGAAATCCTCAATGCTTCAGAGCAAAGCGGTGACCGTGCTTGGCGTTTACCGCTGTGGGATGAATATCAAGATCAACTGGAAAGCCCTTTTGCCGACTTCAGCAACTTAGGGGGGCGTGCAGCCGGTACAATTACCGCAGCCTGCTTCCTGTCACGCTTTACACGCAAATATAACTGGGCACACCTTGATATTGCCGGAACTGCTTGGCGTAGTGGCGGTAAAGATAAAGGCTCTACCGGTCGTCCGGTCGCGTTATTAACGCAGTTCCTGATTAACCGTACGGGCAACAATCAGGATCATTAATGACTGTTACGTTTTATGTGCTGGCTGAGCCTGATGGCTCAGCTGAACACACCGCAATCTCAAATGAGCTGTCGCCTGCGCCAGCTCATTTTGCTTTTGCTTGTCAGCTTTGTGCAGATTTGTACCGCGCCAATCAACGCGTTTTTGTATATACTGCCGACCAACACATGGCCGAACAGCTAGACGAATTACTCTGGCAGTTTGATGCGGAACGTTTTGTGCCGCATAACCTCAGTGGTGAAGGCCCAGCGCGTGGCGCACCCATTGAGATTGGCTGGCAAGCACCACGACAAAGTCGTCAGGTGTTAATCAATTTAACCGACAACATGCCGGAATTTACCCGGCGTTTTGCGCGTGTAATCGAATTTGTTCCGGCAGAAGCGTCGTTAAAAGCGCAAGCCCGGGAACGTTACAAACAATATCGTCAAGCTGGCATCACGCCTGAAACCGTGCAAGCCGACTGAATTTACAGGTATCTCTGATGGAAAAAACCTTCAACCCAAGCGAAATAGAACAGGCCATGTATCAGGCCTGGGAAAGCAAAGGCTATTTTAAACCGAACGGTGATGACCGTGCAGGTAATAACTATTGCATCATGATCCCGCCACCAAACGTTACCGGTAGCCTGCATATGGGGCATGCCTTCCAGCAAACCATTATGGATGCGCTAACACGTTACCAACGCATGCAAGGTAAAAATGCCTTGTGGCAAGTGGGCAGTGATCACGCCGGTATCGCCACGCAAATGGTGGTTGAACGTAAATTAGCCGCAGAAGGTTTGCCAGGCCGCCATGAGCTTGGCCGTGACAAATTTATTGAAAAAATCTGGGAGTGGAAAGCCGAATCAGGTGGCACCATCACCTCGCAAATGCGCCGTTTAGGCAACTCGGTAGACTGGGATCGTGAACGTTTTACCATGGATGCCGGTTTATCCAATGCCGTGCAAGAAGTGTTTGTGCGTTTATACGAAGATGATCTGATCTACCGTGGTAAGCGCTTAGTGAACTGGGATCCGAAACTGCACACGGCTATCTCTGATTTAGAAGTTGAAAACAAAGATCAGAAAGGCCAAATGTGGCACTTGCGCTATCCGTTAGCCGACGGCGCCATGACCGCTGAAGGCAAAACTTATTTAGTGGTGGCCACCACACGCCCGGAAACCATGTTGGGCGATACCGGTGTTGCAGTAAACCCAGACGATCCACGTTATCAAGCGCTGATCGGCAAAGAGATCCTGTTGCCTTTAGTTAATCGTCGCATCCCAATTGTAGCCGACGACCATGCCGATATGGAAAAAGGCACGGGTTGCGTCAAAATTACCCCAGCACATGACTTCAACGACTATGAAGTAGGTAAACGTCATCAATTGCCGATGATCAACATTCTAACTCTCGATGCCATGATCCGCAGCGAAGGCGAATGTTTTTTCACTAATGGTGAAGTTAACCCGGCGCTTAGCGCGCCTATTCCTGCCGAGTTTCAGCAGCTAGAACGTTATGCCGCACGTAAAGCCATTGTTGCGGCTTTTGATGCCGCGGGCTTGCTGGAAAAGGTGGAAGATCATAACAATACCCTGCCCTACGGCGATCGAAGCGGCGTGGTGATTGAGCCGATGCTGACCGATCAATGGTATGTGCGCGCTGCACCGCTGGCGAAAACCGCAGTAGAAGCGGTAGAAAGCGGTCAAATTCAGTTTGTACCAAAACAATATGAAAACATGTATTACAGCTGGATGCGCGATATTCAAGATTGGTGTATCTCGCGCCAACTCTGGTGGGGCCATCGTATTCCCGCTTGGTACGACGCCGACGGTAAAGTCTATGTTGGCCGTAACGAAGCCGAAGTTCGCGCTAAATATCAACTGGCTGACAGCATAGCACTACAACAAGATAACGATGTATTAGATACCTGGTTTAGCTCCGCGTTGTGGACCTTCTCTACGCTTGGCTGGCCAGAGCAAACCGATGATTTAAAAACCTTTCATCCGACCGATGTGTTGGTAACCGGTTTTGACATTATTTTCTTCTGGGTAGCACGCATGATCATGATGACTATGCACTTTATCAAAGATGAACAAGGCCAACCGCAAGTACCGTTTAAAACAGTCTATGTTACCGGCCTGATCCGCGATGAAAGCGGCGATAAAATGTCGAAATCCAAAGGCAACGTTATCGATCCATTAGATATGATTGACGGTATTAGCCTGGAAGATTTATTGGCCAAGCGCACCAGTAATATGATGCAACCGCAATTAGCGAAGAAAATTGCTGATCGCACCACGAAACAATTCCCAGAAGGCATCCCCAGCAGCGGTACTGACGCTGTGCGCTTTACCTTAGCCACGTTAGCCTCAACCGGTCGTGATATTAACTGGGATATGAAGCGCTTAGAAGGTTACCGTAACTTCTGCAATAAATTGTGGAACGCCAGCCGTTATGTGTTGATGAATACCGAAGAGCAAGATTGCGGTTTCGGCACTGCAGAGAAAACCCTGTCGCTGGCCGACAAATGGATCTTGGCGCAGTATCAACAAACGGTGAAACAAGTGCGGCATTACTTTGATACCTACCGCTTTGACTTAGCCGCTACGGCCTTGTATGAATTTACTTGGAATCAGTTCTGTGACTGGTATTTAGAACTGACTAAGCCGATTTTATTTAAGGGTAATGAAGCGGAACAACGAGGTACGCGCCACACCTTGATAACGGTGCTCGAAAGTTTACTGCGTTTAATGCACCCGATCATGCCGTTCATCACCGAAAGCATCTGGCAATCGGTTAAACCGTTGGCCAATATTCAAAGCGACAGCATTATGCTGGCCGCTTACCCTGAATATCAGGCTGACTTAGTCGATGAAACAGCACAAGCCGATCTGGAATGGCTAAAAGCGGTGATCACCGCTATCCGTAACGTGCGTGGTGAAATGAACATTTCGCCGAATAAGCCCTTAACGGTTTTATTACGTAACATCTCCACCGAAGAACAGCGCCGTATTGATCAGAACCGTAACTTCCTATTAGTGATGGCAAAACTGGAAAGCCTGGAGTTGTTAGCGCCTGAGCAAAAAGCACCTGCTAGCGCGGCACAATTAATTGGCAATATGGATCTGCTGATCCCGATGGCCGGTTTAATTGATAAAGAAGCCGAATTAGGCCGAATTGCTAAGCAGCTGGAAAAAACCGAGCAAGAGCTGTCTCGTGTTGCCGGTAAGCTAAACAACGAAGGCTTTGTTGCCAAAGCACCAGAGGCGGTTTTAGCAAAAGAGCGCGCCAAACAAGCTGAGCTAGAGCAAGCCGTTGCCAAGTTACAGCTGCAACAAGCAGAGATCGCTGCGATTTAAGCAACACAGTTAACATGTTAAGCAATACCCACGGCCAGTAACTGGCCGTGGGTATTTTTTTGTTAGCGCTGGTAATTGTACAAGCGCGAGTTTTTGTTATCATGCACAGGTTTGTTTGTATCCTAAACAAACACAATTAGCGTGCTCAGGTAAGAAAGCTTTTACGGTAAGTTTTTCAAGCCACAGCTACTGCTCGCACTGTGACTATCGCTCCGTTGAGTTGTCCATTCTGCTGCAACGGTTCAATACCTTTTTTGCCGGTAAGCCGGACTTTTATACGAGAATAAAAATATGTCAGCAGAAGATACCTTAGGGAGTTTGGCCGAGCCTGTTGCAGCGGCGGTCGAAGCGGCCGCCATTGCGCCAAGTGCGATAAGTTTAATCCCACCTCTTGTTGTTCTAGCCTTTGCCATCTGGTTAAAGCGCCCCATTTTGGCGCTGGTGCTAGGTGCTGCGTCAGGTCTATTATTAATTGGCTCACCACTCGACGCGCTATTTAATTTAGGCGAAACATCTGTTCGCGTGATGCAAGATGAAACCATCGGTTGGCTCATTTTAGTTTGCGGTGGCTTTGGTGCGTTAATTGCGCTGTTGGTGCATACCGGTGGGGCCTTTGCCTTTGGCCGCATGGCGCAGCAATATGCTAAAGGCCGTAAACCGTCCCTGTTCATGACCTACCTATTAGGTTTAATTATTTTTATTGATGATTACCTAAATGCCCTGACTGTCGGTGAAACCATGAAACGGTTAACCGATAAATATAAAGTGTCACGCGAAATGCTGGCCTATGTGGTCGATTCCACCGCAGCCCCCATGTGTGTGTTAGTACCGATCTCAACCTGGGCTATTTTCTTTGGGGGCTTATTAGTTGCCAACGATATTGCGCCGGCTAGCGATCCGAATGGTATTAAAACCTATATCGCGGCCATTCCTTACATGATCTATGCCTGGTTAGCGCTGTTGTTAGTGCCGTTGGTTATTTTAGGCATAGTGCCCTTAGTTGGCCCAATGAAAAAAGCCGAGTTAGCCGCGATGCAAGCAGTGGATACCCCTGTGGACAGCGTGGTCAGTGCCAAAGCACTCGCCAGCAGTGAAGCTAATCACGCCACGGCTACCGGCCAACCACAAACGGGTTTTGCCGTAGCATCGTTAGAAGAAGAATTTGATCATGCCGATAAGAACGACGGCAAGTTGATGAACTTCTTATTACCGATGTTGATGCTGATTGGTTTTACCATTTGGTTTGAAGCGGAAATTTGGCCCGCGCTCATTCTAACGTTTATTATCACCATTCCGATGTACATGGCGCAGCGTTTAATGCCGTTTGTGGATATGATGGAGTTAATGATGCATGGTTTTAAAACCATGCTACCGGCTATTTGTACCGTTATCGCTGCCTTTACCTTTAAAGATGTTTGCGATCAACTCGGCTTACCGCTGTATGTGATTGAGAATTTAGCCCCCTACATGACAGCACAAATGCTCCCTGCCTTAGTGTTCGTCGCGATGGCCGTATTAGCTTTTGTCACGGGTTCAAGCTGGGGCATCTTCGCGGTATCAATCCCCATCGTTATGCCATTAGCCATGACTGTCGAGGCGAATATCCCACTGGTGATCGGCGCTCTGCTCTCAGCCAGCTCGTTTGGTAGCCAAGCCTGTTTCTACAGTGACTCTACCGTACTGGCCGCACAAGGCTCAGGCTGTAACTTGATGAGCCACGCGCTAACGCAATTCCCTTATGCGTTAATGGCGGCCATTGCTGCGTTCTTTGGGTTTATCTTACTGGCGTAGGTTTTGCCCAGGCAAAAAACCATAAGGGCGCGTAAAGCGCCTTTATTGTTTTGTATTGTGTCTATTTCAGTCGCCAACAAACCCGCAAATACCCTTACACAAACTCAATAATGGCCGATTATAGCGTCGTGCAATGGCTGCGCTTATTAAGCAAAGTATAAAAATAAAATCACTTGCAATCTTACTGTGCGTCACCTAGCATATTAACTGTGTACCGCACAGTATGTGCCGTACAGTATCGCCGACATCAACAGAAGGAGCAAGCAGATGACCTTGGCACAACGCGATAAAATGCGCCTAGAGTTACGCCGTGGCGTGCTGGTGTTGGCAGTATTAGCTTCACTAAAACAGGCGCACTATGGCTATTCACTGCGGCAACAGTTACAGCAAGGCGGCATCGACATTGATGAAGGCACCTTATATCCGTTGATCCGGCGGCTAGCTGAGCAAGGTCTACTAGAAAGCGAATGGCAGCAAGCAGAGGGGCGTGAGCGACGTTATTACAAGTTGTCTGCCTTGGGTGCGACGTTGTTACAACAGCTAACGCAAGAGTGGCAAAACCTCAATGGCGCACTGGCTAACTTATTGGTTACTGAGAAGGAGAAATAGTCATGGACTTAGTCACTCGATATATTGCTGCGGTGCAGCGCGAGCTACCGGCGGCGAAACGCGAAGAAATTGCGAGAGAGTTGCAGGCCAATATTATGGATGAACTGGATGCGTTAACGGCAGCGCAAGGTGCCTTAAGCGACGCAGATGTCAGCCAGCTGTTAAAGCAAATGGGCCATCCACGACAAGTTTCTAGACAGTTTGTACCCGAGCAGCCATTCATTAACGCCAGTTATATGCCCATTTATCGCTATACCTTAACGCTAGTACTCGGGATCTTGTTTTTGATCCAAGTGGTCAAGAGCACTTTTGGCTGGTTATCCTACGCTGATGTCGGTTTGATTAGCTTAGTGTTCAGTATCGCGGCAGGTTGGATTGATGATGCTTGCTTTGCTTTTACTGCCATTACCCTAGGTTATTTTGTCATTTCCAAACAAACCCCTGAACCAGAGCAGCACTGCTGGCAAAACTGGCAGCCGGAAAATTTACCTAGCGCGGGCTTTAGCTGGCAGACGATTGCACTACAAGATATTTTTACTGATTTGGCGAGTTATTTATTTTTACTGGTGGCCATATTTTACCCACTGTGGCAAGTTGTGGCGCCAGCAGAAACCCCTAGCGTATTGCTCAGCAACGAGGTAAAAACATTGCTACTGTGGTGTACACCTTTGTTGCTCGCGGGTATCTGCAATAGCCTATGGCAATTAAAGCAGCGTATTTGGCAGAAAGCGCTATTGCAGGCGAATATTATCATCAACGCTTTGTTTACCTTGGTAATTCTGTATTTGGCAATGATGTCGCCTTTTTTGCAAATAACCGAACAGCCTTTGCTTGGCATGCTTAGCTCGGCGCAAGTTGAACGTTCAATAACGATAAGTTTAGTTGTGCTAGCGTTATTTCCGGCATGGGAAGTGCTACGTGATAGTTGGCGCTGGCGTCAGTTAAGCTAAAGTGATGCTGAACTAAAACAGTGCGCTCCTATCATGCTGATCAACGAACGCTAGCCAAATTAAAGGTGTAAACCATTTAGGTTCTAGTTTAGGGGAGCAGCAAAACCTGCTCACTTCATGCAGATGAGCTTTCAACCGCTGAAAAGCGCATCTGCGGCTTGCCACATCACATAAGCTTTAACGTGCTGTAAAGCATAAATACAAAGCCATTTCGCAGATATTGATATTAGTGCAAAGCTCAATGGAAACACGCACCGCTAAACAAGGCAAAATACGGCCAAGATAGATGGATATCGAGTAAATTGTGGAGCCTTCATAGCTACTTTAAATTAAGCTGAATTTAACCTTAACAAGTCTAAAATAATTACATTAAACATTTCTATATTAACATTGTATTTCTGGTAAAATTGCCGCTAATTTATACACCTGAGGAAACACCTATGCCTGTAAGCTCGCAACACAAAGTTTATTTACCAGCTGAAGCCCGAGATAACCAATATCTCTTAGCTGAATTTGCGTTAACAGACGAACTACTCGCGGCCTTTCCTGCTAGCAACCCAGCAAAACCGTTTGAACAGCTTTATCAGCAATTGTCACAGCAGTTTTTTGAACTCGCGGATGCGGCACAGCTACACAATGTACACCTGATTGCTAATGGTAAAACCCCGGTGGTGCGCTTTCACCAGGAAGCTTACGTATTACAAACCACTGAACAAATTTTATTTTTCTATAACCCCAGCTATCACGAAGCACAACATAGCTTTTTTGATGCCAGCATCCGGGCACGAAAAATTTCTTTATTATTTTTAGCCACCGACCAGCCATTACGGGCCAACGCTGCAGCCTTCCACCAAAAAGTCACGACAGTGCTGCAACAGTTGCTGGCTAAGTTAAAAATGACCGAGACAAAAGTAAAAGTGCGTGACCATCAGCATCTTACTTATGATTTGTTTGCCAAGGCCAAAGGCCAGAAAGAAAGTTACGGCTACAAATTACGCTCAATTGGTGCGCGCTATAAAGCACGGCAATGTGAACTACCCGCGCATAATGCGCTTACCTATGTCATCGTCAACTTACCGTTAAGCCGGCGTTTAAAAGAGCAAGTTGCATTGAATTTGCAAAGTGATGCACCCTACTTGCCGCTGTATCAAAAAGTCAGTGATAGCTTTGTCAGCGCCTGTCAGCCAGAACAATTCAAACATTTAGCCGTGCTGGCTAATGGTTTGTTACCCTTGGTGCGCAATAGTCAATTTGATAAAAGCAGCCATGGTACAGAGTTGCAGATGATTGGTTTTGATCCGAGCGCGCAAGCAGGTCAACTGATCAGCGATTTGCAAGGCGATAAACTGGTTGAAATGATGCAATTGGTGATTTTTGCCACGCCAGCCGATCAAACCGATATGGGCTATGGCCGCTTTATGAACCAGGTAGAAGCGGCGTTACATCGCTTTGCCAAAAGCTTAGCACTGCAACCCGAGCGGGACGATCTCACTGTGCGTTTTCATCAGCATATTAGTTATCATCTATAAGTTAGCAATAGCCGTAACCCAGCACCCGCTAAGTTACGGCAGATAAATGCCTACCTCTCTACAGATTAAAATGGGCGCTAACTGCGCCCTTCTCGCTTTTTCTCATACTACTTCATGGCTAAGCGCCACTCCTCGCGTGCTGAATACAGTACCGGAATTAAAAAGATACTCAGTAGCACAAAAAACATGCCGCCGACGGTGGGCACGGCCATTGGGATCATCAGATCGGCGCCGCGGCCACTGGCACTGAGCACCGGTAATAACGCTAAGATGGTAGTGGCGGATGTCATTAAGCACGGGCCGATGCGCTTGGCGGCCGCGGCTAATACCAATTCGCGTACCGCCGCTTGCGAGCGGGGTTGATGCTCGGCAAATTGCTGCTTTAAATAGGTCGCCATTACGATGCCGTCATCAACCGCGATACCAAATAACGCTAAAAAGCCGACCCACACTGCGATACTTAGGTTATAGGCTTGCAGGTTAAACAGCTCACGTAAATTGGCACCAAACCAGCTAACGTCCAGAAAATCGGGCTGGGCAAAGGCATCTAAGGCAATAAAGCCGCCGGCCCAGGCAATGGCAATGCTGCTAAAAATCATCAAGGCCGTACTGACTTGCTGGAACTGTAAGTACAGCAACATAAAAATCAAAATTAGCGCTAACGGCACCAGCCACATTAACGTGGCCGCCGCGCTTTGTTGTTGCTGGTAACTGCCGGCAAACTGATAACTGACACCGGCGGGCAACGTTAATTCGCCCTCGTTTAGCAATTGCATCAAATGCGCTTCTACCTTGGCTACGGCTTCTACTTCAGCTAAACCGGGGTGGGCGCCAAAGGTAATATAGGCCGTGAGAAAGCTGTTCTCCGAGCGGATCATTTGTGGGCCGCGCTCATAGCGCAGTTCGGCCAGCTGACTGAGTGGCACTTGATAGCCCGCTGGCGTGCTAATCAGCACCTCGTTAATCGCTTCAACGGTATCACGTTGCTCGCGTTGATAACGCACGCGGATCGGGTAACGCTCACGCCCTTCTACCGTGCGTCCCGCTTCCATGCCAGCCAGCGCCGAGCTGATACTTTGCTGCACCTGTTGCATCGACAAGCCATGTCGGGCAATCGCTTGCCGATCCGGCACAATACTTAAATACGGCTGGCCGACTACCCGCTCGGCATTCACCGTTAACGGCGCGATACCCGGCGCTTGGCGCAGTATGGCCTCAAATTGCAACGCCATTTGCTCTAACGTAGCCAGATCAGGCGCTTGCAATTTAATGCCCATTGCCGCCCGCATACCGGTTTGTAACATCAATAAGCGCGTTTCTATCGGTTGCAGCTTTGGCGCAGAGGTCACGCCCGGCAGTTGCGCGGCTTGCACAATTTCTTGCCAAATATCATCTGGCGACGTTATATGCTCGCGCCATTGCCGATAAGGCCGGCCACGCACATCAGCAATCAACTCGCCATTAGCATCACGGGCAAATTGCTGGCTGCTCTGGTCAAAGCGGAAAAATTGCCGCCGCCCTTGGCCATCAGTGCGATATTCACTGTGATACTGGATCTGTGTTTCAATCATACCCAGTGGGGCGGGATCTAAAGCGGTATCCGCTCGACCTATTTTGCCCACTACCGATTTAACTTCAGGAATGGCAGCAATGGCTTTGTCTTGCCGTTGCAGCACGGCTAAGGCTTCACTAATTGAGGTGTGCGGCATTAACGAGGGCATAAACAAAAAAGCCCCTTCATCCAGTGCCGGCATAAACTCACGCCCCAAGCCCGGAAAACGCTTGGCTAACGCGCTGTCGGCTTGTACACCCGGGATCACGCGATCCGCCCCCAGCCAGACACTTAACCCCGTTAACACCACCAACAGTGGTATAACGATAAACAGTGCTTTAAAACGTAAACACAGCGCTAATAACGGCAAGTAGGCGCGCTGAAACAACCAAAAGCCGCCTAAAATCAGCAGCAACAGCGTACTGACCAACAGTAAGTTATGCCAAAAACCGGCGGCAGGGCCTAACGGTAACCACAATTGCGACAGCAACACCAAGGCGGTAACAAGCAGGATGATCACCAGCACATGTTTTAAACGCGGTAGTAAAGCGTTGGGCAAGAAAGCCGTCCATGCCAATAAAGGCGCAGGTATGCGCTGAACCAAACCTTGTAACAGGCTGCGTAAACCTTGCGTATTAGGCGCGAACAACAAATACAGCAGCACCGGTAATAAGGTGACCGCCAGCAACACGGCACAAAGTAACACAAAGGTTTTGGTGTAGGCCAAAGGACCAAACAATTTGCCTTCCGCTCCCGTCATGGCAAACACGGGTAAAAAGCTGATGATAGTAGTGCTAATGGCAGTAAGGATTGCGGGGCCCACTTCTTGACCTGCTTGCATGATGGCGTGTTGCAAAGACAAAGCAGGTTGATCTTGCCGTTGTCTAAGCACGTTCTCCGTAAAAATGATGCCTAAATCCACAATAGTGCCGATAGCGATGGCGATACCGGCCAACGCCACGATATTGGCTTCTACCTGAAACAGCCGCATCAGCAAAAAGGTACAGAGTACCGTGGCCGGCAATAATAAACTGATCGCCAAGGCAGCACGCACCTGCCAGAGCAAAGCCAGTACCACAATGGTGGTTAATAATAATTGTAAACTGAGGGCGCTTTCCAAGGTGCCAACGGTTTCATCAATTAATAACGAACGATCATAAAACGGCACTATGCTGACCTGACTTAGCGTGAGCCAAGTGGGCCAATCAGCTTGCGGCTGCGCGCGGAGCCAGTCGCGCCAGGCGTTAGGCTGCTGTTGATAATCTGGCAGTGTTTGGGCGCTGGCAAAGCGTTCAACTTCAACCTGGCTAGTCTTTGCCCAGTCAATCACCGCTTTGGCCGGCATGCCTGGCACTAACTCTTGCATGCGCTGGCGTAAGTGAGTAATCGCTTGCCGCGGGTTATAGCCTTCACGCACCGTGACGACGGCGCCTACCGCTTCGGCTCCGGCCACATCCAAAGCACCGCGCCGGGCGGCAGGGCCGACATTCACGCTGGCCACGTCTTGCACCCGAATGGGCGTATTATTCGGCCCCAGTCGCACCACCGCTTGTTCAATATCGGCGAGGTTTTTAATAAAGCCCTGACCGCGGATCAGGTACTCAACACCATTTATTTCGCGACTGCCCGCACTCACATCCAGATTCGATGCCATCACCGCAGCGGTGACTTGCTCGAGACTGACTTGGTATAAACGCAGTAAATTGGCATCCACTTCTATTTGATATTCGCGCTGATAGCCACCAATGGCCGCGACTTCGCTGATACCTTCAGCGGTTAACAAGCCGCTGCGTAAATACCAATCCTGCACTGAACGCAGCTCAGCCAAGGTCCAGCCACCGGTGGTTTTTCCCTGCGGGTCTTGTCCTTCTAAGGTGTACCAAAACACCTGCCCTAAACCGGTGGCATCAGGGCCTAAGGCGGGCTGCACACCACTGGGTAACGTATTTTCAGGTAGACTAGCCAGTTTCTCTAAAATGCGCGAACGCGCCCAATAAAACTCGATATCTTCATCGAAAATCAGCGCAATACTGCTAAAGCCAAACATCGACAATGAACGCACATCCTTCACCCCTGGCACGCCCATCAGCGCAGCACTGAGCGGGTAAGTGAGTTGATCTTCGACATCTTGTGGCGAACGCCCAGCCCAATCCGCAAAAACGATCTGTTGGTTTTCACCCAAATTAGGGATGGCATCCACCGTAATGGGTTTAAGTGGTATACCGTGTTGCCAGGCAAAAGGCGCCACGCCAATACCCGCCACTAACAACAGCGATGCCAGCAGCATCACCACTAATTTTTGCCGCATCAGCACGGCCAGCACACGGCCAAAGCCGCCGATTTGTGCAGTCATGCTTATGCCTCCCCGCCAAATTGACGGACCAAGTCGCCACAACCGAGCATCATGGCACCGAAATAAGGGTTACGTAACTGATCGGTAGGCTGCAACCAGCTGGCACCCTCACCGTCGCGCGCCATCGGGCAATAGGCCTCATACCAACCTTTGGCGAATACCCCTAGCTCAGCAAAACGTAATAAACTGATATTATGCCGATAGAACAAGGCGCGAGCACTCTGCAAATCCGTGACTTGATCCAGCTCGCCCTCACCGGCTTTAAGGGCCATTAATAGCCCCGGAAAACGATCTGGCCATGAAATGCCCGCGACCGCTTGTTGCATGGCCAGTGTGCCTTGCCGCCATGCGCTAAGATCGTCACTGATTAAACCGAGATATAGCTGCTGATAAGCGGCCAATAAAGGGGCTTGCTGCTCATCACTTAACACAAAACCCGAGCTTGGCTTAACCGGTGTTACCGCTGCGGCGCTCTCTTGGCTGCCCATCACGCTATGATCTGCATGGCTTGCACTGTTACTTGCACCGGTGCTTGAACTACTGCTCGAACCGTGTTGGTGTAACATCGGGGCTCGCCCCGTTGCGGTGGGGTTAAGCATACTGGCTAAACCGCGAATTTGTAGCTCGCTGTCTAAGCGAAACGCCCCTTGTGTCACGACTAACTCACCTTGCTCTAACCCCGCTAATACCTGATATTGCTCACCTAGGCGCTGTCCTAGGGTAATGCGACGTGGATTATAGTGCGGTTGCTCGGCGTCGGTTTGCACATACACCAAGGATTGTTTACCCGTAAACAACACAGCACTGGCGGGTATTAATAAAGTTTCTGCAAGGGGTATGGTTACGCTGGCCTGCGCTAACATCCCCGGTTGTAACCGGCCACTGGGATTAGGCAGCAGTGCGCGCACTCGGGCGGAGCGGCTGCTGGTATTTAACAGCGGTTCAATCAGCTCAATACTGGCGCTAAAGGTTTCACCGGCAAACGCAGGCAAACTTACCTCTAAGGCTAAACCTGGCTGCAACAAAGCCAGTTGTTGTTCAAACACCTCTAACTCAAGCCATAACTGATCTAAAGCCATTACAGTAAATAGCGGTTGACCGGTACTGACATAGGCACCTTGATTAACCCATTTTTCGGTAATAATGCCACTGACTGGCGCACTGATGGTGACGGTATCTTGTAACTGTTCACGCTGCAGGATCTGTTCAATTTGCGTGACAGGTACCCCTAACAAACGTAAACGACGGCGTGCGCTATCGAGCGTCGTACCGGCCGGCAAGCTGCCGCGGCTAGCACTCAGCTGCTTGGCTTGCAACAATTCTTGCTGGATGACAATCAAATCGGGGCTGAAGATTTCCAGCATCGGCTCGCCAGCGTTTACCGTTTGCGCGGTGCGATTCACATAGGCTTGTTCAATACGCCCGCCGCTCCAGGCACTAATCGTTTGAATGCGACTTTCATCGGCGGCCAAGGTACCCGGCAGCTGCAGTTCAACTTGGGCTGTTGCAAGACGCACCGGTTGCACTTGGGTTTGCAGTAAGGCGGCGGCACGAGGGCTTAAACGCAGCACTGCCGCAGTAGCCGTTTCATCTTTTGCCATATCTTCTTGCTGCACCGGGATCAACGCCATTCCACAAATTGGGCAACGCGCATTAGCATCAGTTAAACGAATTTGCGGATGCATCGAGCAGGTATACACCTGACTGTCTGGCTGCAACGCCGCTAAAGGATCGGCAACCGTCGACTGCATTTGACTGTGCGCATGCCCGGCATGCGGATCAGCTTGTTGCTGCGCTATAGCAGACAGCGGCAATAAACATAACGGCAGTGCCAACAAAGGCGATTTGACAGAAAACAATAATGACGCGAGTGAAGAAGATGGCAACATAATAAAAACCCTTACTGAAAATAGCTGGAGCCGATGCAAGCATCAGCCAAAAAGCGACTCAGAAAAGGGTTAAATACGTAATTGATTGTTCGATAAATACAACGGCAACCGTCGTTTTGGCGGGGGCGTATGTAATTGACTGACTGGGATAGCCGTAGGGAAAAACTCGACGGTTGACAACTTTTGCCAAGTAATAAATATTGCCGAAAAAGCCAGCTGCACTGGCTCTGCGCTGGCAGCTTGATTATCGCAACCTGAACAGTGTTGTTGACTTGCTAGTGGTTGACTTGATAACAGCGGCATTTCTGCTGCATCGTCACGGTTGGCTGCGCTATGACAAGGCGGTGTGGTTTGCTCTATGGCAGCTGAAGTTACCGTGGCGGCCTGTGCCACATTTTGACACAGCATTAAGCACCAAGAAAAGGCCAAGCTGACGAGCAGCGGCACAGTCCAGAGTTTTTGGCGTTGAACCAAGGTGCTTAACATTAAGGTTCCTGTCAATTAATAGGGCTATAGGCGCCCGCTAAAGATACGCTGACCAGCAGCTGCTGTCAAAAACTAGCGAAATCGGCGCAAACGCAGGGCGTTGCTTAGAACAAACACGCTAGACATGGCCATGGCGGCTGCGGCTAAACCAGGCGCCAATAAAATACCGGCTACGGGGTACAATACACCCGCTGCAACCGGGATCAGCACTATGTTATACGCAAACGCCCAAAATAAGTTTTGTTTAATATTACGCATCACTGCGCGGCTTAAACCAAGTGCTCGATACACCGCCATAACTTCACTGCGTTGTAACACCACATCGGCAGCGTCAATCGCAATATCGGTGCCACTGCCAATGGCAATGCCAACATCAGCTGCCGCAAGTGCGGGGGCATCGTTAATGCCATCGCCCACAAAGGCCGCTTTGCCAAACTCACGTTGCAACGCTTGCACTACCGCTTGTTTATCGGCCGGTAGCACTTGCGCTCGCACATCGGTAATACCTAGCTCTGCTGCCACCGCATTGGCGGTGTGCTGATTATCACCACTGACCATCACCACTCGCAAACCTGCTTGTTGTAGTTGCCGAACTGCATCTTTACTGTCTGCGCGCAATTGATCGGCGATGGCCAGTAACGCGAATAATTGGCCATTATAGGCCAGATAAATCACCGTTTTGCCGGCAGCACGACAAGCAGTGGCTTGCTGCTTAAAGGGGCTAACGCTGATCTGGTGTTTATCCAACAAGGCGGCACTGCCAAGTAATACCGGCTGTGCCTCAATTTGCGCACTCACCCCAAACCCGGTGAGTGCCTTAAACTCGGTTGCGGCAAGCGGCTGTACTTTCGCGTGCTTAGCGGCCGCTAATAAGGCCTGTGCCAGCGGATGTTCCGCATGTTGCTCCACACCTGCCACCAACGCCAACACGTGTTCTTTAGCAACGCCATCGGCGCAGTGTACGTCTGTTAATTGCATTTTACCGGCGGTTAAAGTGCCAGTTTTATCAAAGGCCACAACTTTCGTTTGTTCTAATTGCTGCAGCGCATTGCCTTGCCGGAATAAAATGCCCAGCTCCGCTGCGCGCCCGGTACCCACCATAATCGACACTGGCGTAGCCAGCCCCATGGCACAAGGGCAGGCAATAATCAGCACCGCTACGGCATTTACCAACGCAAAACTGACGGCCTGCTCGCTACCCAACCAGAGCCAGAGCAGCGCTGTTAATAAAGCAATTGCCAAGACCACCGGTACAAACACGGCCGTCACCTTATCTACCAAAGCTTGAATAGGTAACCGACTACTTTGTGCCTGTTGCACTAATCGCACAATTTGCGCCAATACTGTTTGCTCACCTACGGCAGTAGCGCGGCAGAGTAAACTGCCTTGTTCACCATTAACGGTACCGGCAGTCACCTTGGCACCAGCCGCTTTGGCAACAGGCATAGGCTCACCACTTAACATGGCTTCGTCAACCCAAGATTCCCCTGACACTACCTCGGCATCAGCCGCAATCCGCTCTCCCGGCCGCACCAGAAATTGCATCTCGGTTTGCAATTCATTAATAGGCAGATCCTGAAAGTCATCATTCCTTTTTATCCTGACGGTTTTCACTTGTAGCCCAAGTAAACGTTGAATAGCGGCCCCCGTCTGTCCACGTGCACGCCCTTCTAACCAACGCCCTAGCAAGATTAACGTCACGATGACCACTGCCGATTCAAAGTACAAATGCTGACTACCAACAGGCAGCAGTGCGGGCAGGAACAGCACGATACTAGAATAGCTCCATGCCGCTAAGGTACCCAGCGCGACTAACGAGTTCATATCTGGCGACAGTCGCCATAAGTTGGGGAGCCCCGTTGTAAAGAAGTGACGCCCCGGGCCAAGTAGCACCACGCTGGTTAACACAAATTGCAGCAGGCCGTTATAAGGGGCGGGTAAAACATTTTGCAGCCACTGCGCTAACCCGGGTAACAGATGGCTGCCCATTTCTAACACAAACACCGGTAAACTTAGCAGCAGCGCTAACCAGAATTGTCGGCTTAAGCGTTGTTGTGCTTGTTGCTGCTCTTGCGCGAGATCGGTGTTTTCTGCACTTTGCACCTTGCCTTGATAACCCGCAGCAGCAATCGCCTTAAGTACTGCGTGATCACCCGCCAGCCGAGCAATACGCGTCAACTCTAGCGTGTTTGAGGCGAGATTGACCGTGGCCTTAAGCACACCGGGCAGCGCTAACACACTTTTTTCAATTTTACTGACACAGGAGGCGCAGTGCATATTAGCAATGTGCAGTTCGATCTGTTCGATTCGGGTAGGATAACCGGCTTGTTGCAAAGCGCTGGTCACTGTCGGTAATAGCGTGTTGTCGGTGAGGCTAAATTCCGCACTGGCAGTGGCTAAATTGACGCTCACCTCACTGACACCATTAACGCTAGTCAGCGCCGAAGTCGCACGGCGCACACAACCAGCGCAAGTCAGGCCGGTGATCGGAATGTGTATGCGCTGCAAAGCAGAAGTTGACATCGTTTGAGCTCCTTACCGTGAAGAATGGCGTGGGTGAAACAGCAAGACTGCGTATAGCCTAAGCCACTACTCAGCATGCTGCAAACTTCGCCGCCTTAATTACACGGTAAGTTAAACGCTTAACCTTACTCTGATTTTACTGCAGGCTCAGCATTGCTGGGTAAACTTGCTACAAAACCCGGACGCCGATACGCGGATAATTGTTGCTCTAACAATGCCGCTACGCGCAACAGTTCGGGCTCAGACCAGGGTAAACCGACCACGCTTAAGCCCAGTGGTAACACACCATCATAACCACCCGGTAAGGTAATCGATGGGTACCCTGCCACCGCGGCAGCGGTAGAAGTGCCAAAATTAAAACTGTCGCCATTCACATGATCAATCGGCCAAGCTGGGCCATAAGAAGGCATAATTATCGCGCTGTAGCCGTCATTTAAATAGGTATTTAATGCTGCTTCTGCCAGTTCACGGCTACGAGTTAACGCCTGCTGATAGGCTTCGGCTTGGGCGGTTAAATCAGTGGCAGCGGCTTGCTCAAGGTATTCTTGACCATAAAACGCTAAAGCCGTTTCGCCCTGTGCGTTATTGAAGTCGACAATTTTTTGCACGGTATTAACGGCTGCAGGCACGTTGTAATCAGTCAACCACTGCTGTAAATCTCGCGAAAACTCGTACACCAGTACTGCTAACTCGGCTTGATATAATTCCCCCGGCAATTGCCACTGATCGGTAGTGACCACTTCAATACCCGCCGCCGTTAGCACTGCCGCCGTTTTATCTAAAATAGCCGGTAATGCCGGGTTACGACTGTCATAAGCGCGTACTAACAATACTTTGCCACCCGTCGCTGGTTGCAACGCCGCCGCGGTTAAAGACGCTGGTAATTGTTGCCGCGCTTCGGTTGTCAGCATGGCCTCTAATAATAACGCCGCATCATACACTTTGCGCGCCATCGGCCCGGCAATATCCTGCGCAGCGGCGATCGGAATAATGCCTTCACCCGATACAGCACCACGCGTTGGTTTAATACCCACAATGCCGTTGATAGAAGAAGGGCACATAATAGAACCGTCAGTTTCGGTGCCCACGGCCAGCAAGCTGAGATCAGCGGCCACCGCCACACCTGAGCCTGAGCTCGAACCACAAGGCGTATGGGTTAATACGTGTGGATTACGGGTTTGCCCGCCTAACGCTGACCAACCGCTGGACGAGTCTTCACCACGAAAGTTCGCCCACTCTGACAAGTTACTTTTGGCAAGGATCACGGCACCGGCTGCTCGCAGTTGCTTCACCAGCTCGGCATCTTTGGCTGTGAGGTGATCTTTTAAGGCTAAAGCGCCAGCAGTAGTCGGTAATTGGTCGGCGGTAGCAATATTGGCTTTTAACACTACCGGCAAGCCGTGCAACGGTGAACGCGTTTTGCCTTGCGCCCGCTCTTCATCCAGCAATTTTGCTTGCGCTAGAGCCTCAGTATTCACATCGACGATAGCGCGCAGTTCATGACCTTGCAGATTATGCGCCGCAATTTGTTCCAAATAATGTTGCACCAATTGTTCACTGGTGAAGGTACCCGCAGCCAAACCTTGCTGGGCAGCACGGGCATCGGTCCATGCAGGCGAGCTTAACGTCACAGGCTGCTCTTTTACCGCCGGTTGACAACCTAACAACACCATACTTAACGACAAACATAATATGCGCATAACAGATCCTACAAATATTCACTAAGGCTTTAGCATAAACGTTGATGCCCGTTGGAACAGCCTGTTTTATCGCAACCAGCTGTTACCTGTCGCAAGGCTAAACCCTGTTATTTTGCAAAAAGATGAAGCAAGCAGCGTTTTACCTTACACTGTAAAGGTGAACTCGACTCTTTGCTGCAGATAAGGATTTCCTGATGAAAAAACTACTTTGGCTTATTCCAGTCACTCTGATCACCCTTCTGGTGATTGGCTGGTTACTGGCTAACACTATCATTAAAAGCGTACTGATTGACCAACTTGAAGAAGCCACCGGCGCTGAAGCGAATGTCGACAGCGTATCGCTTCGCATCATGCCGGTATCATTACAAATTAATGGTGTACAACTCACCGATCCCGCTAAACCGGCCTATAACAGTATCAGCTTTCGCCAAGCCTTTGCCCGCATTGATCCTTGGCCTGCCTTAAAAGGTTTTTACGTGGTAGAAGAGTTAGAAGTGAACGAGTTAGCCTATGGCAGTGCGCGTCAGCAACCCGGTAAAGTGTATCGAGTGCCGCCACCGAACGACAATGCGTTGGATTTAGCCTCGTTATTACAAGTGGAATTGCCTACTGCAGAGTCGATTTTAGCGCGCGCCAATTTGCAAACCGTGCAACAAGGGCAGCAACTCAAAGAGTTAATCAGCGGCCAACGCCAAAAGTTTACCGAGTTACGGCAGCAACTGCCTACCCAGCAACAGTTAGAAGAGTTTCAAGCTAAAATTAAAGCATTGACCGACAGCAAGATCAGTGATGCCGCAGATTTAGCTACAAAAACCCAGCAACTGAGCAGCTTACAGCAACAATTAAAGGCCGAGCGTGAAAAACTTCGCACCCTACAGCAAAGTTTTGGCCAAAGCCGTGACCAGCTGAACGATGCAGTAAAAGCGGTACGCAGTGCAGCTGAGCAAGATTGGCAACAACTAAAACAATTGGCGAATATTCAAGACGGTGGCTTAGCACCGATCTTCCAAATCTTGCTGGGTGATGTGTGGGCACGCGAAATGCAAAAGCTCGAAGCCTTGTATCAACTGGCCAAACCCTATTTACAACAAGAAGGCAATGCGACGCCAGCCAAACCTTTGGATCTGAATCAGCCCTATCCTGATTTTTGGGTAAAACAAGCTAAGCTGCATTTATTAGTGGCCGGCACCGAAACCACCATTAATATGCAAGACATTACCACCCAGCACCAGCTGATTAATAATGTGGCCACTCGCTTTAAACTCGATGTATCGGGTTTGCCTAAACTGAATAGCCTGAAGCTCAATGGCGACTTTGCGATTCTGGAGCAAATGATTACCAACCTCAGCTGGCAGCTTGATGATATGGCCCTAGAGAACCTGACGCTAGGCAACGATAAAACCGCTATGACCATCTTGGCTGGGTTATTTAGTGCCACCGGCTCACTGAAACTGGTCGATGATCAACTAAAACAACAAGCCAAAGTGCTATTGAAAAACGCTAACTTTGATAAAACTGGTAATCGCTATTTAGATCAGCTGGTATCGCTGTTAAACCAACAAGGTCAGATCCCACTAGATGTGTTAGCAGAAGGCTTAATTTCTAAGCCTAACGTCACCATTCGCTCGTCATTAGATCGGATGTTAGGTGATGCCTTGCTGGGTGAAGCTAAGCAAAAAGTCGCGGCTCTGCAAACGAAACTGCGCAGCGATTTAGATAGCCGCTTACAACAACAATTAGCCGGGCAACAAGAATGGCTCAGTTTATTGCAACAGCAAGAAGGTGATACTAAAGCGCTGGAAGGCAAGTTAGAAGAGCTGTTAAATGCCAAGATGGGTTCCATACAAGACAAACTGCGTAAGCGCTTACTAGATAAATTAGGCGGTAATTAAGCGGCTTACCAGCCCCGATTTGCCAATAATGCATGGTAGGTCGGGGCTTTCACACAAAACGTCATCCCTGTCTATACTGTTCACTGTGTGTAAAAGGAATACATCAGATGAAATCTTTACTTATGCTTATTAGCAGCTTAGCACTTAACCTGAATGTGAATGCAGCCGATATCAGTGGCCATTGGCGTGGTGTGCTAGCCACATCACCAAACAGCGGCCTGACCTTGGCACTGCAAATACAGCCCAGCACTGAAGGTTATCAGCTGTTACTACGCAGCCCTAATCAACACTCGAACGACATTGCCGTTAGCAGTATGACTATACAAGACAATACCTTAAACTTTACCGTCGATGCCTTAAAAGCGGCTTTTACTGGCACATTTGACGGTGAAACCCTCAACGGGACCTTTACTCAGGGCCAACCGATGCCACTCACCTTGACCCGCCTTACAAAAAGTGACGAAGCACGGCTGGCGCATGAACAACAGCTGTTCGGTGAGTTGCAAATCAATGCCAACGCCAGTTTGCCTTTAGTGTTAAATATCGCGGTAATTGCTAACGGCTATCATGTCACCTTAGACAGCCCCAAACAGCAAAGTTATGGTATCCCAGTTGATCAATTCAGCATTAGTGAGCAGCAATTGCGCTTTGGGTCATCCATGATTAATGCCAGCTATCAGGGCACTTGGCAAGATGATGCGTGGCAAGGCAGCTTTGTTCAAGGTCAAGCTATACCGCTTATCCTAAAAAAAAAGCCGGTAACTCAGCCGCTAACACCAACGCTAAGTCAGATGAGTGAATGGCTGAGTGCTGAATTTGGTCAGCACGGCGTGGCCATAGCTTGGGTGGATGGCCAAACAGTACGCTATCAGCTGCATGGGCAAGCCAATGTGGCTAATCAGCAAGCCGTTAGCCAAAGCACGTTGTTTGAGATCGGCTCTCTTACCAAACCTTTAACGGCATTGGCTGTTATCAAACAACTGCAACGAGGCAAGTGGCAGCTAGACACTCCGCTGGCTCAGCAAAACGCCCTACCCGAGCTCGCAGCACATCATTATACCTTGGCAGAATTACTGACCCATCGCAGTGGTTTGCCCCGGTTACCCGCCAATTTACCGCTAGATGATTTGAGCAACCCTTACGCCCATTATGATGAAGTAGCTCTAAAAGCCGCGCTCGCAAACACCGAGTTTGCTGAAAAAGCCTTTGGCTATTCCAATTTTGGTTATGGCTTACTGGGCTTTTTGGCAGGGCAGCAAGCAAAGATGCCTTATGCCAGCGTGATGCTACAACAAGTATTGCAACCATTAGGCATGAAAACGGCAGGGGTGCAAACCGGCAAGCAAAGCTTTAAAGATCTTGCGAACGGCTATGCGATCAGTGCCGACACCGTCCCCAATTGGCAATTCGACAGCTTAGCCGGCGCTGGCGCGGTCGTCGCTTCCATTGAAGATATGGCCACTATGTTACGCCACATTTTTCACCACCACGCCAAAGATAAGGCACTGCAACAATGGCTAACCGCACTACCCACCAACGAGCAACCTGCCATGACACCAGGTTGGATGCTAACCGAGCAAAATTGGTTATGGCATAACGGCCAAACAGCGGGCTTTTTTAGCTTAGTGATTTTTGACCTACAAACCGAAAAAGGCTTGGTTCTACTGACCAATATCGCCATCCCCGTCACCGAACAGGGCTTCGCGCTATTTAACGAATGGCTGGCTCAAGACGCCAAATAACCCTAGCGTTTAACCTATCTCATCCGACCGCACTCAGACACTGGTCAGACCGCACTCAGAGACTGGTTGTACCACACTCAGACACTGTTCAGACCGCACTCAGAGACTGGTTGTACCACACTCAGACACTGGTCTGGCCACGAACAGCGAAGGATTAAGCCACACTGAAAGGCTGCGGATATCTTAATTAGCCAGTTAGCCAAGCTTTATATACGCTAGCTAAGTGCAAACTAAACATGTGTAGGAGCAACGATGTTTAATGAATTACCCGGCAAGACAGTGAAAGTATTTTTAAATTGTACCCAGTGGAACGAGTATGCAGTGTCAGGCGTGGTGACTAAATTTGATGATTACTGGCTGTATTTAAAAACTAAAAAAACCGATGAGCGGATCGCGATTGCTGAAATCAAACGCATTTCAATCCAGCGTTAACATAACCTAACCCAAGGTTAAACCCTTTGGCTAGACTATACTCAGACACAGCTTTAACCCGACTCTGGAACAGATCTGACCTTACTCAGAGACAGACCGGACCTCACTCAGATACCGGAGTTACTAATGCAGCATGAAAAGTTACACTATGTTGAATTGCCCGCCGTTGATTTAGCGGCGACAAAGCTGTTCTTTCAACAGGTTTTTAATTGGAGCTTTGTCGATTATGGGCCCCAGTACACTGCTTTTAGCGATCAGGGATTAGAGGGAGGCTTTTTTCAAGCCGATCTCTGCTCGAACACACAGCATGGTGCGGCCTTGCTGATCTTTTATAGTGAACAGCTTGAGCAAACCCTAAAAAAGATTAGCGCAGCCGGTGGCACTGTGGTTAAACCTATTTTTAGCTTTCCTGGTGGTCACCGCTTTCATTTCACTGAGCCCAGCGGCAATGAATTTGCTGTTTGGTCAGATAAATATCAGGAATAATCCTACAAAGCCATCGCTTAATATTATCCATAACATGTTTGGTTAAACTGCATCTTGTTACGGTTATGGCATGGTTATGTTGAGTTAGCCGTGCGCTCAGACCAAAATCGAAAGTCATGCCGTCAAGTCATCGCCTAATATCATCGATGTCATAAGCAGTTTAACTGCATCTTATTACGGTTATGGCATGGTCATGAACAGTTAGCAGTGCGCTCAGAGCAAAATCTAGAGTAATCCAGCAAGATCAGCATCAAAAATCATCTGTTACATTAGCGCTTTAACATCGATTCGTGGTCACTATGCCAAGGTAATCAGGTGTTGTGCTTTGTAAAAGATTAAACTAACTTATGCTACATAATTATTAGCAATAACCAACGCTATTTTTCGGCTCAGCTAAAGTACATCCCAAAAACCGCTCTGAAAAAAGGATTTATTAATGTATCAAAACAGGCAAGCACTCGCAGTAGGCTCCTTGTTTATGCTTTTGTTGATTAGCGTGGCCATTGTTGTTATGTCGTTTTGGGCCTGGCCTAAATACAACTTATATCGCATGGAGATGCAAGGTCGTGCCGCGTTAAAAGAAGCCGAATGGTCAAAACAAATCTTAATTGAAGAAGCTCGAGCGCGAGAAACGGCCGCCTTAATGCAAGCCAATGCTCGAGTGACGCTGGCAGAAGCCGAAGGTAAAGCGGCGGTGGTGAGAGCCAAAGCCGAAGGCCTAGCCGATATTGAACGAGCCAAAGCCGCTGCAGAGTCCAACCGTATTATTGGTGAGTCGCTAAAAGGCAATACAGAATATTTGCGGTATATCTGGATCAAAGGCTTACAAGATGGCAAAGGCGAAAGAATTTATATTCCTACTGAAGCCGGCTTACCGATCCTTGAAGCAGGTAACTTGGCTAAATAAACTAAGGCAGCAAAACGAGTCAAAACGTAAACAGGATTTATCGTAAATGGAATTCAATCCCGATTTTAGCCGCTATTCTTATGACGAATTGCTCGAGGCCAAAAAATATCTCGACCAAGCGCAATTTCCCGATCGCTATGCCACCGTTTTACATTTACTCGAGCAACATCAGCATAAAGCAATGGCCTCGTTAGCCACAGTACCAATCGAACCTTTGCCAAGTAAAGCGGTGTCTAAATATGCCACTTTTTGGCCGCGCTTTGGTGCAGCTATTATTGATGGTCTTCTGTTTACGTTAATCCTCTATGTCGAGAGCCTGTTATTTGGGATTGAATACAGTGACCAAAACACGTTACTGCATGCCTTTAACGGTCTGCAGTTATCAATTTATACTCTAGTGATGCATGGCTATTTTGGTCAAACGCTGGGCAAAATGATCACAAAAGTAAAAGTGCTGGATCATGCTTCTGAGTCGGCCATCTCGTTAAAGCAAGCGCTTCGTCGCGAATCAGTGAACTTAGCGCTCAACATTATCCATATCAGCTTGCTTCTTACGGTTGCACTATCAATCGTAACCAGTGGCACAATTAGCTCAACCTTAACCGTCGCGATTATGAGTTTTGCTGTTTTCGCTGTAGTGTGGAGTATTTCAGAGTTCGTCACCATGCTCTTTAATCACAAACGTCGCGCTTTACATGACTTTATCGGCAAAACAGTGGTTGTGCGCTGTTAAGCGTTTAGACTAAAAAGGATAACCTCGAATGAAATCAACCCGCGCACTAGTGCCGCTAATCGTGCTTAACTTGGCGTTTATTGCTTTTCATAGCCCTGCCGAACCGCCCGTCGTGTCGCCCCAGGCGGCTCAATCCCTAACGCAGCCAGCGTTTAGCGGGCCCTCTCCTTGGCCTGATATTCTGCAACAACGAATCGCGACCTTACTGCCCAAAGCCATGGATCACACAGGCGTAACACATTGGTTCATTGTTTGCCGTGAAAATGACAACGATCCACTCGCCAAACACGTTGGCTGTGAAAACGCTGGCGGTACTGCGGTGGTGCTGTTCAGTCGCACTCCAACAGGGGTGATGTCGCGTATTTTTTCACCCAGCAGTGAAGCGACCGCCTTAAAAGAGCTACAACGCTTTAATGAAGTGATTGAAGTAGCAAAACAACAAGATGCCATTGCCGCCGCAGCAGCGTGGTTAAAAATACAAAACATTCGTGGTGAATTGGCGGTAAATAGTTTTAGTCAAAACCCACAAGCTGATGGCTTAAGCCACTCACAATATTTAGCGCTTACAGCAGCACTGCAAGGCAGTGAGTTAACACTCGTTGCCGCAGAGCCGCTCATTTATTACTGGCTTGCTCGTAAATTACCGGCGGAAGTGGCCATAATGGCACAAGCGGCTCGCCTGACATCAGACTGGCAATATCAAGCTTATCAGCACGTTATTCCCGGAGTGACTACTGACCAAGATATTGCCCACTTTTTGAAAGAAAAAATGGCCGAGGCCGGTGTGCAAGATGCTTGGGCATCAGATCAAAACCCTGCGGTTAACTCAGGCCCAGACCGTGGGCACTCGCATGCCACTGCTCGCGTGATCCAACCCGGCGATGTTATTCAAATCGATTTTGGTATTCGTGTTTTCGATCATTGGGTGACGGATATTCAGCGCTTTGCTTATGTGCTCAAACCCGGCGAAAATAAAGCGCCAGCAGTCATTCAACATGCCTGGGATAGCGCCCTAGCAGGCAGTAGAGCAGCATTTGCGGCAATGAAGCCGGGGGTTACAGGAAACAGCGTGCATCAAGCGCAACTCGAAGTGATGGCCAAAGCAGGCTCACTGCCCGTCATGTGGAGCACGGGCCATCCGGTAGGCTATGTTGCACATGATACTGGCCCGAATCTGGGCGTGCGCATTGCTTCCGAGCGACAACTCGACGCTGGCATGACCTTTTCATATGACGGCTTTTACAGTTGGTATTATCCAGGGAGCGCCCAACAGCAAACAAAAACGATTTCTGTAGAAGAAATGGTGGTGATTACCGATGCAGGCGCACAATTCTTAACAGTGCCACAGCAAGATTTAATTTTAATTGCTGCACCGACAAACTAAAGCCGCAATAGTCGGGGTTTAGCTGCACGCTAGCCCCCTTTAGCCGAAAAGAGGAATAAACATGCCCGCTTTAGTAACGATAGACCGTTTACGCTTTTTACTTAATCAGTTGCACGAGCGGCTATGGGTGCGGCCTTTAGCGGTGTGCTTATTGTCGATTGCCGCTGCGTTTTTCGCCTCACTAGCCGATGGCACAGCAATCATTCATTGGGTCCCCCCTATCAGCACCGACTCTGTAGAAACGTTATTATCCATTATGGCGTCCAGTATGTTAGTGATTGCGACATTCTCTGTGTCTTCAATGATATCCGCCTACAACTCAGCCAGTAACTCTGCCACGCCTCGTGCATTTCGCTTAATGGTGGCCGATGATGTTTCACAAAATGCGCTATCAACCTTCGTGGGGGCATTTATCTTTAGTGTAGTGGCCCTAGCCGCGCTAAAAAATGGTTTTTATGACAAAGCAGGCATATTTATTTTATTCGCTCTAACCGTATTAGTGTTTGGCTTGGTAATTACCATTTTTGTCCGCTGGGTTGACAAGATCGCCCGTCTTGGGCGGTTGGGTTCTACCATTGAAAAAGTCGAAATGGCCACCGCTGAGGCCTTAAAACGACGCCGCATCTTCCCAACATTGTGTGGTATCCCCACTTCAGTTGACGCCAGCCAAGGCCACCCCGTTTTTGCAAACGAGATTGGCTATGTGCAACATATTGATATGTCGGCAATTCAGGCATGGGCGGATAAAATGAATGCACATGTCGAGGTTGCCGCACTACCGGGCACCTTTGCTGCGCCCAATCGTGTATTGGCTTACGTGCATAAATTATCAGCCAATGCATTAGAACACGATCACTGCATAGCCGAGGCCTTTCAAATTGGCCGTGAACGCTTATATGCCGATGATCCTCGCTTCGGGTTAGTGGTGTTATCAGAAATTGCGGGGCGTGCACTATCCCCTGCGGTTAACGATCCTGGTACAGCCATTAATATTACCGGGGCTTTAGTGCGATTAATCGCCTTGTGGAATAAGCCACTCACCGACGCTGAGCAACAAAAAAGTAAGACCCTTTTTCCACGCGTCGCTGTGCCAGAGCTAACGATCCGCGATCTGTATGACGATGCCTTTACCGCGATAGCACGAGATGGTGCAGGTATCCTTGAGGTATCAGTTAGACTGCAAAAGGCTTTACAGTCATTGTCATTACTGGGCGCAGCGGAAAACCGTGAGGCAGCCCGTTATCATAGCCAACGCGCATTAATTCGCTCTGAACACGCTTTACTGCACGCTGACGATGTACAAATCATTAAAGACAGCATCAAGCCAACTTAAAATAGATTATCCACTCAACCGCTCTTGATGCACAGCCTGACGATAGCGAATGTTTGCAGCGTCGGATCTTTACGCACTTTCACCTTCTGGCTTACAAAAATATTATTTAACGGCCAACACAGTATTCATCCTTGGAATAGCACATAATACCAATAAGGCATGACAGCTTTTGGTTGCAAGGCAAACGTGACTGAAAAACGACACATGACTTTGGGCGCAACGATATACCTCAGCTTAGCGGGATAAAAATGCATCTAGCTGCATTACTAAAGATAGTTTTTGAAACGGTATGGCAGTACGAATAAAAAAATTAATAGGTTGATGTTATGAAGACTATCGCAACAATGATTTACAAGTAAGCCGCCAAGCATTCAAAACGCTCGCGCTAAGTGCAAATAACCTTAACACTAGCAAAGCCGCCAGCGACATGGTGGCAAGACTAGAAAAGTTGACTGACGCTTGGGAAGAAGCAGAAGAAGAAGTCGAAGAAGGAAACGAGCTGCTCAAACGCGGTAAAAGCGCTCAAGAAGAAGGTGAGTCGGCCATCAAAAAAGGGCAGCAGTTAATTACCGATGGTAAAAATAAAATTGTAGAAGCAGAAGAACATTACAAACAAACCAGTAAATAAACACGGTTTGCTAACCGCTTCGCTGTGCACAACAGCGAAGCTAGCAAGCCCAAGCTAAATTAAGCCTCGTCGTCTTCGTCAAACGCTTCATCAAATGCTTCGTCATCGTCACCTTCAAAGTAGGTGCCCCAGCCGTCATATTCAACCTGATGTTTTTTCGCTAAGGCTTCCAATTTAATGGCATCTGCCGTGATCGCGGCTTCATCTAAAGCTTGCTCACATATAGCATCGAAGACCCAAGCATTGGTGCCATCTTCAAACTCAACTTCTTCGGCGTCGGTCACTTCATAACCTAGCTTAAACAGCTCAACCGCCAGTTTTTCAAGTTTATTAAAGTCTTTATCATAAAAATGATGTTCAACGGTATACAGCGCATCTGGATCGCTACCATCTTCTAATAAGGCACTGATGGTTTCTGCGGTAAATTCTTGCCAGTTTTCCATAAAGATTACTCAGTTATTTTTTCTGTTGCGCAGTGTAGTCGTTCGCTAGCTCGGCATCAAGCGCACTAATTTGATCTGCCATTTGCTGACGAATATTTCGGGCAAACTGGCGTAAATTGTCATCTTTAGTCAGCACCACCGGCGCATTCATTTGGATAATCACTTTACCGTTGCGCCAGCGGTTTAATTTAAACTGGTTATGCGTAGAGCTCATACATACCGGCACTAAGGGCACATTCGCTTCTAAAGCTATGTGAAAAGCACCCATCTTAAACGGCAACAGCCCCCGACCATAACTGCGGGTGCCTTCGGGAAACATCCATACCGAGATCTTTTGATTAGCGATACGCTCTGCGGCAAATAACATCGTGTTGAGCGCTTTAGCTTTGTTATCACGGTCAATTAAGAAGTTACCGCTAAGCCAATATAATTGGCCAAAGAATGGAATAAATTTCAGGCTTTTCTTACCAATGGTTACGGTGCGCGGTAGCACTGAACCACTGATAGTAAATAAATCGAGGTTATTTTGGTGATTAGCAATAAACACGTATGGCTCGCCTGGTGCAATCGCCGGATCATAACGGATCTCTACGTCAATGCCGAGGATCCACGATACCTTGCCGTACCATTTGCTAAACAATGCCACATTGTTAGGATGAAAAGGGCGGAATAAACAAACCAGTAATCCCGCCACGGTGCTGCCAATAAAAAACAGCACTAATAACACTATACGCAATACAGCAACCACATCAGGCCCCTTGCCAACTCACACCACAATCAGATCAGGGGCCTAGTATAACGTTATTCGCTCGGGCTGCTGGTTTGATCACTAAGGCCATTGACAATTATTTCATCAATGCGCTGTAAACCGCGTGGCAGCTTATTACCACGCCGCCCCCGTTCACCATGATAGTGCTGTAAGTCATCCACTTTCAGGCTAAGCTTACGCTTACCGGCCACTAAGGTGACACTGCCATCAGCCGGTACTACGGCTAGCAAACTGACAAACTCTTCTCGACTGGCTGAACGTGCCGACGGGATCGACATCAGCTTATTACCTTTACCTTTGCTGAGTTTCGGTAACTCGGCCACAGGGAACACCAGCATACGGCCTTCGTTTGAAATACACAGCAATAAATCGGTATCGGGGTTGCCAACCGGTAACGGTGGCAATACTTTTGCCGCCGTCGGTAAACTGAGCAGCGCTTTACCGGCTTTATTGCGACTGAGTAAGTCATTAAATTCCGCCACAAAACCATAGCCCGCATCAGAAGCAAGCAGTAATGTTTGTTTTTCATCGGCAATTAACACATGCTCAACGGTTTCGCCGGCAACAATGCCGAATCGGCCGCTTAATGGCTCACCTTGGCCACGAGCCGAGGGTAATTCATGTGCTTCGGTGGCATAACTGCGACCCGAGGAATCTAAAAATACCGCTTGTTGATTCGAGCGGCCTTTCGCCAAGGCTTTAAACGCATCGCCGGCTTTATAACTGAGGGCATTGCCATCCACATCATGCCCTTTGGCACAGCGCACCCAGCCTTTTTCAGATAACACCACGGTAACGGCTTCGCTTGGCAATAATTCTTTTTCGCTTAGGGCTTTGGCTTCTTCACGCTGCACGATAGGGCTGCGGCGATCATCACCGTATTTTTGTGCATCGGCCATCAGCTCATCGCGCACGAGCTTAGTCAGTTTTTTCTCAGAGCCTAAAATAGCCTGAAGCTTATCGCGCTCTTTGCTCAGCTCATCCTGCTCGCCCCGGATCTTCATTTCTTCTAGCTTGGCAAGATGGCGCAATTTCAGCTCTAAAATCGCTTCAGCTTGGCGTTCTGTTACACCAAAAAAAGCAATCAACTCAGGCTTAGGTTCGTCATAGGTTCGAATAATGCGGATCACATCGTCGATGTTTAAAAAGGCAATTAACAAACCTTCTAACACATGCAAACGGTCTAACACTTTATCTAAGCGGAACTGCAAACGCCGACGCACGGTGTCACGGCGGAAGCTCAGCCACTCGGTTAAGATTTCCAGTAAATTGCGCACCCGTGGCCGGTGATCTAACCCTAAAATATTCAGGTTAACCCGATAACTTCGCTCTAAGTCAGTGGTGGCAAACAGGTGCTGCATTAACTGCTCAACATCAATACGATTAGAGCGTGGCACAATAACAATGCGGGTTGGGTTTTCGTGATCCGATTCATCACGTAAATCTGACACCATTGGCAGCTTTTTCGCCTGCATTTGCGCCGCAATTTGCTCCAGTACCTTCGAGCCCGACGTTTGATGCGGCAACGCCGTTATCACAATATCGCCCTCTTCTTGCAGATACACCGCACGCATCTTAATACTACCACGGCCTGTCGCGTATACCGCCGCAATATCTTCGATAGAAGAGATAATTTCGGCATCAGTTGGATAATCGGGGCCTTTCACATGCTGTAATAAATCGGCTAATTCAGCTTTCGGATTATCCAAGATCTCAGCACACGCATTGGCAATTTCACGCACGTTATGCGGTGGAATATCCGTGGCCATACCTACTGCAATACCGGTGATACCATTAAGTAATATATGCGGTAAACGAGCCGGTAACACCTTGGGCTCTTCGAGGGTGCCGTCAAAATTTGGGATCCAATCGGCGGTACCTGAGCCTAACTCAGATAACAAAACTTCGCTAAAGCGCGATAATTTGGCTTCGGTATAACGCATTGCTGCGAAAGACTTTGGATCATCCGGCGCACCCCAGTTTCCTTGGCCGTCGACCAACGGATAACGATATGAAAAGGGTTGAGCCATCAATACCATGGCTTCATAACACGCTGAATCACCGTGCGGATGAAACTTACCTAACACATCACCGACAGTACGCGCCGATTTTTTATACTTCGCCAGATGCGACAGGCCTAATTCGGACATGGCATAGACGATGCGACGTTGCACCGGTTTTAACCCATCACCGATGTGCGGTAAGGCCCGGTCCATAATCACGTACATGGAATAATTTAAATAGGCTTCTTCGGTAAAGCGGCGCAGTGGCAGCTGTTCGGTGCCATCGGCGGAAAGTACGGTTTCTGTCATGCCTGATCCTGTCGTGTTGGCGAGCTGGGTGTGGCCTTCGCTGAACGGGTGCGGCGTAGTAATAACACCACCACCAGTATGAATAGCCCTAGGGTCGCGGCCATGCCCAGCCATAACCATTGCATTACTCTATTACGTTCAACTTCTGCTAAGCGTAACGCGTTTAATTGGTATTCTTGCTCTAACATATTTTGCTGAACTTGCTCGCGCTCGGCTTCAAAACTCAAGCGCATTTTTGCAATTTCTAACTCGTTTTCTTTATCTCGAAATTGCTGAAAGCCACGAACAAAAAGCCGCATAGTTTGAAAAGCACGTTCATATTGCCCTTGATCCGCTAACAATTCCGCTTTGAGTAATTGAAACGATAACAGCATATTACCCGAACCACTGTTCTCTGCCGTTTGCACATATTGCTCGGCCAGCAATAATTGCTGCATAGCTTGGGTGTTTTGCTGCAAATTTTGATAAATCAGCGCTTTTTCATAATGATGACTGGCTAAATAATAGTCGGAATGAATAACCGCCAAATACTCTTCGGCTTTTTCCATGTAATTTAACGCCACTTGCGGTTTGTCCATTTCATTACTGGTTATCGCCAAACCGTTGTAAGCGTAATACAAATTCAGTATGTCTTGTTCTTTCAAGGCCGATTGCAACATCCGCTCGAAGCTTTGTAGCGCTAACTCAAAGTCTTCTAAATAGCTGTAATTGCGAGCCAAATTATACAATACTGTCACGCGGTTTTTATGCCAGCCTAACTCTTCATACAACACCAAGGCTTGCTCTAGAAACTCTTGTGCGTCTTGCTCATACGACAAGTTAGAGTACAACAAGCCCAACTGTGCATTCACTTCGGCTAATAGCTCTTTATCTTTTAATTGCGTCGCGCGCGCATAGATATCTTGTAAGTTTTGTAATGCTTGATGCGTACGATTTTGTAACGAATCAACCGCCGAAATATTAATCAGCCCGCGTAAACGCAGCCTTTCATTTTCGACAGCCATCGCCGTTGCTACGCCTTTTTGATACCACTTCATCGCATCGGCTAAGGCTAATTTCATTTCAAAAGCAAAGCCCAACTCATAGCTGAGTTCGGCATATAAACTGCTCGGATCATCTTTGAGTAGCGCAATACCCTGCTCAGCCACCGCTTGCTGCTCTTGAAAACGACCTAAATGACTTAAAATGGTGGCTTGATGATTTAACCAATAAGCCTGAGCCACAGCGCTTAAGTTAGCAAACTGCGCCTGATTAGCCGTTAAAATATCGAGCATTTGTTCTGGCGCACGATTTTTTTCTGCAGCAACTTGCTGCAGCCACTCAGGCACATCATCAGGTAACGACTCAGCATGGCCGAGACTAACCCAACACCACAGAAGAATGACCAGCAGTTTTTTCACAGGTGGCTCCCTAAATGCTTTAGCCGTGCCTAGATTAAGCGATGATAGCTCTATCACCTTTTAATTCCAGCCAATCACGCCGATCGGTAGCACGTTTTTTCGCCAACAGCATATCCATCAATTCCATTGTTTGCGCCGCGTCGTCTACAGTCAGTTGCACTAAACGCCGAGTGTTTGGATCCATTGTCGTTTCACGCAGTTGCAGCGGGTTCATTTCACCTAAGCCTTTAAAACGTTGCACATTAACTTTGCCGCGTTTTTTTTCTGCTTCGATACGGTCGAGAATACCATTTTTCTCTTCTTCATCAAGCGCATAGTACACATCTTTGCCAATGTCTATTCGATACAATGGCGGCATGGCAACATAGACATGGCCCTGCTCAACTAGATGGCGGAAATGCCGCATAAACAAAGCACACAGCAAGGTGGCAATGTGTAGCCCATCCGAGTCGGCATCCGCTAGGATACACACCTTGCCATAACGTAAACTGGATAAGTCTAACGAATCAGGATCGATACCAATGGCCACGGAGATATCATGAACTTCTTGTGAAGCCAAGATTTGCCCAGATTCTACTTCCCAAGTATTTAAAATTTTACCGCGCAGTGGCATCACGGCTTGAAACTCACGATCACGCGCTTGTTTAGCCGAACCGCCCGCCGAGTCACCCTCAACTAAAAAGAGTTCGGTGCGAGCTAAATCTTGTGCCGAGCAATCGGCTAACTTTCCGGGTAAAGCGGGGCCTGACGTTACTTTTTTACGAATGACTTTTTTCGCAGCCCGTAGCCGCTTTTGGGCATTGTTAATACAAAAATCGGCTAAGGCTAAAGCCACATCGGTTTGTTCGTTTAACCACAAGCTAAAAGCATCTTTGACAATACCACTGACAAAAGCCGCCGATTGCCGTGACGATAAACGCTCTTTTGTTTGGCCAGCAAACTGCGGATCTTGCATTTTCAATGACATCACGTAAGCGCAGCGATCCCAAACATCTTCCGCTGATAGCTTAATGCCTCGTGGCAACAAATTGCGGTATTCGCAGAAGTCTCGCATGGCTTCTAACAACCCCTGGCGCAAGCCATTAACGTGCGTACCGCCCATCGCCGTTGGGATTAAATTCACATAGCTTTCGGTGGTTAGCTCCCCCCCTTCCGGCAGCCACAGTAAAGCCCATTCTACCGCTTCGGTACTGGCGGTAAATTGCCCGACAAACGGCTGCTCAGGTAAGGCAATAAAATGCTGTACGGCTTCGGCGAGATAGTCACGAATACCGGCTTCATAACACCATTGATACTGTTGCTGGTTAACTTTGTCATCGAACTTTACGGTTAAACCAGGGCACAATACGGCCTTGGCTTTTAATACATGTAACAAACGACTCACTGAAAACTTGGGTGAATCAAAATAAGAGGCGGTGGGCCAAAACCGAACGCGTGTACCGGTATTGCGTTTACCCACGGTGCCACTAACAGCTAACTCTGCCACCTTGTTACCATGTTCAAAGGCGATATCATAAACCTGACCATCGCGGCGAATACTCACATCCACTCGGCTTGATAAGGCGTTAACGACAGAAATACCAACACCGTGTAAACCACCGGAGAACTGGTAGTTTTTGTTAGAGAATTTGCCACCCGCATGCAGCCGGCACATAATCAATTCTACGCCCGACACCCCTTCTTCGGGGTGAATATCCACCGGCATGCCTCGACCGTTATCGATAACTTCAATCGATTGATCATCATGCAAAATCACCTGCACTAAATCGGCGTGACCGGCTAACGCCTCATCTACGCTGTTATCAATCACTTCTTGCGCTAAGTGATTTGGCCGCGTAGTGTCGGTATACATACCTGGACGGCGCTGCACCGGCTCTAAACCGGTGAGAACCTCGATCGACTCGGCATTATAAAGTTGTTCAGTCATACTGTAATTTGGCTTCCCGTTTCCTGAGGTTGCAGACAAAAATCGGCAATGTGTGGCAGATAATCTTGATAACCAATAAAGCTATGATCACCACCTGTAACTAGCTGAACCTGTGCGCCCTGATAATAATCCACGGCCAAACGATAATCTAACACCTCATCACCGCTTTGCAAAAGGACTAAATAGCGACTGGGCTGTTGCAACTGCATCGGCATCAAGGCTTCGAGCTGTTGCATATGCTGCGCTTGTACCTGATAACGCTGTTGTAACACCGGGTGTTCGTACTCACCCAAAAATTGGCTTAATACCCGATGCGGTGCCACAGCAGGGTTGATCACGCAGGCCCGACAGCCGATACGCTCGGCCAGTACCGTGGCTAAAAACCCACCCAGCGAGCTGCCAATAATGGCTGTTGGCGGTTGCACTATGGCTTGCTCTAATACCTGCATCGCCGCATCGGGCGTGTAAGGTAAATCTAGCGCTTGAAAATGCACATTCGGTAATGCCGCAAAGTAAGCTTGGGTTTGCACCGCCTTGGTCGAAAGACTTGAACTGGCAAAACCGTGTAAATATAAAATTCGTTGCATTAAAGCCTCTTAAACTGCCAACTGACCTGACCTGCCGCAGCAAAATACCATTCGCACCATTGTGGTCCGGCATTAACGGTTTGCCAGTCATCGCGTGCTAAAAACTGTACCGAACTGGCTGGGCAACCCACAATATCAATGCCCTGCACCACCTTGTGATAGGCCAGATGCGCGTGGCCATGCGCCAGCCCTTTAATTTTGGGTTCGCGCAGTAACCAAGGCCAAAAGGTCTGTTGATCGCGCAAACCATGTTTATCAATAAAACAGCCCAATGGCTGAGGGTGATGATGACAAAACAACCAAAACTGTTTGGCCTGACTTTTTGCAAACTGCTGGGCTAAAGCGCTTTGCCGATCCTCGGCAAACTCACCGGCAGGTGTCGGGCCCTTGGTATTTAACAAAAACAGTTGCCACTCGCCTAAGCTTAAACTTTCTGCCCTTTGAAACGGTGGCTGTTGTTGCAGCTGAGCTAACATAGCCAAATCATCATGATTACCGGGTAACACAAACACAGGGCAGCTTAGCTCTTGGCAAAGTTGTGCCAATAATTGATAACTGCCCAAGGTGTGATCTTGGGTGAGATCGCCGGTTAAAATGAGTGCGTCGGGTGGCGACAGTTGTAATTGCGCTAAAATCGCTTGTAAGTGCACCGCCGGTTGGCAATCACGATATATGCCATCGAGTTCCGCCAATAAATGACAATCGGTAATTTGCACTACACGATAGGCCGCTTTTGCTGGGAAGACATAGTTGTGCATTAACCTGACACCGCCGAATGCTGCCGAGTACCGCGCCGCGCACACAAGTTTAACCAATCGCGCAGTAACATATTAATTTGTCGTTTTTCATCAGGCTGCGACATGGTGGCATTCGGATAAGGATACACACCAATAAAACGCCATTGCTGCTGCGCTCGCACCACTTCGGCTAATCGCGCATCATGGTACAGCTGCACATCAAAACTGGGTTGAAAATAAACATGATCGGCACTGCTCAACTCTATTTTCACCCGCGTGGTAAAGCGCGCCACCTCAAGCACCGTTAAGCAATAAATATCCTGCTCACCCAGCGCGATAAATAATTGCTCGCCAAGTTGCGGCGTTTCAGGCAATAACGGCAACAGTGCGGCATAGTTGCGTTCACACAAACTCAAAAAATCGGGTAACTGCGGTACATAAATCGATTTATGCAAGGCGTGTACCCCAGCGTTGCTGCACATCGCTTAAATGCAGCGCTAACCATTGCAAGCCAATCACTGTCGCAGCATTGTTAATGTGCCCTGATGCTAATAATTGCATGGCTGTTTGCCGTGGCATAACGTGCATTTTGATGTCCTCATGTTCAGCATCGAGCCCAAATAAACCGCCAGTCACGGGTTGTGTTAGCCGGGCTAAATACAAATGAATTTTCTCTGTGCTGCCACCGGGGCTCGAAAAATAATTTAACATTGGCCAAAGCTCACTTAAGGTTAAGCCCGCTTCTTCTTTCGCTTCACGAATAGCAGTTTGCTCTGCGGTTTGGCCGTCGTCGATCATTCCAGCAATAGATTCCAGTAACCACGGGCTTTGACCTTGATCGACCACGCCCACGCGGAACTGCTCAACCAACACCACTTCGTCGGTTTGTGGATTATAAGGTAAGACTATCACAGCCTGTCCGCGCTCGAAAACTTCTCTGATCATTGGCTGGCTCCAACCGCCTGCAAACAGCTTATGTCGCAGTTGCCAACGCTCAATCCGAAAAAAGCCCTGAAAAACCGTGGTTTTGTCGATAATATCCAGATCTTCTGCTTGAAAAGAAGGATACTGTTCTATCTTGAATTGCGACATGGTTGCCCTCACATTTTGTTACACTCTACCGGGTAACTTTACGGTTTAAACGTTACCTAGTTTACTTTAACAGGTTATCATTTGGGCAGTTTCCTTATTCAGCCAGGATTTATTACATGAAAAAGACGTTATTAAGCACTCTAGTGCTGTCATCGCTAAGTTTTTTTAGCCTACAACTACAGGCTGATGACTTAAAAGCGGTGTACCAGCTCGCTACCCAAAAGGATCCGGTTGTGCAACGTGCTGCCGCTAACCGCGATGCCGCTACCGCGCGTATTGATATCTCTAAAGCCCGTTTATTACCCTCTGTCAGCTTTGGCGCTGAAATTGGTCGTTCCTCTAACGATGATTTACGCTTCGGTGGCAGTAACAGCATCGGTGCCAGCGTTATCGCGCGGCAAAGCCTGTTTGATTGGTTTGATTGGCAAAGTTTGCCACGTGCAGAAAAAGTGGCGCTGCAAAGCCAAACTATTTACAACGCTGAAGTGCAAGGCCTGATCTTACGCGTAACGTCAGCTTATTTTGACGTGTTAAAAGCCAAAGATAACTTAACGTTCGTGGCTGCAGAAAAACGTTCTGTAGAACGCCAGTTAGAGCAAACCAAACAACGTTTTGCGGTAGGCTTAACGGCGATCACCGATGTGCATGAAGCTCAAGCTCAATATGACAGCGTGGTTGCGCGTGAAATCAGCAGTGAAAATAACCTAGAAAATGCCCGTGAAGCCCTGCGCGAAATCACGGGTCAGTATCATGCTGAAGTAGCCATGTTGAATACCGACAAATTTTCTACCTCACGGCCGCAGCCTGCTGCAGCCAATGAGTGGGTTGGCATTGCTGAGGAAAACAACTTGGTATTACAAGCTCAGCGCATTTCGTTAGATGTGGCTGAAATTGATATTGATTTAGCGAAAGCGGGTCATTTACCCACCGTTGATGCGATTGCCAATTTAGGTGTATCTAAAACATCAGGCTTTGATCGCTTTGACAACAGCTCAATCAGCATTAGCCTGTCTGTGCCGATTTACAGCGGCGGTGCTATTGATGCAAACGTGCGTGTGGCACAAGCTAGCTATGTGGAAGTCAGCCAAGCTTTAGAACAAAGCTATCGCTCTGTGGTTCGCCAAGTGCGTAGCTCATTTAACGATGTCAATTCACAAATGTCTGTGATCCGTGCTTTAGAACAAGCGGTTATTTCGGCACAAAGCGCCTTACAAGCAACTGAAGCCGGTTTTGAAGTGGGTACCCGAACTATCGTTGATGTCTTACTCAGCACCCGTAACTTGTTTGATGCACAACGTAACCTATCAGGCGCGCGTTATGATTACATCTTAGCGCAGTTACAGCTCAAACAAGCTGCCGGTAACTTAACAGAAGAAGACCTGTTAGCCATTAACAACGCACTGACGATGTAAATCTGTTGAGGTATACCGCGCGTCGGTATACCTCGTCTTTTCGTATGCTCCTACCAGTTTCACCTTTCCTGCTGCGATTTTTTCGATACAATACCGACAGTTTGTTTTTTTCGGATATCAATTTTGGTTAAGTCTCCTCAGTTTAGTTGGCGTTTTTTATTGCCGCGTTATTGGCTGTTATGGATCGGTGTCGGCTTGATGTACCTTATCAGCTGGTTACCCTACCGTGTGCTGATGACCCTAGGCGCAGCCTTAGGTAAGTTATTATTTAAAGCCTTAAAATCCCGTCAAAAAATTGCTAGACGAAATCTCGAGCTTTGTTTTCCAGAGAAAAGCGCGGCTGAACGTGAAGCCTTGTTATGGCGCAACGCCGAAGAAAGCGGCAAAGCCATGTTTGAAACGGTGATTGGCTGGTGGTGGCCGGATTGGCGAGTTCGTCGCTTGGCACATATTACCGGTTACGAGCATATCCAGCAGGCAGTCGCTAGCGGCAAGGGTATTTTATTGCTGGCGGGGCATTTTCTACATTTAGAGGCGGCTGGGCGAGTGATTGGCTTAACCCACCCCAGCATTGGTTTTTATCGTCCGAACAATAACCTGCTAATGGATTATCTGCAGTATCACGGCCGCAGCCGCAGCAATAAATATATGATTGGCAAGCGGGATGTTAAAGGCTTGATCCAGGCGCTAAATCAGCAAGAAGTGTGTTTTTATCTTCCCGATCAAGATTACGGACGCAGTCGGGCTGAGTTTGTTCCTTTTTTTGCGGTGGCAGATACCGCCACCACCACCGGCACCTTACTTTTTGCCAATGCGGCAAATTGCGTGGTGATCCCGATCTATACTTATCGTTTACCTGATTATCGCGGCTATCAAATTGACATACTGCCGGCGTTTGATCATTTTCCCAGTGGCGATGATCGCGCCGATGTAACCCGCGTTAATCAGTGGGTTGAGCAAGCCGTATTAAAAAACCCCGAACAGTATATGTGGCTGCATCGACGGTTTAAAACCCGACCGGATGCTGAAGCACCGTCATTATATGACTAGGACGTTATAACCCATGAAGATTTTATTACAGCTGCTAGTGGGGATCTTGGTCATTGGCCTAGTGTTTTTGCTCATCACTAAACCTGAGCTATTGTTCGATCCGACTAAAAAGAATGCGGCAGCCGAGGGCTTTAGCCGTTTTTATTCGGATTATCGCACCAGCCTGCAAAAAACCCGCGATGCAAGCGATTTTATTATTACCATTCCGGATACGAGCGATGAATTGGTCCTGCGTCTACGTCGACGCGAATTGCAAGTAGCCGCACCGGCGGCGGCAACCTGGCGTGGCCAAAAGATCCGTCGACGCTTTGAAGCCGGAAAAACCATTAAGCAGGTGTTGCAAGATTATGCTGATCAAGAACAGATGCAGCTTTTTTGGGCATTACCACGCGACTACGTTGTGAAAGAGTACTTTGTCACAAACGGTAGTTTAGTCGAAGCATTACAGGAAATGACGGTGACCATCAGCCCGGATTTTAAGCAGCCTATTTTTGGCTTTTTTTGTCCTAATGCCCGGGCTTTAGTGGTGACCTATTTAACCGATCCGTTTTTCCAACAAAATTGTGTGGCGACCGGGCCTAACCCCTACCAGCTTTAAGCTTTTGGTGCATTCGCAAACCAGTGCTGCCAACTTTGCTGTACCTGCGCGCGATGCTGTGCCAAGCCGCTATCCACATTCACCGTAGCAGGCGCAAGTGTATGCCGATGCCCTGCGCCACGTAATACCTGATACGCCTCGGCTAAAGCCGTGGCTTCCGCTTCTGGCAGTAGACCACTGGCCGCTGCGGCCGCTAAAATACGAATATTATCGGTGAATTCAAACAACGCTGGATAGTCTTTACTATAAGCTAGCACTAAATACTGGCTGAGAAATTCCAGATCAACAATACCGCCAACACTGTGCTTTACATCATCCGTCGCGACACCATGATGCTCACGCAACTTAGCACGCATCTGCAGTACATCTTGGGTTAACTGCGCAGCATCCCGTGGCAAAGTTAAAATGTGTTGCCGGATCTGGCTGAATTCGGAACGCAGTTCCGCCGAGCCTAAGATCATCCGCGCCCGAACTAAAGCTTGGTGCTCCCACGTCCAGGCATCCTGCTGTAAATACTGCTGATAGGTGTCGATATGAATAGCTAACAAGCCAGAATTACCGGAAGGCCTTAAGCGCGTATCAATCTCGTACAGCACGCCACTGTTGGTTCGCGTGGTACTTAAATGGAGAATACGCTGCACAAGTTTTAAGTAAAATTGCAACGAATCGATGCTGCGATCGCCAGAGGTGCCTTCTTGGCTGCGGCATTGATGCAAGAATACCAAGTCAAGATCCGAACCATAACCCAGCTCTAAACCGCCGAGCTTACCATAACCAATCACCGCAAAACCTTTATCCTGATCACTGGCTCCCGCCGGTAAACCATAACGAGCCACCATTTGTTGCCATGCTAAATTCACTAGCTGTTCAACAATCACTTCGGCTAACCAGGTTAAGTGATCACTCACTTTCATCAAGGGCAAAGCCCCCGAAATATCAGCTGCGGCAATACGTAGTTGCTGCGCTTGTTTAAATTGGCGCAAGGTTTCCATTAATAACTCTAAGTCATCTTCCGGCACCCGCAATAAATATAAGCGTAAGCGATCACGATAGTCATCAATGGTGGCCACCTGATACAACTGGCTCGGATCAATCAATTCGTCCAGCAGCATCGGATAACGGGCCAGTTGCTCGGCCAGCCAACCGCTTTGCGAGCAAAGCAGCACCAATTGCTGCATCGCAGGCGGATTTTCAAAAAGTAATTCTAAATAGGCGGTGCGGGTGACGATTTTACTAAATACACCAAGGATCCGACTTAAAATGGTATTAGAAGCCTGTTGATGCTGTAACCAATGCAACAGTTGTGGCATCAGCTTGGCTAAATATTCACGGCCACGCGGGCCCACTGAGCGGCGTTGACAATCCAATTTAAACTGCTGTAATTGTTCGAGCAGTGCGGTTGCCTCAGCCATATCTAACCAATCAACTTGCTCTGCTAAGTCCGAGCCCACACTGTCACTGTCCCACAATAGGCGCCCAAGGCTTAACTCTTGGGATTCCAAGTTTTCTTCTGGCTCAATCACCAATTTAAAATACTGATGAATACGCTGCATAGCCGCTTCAATGTCTGCCTGCAAACTGGCCCAATCGGTTCGCCCTAAACAGGCTAATAACTGTTGTTGACCAACCGCCTCGGCCGGTAAGGTTTGTGTTTGTTTATCGTCAATACCTTGCAGGCCTTGCTCTACTTGACGCAGCCACAAATAGTCTTGCTGCAAGGCGGCAGCATGCTCGGCACTCAGCAACTCGTGCTCTTGCAGTAAAGGCAACACCTTTAACAGCGATTGTTGCTGTAATTGTGGAATACGCCCACCACGAATTAACTGCAAGGTTTGCACAATAAATTCCACTTCGCGGATCCCGCCTGCGCCAAGCTTAATGTTATCGCGACGATTGCGCCGACGATTCTCTTGTTCAATTAACTGTTTCATCCGCCGCAGCGATTCAATCGCGGAGAAGTCGATATAACGCCGATAAATAAAGGGTTTTAATAAGGCTTGTAACTCAGGCGCGTAACGCTTATCGGGGTTAAGTACGCGCGCTTTTAACATGGCGTAACGTTCCCATTCACGCCCTTGCTCTTGATAGTAATCTTCCAGTGCTGCAAAACTGAGGACCAGCGGCCCGCTATCGCCAAAAGGCCGCAACCGCATGTCCACACGATAGCAAAACCCATCAGCCGTTACCTGATGTAAGGCGGCAATCAGCTTTTGCCCGACCTTAGTGAAAAACTGTTGATGTTCTAACGGCCGACGTCCGCCCACCGTTTCGCCGTTACTGGGATAAGTAAATATCAAATCGATATCAGATGAGAAGTTCAGCTCACCACCACCCAACTTACCCATGCCTAAAATCAGTAACGGCATGGGCTCGCCCTGTTCATCTAAAGGCAGACCACTACTGAGGCTTTGCTGCTGATAAGCCCATTGATAGGCGCTGTTAATCAAGGTATTCGCTAATTGCGATACCGACGTCAGGCTGGCGGCAATTGGTTGTAATTCAAAAATATCCGCCGCCATAATCAAGCATAAACTGGCATTTCGATAACGACGTAACGCAGAAAATACGTCGCTTTCAGCCGTTGAAGTGATGGCAGTTAAGGGATCATGAAAACCAGCGGCTAAATGCTGCTGTAAGCGTTCACTATCACAACAGAGCGCCAGCAACTGCGGCTGTTGCCTGAGCGTACGGCCAATAAAAGTACTAGACTGCAACAGACGAGTCAGCTTAGCCAACGTTGCCGCGTCCAATTGCGGTGATAAGGCTTCAAAATCGGCTTGCCAATAGCTACCCTGCCCCTGTGATGCGGTCATGTTGTACTCCTTTGCTTAAACGTCTTGTAACAGTAAAGCGGATACCTTTAATAACAGCAGATGATACGCCTGACTGTTAAAGACTAAAGCACCGCTTTCTGCCAACTCTCTGGCCGCTGTGCGCGCCTGACTGGACAAGAGTTGTTGTCCTTCATCGGTTAATTGATGCGCAAGTTGCTGTAACGCGTCTTCGACCTCGCTCAACAAATCAGGCGCTAACTCTTGCAAATAGCAGTTTTCTAATTGCTGTAAACGCTGCAAATACACCAGTAGCGGTTGTGCAGCTTGTTGGGCAGCTAACGGCTTGGGTCTAGCAGTGGTTTTATTATGGAACAGTTGATAACCGCGGGCGGCTTTACTAAGCCAACCGGTGCGCAATGGCAAGGCTTTTAATAAGAATTCGGCCAGTTCAAACAAGGCTTGTGGCCGCCCTGAAAGTAACTCCAGCTCCATTTCCGAAATCGCTTGGCGCCGCTCCCCGGCTCGCACTTCGCCATTATCGTAGACCACTTCAATTTCAGCATCCGGCAATTGTACCACCCAGCTACTGCGCTGAAAGTCAGTACGAAATAGCTCAACCAGCTGTGTTTGCAATGCGCTGATATCTGTGTCTGCGGGCCACACTTCAGCTGGAAACTGGTCAAGCTGCGGTATCACGCCGTGACAAGGTACATTGTATTCTGGGCGAATTTGCAAGGCGCCATGTTGTTGCCCCGCTAGCTTTAAGGTTTGCTCAAAACGCCCTAACTTTAAGCGCGAGCGCAATCCCATATCATGTTGCCGAAACCAATGCTCTGCCGTATCAAAGTAAGCATTTAGCAGTGATTGCGGTTCAGTTGTACGTAAAATGGGGTAAAGCTGTAACAGATCCGGCAGTAACGCGGCATCTGCAGCACTGATTAAATACTTAAGTTCAAGTTCCAGACTCATTACCACTCTCCGACAGCGAACTGGCCTTACGGCTATTAGTCCTTGTCAATTGCCACACAACTGCCTATCATCGCCGATATTGTTATATGACATCTGTTTTCAATTAAGTCTCAGGATACCTATGTTTAGATTATTTCGCAGCTCTGTTCGTTCGTTATTTTTACTCAGTCTGTTGCTATGCTGGTTACCGGCACAAAGCCAAACTGAGCAAAAACAGGCTTTTATCAGCGATGCCTTAGTGGTGTACTTGCACTCTGGGCCGGGTAATCAATATCGTATCGTCGGCACGTTAGCGGCCGGAAGCAGCGTGGTATTCCTGTCTGAAGACAATGATTATGCGCAAATTCAGTATGAGGAAGATAAAACCGCTTGGTTGCCAAAAGAGCATCTGACATTTACGCCCGGTTTAAATGCCCAACTGAGTGAATTAACGGCCACTTTTCAAGAGCAAAGCTCGCGCTTAAATAGCCTTGAGCAAGGCGCCAGCCAACTGCAAGCCACTTTAGATCAAGTGACGCTCGAGCGTGATTTAGCCGTACAAGAATTAGAACAACTGCGACGTAATAACGAGCGTTTAACGACTGAGCTGAATGCCACCCAAGCGAGTTTTTGGCAGCAGCCAATGACCATTGGTGGTGTGATTTTAACTTTCGGTTTAGTGTTCGGTTTATTGTTACCCAAATTAATTCCAAGCCGTCGCAACAGCGACCGCTGGATGTAACACGCCAACGCCCCTATTGCGGGGGCGTACTGGCATCAGCATGTGTTTTTAAAGGTAAACCTCGGTCGTTTTTCACTTGCTCAATCACCACATAGGTGTGGGTTTGCGCTACGCCGGGTAAATCGACTATCTTGGCAAGGATCTGCCGGTAAGCTTCCATCGTCGGCAATCGCAGTTTCAGTAAATAATCAAAACCCCCAGCAACCATATGACACTCTGCCACTTCCGGGATCTGCACCACGGCATCGCGAAACTTATCAAACACATCACTGGTGGTTCTATCTAACGTTACTTGTATAAAAGCCGCGGTGCCATAACCTAATTTGCCACTATTGAGCCTTGCGCCATAACCTTCAATAAACCCTTCTTTTTCAAGACGTTTTACTCTATCAATACACGGGCTAGCACTTAAATTGACTTTTTTGGCTAAGTCAACATTGGCAATTCGACCTTCTTTTTGCAACGTATCGAGAATACTGATGTCAATACGATCAAGTGCTTTCGCTTTGGGGTTCGAGTTCATAGCAGTATTTTCTTGGGTATTTGATATTGTTGACAGAATTATATACGGTTAAACCGCAAAAATAACCACCCTATGCTGTGGTCTTTTCTCTAAAATGCCGCTGATAACAACAAAGCCAAAGGCATGTTCGTGCGAGTCATAAATGACAGCGCCAATTCACGTATCGACAATCAGGATAATTCTATGCTGTTTAATGGTTCTTTGGTCACCACAGACCCTATCCGCCAACTCATTCGCGATTATTACCGCGCCGATGAAGATGACGTTCTAGACTTTTTGTTGCCACAGGCAGAAGTGGATGCGAAAACACGCAGTCGGGCCTGGGAGCGTGCACGGCAACTGGTTTTATATATTCGCCAAGCGCAAGTGGGTAAAGGCGGGGTTGATGCCCTATTAAACGAGTTTTCACTGTCGACAGAGGAAGGCTTGGTGTTAATGTGCCTAGCCGAAGCCTTGCTACGTGTGCCTGACAGCCTAACAGCCGATCGACTGATCCGCGATAAATTATCGCAAGGCGATTGGAGTGCTCACTTAGGCAACAGCAGCTCATTATTTGTGAACGTTTCAAGCTGGGGCTTATTAGTTACAGGTAAATTAGTTAATTATTCTGATGACGAGAAAAAACAACAATTTGGTTTGCTCAAGCGTACTTGTGGTCGCTTAGGCGAGCCAGTGATCCGCCAAGCCGTGCGCTATGCCATGCAAATCATGGGTACGCAATTTGTCTTGGGTACCACCATTGATAAGGCATTAGAACGTGCTAACGTCATGGAGGCCAAAGGTTTTAGTTATTCTTACGATATGCTGGGCGAAGGCGCCCGTACCATGGCAGATGCTGATCGCTACTTTGAGGCTTATTTAACCGCCATTGAAGCTATTGGTAAAGCAGCCAAAGGTCGTGGCCCCATTGTTAGCCCGGGTATCTCGGTAAAATTATCGGCTATTCACCCACGCTATGAATTTAGCCATTTAGATCGGGTGCATGCCGAACTAGTGCCGCGCTTAAAACAACTGGCATTAGCCGCTAAAAAATACGATATCGGCTTTACAGTGGATGCGGAAGAAGCTGACCGCTTAGACATGTCGTTAGATGTGATTGCCAAAGTGTTTAGCGACCCCGATCTGGATGGTTGGGAAGGCTTTGGTTTAGCCGTACAAGCCTATCAAAAACGTGGCTTTTATGTCATTGAATGGCTGCGCGAGTTAACGGTTAAAGTTGGCCGTAAAATGATGGTGCGCTTAGTAAAAGGTGCCTATTGGGATACTGAAATTAAGTTATCGCAAGTAGAAGGTTTAGCCGACTTCCCAGTATTTAGCCGCAAACCGGCTACCGATGTCTCATATCAAGCTTGTGCCAAAAAGCTGCTCAGTTATCGTGACAGTATTTACCCACAATTTGCCACGCACAATGCCTATACCGTCGCCACCATTATTGAAATGGCAGGTGATCTGACTGGCTTTGAATTCCAACGTCTGCACGGTATGGGTGATGCACTTTATGATCTGATTGTCGAAAATGAAAAGATCCCGTGCCGCATCTATGCCCCGGTAGGCGAACACTCTGACTTATTAGCCTATCTGGTGCGTCGTTTATTAGAAAACGGTGCCAACAGCTCTTTTGTTAACAACATTATCGACGATTCTATTCCGGTTGAATCCTTACTGCATGACCCGGTAGAAATCGTGAAAGGTTGGCAAAGTAAACGTAACCCAGGCATTCCACTGCCCATCGCCTTATTTGGCCACAGCCGTAATAACTCGCGGGGTTTAGATCTCACCGACACCAACCAGCTAACGCCGCTAAAACAGAGTATGGAGGAGTGGGAAGACAAACTGCACGTAGTGAGCAGCGACGCGGATGACGTAGCGGTAGTAAACCCGGCTAACTTAAAAGAAGTGATTGGTTACCTGCAATATGCTACCCCTGAAGCCATGCAGCAAATGTTAAGCGATGCCGACGCCGCTTTTGCCAGTTGGGCCGATACGCCGGTTGCGGAGCGTGCCGCCTTGTTACGTCGTTTAGCCGATGCCATGGAAGCACATCAAGATGAATTACTGACCCTTTGCGTTAAAGAAGCCGGTAAAGTGCTGGCCGATGCTGTAGCAGAAGTAAGAGAAGCGGTTGATTTTTGTCGTTATTACGCGCATCAAGCTGAGCTGTTGTTCGCTAAACCACAACAAGCCCGTGGCGTGTTCTTATGTATTAGCCCATGGAATTTCCCGCTGGCGATTTTTATCGGCCAAGTGGCCGCCGCTATTGTTGCCGGTAATACTGTTGTTGCCAAACCAGCAGAGCAAACCAGCTTAGTTGCCGTACGGACGCTCGAGCTGTTAAGCGAATGCGGCATGCCTAAGCATGTGGTGCAGTTGGTCATTGCACCAGGGCGCCAAGTGGGTGAACACATTGTGCCGGATCTGCGTGTGCAAGGTGTGATGTTTACCGGCTCAACAGAAACCGGTTGTTGGATCGCCCGTAAATTAGCTGAGCGCGGCGGTGAACCTGTGCCGCTTATTGCGGAAACTGGCGGTCAAAACTGTATGATTGTCGACTCGACAGCTTTGCCTGAGCAAGTGGTCGATGATGTGATCTCTTCGGGTTTCCAAAGCGCGGGGCAGCGCTGCTCCGCCTTACGGGTGTTGTTCCTACAAGAAGATGTTGCAGATAAAATTATCACCATGATCAAAGGCGCCATGGCAGAGCTACACGTAGGTGATCCAGCGTGGTTAAGCACCGATTTAGGCCCGGTTATCGATAGCAAAGCACATGAGCGTTTAACCAATCATGTGCAGTATTTGCAAGATAAAGCGACGCTGCATTTTGCTTGTCCGATCCCAGCAGAAGGGGAGCATTTCTTCTTTGCACCACACTTATACGAAATTAGCGATCTCACCGTGTTAGAGCGTGAAGTGTTTGGCCCTGTGGTGCATATTATTCGCTTTAAAGCAGAAGAGATTGATAACGTGATCGCGCAAATCAATGCCACCGGCTATGGCCTAACCACCGGTGTGCACAGCCGTATTGATCAGTTAACGCAAAAAGTTCGCCGTGAAATTAAAGCCGGAAATATTTACGTAAACCGTAACATGATCGGTGCCGTGGTTGGTGTGCAACCCTTTGGTGGTCGTGGTTTATCGGGTACCGGCCCCAAAGCCGGTGGCCCACTGTATTTACAGCGCTTAGTCAAAGATAACCTGAGTGTTGATTGCCCAACGTTAGATGAAGGTAAAAAAGTGCGTTTGCTGGCAGAAACCACCAGCCGTGCCGTGGCTTATGCCATGCCAGCGGCGGATATTGCACAGCATAAATGGGCTGCTTTACCCATTAACCAGCGTACATCTGTGTTACGGCAGTTCTTAGCCTCTTTGGCTTCTAACAAGGTTGTCAGTCGACAAGAGCCTGATTTAGAGCAAGTGTTAACCGTGGCACGCAGCAAGTTACAACGTGTTGAACTGGAGCTGCAACGGCCGATTAATCTGCCGGGGCCGACAGGTGAAAGCAACACTTTAACGTTAGATCCACGCGGGATCTTAGCGTTACTGCGTGATGACACCAGCAGCTTTAGCCACTGGTTATTAAGCATTATTACTGCTTTAGCCGCAGGTAATGCCGTGATCACCGCGGTTGAAGAAGACGATGTTATCGAAGCGGAAGCCTGTATAAAAGCGTTAATTTCTGCCGGTATGCCACAACATCTGTTAGCGGTAGTTCGCTTAGATTGCTTAACGACGTTATTAGCGCATACCGATCTGGCCGGTGCCGTGATTGAAGTCAGCAGTGCTTTAAAACCGCTGGCAGCAGAACTCATCGCCGCGCGTGAAGGTGCAATACTGCCGTTAATCACCGCGCCTGCCGATGAGCGGATGCTACATCGCTTAGTCACGGAAAAAACCATTACCATCAACACCACAGCCGCAGGTGGTAATGCTTCGTTAATGACGATGGTTGAAAACGTTGGCTAAAGCCGCTAAATAAAGGCGTTATCCGTGTTTTTTAGCTAAAAAAAGCCCGCTGCAAGGTGGGCTTTTTGCTATGCTAGGAATAAGACCTAGTTGAGTCTCATCACTTTTCACGGATGCAAAGATCATTAGATGCCATATCAAAGAGTGTCGATAGCCCAATTACAGCCCGGCAGCTATATTGTCAAAGTGCTGGAGCAAACCGGACAACTGGCCATCAAACATGCTGGCTTTGTCCGCACACGTGAAAGCATCCGCAATTTAAAAAATCAAGGCGTGCTTGTGGTTGCCATTGACCCGAGCAAACAACTTACCCCACGTCCAGTCGAAACAAAACCGCCACCAACTGAAAAAGAGCCCGAAGCATTTCGTGCAGTATTTGCCGAAGAGCAACCCAAAGCCGAGCGCAGTTTAGAGCAAACTAAAAAAACACAGCAGCAGGTGCTAAAAGCCGCCGCCAACGAAGAGCCTATTGATTTGAGCTTGGTACATGAAGTCAGTGCCGGGTTATTTGATTCGGTTAGTCGCAATCCGGATGTTTTGCTGTATCTGACTCGTATCGCCGAAAAAAGCGATATGCTGCTACAACACTCCATTAACTGTGCCGTTTATATGGCCGCTTTCGCCCGTTTTTTAAATTTCCCCAAACACAAAGTCCAAAACCTGATCACGGCAGCCTTGCTGCATGATGTGGGTAAAGCGCAACAGCCGATGCTGTTGCAACAACCGGATGCTAACGCCATTAGCACCAGTTTGATGGTGTTGCAGCAAAGCACGGCTTTGGCTGGCGAAGTGTCTTTTTGGATCAGCCAACATTGTGCCTTGTTAGATGGCAGTGGCTCACCGCCACTCCAAGAACAACAAATCAGTAATGGTAGCCGTATGCTAACCATCGTTAATTTGTATGAGAAATTAAGTAATATGCAAACCAGCTACGTGAATCCGCTTAATGTGATCCGGCAACTGATGGCGATGGCGCCAGCACAATTGGATAATAGTTTATTACAATTGTTCATTAAATGTATTGGCGTTTACCCGCCAGGTAGCGTGGTACGCTTAACGACTGGGCGGCTAGCCTTAGTATTGGAGAATAATCAGAAAAAGCCGACGTTGCCACGGGTAAAGGTGTTTTACCACAGTGTGCATCAGCATCATCTGACGCCGCGAGTCATCGATTTATCGCGGCAGCAAGAAGAACAAATAGAAGGCTGTGTTGATTTAAGAAAATATGGCTTAGAAGTACGTAACTATTTGTAAATCACCACTCGCTTAACGCCCGCATACTAAAAAGTTGTTGGCCAAATTCGAGCAACACATATTGCGGTGTAATTTCCCGTAAGCGCACGTCAGCCGTGATCCATTGCCCTTCTTGTAATGATTTACCATTCACTTTCACCCAACGCTGAGCAGGCTGAGTAGCAAAAACATGGGCTTCAAAACGTAACTTGGGTAATTGCCGCTGTAAAGTGAGATCCAGCATGGCAATATCTTGCGCCGGCGCACTGTGTGTTGTCAGATTATTCGAGGCAGAACGCGGATTACCTGCTGTTTCGGCCAGTGCACTGGCAAAACGCTCACGTAACTCAGCCGAGATCTCCGGCTCGTTCACCGGCTCAGCTTGTGGTGTATTCGCTGTCACAGTTACCACCTGTGGCTCAGGCGCAAAACGCTCTGGCTCAGCGGCCGGTTCTGGCTCTGTTGTTGCAACCACCGGTGCTTCAACCGCTTTGGTCTCTAGGGTTTTTGCGATTAACGCTGGGCCTGCGGGTTGCGCTGCCTCGGGGATCAGTGCGGCCGGTTGAGTCACATCGCTTGGCGATTGTTTGCTGGCTAACAGCATATAACCGGCTACAAAACCAAAGGTAGTGGCTAAAATTAAGGCAAGGCTAATTGCCACATTGCGCCAAAAGGTGGATGGCACCTGAGGTGCGGGTTGTTGCTGTTTTAACGCATCCATTAAAATGGACATAATCTTTACTCTCCGCGCAGTATCGGCACAATTTGTAGAGCCAATAAAAACCCAAGTATTATACCTAATAGCGCTAACAGCGGCCATAACCAGTTAGGTAAAGCTTGTCGCTGACTTGTGGCTGGGTGACTAGGCAAAATTTCGGCTGCAGCCCGTTGCACATGTGTTAATTCGACTAACGCTTGCTGTTGACTATAAGCTGCTAATAACGCTCTGTCGGCGAGTAAATTCAGTAACCGTGGAATACCGCCGCTTAATTCAAACAGTTTTTTTACCGCCTTGTCACTGAATACCGGTCGCTGACAACCCGCCACTTGCAGACGATAACGCATATATTGCTGCACTTCGGCTAAATTAAGCGGCAATAAATGATAACGCGCCGTAATACGCTGAGCTAATTGCCGTAAATCGTTACGTTGCAACAGCTGCTGTAATTCTGGCTGGCCAATTAAAATCACCTGCAATAATTTTTTGGTGTTTGTTTCTAAATTGGTGAGCAAGCGTAACTGTTCCAATACAGCAGGCTGTAAATGCTGGGCTTCATCAATAATTAAAATGGTTTTCTTGCCGGCATCATGGTTTTTTTGCAGCCGTTGGGTAATTTTGTCGCCTAATAGTTTTAAGCTCGCATCAGTTTTGCGGTAACGAATTTTCAACTCGTCACAAATCGCCGCCAGTAATTCTAATTCCGATAACGTGGGGTTAAGAATAAACGCCACATCGGTAGTCTCATCTAACTCTTGCAGCAAACTGCGTGAGACGGTCGTTTTACCGGTACCTACTTCGCCGGTGAGTAGCACAAAGCCGCCGGCATCTCCCAAGCCATAACGCAAATGCGCTAACGCTTCAGCATGACGTGGGCTGAGATACATAAAGTCGGGATTAGGCGCAATTGAAAATGGCGCACTGTTTAAACCAAAAAATCCGGTGTACATCACATTCCTTTAGCACTGCATTTCATCGCAAGGCAGGTATAATGGCAAAAAAACCAGCAGCAGGAAAGCTTGTGCAAATTTATCTTGTCGGCGGCGCAGTACGCGATCAATTACTCGGTTACCCTTTTCACGAACGCGATTGGGTGGTTGTGGGGGCAACACCCGCAGAATTACTCAGCCAAGGCTATCAACAAGTTGGTAAAGACTTCCCGGTATTCCTGCACCCGAAAACGAAAGAAGAGTATGCCTTAGCGCGCACAGAGCGCAAAGCGGGTTCAGGTTATACTGGTTTTACGGTATACGCCGCCCCAGATGTCACTTTAGAACAAGATTTAGCCCGGCGCGATCTGACCATCAATGCCATCGCCCAAGACGCAGCAGGAAACTATATTGATCCTTTTCACGGCCGACGTGATATAGAGCAAAAACAGCTACGCCATGTCTCTGACGCCTTTGTTGAAGATCCGCTGCGCGTGCTTCGTGTCGCGCGCTTTTATGCGCGTTATGCTCATCTGGGTTTTACCGTAGCGCCTGAAACCTTAGCACTGATGACACAGCTTAGTCAGCACGGTGAATTAACCACACTCAGTGCCGAGCGCGTTTGGGTTGAAACCGCTAAAGCGTTAAATACCGAGCAGCCCGCTGCTTATTTTCAGTTATTACAACAATGTGGTGCACTGTCGGTATTGATGCCCGAACTGGCCGCGTTTTGGGGCGTACCACAACCCGAGAAATGGCATCCAGAAATTGATAGCGGCATTCATAGCTTATTAGTGCTGCAACAAGCGGCCACGTTAAGTCAACGCTTAGACATCCGCTTTGCTGCTTTGGTGCATGATGTAGGGAAAGGGCTGACGCCAACAGCAGAATTACCCGCCCATCATGGTCATGAACATCGTGGTTTAGCGCTCATTACGGCGTTATGTAAAAGACTACGCGTACCCAACGACTGTCGCGATCTGGCATTGTTGGTCTGTGAATACCATCAGCTGATCCATCGTGCCGCAGAACTTAATGCTAAAACCGTATTAAAACTGTTTAACGCTATCGATTTGTGGCGAAAGCCTGAGCGTTTGAGCGATATTTTACTGTGCTGTACCGCTGATTTACGCGGTAGAACAGGCTTTGAACAAGAGGATTATCCCCCTGCAATGCTGTTACCCAAGCTGGCCGAAGCAGCGATGGCGGTAAGTGCAAAAGCCCTGATTACACAAGGCATCACCGGGCCCGCCATTAAAGAGGCCTTGCAACAAGCACGCTTGCAAGCCATTAGCCACGCACAACAAACGCTAAACGGTAATTAGCTCGCAGACAGGCTTAAAAACGCCATCAAGCCGATACCTAGCAACATACGGTAAATGACAAAGGGCAACATGCCCATGCGGCTGATAATCTTTAAGAAGAAGTGAATACAAATGGTGGCACTGATAAAGGATAACAATACCCCTAACAAGATGCCGCCCATATCATACTCGGCTGGCTCACTGAGCAGTTTGCTGGCCTGATAGCCACCGCTGAGTACGATGATCGGGATCGACAGTAAAAATGAAAAACGCGCAGCGCTAACTTTATCTAAACCAATTAACATAGCCGCCGTCATGGTGATCCCCGAACGCGACGTACCCGGGATTAAGGCAATGGCTTGGGCAAAACCAATAAACAAGGTTTGTTTAAAGGTTAATGCATTCATCGGAATATGCTGTTTTGCCGTGACATCAGCCCACCATAGCGCCAAACCAAAAACGATGGTGGTGATAGCAATCACCCAAGGTGAACGTAAAAAGGTTTCAATTAAATCGGCCGCCAATAAGCCGGCAAGGGCTGCGGGGATCGTGGCTAAAATTACCCACCATGCTAACTTGCTATCCGTGCTGTGGTGACCACCGAGGCTTTTCACCCAACCCACGGTTAAATTGCCAATATCCTGTCGAAAATACAGCATCACTGCCAACAAGGTACCTACATGCACCGCGACATCGAAGGCAATCCCCTGATCTTGCCAACCCAAAACGGCAGAGGGCAAAATTAAATGGGCCGAAGAAGAAATAGGTAAAAACTCGGTTAATCCTTGGATTAAAGACAGGATAATAACTTCAATGGTACTCAAGTTGGCTCACTCCATGAAAATTCAACGGGCCATATTTTTTGGGATTGGTTGTAGCCCTGCCATAAAGCGGCATAGCTTAAACCGGTGGTAGGATGGATCTCATCTGCGGCAATTTCAGCCAAAGGCCACAGTACAAAGGCATTCTCGGTAATTTCTGCCCGTGGTAATACCACGGGTGAATCACAAATTTGCTGATCGTACGTCAACAAATCTAAATCCAGAGTACGACCAGAAAACTTTTCGGCACCACGCACTCGACCAAATTGATCTTCAATGCGCTTTAATAAACTAATGCAATCAACAATAGATAAATCGGTGTCTGCACCGAGCACCATATTAAAAAAGTCATCGCCAACAAAACCTACAGCTTCACTTTGATAAACAGAAGATAACGTTACCGCACTCAGTTCACTGACTAAGGCGCGTACACCATGGCGCACATGAAAATCACGATTAATGTTAGAACCTACACTAATATAAATACGTGGCATCAGTGATTAACCTCTGGCGCAAAGCGCGTGATCTGTACCCCGACCGTTTGCGCTTGAGGCACCGCACCGGGTTTACTGACCGTCACTTCCACTTGGCTGGTACTAAATTCTGTTAATAACAAATGCGCCACGCGCTCAGCCACGGTTTCAATTAATTCAATAGGTTCGGCAGTAATCAACTCAATCACGCGGGCACTAATCACCGCATAATCAAGTGTTAAGCGAATATCATCTGCTTGAGCGGCAGCCCGCTGATCGGCGGTTAAGCGAAGATCTAACAGCAAGCGCTGCTTGATAGTTTTTTCCCAGTCGTACACGCCAATCACGGTATCAACCTGTAGCTGCTTGATAAAAACGATGTCCATCCAGTTAATTCCGCATTGCGTTATTTTTCGTTTCAGGTAGGCTGGTCGGATAGAGTATATACAGCAACGCCCGTATTTTGCTGTCCGACAAATATGCCGCAATAGTATCGTAAAAAAGGGTGCTGAGGAACCATGGAATGACCCTGCTGATCTTGTTAATGATGCTTATTGCTTACCTGTTAGGTTCTATCTCTTCGGCTGTGCTGGTTTGCCAACTTTTTCGCTTACCTGACCCGCGTTTTCACGGCTCGGGTAACCCCGGTACCACTAATGTGCTGCGTCTTGGCGGTAAATTCCCGGCCGTTTTGGTCTTAGTGTTCGATATTCTCAAAGGCACTATTCCGGTTTGGGGTTCTTATTTCTTAAAAATCGAACCGGTATGGTTAGGGGCTGTGGGTATTTGCGCCTGTATTGGTCACATTTATCCGATATTTTTTGGTTTTAAAGGCGGAAAAGCCGTTGCCACCGCGTTAGGGGCAATGATGCCGATTGGCTTAGATTTAGCGGGTTTATTAATTGGCTCTTGGCTAACAGTGGTATTAGTGACGGGTTACTCTTCGCTGGGCGCAATAATGACCGTGGCTTTGGCACCGCTATTTACCTGGTGGATTAAACCTTTATATACCCTGCCGGTGTTTATGCTCAGCTTGCTGATTATTGCACGGCATCGTGAAAACATTTTGCGCCTCTACCGCGGCCAAGAAAGTAAAATTTGGGATAAATCAAAACGGGTGCGTGAATAAACACCCGAGAACTTTAAAGCGCAGGTAAGTGCTCTAGCGGCCAACGAGGCGTTACACCTATGGTTAAATCTTGCTGTTGCCCAGCTTTTAAACGCTGATAACCCGCAAACGCAATCATCGCGCCATTGTCGGTACAAAACTCCTTGCGCGGATAATACACCTTACCCCCTAAACGACTGAGCAGCTCGGCTAATTGTTGTTGCAACGATTCATTTGCACTAACCCCACCGGCAATCACTAAACGCTTATAGCCGGTTTCTGCCAAGGCACGACGGCATTTAATTAAAAGGGTATCAACTACTGCTTGCTGAAATGAGGCGGCAATATCCGCTTGCACCTGTAAAGCGTTACCTTCTTTTTGAATCACCATAGAGGCTGCTGTTTTTAAACCGCTAAAACTAAAATCTAAACCAGGACGGTCAGTCATCGGCCGCGGGAATGGGTATTTTTTAGCGTCGCCCGTTTTCGCTAGTTTAGCCAGTAACGGGCCGCCAGGGTAATCTAAACCCATTAACTTTGCTGTTTTATCAAAAGCTTCACCAGCGGCATCATCAATTGACTCGCCCAGTAAACGGTATTGACCAATCCCCTCTACCGCCACTAATTGCGTATGGCCGCCCGACACTAATAATGCTAAAAACGGAAAGGCCGGTACGTCTTCTTCAAGCATTGGCGCCAGTAAATGCCCTTCCATATGATGCACCGCCAGCGCCGGTTTCTGCCATGCAAAAGCTAAGCTGCGTCCCAAAGTGGCCCCCACCAACAAGGCGCCAGCCAAACCTGGCCCCGCCGTATAAGCAACACCATCGATATCTGCCGCTGTTAAACCGGCTTCTTTTAAAGCTTGTTTAATCAAGGGTAAGGTTTTGCGCACATGATCGCGTGACGCTAACTCAGGCACCACGCCACCGTAATCAGCATGAATAGGGATTTGGCTATATAAAACATGGCTAAGCAGCCCTTTTTCACCATCATAAATGGCGATACCGGTTTCATCACAAGAGGTTTCGATACCTAATACACGCATTCTTGGAGCCTCAGCAGATTATTTGCGCCAAGCACGACGAAAATGCAGAAAAACGCAAGCAGACGCTGCTTTTTTCCGTTATGATTGCCGCCCTGAAAACGCGCATTGTAACGGCTTGCAGCACCTATAGCCAGATGATCTGATTTAAGATCGCATAAGCGCTTTACATCTGGGGCGCTTTTTGCGTAAAATACCGCACCATTTTTAATCGTATTGGTTAACGACAACCAGTTTTGGCCTGAGGTGAGAATTTAATGCCTGTAGTTAAAGTAAAAGAAAACGAACCCTTTGACGTAGCTTTACGTCGTTTCAAGCGCTCTTGTGAAAAAGCCGGCGTATTAGCAGACGTTCGTGCAAAAGAGTTCTATGAAAAACCAACTTGGATTCGTAAGCGTAAGAAAGCAGCAGCGGTAAAACGTCATGCTAAGAAGCTTTCTCGCGAAAACGCACGCCGTATCCGCCTGTACTAATCTACAGCTGCCGGTTATCGGTAGAAAGCGGAGCGCGGTGCTACTGCCAAGTTAATCACTTGCCGCTTTCGAAACATGCTTTATCTGCACACCGTGTTCTTGTAACACGGTTTGTCTTTTTCTGAAACAGCATTAAAAAGGACAAAAGTGGCAGGACAAATTCCCCGTCAATTTATCGATGATGTACTGGCTCGCACCGATATTGTCGAGCTGATCGATAAACGCGTACCGTTAAAAAAAGCAGGTAGTCGCAACTACACCGCTTGCTGCCCTTTTCATAACGAAAAAAGCCCCTCTTTTACCGTTAGCCCCGATAAGCAGTTTTATCATTGCTTTGGTTGTGGCGCGCACGGTAATGCCATCACCTTCATGATGGAGTTTGAGCAGCTAGAATTTGTTGAATCGATTGAAGAGCTTGCCAAAGATCTGCATATGGAAGTGCCGCGTGAGCAAGGCAACCAACCGCACAGGCCGGCACCGCAAGCCGATGATTATAGCTTGATGCAAAAAGCGGCTGATTTTTATCAGCAGCAGTTACAACAGCATAGTAAAGCAGCGGAAGTGCAAGCGTATTTAGCTCGTCGTGGTTTAAGTGCCCAAACCGCTGCCGAATTTCAACTAGGCTATGCCCCAGAAAGCTGGGACGCGCTGATGAAAGTACTCAGCGGCCAAGGTGGTAAAGCGATACGAGATCAGTTGCTGCAATTAAAGCTGATCAGCCGGAATGAAAATGGCCGTGAGTTTGATTTTTTCCGTGACCGACTGATGTTTCCGATCCGCGATAAGCGCGGACGGGTCATTGCTTTTGGTGGCCGAGTACTCGGTGATGGGCAACCCAAATACCTTAATTCACCCGAAACAACCTTATTTCATAAAGGTCGGGAGCTTTACGGTTTATATGAAGCACGCCAACAACCTGGTCATCTAAGCCGACTGTTAGTGGTTGAAGGCTACATGGACGTTGTGGCACTGGCGGAACATGACATTCGTTTTGCTGTAGCCTGTTTAGGTACAGCGACCACTTCAGATCATATTAATACACTGTTCCGCTATGCTCCGCAGGTAATTTGTTGTTACGACGGTGATCGCGCCGGTCGCGATGCAGCTTGGCGCGCCTTACAAAATGCCTTGCCGCAACTAAAAGACGGTGTAGAACTTAACTTTGTGTTCTTACCTGATGGCGAAGATCCAGATTCGTTGGTACAAAAAGAAGGTAAAGAGGCCTTTTTGGCTCGCTTAGAGCAAGCACAACCGCTGTCACAATATTTATTCGAGCATTTGTTGGTGATGCATGATGTGGCGACCGATGCGGGTAAATCGGCACTGGCCAATAAAGGCGCTGAATTAATTAAACAAATACCCGGCAGTTTTTACCGCGAGCAATTAACCGACAAACTGGATAACTTGTTAGGCCGTAAAACACAACGGACTAAACCCAGCAACGCTAGACCTGTAGCGCCACGCCCAGCCAGTGCTAATCTAAAAATTACACCGATGCGTCGCGCCATGGCTTTGTTATTACAGTATCCGTCTTTAGCAAAGGTCATGCCCTACGCTCCCGAACTGGCAACAGCAAGCATTCCTGGCATGAGCTTGTTATTAAAAATACAAGAACTGTTATTAGAAAAACCTGAGCTAACTACAGCTCAATTGTTGGAATACTGGCGAGATTTGCCTGAGCATGCCATCCTGTTAAAGTTAGCTACATGGGAACATCAAATCGAACCGGAACAGTTAAGTCAGGATTTTCTCGACACGTTTCACTCGATTGAAGATATATATTTACAACAACGGCTAGAAGCGTTGGAACGAAAAGATAAATTAAAACAACTAACACAAGCAGAACAACATGAGTATGTTTTGCTGTTAAGAGCTTTAAAAAGCAAAAAACCGCGAACAGTTGGCTAACGCGGCTGGCTAGAAAAGCCCCGCTTTGTTATAATCGCTAGTTCGCATTTTTAGATTAATCAACTTTGGTGGAAGATAAGTCTCTATGGAGCAAAGTCCTCAGTCGCAGTTAAAACTCCTGATCCTGAAAGGTAAAGAGCAAGGGTATCTAACCTTTGCTGAAGTTAACGATCACCTTCCACAAGACATTATCGATTCAGATCAGATCGAAGATATTGTTCGTATGATCAACGACATGGGCATTCAAGTGTACGAAACTGCACCTGATGCTGATGATCTGATCATGTCCGATGCCGCCGCCGATGAAGACGCCGCGGAAGAAGCTGCTCAAGCGCTAGTTAGCGTAGATAAAGAATTAGGTCGCACCACGGACCCCGTACGTATGTACATGCGTGAAATGGGTACCGTTGAGTTGTTGACGCGCGAAGGCGAGATCGTTATCGCTAAGCGGATCGAAGAAGGCATCAATCAGGTGCAAACTTCGGTTGCTGAATATCCTGAAGCCATTACTTACCTGTTAGAACAATGGGATAAGTTTGAAGCGGAAGAAATTCGCCTAAGCGACATTGTCTCTGCTTTTATTGATCCGAACGAAGTTGAAGAAGCACCTGTGATGGGTAGCAATATCGGCTCTGATTTACCTGAAGAACATCAGGATGACAGTAAAGATACCGACGACGACAGCGATGATGATAGCGACAGCGACGATAGCGATACAGATACGGGGCCTGATCCAGAAGTTGCTCGCGTTAAATTTGCTGAGTTGCGTACCCAATATGAAGTGACTCGTCACTCCATCGTACAAAACGGCCGCGAACACCCCACAACCAAAGAAGAAATTGAAAAACTGAGCGAAGTGTTCCGCTGTTTCCGCCTGGTGCCTAAGCAGTTCGATCGCTTAGTGAAAAACATGCGTGAAATGATGGACCGAGTACGCGTGCAAGAACGCTTAGTGATGAAACACTGCGTTGAATACGCCAAAATGCCGAAGAAAAACTTCGTGAAAGCCTTTACCGGTGCCGAAACTTCAACTGCTTGGTTATCAGCCGAGATCGCAGCCAATAAAGCCTACTCGCCGAAACTGCAAGAAATGCAGGAAGACTTAGTACGCAATATTGAAAAGCTGAAAAAAGTTGAAGAAGAAACTGGCCTAAGCATCTTTAAAATTAAAGATATCAACCGTCGCATGTCGATTGGTGAAGCAAAAGCTCGCCGCGCCAAAAAAGAAATGGTTGAAGCTAACTTACGTTTGGTTATCTCTATCGCCAAAAAATACACCAACCGTGGCTTACAATTCCTGGATTTAATTCAGGAAGGTAACATTGGCTTGATGAAGGCTGTAGATAAGTTCGAATACCGCCGTGGTTACAAGTTCTCAACCTACGCGACTTGGTGGATCCGTCAAGCGATCACCCGCTCTATTGCTGACCAAGCACGGACTATTCGTATTCCAGTGCATATGATTGAGACCATCAACAAACTTAATCGTATTTCACGGCAAATGCTACAAGAAATGGGTCGCGAGCCATCACCTGAAGAATTATCAGAACGCATGCAAATGCCAGAAGATAAGATCCGCAAGGTGCTGAAAATTGCCAAAGAACCTATTTCAATGGAAACGCCCATTGGTGATGATGAAGATTCGCATTTAGGCGACTTTATCGAAGACGGTGCGGGTGAATCACCACTCGATTCCGCCACCATGGAAAGCTTGAAAAACGCTACCAACGAAGTGTTAGCAGGCTTAACCGCCCGCGAAGCCAAAGTTCTACGGATGCGGTTTGGTATCGATATGAATACCGACCACACCTTAGAAGAAGTAGGTAAACAGTTTGACGTAACACGTGAGCGTATCCGTCAAATTGAAGCGAAAGCGTTACGTAAATTGCGCCACCCTTCACGTTCAGAAGTATTAAAAAGCTTCTTAGACGAGTAAGCACAACGCAAAAACAAAGGCGCCGATTGGCGCCTTTGTTATTTCTAGGCCATTAAGCCTAAAAAATCAGCAATTAACTCCACTTAGCCTAACAAGCCGGATGACAAAGCGCCGAAAAGTTTTTATACTGCCAGCGCTTTACGTTACTTAGCATCAAGATGCTGAAATGGCCCCATAGCTTAGGTGAAAGGCGGCCACTACAAGTGGCGAGAAGCGATTTAACACATACATATAATGGCCCCATAGCTTAGGTGAAAGGCGGCCACTGTAAGTGGCGAGAAGTGATTTAACATCACTTCGAGAGACTTGAACGCGAGGCCGTGGATGGCCGAGCTGAGTGCAGATCATCAGGGATGTGTGAACACTGCAATCGAAAAATACGCAACATAATGGCCCCATAGCTCAGTTGGTTAGAGCACTCGACTCATAATCGATCGGTCGCTGGTTCGAGTCCAGCTGGGGCCACCATTCTTTTCAATGACTTACGTCAATTCTGAAATTCTACAAATTCTTATATTTTCTCTGCGGAGCACTAGAGGATCAGAATTGTGGAAGAACACCCTTTAATCTTCACGTAATCTGCCCACTCAATATCCTTTTTCATGACCATTTTTCCATAAATAATATGCACCGCGATTATCTTGGTCATCCCTACAAAGGTTAAGATAAACTGCTGGGATTGAAAGAATTCACCATATCGGGCTGCACTTTAGACGGAATAACGCGTCGGTTGAAGAAAGTATGAACGCTATTGCTGAATATGTCCTTCCTCATTTTCATGTAAAAATGGATAAAAAATGTATTTACAAGTAAGGCACAAGTTAATTGCTGACACCTAGCCAACATTGCTGCATCTAAGCGTTGAAAAGATAAGCACATTACGACTTGAAAAAACACACACTATTGCGCAGCAATCCGCTATCGACTACTCTCTAAAGGCTTCAGCATTTTTGCTTCCTTATGACTTTTTCATTTAAAGCAGATTTAACCTGATAAACAACGCATTAAGGATATCTTTCATGATGAAAAACGTATTAAAAGTCGGCATTATCAGTTCAATGTTAATTCTGGGTATGGGTCACGCAACCGCTGGGGTTTATAGCTCTAGCCAGGTAATCGAAAGCCAGCAATATCAGTTTAACAAGCAGCAAGTGTTATCATTTGTAAATAACGCCGATGTGCAAAGCAAACTCGTTGAGTTAGGCGTTAGCCCTGCGGACGCGGAAAAACGCATTGCGAACATGACCAGCGAGGAATTAGCTGCGTTAAACGCACAGTTGAATGACATGCCAGCAGGCGGTGTTATTGGTACCGTAATAACGGTATTAGTGGTTGTCGCGGTTTTAGATTTAATGGGCTTAACCGACGTATATCCGTTTATTCGCCCTATCGGCCGATAAATGTCGGTGCGTAAACTTCTACAAACCAGCCCTTGGGCTGGTTTTATTTTGACCGTATTGTTACTGTCGGCCTGTCAAACGCCACCACAAACGCAACAATTACTGCGCGAACCACCTAACATCACTTTTTCTCATCTGATCGCGCAAGTGCCCTTTTTTCCACAACAACAATTTTACTGTGGCCCAACCACCTTAGCGGAAGTGGCCAATTTTCATGGGGTTGAGGCGTCACCGGATACTATCGCGGCCCATACCTTTACCCCGGGTCTTGAAGGTACCTTGCAAATTGAAATGGCCGCAGCCACTCGGCAGCTTGGGCTGGTTGCTTATCAGCAACATGGCAGCATGCAGCAATTATTGCAGCTACTGGCGGAAGATATTCCGGTTATCGTGTTACAAAACAATTCTGTAGCTTGGTTGCCACAGTGGCATTATGCCGTAGCAATTGGTTACGATTTGAGTAAGGCAGAAATCATTTTACATAGCGGCGTTACCGCAGAGCATCGCTTAAACTTCGCCACTTTTGAGCGCACTTGGCAACGCGGTAAATACTGGATGCTGGCCATGTTACCTAGCCACATCACCAGTCCGCACTTAGACCCTTTTATTTACAGCAAAGCTTGCCATGATTTACTGAACACGCAACAAGCTGCAGCCGGTGTAGCTGCACTAATTAGTGCCACACAGCAATGGCCTGATTACTGGCTACCTTATTTTTTATTAGGGAATCATTATTTTAATAGCCAACCCAACTACGCGGCACAATGGTTTGCCAAAGGCTTACCTTATGCCAAAAATGAAGTGAGTTATTTAAACAACTACGCGATGTTATCAAGTGAGCTAGGCTGCCAGCGTAAAGCTATCGCCCTTATCAATATGGCACTGCAGTTAGCACCACAAGACGCTAACTTGCTCGATAGTCAGCAGCAAATTTTATCTGCCGATTTAAGTCAGGAAAATCTTGCGGCATGTTTAGTTGATTTGAAGTAGCACATAGTTAACGTTGCAAAACTGAACACCGCGCTGTCAACCACGCAAGCAGGGATGTTTGAAATGTTCAAGAAAACCGTCTTTTTACTCACGTTTATGTTGTTGGGCTGTAGCCAAACATTAATTAAACAGACAGAAAAGAACACTGATACAAACAACTATGTGGGGCCGCCGAAAATTCAGGTGCTCAACCTAGGCAGCTTTCACTTTGGTCAAAGTAGTGATGCCCATACCGTGGAATTTGATGAGCAAGATGCGGCGAACCAACAAGAAGTCAGAGCCATTGCACAGCTGATTGCGCGGTTTAAACCCACCATTATTTGTTTAGAGTTTTTACCCGAGCAGACAGAGCAGATCAATCAGGCTTATCAAGCGTTCTTAGCTGATCCCTCTGAGTTAGATACCCGCTATGGTGAACTGAGTATGCTGGGTTTTGACGTGGCCAGATTAAGTGGCATCAGCAAGCTGTATGGTATCGATTATCATCTAGGCTATAACTACAGCCTAGGCGATTTTATTGAACAAAGCGACGAGCTCGAAAACGCTATAGACCGCAGCACCTACTTACAACTTACACATCAGCCGCTAAAGCATTACCCGCAATTAGCAAAACGCTATGCGCAGTTTGATAGCTTAAGCTTGCAGCAAAAGCTAATACTGACCAACGAACCACTGATGCTGGATTACTCTTTGAATACCAATGCAGACAAGTTGTTTTATGTTGGTATTGGCGAGGGTTTTGAAGGGGCAGAGCAAGCCGCACAGTTTTATCTGCGCAATATGAAAATTTATTCCAACCTTAACCGGATCCCACTGCGCAACAATGACCGCGTGCTGATTTTAATGGGCAGCGCACATACAGCAATGCTACGTGAGTTTATACAACGTAGCCCTAAATTTCAGATGGTCGATACACATCACTATCTTAAGCCTTAATATAATAATTAAATGCTTAAGCTCACAGCAGCAGTTGCAACTGCCTGATGATGCGCTCAACCTAACATACCTAAACAGCCGTTTACGCTGCTGTTTAGGTATGTTAGGTTGTGCAATGGTAAGTGATAACCAGACAACTAAATTCATCATGATCCAGCTAATTCACTTTACTTAAAGTTATCTCGTTATTCCGCAACTTCAACTGATCTGATCTTGTCTGTTACTCCATACCCTATATGGTAAATCGAATCCTGTTAATCTCTCGAGGTCTTATGAACATTTTCCCGATGCTTGCACTCGCCACTGCGCTGGGTGTTGCGCCCGCAATAGCGGCTAGCACCACTCCATTTCAAGCTGAAGATATTTTTAAACTGGCGGCGGCGAATGATGTACAAATCTCGCCTGATGGCAAATACATTGTTTATGTGCGCCAACAGAACAACATTATGACGGATCGTACCGAGAGTAACCTATGGTTAATCGAGGTCGAAAGCGGCAAGCACTCGCCGCTCTTTGCCGATAAGTTCAGTTACAGCCAACCACGCTGGGCCCCTGACAGTAAACGTATTGCCTTTGTCTCGGATCGTGATGGCAGCAGCCAAATCTACGTGCACTGGCTAGCAGAACAAAAAACCGCAGCCATTAGCCAACTGCAAGTGCGTCCCTCGCAACTGAGTTGGTCTCCTGATGGTAAGCACATTGCATTTATGGCTGAAGTGAGCGCCCCCACTACCGATTTTGCGAAAAGTGTTTATCAACCGAAAAAACCGGCTGGAGCGAATTGGTCTCAAACCCCCATCGTGGTAGAACGCACTTATTATCAGGCCGATGGCCGAGGTGTGATGCGCTCTGCGTATAACCAGTTATTTGTGTTACCCAGTGAAGGCGGTGTAGAGCAGCAACTCACTGAAGGCCCTTATGCGCATCGCGGGCCAGTTGTTTGGACCAAAGATAACAATAACCTGATTTTCTCGGCTAACCGTAATGCCGACTGGGAATATCAAAGTAACCAAGGCGATCTGTATAAAGTTAGCATTAACAATCAGCAACTGACTCAATTAACCCGCCTTGATGGTGCAGAAAGCGAACCCGCTTTATCACCCGACGGTAAAACCTTGGCCTTTACCTTTAGCAGCCCGGCTGCCGTTTCTTACAGCAACACTAAACTTAAATTGTTAGCGTTAGATTCAGGTAAATTCAGCGATCTTGCTGCCAACTTGGATCGCAGTGTTGAAAGCCCTAACTGGGTCGACAACAGCACTTTAGTGTTTCAATATGCTGATCAAGGGAAAACTAAAGTAGCACAAATTAATACCCGTGATCGCATGACCGACTTGGTTAACGATCTTGGCGGTACCTCATTAGGTCGGCCTTATTTAAGCGGCATGTTCAGTGTGGCCAACGACGGCACCTTGGCTTACACCCAAGGCACTAGCCAGCGTCCAGCCGATGTAGCGGTTTACTCGAAAAATAAAAGCCGCACCCTTACGGCTTTAAATAGCGGCTTATTGCAGCAACGCCAGTTGGGTAAAGTAGAGGAAATTCGTTATACCTCAACTGCGGGTAATGAAGAAATCCAGGGCTGGTATATTACCCCGCCGAATTTTGACCCAAACAAAAAATATCCGCTGTTAGTCGAAATTCATGGTGGCCCACACCTAGCCTATGGCCCGCAGTTCGCCGCTGAATTACAGCGCTATGCAGCTGAAGGTTATGTGGTGTTTTATAACAATTATCGCGGCAGTACCGGTTACGGCGAACGTTTTGCCATGCTATTGCACTATAACTACTCGTCTGAGTTTGATTATCAAGATCATATGTCAGGCGTTGACGCGATGATTGCCAAAGGCTTTATCGATGAAAACAATCTGTACATCGCTGGCGGCTCAGCCGGCGGTATTGCCACGGCTTATGCCGTGGGGTTAACCGATCGTTTTAACGCAGCCGCCGCTACGAACCCGGTGGTGAACTGGACGACTAAGGTACTGACTGCTGATAGCTATATTGGGCAAATTCAGAACCAATTTCCTGGGGTGCCTTGGGAACATCAAGCCCATTATTGGCAGCGTTCACCGTTATCTTTAGTCGGCAATGTGAAAACGCCGGTACTGCTGTTTACCGGTGAGAAAGACCGCCGCACGCCCATTTCCGAAACAGAGCAGTATTATCAAGCATTAAAGCTGCGTCAAGTGGATACTGCGATGGTGCGGGTACCTGATGCTTATCATGGTGTGACTAATCGGCCATCTTGGATGATTGCGAAAGTAGAGCATGCGCTAGCCTGGTTTAAGCGTTATCAAAAAGCGCCAGCGCAGTAAGTCCACGTTCATTCGCGCTAAAACGAAAACCGGCACCTAAGCTCATCACTTAAGAGCCGGTTTTTTTTATCATAAGAGCGTCTATCTCACTCTCGGCTAAAGCGCTTTGTAACTGAAAAAGCCGTTAACTGAGCAACGATTTATCCATCTCCCGTTTAAAGCCCACCAAGGTACAAATACTTTAAATCGGTATAATCATCCAGCCCGTATTTTGATCCTTCACGCCCATATCCTGACTGCTTGATGCCGCCAAAAGGTGCCGCAGCATTAGAGATAATGCCTTCGTTAATACCCAGCATGCCAAATTGTAAGGCATCGGCCACACGAAACACTTGCGCTAAATCTTGGCTGTAAAAATAACCCGCCAAGCCATATTCAGTAGCATTGGCAAGTTGTATCGCTTGCGCCTCGCTGTTAAAACTACTGATGGCCACGACCGGGCCAAAGATCTCTTGTTGTGCTATTTCCATATCAGCACGCACATCGGTTAATACTGTGGCAGGGTAAAATAAACTATCCGCGGCTTGGCGCTGACCGCCACAATGTAAGACAGCACCTGCTGCCAAGGCTTTTTCAACCAGTTGCTCTACTTTTTGGATGGCTTTTTCATCAATTAAGGGGCCAATTTGCGTGCCTTCTTGCTCGCCAGCAGCCATTTTTAGTGACTTTACTTTGGGTAATAGCATCGCTAAAAAGTCTGGTAACACGCTTTCTTCAACTAAAATACGATTGGCGCACACACAGGTTTGGCCGGCATTACGAAACTTCGCCGCCAGCAGGCCTGTTACCGCTTGCTCTAAGTCGGCTTTGGCAAATACAATAAAAGGCGCATTGCCACCAAGCTCCATGCTCACCCGTTTTACTCCAGTCGCGCATTGTTGTAGCAATTTTTTACCAACGGCAGTTGAGCCGGTAAAGCTGAATTTATTCACCTTGGGATGTTGCGTAAGCACCTCACCCATGCCCTGGGCATCAGTGCCAACCAACACATTGAAGATACCTGATGGCACACCGGCTTGTTGCGCTAATTCGGCACAAGCTAAGGCAGATAAGGGGGTTTGCTGGGCTACCTTGACCACAAAACTACAGCCGGCCGCTAAGGCGGCAGCGGCTTTGCGCATCATCATGGCATTGGGAAAATTCCAAGGAGTGATCGCGGTCACAACGCCCACTGGCTGCCGCTGTACTAAAATACGTTTATCTGAGGCTGGTGCAGGAATGAGGTCGCCGTAAAGTCGTTTCGCTTCTTCGGCAAACCATTGCAGGTAAGAAGCACCATATTCGATTTCCGCCGCCGCTTCAGTTAGCGGTTTGCCTTGTTCTAAAGTCAGAAGCAGGGCTAAATCAGCTTTATGCTGCAACAACAACTGCTGCCAGCGCAATAATACTGAGGCTCGCTGTTGAGCCGGTTGGGCAGCCCAGGCGGCTTGGGCCGCTGCCGCAGCGACTACCGCAACCTCTGCCATGTCGGCATTAGCGCCTTGCACGTCCAGCAGCACCTGTTGTGTTGCAGGGTTTGTCACGGCAAAACTATCAGGGCCGGCTTGCCATTGGCCATTAATAAAGGAACAGGTTTTAAGTAAACTCGCATCTACGTTAGTCAGCATCGCATCGGTCTCCTTGTATCGCGACTAACCAGCCTAGACGTTCAGCCCACAGGAAACAACCCTAACGTTTATATTGTGTTGGACAATACGCCCGACTAACGGCGGGATCACGTAACTGTAAATGTTTCGTTTTACGGCCCGTTACTCGCGCTCGCCATAGCCGAAAACTTCCGGCTTTGAGTGTTTTGCGCATTAATTTAATCACCGCACTTTCATTTAAGCCATACAGCCCTTCAATCGCCTCAAACGGTGTACGATCTTCCCAAGCCATTTCGACAATACGAGAGACATCTTCTTCAGATAAGGTCTGCATCGTTACTCCTTAAGCGCATACTGCTGATACAAGGCTAATTCGGCAAACTGCAGCGCTTTGCTATGACAAGCCGATAGCTTTAATAAAGGCGCAACCCCGGCCTGCTCGGCTTCTAACCAACGCATGGCACAAAGACACCAAAAATCGCCCGGTTGTAAGCCAGGAAAATGCCACTCGGGCCGGGGCGTAGTCAAATCATTGCCCTGACTTAAGGTAAAATCTAAAAACTCCCTGCTGATTTGACCACACAGCACATGACTGCCGCTATCTTGTGCGGTTGTTTTGCAAAAACCATCACGAAAATAGCCGGTCATTGGTGAGTAGCAACACGCTTCTAGCGCACCGCCAAGAATATTTTTATCCATATCATCTGCTTTTTGACACTGTTAAGCTTGTTAAACGTATAGAATCCCCGAGTCGATTAATCATCTGCAAAATATTTAAACAGGAGTGGTTATGCGTTTTTTCTGGATCTGCCTATTTTTGCTAACCGGTTGCACCGCCGTGCCTGATGGCGTAACGCCGGTGCAACCTTTTGAGCTAGAGCGCTATCTTGGTACCTGGCATGAAATTGCCCGGTTAGATCATTCTTTTGAGCGAGGCTTAACCCAAGTTACCGCAGAATATCAACGGCGTGATGATGGTGGTGTGAGTGTTATTAACCGTGGCTACGATGCTAAAAAACAACGCTGGAACACCGCCAATGGCAAAGCTTACTTTGTGGAAGCCGCTGATGTTGGCCGCTTAAAAGTGTCGTTTTTTGGGCCTTTTTATGGCGGCTATAATATCGCCATGTTAGATGCCGATTATCAAATTGCCTTGGTAATAGGCCCTAATACGGATTACGCTTGGCTACTGGCACGCCAACCGCAATTAACGGCGGCAGAATGTGCGCCTTTCTTAAAAGAAGCCGAACGGATCGGGGTGGCGACTGACAATTTGATTTGGATTGGCAGCTGCAAATAGTGCGCTGGCCCAAGAAAAAGCCGCAGTAATGGCTCACTGCGGCTTGCTTAGTGACTTAAGCTGCGGTCTTTTCCGGGATACGTTCTAGTACCGCTAACAGCAATTGCCAATACTGGCCGACCGTTTCGATATTCACCATTTCGTCAGGGCCATGCGGATAACGAATGGTTGGGCCAATCGATACCATATCCATCTCAGGATAAGGCTTTTTAAATAAACCACATTCTAAACCCGCATGGATCACCATTATCACTGGCTCTTTATTGTAGATGTCTTCGTAAGTGGCTTTAACGATAGCCATTACCGGTGAATCAGGATCCGGCTTCCAACCTGGATAAGCACCGTTAAATTTGATCGAGACACCGGCTAATGCCGCCAAACTGGTCAATATCGACTCAACATGCTCACGGCCCGAATCGATCAGTGAGCGAATTAAACACACCACCTGTACACTGTCGCCATCGGTGGTGATCACACCTAAGTTTAACGAGGTTTCAACCACACCCGCCACGTCATCACTCATCCGCATCACGCCATTCGGACAAGCATGTAATAAGTTTAATAGCGTTTGTTCACACTGTGGCGCCATGACTTGTGAGGGTAAAATGGTTTCCGCCACAGCAAAGCGGATCGCTGGCTCAATAGCCGCTAACTCTTGCTGTAATAACGCTTCAAAGGCTGCAACTTTTTCAGCTAACAAGGCTTGATTCGCCGCAGGCAAGGTCACCGTAACACCGGCTTCACGCGGAATGGCATTTCGTAAAGAGCCGCCGACTATTTCACTGATCCGCAAACCTAATTCAGCGGCCGACATCACTAAAAAGCGCGCTAATAGTTTGGCGGCATTACCGCGACCTAAGTGAATATTCACGCCCGAGTGGCCGCCCTTTAAACCGGTTAAACTTAACCGACATGCTTGATGTCCTGCAGGGATAGGTTGCCATTGCATCGGCACACTAAATTCGGCGTCTACACCACCGGCGCAGCCCATGTAAATTTCACCTTCTTGCTCTGAGTCGGTATTAATTAAAATCTCGGCTTCTAGCACACCGGGTTGCAAAGCAAAAGCGCCCGTCATGCCCGCTTCTTCATCTACCGTTAGTAACACTTCTAATGGGCCGTGTTTAATGTCATCACTGCCTAAGATAGCTAACGCCGATGCCATACCGATACCGTTGTCTGAGCCCAGCGTGGTGCCACGTGCCGTGACCCATTCACCATCAACGTAGGCATCAATAGGATCTTTTGTAAAATCATGCACTTTATCGGCATTTTTCTGTGGCACCATATCAAGGTGCGCTTGAATAACCACGGCTTTACGGTTTTCCATGCCCGCAGTGGCGGTTTTTTTAATAATTAAGTTGCCAACCTGATCTTTATGCACGGCTAAGCCTTTATCGCGCGCCCAGGCTTGAATATGCCGGCTAAGTGCTTGTTCATGTTTTGAAGGATGAGGAATAGCACAAATTTGCGCAAACCATTGCCATAAGGGTTGTGGATATAAGCTAGATAAAGCAGTCACAAAGGCTCCTGAAAATCGAAGAAAACGACAGGCTTTGCGCGAATATGCAGGCAAAGCCAAATTGACGTCAGTTTAACATAAGCCAACATCAGAGTTGAGTTTCTGCCGCAGCGCACACACCGGCGCAGGCTAAAGAGATCGCAGAGCTGTAAAGGTAGGCTGCCAGTTATAGCGTAATGAGTTAACTTATCGGCAAAGTGCTTTCGCCCATATAAAACCGCGAAATGACGAAAGGCGGCGAATTTACATTAACAACCTCACCAATATGCTTTAGTCTTAGATGCATTACCTGATCTTATCTGCAGACAACAAGGTTTCATTATGAAGTTAAGCACCCTGCTCAGCACGGTTTTTGTCGCCACACTCAGTTTTACCAGCCAGGCGAATAATACCGCCGCAACTAGCCATAGTTTGACCCTCGCAGAGGCTAACAAGCTAGTGACATTACCGCTGCATTGTGTCGAAACACCCTATCCGTATAAAACAGGTACTGTATTAGGCAGTGCTGCCGACTTACAAGAACCGTCGGTGGTGCACCCGATATTTTATGGCTGTTTTGATTGGCACAGTGCGGTGCACGGCTATTGGTCGATGGTGACCTTACTGAAACAGTTTCCTGAATTGGCGCAAGCTGACGAAGTAAAAACGATTTTAAAACGCAATCTCACCGTTGAAAAAGTAGCACAAGAAGTTGCGTTTTTTAGCAAAGATATCAATGCATCGTTTGAAAGGACGTACGGTTGGGCCTGGTTGTTAAAGCTCTCCGCAGAGCTACACAGTTGGCCCGATCCGCTTGGCCAACAATTGGCTAAAAATTTACAACCACTGGCCGATGTGATTGTTAGCCGCTACGAAAACTTCTTACCGCGCTTGGTTTATCCGGTGCGAGTGGGTGAACATACTAATACCGCCTTTGGTTTAAGCTTTGCTTACGATTATGCGCTTACCCTGCAGCATACCGCGTTACAACAGCTGATCAGTGAGCGTGCCAAAAGCTATTATTTAGACGATGCCAACTGCCCCATCACCTGGGAGCCCAGTGGTTACGACTTTTTATCGCCTTGCTTAGAAGAAATTGGCCTAATGCAGCGCATTTTACCTGCCGGTCAGTTTTTACGCTGGGTAAACCGCTTTATGCCGCAATTAGCCGATAAAAACTATAAACTGGCCGTTGGCCAAGTTAGCGATCGCAGCGATGGTAAACTGGTGCATTTAGATGGTTTAAACTTCAGTCGCGCTTGGAATTTATCGGTGCTGGCCAAACAATACCCACGCTATGCCCATTTACAAGCCATTGCCGATCAGCATGTTGCGCACTCCTATCCTAACCTGATTGGCGACAGTTACGAAGGTGGTCATTGGTTAGGTAGTTTTGCCATTCATGCGTTAAATAGTGCTAAGCCATAAAAGGATTTTCATGAACATTTTTGTAAAAAGCCTATTGAAAGGCTTGGTGATCATTTTACCCTTAGTGATCACCATTGAGATCTTACGCTGGCTGCTGCATACCATCGAAAGCAGTTTAGCCCCGCTGTTTAAAATGGTTCTGCCGGGTGAATGGTATTTTCCGGGTTTAGCCATCGTCGGCTTCCTATTAGTCTGTGTTGCAGTGGGTTTTAGCTCACGTTGGCGCAGCCTCAACTGGCTTTGGCAATTACCTGGCAAAACGCTGATGAAGTTGCCCGGTACCAAACAAATTTACGGCATGCTGCAAGATATTATTGATGTGATGTCGGGTAAAAATTTTAAAGATGGATCGGTGGTACTGGTTAAGCTGCCCTCATCCGAGATTGAGATGATTGGTATTGTCACCAAACAAGGCGGCCAAGCCGATGACCGCATGTCGAGCTTAATGCAAGAAGAGCAATTAGCCGTCTTTTTACCGATGGCTTACAACGTGGGCGGTTATACCATTATTGTACCGCGCAGCTGTACCCGCACAATTGATATGAAACCCGCAGAAGCACTACAACTGGTGTTAAGCGGGGGTATTGGCAGTGCCAAAGCATCGCCTAAGCCCGATTAAACGTTAATCGACTAGCATCCACAGCGCCACGCCGAACATCAGGCTGGCGCCAATGCGATTGAGATACTGCACCCGATTAGACCGTGTTAGAAACAATGCCAAGGCTTTACCGCCACTGGCATACAGCAGCATAGATAAAAACTCTAGCAACAAAATAATACTGATCAAAATAGCCAGTTGCGGCCAAAACGACAGCGAACTGTCGATAAACGGCGGTAATAACGCCATATGAAATGCCCAGCCTTTCGGATTGGACACTGCGGTGATAAACCCCTGACTAAACAAGGCGCGGCGCGATAACAATTGCGGTACGGCGCCAGAACTGGGTAAAGCTAACTTGCCTTTAGCCCGCCACATTTGGATACCCACATAGCACAAATAAGCCGCGCCCAGCAGTTTGAAACATTGAAATAACGCCGGAAATTGCAACATGAGCGCGGCGACGCCTAGCACGGCCAATACCGCCACCAGCCCCACGCCTAACATTTCACCCCACATCATCCAAAAGGTGCGGCGCACGCCTTGGCTCATACCCAGCGTCATTGCCAGCGTCATACACATACCCGGTGTTACCGACACAAACAAAAACGTCGGAATAAACGCACCCAGCAAAGCTAAATTAACCATAGTGACCTCATCGCAGTAGGCGGCTATTTTGGCGATTAGTTGTGCACTCAGCAAGTGACTTTAAACAGGAATTAGCGCCCTTCAGGTATTTTGACGGTTTTATCAAAGCAAAAAGCTGGATTACTCCAGCTTTTTAACTTAAAGCACGGCAAGCTGTATTTATTGCAGCTGGATCGCACCACCAAAACTGCGGTAAATAGCCACTAAGCGACCAAAACTTTGTTGCTGCAGTTGCGCTAACTGATCGCGCGCGAACAGCTGCTCGCGCTCGGCATCTAATAAAGCTAAAAACTCACCGCTACCGGCATTGTAACGTTCACGTGCTATACGCAGCGCTTTATTGCTAGCTTGCCATTGCCGCTCAGTGCTCAGTTGCTGCTCACGGCTCAAATTGTAGCTTTGCAAGCTCAGTTGCATATCGGCAATGGCATTGAACACCTGCTGCTCGAACTGGGCTAAGGCCATAGTGGTATTGGCTTCTGCCACACGGATCCGCGCTTTCACCGAGCCTAAATCGGCAGCCTGCCAGCTTAGTGTGGGCGCAAGCGCCCAACTTTGATTATCACTGCCCAAGGAAAAACCTGGGCCCGAAATAAAACCCAAAAAGCCCGTTACGGATAAGTTCGGATACAGATCGGCAGTAGCCACGCCAATATCGGCAGTACGAGCTGCTAATTCACGCTCGGCTGCGGCAACATCAGGCCGATACTGCAAGTAATTTTCAGCGGCGACGATACTGACCGGCTTTGCCAATTCAGGTAATTTGGGCACTGAGCCTAAGTTCAACTGGCCAGGTTGTTGCGCTAATAACGCTGATAAGGTGGCATCGGCAGTTAACAAGGCCACCCGAAAGGCGGGCACCGCGGCTTGCACCTGATGATATTGCACCTCTATTTGCGCAAACTCTAATTCAGACGCTAAACCAGCTTCAAGCCGAGCCAGCACGATGTCTCGGCTTTGTTGCAAATTCTGCAAATTTTGCTCTGCCACTAATAACCGCAGCTGCGCACCGCGATATTCACCATAGCTGGTGGCAACTTGGCTAATCAGCTGCACTTGCGCATCATGCCACAAGATATCGGCTTGCTCTGCCGCCGCGGTTGCCGCTTCGGTGGCCCGCCGTAGCTTACCAAATAAATCGACATCCCAACTTAAGCTAGCGCCATTGCTAAAACCACGGGTAATGACACCGTTATCGCTGCTTGACACTGTGCCATTTTCAGTTGCTTGATAACTGCTCGCTAAACTCCCCTTGGGCAAGCTATTATTTTGCGTGTCACGAAATACCGCATAGGCGCGGTCAACGTTAGCGCGGGCTTGTGCCAGAGTTCGATTCTCCACAAGCGCTCGTTGGATCAGCCGATTTAACGCGGCATCATCAAAAGCCAACCACCAGCTTTGGGCTTGCTCAGCCTGCTGAAAAGGGCTCTGAACCGCAATAGCTGCCACCTGGGTGGGCGCTTGATAATCAGGCCCCACTGCGCAGGCGCTTAAGGTTGCCACCACCAGTGAAATAGTCGACAGTTTTAGTTGCTTAAGCATCGGCAGTCTCCACAGTGGGTTGAGTTGCAGCAAGGGCGCGCTTTTTCTCGGCACGGCTCGCCAATAAATAATAAAACAATGGGGTTAAAATTAAGCCGAAGATTGTGACACCGATCATGCCGGCAAATACCGCTACGCCCATCGCTTGGCGCATTTCTGCACCGGCACCACTGGAGAACACCATCGGTACTACGCCCATAATAAAGGCAATAGACGTCATTAAAATCGGTCTTAAACGTAAGCGACCGGCCTCTAAAATGGCCTCTAAAGCTGTCATGCCTTGGTCTTGCAACTCTTTCGCAAACTCGACGATAAGAATGGCATTCTTCGTTGCCAAGCCCACCAACACAATTAAACCGATTTGCGTAAAGATATTGTTATCACCGCCGTATAACAGCACACCACTTAACGCCGATAATAAGGTCATTGGAATGATCAGGATTATCGCCAGCGGCAAGCTTAAGCTTTCGTACTGCGCCGCTAACACCATAAACACCAGCAAAATCACTAACGGGTAGATAAACATGCCCGCATTACCGGCTAAGATTTGCTGGTAGGTCAGTTCAGTCCACTCGTAAGTCATGCCATTGGGTAGCGTTTCTGCCAAGATTTTCTCAATAGCCGCTTGCGCTTCGCCACTGCTAAAGCCGGGGGCCGCACCACCATTTAATTCTGCCGTAGTAAAACCGTTGTAGTGCATCACGCGATCAGGGCCGGCGGTATCGGTTACCGTGATAAAAGAACCAAGTGGGATCATTTCACCCTGGGCATTCGGTACTTTTAACTGGCTGATTTGTTCTGGCGTTTGTCTAAACTTTTGATCAGCTTGCATATTCACCTGATAGGTGCGACCAAACTGGTTAAAGTCATTGACATAAACCGAGCCCATATACGCCTGCAGCGTTTGAAACACCGTATCCAACGAAACTTGCTGTTGTTTCGCTTTGGTGCGATCAATATCTAAATCTAGCTGCGGCACATTAACCTGATAACTTGAAAACACCCCAGCAAGTTCAGGTGTCTGCCACGCTTTCATCATTACCTGCATGGTCACGTTGTACAGCTCTTCATAACCATAATTAGCACGGTCTTGAATTTGCAATCTAAAGCCGCCAATGGTGCCTAAACCTTGTACTGGCGGTGGTGGAAAAATAGCGATGTAAGCATCTTCAATACCAGCAAATTTTTGGTTTAAGGCTGCAGCGATGGCATTAGCGGATAACGCTGGATCTTGACGCTCGTCAAAGCTGTCTAACGGGGTAAAGACCACACCACTGTTCGGGCTATTGGTAAAGCCATTGATGCTCAGTCCTGGAAAGGCCACCGAATTAGCCACACCTGGCTGTGCTAAGGCGATCCGTGACATTTCTTTCACCACCGCTTCGGTACGCTCAAGTGAAGCGGCATCCGGTAGCTGCGCAAAAGCAACTAAATATTGCTTATCTTGCCCAGGCACATAACCGGTTGGCGTAGTGGCAAACTGCAACCCCGTTAAACCGACCAGCGCGACATACAGCAACATCACGATAGCACCAAAACGGATAATCTTTTGTACCAAATAACCATAGCCATTAGACAATCGCGCAAAGAAACGGTTAAACGGTACAAACAACCAACCGCCTAACAGTTTGTCCATACCACGGGTTAGCGCATCTTTTTTCTCGCCATGCCCTTTTAACAAAAGGGCCGACAATGCCGGGCTCAACGTTAAAGAGTTAATCGCCGAAATAAAGGTAGAAATAGTAATCGTTAGCGCGAATTGCTTATAAAATTGCCCGGTTAAACCCGACATAAACGCTGTTGGAATAAACACGGCCGCTAATACCAAGGTGGTGGCCACGATAGGCCCCGTGACCTCTTTCATGGCTTTTTGTGTAGCCGCTACCGGTGATAAACCTTCGCTGATATTACGCTCAACGTTTTCGACCACCACAATGGCATCATCAACCACGATACCAATTGCTAAAACTAAGCCAAATAACGATAAGGCATTTAATGAGAAACCCATTAAGTGCATAAAGGCAAAAGTACCCACTAAAGACACCGGCACAGCCACCAGCGGAATAATAGACGCGCGCCATGTTTGTAAAAACAGCACCACCACTAACACCACCAGCAATACGGCTTCAAGTAAGGTTTTTACAACGGCTTCAATTGAGCCCCGCACGAAAACCGTGGGATCGTAAACGATGTCGTAACTAAGCCCATCCGGGAAGCTTTTGCTTAAGCTTTGCATAGTGCTACGCACATCATTAGAGATTTGAATGGCGTTTGAACCTGAAGCTTGGAAAATCGGTAAGGCAACCGCATCTTTATTATCTAACAAGGAACGCAGCGCATAGGTAGATGCACCCAATTCGACCCGGGCGACATCTTTTAAGCGGCTGATTTCACCACGCTCGCCCACTTTGATAATAATGTCTTCAAACTCTGCCTCCGTGGTTAAACGGCCTTTCACATTGATCAATAATTGAAAATCGGCATCGCCACTCGGTTGTGCGCCCAAACTACCGGCAGCGGCTTGTTGGTTTTGCTCACGAATGGCACTGGCAATTTGGCTTGGCGATAACCCTAAGGCCGCAACCTTACTCGGATCTAACCAGATACGCATGCTGTAATCACCCGCACCAAATACCCGTACCGCGCCAACACCTTCAATACGCGCTAATTCATCTTTAACATTTAGCGCAGCATAATTTGATAAATACAGCATGTCGTAACGATCGTCTGGTGACGTTAAATGCACCACCATGGTCAGATCGGGTGACGATTTCTCTGTGACAATGCCCAGCCGCTGCACTTCTTGCGGCAGCCTTGGCATAGCGCGATCAACCCGCGCTTGCACCTGACTTTGCGCTAAATCGACGTTGGTACCAATGGCAAAGGTAATGGTTAAGGTCATGCGGCCATCCGAGGTGGCTTGCGATGACATATACAACATATCTTCAACACCGTTGATTTCCTGCTCTAACGGCGAGGCAACGGTTTCAGCAATCACTTTAGGGTTGGCACCCGGATAATTTGCGGTGACCACCACAGTGGGTGGCACCACTTCTGGATATTCCGTTACCGGCAGTTGCCAAACCGCAATGGCACCACTGATAAAAAACAGTAATGAAATAACGGCAGCAAAGATCGGCCGTTTGATAAAAAATTGAGAAAACATCGAAGAGCCCTTAACCTTGAGTCGCGCTGTGTGCGGCTTGTGCTGTTAATGCGGCATGGCTTTGCTCAAGCAGTTGCTGTGCCTGACGAATTTGCGTTAACTGCGTTTCATTTGCCATCTCCACCATTTTCGGTGAAATTTGCATATTCGGCCGTACCCGCTGCAAACCATTGACCACGATCTTATCGCTAGGGGCTAAGCCCGCTTTAACAATGCGCAAATCATTGATTTTTTCCCCTAAAGTCACGGCGCGATATTCCAGTTGATTATTGGCATTCACCACCAATACAAACTTATTATTCAAATCCGTACCAATGGCTTTTTCATCAATTAACACGCCGTCATAGCTATTGCTGCCAACGAGCTTTAAACGGGCAAATAAACCTGGTAATAAATGGTTATCTTGATTAGCAAAACTGGCGCGAAGACGAATAGTGCCAGTGTGTTGATTGACACTGTTATCCACAAAATCGATCTGACCGATATGTTGATAATCTGTATCGTTAGCCAGCGCCATATAAACTGGGTTGCCCGTTGCATCACGCGTATCGGCGCGTTTTCCTTCGTTGCTTAGGCGGGCGTATTTTAAATAGCTTTGCTCGTCTACATCGAAATAGGCATACATTTTGTCAGTCGAGACCACATTGGTCAGTTCAGTTTGCCCAGCGGTCACAAAGTTACCGGCCGTTACCATCGCATAAGACACTCGGCCACTAATAGGGGCCGTTACGCGGGTATAACTTAAATCTAACTCTGCGCGCTGTAAGGCGGCTTTCACCGCAGCGACAGTGGCCGCTGTTTGTTGTTGCCGAGCTTTGCGGCTGTCGAGTGCTTCAGTAGAAATAGCTTGCTGCTTGCTTAACCTTTCGCCGCGCCGAAATTCACTTTCAGCTAAGCTGGCCGCGCTTTCGGCGTTTTGTAATTCGGCTTTTAAACGCGCCACATCTGCGGTAAACGGGCGAGGATCGATTTTCAGCAGTAAATCCCCTTCACGCACCAAAGCGCCCTCGCTGAAATGTACCTGCTCAATATAACCGGATACACGAGGCACCAGCCTCACGGTTTGCGGAGCTTGCAAACGGCCCGTAAATTCGTCCCATTCGGTGATACGCTCAGCGACAACCTGTGCCACACTCACTTCAGGAGCAGCAGGCGCCGTAGCTTGTTCCGCGGCTTCAGGATTGCCACAAGCGGACAGCGCTAATGCCGCAACGCTGGCTAACATTAAAATTCTCACCTGTTTGAAACTACTCATGACGCACGTCTCCACTTTGTTGCGTAATTTGCATTTAATCTGCTTGTTTTGTACCGGTCGGTAAATATATAGATTTATCTCTTACTGTCAATCTATTTTGTACCAAGTGGTAAATATAATAAGTTTGCCTTTATAACGATTCGTTATAAGCGTTAGCTGGGGGTCAGGTTTTATACCTAGCGGTATATAACCCTTGCTGGACATGGGGCGATTTGCTGTTTACTATATAAACACTATTTTCAGGAGCAGAGCCATGACCGTAACAAGTTGCCCACAAAGTGTCGGCCGCCCCCGCGCCTTTGATACAGATACCGCGCTTGAGAAGGCTCTAGAGGTCTTCTGGCGCAGAGGATACGATGGCACTTCATTAGCCGATCTCACCGAAGCCATGGGAATTAACAAACCCAGCTTGTATGCCGCTTTTGGTAATAAAGAACAGCTTTTTTTAAAAGCCATTGAGCTTTATGAAAGCCGCCCTTGCTCGTTTTTTTTACCGGCACTAGAAAAACCCACTGCCTATCAAGTAGCCGAACATATGCTTTATGGTGCGGCGAATAATATGGCCGACAAAACACAACCCCAAGGTTGTTTTGTGGTGCAAGGCGCCTTGTCTTGCAGCGAAGCGGCATCGGCCGTAAAAGCGGCATTAATTAATCGCCGGTTGGCCGGTGAACAAAAACTGCATGAACGCTTTGCTCAGGCCAAAATAGCGGGCGATCTTCCGGCACATGTTGATGCAGAAGTGTTGTCACGCTTTATGGGAACCGTGTTACAAGGCATGGCGATTCAAGCCAATAATGGCGCCACAGCAGAGCAACTGCAGCAAATTGCTGAAATGACGCTGCAGGCCTTTCCACGCTAAGTTTTACCTGCATTTTTTGCGGCTGAATATTCGGTGATTTAGCCTACGTGGCTAGGCAAGATTTAAGCAAGCTTCGGGGGCAGATACCTAGACCCTTAACGTTTTCGCCGTTGGCGAGATACTTTCTTTTGCATCGCCAAAAGAAAGTATCCAAAGAAAATGCGACCCTACTTCCGCTCGAAAGCCCAACTGCTCATGCGCTGTCCAAGGCGAAAACGTAACTCGCACGGCGCTAACGTCGCCGCACTCAAACACCCGTTTTCTTAAAACCTTGGCCAACGATGATCAGTCGGCTCGCTACAAAGGGGATTGAAATCCAGAGCGGTATTCTCTTGGCTGAATACGCGGCCTTTCATCAAGTAACTATTATTATTTCAATGACCTAGTCGCAGAGGCTGGCTTGTATTTCACCTGCGGTGAGATACTTTCTTTTGCGTCGCCAAAAGAAAGTATACAAAGAAAATGCGACCCCACTTCCGCTCGAAAGTCCAACTACTCATACGTTGTCCAAGGCGAAAACGTAACTCGCGCGGCACTACCGTCGCCGCACTCAAACACCCGTTTTCTTAAAACCTTGGCCAACGATGATCAGTCGGCTCGCTACAAAGGGGAGTTCATATTCTTAGCGGAATTTGGTTTGCCAAACAGTTGGTATGTGCTGTTCGCGGACGACTAAAGGTGTCTAATGCAACTTTAGTGGTTGCTTTCAAATGGTATAACTGCTGAAAAATAACGGGACTCAATAACTTCTAGTAATGCTTTATCATTCAATACATCACCAAGAGTTTTTATTAGAAAGTCATAATCAGTAAATTCGCTTTCAACTGTAAGTAATTTATTTATCCATCTCCACATATTCTCCTCGCCAATAGCATGTTCCAATTTTATCCAATTAGTCGGAGCATATGCGTAAACGTACAAGTTTCTATCACCATAGTCACTTGACGATTTTATACCGCTAAACGGTATCAGCTTAGTATTTGTTAACTCTTTGTGTTTACTGTCGACGATGCTATTAAAGACATCTTCACCGATCAATTCTTTTACAAGTTTTAGAGATATATATTCTGAAAATGACTCTGACAACATATCACCTAGTTCAGAATTGAACTTTCTATAAGTACCAAAATAATAATGCGCTAATTCATGCGCTATAAAAGGCTTGAACCAATTGGATTTTTCGTCATCGATTAAATCACTTAACCCGCTTTCAAAATGACCTACATTAATGATGCTAGGGTATGCAACAAAAAGCCAACTATTATTTTTAGAGATTGGAGTTGTGTGTATGAATACAACATCTTCACCGTATGGAAGATTTAGTTTGTTTTGATAAAATTTTTCAAATGATGAGATAACGTTACCAAAATAAACCATTTGCTTATTGGAAAGCCCTGCATTTAAGAAGTAGCTGCCATTTGACTTTTCTATTTCGAAATCACCTGCAAATAACATTAATTCCACAGGCTTTTCGCTTTTAAACTTACCTGCTCTGCCTGTAACTGGAGAACTACCGTTCAAGTAAATTGATTTACAATCAGCGCATTTAATCTCAATATCATATGCCACCGAATCAAACCTGACATCCTTATCAATGTCATAAAGCACTGGATACCATGATGCTTGCATTCCGTCAGATCTTAATGTCTTTCCGTTAAATGCAATATTTCCTTTCCAGTCACCATGTTCGCTTGCTTTATCCATATCTGAAATCACTGGAAATTTGCCTGTATATTTAAAGTTTAACGACGCTGGGAGAAATTTTTCTTTACCACTATTATCAGGGAGGTAGTATCCGAAGCTTTCGTATGAATATTCATCATTGTATTTTTTCCGATAAGCATAATTGAAGCTATCGTCTTTATCTCTAAAGTATTCGATGTTTAAACCAGAGTTAATAAAGATGTAGTAATTTTTGATTTTTGGTATGTTGCTGAGCTTTAATTCAGCTTCTATTGTTCCCTTCTCAATTGAAAGAATTAAAGTGCCCGATAGCCTGAGGGGTTCTGCAAATACTGCTGTTGAAGATAATACAAAAATAAAAAATAATATGAATTTCATAAATATCCATGTCATACGGGTATTTTAGTAACCTGAAGTAAGTCAAACCTAAAAATGATTGTCTAATTTGATCATTTTTCTCAGTCATCCAATACGTTTTGCATTTTTTAGCTGATAGGCAACAAAGTGTCAATTATTGGCTTAATAATTCTGTAATCTTACATACAATTGCTGATACTTTTTAGTACTAACGAAGGCCTGTTTTTTGCTCGTTGCAGTAGTAATCTTAAGCAGAAACACCCCGAAGGCTGATATGCTTTTCAATCCCATTACGTTGCAAGCCGATCAAATTTGCACGACCAAGGTTTTAAAACGAGGGGTGTCTGAGTGAGGTGCGGTAGCGCCGAGCGAGTTACCTCGTCGCCTTGGGCGGGCAAAATTGAACGGGCTTTCGCCGCAACGTGGGTCGCCTTTTCTTTGCGGGACTTTCTTTTGGCGAGGCAAAAGAAAGTCTCTCGCCAACGGCGAAAAAGTTTCTCACTACATGTTTAGCAAATGTTTAGGGGCACAGACTATGCAAAATTAAAACCTTGCGCAGCTTAATGGTTTGACTCCCAACAAAACCACCCTTGTTGCTAAACAAACCACATAAAATTCTACTTTGACTACTGTTTTAATCTTGCACAAGGCTTTATGATCAGTGCCTTTATCGCCACTGGCATCGCTTTATGCAAAACATCTTATTGTACTTAGTTACCGTGTTGATCTGGGGTTCCACCTGGTTTGCCATTGAGTTTCAACTCGGTGAAGTTGCGATTGAAGTATCACTCTTGTACCGTTTTGCAATTGCCGCTGTACTGATGTGGCTATTTTGCTGGTACAAAAAGCTCGATATGCGTTTCACGCTGCGCCAGCATGGCTTTATTTTGTTGTTAGCCACGCTCAATTTTGCCGTCAACTTTCTGTTTATTTATCAAGCACAACAATACCTGACCTCCGCGATGACCGCCATCGCCTTTACCACTATGCTACTGATGAACATCGTTAATACGCGGTTGTTTTTCGGCAAACCGGTAGCGAAACGTATTTATTTTGGTGCCTTAATGGGCATCGCCGGTATTGTGGTGCTGTTTTGGCCTGATTTAGATGGGTTAGATTTTACCAATGCCAGCTTAATCGGCTTATTGCTGATCTTATCGGGTGCACTCTCGGCCTCGTTTGGCAACATGGTCAGCGTGCGCAACTCACGAGAAGGCATGCCCATTATGCAAGTGAATGCATGGGGCATGCTGTACGGTAGCGGCGTATTATTGTTAGCGGCATTATGGCAAGGACAACAGTTTAACTTCAGTACTGAACCGGCTTATCTTGCTTCATTGCTCTATCTGGCGATCTTTGGCTCGGTCATCGCGTTTGCCAGTTATTTTGCGCTACTGAAAAAAATTGGCCCGGAAAAAGCCAGCTATACCATAGTGCTGTTTCCATTAGTGGCCGTGGTATTAAGTACCTTATTTGAAGGTTTTAGCTGGACCAGTTATACCTTTAGCGGTTTTGCGCTGGTGTTACTGGGCAATGCTATCGTGTTGACTCCCTTTGAACGGATCCGAGCCTTATTGCGCCCCGCCACCGTGAAACTCGAACCCATGGCTTAAAAATCGGAGTGCACTTTTAAAAAACGCGCAAAACGGGGTAAACCATGCACGGTCAGACCGTTATACCGATAGGTTATCACCGTGCCAATTTCTGGTGGTGTTTCGCGAAGCGCATCCGTTAAACCACTGCCAATAGCAAAGGTTTTACCTTCAGGTGTTTTGACGATAAGCGCTCCGACCATACCTTGATACTTGCCCTTGCCCGGGCGATACCCCACCACTTCGGCTTCTGAATCCTGATAGGTTTTCAGCTTTAATAACGCCTGACTTCTGCCGGTATGATACAACGCGGCTTGATGATGCAACATTAAGCCCTCTGCTCCAGCCTGCTCCAGCTCAATAAGTTTATTAAACAGTTGTTGCTTATCCGCAACACGAAACTGCGGCACAATGACGATATAAGGCGAATTGAGCTGCTGTTTAAGCGCGTGCATTGCCAAGACCCGATCACTAAAGGTTCCTGCCGCCTCGGGTAACTCAAATACGTAATAGCGAATTTGTTGCCATTCGCTCTGTACCGGTTGTTGCTTGCTCACTATGCTTAACGTGGCGGCAAACTGCTGGCGACCCAGCCACAGCTCACCATCTAACTTTTGGCTTGGAAAATCAGCAAGAAACCAAGACGGCGCAGCAATAATATTGCCTCCTCGGCTAAGTAGTTGTTTACCATCCCAATAAGCACGCACACCATCTAATTTCTCGCTTACCCAATAATCTTGAATGTCGACATTTTCATGGTAAATCTGAGCTAACAACAACTCAGGCTTAGCGGCTCCCCCTAAAGGCAATGCGCACACCCACAGAACAATTAACAATCTAATCATTATTTGGCATCCTTTATTTAAAAAAATAAAGTATAGCCGCTTGTTAACCTTTGCTGTTTTTTTTGCAGTTGGGTCGGAGTTATCGCTACCACCAGTGATTAATGCAATATCGGGTTTAAGTAACTGCTCCCTAATTGCCGCATTTGTCGCTCGACCCAAGCGACGCGTTGACGCAAATAAGGCGTTAATAGACGTGGATCGCGCGAGCGTGGACTGGGTAACAACACGGCAAGCCTTGCCGCCTCATTAACGGTGAGATAACGCGCCGATTTAGCAAAATAATGTTGGCTAGCCGCTTCAACACCGTATATGCCTTGCCCAAATTCAGCAAGATTGAGGTACACCTCTAAAATGCGTTTTTTACCCCAAACCACTTCAAGACTTAGCGCTAAACCCGCTTCTATGCCTTTACGTAAAAAACTTTGTCCTGGCCATAACAATAGATTTTTTGCTGTTTGCTGACTTAGGGTGCTCGCCCCCCGCAGACCACCACCATTATCAAATTGCTGTAGCGCTTGACTGATCGCCGCAAAATCTACCCCCCAATGCTCCGGAAACCGCTGGTCCTCAGAGGCAACCATCGCTAACGGCACATGCGCCGGTAGATCAGCAATGTCTATCCAATGTTGCGTCACGGGATAAGGGCTTTGCAGCATAAAAGCGGAGGTAGGTGGCGGGAGAAACCGCAGCACAGACAGCAAAATCATTAAAATCAGGCAAAAGCAGAGCAAAAAACGCCAAATGACTAACCCTGTCCAGCCAAGCCAACTGCGTTGATGTTGTGTCATTCTAACCCTCTTCATTAAAGCCATGACTCTTACATGTTGCCCTTAACACTATAGACGATGACAGCAGCACACCCTATTAAGCCAGCCCCCTTTATTGCTAACGGCAATGACGGCATAGCTCAATTACCTATGCCCTCTATTAAGGCAATGTATACCGCATTAAAAAGAGGTTAGGGAATGGCGTGCTCTGGCTTACCGCGTTTGTGATTTATCAGTAAGAGTAACTGCGCAGCGGCTTTAGCATCATCTAAAGCGCGGTGATGATTCAGCAATGGAATGTCTAACGCTTGGCATAATTTGCCTAAGCTGTAAGAAACATGCCCGGGGTAAAACCGGCGCATATTTACCACGGTACACAGCTGCGGCATATCCAAGGGTATGGCTAACCGAGCAAACTCGGCCTTAATAAAGCCGTAATCAAATTTCACGTTATGCGCCACGAACACCGCGCCGTTAAGAAAAGCCGCTAAGCTATCGGCTATTTCGGCAAAGGTGGGCGCGCCCACAACCATATTATTTGTAATGCCGGTTAGTCGGCTGATAAAAGACGGAATGCGCCGCTGAGGATCAAGTAAAGTGCTAAAGCTGTCAATGATCTCGCCAGATTGTACTTTAACCGCACCAATTTCAATGACCCGATCACTCCCCGCTTTACCGCCAGTGGTTTCGACATCGAGTACCACATAAATACGATCAGGATCGATGATCCAATGCAGTTTTTCTAAACGGGCGTTAAACCCTACTTGCTGCAAAGCTAACAAACGCGCGAGCTGATGGCGCTGGATCTTGTCACCCGGGGCTTTGACTTCAACAAAAGCCAGCTCATTCCCTTTAATCAGTAGCAAGTCAGGATAGCCACTGCTGCAGCGCTGAAAATCTTGCGCCATATGACGTAACAAAGTGGCTAACGCCTTGGCAGGAGCCTGCTTAACTAAGGGTAACAGTTGCTCTGCCAAGTCTTGCGGCCAAAAACAGATACTATTGCGTTTGCCAAAATGCGCGGCCAAAGCACTGAGTAAATACTGCGTTGCCGTAGGCTCGGCCAACAATTGCAGTTTCTGTTCAATACTGTCGGCAAATTGCGAGTAAAACAGCCCAGCACTGAGATTGCGTGGCCGCCGTTCAAACGGGTTATGCAAGGCACTCGCCGGATGCTCAAATAGCTCATGCCAAAACCATAGGGCAAATAGCGCCAGCCATAGGTTATTTTCGGCATGAAACGCCTGATAGCCTTGGCTCTGATAATGTGCGCTCAAGCCTTGCTCTGCTTTACCTAAGTACAACTCATCCACACCGATACTGGGGGCTTGTTGCAGTAATTCTGTCAGTCGGGAGCGCTTAGCACTGACCGTGCCTGGCGCAGGAAAGTGCCGAGTGAAAAAATCATCGGCGAACAGCCATTCTTCATCACAGGCTGGATCATTTAACAGTTGCTGCAAATAGCTTTGGCATTGCTCGCGCTCGCCTTGCTGCCAATACAAGCGCGCCAGTCGCTCTGATGCGGGAAAATCAGCACTTTGCTGATAAAACGCGATAGCAAAATCCATTTGCCGCTGCTGCTCGGCAATCCGGCCTAGCTGATAACATCGCTCGCTGCGCTGAGTGCTGAGCTGCGGATCATCGGTTTGCAGCCAGTGTTCAACCATAGTGAGCATCGGCTGTAATTCGGCGCGAATGGTTGCCACATCTGTAAGCGGTTTCAGTTTTTTGGCTAATGCTTGGATCGGTGCTTTAGCGCTAGCAATGCTAAAAGCCAGTTGCGCTTGAGCTAACTCGGTAAAGCGAGGTTGGAAGACTTGTTTAAATTGCCCGGTTTGCCGAATACCCAGATCGCGCAGCGTAAACAGCGATAAATTGCTTTCTATGCGGCCAAAATACAGGAAATAGATATAACTCAGTGCGGCTTGCCGCTGTAACACCACATAGCGCTGTGGTAACTGGTGGATCAGAGCCAACCAATCCACAGGTAAACTTAACGCGACACGCAGTAATTGGGGTTTGGTGGCGCTTTTTTTAAGCTCCAACGGCGCGGCTAATTGCTGCTGCGCCAGCTCAAGTAATTGCCATAAAGTGTGTTTGGTCAGACGTAACCAAAAATCGGTTAAATCCGCAGTCTGTAGTTCTGCGACAAAACCCTGTTGCTGTAACAGCGTTAACCAAGGTGTTGGCGCACCAATTTCATCGTAACTTAGCTCGCTATCACAAAACACTGCGCCTTTGCGATTCAGCATGCGCACCAACAACAGCTGCGCAGAGGGCGCTAAGGCAGCAAAGTCGCTAATAAAAGCCTGACTGTCTGCCGTTAACACTGCTTGATAATGCGCTGCCACAAACTGCAGCAGCTCATTAAAATGCTGTAAATAATAACCGCTATCTAACTCAGGCTTGTGATATGCCATCAGCCCAACACGGTGCTTAATAGATAACCGGTATAACCACAGAATACGGCCAGCAGCAGCGCGCCTTCAAACCGATTAATACGCCCCTGTTTTTTGTAACCAAACCCGAGCACCAATAACGCCGCAGTCAGCACCGCCATCAAGGTCCAATCGCGTGTTAATACCACGGCATCAACACTCATCGGTTGAATAGCCGCAGCGATACCCACTACCGCTAAGGTATTAAACAGGTTTGAACCGATCACATTACCCAAGGCAATATCGTGCTCACCTTTTTTGATGGCAATCAATGAAGACGCCAACTCCGGTAACGAGGTGCCCACCGCCACCACCGTTAAGCCGATGACTAAATCGCTGACACCCAATGATTGTGCAATAAACACCGCACCGTACACCAACATCCGCGAAGCCAAAATCAATAACAGTAAGCCTACCAACAACCAGATTATCGATTGTTTTAAGCTCATACTCTCGGAGTTGGCCAGTTCGGAATTCATTTCGACTGCCATCGGATCGCCAGGGTTACGCATGCCTTGCCAAACCGACCAAATCATTAACAGTAAAAACACGCCTAACAAACACCAAGCATCAAACCGTGTTAGCTGGTGATCGAATAATTGCCAACCGGCAAACAAGGTTACGCCTAATAAAATGGGCAGCTCTTTTCGCAGCACTTGCGAATTAACCGCAATAGGGCTAATCAACGCGACTAAGCCTAAAATTAACGCAATGTTGGTGATATTCGAGCCATAAGCATTACCTAAAGCCAAAGCGGGATTACCATCACTGGCTGCCATAGCCGATACCACCATTTCTGGCGCTGAAGTACCAAAACCCACCACTAACATACCAATCAGCAACGGTGGCATACCTGCATATTTAGCTGTTGCCGCCGCGCCATCTACAAATTTGTCTGCACTCCACACCAGCAAGCCTAAGCCTGCTAACAACGCTAATACCGCCAGCAACATAATAACCATTCCTTTTAAGAGATTGTGGGCAGTTTAACATGCGTATGATAAGGTCAATAGAGGGGCGAACGGTGCCTTGATAAATATATATCGGGCCGTGTTCGCGGTGTAAACACGTTGAAGGATAAATAACAAAATGGCGTTACTTGGCATTCTAGCAGTTTTATTTTTGGCCTTAATGATTTTAGTGCCCGTTATGGAAAAGTTTGCTAAAAAAGGCGATGCAGCAGAGCAGGACTATCGTAAATACAGTCGCTGGATCCTGCCGTTGGTCGCCTTAGTGTTAATTGCGCAATTACTTAAGATGTTATTCGCGTAAAACGCGGTATGGCATTAAATACCGAGATTAATAATGCCGGTAAGAAGAGTAAACTGACGACCGTAGACAGCAGCAAACCACCTAACACTATGACCCCCACGCCACGATACAACTCTGTGCCTTCACCGGGGAGGAACACTAAAGGCGCCAAACCAAACACTGTCGTTGCGGTGGACATTAAAATAGGCCTTAACCGTGTAGCCACCGCGGTCAACACTGCGGCTTGTACCTTACCAGGCTGTGCTGCAAAATTACGCCGGCTTTGATCAACAATCAAAATGGGGTTGTTCACCACTGTGCCGAGCAAAATTAAAAACCCTAACATGGTGATCATATCAAAGGGTTGATGAAAACCGCTTAGCCCCATCGCAGTAAACACACTCCCCGTTGCGTTAATGGTGACCAAACCGACCAGTGCCGCCGCCAGCCCTAAGGGCACAGTCGTTAAAATTAACAGCGGATAGCCCCAATGCCGGAAAATGGCAACCAGTAATAAATAGATTAAGACAATCGCAATCATAAAGTTACCACTTAGCGCCGCCTTAGTGGCATCAAGCTGATCCGAGGCACCAGTAATATCGAGGCTAACGCCTTGGGCAATGGCGCCTTGTTGTTGTAATTGTGGCACAAGCTGTTGCTGTACTTGCTCAACAGCGGTTTCTAACGCGACGTCGCGAGGTGGAATAATATACAACGTGACAGTTCGTAAACCATTTACCCGCCGTAAGTTATCACTGTCGGCCACTTCACGCAGTGAAGCCAAGGCACTGAGCGGTAATACTGCGCCAGCCGGTGTATACAAGGGCGCTTGCCCCAACGCGGCCAATTCTTGTTGATTACCCGCCGCACTGAATAAGAAAATATCCACTTTATCGTCGTTTAAGAAAAACTCGTCAACAAAGGCACCATCGCTTAACGCGGCAACATCAAAGCCAAAGTCTGCCGCACTGTAGCCTTGCTCTGCCAAGCGTTGCCAGTTGGGGCGAATTTCAATCAGCGGCTGATCTAAAGACAACGACGACGGATCAGAATTTAACTGTGGGTTGTCAAATAGCTGTTGTGCTGCCAAATAGGCGGCATCAGCGGTCGCATATAAACTCGCCAGATCAGGCCCAGAAATATCCAACGCCACCGCACGGGTACCGCCATCATTACTGCTAATTATGGAACCTCGTGAAGAAAAAGCCCGCATCCCAGGATACTGCCGAAATAACGCCGTTAAGCGATCCATCATCGCCTGTATATCCGTGGCTCGCACCGGCTCACTCATCAACCAAATTCGCCCTACTGACACATTCATTGAATAATATTTCAAAGGGGGCATGCCGGTGGTACCCTCGTCAAACGCTTGCGCGTCTGCCATTACGTGCGGCTCTAGAAACGCCCTGACCTCTTCGGCAATCATCGCCATTTCAGTGAGGTTGTAACCGGGTGGCGCAATCATCAATGAAAATGCTTTCGGCTCTTCGCCCTCGGGCAGGTACTCGGCAGGGGGCATTAACCAAGCGGCTAAGCCCAAGGTAAAGACGAGTGTGCTCAGCATAACGGCTGCCCGCCGCTTACCGTTGGCAGTTAGCCGATTTATCACAGCCAATATTCGGCTTGGCGCAGCTGATCCGCCTGCTTGAGCCGCAGCTTGACCACCAAATCCCATTCTGGCTAAGGCGGAAGGTACCACAAACACTGCCACTAACATCGAGGCAATTATCGCCGCGGCAATCGATATCGCAATGTCGGAATACAACTGCCCGGCTTCTTCCTCGATAAACAAAATAGGCAAAAACACCAACACCGTGGTCATGGTTGAGGCTAATACCGCTGGCCAAACATCACGCACACCAGCTAAAGCTGCATCAAACTTAGTTAAGCCCCGTCGCCTGGCTTGCTCAATACTTTCGAGCACCACAATAGTGTTATCCACCGTCATACCAATGGCAAAGGCGACTCCCGCTAAAGAAATGACATTGATGGTGCGATCAAATAATAACAAACCAAGGAATGACGCAATGGTGCAGATTGGCAGGCCAATAATGCCGACAAGGGTGGCACGGCCAGAACGTAAAAACAGATACATAACCAGGGTTGCTAGAGCGGCCCCTAATGCTAAGTTGGTCCAGACATTAACGATAGAATCTTCAACATAACGCACGTCATCGCCAATCAGCATCAGTTGCAAACCTTGTTGCGCTAATAAATCTTGATTAAGCTGCGCTACAACCTCCAACATACCTTGTTTAATGGCGATAACATTGGCACCACTTTCGCGGCTGACAGATAAACCTATAGCTTGCTCACCGTCTGCATAAGAAAGTTGCCGCACTTCAAAATGATCTAACACCAAGCTAGCAACATCACGCAGTCGCACTTGTTCAGCGCCGCGTTGTGCAAGGATAACGTCTTCTAATTCGCTTAAATTATCGAAACGGCCGATCACCCGCAATAAATAGCGTCGTTTACCGTTATCGATATCACCTGCAGAGCTATCGCGGTTACGCTCGCGAATGGCTTGGCGCACATCACTCATACTTAAACCGCGTTGTGCCAATTTAGCCGGATCGACCAGCACCTGAATTTGCCGCTCAGCACCGCCGCTGACACCAATTTCAGATACCCCAAGCACGCGTTCCATACGGGGCCTAACCACGTCTTCAGCGAAATCTCGCAGCATGTCCATATCTAATTGCAGCGGGTTGCCGGCAAGGGGCATTAAGCGGTAATACATAAAGGCATTTGCGGAAAAGGAGCTGCTTAATAAGCGCGGTTGGTCGACATTTTCAGGATAACTAGACACTTGGCTTAAGGCATTACTGACTCGGATCAAGGCTTCATTAACATCCACCCCGAATGGAAACTCTAACTCAATGTTAGCTGAGCCAGTACTTGCTCTGGAAATCATCCGCTGCAAATTAGGCAAATTGCGTAAATAACGCTCTTGCTCAATTAAAATTTCTTTTTCAATATCTTGCGGCGTGGCACCAGGCCAGCCCGTGACCACACTGATGGTTCTGACTTCCAGATCAGGGATCATTTGCACGGGTATTCGAAAAGCGGCAACAATACCCATTACACAAATAATTAAAACAGCAACCGTTAAAATGGTGCCATGGCGGATTGCGGCAGCTAACATCAGTTGCCTCCTGCCACACTAACTAACCGAACCGCTTGGCCATCACGTAAATTTTCATTACCTCGCACCACCACCGCTTCACCTTCGGGTAAACCCGACACAATTTCTACACCGGCAGTGGTATTACGCCCAAGTGTCACAAGTCGGCGATAGGCTTTACCGTCAGCAATAGAAAACACACTGAATTTGCCATCAGCATGGCGTAGCAACGCATCAGCAGGCACCACCAAGACTTGACGCTCACGTTGTTGAAAATGGAATACCGCGCGGGCTGACGTACCTGGCAATAAGCCACTAAGCTGGCTCTCGACGGTGAGCCTTGCCAGAAAACTTCGGGCATTACCGCTGGTCACGGGCACATCGGCCGTTAAGGTGGCGGACAAGGCGTTATTAGGATAAAGATCAGAGATAACATCAATATGCGAAAGATCCGCTAGGGCGGGGTAATATTCTTGTGGTAATTGCACGTCAAGATACAACGGCGTTAAGGCCACTAAGCGAAATACTGGGGCACCTAAATTGACATACTCACCCACATCAGTGTATCGCTCAACCACCACGCCGGCAAAAGGTGCGGTTAACTGGTGACGTGCTACTTGCTCTTGCTGCTGCGCCAGCGCCGCAGCTGCTTGGCGTTTTAGGGCCTCGGCTTGACGCAATGCCGCTTTTCTTAACGCTAATTCCGTTTGTGGAAAAAGCTGTTGCGACGTCAGCGTTTCGGCTTCGGCAACCAAGCGTTGCTGTTCTTGTAAGTTGACTTCAGCTAACGCTAACCCCGCTTGAAACTGTGCTAAATCATGTTGTGCCAAGGCGGTATCTAAAGTCAGCAACACGTCTCCCGCTGCCACACGGTTCCCCGCATCAACATGAACTTGTGCCACCAAACCCGCCGTTTTACTTGATAAGTTCGCATCTTGACGCGCCGTTAAGGTGCCGGTTACCGTGAGTTGCTCTGCCAAACTGTTGGCAACAGGCTGAATCGCTTGCACAGGCACCGCTTCTTGTGCCAGCAAGATACCGCTCCACAGTAATGTTATTGCCCATAAATGCCGCATTGTCTTTCCTTATCATCAGCAGGTTAGCCTAATCTGTTATGCGTAAAGTGAGCATAACGATCAATCCGCACACGGCGAAAGACGGCCTCTGCGCGATTAGTGCCAACTTAATGGGTCTAATCGATAAAAGTAGCTCAATTGTTGATACAATGCCGGATGCTGTTTCGCTAATTCGGCCGACTGTTCAAAAAACACTTCAGATAGCACTGCAAAAAACTCTGCAGGGTTAGTTGCCGCATAAGGGTCAATCAGCACAGGTTGGCCTTGTTGTAGCTGCCATCGTAATTGATCAAAGGCTTGCTGCATCACCTGAGACCATTGCTGATAATCACTACTGCGTTGCAATAATGGTGCACCTTGTGCATTGCCATGTTCTTGATCTAACTGATGCGCAAACTCATGGATCACCACATTGTGACCATCCTTTGGATTGGCGGCGCCAGCCAAAGTATCTTGCCAACTTAAAATCACCCGCCCTTGTTGCCATGATTCCCCACTGAGAATACGTCGTTGCTCACTGACTAAGCCCGCCGCATCTTGTTGCGCATTGGCCACAATAAAGGCGGCAGGATAAATCAAGATCGATTTTAGCTGCGGAAAGTAATGATTGGGTCGGTTTAATAACAGCAAGCAGGCTTGCGCCGCTATGGTCACGCGCATTTCATCGGTAACGGTTAAGCCTGCACAACCTATAAAATCTTTCTCTGCAATAAACACCTGAATATGTTTTTTTAATTGCAGCTGCAGATCAGTGGGCAAGGCGCGATAATAAGGTAAACGCTTTTTTAAGATCTGCCGCCAAGGCTCGGGAAAAGGCCGCGCGCGGATTCTCTGCCGTTGCCAACGTTGGTAGTAAGGCTGGCCAAAGATAAAACCACTGATTAAGATGGTCAGTATTAATAGAATAAGTAAGGGCACTCAGGTGCTCCAGCAAGAGGCAGTCGAACTCTTTTAGTGGGGTGAGGTCTGACAAAATTCAAGCATTTAGCGCCAAGCAGTTAGGCGCTATGGCTGCAGTGATTTAGGAGTTGTCATGTTTAATCTTTTAAAAAACTTACTCGAAAAAGCCAGTAACGATTGGCAAGGTGCCGGCGCGGCTGAACAGCATTGGCAACAAGCTGGGCTTAACGAAGCAGAGTTTATGGCCGTGGTACTGATGCTACAGTTATCACACGCAGACTTTGACAGCGCTGAAGCTGAGCAGCAACTGGTGCAACGCTATTTATCAGAGGAATATCGATTAACCCCAGAGCATACCAAAAAGGTTTTTGCTCAGGCGCAGCAAATGGCGGCTGACTCAACCTGCTTACACGCTTACACCTCGAAACTAAAAAGTTTAACCGAGCCGCAGCGCATTGCCGTTTTAGACCAGTTATGGAAAGTGGCTTATGCCGATGGCAATATCGACCCACATGAAGATGCGATGTTACGCAAAGTAGCGGATTTACTGTTCATCCGCCACAGTGATTTTATTCAAAGTAAGCTGGCCAATAAACCCACTTAACTAACGTGGATCGGCGTCATCTTTGTGGATAACTTCGCCTTCAATTACTTGACCGCCAGAACGCGTGTGGCTTTGCTGTTGCTGCTGATATTGACCGGCCTGCTCTCTAAATTTACGCATGCGTTGCCGATGCCGAAAAATCAAAATGGGGATCAATACCCAGCTGAGAACTAAGGCAAACAACAGTAAAAAGGCCCCGACCATCAGCATGACACCCAGTACCAACCAGGCGAGCACACGCTGTAAAAAGCTGCCTCGATGCTGCAGCTGAAACTGGCGCTGCCAAGCGGCTGCTTGCTGGCGAAAGGATGAATCAAACATAATAACCTCATTTAATTTGCTGCAGTAAGTCGAACCTTTCTCTGCAAAAAGCACCACCGTGTTACCACGGCAGCTTATTATCTCTTATCTGGCTGATCCTGACCTGAATAGTTCAAAAATACGATTACTCGGTTTTATTGCTCAGTGCCCAGCGCATAATATCGCCCCAACTCGGTTCTTTGCCATACATCTGCATACCGCGTAAAAAGATCCGCCCAGCTAAACGCCTTAACCAATACAGCGTACCCAGTAGCAATAATAACGATAGCAAGGGTTGCCACCAAGCAAGTTCTACCATGGCTAATCTTACCGGCATAGCCGCAAACGACGTCAATGGTAACCAACTGAGTAAGGTCATGCCAAAGCCAGTGGGGCTATCGATGACCAAGTAAGTAAATAACAGCGGTAACCATGTCACCATCATCACTACCCCTTTACCGCTGGTGTTAGGATCATCAATCGAAGCTGCAATAGCCGCCATAAAACAGGCGCATAACAACAAGCCAATTAAAGCAAACGGGACTAGCCAAGCGATGACCGCCCAATTTAGCCAAGTAAAATCTACCGGCTTATCGGCGATAAACAACAGCGTGATCACCGTACTTAACACTATGACTAAACTGGTGGTAAACATGGCTTTCATTGCGCTTAAGCTGTGTCCCAGCACCTTGCCATCAATCCACTGCTGTGGCGTTACAATAGCGAATAACTGTTCGGTTACGCGTTGTTGTTTTTCACCGGTAATGCTCATCAGTAATTGGCCAAAGGCCGTCGATAAACCAATCAGTAATAAAAACAATAAACCTATCGCGATCATCTTCTCCGGCCGATCACTGCCCTTATAGTTGTCATCCAAATAACGCATTTCAAGGGTAACAGGCTCTTCTAATGTCGCTAACTGTGCCGCAGACAAACCTTGTGACTGACCATAAACTTGCCGAAAGTACTTTTGTAACTCGCTATCCAGTGTTTGCTGCCATTTTTTACCCGATAGCGTATGCACCACAATAGCCTCAGCCTCTTCGCTGACCACCGCATGCCAAGTTTGAGTCTCTTTTAACTGTGTCAATTGCTCATCTAAGGTTATCGTGGGCCGCTGAAACTGAAATTGCTCAGTATTTTCCAACGTAAAATGCGCAGGCACCGCAATCCGATATTGATGCCGACTTTCGTCCACAAAAAAGCTCCAAGCCACCACAGCAGCCATCACCAACACCATTAACAGGTAGGAGATCAGCTGTTGTTTCCACTTAAAGAAGCGTAAAAACTCCCATTTAGCGACAATTAAGCTTTGCTTAGAGATCATGCTGCACTCCCTTGCTGATGCTCGGCCATGGCCGACACATATAATTGATGTAAATCGGCTGCTTGCATGGTCACGGCGCGCACAGTGAATGAGCCCAAAACACGTTGCAAACAGTGTGTGAGATCCATGCTGTTGGCTAAGGTGACACTAAAACTGTGACTCGACTGCCATTGCCAATGCTCATCAGCCAATACTGACGCTAAGCTGTCTTCACTGACGGTTTGTTCAGTTTCAATTAATACCACTTGCTTTGGCTGTGCTTGTAGTCGGATCTCGGCTAAGGTGCCAGCTAAGACTACTTTGCCCTTTGCCATCAGCAACATACGGTCAGCCAATTTTTCTACCATCGCCATTTGATGGGCACTGAGGATCACCGTCATACCTTGCTGGCGCAGCTCTTTTAAAAAGGCGACGACTTTTTCCTGATTGAGTGGGTCTAAGCCAGAAAATGGCTCATCCAAAATCACCACGGCCGGCCGATGGATCACGGCCGCGATCAGCTGCACTTTTTGTTGATTACCTTTTGATAATTGCTTTAAGTCTTCATGTCGCCGTTCAGTTAACTCAAATATCTCTAACCAGTGCGACATTTGCTGCTGTGCGGTTGCTTTGCTTAAACCGTGTAATTGCGCCAAATACAATAAATTTTTCTCAACGCTTTTATCCGGATATAAACCACGGTCTTCGGGTAAGTAACCCAACTGACGCCGTGGTATATGGTTATAGCGCTGCTGTTGGTATTCGACCTGAATAGTGCCCGTATCGGGCAACGTCATCCCCACTAACATACGAATAATAGACGACTTACCCGCACCATTTGGGCCCAATAAGGCGAAAATCTCACCCGGTTCAATGGTAAAACTAACGCCCCGCACGGCTTGCACCGTTGCATAAGCTTTTTCAATAGCCGATACCGCTATTCGCATGCCGCTTACTCCTTTATCAAAATACGATAATAGCAAAGCCACTACGCTAATTCACAAGCAATGTGTTAGCAAATGTATAACAAAAATCTCAGAACCACTTAGCCAATGGTCTAACAACAACACTTGCTGCATTTTAGCTACGGCTATGGTAAAACAGTGTAATTGCTCTACTGCTAATTTATAGCTTTGGTATTTAAGAATAAATTATGGCTCTTCAACTGGTTTTTTTAGATGCTGCCACCTTAGGTGATGCGGATTTTTCAGCGTTAAAGCACATTGATGGTGAATTAACCTTACACGACTACAGTACAACCGCGCAGATTGTGCCGCGCTTGCGCAATGCTGATATTGCTATCGTGAATAAATGCATCTTAGATGCCGGGGTACTGAAGCAGCTACCGCGTTTAAAAGCGATTATGATTAGTGCAACCGGCACCGACAATATCGATTTGGACGCGGCAGCCGCCGCCGGCATTGTGGTAAAAAATGTGCGTAACTACGCCGAGACGGCGGTGCCGCAGCATGTTTTTGCGTTATTACTGGCACTCACCAATCAACTTATTGGCTATCAGCAGCGGGTTGCCGCGGGCAAATGGGCACAAAGCCGTTCTTTTTGTTTGCTGGATTTTCCGATAATGGAATTAGCCAATAAAACCATGGTGATTGTGGGTTATGGTGCTTTAGGTCAAGCCACAGCAAAATTAGCTGCAGCCTTTGGCATGCAGGTGATTATTGCAGAGCGCCCCAGCGCAACCGAAGCCCGACCAGGCCGAATGCTGATGGCAGAAGCCTTTGCTCAAGCCGATGTGGTGTCATTACATTGTCCGTTAACGACAGACACCCGAGCTTTTATTAACGCACAGCGGCTGGCATGGCTAAAACCCGGCGCGATTTTAATTAATACCGCACGAGGCGCGTTAATCGATGCCGCAGCATTAATTAATGCTTTGCAACAAGGAAAACTGGCAGCCGGTTTAGATGTGTTAGCCGAAGAACCCCCCGCGCCAGACACGGCGCTGTTGCACTGTGCCTTACCGAATTTATTAATTACCCCACATATTGGGTGGGCCAGCCGCGAAGCCAGAGCACGGATGGTGAGCAAAATTGCTGACAATATTAATAATTTTATAGCAACACAGTAGAATACTTAACACCATGCGCCAACAAGTTGAATGCAGTGGTCAACAACCTAATAAGAGCAAAAGTGCTATGAAATGCCTGACGTTTGTTACCTTTATACTGTTTATCAGTACGAACTTAGCCGCAGAAACGCTGAGCTCGAGAATGCGCGACGCAGCAAGCAGCAGTGAACATGCCGAACAAGTGATCACGTCGCTACAAACGCAAACAGAGAACAGCCTAAGCACCGAAGACTATTTAGTCTTAGCAGAGAGTTATCAAACACTCGGCAAACGTGAAGCCGCTTTAGATGCGGTTAATAAAGCAGAAAACATGGCGCCAAACGATTACCTTCGCGCCATGAGTTTATTTCATAAAGCGCAAATCTATGGCATTTATTTTCAAGATGCCGAGATGGCACTAGTACAATTAGTTGAAGCTGAAAAGCGCCTCACCTCGTTAAAAGATGTGGCTGCAAAAGTACTATTGAGCGATGTACTAAACAGCTTTGCCTCTGCTCATAATGTATTGGGTAATCTTAGCCAAGGTTTAGAATATGCCAAGCGGAGTTTGCTGCTAGCTGAAGAGCTCAGCAATACCCCACGCCAGTTGAATGCCTTAGTGCTGATTGGCCGATTAGCATTGCAAAATAACCAGTATAAAGTCGCCTTTAGTCATTTTGAACGAGCGCTGGTCATTGCCCGTGAGTTATCGGATGACGAACAAATTGCATCGATTTACTTCCGCATGGGCATGGCTTATCGCAAACTTGATCAACATGATCTTGCCCTCACTCACTTTCAACAAGCGGCTGAACGCTATCAACAATTAAATCGGCTGTCGAATTACAGTCATGTACTGATTTACATGGCTGAAAGTTATATGGAAGGTGAACAGCAGATAGCACAAGCTCAAACTTTACTGCAACAAGCCTTAGAGATCGCAGAGCAATTACAGCACAAACAGCGCACCGCTTTGGTCTATTACAGCTTGGGTCGCGCCGCACTTTTAAGTAAAAACTACCCACAATCAGAACAGTATTATCAATTGGCTTTTCAAAACTTTAAACAGTTAAACATGCGCAGCATGATGCAAGAAACTGCGTTGGCCATTGTTAAGTTATTGATTACGCAACAACGTTATGCTGAAGCAAAAGTACTGCTAAATGAATTAAGCCCGGATATCGAACAAGCCGCCACTTTTTTACAATTGCGCTATCACGATAGCGCAGCAGCTTTAGCGAGTGCGGCAGGCGATTGGCAACTAGCCTATACCTTACAAGAAAAAGTCACACAGTTAAATCAACAAGAATTAGCTGAACAAATGCAGTACAACATGGCTGAGCTAAGCGATGGCTTATCAGAACTTAATGAAGCAGAGCAATATCGCCAGCAATTAACCACATTAAAGCAAACCTTAGCAGAAACAGAATCTCGCCAATTTTTACTGCAAGCGTTACTGGTTTTACTGATTTTTATCTGCTTTGTTTTTTGGCAATTGGTGCGCCGGCAACAAAACGCCGTCACGCCTTCGGTAGTGCCAGAGTTAGCGCCACCACAATGGATCCAGTTCCGTGAGAAGGCTAAAGTGCTGGATCAACAGCAAACACAAAGCTTACTCGTTATAATGCCGCGCCAGCGTGCTGCCTTACAGCGGCAATTTGGTCGACGCATTGTCACCAATATGCTGAAACAATTAGCACAAGAGCTAGATACGGAAGCGGTTAACGCATCCTTTAGTGGCAGTGAAATGCTTTGGCTCGCCGTTGACAGCCAAGATAAAGCCGCACAAAGTGCTTTGTTAGAACAAGCCATTCAATCATTCAGCCATAAATTGCTCGCGCTAGGTGTTGCACCCGCTATTTTAACGGCAGAACTGGAATTAGCTTCATTGCTAGGACCCAATTGGCACAAACGTGATTTGAATGGTTTAACCGATATCGTATGGTTTGGTTGGTCATTACTTGAGCAATCTCCGCCAGCGGATCTGGCTTGGCGGTTAAGTTTCACAACTGAACATGCTAGGCCCTGCGAATGGCAGGTAGAAGATTTACGCACAGATATTGTCAATGCTTATCGCTTGGGCGAACTGACCATTTTGGTCAATCAACAAGTTCTAACGCCAGAACAAGCCGATTAACCCCCTAACCTGATTACCCTCTCACGCTATATACGCAGTGCCGCTGGCAGCTCAAAAAGCTGCTGGCGTCGGCGTAATGGACAGTTAAAGCTTAAACAAACCGCTTGTAATGCCAACCCTGCCGCCGATTTATTGCCACTACCATAGTGTGGATCGCCTAACACCGGATGCCCAACACTGGCAAAGTGACGACGAATTTGATGTTTTCGACCACTGATTAACTGCACATTAAGTCGGCTGCAATCGGTAACGGGATCATAAGCCTCAACAGTAAAACGGGTTTCTGAGGCTTTATTGTCTAACGGTAAACTGATCACCCCATTTGCTATTAAATCGGCAGATAATTGGCCTTTTACCGTAATGGCGTAACCTTTGGCAATGTGTCGCTGCGCAATTAATTGACTAAAAGCGGCAGCCGCTTTTTTGCTGTGAGCAAGAATAACTAAGCCACTGGCCTCACGGTCTAAGCGGTGTAATAAAAAAACCTGTCGCGCTGGGGTAAAATGCTGCTCAGCAAAGCGCAGTAAACTCAGATGATCGCCCCACTCATTGCCTTGCGACAACATACCTGCTGGTTTAAACCAAATACTGTACGCGGTTTCATCAAATAATAAGGTTGCAGGCGCACATTGCCGCTGCAAAATATCCTCATCGTAATTTAACAGTAGTGTTGCACCGGGCTTTAACATGAATTGAGCGCGGCGCAACCGTTTAACTGGCTTGCCGACTAACTGCACTGCACCTTTGTTCATCGCATCTTTTAAACGGCCTTTACTTAATTCAGGAGCAGCAGAGACCAGTAAATCGATAGCAGAGATGGCCGTAGTCACCGGCAGTTGACGAGACAACTTCATAATAAATTCTCAGCCCTTGCCATTGGCAAAGGTATATCAGGATTTCAATCGACTGATCTTATCAAAGATCTCTTCCCAACCACTAGGAATATGTCTTACGCCACCCTGATCGCGGATCGCTCGCTCAACATGAACCGTTAAACGCCGCACCGGCCCCACCACTTTTTGCTTGTAACGATACGCATAACCTAAGGTTGCCAGCGACAACACGACAAGATAGCCAATCCAATAAGCAATAAAGCTTTTAAAGCCGGCACTAAATAAGCCATTCCGTGCTTCAAGCATCGCTAAAGAAAACTGCTGCCGACCTATCCGCTGTAATTGCAGTAACATTTCATCGACCTTGCTGTCGTCTTTTGTCGTGCCACCGAGCATATGGCCATGCTCATCTAATAACAGGAAATCAGCCCCCGGTGTTTGCTGTTGTAATGGCATCAACAATAAAGGGACATCTAACACAAATAAAATATACCCTGCCCCACCATTCGGCTGCTGGATACGTTGGCTTAGCAATACTTTGTTTTTACTTAGCGCCAAAGTCGCTAAACCTGGTTTAGCTGAGCCTTCAGCTTGCTCATATCGCTCAAACCATGGCACTAAACTCGCTAAAGTTGCGGTGAACTGTGTCTGCGGATTAGCATAAATAAAATGTTGTTCTGACACATACACAATGCGCTCTAGCGCGGGTTGCATCAATTCGATAGCCGTAAAGGCTAAATCGAGATGCTGCAGTAATAACAATTCGCTGGCCACACTGTCGGTTTTCTCTACTAACTCCGCGGTATTTAATGGCTCTCCCTGACGATTATGCAGCTTTAACGAAAGCGAGCTTTGCAAAGCAGCTTGCTCACTAAACGGCAGTTTGGTTAACCAATCAAGCAAATTCAGCAGCGGTTGTAGTTGCGTGTCAATTTGTGCGGCTTTAAATTGCAAACGTTGTTCGGTGTGTTGTAGCCGGTTATCGATGGTCAATAAAAAGTGACAGAGTGCCGCAACAAAACTCAACATTAGGACGAATAGCGCCGCCAATTTGACCGTACGGCGATATTCGTAAAGCGCTGGATTTTGCATCAACCTTTCCTTGTTAACAATTGCGTTGAAACTAAATTAGCGCGTTTCATTAATTAGTCAATCTATCCATCGCAGAAAACTACAAGTTCGCCTCAGCAAAAGAGGCTAATCGACTACGAACAACCCCATTTAAATTAACGGTAGTACTGCCTTCAAAGTTTTTAAAACGCTCCACAATGTAAGTGAGCCCCGAGGTCACCGCAGTAAGATAATTACTGTCTATTTGCGATAAATTACCTGAGCAGATTAATTTTGTTCCCTCGCCACAGCGGGTAATAATGGTTTTTAACTGCGCTGCGCTTAAATTTTGGCATTCATCTAAAATAACAATGGCATTTTGAATACTGCGGCCACGCATAAAGTTAACCGACTTAAACTGAATATTCGCCTTTTCCATAATGTAATTCACGCTGGCATGCGGATGTTCGTCGGTTTTGTGCAGTACTTCTAACGAATCAGTAATGGCCGCCAACCAAGGTGCCATTTTTTCTTCTTCAGAGCCTGGTAAAAAGCCAATAGACTCGGCAATTTCAGGTGTATTCCTCGTCACAATGACTTTATCGTAAATGCCTTTTTCGATAACCATCTCCAGCGCGGCAGCTAAGGCAATTAGGGTTTTTCCGCATCCGGCGGGGCCAGTTAAAATCACCAAATCCATTTGCGGATCGAGCAAGGCATTTAAGGCCATGGCTTGATAAATATTTTTTGGATGAATCCCCCAAGCATGTCGATGCATTAATCGCTCATAACCGAAGTCTTGGATTTTTAATTCGTGCTCGCTAACTGCCAAAACCTTCCCAGCAAAAGTTTCAGCCTCATCGACTAGATACTCGTTAACATAAGCATTAGGTAAGACCTTTCGGTTGATGTAATGGACCGTATCTCGCCCTTCATTCACACTGTGACATTCTCCGACTTGTGGCCAAAATTCTCCGGCAAATTTGTAATAGCCCTTATAGAGAAAGCGTACATCATCTATCAGTTGGTCAGTGCGGTAATCCTCTACATGCTTTAAACCCGCACCCTTGGCTTTTAAACGCATATTGATGTCTTTTGTCACCAATATGACTTTTACAGGGCTTTTTTCGCGCTGCAAATACAAGGCGGTGTTAATGATCAGATGATCGTTCTCGCCGCCGGGTAAACCAGGGATTTCATCTTTTAGATGGTGATCGTTAACAATAAAAATATGACCGGCGGGCTTGGCATCTTGGCGGCTGGGTAACGCCACACCGTGCAGCATTTGCTCTGGGGAGGCGTCTTTTAAAATATCTTCTAACGCACGAATTGCCACTCGTGCATCTCGGCTGACGTCTTTATTTTTATCTTTTATATGATCAAGTTCTTCTAATACCGTCATCGGTATCACAACATCGTTTTCTTCAAAATTGAGGAAGGCAAAAGGTTCATGCAACAAAATATTGGTATCTAGAACATAAATTTTTTTCGCTTGCTGTTTTTTCCGCGCCATAAGCACTCCTTTATTTGCTTATCTCACCGTAATGTATTACGGCTCTTTTTAGCATAGTGCAACTTTGCCAGACTGCGACTAAAAGTGCCGAACCGCACCTTAGACGCTAATTGCTACGTTGCCGTTACCAGATGACAACAGCATGACAACTTATAATCGTTGCTGAAGAAAAAGCTGTGCGAGACAGATGCAACCAAGGTCGTTTCGCTGTACCATAGCGCCCCGTTTTTGACAGTTAGGGTTTAGAATGAATTTTGCACTGGGACAACGTTGGATCAGCGATACAGAGTCTGATTTAGGCTTAGGTACTGTAATTGCACTGGAGGGCAGAATGCTATCAATTCTGTTCCCCGCCAGCGGTGAAACACGCTTTTATGCTCAGCAAGAAGCGCCTCTGACTCGCGTGAGTTTTAACATCGGCGATGAAGTGAAAAGTGCAGAGGGCTTTACTTTACTGGTGCAGCAAGTAACGATTGAAAACGCACTATTAAGTTATCACGGCATTCGCTTAGATACGCAAGAACCCTGCATTTTACGCGAAACCTTTTTAGACCACTTCCTGAGTTTTAACAAACCTCAAGATCGCTTATTTGCCGGTCAAGTAGACCGTTTTGAATTCTTCCCATTACGCTATCAAAGCTGGCAGCATCAACAAAGCCTGCAACAAAGCCCGCTGCGTGGTTTGGTTGGTGGTCGTGTTAGCTTGATCCCACATCAGCTTCATATTGCACGCGAAGTATCACAGCGCCACGCGCCACGCGTGTTATTGGCCGATGAAGTAGGTTTAGGTAAAACCATTGAAGCCGGTTTAATTATTCACCAGCAATTACTGACGGGCTTGGCCAGTCGTATTTTGATTATTGTACCCGAGTCATTACAACATCAATGGCTGGTAGAAATGCTGCGGCGCTTTAATCTGCGTTTTGCGATTTTTGATGAAGAACGTTGCCAGCAAGCGCAACTCGATGCGGATAACCCGTTTGATACCGAACAACTCGTGCTGTGTAGCATGGAGTTTTTAGCGAAAAAGCGCAGCTGGCATGAGCATGCGGTCAGTAGCCACTGGGATTTATTGGTGGTCGACGAAGCTCACCATCTTCATTGGGATCCGTTAAAGCCTAGCACGGAATATCAGCGCATCGAGGCCCTAGCCCAAGATACAGCCGGTTTAATCTTACTGACAGCCACCCCCGATCAACTTGGCCATCAGAGCCACTTTGCCCGGCTACGGTTATTAGATCCTGATCGTTTTTATGATTACGAACAATTTCAAGCTGAAGAGCAAGATTATCAGCAGATCGCCGAGTTGGCTCAGCAACTGATAAGCGCCACGTCACTGAATGCCAACTTGTTAGCCTCGTTAAACAACTTGTTAAACGATAGCGCTAGCCAAGCGCTATTACAGTCACTCGCCGATCAGCACCCCCTCACCGAAACGTTGCGGCATGAGCTGGTCGAAAAGTTATTAGATCGTCATGGAACCGGCCGCATTTTATTCCGCAATAGCCGTAACACCATTCAAGGCTTCCCAAAACGTTGCCCGCTATTACAACCTCTGGCAATGCCAGAGCAATATCAAAATGCCTTAAAAGTGCATCGCGCCTTGCAACAAGACGCCTCGGTGCACGCTAAAATCACCGCTAATCTCTTTCCAGAGCAAGTTTTTCAGGCATTTGAAGGTGAAAACAGCCAGTGGTGGCAATTTGACCCGCGTGTTGCATATTTGTTGTCCGCGTTAAAAGCGGCGAAACACGGCAAATTTTTAGTGATTTGTGCGTCGGCAGCCACGGCTCTCGCCTTGGAAGAAGCCTTACGTTTATCTGAAGGTATTCGTGCCGCCGTATTCCATGAAGGCATGAGCATTATCGAGCGAGATAAAGCGGCCGCCTACTTTGCCCAAGAAGAGTACAGTGCCCAAGTGTTGCTGTGTTCTGAAATTGGTAGCGAAGGTCGTAACTTCCAGTTCGCCGAACATTTGGTATTGTTTGATTTACCGCTAAACCCTGATTTACTCGAACAGCGGATTGGCCGGTTAGATCGGATTGGGCAGCAGCATGATATTCAGATCCATATCCCCTACTTCGCGGATACTGCGCAGCAATTATTACTGCAATGGTATCATCACGGTTTAAATGCGTTTGCCAAAACCTGCCAAACGGGCCGCCTGATTTTTGAACAACAAAAAACGCAGTTAGAACAGCTACTCGCTGACTACCGAGGCCCGAGCGACGAGGCCGAGCAATTAATCGCAGCCTGTGCTGAATTGGCCGCCGAGTTACAAGCTAAATTGGAGCAAGGCCGCGATCAGTTATTAGAAATCAACTCCAGCGGTGGCCAACAAGCGTTACAACTTGCTGCCGAAGTCAGTGCACTCGATCAAGACGTTAAACTGCCAATGCTGATGTTCAAGGCGTGGGATTTACTGGGCGTTAATCAAGAAGATCGCTCTGATACCAGCATCATTTTACGGCCATCTGAGCATTTACAGCAAAACTATCCTGGATTAGCAGATGATGGCACCACAGTCACCTTTGACCGCGCTACCGCATTAGCCGAAGAAGATATTCAATTTTTAAGCTGGGATCACCCGATGGTCACAGGCACTTTGGATATCCTGAGTAATGATGTGTTAGGTAACAGCTCCGTGGCATTATTACCTAACAAAGCCGTACCGGTTGGTAGCTTCTTTGTGGAGTTAATTTATATCGCAGAAGCGAGCGCGCCAGCGGCGTTACAATTGGGGCGTTATTTACCGCCTACGCCGATTCGTATGTTGTTAGATAAAACCGGTAAAGATCTGGCAGCCAAAGTGTCGTTTGATAACTTTAATCGTCAATTAAAACCGGTTGGTCGACAAACGGCGACAAAACTGGTGAATGCCTTACAAAATCTGATCCACCCTATGCTGCAACAAGCGGAACAGTTAGCCACGCTGCAACTTGAGCAATTACGCAGCCAAGCACAAACCCAAATGCAGCAAAGCTTAACCGCAGATATCGAGCGTTTGCAGGCACTTCGCCAAGTAAACCCCTTAGTGCGGGATGAAGAGATCGCTCATCAACAGCAGCAATGCCAGCAACTGAATGAGTACTTGGCCAAAGCTCGGTTAAAATTAGATGCGATCCGAGTGATCGTGGTGAGTCACGATTAACGCCATGCTGTTAACTTATACCCCACCGACATGGCCTTATCTCGATATTTTGTATCAAGACAACGATATCGTGGTGCTAAACAAGCCCAGTGGCTTATTGTCGGTGCCGGGTAAAGATCCTGCACACTTTGATAGCATGCAATACCGAGTGCAACTCGTTTGGCCCAATGCCAGCATTGTGCATCGCTTAGATATGGCCACCTCAGGGGTGTTTATTATGGCAATGCACAAAGAGGCGCAACGTGAGCTAAACCGGCAATTTCAACAGCGCGAAACTGAAAAAAGTTATGAAGCGCGAGTCTCCGGTTTAGTTAAGGCGAGCAGTGGCAGTATTGATTTGCCATTGATTTGTGATTGGCCAAATAGACCGATGCAAAAGGTGTGTTATCAACATGGTAAGCCTTCTTTAACGCACTATCGCGTGCTTAGCCGTGCCAATAACCAAAGCCGCGTGGAATTAACCCCTGTCACCGGACGCTCTCATCAACTACGTGTGCACTTACAATTTATTGGTCATCCCATCTTAGGCGATAAATTTTACGCCGGAGAGGCAGTGCATGCTGCAGATCGGCTGCAACTGCATGCCTGTCATTTAAGGCTTAGCCATCCAACAACGGCAAAAAAGATGATTTTTTCAGCAATTTGCCCTTTTTAAGTAAAAAGAATCGGCTATTAACGCAACATTCATTTAACTGCACTATTATTGTATTGTCTTAAAAATAAACTTTATTTTTTGCAAAAACCAATAATGCTGACAAAACAATATGGTAAACTATTAAAAGTTTGCTTAATTGGATGAATCGAAGGAGAAACGGATGAAACTTAAAGCAATCGCTGTAGCAGTTCTTGCGGCTATTCCGCTGTTTGGCGCTCAGGCTATTGCCGATGCACCAACAGCTCAAGATCTAGAAAAAAAGGTTTTTGGCTCACTATTTGGTGAAGGCTACTGGAATGATTCGCGTAAAGCGCAATCAGCTACCTGGAGCAACACTGATGATGCTTGGGGTGTAGGTGCTGACATTGGTTACCGTGTCAACGAAACTTGGGGTGTGCGCTTTGAATATGCTCGTCAGAGCTTCAATTCATTAGTTCAAGATTCTCGCGTAACGGGTGACCGTTTTGGTTTAGATGCAATGTATCATCTGGCTAACACTAATCTGTATTTAGTGGGTGGCTGGAAACATTTTGAAAATGACATCGCCTTTGACGCAGTAAACATCGGTGTTGGTTATCGTTATTTTGTTAGCCCAGCGGTTGCCTTATTTGTTGAAGGTAACCGTTTCCGTGGTATTAACAACGGTGATTGGAATGATGCGTCTTTAAAAGCAGGTGCAACGTGGGTTTTCGGTGCTGAAGCAGCTGCTGCTCCTACACCCGCTCCGGCCCCAGCTCCGGCCCCAGCGCCAGCACCAATGCCTGTTGATTCTGACCGTGATGGCGTAGTTGATAGCCAAGACAAGTGCCCTAACACACCAGCGGCTCACAAAGTAGATGCTCAAGGCTGTACTATCTACACTGAGAAAATGGACCGTGTAGGCGATGTCGATATCGAAGTTCGTTTCGCGTTTGACTCTGCAGCAGTATCTGCTGACGGCCAAACAGAAGTTAACCAGTTAGCCGCCTTTATGAAACGCTTCCCTGAAGCGGTTGTGTTCATCGAAGGTCACGCGTCTAACATCGGTAACGCCGCTTACAACATGCGTTTATCTGAGCGTCGTGCTAAAGCCATCGCTGATTTATTAACAGCGCAAGGCATCAACAGCAACCGTATTACCTCTAAAGGTTTCGGTGTCACTCAGCTTCGAGTTGAGGGTAATACCCGCGCAGCACACGCTGCCAACCAACGTATTGAAGCAAAAGTAACGGCTAAGATTAAAGAGCCAGTACTTCGCTAATAGTATTTAAGTACTAATATTAAATAAAGCCGCTATGCTAGCGGCTTTATTTTTATTGGCTTTCGCTACTCTACTATTATTTTCTATTGCCGTAATTTACAATCACTGCTAATTTTTAGTACATAATGTCAATTACTGGACTCCTCCTATCATGGCTAAGTTTGTTTTTCTTCTCATTACATGCAGTCTATGCATGTTTAGCATTAACGCCATTGCGGATGATGTTGAAATGATTCAATTACAGCATTCAGCACATGTCTGTAATGACGAGCAAGAAACACAACGTCTTGCAGCAAACGATCATCTTAGAGAAATGGCCAAAGCGTTGGTCGAATTTAAAGCCACAAAATTTTGTTTTATCATCCAACCTTCAACTGTGGTTGCCTTACTCGAGCATAAAGGCAATTACATAAAATTTAGACATAACAACAAAGTGCTGTTTGCTTTTGCCGAAGATTTACTGGCACAACACCTTCCCGCTCAAGATATGGGAACACAAGCCGCTATAGAGTAATCAATTTGAGTTTTTTAATGGCGGTAACATAGATGCAAAATAAAGGGTTCGCATTTGCTGTTATGCTTTTTGCCGCGACCAGCAGCCAAGCAGAACCTCACTGGCAAGATATTCAACGCCAATTCCCTCAGGTTAACCTACAACAATTTGATGCTGCGAGTGCCACCTTCATGGCATTGCATACCCCCAGTGCCGCTCGTTTAACACGAGGTAGTATCGTGTTGCTACCGGATGCCCATCAGCATGCCTTTAGTCCTTCGTTACTTAATCAACTTCGCTTATCTTTACCTGACCGTGGCTGGGATCTCTGGGTGTTGCCGCAACCAGATCCAGTAACGGCGACCAACTCTGCGCAGCAATTAACATTACAAAAAAACCAACTTAGCCAACGCTGGCAATTGTTAGCGCAGCAAGCGCGGTTAAAGCCACCGGTGATTGTTATTGCACAAGGGGAAATCGCAGCGGTAATGAATTTACTGCTGACAGATAGTTTAAATATGCCACCGGCCGCGCTAGTGAATTTAGGGGCCTATTTATCAGCAACAGAGCAACAGAGTAGCTTTGCGCAAAACGTATTGAATAAAGTACCGGTACTCGATTTATTAACGGCGCATGACCATCCACAAGCCCTTGCCTCGGCCACAGCAAGGGCAGAATTAGGACAACAGCGTGGCAATGCTTTATATCGACAACGTCATTTAAACGACGGTTTTCATCAACAAAGCCTGCAACACTGGCAAGTCAATGAAATTATCGGCTGGTTACACTCTACGGGTTTTTAGCTCGGGCCTGCTTGATTTGCTCATACGCCGCTTGAATATCTTGCGTACGTCTTTTGGCTACCTCTAACATCGCCGCTGGCACTCCCTGTGCCATTAATTTGTCTGGATGATGTTGCGACATCAATTTACGGTAAGCACGCTTCAGCTCTTTGTCAGCAATCTCTGGTGTGCAGCCCAGCATTTGATAAGCCGCAAGTAAAGAGGGTCCTTGTTCTTTGCCGGGGGCTTGCCCCTGTTTAAACCGTGACTGCGCCTGATAAGCCAACAGCAATTGCGCTAAAGTGCTGCGCGAAATATGCAAACACTCGGCAACTTGAATTAAAAGCTGATGCTGCTCAGCGCTGATGCGGCCATCAACACAGGCAATACTTAATTGAATTTCTAGGAATAATTGTAAAACGTCCGGCCGCCGTTTATAGCGTTGGTAAAACTCCGTGATTTGCGCGCGAAACGGAAAATTAACCGCCTTACCATCTCTAAATGCCGCTTGTGCTTCTTTTTGCTGCTGAGCATTTAAACCCAACTGTTGCATAAAGTGGGTGGCTTCTGAGATATGAGCTTTGGTTACCACACCCGTCGCTTTCGCAAGATGCCCCATTGCAGCAAAACTACTGTACATAAATAAGGCTTGTTCATCGTCTTGCCCGAAAACGCTTTGCAGCCCTTCCCAATTCGCTAATTTGCGTTGAAACATCTGATCAATAAGATGCCCTACTACCACACCCAACAACAGGCCAGGTAGCTTAAATAAAGCGATACCAAATAAGGCACCAAGAATTTTTCCCCACACGTAACATACCCCGAAAACTGCAATGAGCCCTGAGCCAGCCACTGGTCTGGCATAACACGATTAACATAGGCACTATATCGGATTAGCAGGAATTCTAAAATTGATTTATCATAACCCACCCAAGGTCGGCTGGTGCGACGCAGTAAGCAATGAGTAGAAAGGCATGAAACAAGGTTTAAGTTTAGCAGGATTACTCTGGGTAGCGATGACACCTCTGCAGGTTAATGCTGCACCGCTTGCTAGCCAAACTTGCCAGCAACCCGTTCAACTGCCTGATATCTTAAAAGATTTAAATGGACAAGATAGTCGGATCCGCATTTTTTCAGATAACGTCGACTTACAAGAAAACCAAAGCGCTGAATTTTCAGGTAAAGTACAAATCCTGCATCGCGATACCTTATTACAAGCACCTAAAGCAAGTTATGATACCCGCGCCCAAACACTACGCGCCGATGGCGGTATTGAGTATTTTAATCCAGCACTGTCGGTGAGTAGCCAATTTTTTGAAGCAGACATTAGCCAAAACCGCGTTACACTGGGTGATGCGCGTTATCAATTTGTTGAAAATGCTGGTCGCGGTGAAGCTTCGGCCATGGTGGCTTCGAACGAGGCGTTAGTATTACGCCAAGCCGTGTTCACAACTTGCCCAGAACAAGATGACAGCTGGGGCTTACACGCTGAAGAAATCAGCATCGCGGCAGACTCAGGCTGGGGTGAAGCGCGTAATGCGGTGTTTAAAATTAAAGACATCCCTATTTTTTATATCCCTTATTTAACTTTCCCCGTTAATGAACAACGTAAATCAGGATTATTGGTGCCGAAAGTCGGCAGCTCACAAAGCACCGGTATAGACATAGAATTACCCTATTACCTCAACTTGGCCGAAAACTACGATCTGACGCTTACACCGCGTTTTATGAGTAATCGTGGTGCTCAGTTAAAGTCGCAACTGCGGTATTTAACAGCCGAACACAGTGGCTTACTGCAATTAGAATACATGGATAGCGATGATGAAAAAACCAATGATTTCGGCGCGCGTTACTTAACACATTTGACGAATCGCTCCGATTTTAGTGATAAATGGCGTGGTTATATCGACTTTACCGATGTCAGCGATAGCGCTTATCTAACAGAACTAGGCTCAGACTACACAAACCAGAGTGATACTCAATTATATCGTGAAGCCAGCCTGAGTTATTACGGTGAACAAGTTCATTCGCATTTAAAAATGCAAGGCTTTGAGATTCTTGGTAATTATAACCAAGCCTATAAAGCGATCCCGCAACTAAGTGTGGCTTCAGCGGCGCCTATCGCTTTAGGTAACTGGCTCGAAGCCAGTTGGTTTAGCCAATATGCGCATTTCAGAAATGACCAAGCCTTTTATAACGCCGCGGATCGACTGCACATTGAGCCAGCGCTTCGAATTCCTATCATCACCTCGGCAATTGAATTCACGGCCGAAACAAGCTTGCTTTATACTTATTATCAACAAGATAGCTTAAGCTCACTCACGGAAGAACAAGCCGAGATCACTCGGACCTTACCTAAGGTTCGCTTGCATGCCAAAATCAATATGGAACGAGAATACGATTGGTTTGGCGAGCCGGCATTACAAACCTTTGAACCGCAAATACAGTATTTGTATATTCCTTATCGCGATCAAAGCAATATTGGCTTGTACGATACTACGCGCTTGCAAGACGATTATTACGGCTTATTTAGGCAAAACCGTTTCTCAGGCTTAGATCGTATCAATGAAGCGAATCAAATTACCCTTGGTGGTACGACACGCTTTTACGACAATACCGAAAATGAATTATTCCGTTTTAGCCTTGGCCAGATTTTTTTCTTAAAAGATCCGGAAATCACAGCAAATACCATTACTCAAGATTTGCCATCCACTGAGTCGATGCTCGCCTCTGAAATGATCTGGAATTGGTATCGTCGTTGGTATGTCAGCAGCGCGCTGCAATATGACATTGAACAAAACAAACTAATTAAGAGTTCAGCCAGCTTAGATTATCGTGGCAGTGAGAATACGTTATTCCAATTGAACCATCGCTACAGCCGCGCAGTCTCAGGAGTGGAAATTCAACAATTAGGTGTTATTGGTGCCTTTCCAATAGATAAAAACTGGCAACTGATCGCCAGTTACTACCGTGATGTGACGAATCATCGTATGATAGACGCCAATATAGGACTGCAATATGAATCCTGTTGTTGGGCAGTGCGTTTTGTCGCTCGCAGACAGGTACAGGCAGATTTTGACACCGCCGTGGATAATGTTAACCAATTTGCCGAACTGGATAGTGGTTTCAGTGTGCAGTTTGTCTTTAAAGGATTTGGTGATAAAGCCGGTTTTGGCGTAGCTGACATGTTGTCAAATGGCATCTTCAGTTATCGACGTCCATATTTACTAACAAATTAGAATGTAGGAATTTATGAAGTTACAGCAAATTATCTGTGTGGTTTTGCTTGGTTTTGCCAGCGTTTCCCTAACAGCAGCAGAACGCGAAATCGACCGAGTTGCAGCGATTGTGGACAGCGGCGTGATTTTAAAAAGTGATGTTGATGAAATAGTACAACGAGTTAAACGCAACGCTGAAGCACAAGGCCAAACACTTCCATCAGATTTAGCCTTACGCACTCAGGCCACTGAGCGCTTGATCATGACCAATTTACAATTGCAAATGGCACAGCGTATGGGTTTACAAATTAGCGATGCTCAACTGGATGATACGATTCGAAATATCGCTCAAGGCGAGAATTTATCGATGGAGCAATTCCGTCAGCAAGTTATAAATGAAGAAGGCAACTACGAGCGCTTCCGCGAAAAAGTGCGCGAAGAAATCATGACCAACGAAGTATTACGTGGCAATGTGCAACGTCGCATCTACATCAGCCAGCAAGAAGTCGATAACCTAGTGAAACTGATGGAAGAGCAAGGTGCGATTAGCGAACAATACCAACTAGGTCATATTCTGATCGCCATTCCTAGCCAAGCGACTACCGAACAAATTACCGAATCACGTGAGCGTGCAGAGCAAGTACTAAAATTATTACGTGACGGCAGTGACTTCCGTCGCATCGCTATCGCTTCATCCAGTGGTGCCAATGCCCTTGAGGGCGGTCAATTAGACTGGATGAACATCAACGAAATGCCCACTTTGTTTTCTGAAGGTATTCGTGGTCGTAAAAAAGGCGATCTCATTGGCCCACTTCGCTCTGGCGCAGGCTTTCACATTTTAACCATTTTTGATATTCGTGGTGAAAACGTGGCAGAACTGACTGAAGTCAATTCACGGCATATTTTGATTAAACCATCCATTATTGTAAGCGAAGAACGTGCTAGAACGATGCTTTTAGACATGGCCACAAAACTACGCGCGGGTGATGCGGATTTTGCGGAATTAGCGAAACAATTTTCGGAAGATCCAGGTTCAAAATTAAACGGTGGTAACCTCGGTTGGAGTGAAACAGATGTTTATGTCCCGGCGTTTCGTGACACCTTAAATCGTTTACAACCTGATGAACTGAGCGAGCCTTTCCGCACCGAACATGGCTGGCACATTGTGCAATTACTAGAGCGTCGCACTGTAGATGCGACTGCCGATAAAAAACGTAATCAAGTGTATCGGATGATTTTTAATCGCCGCTTTAACGAAGAGTCAGCCAGTTTCCTACGCGAACTGCGTGATGATGCGTATATCGAAGTATTGGCAGAAGATTAATGACCCTGCGTATCGCAATTACCCCGGGTGAACCGGCCGGCATTGGTCCTGATTTGGTCTTGGCGTTAACGCGCCAAGACTGGCCTGTTGAACTGGTTGTTTGTGCCAATGCCAAGCTAATGCAAGAACGTGCAGCGAGCTTAGGCTTGCCAGTGCAACTTTTACCTTATCAAGCCAGTGCCGCACCTCAACCGCAACGCGCAGGCACTTTAACCATTGCTGAGTTTGCGCTAGCTGAACCCGTGATCCCTGGGCAGTTAAATGCCGCTAATGGCAGTTATGTCATAGATACATTGCGTGCTGCCGGTGATATGGTGTTATCCGCAGAAGCGGCTGCCATCGTCACTGGCCCTGTCCACAAAGGCATAATCAACCGCGCCGGCATTCCTTTTAGTGGCCATACGGAGTTTTTTGCACAGCAATCAAACACGCCTTATGTCGTGATGATGCTTGCCACTGAAGGTTTACGCGTTGCACTTGCCACGACGCATATTCCGCTGGCTTATGTTGCTAAAGCGATTACTCGCGAGCGTTTACACAAAGTAATCACCATCTTACATGAAGATTTGCAGCAAAAGTTCGGTATTGCCGAACCGCGCATCTATGTTTGCGGTTTAAACCCGCATGCCGGCGAAGATGGCCATTTAGGTCGCGAAGAAATCGAAGTGATCACGCCAGCTTTAGAAGAGCTCCGCGCACAAGGTATGCACTTAATTGGGCCCTTACCTGCTGACACCTTATTTCAACCCAAATACCTGAACGAAGCAGATGCTGTACTCGCGATGTATCATGATCAGGGCCTCCCTGTATTGAAATACAAAGGTTTTGGCCGTTCAGTTAATATTAGCCTAGGCTTACCCTTGATCCGAACATCCGTTGATCATGGTACCGCTCTAGATTTGGCAGCAACCGGCAAAGCCGACCCTGGCAGCCTGTTTCATGCCGTGACCCAAGCCATTCAATTGGCTCAACGAACCACGAATCCATGACAGATAATGTACATCAGGGCCACCGTGCCCGAAAACGCTTTGGCCAAAACTTCTTACACGATCCCCATGTAATTGGCCGAATTGTTAAAGCTATTGCCCCAAAAACGACGGATGTTTTAGTTGAAATAGGCCCGGGACTAGGTGCCTTAACTGAGCCAGTCGTTGCTGAAGCCGGTAAGCTAACCGTGGTTGAGCTTGATCGCGATCTTGCGGAACGTTTACGCCAACATCCTGACATGGCTGATAAATTAACCATTTATCAAGCCGACGCCATGAAGTTTGATTTTAGCCAACTGGTGCAACCGGGTCAGAAACTTAAAGTATTTGGTAATTTACCGTACAATATTTCTACCCCGCTATTATTTCATTTATTTGAATTTGCCGACCAGATCGATACCATGCACTTTATGCTTCAAAAAGAAGTCGTTGATCGAATGACTGCGGGGCATGGCAGTAAAGCCTTTGGTCGTCTCAGTGTAATGACCCAGTATTACTGTCAGGCCATTCCTGTGGTGCAAGTGGGCCCCGGAGCCTTTAAACCTGCACCGAAGGTGGATTCAGCCGTTGTGCGCTTAATCCCTTTTAACATTGCCGATCGCGCTAAAGTGGATCCTGCAGTATTGAACCGTGTATGCTTAGAAGCGTTTAATCAACGCCGCAAAACCTTACGAAATTGTTTTAGTAATTTTGCCACTGCTGAGCAATTAACCGCGCTGGGAATTGATCCATCATTACGACCGGAGCAACTCTCCGTTGCAGAATTTGTTAGAGTTGCCCAGTGGCTTGCAGAGCAGGAAAGTGCTAATGAGCCTTGAGCAAGAAGTTACCGTATCCGTGGATAGTTTTTATTTAGGCGCTCAGTCTGATCCGGCTGAGCAGCGTTATGTTTTTGCCTATTGCGTCAATATCACTAACCAAAGCGAACAACAGGTACAACTGTTAAGCCGCTATTGGCAAATTACTGATGGCAATGGCAAACAAACCGAAGTCTCTGGCGAAGGTGTCATCGGAGTGCAGCCACAATTAGCGCCTGGCGAAACCTACAGTTACACCAGTGGCGCGGTATTAGAAACCCCCGTGGGCACCATGCAGGGTTACTATGAAATGATTGACCAAAAACAGCAATCATTTCGCACCCCCATCCCCTTATTCAGATTGGCTCAGCCACATATTTTGAACTGATGGCCACCTACGTTATAGGCGATTTGCAGGGTTGCTTTGAACCGCTTCAGCGCTTGCTGGCGCATATTCACTATCAAGCCGAACATGACGAATTGTGGTTCTGTGGCGATCTGATTGCCCGAGGCCCCGACTCTTTAGCTTGCCTAGATTTTGTGCGTGGTTTAGGTGCGAAAGCACGCGTTGTTTTAGGCAACCATGACCTCAATTTTATCGCCAGCTATTATGGTTTTAGTAAGGTTAAAGCCGCTGATCAACTGACCGCCTTACAGCAAGCGGCACATCTACCGGAATTAATACACTGGCTTTGCCAACAACCGCTGATCCAAGTGTGTACTGAGCGCCAATTACTCATGGTGCATGCAGGCTTAGCACCCGAATGGGATATCAGCACCGCCTTGAGTGCTAGCGCCGAGATCAGTGCGCTGTTACAGCATCAACCCACACTGTTGTTATCTACCATGTATGGCAATACACCGAGCCGTTGGCGCGATGTCGTCACCCAGGAAGATCGTTGGCGTTTTACTATCAATGCTTGCACCCGTATGCGGTTTTGCCAAGCGGATGGCGCATTAGAACTGCTCACCAAATCAGGCTTAAATAAACAATCAAAACTCAAACCTTGGTTTGAGCTATGGCAAGACCATGCACAAATGGATATTTGCTTTGGCCACTGGGCTGCGTTAGAGGGTTATAGCCCTATTAAACACATTCATGCACTCGATACCGGCTGTGTTTGGGGCAATCAATTAACTGCCTATTGCGTTGAAACACGACAAAGGTATAGTGTCGATAACAAATAATAACAAGTAACGGCTACACGATGGATCCTCTGCTAGCCGTGACATAGCAGTTAATATGCTTAAATTGGAGTTGTCATGAAGTTAACCGTTAAGTCTCGCGTAATTGGGGGCTTTAGCATCATTACGGTGCTATTGGTGATTATTGGTTTTACTGCTTATATACGCTTAAACAGCGTGAGTAATGCGACCGCCGAAGTTAACACCATCTCGATCCCTGCTCTCGAAAACAGTGCCATGATGAAAAGTCAGTTTGTTTTAATGAGCAAAATTGGCGTGCAGGCTTTTCATGTCAACGACAGTGCGCAATTGTCTTTGTTACAACAACAGTTTGATAGCCAACTGCAAACCTACAACAACGCCGCTGCAGCGTTAAATAAAACCGTACAGCAGCAACCGACATTACTGGCGGCTGCACAGCAAGTTACCGCCGCTTTTGACAGTTTCTTACCTATCTCAAAGCAGCTATTTCAACAATTAGCGAATAATATCAGCCTGCAAAGTCAGATTGAACAGCAAATGAGCGATCTGGAAATGACTGCAGATGATATGGCGTCATTATTGTTAGATTTTACCGATATCAGTAATGTTCGCAGTAGCTTCCCGCAGGCCTACACCGCAGCGACACAAATGGAAACCGGCATAAATAGCTTATTAAATACCGTGGTTGATTTAAATCGCACCAATGACAGCAGCACTGCCGCCACCATTAGTAATGAAATTGGCTTTCGCTTAGCTGACTTACAAAAGCAACTTGATATCATGTTGCAACAAGCCGCCAGCGTATCAATGCCCGCGGAATTAGCCACTAAGATGCTGGAACTATCGGCCGGTTTAAATGAACAACAAGGTATCCCTGCTAACAAAACCCGCTTGTTAACTGGCAAACTAAATGCCCGCCAACTGCTCGAGAAAGCCGATTCTGATACGCAAGATGCCATTAGCCGTTTAACTGCATTATTAACTCTAAGCACTGCCGCCGCAGAGCAAATTCAACAACAAAGTAGCAGCAGCGTACAAAATGCTATCACTACCATCTTTATGGTGATGTTTGGCTCTATTGTTATCGCCATTTTTATTGCGTTTAGGACTATTAGCGCCATTGTTAATCCGCTGCAAAAAATTAATGCCATGCTCAGCGTAATGGCGGCAGGCGATCTAACCCAACAATTACCGCAGCACGCTCAGGACGAATTTGGCGAACTGTCAAAAAGTATTAATCAGGTTAACCTCAGCTTACAAAGCTTGATCCAAGGGATTATTTCTCGCTCAACGCAGCTAGCGGCAGCATCAGAACAAACCTCAACCATTACCTTGCAAACCACCGAAGCCATACGCGAGCAAAAGTCACAAGTCACGCAAGCCGCTTCGGCCACCACGGAAATGAGCAGTACGGCGCAAGGCGTGCTGCAAAGCTCGAACGATGCTCTGGCCGAGATTAAAAATGCGGATAACGAAGCCGCACGTGTAAAAGGCATTTCATTAGAAAATAAAGCTATCATTGTGCAGTTATCGAAAGAAGTCGATCACGCTTCTGAGGTGATTAACAAAGTGCATAAAGACAGTGCCGCTATCGGTAGCATTTTAGATGTGATCCGAGGCATTGCCGAACAAACCAATTTATTAGCACTAAATGCCGCCATTGAAGCCGCTCGAGCCGGTGAACAAGGCCGCGGCTTTGCGGTAGTTGCCGATGAGGTTCGTTCGTTAGCCAGTAAAACACAGGCTTCTACCCAAGAAATTCAAAACATGATCCAAGCGCTACAAAGCGGTGCGCAAGCCGCAGTAGAAGCGATGAATAAAGGGAAGAAACAAGCAGAAAGCTGTGTCGCAAAAACCGAAGTCGCCACATCAGCTCTCGATAGCATTACACATGCGGTGCATTTGGCACACGATATGAGTGAACAAATATCCAGTGCGGCCAAAGAGCAGCATCAAGTAGCCATTGAAATCAGCGGAATATTAGAAGCCATTGTGGCGCTGGCAGAAGAAACCTCAACCGGCGCTGATCAAACATCCGCTTCCAGCCATGAGGTGGCCAGCCTAGCCGAAGAATTACGTCGCTCGGTCGATCAATTCAAAGTCTAACCGCGCAAACTCATGTCAATAAAAAAGGCCAGCTTGTTAGCTGGCCTTTTTCTGTCTATGCCTTTATTAGCAGCGCTCTAAGGTGATAAAACGATGAGCTAAGGGGTTGCTATCACTTTGTGGCACAACATCCTCACTCGTGATCTGCCAAGGCCCTACCGCTTGATAATCTGGGAAGAAAGCATCGCCTGGTGTTTCTAAGGCAATTTCAGTCAAATATAAGCGCTGCGCTAAAGGTAAACACTGGCGGTAAATGTCAGCACCACCAATAATCATCACTTCTGACACATCGGCTACTAACGCTAAAGCTTGTTCAACGCTATTCACCCATTCTACGTTACAGTTAGCCGGTACCGGCTGACGACTGATCACGATATTTCGACGCCCCGGTAAAGGACGACCAATGGATTCAAAGGTTTTGCGCCCCATCAACACCGGCTTACCCGAAGTCATGGCTTTAAAATGCTTTAAATCGGCCGGCAAATGCCAAGGCATCTGATTATTCAAACCGATTACGCGATTGGCCGCCATCGCAGCGATCATAGCTATTTGCATAAGGCTAACTCAGCGTTGATAAATAACTTCAACATCATAATCATCATCGTCGAAATCATCATCGTCATCCAAGTCATCTTCCAATGCTGCCGCTTCTTCGTGGTAATCATCCCACTTAAAGGTAACAGGATCAGCAATAGGATCAGCGACTTCTTCGGCTGGTAATTCTTCGATGTAACTTAAGATATCTTTCGATAAACGCGCAGTGTTTTCACGCGACGCGGCTGAAATCTTAAAGACCGGGCCTTGCCAATCAATGGCTTTAGTGACCTCAGCGATGATTTCATCTAACTCTTCTTCTAATACTAAATCCAGTTTATTAAATACTAACCAGCGAGGTTTCGCCGCTAATTTTGTACTGTATTTATGTAATTCTTCAATGATGGTTTTGGCATTCTCGGCCGGATCGGAACCGTCAGCAGGCAACACATCGACCACATGTAATAACAAGCGACAACGTTCTAAATGCTTTAAGAATTGGATCCCCAAACCCGCACCTTCTGCAGCACCGGCAATTAAACCAGGAATATCAGCAATCACAAAAGAACGATGAGATTCAACCCGTACTACGCCTAAATTAGGCACGAGGGTGGTAAAAGGATAATCAGCCACTTTCGGTTTAGCTGCTGACACGGCGCGGATTAACGTTGATTTGCCCGCATTGGGTAAGCCTAACAATCCCACATCAGCTAACAATAATAATTCTAAGCGTAAATTACGTATTTCACCTGGCGTACCATTGGTTTTTTTACGTGGCGTGCGGTTTGTGCTACTAGCAAAACGCGCGTTACCTAAACCATGCCAACCGCCTTTAGCGACCATTAGCTTTTTACCGTTTGCCGTTAAATCGCCAATCACTTCTTCCGTATCGGCATCCACAGCGCGCGTTCCAACAGGTACTCTTAATACTAAGTCGGCACCCCGTTTACCGGTACAGTTAACACTCCCGCCGTTTTCACCGCGTTCAGCTTCGTGAAACTTTTCAAATTGGTAGTCTACCAAGGTGTTAAGGTTTTCATCTGCTAGTAGGTAAACATCACCACCATCACCACCGTCACCGCCATTTGGGCCGCCTTTGGAAATAAACTTTTCCCGTAAAAAACTGATAATACCGTTACCGCCGTCGCCGGCTTCAACACGGATTATCGCTTCATCAACAAACTTCATGAGGTGCGTCCTGATTAACTGTGATCTGGTTTGACTTAGTTTTACTGTTGCTCAGTATAACGCATGTCAGACAGTGGAGAAAATTTATAATAAAAAACCCCGCTCGAGGCGGGGTTTTCTTGTAACCATCCAGCTTACTCGCTGACGATGCTTACATATCTACGATTGTGCTCGCCTTTCACTTCAAACTTCACTTTACCTTCAGTTAAAGCGAATAAAGTGTGGTCTTTACCGATACCAACGTTGCTGCCTGGGTGGAATTTAGTGCCACGCTGACGAACAATAATGCTACCAGATAAAACTGATTCACCACCAAAGCGCTTAACACCTAAGCGTTTAGCTTCTGAATCGCGACCGTTACGAGTGCTACCTACACCTTTCTTACTTGCCATGTGTCGATACTCCTGTTACGCGCTGATGCTGGTGATTTTCACTTCAGTGAACCATTGACGATGGCCCATCTGTTTACGTGAATGCTTACGACGACGGAACTTGACGATCTTGATCTTATCGCCACGGCCATGGTTGACCACTTCCGCTACTACTTTACCACCTTCAACTAAAGGGGCGCCGATACTGATTTCTTCGCCATTAGCGATCATCAGTGGGATAAATTCGATTTTTGCGCCGGTTTCTAAGTCTAGTTTCTCTAGACGAAGAGTTTGACCTTCCGTCACACGGTGCTGTTTGCCACCACTTTGGAAAACCGCGTACATAGTTAACTCCGTACAAAGCACGCCAACGCTTTTTAAATTTAAGGGGCGTGTTAATTCAATTCACAGGGCGCGAATTGTACGCAATTTCCCCCAGTGCCGCAAGCACAATTATTAAAAAGATCTGGCTGTGGGCATTCTAACGCAGCAATGCCTCTTCAGCCAACTTCAAGGCGTTAAGGGCTAGGCGCTGCAATGCTAGAAGAAAGAGACTATTTTCGGCTGCTGCAACAGCGCATTGGCTGCCCAAATACCGCCCCGAAAGATCAATCCTGAATATCGTTACACGCTTTTGCGCACCGCTAAAACGATATTTAAAAGCTTAATATTAGTGCAGTTTACTGGCAAGCCAATCATTTATCAGAAAAGGGGATCCGTACTATCACCGAAAAGGATCCAGATTTCATTTTAGCCCACAGTTTGAATAGTGTAGAATCACCAGCATTCATTACTTTAGCAGTTAGAAGCAGATGACGCTCGACGAAATACAGCAACTCTCCGCAGACGATATGGCCGCGGTCAATCAGCATATTTTTTCTCAGCTTAGCTCTGATGTAGCGCTGATTAATCAACTGGGTATCTATATTGTAAATAGTGGCGGCAAACGTTTGCGGCCGTTACTGGCGGTACTGGCCGCCAGAGCCTTGGGCTATCAAGGAACACAACATCTGAGCATTGCCGCTATTGTGGAGTTTATTCATACCTCCACTTTGCTACATGATGACGTCGTCGATGAGTCGACTATGCGCCGTGGCAAAGAAACCGCTAATGCGTTGTTTGGCAATCAAGCTAGCGTGTTAGTCGGCGACTTTTTATACAGCCGCTCTTTTCAAATGATGGTTGAGCTGAACAATATGCGCGTAATGCAAGTATTAGCGAATGCCACCAATATTATTGCAGAGGGTGAAGTATTACAGTTGATGAACATCAACGACCCTACCACTACTGAAGAAAACTACCTGCAAGTTATCTACTGTAAAACAGCAAAATTATTTGAGGCCGCTACCCAACTTGCCGCCATCATCGCTGCACAGCCCGACTCGGTTGAACAAGCCATGAAAGCTTATGGCATGCACCTAGGCACGGCCTTTCAGTTAATTGATGATGTATTAGATTACCAAGCCGATGCCGCTGAACTGGGCAAAAATATTGGTGATGATCTTGCCGAAGGTAAACCCACGCTGCCATTAATTCATGCGATGCGTCATGGCTCAGCCATACAACAACAATTAATTAGCGATGCGATTACCGAGCGTAATGGTATGCAGCATTTGCCAGAGATTATGGCCGCGCTGCACGAAACGGGTGCTTTTGATTACACCCGGCAGCTGGCGCAGCAAGAAGCATTAAAAGCGCAACAGGCTTTAGCCGAGTTAGCACCTTCGCCTTTTAAGCAGGCTTTAGTTGCCTTGGCAGACATTGCGGTGTCACGCAGCCATTAAGGCTTTATCCGGGCCACTCATTGCAATAAAAAAGGCGCTTTAAGCGCCTTTTTTTAAACTGAGTTAAACTTAGTTTTTGTTGACAAACTCTTCGCCTAAAGCGATGTCTGCTTTTAACGTTCCCAGCATATCGTTCATGGCTTTTTCTTCAAAAGCACTTAATTGACCGATTGGCAATAATTGCTCAACACCGTTTTTACCCAGCACTAATGGCTGAGCGAAGAAACGTGCATGTTCACCCGCACCTTCAACGTAAGCATATTCATTTACTGTTTCGCCCTGTAAACCTTTCACTAAAGAAATACAGAAACGCGCAGCGGCCTGACCCATTGATAGGGTTGCTGATCCGCCACCGGCTTTTGCTTCAACAACTTCGGTACCCGCATTTTGGATACGCGTTGTTAAGGCTGCCACTTCATCATCGCTGAAGCTCACGCCAGAAACTTGAGACAGTAAAGGCAGGATCGTTGTACCGCTGTGGCCACCGATTACTGGCACAGTGATTTCAGTTGGGTTTTTACCTTTTAAGGCTGCAACAAAGGTTTCAGCGCGGATCACGTCCAGTGTAGTTACACCGAATAAACGACGTGCATCATAAGTACCGGCTTTCTTGAACACTTCTGCCGCAATGGCCACAGTGGTGTTCACTGGGTTAGTAATAATACCGACTAACGCTTTAGGACACTGCTCAACGATAGCTTCAGCTAATGTTTTCACTACGCCAGCATTGATGTTGAACAGATCAGAACGATCCATACCCGGCTTACGTGGCATGCCCGCAGGGATCATCACGATGTCGGCACCGGCTAATGCCGTGTTCAGATCTTCTTTACCATAACCCGTTACGTTTACTGCTGTAGGAATGTGGCTCAGATCAACCGCAACACCAGGAGTAACAGGAGCCAGATCATACAAGGCTAAGTCTGTGCCGGCAGGTAAATCTAACTTCAGTAACAACGACAGTGCCTGGCCAATACCACCGGCAGCACCTAATACGGCAACTTTCATGCTTCTCTCCAATTATACAGTTCAGAATAACCGCGCCAACAATACTGAAATGACGCTCAAAATACAAATGTCTTACGCCTAAAGTCTAAGCCTTTTTTCAGATAAAGTAGACAGATGTCACCTACCACAGCTTAACCAAGCTATTTTAGCGTAGTCACTGCTATTGTGGCGTTAAATTTGATAGTATCAAACACAGTAAATATTGCTGAACCGAGAGCCATGACCAAACAAAACCGCCAAGAAGCCCTTATCCATGCCTTTAAAGCCCTGCTAAAAACAGAAAGCTTCGGCTCTCAAGGTGAAATTGTTGATGCTCTCAAGCATGATGGCTTTGACAATGTGAGCCAATCAAAAGTCTCGCGCATGCTGAGTAAATACGGTGCGGTGCGTACCCGTAATGCTAAACAAGAAATGGTTTACACTTTACCGCCTGAACTAGGCGTACCGACGACCAAAAGCCCATTGCGTCAGCTGGTACTGGATATTGAACATAACGATGTGATGATTATCATCCGTACCAGTCCCGGTGCCGCACAACTTATTGCGCGCTTGCTGGATTCTGTAGGCAAAGCCGAAGGCGTGTTGGGTACTATCGCTGGCGACGATACCATTTTTATCGCGCCGATCAGCGTGAAAAATATCGATTTTACCTTACAAAAAGTCACCGAATTATTCGAGAAGGTGTGATGATTGCGCCGTAAATTCACCGCGGGCGGCGGCTTCCATAAAAGTGATTGAAGGAACAAAAAACGCCGCTGCAAGATCAATACGGCAAAAATCGAGTAAGCCATCGTAAATACCCGATTGCTGTAAACCCAATTTACTGCGCCAGAGCCGACTAAAAACATCACTTTCTGCACTAAAACATAACTGTAACGCACCTTGCGTATGCAAACTGGCATAAGGCATGTTTTGCTCGAGCAACATCGCATCATTAGGCGCTAATACCACATGTTGTGCCGTTAAATGACTACTACGGATTTCAGCATCCGCTGCGCACTTTTTACCATCCAGCTTTTGATAACCCATGATGGCTTCTTGTTGCTCCGTACTTAATTGTAACCAATGTCTGTGATCTAACTGTAATCGATAAAAATAAAGATAACTGCCACCAGCAAAAACAGGATCGTTAAGCGCATCCACAAGCGCCGCTTTGCGCCGCTTGATGCCACGTGGATTCGATGGCGCATCGATAAAGCCCGTTAATTGCCGACCGTCCAGATAGCGGAACCCTGATAAATTTTCGACAATTTCGACATTAGGACTAATCAACTGATAGATTTGTTGCAGCGCGATGTAATTAACATCAGTCCGATCTGAGCGCACTTGGATGAATAAATCCGCCATACTGTGGCTTACTTGAAAATGCTCTGAGCGAAACTCGGGAAACGCACTAAGACCGGCCGGCCGCTGCCAAGGATACAGGCTATCCCAAAAATGACTGCTAATGGCGACCACACCGCTGAGCATGGCTTCGGAGAAGTGATCGGCTAAACGATTTATTATCTGCGGCAGTCGCGTTAGTTTTTGCCGCAGCATGGCTTCTTGACCATCTAACACATTAATGAGCAGATAACTGCCATGTAAATTTGCTTCTGCACAAATTCCTAATTGTTCGCGTGCCATGTGGTTCCTTCAGTGTTTTCTGTCACCATTATCGCTTGCCAAAGTAGAAGGTCAATCCCCAGTGTGACTAATCGCCTGCCTTTGTGTGCGAGATCTCTCACAAAACAGGTAGCCAAAGCGCTTTATATCTGCACCACTCAGAAAGACTTTCAATTTAAACTGTTGATATTAAATATCTATTTTTGATTTACACTTTATTGCAAAGATAAGACAATTTTTCCCATCACAGAAAACCCCTCCTATTTTATGCTGATAAAGGCATAATAAACACATCGAAGGAACGATAGCTGAAAGGATTTCAGTAGCAGCAAGGTCGCGGTACAGGATGTTTTCGGTAATGGATATTACCAGATGCAGGATAGCATAGGGACAGCATTAGGACATCTTCAGGATGAAGAAAACTCGGCAGGATGAAAGAGTAAGAAAGGATAGCCTTGGATGGCAATATTTCGCTTGCAGCTGCAGGATGCGGCCAAGCAGACAATAATAAGGATAACGCTATTGTCGCATGATAAGTCATCGGAGATGACGGCAGGATGCACTTTCACACCGCGGATTTTGGTGTGCTATGGACACTGACATGATGTCAGCGAGTAATGGATGCGCTTGCAGGATGCAGCACGGATGCACTTTTCAGTCGATTAAGGAATGATCACTGCAATGGATGCAAAATTGAAACTGGGCCGCATTTGTGCGGCCTTTTTCTTTTATGCTAATGGCCATCTTAACCTATCACTCAGCAGAAATTGTTCGGCTTAGCTTACCCCTTTATGCGCTTTTCAGCGGCCTCATCGCACAACAGGTTCAATCTGCTTTCCCACAGCAATTCCCTTACTTATTGCACTGATGACAGACTGACTATTCACCCTCAGGTTGTTGTTTTCAAACGTTGATGGTCCATGCTGTTAAATACGCAACCTGGCAACCCTACTGAGTAAACATGCAGCAATACCCTGCTATATTAAAGCGCATTTACGTTGTTGATCGCGTTTATTGCACATAAAAAAACCCCGCTGCCAGTAGCAACGGGGTGTCAAATAGGACAAAGGACAAGGATAGACAGAGGTGGGTCACGTTTAGTGTTGCTGGCTAGAAACTAAGTTTACTGACGCCAACAACACAGGCTCTTGGAGGGTGCCACCGACACCCGCCAAACTGCTTACTTTACCGAGGCAACAAACTCAGGGTAGGCTTCAATACCGCACTCTGAAGCATCCACACCTTCATATTCTGCTTCTTCGCTTACACGAATACCCATTACCAATTTCAGGAGGTACCAAACCACCAAGCTTGTAATAAATACCCAAGCAAAGATTGCAAAAGCACCAATTAACTGGCCAACGAAGGTTGCACCTTCTTTACTAAATGGCACAATCATCAGACCGAAGAAACCTACTACGCCATGAACAGAAATAGCACCAACTGGATCATCAATCTTAATTTTGTCTAAAGCGATAATCGAGCCGACCACTAACACACCACCTATGGCACCGAATAACGTTGCCTGTAAAGCAGTTGGTGTAGAAGGTTCAGCCGTGATAGCAACCAAGCCTGCAAGAGCACCGTTTAATGTCATCGTTAAATCAGCTTTGCGGAATAAGAGCACCGATAAGGCCAGTGCTGCAATAGCGCCGGAAGCGGCAGCCGCATTGGTATTTAAAAAGACCACGGCAACAGCATTAGCATTACTGATATCCCCCAGTTTTAATACTGAACCACCGTTAAAACCAAACCAACCCATCCACAGTATCAAGGTACCTAAGGTTGCTAAAGGCATGTTCGCACCAGGGATTGCATTCACTTTACCGTCTTTACTATACTTCCCTTTCCGAGCACCTAGTAATAACACTCCCGCTAAGGCTGCCGCAGCACCTGCCATGTGCACAATGCCTGAGCCTGCGAAATCAGAAAAACCAAACTGATCATCCAGATTAATACCGAACATCCCTTCAGCGCCCCAAGTCCAAGATCCATGAACTGGATAAATAAAGCCCGTCATCACCACCGCGAATGCTAAAAAGGCCCAAAGCTTCATTCGCTCAGCAACAGCACCAGAAACGATAGACATTGCAGTAGCAACAAAGACGACTTGGAAGAAGAAGTCAGATGCGCTAGAGTAAACCGCTGCCCCTGTAAAACCATCTTCACGCTCGGCAAAACTGGTTAAGGTAGCATCAACATCCACAGCGCCGATACCACTTAAGAAAAAGTCACCGCCATACATAAATGCGTAACCGCATATTAGGTACATAATGCAAGCTATGGAGTAAAGAGCCACGTTTTTAGTTAAAATCTCAGTGGTATTTTTGGCGCGCACCAAACCTGCTTCCAGCATTGAAAAACCGGCAGCCATCCACATGACTAAGACACCGCACATTAAAAAGTAGAAGGTATCCATGGCATATTGTAAGTGATAAATTTGTTCTTGCATGTTAATACTCCTTAAATCGCTTCGGCGTCGGTTTCACCCGTCCGAATACGGACGGCTTGTTCGAGGTTGTAAACGAAAATTTTTCCGTCACCTATCCGACCGGTATGAGCCGCTTTTTGAATGGCTTCAAGTAAACGTTCTACCTGATCATCTTGGGTCGCAATTTCCAGTTTTACCTTTGGCAGGAAATCAACCTGATACTCAGCTCCACGATATAATTCGGTGTGGCCTTTCTGCCGACCAAAACCTTTTACTTCTGTCACCGTTAAACCTTCTACACCAATGTCCGCGATGGCTTCACGAACATCATCCAGTTTGAACGGCTTGATGATGGCACAAACAAGCTTCATGATGGTTTTCCTTATCGACTAATTTTTGTGATTGCACCGTTATATAAGAAAACCTTGTGCCAACTTTTATTTATCGATAAAAAACAATAATTTAAGCCTACACCACCAAATTTAAAGCAAAAAAAAGCACCATAATGGTGCATTCATTCCCGTAGACTGTGCAGCTCTCTTCGCTTAACCTCCGCTTAAAAACTGCTGCCAGGCCTGTAGCAGTTTCACTAAATCTTCCAAACCACATTGGGTTTGCATGCCATGATCATCCAGCGATAATGCCTCTTCATCAAGCTCGGCTGAGGTTTGTTGCCTCGTGTCCCCTGCTTCATAAAATAGGGTGTTATGTCTTAAAGTCACCTCGGCATGTTCCACTTCGAGTAGATATTCTTTTCCTTGGAAGCGCAAAGTGTCATAGGCTTTTAAGGCCTGCAATTGGCTTAACAGCGGTTGATAAGCCGAAGCTTGCTGGCCAAATTCGTCCAATAAAAAGCGCGCTAACACATCGTGTTCAGCACTGAGTTTTAAGCTAAATTGCCGGGTGGCCCGATCATAAGTAAAGTCGTATTCCATGCACTATTCCGTTAACACGCAGTGTTAGAGCGCCCACGGCACAAGCCACAGCAGCTAGGCGTACCGTATTTGTTTGAGGCGAAGATTTTACCTGATTTCATGCGGCTTGGTTGGCAAAATAGCAGGTTTTTGCGCTAAGTCAGTTAGTAGCGGCAGTTAGCACAGTACTGATTAAGTCGACAGGATAACCGACACGGCTCAGCAACCTTGTCACCCAGTGCGATGTCAGCCGTGGCTTTGTAGGAACATTACGTATAAAAAAGGCCTGCATTCAGCAGGCCTTGTTAAACAGTTTGCTGACTACACAGCTTGCTGAATAATCACGTTGTCTGCTTTTTTAGTGTATTGCGACATCTTATGGAAGTTCAGGTAACGATAAGTGTCGGCTGCCGTAGCATCGATCTGTTTCGCGTACTCTAAGTATTCCGCTACTGTCGGTAACTTACCGATAATAGAAGCGACCGCCGCTAACTCGGCTGATGCTAAATAAACATTCGCACCCTGACCTAAACGGTTCGGGAAGTTACGAGTAGACGTTGAGACGACTGTCGACTTCTCAGCTACGCGAGCTTGGTTACCCATACACAGTGAGCAACCTGGCATTTCAGTGCGTGCACCAACTTTACCGAAGATACTGTAGTAACCTTCTTCCGTTAACTGTGCTTGGTCCATCTTAGTCGGCGGAGCGATCCATAACCGCGTGGGCAACTGGCCTTTATATTTGTCCAGTAATTTACCCGCAGCACGGAAGTGACCAATGTTGGTCATACAAGAACCGATAAATACTTCATCAATCTTGTCGCCTGCTACTTTAGACAATAAACGCGCATCATCTGGGTCATTTGGTGCACATAGTACCGGCTCTTTAATGTCAGCTAGGTCAATTTCAATTACTTCAGTATATTCTGCATCAGCATCAGCAGACATTAACTGTGGATCTTTCAACCAAGCTTGCATTGCTTGAATACGGCGCTCGATAGTACGAACATCACCATAGCCTTCAGAAATCATCCACTTCAACATCACGATGTTTGATTCAAGATATTCGGCAATCGATTCTTCTGACAACTTGATAGTACAACCGGCAGCAGAACGCTCAGCAGACGCATCTGATAATTCAAAAGCTTGCTCAACCGTTAAGGTTGGTAAGCCTTCAATTTCTAAAATTCGGCCAGAAAAAATGTTCTTCTTACCTTTCTTATCAACCGTTAACAAACCTTTTTGGATCGCTACGTAAGGAATGGCATGTACTAAGTCACGTAAGGTAATGCCTGGCTGCATTTCGCCTTTAAAGCGGACCAATACCGATTCAGGCATATCAAGCGGCATAACACCCGTTGCCGCAGCGAAAGCGACTAAGCCTGAACCCGCTGGGAACGAAATACCAATTGGGAAGCGTGTATGCGAATCACCACCCGTACCCACTGTATCCGGCAGTAACATACGGTTTAACCAGCTGTGGATAATACCGTCACCTGGGCGCAGTGCCACACCGCCACGATTCATAATGAAATCTGGCAACGTGTGGTGAGTGTCAACATCAACGGGCTTCGGATACGCGGCCGTGTGACAGAAAGATTGCATAGTTAAGTCGGCGGTGAAGCCTAAACACGCTAAGTCTTTTAATTCATCACGCGTCATGGGGCCAGTCGTGTCTTGCGAACCTACGGTGGTCATTTTCGGTTCACAGTAAGTACCAGGACGCACGCCTTTCACGCCGCACGCTTTACCTACCATTTTCTGCGCTAAGGTGAAGCCTTTGCCAGAATCTGTTTTGGGTAAGGGACGACGGAACTTGTCTGAATGACCTAATTTTAAAAACTCACGAGCACGGTCAGTTAAACCACGACCGATAATTAATGGAATACGGCCACCGGCACGAACTTCGTCAATTAAAACGTCAGTTGCTAAACTGAACTCGGCTAATACTTCGTCAGTACCATGGCGAACCACTTTGCCTTCGAATGGCAGAATGTCGATCACATCGCCCATTTCTAACTTGCTAACATCGACTTCGATAGGTAATGCGCCAGAGTCTTCCATGGTGTTAAAGAAGATAGGAGCAATTTTGCCACCTAACACAAAACCACCGCCACGCTTGTTTGGCACGTAGGGAATATCATCCCCCATAAACCACAATACCGAGTTAGTGGCAGATTTACGTGATGAACCCGTACCCACTACATCACCCACATAAGCCAATGGGTAGCCTTTTTTATTCAGTTCTTCTAGCTGCTTGATCGGGCCAATAGTACCTGGCTCATCCGGGTTGATGCCTTCACGGGCATTTTTCAACATAGCTAAGGCGTGCAGAGGGATATCTGGACGTGACCAAGCATCCGGTGCTGGTGATAAATCATCCGTGTTGGTTTCGCCAGACACTTTAAATACGGTCACCGTAATTTTCTCAGCTAAAGCCGGTTTGGCTTCAAACCACTCGGCATCGGCCCAGCTTTGAACGACTTGCTTCGCATACTCGTTACCCGCATCGGCTTTGTCAGTCACATCATGGAAAGCATCAAAAATCAGTAAGGTGTGCGATAACGCCTTAGCAGCGATCGGCGCGAGCTTGGCATCATCTAATAAACTGATTAGTGGCTCGATGTTGTAACCACCCATCATGGTACCTAACAACTCGGTAGCACGCTCAGCGTCGATTAACGGGCTGGTTGCTTCGCCTTTCGCAAGTGCGGCTAAAAAGCCCGCTTTTACATAGGCAGCTTCATCAACACCTGGTGGTACGCGGTTGATAAGCAAATCTAAAATGAATTCTTCCTCACCTTTTGGTGGGTTTTTCAAAAGCTCAATTAAGGCAGCTACTTGTTCTGCGTTTAACGGCTTGGCAGGGATCCCTTGTTCGGCGCGTTCGGCCACGTGTTCACGATATTCTTGTAGCACAGTAATGTCCTCTCAGTCGTTGCTTTGCAGTCTGGTCACTGCAATGTCATGCTGTTGAATGTATGGGCTCAATTATAAGAAAGATCAAGGCAAAAGCCTAATAGCATAATAACTGACCTGCTTATACTGGTTATAACCTTGCTGAATACAAAGGGTCAGTCATACTCATTTTATTTATAGTGGTCCGACCAAACATACTAAAAAGCTGCGCCTGTCATACCTTGCCTCTTGCAAAGATCAAACAGGTCGCAGCCGCAGTGTAGCAGAAGTATGCTGACTTTGCTTAAGCGCGTGTGGTTACCAAATTTTTACGCGTTGCGCTTCTGGCAGATACATCGCATCGCCTTCTTTAATATCAAATGCCGTATAAAACTCAGGCATATTCGGCAATACACCAATTACCCGATAATGCGCAGGTGAATGCGGGCCGGTGCTTAATTGCCGACGTAACGCCTCTTCACGGAACTTAGTACGCCATACCTGCGCCCAGCTAATAAAAAAGCGTTGTTCACCGGTAAAGCCATCTAATACTGGCGCGTCTTTACCCGCTAATGACAACTGATACGCTTTTAACGCAACAGTCATGCCGCCTAAGTCACCGATGTTTTCGCCTAAAGCCACAGCACCGTTCACATTGACACCGGGTAAAGGTTCAAAGTTGTTGTACTGACCAATCAACTTAGCACCCCGTGCTTGAAATTGTGCTTTATCTTGTTCAGTCCACCAGTTACGTAAGTTACCGTCGCCATCGTATTTTGCGCCTTGGTCGTCAAAACCATGACCAATTTCGTGACCAATCACCGCACCGATACCACCATAGTTGACGGCGTCATCCGCTGCCATATTGAAAAATGGCGGCTGTAAAATAGCCGCTGGGAATACAATTTCGTTGTTCACAGGGTTGTAGTAGGCATTAACAGTTTGCGGCGTCATAAACCATTCGTCTTTATCGATAGGCTGGCCTAACTTACTGGTCATCTCTGCATAAGCCCAATGACTGGCTCTAACAAAGTTACCCACTAAATCATCCGCTTTGATCTCTAAGGTGGAATAATCTTTCCACTTGTTTGGGTAACCAATCTTCGGTGTGAATTTGCTCAGTTTATCCAGCGCAGCAACTTTGGTTTCTTCGCCCATCCACTCCAGGTTTTTGATGGAGACCTCATAGGCTTTAATGACATTGGCCACCAGCTGTTCCATCCGCGCTTTGGCTTCTGGGCTGAAATGCTGTTCAACATACAACTTACCGGTTAACTCACCTAAAACCTGATCAGCCGCGTCTACCGCACGTTTCCAGCGTGGCTGTTGTTCTTGAATACCACTTAAGGTTTTGCCATAGAACTCAAAACGGCGATCAGCAAAGTTGCTACTGAGTTTGTCAGCAAAGCCATTAATCGTTTTGCTGGTTAAATAATCTTGCCAGCTTTGCAGATCTGTTTCAGCAATCACTTTAGCTAATCCAGCAAAGTAAGACGGCTGACGCACAATCAGGTCATCCACGTTGTTTAACTGCATGGCCTTGGCATAGGCCTGCCAATCAAAGCTGCCCACTAAGCTGTCTAATTCACTGACGGCAATTTTGTTGTAAGTTTTGTCAGCATTGCGATTATCTAAACGTGTCCAGTGATGTTCCGCCAATGCTTTTTCTAGGTTGTATACCCGCATCGCCGCCGCTTTTGCATCCGGTGCGCCTGCAAGAGCAAACATATCGGTTAAATAGGTTTGATATTGATTAATGATCGTCAGCGAAGCTTCATCGTCTTTAAAATAGTAATCACGATCCGGTAAACCTAAACCACCTTGATTGAGATAAACCGCATATTCGGTAGAGTTTTTTGCATCATTATTGATAAACCAACCAAAAGGAATACTGACGCCATCACGCTGTAAACTCGCAAATAATTCAGCTAACTGCGCTTTGTCTGTTAACCCTTTAATCGCCTCTAATTGCGGAGTTAAGGGGGACAAACCTAATTCCTCAATCACGCTTTCATTCATAAAGCTATTGTAAAAACTGCCCAGTTTTTGCTCATCAGAGCCAGCAACTAAATCGGTTTTCGCTGCAACTTGATCGATAATATCTTTGACCGCTTGTTGTGAGCGATCGGCTAATACGTGAAAAGAACCATAAGTTGCTTTATCGGCAGGGATCGGGGTTTCGGCTAACCATTTACCATTAACCGCTAAAAAGAAGTCTTGGCTAAAAGCAACGTTTTCATCAAAGTTTTGTTGATCAATACCAGACACCAAAGGTGCTGCGGCAACTTGGCTTTGTGTCGTTGTTTCTGGCGTTGTCGGTTGTTTACTACAAGCCGTTAAACCTAATGCTAGCGCCACCGCGCCAGCAACGAGTGTATATTTTTTCATTCTTATATCCTGTTCTACTTGGAGGTTGTGCGCATCATCTTACGCGCTATGTTCAGTGTTGCCAATTTGCGCCAATGACTAAGTTGTAACAAGGTATTAAACCGATGGCTCAGTCGACATCGCATGCTCTCCCAGTTCGAAAATCACACTGGCCCGCCCCACTAATAGCGGATCAGGCGCACAAGCCACTTCGGCATTGCGATTATGATACGGCAAGCATTGCAATACATAACGCAACGCATTAAGCCGTGCCCGTTTTTTACAATCTGACTTAATAACTGACCAAGGGGCGTAGGACGTGTCAGTATTAGCAAACATGGCTTCTTTTGCATGGGTGTACTCATGCCATTTGTCTAACGAGGCAAGATCGACTGGGCTCAGTTTCCACTGTTTAAGCGGATGCGCTTCACGCTCGGTAAAACGGCGTCGTTGCTCGTCCTGACTGACCGAAAACCATAACTTTATTAAATGAATACCACTGCGCACTAAATGCCGTTCGAACTCGGGCGCTTGTATCATAAATTCATGATACTCATCATTGCTGCAAAACCCCATAACATGCTCAACGCCCGCACGGTTATACCAAGAGCGGTCAAACAACACGATTTCACCCTTTGTTGGCAACTCAGCCACATAACGTTGAAAAAACCACTGGCCTTGTTCTGCTTCACTGGGCTTATCTAACGCCACAACACGTGCACCACGTGGATTTAAATGTTCCATAAAGCGTTTAATGGCGCCGCCCTTGCCTGCTGCATCGCGCCCTTCAAATAAAATTACTACTCGCTGCCCGGTTTCTTTCACCCAGCGCTGCAACTTCAGTAATTCAACTTGTAAATGATATTTTTGCTTTTCATAGGTTTTACGATTTAAGCGATTCACATAAGGATAACCGCCTCCGCGCCAATTGGCGGTTAATTCGGTATCGGCTTTTTCGCGGCGTTTTTCACTTAAAACTGATTCTCCGCGATTCAAGGCCTTGCTTAATTCAGCTAAATCGTCCGGCGAGACGCCTTCTAACATTGCCAGTAAATGCTCAGACAACTTGTCCATATCACCGGCAGCTTGCGCGGCAATAATATCTTCTATCACCACGGCTTTTGCTTGTTGGCTGGCGTTGAGCCGTTGTTCTACTTGCTCGGCAAGCACGTCATGCTGGGCTGCGGCTGTGGGATCTGGTTGTACTTTTTTAGGGGGTGGCGTTGCGGCCATCTGTGGTTTTTTCCTCATGCTAAATCCTTTGTTTCTGCATAACGTTGCGCTTTATTTCGTGAGCGCAGGGCATTGATAGCAACTTGGAGAGCGAGGGCAACTACCTCCTCTGGCACAGATTAACTGTGCGGGCTTGCTCATGCTACGGCTAACCCAATTGATATTTAAAATGTTTGCCACTCGCTTTAATGTGGTCTGGATCGATTGCGGCACCACGGCCGCACCACCATATTGCTGACACCGCGCTTTCATATCTTGAGCTAAGGCCGCGGCATCCAGCCCTTGCGCGTTAAGCGCGGGGTTTAGATCAATGCCAGCACACAACACATGCTGATTGCCGGCTAAGTCTTGTACCTTGGTCGATTCGCAACAATAGATCCGTGGCTCACCTTGCACATCTAACAGCGATAATTGCGCCGAGCTGCCACTGTCTTTTACATCAAACATGCGAAACACAGCCCAGTGCTGACAAGGATCCACCACTTGACGCATATTACCCCATGGCAAGGGGATACCATTGCCACGGTAAACGGCTTTTAATTTACCAGGGCTGTAGGCATCAAAGTAATGCCAATGCGGATAAGGTGACACCGCGGTCATGCGCCGCATCGCCACCGAAGCCGATACCTCGGCTTGCAAATGACTGGCAATTTCATAACCGCGCCGCTCTAATAGTTGCCGAAACGCTTGCTTTGGGCACAACAAGGCGCCAGCAAAAAAGCTCGATTCAAAGTCGCGCCACGCATGCAAAATATCTTGTGGTGCCATAGTGCTACTATCGGCAAACACATCATCATGCGCCCCACCTACCGCCATCGCGTTTTTAACGCCATCTTTATTATGCAAAACCGCATGGCCAATATGCACCGCCAGTTCATATTTTAAGCGAGTAGGCCACTGCTGCAAAATACGGTTTAAATGTAAGCTATTGGGCGGTACAAAAAACGACGTTCCAATATTATTAGATTTCACACCTAACTCATCAACGAGTTCGCGTGGCACTTCATCAAACCACTGAATTTTCAAGCCTAACTGCTGCACAATCGCCATGAGCTCATCGACCGATAAAGGTAGACGTTTTTGCCCTACCTCTTCGGCGGCACGCTCTAATTCCGGAAAATGATTCTGATGATGCTCCTGATGCGCTCGAATCAACAGTTGCGCAAACTGACGACCACTGGTGCCCGTTTGTGACAACATTTCCGGGATAGCAATTTGCAAAATATCGGGGCTGAATAAAAAGCTCGGCTCTAATGGCATACCATTGAGACCCCCTTTTGCAGTTTTAGGCAGCACTAAATCCTGCTCTTCAGCCTCACCGTCTAAAAACCAATCTAAGTCTTTTTGAAAAACCTGTGCGATAACTTCGAGCATTTCGATACTGGGCACCCGCTTGCCACGCTCGATCATCGATAAATACGATACCGATGGGGCTGATTCAGGATTAACGCGCACACAACGTGTCGACAGATCTTCTATCGTTAAGTTATTGCGTTTTCTCAGGTTTCTAATTTTAGTGCCCAAGAAATGTGATTTACGGATCAAGCTTTTATTTATTTTCATTTTGTAAAATTTACACTGTGAAATTTTTATTGTGAAATTATGCTTAAATTTAATCTAGACTGTTTTTCAAGCGATAGCAAAACTATCTGCAATAAAAGCCTTATCAGAGGCTCCACACTTCGTACCCGATGAGGAAATAATTATGACGACGTTAGCCACTTCAACACAGTCGATACAAATCGATCACGATATTACGATGATCACGCAACTGAACGACAGCCATGTAAAACAGATCATGGATTACTCTAAAGGCTTTTTGGATAAAACCTTTCCTTTGGCTCACGGTTCACACAAGGCAGTAGCCAGCTATGTCGTATATTACCAACAGTTATTGGCCTTTTTTGTCGATGGCAGTACCAGTGGCTTAGCCGATCCGGCACAATTTATTGGCTTAAATGGGCATCGTGAAGCACCGGAGTCGTTGTTGCTGCAAAACCAAGGTCGCCATGTTGAATTGATTTTGAATAAAAGTGGCAGCCAAGGTCAGCGTGACCAAGCGGGTGTTGATGACATTCAATTACAAACCACCGATCCGGTATGCCATTGGTTCAGCATGATCACCGGCCGGCAAGTCAGTTGTCGTTGCCGTGGTGATAAAAGCTTCACCGCCAAAGATGGTAGCACTTATCAAATTTAACGCCACATCATGACCAAAAGCGCAGCAAATTGCTGCGCTTCGTGTTTTTAGCTTCAGGCAACCTATTCAAAAAATTGACCAGACCCGCCAACACAGCTATAAATAAACAATTATTTTTCAAATTGGCAACTTTGCGAGATGACTATGCGTAAATCACTGTTTTGGGTATTGCTTGCACTAATCGCTGTATTCAGTGCCTTTCAGGTGGGAAAGTGGGTCGGTAAAAATATGGCTCTGCCAATGCCAGATCAGTCACCTGCACCAACAACCGCAAGCTCAACGGATAGAACAACCATCCCCAATTCTGCTTTAGCAAGCACTGTTAAAGCTTTGCCTGACACGGTAAATAAAACAACGGATACACCTGAGGCTAACGATTTTACACGAACTGTTGAACCGTTCGATTTACGCCAAGTGCTGCAACAACCAGACGGCAGTACTTCGATTGAACTGAACCAAGCGTTTATGGCGCAGAGCAACGAACAGTTACAAGAGGCGATGTGGGATCTAGAGCAACACATTACACAAACCAGCAGTTATGATCGCCAAAAACGACTACAACAACGACTCCAAGCAGCACAGGTGGGGCAGCTGCAGCAACTTAATTGTTCAGACTCTCTTTGTATGGCGCTGCTAACCTTTAATGATGCGACAGCACAGAAAGCCGCAAACCTGACACTGGGTTTGCTTAGCCTGCAGGAACAAGGGCAATCCACTTTATTACAAAAAAATACTTCGCAGCAATATGCCAGCTTCTTACTCTTATACGGCTGGCCATCACCCAAAAAAAACGCCTGACACTAAGCCAGGCGTTGTTTGTAGCAAACTCAAGTTATTCTGCCGTTTGCATCGCGATTTCTTGACCTTCATTGATACTGAAGGTTAAACGCTCTAAGTTAGCCGCTGTTATAGCGGAATCGTTTAAACGTACTGCTAGCATAAAGTCTTGTAATGCCGCCACTTTATCACCGGCTAATAACTTAATGACACCACGGTTGTTTAACGCTAAAGCGCGCATTTCACGTTTAGCTGAACCCGTAACCGCTTTTAAGGTTGCGGCACGATATACGGCGTTGTCACACGCTGTGGCAGCTAAGTCTAGTTCGTTCATCCGGCTATAAGCGACACATAGGCTAACTTGGCCATAAAACGACTCAGCATCAGCCTGCGACGGCGCTTGGGCGGAAGCAATGGCTTTGTCATACTGACCTGCCTGAATATATTCAGCACCAGGTGCATTGTCAATTAAAGCCATCTTGTAGCCCGTGCTCGCGGCAGAAGCGAGTAATGGACTTGACGACAACAGTACCACCGCCATACGGGTAATAAATTTACGAGTTGAAATAGTCATGTCTGGTCTCTCCTGCAAAATTAATTTGATGTGCCGTTATTGCTGGGCACGTAATAAAGTTACAAGATCCTGTAAGTTTCGACAAACGAGAAGAAATGAATGAATAGATTAATTAAATTAATCTATAATAGAAAATCTAAAGACCGCTTCACCATGAAAAATATAAACCAATTAAATCAATATAATAAAGGCATAGCACAACAAATAAAACTAAGTGACATTTAGGTTGCACATTATTCAAGCAATACGAAAATTAATAAAAATGTAATTTAATTTCATTTTGATCGAGCTGTTTAACCGCTCGCTCAGAACAATTTTGGAAGTTTTTTCGGTACAATCGCCATCGCAGTGCTATAGCCCTGTTCATATAAGCGCTGTTTTTGTAACATGCTTAAATCAAAATTGACCGCAGAAATATCGCCGGTATTGACCACTATCGTGTTGTGCCAATACTCAGCGTGCACATATTCTCGCGATACCGCATTCATAAAGGTTTGAATGAGCATCTGTAAATAAGAGATGATGGGTAAGAAGCGCCGTTGTTGAATGGGCCGATAGCCTGCTTCACTTTTTAAGCGAAAACTGACTAAGGGTATCCCCCGACTAGACCAATCGCGATGCAAGGCATCTTCTGACAAGATCACACCATCGGTAAGGACATGCTCTCCATAACGTTTAAATGAAAAAAATATCGGTATCGACATCGAAAAGCGGATAGCTTTAGCTACTTTAAGATCGGGTGTTAGCTGACGATTAAAGACGACCGGCCCGCCGCCACTGATATCCGTAGCGAGCACATGCAAATCAATCGCCAAATCAGCGAAGGTACGACCCTCTAGTTGCAGATCAAGCCAGTCTTCAAACCGATCGCCATTACATAACCCACCGGTGCGCAGTAAGGTGGTAATAGAAACCCCCTTAAACACCCGGAAATCGGTATCTAATGCCAATTGCGCAATACGCTCTAACGACCAACCTGCGGCACAAAAAGCAGCAACCACACTGCCACCGGAAACCCCCACCAGATGCCGATAATATAACTGCATATCCGCTAAAGCTTTTAATACGCCTATATGACAACTTAATCGGGTTCCCCCGCCGGAGAGGATAGGTACAATTTCATTCTTATGTTCATCAGGCATATACGCTCAACCTCACCACTATGCTGTTGAGTATGGCGCATTAGACTAGGCTGTCCAGTGCAAATCGACATAGTACTCTTTATCTGCTAATACCAAATAACTAGTTGATGTTGCTGTAATTGTGTCTTCTTTAGATTCAATTTGCTCTCCAAATGAGAAATCTATAACTATTTAGAATAAAATTCCCTTGTTACAAAATATTTACAGTTTCAATTGGGCAGGCGTAGCTTATGACTTGTTCCTTTTTTTATTATGCTTAAAAAAGACCTTTTTTGGGGCCTCATACCGCTATGGCTACATAAGCAGCTCATTTTATACAGATTTTGCTGATTTACAGCTACGCCAAGTTTGTCCTATTAATAATAGCGGTGTTGCGAAGTTGTCATTCATTTCGCATCACCTTACATCCAGGTAATAACAACATTATAAAAAAGGTCATACCATGCTTACTCAGAAGTTTAAATTAACGGCAATAGCCGTGCTTTGTTTACCCGGTGCATTATTCAACACCGCAGCGATTGCAAATCAGGATAACGACACTTCAACTGGCCCTGTTACCCGCGTGATCATCAAATATAAAGAAACCAACACCGATACCATGCTACAGAGCCTACCAGCCACCATGGCTCAGCAACGCAAAGCCGAACGGATGAAAGCAAAAGCCGAGCGCTTTAGTCAACGCGCGGGGGAAAAAATAAAATTTGTGCGCGAAACGGCCTTAGAAAAACATGCCGTGTTCAGTGCCGAGCGCCGTTTATCAGTTGCTGAAACGGAGACATTACTCCATCAATTGGCTCAAGATGATGATGTAGAACTGGTCGAAGAAGACATGTTACTGCAACCCACCCTAGCACCGAATGACACCCAATATGCGAACCAATGGCATTATTATGAAAACACCGGCGGCATCCGTGCGCCAGCCGCGTGGGACAAGGCAACAGGCCAAGGCGTGGTGGTGGCAGTACTGGATACCGGCTATCGGCCCCATGTGGATTTAAATGCTAACCTCTTACCAGGCTATGACATGATCTCTGATGCTTTTATTGGTAACGATGGTAATGCCCGCGATAGCGATGCCCGCGATCCAGGTGATTGGACGAATGTCGGCGAGTGTGGCGGTGGTCAACCAACGTCGTTTAGAGCGTCCAGTTGGCATGGTACCCATGTTGCTGGCACTGTAGCCGCAGTCAGTAATAACAATACTGGCGTTGCCGGTGTAGCCTTTAACGCTAAAGTGGTGCCGGTTAGAGTCTTAGGTAAGTGTGGTGGCTACACCTCCGATATCGCAGACGGCATTATCTGGGCATCAGGCGGCACAGTGTCTGGCGTACCCGCCAATGCCAACCCTGCCAGCGTCATTAACATGAGCTTGGGTGGCTCTGGCAGCTGTAATAGCACCACCCAAAGCGCCATTAACCAAGCGCGCAGCCGCGGTACGGTGATTGTGGTTGCCGCTGGCAATGACAATGGTAATGCCAATAATTTTAACCCAGGTAATTGTAGTGGTGTGGTGAATGTTGCTTCAACTAACCGCCAGGGTGGACGCGCTTATTACTCTAATACTGGCAGCAGTGTCGATGTCGCTGCACCGGGTGGCGCGATGTCTTCTTCCAATGATCCAAGTGGCGTATTATCTACTTACAACAGCGGTTCAACGACACCCGCCAATGACAGCTATGGGTACAGCCAAGGCACATCGATGGCCGCACCACATGTTGCCGGTATCGCCGCGTTAATCAAGCAAGCCAAACCGAACGCCACCCCGGATCAAATTGAAGATATTCTGAAAACCTCAGCCCGTAGTTTCCCTGCAAGCTGCTCAGGTTGTGGTGTCGGCTTAGTTGATGCCAATGCCGCAGTGCTTGCCGCAACAGGCTCAGGATCAGGCGCCACAGGCAGTAGCAGTACGCTGCCCAATCTGTCTGCTAGTCGCAATAACTGGTTGCATTACACCATTAACATACCGGCCGGCATGCAGAATTTTACTGCCAGTATCGCTGGCGGAACAGGAGATGCCGATCTGTACGTCAGACGCGGCGCGCGGCCAACAACCAGCAGCTTTGATTGTCGTCCCTATTTACAGGGAAACAATGAAACCTGCAGTATCAGCAACCCCGCCGCGACAACGTGGCACATCAGTATTCGTGCCTATAGTACTTTTAGTGGCGTAACGTTGAATGTGAGCTATAATCCTTAAGTGTTAGTAAACGTGCATAACGTTACTTAACGTCAGTTTGGCAGCTTGCATTGCATGAAACATGCGAGTTGCCAAGCTTTACATTTAACCTAGTCTGTTTTTTGCTAGCGCGAGGGTAAAAATACTGATGGTGAAATAACAAATGATCCAGTTAGCGGTAATCGGCCCTTTAATGTAAGCTTATCCTGCTATCCAAACCTAACACATTGTATCCAAAATAAAAATGTTACAGAATATAAGAAAGGCTGGTTATATGTTAACTATCTTGCAGACAAATGGGCGTTGCGAATAACTTCAAATACTCTAAAAATAGGAGTTTGATAACCGTTTTATTGTAAAAAGTGTGTCAGCAACAGTTTTATTTGCCGGCTGACATTGATGAAAATCGTCAATAATTTTTACAGTCACTTTAAAAGTTAAAAATCTAAGCTATAACTATCAACAACTTAAAATCTGGATCGTTTCTTGCTTAATTTAATATATTATCTTCTAAGAGTTATTTATTATGCTAACAGCAGTTAAGAAAGTCACCTTTGGGGTGTTATGTACCTTTGCATTACTCTCTACCTCTGTACTGGCCTTTACAGCCACCAGCACCACAGAGACATGGAGTTTTAAACCTGCAACGACAACAACCGTTACAGGTGCAAACACAATCACGCTAACATCAAATTTGGGGACAACCGCATCAGTTTCTGGCTGGTCTTCAATTCTTAGCGAAGCAAACTCACTGGTTAATGCAGCTTCACAACTACGTTTAGATTCTTCTTACGGCGTTCAATTGTGGAACAATACAGATAGTGGATCGCCTAGCCACGCAGTTGATAACCAAAATGGTTTTGATTTTATTCTCTTAGAATTTCCTAACCCAGTAGAATTACTCAGTTTAACCAATGCTTGGTATAGTAGAGACTCTGACGTGTCAGTGGGGGCTTTTAATAGCAATCCGTTCGCTAATACATCTCCAACTTGGCAGCAAGTTGCTAACAGCGCTATTCAGACCGCAAGTTATACCAACACTCTTTCTGGCTCGCCATATATCTTTGCTGAGAAAACGTCTATCGTTTCTTCTGAAAGCATTGTTGGCGTAAGCGGTAAATTCTGGTTAATTGGTGCTTATAATGCAGCGTTTAATGGAGCCGGTTGTAAAATTACCTGTTTTAATGATGCGATGAAGTTTGCCAGCATAACCACTAAATCAGCAGCCCTACCAACATCGCCAGATAATGCGCAAGATGTGCCACTGCCAGGTACCCTATCACTCTTTGCTGCCGGTATTTTTGGCCTTATGTATCGAAATCGCCGCCGTACACAGCGTTAAAAAAGGGGCTTCGGCCCCTTTTTAGTTATAGTATATTATAATTGTTTATAACCATTTTTCGCTGATTGCAATAAGGATCTTAGTTTGTATCGTTTTCTCTTTGGGCTGTTACTCTGCGTCTCAATAACAACCTATGCTGACAGCAGCAAATACACTTACGACAACGCCTTGCAATTACACAAACAAGGCGATAATAAAACAGCCATTATTTACCTTAGAAATGTGCTCAGCGATACGCCAGATAACCTTGCGGCACAAATTTTATATGGGCAAATTTTACTGCAGCAGCAATTGTTTGCAGAAGCGTTAAACGTTTTTGAAGGCGCACTAACCGACGGTGCCGACATTAACTTAATCAGTGATGAATTAAGTTATTTGTATTTATTGTCACGGCAAAAAAACAAATTACAAGAAATGCTAAAATATGGCGAGCTTCGGCAGCCGCAAAAATTTAATTGGCTACTCGTTTCCGCTTCACTTGACCTGCAAACAAACGATCTTGAGCAAGCCCGTTCTACCCTCAAAACGGCTGCCACACTTTTTCCGCAAAATGTTAACTTATTAAATGCGCAAGCCGAGTTAGCACTGGCAGAAAAAGCTGAAGATCGCGCTGCCGAATTATTAGCACAAAGCTTACAACTGGAGCCGAACAATTCAGCAACATTACTTCAGTTGGGCCATCTAGCGTTTATTCAAAAGCGCTACCCCGCGGCCATTGCTCATTATCAAACAGGTTTAGCGCTTGACCCGAACAACCCTTTGTTATTAAGAGCGATCAGTACGGTGCAATTTTTAACTGGGCAGCTAGGTGATGCAAGAAACGCCTTAGAGCAACTGTCTAGCATGGGATTAGACGATGCTTATCTACGTTTTGCCTTGCCCATGGTAACGGCATTACAGGATAAAACAGCGGTTAATGAATCCATACAAACCTTACATGCCGATTTAATAGGTATGCCAGCAGAGTACTTTAAAGCCGAACCCGATAAGCTATTCTTGCGTGCAACACTACATTATTTAAATAATAATGAATTTTTAGCGATTGAAGATTTTAACAATTATCTGCAACTCAAACCTAATGATTTAAACGCCATAGATATCGTTGCCAATTATTACATTAGAAACGAATTGGTCGGTACAGCCGTTAAATTTTTAGATGATAATAAAGCGTATATTAAAGATTATGCGCCGCTGCAATTACAACATGCGCTGTTGGCCATTAAACAACAACGCCCTTATGTTGCACAACAAATGTTAACTGAGATGCGGGCACGTTTCCCTGACAATGCCGAAATGGCCGCTTTAGATGCAGAGCTTAAGCGACAAACACTCGGCCCTGCTGCTGCATTAGCTTATTTAAGCGATAGCCCTTTTACTGCCGAACCATCAGTATTGTTAAGTAAGACTCTATTAGCGAAAGATTTGAACGATTTTCCGCGCGCACGAGACTTCGCTCAACAACTGTTGGCACTGCAACCCGAAGATCCAACCTATCGCAACATTTATGCCGGTATCTTAGTCAGTTCGGGCGATTTAACCGAAGCCGACAAACAACTCACGCAACTACTGCAAGCAAAACCGGATTTTTTCCCTGGGCAATTAACCCAAGCAAATTTACTGATATTACAAAGAGATTTTGTTGCTGCAGCCAAGCTGCTTAAGCAGTTAATTGAACTGCAACCACAAAACGACACCTTGCAAGTATTGCAAGCGCAAGTAGAACTGCAAACCAATAACAGCGAACAGGCTGTTGAGCGTTTAGTAAAAATCGTCAATCGGCAGCATCACCGCCCCAGTCTGAATCTGTTATTGGCACATTATTTTTCGGTTAACAAACAAAAAGAAGCATTAGGCCTGATCCAACGCTCCTTGAGGCGAGAGTTTATGGCTAAAGATTTATTATTGCTTGAAGCCAATACACTGATTACGTTAAACCAAATAACCGAAGCGCAAGAAAAAGTTAGCCAATTTGCTCAATTAGCTGACTTGAACGATAACCACTATTATGAACTCGGCCTATTACAAAAACGTCTTGAACGCTACGCAGATGCTAGTAATAGTTTTGCTACGGCCATTAAACTGGCGCCAGACAACCTCATTTATGACTATGAGCTGATTAACCTGCAACTTGATACTACTCAGTTAAAACAAGCTGAACAGCGCCTGCAACAACTAGCACAACGCCAAGTGCGCTCCGCCGACTATTATCTGTTAGCGGGTATGTTAGCTGAGCAACAGCAAAACCCAGAATTAGCCTTTAAAAATTACCTTAAAAGTATTGAGCAAAACCCGCGCTTTCAACGTGCATGGGGTATGGCATACGAGTTATCCCGGCAAGCCACATTCAATGAGCGCTTTACCACTCTGGCGCAACAACACTTGCAGTTGCAACCTAACGATTTTTGGGTCAAGCGACTCTTAGCCGAGCATCATATAAATCATCAACAATGGCCTGAGGCTATCACGCTCTATCAGCAACTCTTAGCGGCTGGCTCTTTCACTGACGATGCGTTTTTACAAAATAATCTAGCAAATGCTTTATTTACTTCCGATCCCGCATTGGCATTACAACATGCCGCAAAAGCAAACCAGTTAAGACGCAATGAACCGCTAATCTTAACGACCTATGCCAAAGCTTTGCTGCAAAACCAGCAAGCAGAACAAGCGTTGGCGATCTTGTATCAAGCTTATGCGCAACAAAGCAGCAATAATGAAATCAATTTATTACTCGCAGAAACGCTAGTGAGTTTACAGCGCGCTACAGAGGCAAAACCTTATATAGATGCGGTAAGACAAAATGCCACTGACGACGCGACACGAGAGAGAGTTGCTGCATTATTAGCGCGTTTGACGCAATAACCAGCCTGAGTTAAGCCATATCACTCGCATAACACTGAAACGACAGCATCAGCTGCCGTTTTGCTATTAATCGGCAAAACTGATTTTGCCCATACTAATACTGGGAAAGCCGGTTGCCGCGTCGGCAAAGGGCTGCTCGCCTCCGGCGATACATTCGTTGGCTAATAAAGCAAATAACACGGCTTCTTTCGCATCGGGATGAATTGTCAACGCGGCGGTGGTCGCAAAACGAAAACCGGGTAACCCGTCTGCTAATTGTTGCATTAATAATGGGTTATGAATGCCTCCGCCACTGGCATAAATGACACAATTATTCGGCAGAATAGCGTGTCGGATCGCATTAATAATACTGTCGGCACTGAAACGATTTAACGTTGCCATGACATCGACAGCCGCTAAATTTAGGGTGTGACTTCGTTGTTGAGCTTGGTGTAAATAACCCAGATTAAATAACTCAGGGCCGGTTGTTTTTGGCATAGCCGCAGCAAAGAATGGCGCTTGTTGCAACGCGTTCAATAAGGGTTCAGACACCTTCCCTTGATAAGCTAAATGCGCACCTTCGTCATATTGCACCGAGGGCTGTTGCTGCCGGATATAAGCGTCCATCAGCGTATTACCTGGGCCGATGTCACTGCTAAAGACTTCTGTTGCCCGTAAATTGGCAGGTAACCAGGTTAAATTAGCAATACCTCCGATATTGAGCATAATGCGGTTTTCCGCAGCCGAGCTAAACAGTAAGTAATCACCATATACCGCTAAAGGCGCACCTTCTGCGCCAGCCGCAATGTGCTTTTGCCGAAAATCACTGACGGTAGTAATGCCGGTTGTTACCGCAAGATGATCAGCATCACCAATTTGTAAGGTGCCATTGCCCCAACGTGGATCCTGATGTTGCCGCTTAGGACAATGAAAAATGGTTTGGCCATGGCTGGCAATCAAATCAATATCAAGCGGCGTTAATTGCCACTGCGCCAAGCACTGCTTTACCATCTCACCATGTTGTTGGCCGATCCAGGCGTTGAGTAAGGTCACATGTTGCAGGTCAACATCTCGTTTTGAAAAAACCGCGCGTACTCGATCACGATAATCGTCTTGGTAATTCAGTGTGGTATGCTGTTCTAACACTAATTTCGTTTGAAGCCCTGCACCACTGACACGGCATAACGCCACATCTAACCCATCTAATGACGTGCCACTCATTAAACCAATAATGCGCCGCTCTGTTTTCGCCGCGCTCTGATAGAGTTTTTTGATATGGTTGTGCATACTTTACCTGCTATAGAACTGCTAAATATAAGCGCACTGAAAGGCTATGGTGCGAAGCTTACGAAAAAGATTGGGCACGAGCGCGAGCCTTTGGTTTAACGCAATTGTGTAGCAGGAATTAACGCTAACCATTGTTGCACCCATTCGTGTTCTTGCTGGCTTATCACACTCATCAAAGCATGATGACGATCCGCAACTTGCTTTACATAAAATTGCGGCTCTTGCCAGCCAGCATAAAATTGGTAAGGGGCAATTAAATCGTTATCTGCCGTTAAGATCAATGTTGGCATGGTGAAATGGGCTTTATAATGTTGCAGATCGGTTTGCGCCACGCTAACTCCGGCTTTAGCCAAGGCGAGTTCAGCAGCCTCAACGAGCTGCTGCTCTGAGAAAACCTTGCGATACCAACGCTCACTCATGGCAACATAACCTTGCAAAGCCATATCAAAAGACTGCATCGGCGCTTGTAACATGACGCCGGCAACCTCTTGTTTGCTTGCCAATAAATGAGCGGCACTGAGTGCGCCCATCGAGTTCGCTACAATAAGTAAAGGGCCATCACTTATGCGCTTTGCTGTCAGCTGTTGTAAAAATTTAGCATCGGCTACGCCAAAGGCAACATCACCATCACTTTCGCCATGCCCCAGCAGATCAGGCACCAAGACTTCAAAGCCTAAATACTGAAAATATAACGCGCTTAATGCTAACCATTCCTTACTGCCACGATAACCATGTAACAATAACACGGTACCTTGGCGCGGTATCAGGTCGGCTCGATTAATCTCTAATGCTAAAACACTTTTCGCCGCATTGACTTCGGCATTCATACTGAACTTTAACTGCTCAGCAGGTTCAGCCGCAGGCTGTATTTGCCAATAACGCATACAAAGCTCACTGCCAACGCAGATCTGTTGCAACTTAGGATTTAACCGCTGCATAACTTCAGGTTTAATGGCTGGGGCAGCGTAACTTTTGCTTTGATGAATACGCTGAGCTAACACTTGCGCACAACCGACTAAACTACTAAGCCCTAGTAATAGCAAAGCCATTTTGGCGTAAGGTGTAATATGCGCTTTTAACATGCAAACTCCTTTGCGGTATATCCATTTTTAACATGCTTTTACATTAACCGATATTGCCTAAAAAATGCAAAGCAGCCCACGATGCGCATTAGGCACGTTGTCGATATAGCATGATACCTCTAAGTTTGTGGTTGCGCCGCTAGTGCTTGGCGAAAAGCCGGTAGCGGACGCCTAACAAACCAGCGGCCCGCCTGCCACAATAAATATAACGATAACAGCGGAAAAATAAGGGTTTGCAAACTGTATAACACGATCAGTTGAATGAGTTTTTCAACCATACCATCGGAGAAGTTTTTCACCGCATTAAATAGGTCATTCGCATTGGCGGCTAATTGTTTTAACCAGGCCAAAGCACCGCTATCGGGTGCGCCTAGCGGTTGCTCCACTTGCTGCAAAGGTGCGGTTTCGGTGGTGAGCGCTAGCTCAACAACTTGACGTTGTGGTTCAATAACCCAATCTGATAACTTTGCTACCCCCACGGCGGCCATCGGCACGCCGAGGCGGATCAACAATAACAAAGCTAAAAAGATCCTGAATAAATAGGTTGCAGCCTCGCGCCAGTTGCTCGGCCCAAACAAACGCACAACAGCACTGAGTAAAACACCACTACCAAATAACGGTAACGCTGCGAGCTTGCCAAACTCTAATAAAAATAACTGCAAGCCAATCGACGTCATCGCCAACACCATTAAATCGGAATAACGTACTGCCATATCCTGCAGCGGCTTTAGCATTTGTCCGGGTTTAATACTGGCCACACCCACACTAAATTGCGCTTCTGATACAAACGCAATTCCGCGGTCGATTAAACGCGCGGTGGCAAAAGAAGCACTACTTAACAACAGGCTTCGTTTTAATAATTGCTGCGCTTGTTGATCAAGTGGCGCCAATACTGGATTGACTAACTGCTGCTGTAAGCTGCCAGTATAGAGCAAAGCCGCAAGAGCGAGCAGCAAAAACAAAGCAACAAGCCGTTGTTGCAGCCGGCTTAACGAAGTCCAAAAACGCATAGTGTGTCCTTATCAAGTCGCCTTGGCGAATACTGCTCACTATAGCCTGATCTGCCTTACAGCTATAGCGACCTCAGCAGAATATTATGGCCATCGTCTATACTTAGCGAGTTAAGATAAGTCTTAGATACATTAGCAAGCATTTAATTAAATAAGCTGTGCACTATTTTAAGGAGTTTAACGTAAGATGCTTAGTGAATTCCCATTAACGAAAATTTGGAGCTAAACATGATCAGTTACATTACTTTAGGCGTTAGTGATTTGAGTGCAGCCAAAGCATTTTATGGCGAGTTACTTGGCGAGCTAGGCGCTAAACCCTTGATGGATATGGAGCGTATCGTTTTCTTCGGCAAAAGCATGGCACAACCGATGCTAAGTGTTTGCGTGCCATTCAATAAAGAAGCACCAAACCCAGGTAATGGCAATATGGTGTCTTTTTCGCCGGGCTCAAAAGAGCAAGTCGATGCGCTGTATCAGAAAGCCATTAGCTTAGGCGCCCACTGTGACGGTGCACCTGGCCAACGCATCCCAGGCAAGTTCTACGGTGCTTATGTGCGTGATACTGATGGTAATAAACTGTGTTTCTGTCATTTCGGGTAATACCTGATGCAAGTGAATAATGACTTTAGCCAACGGGTGGTGGTGCGACCAAGCGATTATCGTTTTGTCGCTTCGCCGCTCGCTGGCGTAAGCCGTATGATGTTGGATCGCGCCGGTGCTGAAGTGGCCAGAGCAACCAGCATTGTGCGTTATGCTGCTGGCGCAGGTTACACTAGCCATCGGCATGATGGTGGCGAAGAAATCTTTGTACTTGAAGGGATTTTTAGCGACGAGCACGGCGACTATCCTGCGGGGACTTATCTTCGCAACCCACCCGGTTCATCTCATCAGCCTTTTTCGCGCGAGGGCTGTACTTTACTGGTGAAACTTTGGCAATTTGCCGCCGACGATACGACACAACTGGTTAAGCAAACAGCCTCAGCCAGCTGGTATCAAGGCATGGTTCCCGGTTTATCTGTATTGCCACTGCATGAACATGACGGCATTAACACCGCTTTAGTACGCTGGGCCCCAAACACACAATTTAACCCGCATACCCATCCGGGTGGTGAGGAAATTTTGGTGTTAGAAGGCTTATTCTGTGATGAACACGGAGAATACCCTACCGGTAGCTGGCTACGTAATCCACGCTACAGTACCCACAGCCCTTTTACCCGTGAAGAGGGCGCGCTGATTTACGTTAAAACCGGCCATCTCGGCGCCAACTTGCTAGGTGATCGTTTTATCGAGTAACCCTGCACCCCACAACTGCTCTTCCTGCCCAGCATACTGGTCCGACCGCACTCCGGTACAGGTATGACCACACTCTGAGACAGGTAAGAGCAGTCATTTCAAGATAGGGCTTTACAGCACGGGGTTATATCTGCTGTTATAAACCATCATTTCTTCAGTGTTAACACTATGCTTATTTTTTGTCGTAAGCTGCATAATTGGCTTGGCTTATTGCTAGCGGTGCAAATAACGCTATGGTTTTTAAGTGGTTTAGTGATGGCTATCCTACCCATCGAGCAAGTACGTGGTGACCATTTACGGCTTAACATAAGCGCCGATTGGCATCACGCCCAAGTAAGCCCTGCAGAACTATTACAGCAGCATAGTAACGCGGCTAACCTGAGTTTAAGCCAGCATCTTAGCCTGCAACAGCAAAAGCTAACGGTACTCCCCGTTTATGTTGTCGCCGAGCAAGATCAGGTTTTTCGCTATAGCGCGATCGACGGTACACTATTGCCGCCATTAACCGAAACACAGATCCGTCAGGTTGCGCTTGCGCAGTATCAAGGTACGGGTCAGTTGCAAAGCACAGAATTACTGTTAACGCTGCCCCAAGAAGTGCAACAACTGCATGCCCCGCTTTGGTTGGTGAGGTTTGATGATCAGGACAATAGCCGTTTTTATCTCGATCCCGCCTCGGGCGCTATTAGTCGTGTTCGAACAGACAGTTGGCGCCTGTTCGATTTTTTCTGGATGCTACATATTATGGATTATCAAGAACGCAGTAACTTTAACACTCCGTTGTTGATCGGCTTTTCTGGCAGTGCGCTATTCTTTAGCTTGACCGGTTTTGTCTTACTGTGGCAGCGATTTCGACCACGTAAAGCGCTGCCACGCCCGTAAATGCATGAACTACGCGCCACTGGCATAGGCTCTTTTTGATCAATCGCCGAATGCGCATATTCTAATAACAACAGGAACTGTCCCTATGGCTTTTATCCCCCCTCTACCCGCCGATGCTAACCCTGACGTTGCTGAGTTAGCCGCGTTTTTTAATGAAACACTGGGTTTTTGCCCTAACTCGGTGCTGACCATGAGCCACCGCCCCGCCATTGCTAAAGCGTTTATCCAATTAAATATGGCAGTCATGGCGAATCAAGGCCGAGTAACTTCTGCCCTGAAGCGCTTAATTGCTTATGTATCGAGTAACGCTACCGGTTGTCGTTATTGCCAGGCCCATACCATTCGTGCCGCAGAGCGCTATGGTGCCGCTGAAGAACAACTTGAAAATATCTGGGCATTTCGCAGCCATCCGGCGTTTTCAGCGGCTGAGCGTGCCGCTCTTGAGTTATCACTCGCTGCCTCGCAAGTGCCTAACGCGGTTGATGAGGCTATCCAAACTGAAATGAAAAAACATTGGGATGACGGCGAAATTGTGGAAATGATGGGCGTTATTGCATTGTTTGGTTATCTCAATCGCTGGAATGACTCCATGGCAACAACTCTAGAAGAAAGCGCGATTACCTCTGCTACAGCCTTACTCGCCTGCGATAATTGGACAGTAGGCAAACATCAATAATCGAACAGTGACAGCAGCAATTAACGCCAGGCTCGACGTTATGCTGCTGCCGTAACGAACTTTCCTAACAAAGATAAAGCTGATAACCCATAGCGATGATTGTTGAATCATCGCCACTGCAACTTACCCTAATGGCTTCTACCGTCTGAATTGTTTGCCATACTCATTACCCAATACTGTGTTACATTAAATGTTGGATTAGCCGCAGGAGCAGCAAGTATGGACATCCTGACCCTGAATTACGTCAATCTGTTTTTAGGGTTCGCCGCCAGCTTCCTGCTTATTCTGTTATACAAACAAAATAAGCAGCTGTTTTTACTGTATTGGTTTTTTGCGAGCAGCTGTTTATGGATAAACTCAACAATTGGTATTTTCAGCCGTTCCGGTTTTGATCTCCCCTATTGGCTCAACCCGGCTATACCCAACACCTGTTACATGGGTATCTATTTATTTTTGTTGGCCGGGCTTTACGAACAAACACAACGCAAATTTAAGGTTGGCTGGTTACTCGCTATTGTCATTTTAACCTATGCCATCAACCTAACCGAATTGGCACAAGCCTCTTCGGCCAATCGTTTATTGCTCAATTTGCCCATTAGTATTGTGTTAAACGTTATGGCGCTGCAATTATTAATTCGCCAGAAAAACCGTGAGCTGCGCGCTGTATATATCTGTTTTAGTATGGCTTTTCTTTTTAATATTATTCAGCTTTGCAGCCGTTACATTCTGTTTTCATTCGATTTATCAGGCATATTTACGCAACATTCCAGCCAAATAATGATTGGGCTTGGCTATTTTGCTATCACCGCTTTTAGCCTGCTAACCTTTGGTAGTTGCCTGTATTTAGTCTATCGACAGCAGCATATCGCTTTGCAGCACATTGCTGATCGTGATGCCTTGACTGGTGTGTTTAACCGTTGGCTGCTGAACGAAAAATTACAAACCGAACTACAACGTAGCCAACGTCTGAAGCAATGTTGTAGTCTCGTTATGTTAGACATTGATCATTTTAAACAGGTCAATGATCTCTATGGCCATGTTGCCGGTGATAGGGTGATTGCACATATCGCTTATGTCGCACAATCGGAACTGCGTGGTTATGACTCCATTTTTCGCTATGGCGGCGAAGAGTTTTTAATCTGTTTACCAAATACCGATAGTCAGGCCGCGCTGCACATTGCTGAGCGCATCAGAATACAAGTGGAGCAAAGCTGCGCCATTGACTGCCCGCAAGCCAAAGCCACTGTGAGTGTTGGTGTTAGCACTTATACTAATGGCGAGCCAGACTGGCAACATCTCATCACCCAAGCAGATAACGCGCTGTATCAAGCGAAAAAGCAAGGCCGTAACCAAACCCAACACTATCAACATCTTGTTACTCAAGACCTATAATGTTGAGATTTACCGTGTTGACGTTAGCAACTGCCCGACAAAAGTCTAATCTGCGGGCTAATCATTTTAACCTTTGAATAATTTAAGATATTCTTAATGTTAATCGCAGTAATAAAACAGGAATAAGCATGCTTGAGGCAATTTGGATAGGATTTGCTTTTTCACTTGGCCTTGTGGTTAGGGCTATTGGTTTGCCTCCTTTGATAGGGTACTTAATCGCAGGTTTCGCTATCTCCGCTACGGCTACCAATTTCAGTATGCCACCAGAAGGCCCTTCAATTATTCATCATATTGCCCATCTGGGCGTATTGCTGCTGTTGTTCACTGTAGGTCTAAAGTTGAATGTCCGCAGTTTAGCCAAACCTGAAGTACTCGGTGGCAGCACCTTACACTTTGCGTTATCTATCGTGCTCATTCTGCCAGCAACGCTGCTTATCTTTGACGTAACCTGGTATCAGGCGCTGATGCTGGCAGTGGCTTTAGCCTTTTCGAGCACCGTACTTGCGGCTAAAGTGTTAGAAAGTAAACGTGAACTACGTGCTTTTCATGGTCGCGTGGCTATTGGTATCTTAATTGTGCAAGACTTACTGGCCCTGTTAGTGATGAGCTTAGCCAGTGGCACTACACCCTCACCTTGGGCACTGTTAGTCTTTGGTTTACCGTTATTGCGTCCAATATTCTATAAACTGCTAGACGCCAGTGGCCATGAAGACTTACTGATTTTGTTTGGCTTACTTTTAGCTTTAGTGATTGGTGGGCAAGGCTTTGAATTGGTTGGATTAAGCTCTGAGCTTGGTGCGCTGGTATTTGGTGCCATGTTAGCCAAGCATCCGCGCGCCGGCGAACTGTCAAAGTCACTGTGGAGTATTAAAGAATTTTTCCTTGTTGGCTTCTTTTTACAAATTGGCATTGATGGCTTACCGGACGCAAATGCTTGGTTATTTGCCGGGGTTATGACCTTACTGTTACCGCTGAAGGCCATTCTGTTCTTCTTACTGCTAGTGATGTTTAAACTAAGAGCGCGCAGTGCTTTTTTAACCAGTATCAGCCTAACTAACTACAGTGAATTTGGCCTAATTGTCGCCAGCGTAGTGTTACCTGAATGGTTAATTCCATTAGCATTGACAGTCGCCTTATCGTTTGTCGTCTCTGCACCACTGAATCGTATTGCGCACCCGTTGTATGACAAACTATGTCATCGATTACTTAAATTTGAACGTAACAGCCACCACCCCGATGAGCAACCGGTGTCGCTTGGCGATGCAGAGGTACTGATTATGGGCATGGGCCGTACTGGCACCTCGGCCTATAGCTATTTAATTAATTCACACAAAATTATTGCCATGGATTCCGACCCCGCCAAAGTGGCGGCACATCAGGAAAAAGGCATCCATATTTTTTATGCTGATGCTGAAGACCAAGTGTTCTGGCAGGGGTTAGATTTTGGCCAAGTCAAAGCGGTGATCCTGAGTATGAACGATGTTGAAGCCAAATCTATCGCTGCAAAAAAACTGCGTGATTTTGGCTTTAGCGGTTTTATTGTTTCACACAGCATGCATGATGATGAAGCGAAAGACATTATTAGCGCGGGTGCCGATCAAACCTACTTAACCATGTCTGAAGCCGGTGTAGGCATTGCAGAACACGTGAAGCAGCATTGTTTTGTTGCTAAAGCTTAAATACTTAGGCATCAGAAACAAAAAAGGCGCCGAACGGCGCCTTTTTTAGTGAAGAAACAATTACTTCTTCTTCGCTTTCGGGTTGGGTAAGTCGGTGATTGAACCTTCGTAGATCTCTGCCGCTAAACCGATAGACTCATTCAACGTTGGGTGAGCATGAATGGTTAATGCGATATCTTCGGCATCAGCACCCATTTCTACCGCTAAACAAATCTCACCTAACATTTCACCAGCATTGATACCGACAATAGCGCCACCGAGGATACGGTGGGTTTCTTTGTCGAAAATCAGCTTAGTGAAGCCTTCAGTGCGTGCTGAGGCAATCGCCCGGCCAGAAGCGGCCCAAGGGAAGGTCGCCGTTTCTACTTTTAAGCCTTGCTCTTTCGCTTCTTTCTCAGTGACACCTGTCCAGGCCATTTCTGGGTCGGTGTAGGCTACTGATGGGATGCAGCGTGGATCAAAGAAGTGTTTTAAACCAGAAATGACTTCAGCCGCTACGTGACCTTCATGTACCGCTTTGTGCGCTAGCATCGGCTGACCAATGACATCACCGATAGCATAAATATGGCCAACGTTAGTACGCAGTTGCTTATCAACATTAATAAAGCCACGCTCGTCAACATTAACACCGGCTTTTGCCGCATCAACTAAATTACCGTTAGGCTTACGACCTACCGCGACTAAGATTTTGTCGTAACGTACTGGGTCTTTCGGTGCGTTTTTACCTTCGAACGTGACATACAAGCCATCATCTTTGGCTTCAACCGCAGTCACCTTGGTCGACAACATGATATTGAAGTTTTTGCTGTTGTACTTGGTGTACGCTTTAACGATATCGGCATCTGCTGCAGGCACCAACTGATCAGCAAACTCAACCACAGACACTTTAGAACCTAGAGCACGATACACAGTACCCATTTCTAAACCGATGATACCGCCACCTAATACCAACATTTCACCAGGAATATCTTTTAATTCCAGTGCGCCAGTAGAGTCGATTACACGGTCATCATTTTTTGGAATAAAGGGTAACGCCACTGGCTCTGAGCCGGCAGCAATAATCGCCTGTTCAAACGTAATGGTGGTGTCGCCAACTTGTAAGGTATTTGCACCCGTGAACTTACCGTAGCCGTTCACTACTTTTACTTTACGCATTTTTGCCATGCCGCCTAAGCCATTGGTCAATTGACCTATCACTTTGTCTTTCCACGCACGGATTTTATCTAAATCGATTTCTGGTGCCCCAAAGGTCACACCATGAGATGCCATATCACGTGCATCATCAATCACTTTTGCAACGTGTAACAGCGCTTTAGACGGAATACAGCCAACATTTAAACACACGCCACCTAAGGTGCTGCGTGCTTCAACTAACGTCACTTCTAAGCCTAAATCTGCCGCACGGAAGGCCGCAGAGTAACCGCCAGGGCCAGCGCCCAGCACTACCACTTGGGTTTTAATTTCGTTGCTCATCATTTTACCTTTTATCATCGGGTCGGTTTTCTGACAGCGCGGTGTAGGGCACGGCTATCAGGCGAAAAAAGTGGCTGAATTTTAACATTCGTGCCGCACATTGTCGCGCTACTTTTGGCTAAAGCGGCAATTTTAGCCGCCTAAACCGCGACAACAGCGTGTTTCAACGCTGCTGCCGCACGCTATTACATGATTATCTGACGAATATCAGCCAGATAACCCGCCAAAGTAGCCGTAAAACGCGCCGCTAACGCGCCATCAATCACACGATGGTCGTAAGAAACGGATAAAGGCAACATTAGCTTCGGTTCGAACTCTTTGCCGTTCCATTTCGGTTTAATCTCAGATTTAGAAACGCCTAAAATAGCCACTTCCGGTGCATTAACAATAGGCGTAAACGCCGTACCACCAATGCCACCTAAGCTAGAGATAGTAAAGCACCCCCCTTGCATATCGCTTGAGGTTAACTTGCCTTCACGTGCTTTCACCGAAATCTCTTGCAGCTCACGCGACAGCTCAATCACGCCCTTCTTGTTCACATCACGCACGACCGGCACCACCAAACCATTGGGTGTATCAACGGCAATACCTAAGTGAATGTATTTCTTCATGATTAAGCTAGCGCCATCTTCAGACAGCGAGCTGCAGAAGGTAGGGAATTCTTCCAGAGCTTTCGCTACGGCTTTCATGATGAAGACTAACGGCGTGTATTTAACCCCCATTTTCTTCTTATCAGCCAGCGCATTTTGCTCTTTACGGAATTCTTCTAAGCCGGTGATATCCGCTTCATCAAACTGTGTAACATGCGGAATGCGTACCCAGTTACGATGCAAGTTAGCACCTGACAATTTCTGAATACGTGATAGCGGCTTCGCTTCCACTTCACCAAATTTGGCAAAATCGACCTTTGGCCAAGCCAATAAATCGAACCCCATATTATTGCCGCCAGTGGCTGTACCGCTACTCGCTGCGCTACCGCTTTCCGCTTGTTTCACCAGTTGCTTAACGTAGTTCTGCACATCTTCTTTAACGATGCGGCCTTTACGGGCAGAACCTTTCACCTTGGCTAAGTTAATGCCAAATTCGCGAGCTAAACGGCGGATCACCGGTGAAGCATGGGCATAGGCACTGTTTTCTACAAAGCCATCGTTGCTCGCTGCAGGTGTACTAGCCGCAGCTGAGGCTGAACTGGCAGGAGCCGGAGCGGGTGTAGCCGCTTTTTCAGCCGCAGGTGCACTGGCTGCAGGCGCTTTACCGGCCACTTCAAACACCATCACTAAACTACCGGTTTTCACTTTGCTACCGGCTTGAACTTTGATTTCTTTTACCACACCGGCAAACGGTGCTGGCACTTCCATCGCCGCTTTATCGCCTTCTACGTTAAGAATAGATTGATCCGCTTTTACGCTATCACCTACTTTCACCATCACATCGGTAACTTCAACTTCATCACCGCCGATATCCGGCACTTGCACGTCTTTTAACTCATTGGCAGCGGGTACTGCAGCAGGCTCGGCTTTGGCAGGCGCTGCCGTTTCAGCTTTCTCGGCACTTGCACCGCTAGCTGCCACTTCAAACACCATAATCAGGCTTCCGGTTTTCACTTTAGCGCCAGTTTGCACCTTGATTTCTTTAACCACACCTGCAAAAGGAGCGGGCACTTCCATCGCGGCTTTATCGCCTTCAACGTTAAGCAGTGATTGATCCGCTTTTACGCTGTCGCCTACTTTCACCATCACTTCGGTAACTTCAACTTCATCACCGCCGATATCGGGCACTTGTACTTCTTTTAATTCGCTAGTGGCAGCGGTTTCTTTTGCTGCTGCGGGTGCCGGCGCTGATTCCGCTTTGGCTGGTGCTGCGGCAGCCGCACTCGCAAAGCGCATAATCAGACTACCGGTTTTCACCTTGTCGCCTACTTTTACTAAAATCTCTGCGACTTCACCTGCTTGCTCAGCAGGCACTTCCATAGAAGCTTTGTCACCTTCCACGCTTAGTAGCGATTGGTCGGCAGCGACTTTATCGCCCACCTTCACCAGGATCTCGGTAACTTCAACTTCATCTGCACCGATATCCGGTACCTGAATTTCAATCGTCATGACAAATCCTCTTATGCGTACAGCGGGTTGGTTTTGTCGGCGTCGATGCCAAATTTCTTAATGGCCTCAGCCACTACCGCTTTTTTCAACTCGCCTTGCTTCGCCAATTCATTTAACGCGGCAACCACGATATAACCGGCATTCACTTCGAAGTGACGACGCAGGTTTTCACGGCTATCCGAGCGACCAAAACCATCTGTACCCAACACTTTATAAGCATTAGCAGGTACAAAAGCCCGGATCTGGTCAGCATAGTTTTTCATGTAATCCGTGGCAGCAATGGCCGGTGCTTTGTTCATTACTGTGGCGACATAGGGCACTTTTTCTGCCGCATCAGGATGCAGCATGTTAAAGCGCTCACAATCTTGGCCATCACGGGCTAGTTCGTTAAACGAGGTGACGGAGTAAACATCTGAAGCGACGTCATAGTCTTTGCTCAAAATATCTGCCGCTTTACGCACTTCATTTAAGATGGTGCCTGAACCTAACAACTGCACCTTACCGCGACCGCCGTTAAAAGATTCTAACTTGTAGATACCCTTACGAATGCCTTCCTCAGCGCCTTTTGGCATTGCTGGGTGGTGGTAGTTTTCATTCATTACCGTGATGTAGTAATAGATGTTTTCTTGCGCTTCACCGTACATGCGGCGAATACCATCTTGCAGGATCACCGCCACTTCATAGGCATAAGTTGGATCGTAAGAAATACAATTAGGTACTGTGCTAGCCAAAATATGGCTGTGACCATCTTCGTGCTGCAAGCCTTCACCGTTCAAAGTAGTACGACCGGCTGTAGCGCCTAATAAGAAACCCCGTGCTTGCTGATCGCCGGCTAACCACGCCATATCACCAACACGTTGGAAACCAAACATAGAGTAGTAAATATAGAATGGGATCATCGGTAAATCGTTGGTGCTATAAGAAGTGGCCGCAGCAACCCATGAAGACATGGCGCCCAGCTCATTAATCCCTTCTTGTAATACCTGACCACCCACGTCTTCTTTGTAATAACTGACAACCGAGCGATCTTCTGGCGTGTAGTTCTGACCACCTGGGTTGTAAATACCAATTTGACGGAATAAGCCTTCCATACCAAAGGTACGGGCTTCATCGGCAATAATAGGTACAATTTGCTGACCAATATTTTTGTCTTTTAACAAAATATTTAGCGCACGCACGTAAGCCATGGTGGTAGACACTTCACGTTTTTGTTCTTCTAACAGGCTGTCAAAAGCTGACAGTTCAGGTAGCGTAAGTGGCTTGGTGAAGTTCGGTAAACGCACCGGCGTATAACCATGTAAGGCTTTACGACGCGCGTGTAAGTATTCCAACTCAGGCGAGCCTTCTGGCAAGGTGATGTAAGATAACTCGTTCACTTTTTCTTCAGTGATGTAATCTTCTAAACCCAGGCGCTTGCGTAATTGCAGCACGTGCGTCATGTCCATCTTTTTCACTTGGTGCGCGATGTTTTTACCTTCAGCGGCATCACCCATACCATAGCCTTTCACTGTTTTCGCTAAGATAACCGTGGGTTTATCGGTACACTCTTGCGCGGCTTTAAAGGCGGCATACAGTTTTGATGGCTCGTGACCGCCACGCTTCAGTGCAAAAATTTCTTCATCGGTCATATCGGCCACTAGAGCAGCCGTTTCTGGATAACGTCCGAAGAAATGTTTACGCACATAGGCGCCGTCATTCGCTTTATACGTTTGGTAATCACCGTCAATGGTTTCGTTCATTAACTGTAATAATTTACCGGTGGTATCTTTTGCCAGTAATTTATCCCAGCCACGACCCCAGACCACTTTAATCACGTTCCAACCAGCGCCACGGAATAAACCTTCCAATTCTTGGATGATTTTACCGTTACCCATAACCGGGCCGTCTAAGCGCTGTAAGTTACAGTTCACTAAATAGCATAAGTTGCCTAGCTTCTCACGGGCGGCAAAGCTGATTGCACCGCGTGATTCTGGCTCATCCATTTCACCATCACCTAAGAAGGCATAAACGCGCTGTGCACTGGTATCTTTTAAACCACGGCCGTGCAAATACTTTAAAAAACGGGCTTGGTAAATAGAAGCGATTGGGCCTAAGCCCATTGATACTGTTGGGAATTGCCAGAATTCCGGCATTAATTTCGGGTGTGGGTAGCTGGATAAACCATTGCCATCGACTTCTTGGCGGAAACCATCCAGTTGCTCAGCCGTTAAACGGCCTTCCACAAAGGCGCGCGCATAAATACCCGGTGAAATGTGGCCTTGGTAATACACTAAATCGCCGCCATCTTTTTCATTTGGTGCACGGAAAAAGTGGTTAAAACAGGTTTCGTAAAACGCCGCTGAAGATTGGAACGACGCCATGTGGCCACCGAGTTCCAGATCTTTTTTCGAGCCACGCAGCACGATCATGATGGCATTCCAACGGATAACCGAACGAATACGTCTTTCCAAGTTAACATCGCCAGGGTAAGCCGGTTCCTGCTGTGGTGGGATAGTATTGATATAGTTGGTGGTCACACCGGTAGGCATATCCACACCATCCAACCGAGCTTGCTCTAGCACTTGCTCCAGCAAAAACTGCGCCCGCTCTACCCCTTCGGTACGCACCACTGACTCCAACGCTTCCAGCCACTCTTTGGTTTCTAAAGCGTCGATGTCAACCTTACTGACTTCAGACATATCGAGGTTTCCTATGGTTAATCACGCCCGAGGCGTGCTAAAAAAAATTATGCTTGCTGTGAACGGCGCAAAGAACGTTCTATCCGCGAACGTTCTTTGCCGACTTCTAACAAAGCTTCTTCAATAAAGGCTAAGTGACCATTACTGGCCTGACGCGCCAATTCCGGCTCGCCATTTATCACCGCTTGCATTAACCGTTGCCGATGCTCATTAAGCTTTTCGGCAATGCCTTCACTGTGCTGCAAGGCGGCTAAATTTAAACGGACATTTTGCTCAACTAACGGCGTTAAGCCACGAACAAGATGAAGCAACACGACATTATGTGACGCTTCAGCGACTGCTAAATAAAACTGCCCGACCGCCATGGCCTGAGCATCTATATCTTGCTGCTGTTGCGTTCGACAAATATCTTCGTATAAGGTTTTGATTTTTATGTGATCAGCTTCAGTACCTCGTAACGCTGCATAATAAGCACTGATGCCTTCTAGGGCATGCCGAAATTCTAGCAGATCGAATTGTGATTCAGGGTGTCGGCCAATCAGCTCAAACAGCGGATCCGTTAAGCCCACAGCCAAGGTATCTTTGATATAGGTGCCGCCACCTTGACGCCGACTCACTAAACCTTTGGCTTCTAGTTTTTGAATGGCTTCACGTAATGAGGGCCGTGACACATCAAACCGCTCGGCTAACTCACGCTCAGAGGGCAATTTTTGACCTGGCGAAAAGCTGCCTTCAAGCAACAGGTTTTCGAGTTGCTCGACAATGCGATCAGACAATTTTGCCGGCTTAATTTTTAAATCAGTCATTGCGAGTCAAACGTTCTGCTACCTGTTTACGGCAAGCTGCCGCATTATTGTAAATTGGTATTACCAATTTTTCATTATTATGCGCTAGGCTATCAGTTTCACACCAGTATGTAAATAAAGCAGAGATTACAAGGAATAGCAAAAGCAAAAATATTTAGAGTTTTAGCTCGATAAAATGTGGCGTCAATCGGTACTAAGCTAAATGGTCTGACAAGTTAACGAACAGCAAGATAAGGCTTTACGCATAAAAAAAGGCGCCAGTACAATATTGTCAGACTGAACACTGACCCTATTGCGCTGTGCGCCCTGCTTGGCAAATCACTTTTGATTAACTAATCCATCCGCTTAATGTCAAAATAGCAGTAAAAGCTAAAAAGAATAGCATATTGCGCTTTGCGAGCTGCACCATACTACCGGTGTCATCGCTGACTTCCTGAGGGACATCAACGATCGGCTCGGCCGCTTTAGCCACATCAGTAATCACTTGCTGATTATCCGCGGTAAAGTCGAGGAAATAGCCTAACAGCGCATTGGAAGCACGCGAGAAGTGCCCTACTAGTGCAAAACCTAAACCGAATAAACGCGCAGGGAACCAATCTGCCCAAAACAGTAAATAATGCACCGCATCTTTTGGCGTTGCTTCAGCTTTGTTTGCGTTAAAAGAACTGTAGTTGTCGGTGGCCGCGGTTTCGCTTTCATCTAAGGCATCAACCGTCTCAACCTGATCATCGCGCTCATCTTTCAGCTGAGGTTGCTCTTGTAAATGACGCAATAATGCATAAGTTACAGCACCAAAAGCACCCAGTACTAAAAACCAGAACACAACTGCCGCGTAATAGCGAAAGTTTAACCAGACCAACAGTAAACCATTGCTGTCATCCACTTTGCTGGCACTGTCTTCACGAATTTGCTGCATAGCTAAATAAGCCGCTTCATCATCGCCACGTTCTTGCGCATTCAAAAACTGCTTATACAGTTGCCGATAATGCCAACAGCCAATCGCCACTAACAACACTAGGGTATTCACAATTAAACTGATTAAACGGCTATCCACAAAATGCAAGATCAAAGCAATGACTAACCCAGGTAATAGCAGCCACAGGTAGCGACCTAAGCTATGCTCGGCTAATTTGCTCAATCCTGAGCCTGCAGTCAGTTTTAAATATGCCTGACAGTAAGGTCGGGCTTGCCATGCATCACTGCGTACAGCAAGCCGTTCAATAATTAATGCCAGTAACATACTAATTAAAGTCATGCCTTGTTCTCCTTTAGGGCTTTTTTATAACGCTGCCAATCAAAAGCGGCTCCGGGATCGGTCTTGCGGCCTGGTGCAATATCACAATGGCCAACAATCCGCTCCAGGGTTATCGCTGGATACTGCTGCAGTAAACTCCGTGTTAACCGCAGCAAACTACTATATTGCTGTTCAGTATAGGGTATCTCGTCCGTGCCTTCTAACTCAATACCTATCGAATAGTCATTACATCTTGGCTGACCGGCAAAACTGCTTTGACCGGCATGCCAGCCTCGCATCTCAAAAGGCACGTATTGGAAAATTTGTCCATCGCGCCAAATCACACAATGGGCCGCCACGCGCAGTCCCTGCAAATCAGCAAAACTAGGATGCGCGCGACAATCCAAGGTGCCACTAAATAAGGCATCAACATAACTTTGGCGCGGATCCTGACAAAATTGACCGGCGGGTAAACTAATATTGTGGATCACCAGTAAGTTTATTTCAGTATCATCCGGTCGTGCATCAAAATGACTGCATGGCCGTTGAATTAAATGGGGCATGGGGCTTGCAAAGCGACTCATGGGGAATTTTTGCCTTTTTACGGCTGTCTCAGTAAGCTGTTGGGCTATTGTCAATGCTGGATTACATTTATGCAAGCACCTGAAGTCAGTTCTGCATTTGGTAAATTTTTTACGTTGATCACTTGGCTGCTGCTGGCGGGTGCCTTGTTTTGGTTTTTTCAAGATTATCTGAGTAAGCAACAAAACCCGAACCAACAACTGCAAAGCAGCGTTTCTGCCAATGAAATCACCACGAAATTAGCACGAAACCGTGCAGGGCACTATTTAGGTGTCGCTTTGATCAATGGCAAACCCATCGATTTTTTACTGGATACTGGCGCCACCACGGTAGCGATCTCCGCCAGTGCAGCGGCAGAATTAGGCTTGCCTAAGGGCGCTGAGATGCGCGTCGCCACGGCTAACGGTGTCACTACCGCCTGGCGCAGCGAAATTGCCGAACTAAAGCTTGGCCTAATAACCTTACATAATGTGCCAGCCAGCATAGTACCTAATTTAGCCGGCTCAGAGATTTTGTTAGGTATGAGCGCCCTAAAACAGTTAGAATTCCGGCAACAAGGCAATGAACTCACACTGATCCAGCGCATTTAACTTATGAACAGACACGTCGTACCCTTTGCTCACCCGTTATTAGCCAACGAAATTCCGCGTGCGGTCACTACTGCGCTGGCGGAAGACTTAGGTATGCAACCGCTTGCTTTAGGCGATATCACCGCATCGTTGATCCCCCCTCAGCAATATGCAGATGCCACTATTATCACGCGTGAAGATTGTGTGATCTGTGGCACGGCTTTTGTTGATGAGGTATTTAAACAACTTAGTGCCGACGTCAGCGTGCGTTGGCATGTTGCCGATGGCGACCAAGTGGCAGCCAACAGCCTGCTGTGTACTTTAACTGGCCCAGCCAGTGTGTTGCTTACCGGAGAGCGCAGTGCACTTAACTTTTTACAATTGCTCAGCGGCACTGCGACCACCACAGCGTACTACGTTCAGTTTCTAGCAGGCAGCAACACCCGATTACTGGATACCCGTAAAACCCTACCTGGTCTGCGCTTTGCCCAGAAATATGCGGTAAGCTGCGGCGGCGGCTTAAACCATCGTTTTGGTTTGTTCGACGCGTTTTTAATTAAAGAAAATCATATCGCTGCCGCGGGCACGATTAGCAACGCCGTGCAAACAGCCCGTATTAATTTTCCAGGGAAACCGATTGAAGTTGAAGTCGAGAGCCTCACCGAGTTAGCCGAAGCGCTCAGTGCTCAAGCTGATATTATCATGTTAGATAACTTTAGTTTGCCCGACATTCATCAAGCGGTAATGCTGACCGCAGGCCAAGCTAAATTGGAAGTGTCTGGCAATATTACGAGCGAAAACCTTAGCGCCCTTGCGGCCACCGGTGTCGACTTTATTTCCAGTGGTGCTTTAACCAAGCATGTTGCGGCTATTGATTTATCGATGCGTTTACAGAGCCGGAAGTAAACAATGTTGGCCGTTTCTGCTACACTGATCACTATTCAGCCATTTGCTGGGTCAGTGAGGTGTAGTTGATGCAACTGACAGGCAAGGTCGTTTTCTGGCAAGACAAAAAAGGCTTTGGTTTTTTGTTTTGTGAGCAAACGAACCAGAAACTTTTTTTTCATATCCGCGATTTTGCTCAGCCAAAACACCGGCCTGCTGAGGGTGATTTGCTGCGTTTTGACCTGGGTACAGATAAAAAAGGTCGGCCAATTGCAGTTAGCTTAAGCATCGACAGTAGCGCAACAATTGCCCCCCCTAAAGAACGTCTTGTTATCCCGAAAAATACCGTCGACTTAGAGTATGCTAAAGATCTGGCGCTGTATTTTCGGGCGGCCTTTTTAATGCTGGTGATTATCAGTTTATTGTTTGGCACCTTGCCTTATATCTTACCGATCCTTTATATCGAGGTCAGTATCTTTACTTATTGGTTATATCAAGCGGATAAAAACGCGGCCATTGCAAGGCAAAGTCAGCGCTTACCTGAAGAAAGCTTACAAATGTTTAGCTTAATTGGCGGCTGGCCAGGGGCGTTATTTGCCCAGAAAAAACTCGCGCACAAACGCAGTAAGCCACTGTTTCAGCGTGAGTTTTGGCTTATCGTATTAGCCAACTGCATTTTATTGCTATGGCTACTGTCAACACCAGGTCAACAACTGTTATCCCGCGTGGCATTTCTTACACTTTAAAGATAAAACCGCGCCGATACAAAGCCAACATGCCCAGATACGCTATCGCTAAAAAGCACAACGCAAAGGCTAACGAACCATTGTAATTACCGAATAACGGCTGAAAAATTTCCCGAAATAAGCTATTGCCCAAAGTCGTCCCCGCCACTGGCAGCATGGATAAGATGCGAGCTGCCACCCCCGCTAACATAAAAAATAAAATAGCATTAACGCCAAACACCACTAACGGAGCCCCCCACAAGCGATAACGTTTAATTTCGGTAAGCCAAAGAATCACCGCCAGCAATAACGCGGTGTAACCGGTGCTCAACAACACAAAAGTGGGGGTCCATAGCATTTTGTTAATGGGTAACAGCGGATGGGCGAGTTCGGCAATCCATACCATCGCCACGCCGGCTAAAGCCAGTAAACGAATTTTAAACGCGAGAGGCTGGTCACTTTGTAAAAGTTGCGCCATCACCACACCCAGTAAACAGCTGCTGATGGCCGGTAAAGTGCTTAATAAGCCTTCGGGATCAAACGCAAAGGGGGTAGCGCTTCGAAAAAACACATGCTGCGCGCCGAGTATCTGATGATCCAACCAGGCAGCAAAATTATTGCCAAATTGCCAAAGCCCAACAAATTGTTGCCCTTGCGCGTCCTGATATGGCATGTATTGCATCAAAGCGAGATAAACTACACATAAGCCCACCAGCCAAAGCACTCGCGCTCGGGTGCCGCAATACAGCACAATTAATAAGGTACAAAAGTACACCAAGGCGATGCGTTGTAATACACCAAACCAACGTACCGTTAGAAGTTTTTGCTGCAAATAACTGTAAGCCGGATCGCGAAAGTTATAATAAAACAGCACCAAGAATAGCCCCAGCAAATACAGTTTTAATGCACGTAGTGCGCCGGCTTGAATGACCTCAAGCTTGGTTTGCGCTACTTTTTGCCGCAAGCTCAGCTGGATCGACATGCCGACCATAATGATAAAAGCCGGAAAGATCAGATCGGTCACGGTCCAGCCATGCCATTCGGCATGGCGTAGCGGCGCATAGATATATTGCCAACTGCCTGGGTTATTCACCAATACCATGGCCATAATGGCCAAGCCGCGCAATATATCCAGCGCCAACAAACGGCCCGCGGGCTGTTGCGCCAAAATAGCTTGGCAGTGTTGGCGCACACCAAACATGCCTATTGGCCCGCCGTGACCGCAGGCATACTCAGCGGCAACGTGACCGGTAATTGGCCCGTGGCTTGGCGCTGTCCCACCAACACTTCGGCCAGAGCCTGATAAATTGGGCTGACTAAGCTACCATCTTGCTGTTGCCAGTTATGGTAGGCATAAGTCGCGATGGTGCGCTGCACCAAGGGTGCATACAGGCTGATTTCGTAAGGTGAGCGCAAACTGACAAAGGTCTGATCTTTCTTTAACGCGGCACCATATTCCAATAACTGGTAAAAGTAACGCTGCTGCTTTTGATACGCCTCAGCCAAATTGGTATTCGCAGCAAGATCGTCCATACCGCCCATTTCAGCTAAAGATTGCATCGGTGAAATAAAGGCAGCAATGACCTGATCAGCTGCGGCAATCTGTTGCTTGGCCTGATCTAAATTAAGCTGCACTAAACTGATCACCGTGATATCAGCGCGATTCGCGCCAAGTTGCTGCAAATGTTGCTGCAACACTCGGCCCTTACTGGTATCAGGCATTAACAAGACCGTTTTTTTACCCGCAAAGGTTAACGGTAATGCCGTTGCCCCTTTAACCACGGTGACGGCAGCTCGGGCTAAGGCCAACTCAGCGGCGCGATGCTCTGGGTTAGCTAAGGTTTTTGTCGCCTGCGCGAGACTGGGCTGACTTAACGCTTTTAGGCTCTGTTTAGCCTTAACAATACGTTGATAAGACGCCTGTAATTCTTGCTTATCTAAATGCCCTTGCGCCACTGCCGCGCTTAATTCATCTAATAAAGCGGCCAGTTGGGGTAACTCCGCTGGGCTTTGTAATTTCACTGGCATCAAGGCAATATCAGCCCCCGCAGCAAAGGTTTCAATCACGGCTTGGGGTACGGTAAAGAAATGACTAATACCAGCCATATCCAAGGCGTCAGTAACAATCAGCCCTTTATAACCCAGCTGTTGACGCAATACGCCATGCAAAATATTCCGCGACAACGTCGCTGGCTTTAACATGGTTTCGCCATTTTTGCTCACGAACACGCTGTCGTCTAAAGCCGGAAACTGAATATGCGCAGTCATGATCATCGCCGGATCATATTGCTGAATAATCTTCGCAAAGGGGTATAAATCGGTATTGGCAATTTGCTCCGCGCTATGATCAACACGGGGTAACCCCAAGTGGCTGTCAACATGCGTATCGCCATGTCCTGGAAAGTGCTTTAGCGAAACTAACAAGCCCGCTTGCTGCATCGCGCCTGTCATCGCCCCACCCAGCTCTGCCACTTGTTTGGCATCTTCACCAAAAGAACGAACGTTAATCACCGGGTTTAAGGGGTTTACATTCACATCAACCGTGGGCGCAAAGTTAACGTTAATGCCTAAACTTAACAGCTCATGCGCCAGAACCGTACCTACTTGACTAGCAAAGGCGGCGCCATGCACGGGATAAGTGGCACCGATGGCCATATTGCCGCTAAACGAGGTTGATTGTTGGCGGGGTAAACGCGCCACGCGACCGCCTTCTTGGTCGATACCGATAAAAAGCGGTAAATGATGTCCTTGCGCTTGAGCAGCCGCCTGCAACTGCTCGGTTAATTGAATAATCTGCTGTGGTTGTTGCACGTTTTCTGCAAACAAAATAACGCCGCCAATCTGATAGCGTTGAATTAACTCGGCTAAAGCCGCAGGTAATTGCGTCATCGGCGTTCGGCATTGCCCCGCCGCTACGGGCGTGTCACAGTAATAACGTAGATCCAACATCAATTTTTGTCCCAACATGTGGGGCACATCTATTGCCGGCTTGCGCGCAGCAGCATTTATATCCATAGCAGTCCAAAACAGTGAAGTTGACAGCATTGCTAGCAATACTTTGCGGTAGCAACCAAGGCGAGCAGTAGCCAATTGGAAATCCTTAGCCTAATTCATTAGGGTTAAACATAAATTATTCATAAAAAATACGCAAACAAGAATATTTTAGTCTATTCACATTCTATAACTTATGCTTTACTGCAGCTAGCAATTGCCAGCAACCCCATCACAGCAATGTGCTGCGGGGTGGGTTTGGCGCATTAATTTCGACAGGCAAAGCGTAATGCAGCTCACCTTATTAGATTGGCTGGTCTTTTGCAGCTACTTTTTTATCCTTGGTTTATTGGCATGGTGGGTCAACCAACAAAAATCGAAGAACAGCAGTGATTACTTCTTAGCGGCTAATTCAATGCCCGCATGGTTAGTGGCAATTTCTGTACTTGCCACGTCGCAATCAGCGGCCACTTTTTTAGGTGGCCCCGATATGGGCTTTCGTGGCAATTTAACCTATTTAGCCAGCTCTTTTGGCGCCATTTTGGCGGCCTGGTTTGTGATTAAATGGCTGATCCCTCGCTATTACCAGCTAAAAGTCACCACCGTGTATGAGTTATTAGAACAGCGCTTTAGCGCCAGCGCGAAAAATCATGCTGGGCAAATGTATTTATTTGGTCGGGTGTTTGCCAGTGGCGCGCGCTTATATATGGCGGCTTTAGCGGTATCAATGCTGCTGTTTAATCATATCAACGCCAGCGGTATTGTGGCCGCAGTCGCGTTATTGGCCGTGATCGGTTTACTTTGTACCATGATGGGCGGTATCCGCTCGGTCATTTATACCGATGCATTACAGTGCTTTGTCTATGTTAGTGCCGCCTTGCTGGTTTTGTTTTATTTATACAGCAGCCTCGATCTTCCCTGGCAACAAGTTGTTGAGGCTTTACGTTATCCGCCAGAGCAAGCCCGTTCGAAATTGTTGTTATTCGATTTCCATCTGGATTTTAGCTCGGCAGGCGTCTTTAATGTTTGGTCAGCGCTTACCGGCTTTGTCTTATTAAATATTGCGGCCTTTGGTTTAGATCAAGATATGACGCAGCGCGTATTGACTTGTAAAACACCGGCGAAAGGCGCGCAAGCGCTGCTCTCTTCAGTGTTATTAGTGATCCCAGTAATGTTGGTGTTTATTGTCATTGGATTTTTATTGTACTTGTTTTATCAACGGCCAGATTTAGCGGCAGGCACACAGGTATTACAAGACAGCTTTCAAGGCGAGAAAATCACCGTCTTTATGTACTATGTGCTAAATGAATTGCCATCTGGCTTACGGGGTTTGGTGGTGGTCGGCGTGATTGCCGCGGCGCTTTCAACCATTACCTCAGGGCTAAACTCCATGGCCTCGGTACTGGTTGCAGATCTCTATCAACCTTGGCGCTTACGCCGCCAACCGGCTACCGAAGCTAAACATTTTGTCCGTGCCGGACAATGCGCCATGCTGCTAACGGCTATCGCGTTATCCTTAATGGCCATCTTATGTTTTTACTGGCAACAGTATTCCGATATGCCGTTACTGGCCTTTGCGCTTAGCGTAATGGTGTTTTCTTACAGCGGTTTACTCGGCGTATTTTTTACCGCGTTATTTACTCGGCGCGGTAATCGATATAGTGTGACGGCCGCCTTGTGTGTCGGCTTTGTTACTTGCTTAGTATTGCAACCCTATGTATTAAAGCAGCTTAGTCCAAACTTAGCGGCTTTAGATTTAGGCTTCACCTGGCAGTTATGTATCGCCACGCTTTTGGCCTTTTTAACCTGTTATAGCGGCAGCGCACAGCAAACCACGTCTGCGCATGCCAAGGAGGCTTAATGCGTTACTTGTTAACCTTAGATGGCGGTGGCACCAAAACGGATGGCCTATTGCTGTGTCAACAAAGCGGCCAACGTTGGACGGCTCGCGCTGGTGCTGCCCAGCTGACCAACGATTTTGCAGCAGCTATTCATCATGTGCGTGAGCTTAGCCTGCAGCTTTGCCAACAAGCCAATGCCCGCCCTGCTGACGTCAGTGCTATTTTCGGCTTAGCGGGCGCGGGAAATCCGCAGTTAGCCGAAGCATTTAACCAAGCCCAGCAAATCCCTTTCGCTCACTGGCAGCTGACAACGGATGCGCGTACCTCTTTATATGGTGCGAACTTAGGCCAACCCGTGGTGGTGGTGGCGATTGGTACCGGTTCCGTGGGTATGCGCTTGCAACAGGATGGCACTGAACACCAGGTAGGTGGCTGGGGTTTTGGTATTGGCGATGAAGGCGGTGGCGCTTGGCTTGGTCAACAATTAGTACGACAACTGTTATGGCAATTAGATTGGCAACGGCCACTTAGCCCATTACTGACTGCGGTTAGTCAGCAATGTGGCGCGAATACCGAGCAGTTGCTGCCTTGGTTAAAACAAGCCAATGCAAGCGACTTTGCCAAACTGGCGCCCTTGATCTATCACTATCAGGATGCACTCAGCCAGCAATTAAAACAACAGCAAGGTGCTGCCATTTCTACCTTGGCTAAGTGCGCGCTCAACCAGCAAAATTTGCCCTTGGTGTTATTAGGTGGCTTAGCCACGCATTGCCAGCCTTGGCTTTGCGATAACTTACAAGCACAATTACAACCTGCCCGCGGTGATGCATTAGCGGGGGGTTTAGTTCTAGCGGCCAAATTGGCCGCTTCTTCTTAAGACAGGCAAGACCATGCACACAGAACAATTATTAACCCAACTGGCCAACATGAGCACCGAAGCACGTAATAGCGACAGTGCTAATATCGATCAACTCAATAGCTTGCAACTGGTGTCGTTAATCAACCAAGCCGACCAAGGGGTTGCGCAGCATATTACTCCGGCTTTACCGCAAATCGCTGCAGCGGTTGATCAGATTGTTAAAGCCTTTACGCACGGGGGTCGCTTAATCTACTTGGGCGCAGGAACCAGTGGTCGCTTAGGGATCTTAGATGCGGTGGAATGCCCTCCCACGTATAGCGTGCCAGATCAGCAAGTGATCGGTTTAATTGCCGGGGGTGATAAAGCGATATATAAAGCCGTTGAAGGCGCCGAAGATAACCCAGAGCTAGGTGCTGCCGACTTACAACGCATTCAGTTTAGCGCTAAAGACGTGTTAGTCGGCATTGCTGCCAGTGGTCGTACCCCTTATGTGCTGGGAGGGCTGGCCTATGCGCGCTCGCTAGGCGCCAGCACCGTCGCCATTAGTTGTAATGCCCAAGCCCCACTGCTACAAGCTGCCGATATTGCCATCTGCGCTGAAGTTGGGCCAGAAGTGGTCACCGGCTCAACCCGCATGAAAGCCGGCACCGCACAAAAAATGATTTTAAATATGCTCAGTACCGCCGCCATGGTGCGTACCGGCAAAGTTTATCAGAATTTAATGGTCGACCTACATGCCAGCAACCAAAAATTAGTCGCTCGCGCCATTCGTATAGTGATGCAAGCCACCGATTGCACTGCGCCAGTGGCGGAAAAAGCCTTACAAGACAGCCAAATGAACGCCAAGCTGGCTATTTTACATTTACTCAGTGGCCAACCGATTGCCCGTTGCCATGAGCAATTAACAGCACAACAGGGCTTCGTGCGCCAAGCATTGGAGGCGATGCAATGAAATCCGTCTGGCACCTTGCGCTCACGCTTCTCGTTTGGTTTAGCCCGCTAGCTTTGGCCAATAGTGCCGCGCCCGTGCTGCTGACCGGCGCTGAGCAACCGGCTAAATACTTGCCGCTACTAAAAGGTAAACGTGTTGGCTTGTTAGTTAATCAAACCTCGGTAGTGGGTGAACAACATCTGGTTGACTTTTTACTGGCGCAAAACATTCAGGTGGTCGCGATCTTCGCGCCAGAGCATGGTTTTCGAGGGAATCATGACGCTGGTGCCGCTATCGCTAATGGCACAGATAGCCGCACGGGTTTACCGGTTTGGTCAATGTATGGCGCCAGCAAAAAACCCAGCCCCGAGCAAATGCAAGCACTGGATATTATCCTGTTTGATATTCAGGATGTTGGCGTACGTTATTACACCTACATCAGCTCGATGCACTACATGTTAGCGGCAGCAGCCGAATTTTCAAAACCGATGCTGGTGCTGGATCGGCCTAATCCGAATGGCGCCTATGTGGATGGGCCTGTGCTCGACTTAGCTTTTCAGTCATTTGTGGGGATGCACCCCATTCCATTATTACACGGTATGACCGTGGGTGAGTTAGCCCTAATGATTAAAGGCGAGGGTTGGATAGCTCAAGCTGATAAATTAACACTGACCGTGATCCCAGTGGCGAACTATCAACGCCAGCAAGCTTATACCTTACCGATCCCACCAAGCCCCAACCTGCCGAATCAACAAGCGATTAAACTCTATCCATCGCTCGGCTTTTTTGAGGCGACACCGCTCAGTGTTGGCCGTGGCACAGATTTTCCGTTTCAAGTGATTGGTTATGATAAGTTTGCCACTGACGGCTTTGCTTTTACCCCGGTTAGCACACCGGGTGCCGCATTAAAACCGCCCTTAATGGACCAATTGCTACATGGTGAAGATTTACGCCACGTGCCGGCTGGCGGCTTAACGCTGAGTTATTTGATGCGCTGGAATCAGTTATTTGATAGTCATGCGAAAACGCTATTTAGCGCGCCCGATTTTATGGATAAATTAGCCGGCACCGATCAATTGCGTTTGCAAATCGCTGCCGGTTTAAGTGAGGCGCAGATCCGCGCCAGTTGGCAACCACAGCTACAGCTGTTTTTAAAACAGCGTCAAGCCTATTTGCTTTATCCGTAAAGCCCGTTAAGTGCCTAACGGGTTGTGAATAACGCCGCTGGGCACGCTAATTAATTGGCCATTTAATACGGCTTGCACAACCTTGCCTTGCGTATTAACTAATAAGAACGTGGCACCTTGCCAAAGTTGTGGCGAGCCTTGTGTCGGGCGTAACGGATTCAGCAGCACGGGCAAACGGCTGCTTGCTTGCAACAAAGCCTTATCACCCGAAAAATGGGTATAACCTTGCTGCAGTAAAGCGAGATGTGCCTCAGTGTCTAAAGACAAGGCCGTGTTAAGCGGGTAAGCCTGCCCAGCTTTAAAAGCTAAACCTTGCACCGAAAATTGATGAAAAGCGCTGAACAAGGATAAGTCACCTAGCTCATCAATACGCGCGCGCCGATCGCCAGTAAGCGCCAAATTAATGGCCAGATCCACCGTAGCCGTCGTGTCGCCGATGCTCACGGTTAACCCTTGTAGCAAGACATCTTTCATGCCGCCGCTACGGTTAAATGGGATGGCGTTATACAACGCCACATCAGCCTGCTGATAACTATCACTAGCAATCGCAGCTAACCAAGCCACATAGAGTTGGAAATTCAACCGCCGCGCCATTTGCCGATTGTCATCACCACGATAAGCGCCCGACTCCACTAACACCGTGCTAATGCCCATCGCCGCAAACGTATCGCCAAAAGATCGGGCCGACCAATCATCGGCATAACGACCGATATGCTGCGGGATCTGCTGCTCAAGCCAAGGTTGGACATGCGCAATTAACTGCATCGCAGCTCGGCGGCTAGCATTAATCTCACGTTCGGCATTATAAGCAGGCGCTAACAATGAAATCGTTGCGGGGTTAGGATAAGGACCTGCCGCATGAAAACGGTTTTGATCATGCAAGTTAAAAGCAAAATGCGGTTTAATCTGCTTGGCTGCCGCCATTAACAACTGCCCTTCTGGGCTTTGTAACGCCAGGGCATCACGATTAATATCGATACCTTGGGCATTGACTCGGCTGTGCTTAGCGGCACCATCCGGATTGAGCATGGGTATAATATACAGCGTTATTTCGGCAAATAACTGCTCGCGCCACGCCGCCTGCTCTGGTGCCTGTAGATAATTTAATAAATCGAACAGAGCCGCGGTGGCGGTAGATTCATCACCGTGCATTTGCGACCAAGCCAATATTCGCTTGTCACCTTGGCCTAATTGAAGTTGATAAATGGGCTGCTGCTTCACCGAACGTCCCAGTTCGGTTACCGTTAGCCATGGCTGCACTTGGTAGTGCTCGATTAACGGCGCAATATCGCTAAATTGCAGTTGCGGTTTATTTAAATGCGCTTGTTGATACGGGTGATAATCAGGAATTGTCATTGCTTTGGCCATTATTACGCTGCTGACTGCCAGTATCAGGAAAACCAATTTATTCATGATTAGCCCATTTAAACTGCAATACTTATACAGATCCTAATACAAACGCATGAAAAGACAATAGGATATTTTAATTAGTTTCTGGGTAAAGCCACAGGGTTCGCGCTTGCAGAAGGCGCAGTTAGCCTGTATAAAATCATAAATTATCCAAACTGCGATGAACCCAGCGCCTGAGCGTTATGGCCGAAATCATCCAGCAGATCCCGCATAAAACGGAGAACATCTTGGCAAATTGGCTCACCCTGTTACCGGCAATCGTAGCGATTGCGGTTGTGCTCTGGCGTAAAGAAGTGATTTTAGCGCTGTTATTATCTCTCTGTACCGCCGAACTGCTGATTTTCATGCAGCAAGGACAAGGCTTTGGTGCGGGTTTACTGCTTGATGGCAGTATTCAAACCTTAGAGCGTATTGTCGCGGTTACCGCTGATGATGGTAATGCTCGGATCTTAATGTTTTCCTTGTTAGTCGGTGGTTTATTAGCTTATTTACGCCTCTCTGGCGGTGTTACCGCAACGGTAGATTTTTTAGTACGAAAAGGCATTGCCCGCACTGGCCGCCAAGCCGGTTTACTGACCTTTGGTATCAGCTTTTTTACCTTTATTGAATCGAACCTCAGCTCGCTAACCAAGGGAATTAGCACCCGCGGTTTATTTGATAAATTTCAAATGAGCCGTGCTCGGCTTGCCTATATTATCGACAGTACCAGCTCGCCTATTTGTATTATCATTTTACTGAATGGCTGGGGGGCTTATGTGCTCGGCTTATTAAGTACTTACGAGTTACCGGTGCCGGCCATTTCAGTGCTGTTAGGCAGTATTCCGCTGAATTTTTATGCCTTATTTACGCTAGCCGTGGTGCTGTATACCATTATCAGTGGCAAAGTATATGGCCCTTTAAAACGCGTAGAACAGCGCGCCAGCGAGCAATTACCGCAAACAGAAATTGAAACGCCGGCCAGCCATCCAGCCTTTATGCTGTTACCGTTAATAACCTTAGTCGGTTCAATGATTGGCTTTATGTTTTTAACCGGTAACGGCGAGTTAGTGCAGGGCTCGGGTTCGCGCTCGGTGCTATATGCCACCGTGTTAGCCTGTTTAGTAGCGTATGCCATGATGATTATCAGCCGCCGCTTCCAGCATCAGCAGTTAGTGGATATGGGTTTTAAAGGTATGTCTGAATTACTGCCAGTAGTGACTATTGTGCTGCTGTCGATGGCGCTAGGCAGTAGCTTAAAAGTATTAGGCACCGGCACCGTGATTGCCGGTATGGTCGATCAAAATATCCCCCATTTTTTAATCCCAGCCTTGCTGTTTTTAGCCGGTTCTTTAATGTCAGTCACCACCGGTACTAGCTGGGGTACTTTCGCCATTTTAATCCCCATCGGCATTCCCATGGTGACCTTATTAAATTTACCCCCCCAATTGGTATTAGCGGCCATTCTGAGCGGCGGTATTTTTGGCGATCACTGCTCGCCTATCTCTGATAGTACTGCGGTAAGTTCCGTCGCCGCGGGCTGTGATTTGCTCGAGCACGTTAAAACGCAATTGCCCTATGCGCTGTTTTGCGGTGCACTGGCCTTAAGCGCTTTTGCTATTAGCGGTTGGCTGATGATTTAACCGAACGGCTATCAATTAAGATCGCCGCTCGTTTATAACCGCACCCGCACGGCTAATGGCGGTATTTCGCAAGCAAGATCTGTTCACGCTGTCTGTCAAATTGGTTATGCGCCACTTCTACTTGGTGCGCAAACTTATCATAAGCTCGTTCAACTTTACGTTGATACGCTTGCCTTGCTTTGCTCTTTTGTTTGGGTTTGGCTTTGTGATGACTGTGCTGATAAGCATCAGATAATTGCGCTAATTCGCGGTCAAGCTGACGCTCTAACGACACCAGATGACGCTGATGTTCATGGGCTAACTGCTGTAATGCTTGACGCTGCTTGGCAACAATACGCGGTGTTGCATGCTTAACCTTGTAATATCGGCTATAGCCTTGTTGCACCGGATCGATGCGGGCCACTCTAACTAATTCATCGGCAGCCCGCCTTAAGGTATACACCAACACATCATGACCTACTCGCTCAATGGCAACGGGCGACGCTTGATGCGCGAGCACTGGCAGTTGTACCAGCGTTAACAATGAAACAGCAAACAGGGTTTTGGTGATTGTTGTGGCCATAATAGCCTCCACTTTCTGCTAAACACCCGTTAATCTTGCACTGTACAACTGAACCACTGCTGAAAGCTTTTTCAGCATTTTGATTAAAAAAGTCAACTTACCCTGCCCTATGCCGATTTATACTACCTTGGAATAACGTTGCTGACTTTGCGTTAAATAGGCATCGAAGCAGGCACAAATACTGCGAACCCATAGCCGACCTAAGGCAGTCACTGTTAACTCACTGTCATTGGCGACAAGTAATCCATCGGTGATAAACGGCTGCAACTGCGGCACCGCATCGGCAAAATATCCCCAAAAATCGATTAACTGCCATTGCTGGCAAAAAGCAGTGATATCCAGTTTAAAATGACAAATGAGTTGGCTAATCAATGCAGCGCGCAGCCGATCATCCTCACTTAAACTCAAGCCACGCTCAACTGGGCGCTGTTGTTGCTGTAAGGCAGCATAATAATCGGCTAATACCTTACTGTTTTGCCACAATACACCGTTGATTTGGCTAATACTTGACACCCCCAGCCCCAACAACGCATCTTGCCCGGCTGTGGTATAGCCTTGAAAATTACGCTGCAAACGGCCTTGCTGCTGCGCTATCGCCAGTGGATCACTGGCTTTAGCAAAGTGATCCATGCCAATAAATTGATAACCGGCTCCTACTAACGCCGTGATCGCCAATTGCAATAACTGCAGCTTTGCAGGCGCAGCCGGTAAACTGTCGAGGGGAATTTTACGCTGCGCGGCAAAGCGCTCCGGTAAATGCGCATAGCTGAATAATGAAATGCGATCGGGTGATAAACGGATAATCTCGGCTAAGGTTTCAGCAAAACTGTCGGGCTGTTGATATGGCAGGCCATAAATTAGATCCAGATTGACCGAGCTAAAACCCAGTGCTCGACTTAATTGCACTTGCTGGCGGATCAACTCGGTTTCTTGCACTCGGTTAATGGCAATTTGCACTTTCTCGTCTAAATCTTGCACACCAAAACTGACACGATTAAACCCCAGTTGGCGTAAATGTCGCAGCTTTTGCTCGCTACAACTGCGCGGATCGATCTCAATACTGATCTCTGCCTCAGTTGTCAGCTGAAAATGCTGATGAATTAACTGCATTAATTGCGTTAATTGCGCTTCCGTTAAAAAGGTGGGGGTGCCGCCACCCAAGTGCAATTGCGTGATACGCTTATCGGCTACACTAGCTTGATACAGCGCCATTTCTTGCGCCAATGCCGTTAAATACTGATCAGCTTTGTGCTGATGCCGCGTGACAATTTTATTGCAGCCACAGTAATAGCAAAGCTGATGACAAAACGGAATATGTATATATAAGCTCAGCTCAGACGGAGCGTCTTGCAGCACGGGGGTAATCATGGCCGAGTCAAAAGCAGGATCTAACGCTAACGCGGTTGGATAAGAGGTGTAACGCGGTCCGTTAATGTTGTATTTGGCAATTAACGCCGCATCCCATGATATCGCTTGCATCTGCTACCCCTTATTAAGCTAAGACGGCAGTATACTGAGCTTTCACTGACTCAGCCTTGATCTAACGCAAACGGAAATACTTGCCGTTTAGCGTGTTAACTCAGCGAGGTGCTGATGCAAAATACGGCGGATCTCTAAAATGGCAGCCGAGGTTTCTTGTACGCTATGTCCCGAACGGATCACCATCTCTGATTGAGCTTCCGGTAAATGCGCACTTAAATAGGGTACTACGCCATCCGAGTGTTGGGCCACGGGTAAGCTGGGTTGTTCTACCCCAATAATCGAGTGATACCGCACCGCAGCATTAATCGGAATGCGTGCCGCCGCCATGATAAAACTATCGCTATCGCTGAGGTTTTCAATGCTGGTGATCCGCAGTGGCACCCGCGCTTGGCTTTTGCTGCTGGGATCATTTAACAGCTCAGCGGCTTCGGCCACACGTTCTAACACCGTCACGGGCAAGGTAATGAGCCCGGCTAACCAGCGAGCTAAACGATAGTCTGCCACCGCCGTACCCAAATGTGGTGTAGCAATAAAAATCGCCCGATTCGCCCCCGGTAAAGCTGAAAAAGTAAAATCTTCACGAAAGCTTTGAAAGAAACGCTGCTGACGTTTTAAATCTAATTTATGCTCTTCGCTCACGGCATACAATAATTGTTCACCCGAGTCAGACACCAATAAACGCGTCAATAGCCCACCCATACTATGACCAATGATCACGATATCTTCTGAAGCCGGAGCCAAACCTTCAGGATCAAACTGTCGTAAGGTTTGCGTAATACGCTGGCGTATAGCTTGTAAATTCAGAACCAAAGGTAGGTTCGTAGGGTAATACAATTGCCACAACTGATAGTTGGCACGCAGCTTTTCATCACCCAAAACCTCATTCGCCGTATTAACCCAGGCTTCAGGGCTACTAGCAATACCATGTAACATAATGATAATTTTACGATTAGGATCATAAGGCTGCAGCATAAATAAATGTGGCTGCGCTAATGAATCGCTTGCACCCATTAAATTCCAAAATGCTTGCCGAGAAAAATCAGAGCGCGCTAACCATAAACCATAACCCGCGGTAAAGTTGGCCGCCAGCGGGATCTTCGCGCCAGCAATCGTCACTTGCTGCTGTTGCAGCGGATCCAGCACATGTAAGGTTACCTGATCGGTACCTAATACTTCAGCTAAAGTGTTACCGCCAAAACTCAATACAGCTGTTACTACCGGCGAGGGTAATTCGCTATAGCCTTGCTGCAAATTTAATTGCGTGGGCGCCGCACTGACGGCCACTAATTCAGCACCGAGACCATCGCGGCGATATTGATTGCGCAAGCCTTGAAATGACAAGGTGTTGGTGGGCACAAGCTGCGCAGGAAGTGCTTGCTCGCGAAAGCGCCGATGTTGCAACTGGCTACGTAACTGCCAACGCTCGGTTTGTAAGGTAACAGCACTGTCTTGCAACCAGCGCCGTTGTTGCTGTGAGAATAATAAGGTTGCGGCTTGTTGAGTGGCAAAGTTGTAGTAATCGCGCACTTGCGTTTGTCGGTCTTCAAACAAACGATTAATTGGCGTCACACCAGAATAAAATAAATAAGCGTAAGCATAGCGAGCGCTCATCAGGTAGGCATCGACCTCAGCCAGCACATCTTTATTGCGTGGACGGCTATACCATAAGGCTTGATGTAACCACAGTTCCGCCATCGCCGATAGGCGTTGTTCACTGGTTAAACCCAAACCGGTACTCAATATCTCGGCACATTCAGCCGCTTCGCGCTGACAGGTTGCCTGATCTAGCCCAAGTATTTGCAGCACGACACCTGTATATTGGCTAATGGTGCCCGTAGTTAACACATCACCTCGCCGCTGTTTAACATACTCGCGACTATCCACATTCGACACCGACACGGTGGCGCAACCGCTAAGCCCGATCAGCAAAAATATCCCTACCAAAGACCCTTTGCGACAAAGGCCTATCAAGCAATTTAGTGACATTTTTACCGTAGCTAACAAGCTAAATACTCTCTATGGAACACCTTATTTAGGGGCCATATCATAGCATGTGCTGTTTGCAACGAATATCACCTTGCCGAATCTTTAACCGCCATAACAAAATGCCAAGATGTTTTACCAAAAAGCACTTTGAAAAAGAGAGTAAAACCTTTAATCAAAATATCTTCTTCGTTTTATCTTCTCAGCCACAAATTATCGCCTCAGTTACGCTCTATTAGCATCAATTAAAAACGATGAGCTAAATGCAAGGTAATGGTTTTCATCAAGCTATTCAGCATTTATACTCCGCGGGTTTGCCCATCTGTTGGGCAGTCTACTCAGGAGAATGACACCTTATGCCAACTCTACAGCTGACACCTGCTTTATCTACCAAACTGAGCCTCGTTGCTTTGGCGATGGCCGGTTTGTTTAGTACTTCAGCACTAGCACAACAAACCGCTGACAATAGCGAAAGCAAAATTGAAATAATTGAAGTTACTGCGACTAAACGTACACAAGCCATTTATGAAGTCCCGGTGGCCATCAGCGCGTTCAGCGGCGACGCCTTAGCCGAGCAAGGTATTACTGATTTAACCGATGTCGGTAAATTTGTTCCCAATTTAAATGTCACGGGTTTTTCTGCCGGTCACACTTCGTCGGCTAACCCTTTTATTCGGGGTATCGGTTTGCAAGATCACCTGATCACCACCGATCCGGGTGTCAGTGTTTACGTGGATGGCGTGTATCTTGGCCGCCAAGTTGGTCAAAACTGGAACCTGAATAATATTGCGCGCATTGAGGTGTTACGTGGCCCACAAGGCACCTTGTATGGTCGTAATTCCATTGGCGGTGCCATTAATATTATTACGAAACAACCAGATGAAGTCGCTCTGAATAAGGCTACGGTCAGCGTCGGAACACGCGGTCGCTTAAAAGGCGATGTGTTTGTTAATCATGAATTGACCGATACCCTCGCCTTTAACTTAAATGCCGGCTATAACGAGCGTGATGGCTTAGGTAAATTTATTAACGTGCCTAATGCCAAATATGATGTGGGTGAAACCCAAGAAGCTTATGGGCGTTTAGCTATTAAATTTTCGCCACAAGACGATTTAAGCTTTACCCTTACCGCTGATGCTAACGACGGTAATGGCGGCTTGCGCCCTTACACCACGTTAATAGATGAAGTGCCCACGGGTGCTTATTACACTGGTGAGCGTTTTGGCCAACCCACCCCAGCAGGCCCACTACGCAACAGCGATGTGGCGGCTAATATTTATGATAATGCCACAGGTACTAAAGAAGTCACTGAAGTCAGTAATTCTGCCAGCGGTTTATCACTGACCATGGATCTCGGCCTGACCGATACCTTAGCCACTAAAGCCATCATTAGTCATCGCACCTCTGACTACAAAGCCGGCTTAGATGATGACGCCACCATTTTTAGCTTAGATCACTATCCTGAAGTGGGTAATGCGGATCAAACATCTGCTGAATTGCAATTAAATGGTTACCTTGGTGAAGTCGATTTTGTTTCTGGGATTTATTATTTCACCGAAGAAGGCAGCAATCGGCAAGGTGCCGATTCACGTTTTAACGGTGGCGCCAACCTGTTAGAGCTGGATCAGCGCTCAGTCAGCCGCGCTATCTTTGTGAATGTCGGCTATATGCTTACAGACGATCTGCGTATTGCCGGTGGCTTGCGTTTTAACCGTGACAAAAAAGACGTGATTGCCGATGTCGGCATTGGTGCTTTTACTGCGAGCGACAGCTGGAGCCAGCTAAGCTATGACTTATCCGCAAACTACACCATGCAAAATGGCTTGAATGTCTACGGTAGCATCCAAAGCGGTTATCAATCAGGTCAGTTCCCGGCGCGTCCTTACTGCTTGTTTGGCGATCCAAATTGCTTAGTGGCTTCTGAAAACATCACGGCAGTAAACTACGAAGTGGGCTTAAAAGGGCAAATCAATAATAACTTTGCCATGAGCATTGCGGTATTTAACACCGAATATGATGATTTACCTTATCAGGTGAGCACTACCGCAGAAGGCGGGTTTAGCACCACAAACTTAGTGGTAAGCCAAACCTCACGTGGTATTGAATGGGAAGGCACCTGGTTTGTCACTGACGCCTTTAAACTGCATGGCGCAGTAGGCTATATCGATGTTGATGTAGATCAGATCGGTGCTGTGAAACCCGTTGCACCGTTGACACCTGACGTTACAGCCGCGCTGGGCGCAACGTATAAATTTGCGTTGGAAGGCGGTGCCGAATTGACCGCACGGCTAGATTACTCTTTCCGCGATGAGATGTATGGCGAACCAAGCAGTGACAGTGGCCGCTTTACCCAAATCGATAGCCGTGAGTTAATCAATATGGATCTGCGCTATGCATCGGCTCAGGGTGACTGGTCAGTGTCATTGTATGCGCAAAACCTGCTTGATCAGCGCTATGATAATGCTCGGTTGAATACCGGTGACTATGTTCTGCGTATTTTAAGCAATGATGCGCGGGAACTGGGTGTGCGTTATACCGTGCAGTTTTAATTAAGCACCTGTTACACCGAACATCCCGGCTGTGGCCTACCGCAGCTGGGATTTTAGGTATCTCAGTAAGCGACATTGCTACTGCTTATCATGTTAAGAAAACGCCTAAACAACTGCGCTCAAACACAGCTCACCACGTAACATGGCCAATGAAACGATTCACTCGGCTAACCACACCTTTTCTGACGCTTCACCGCTAACGAGGTAGACCATGTTCAATTTTTTATTCGACAATATCGTAGCCGCCGTCATCGTTATGCTTGTTATTATTGCTTTTGCCTTGTGGTACTTTTACCAACGCGACTTTTCTGCGTTAGCTCAAGCGCAAAAACATGCACATCGACCGCTCAGTGAACAAGCCTTACTTACCGCCACAGAAGAAGCCGATTTATGTGGCTTGGGCCGAGAGTTTCGCGCTTATATCCAAGGTATTAACTCACGCTTAGGCGCCAACCAGCTAAAAGTAGGGCATTTGTTGTGGATCTTTGATCAACTCGAACAAAATATTCGTTATGACGCTAGCTTAACGATACCTGAGTTTACCCAAGCGCAGCGTTAATGGTCGCCAACAGGTTAAACCGCGCTCGCGCCTGCAATGCTCAACTTGGCTATGGTATACTGCAGCCTTATTGCTATCACGATATCTCGCCATTATGTCTTATGCCGATCCCAGCTTAGAAGCTTTATTACAACGGTTATTAACTCAATATCAGCCGCGCTATACCGAAGGTAAAGTGGCCAACTATATCCCCGCATTGGCACAGGTCGCCCCCGCACAAGCAGGGGTTGCCATCGCCACCTTGGATGGCAAAATCAGTGGTGCCGGTGCGTTTGAGCAACAGTTTTCCTTACAAAGTGTCTCGAAAATTTTTGCGCTGGTGATGGCGATGAATAGACTCGACGATGAGCTGTGGCAACGCGTCAATATGGAGCCGTCCGGGCAGCCATTTAACTCAATTGTGCAGCTAGAATGGGAAAAAGGCATTCCACGTAACCCCGTGATTAATGCCGGGGCCATTTTAGTCTCGGATGTGTTGGTAAGTCATTATTCTGCCAGTAAAAGTGCTTTTCTTAGTTTTATTCGCCGTTTAGCACAAACCGATCAGATTTATGCCGATCAACAAGTGTATCAATCCGAATTAGAGCACGGTAATCGCAATGCGGCCCTCGCCTATTTGATGAAAAGCTTTGGCAATATTGAAGCAGAAGTGCCCTTAGTTTTGGCGCAGTATTTTCATCAATGTGCAACCGCCATTAGTTGCGCCGAATTGTCGCGCGCCCTGCTGTTTTTGGCAAACCGTGGCGTGCAGCCTGGCACCCAAGCGCAAATTTGCAGCCGACGTGACGCGCACCGCGTTAACGCCATTTTGTCGACCAGTGGCATGTATGATCAATCTGGCGAATTTGCGTTTAAAGTGGGTTTACCGGCAAAAAGTGGCGTTGGTGGTGCTATTGTTGCCATTGTGCCGCAATTTGGGGTAATCACGGCTTGGAGTCCACCGCTCAACCGATTTGGTAACTCGGTCGTGGCCATGCAACTGATCACCGCCATTGCTGAAGAATTGGGCTTATCGTTGTTCTAATTACAACGTTGTTTTCATTAGTAACAGAACCAGCCCATGAGTTATGGATATAACGAAGACAAGTTACGCTGCCCCTCGCCATTACTTGTTATCTTTCTGAGCCTGAAGCGAACTCACTTTCAACATTCAACCGCTGTTTATTGCCTTTAGTCGCACATACAGCGTAACGAGCCTTGTTGCGCTTGATAACATACAGCCTTGTATGTATATTGCAACCATTATTCTGCTACTGTTATCTATCGCAGCTTTTCAGTTATGCCTCACAGGAGTTTTTATGCGTTTTAAGACCAAACTATTGAGTGCTGCCGCATTCAGCATGTTATTAGTAGCCTGTAGCCAACCTGAACCCAGTGCCACTCAAGGTACTGCCCCTTCGCCAGAAGTAGAAGTTGTGACGTTAAGCCATTCCGCTATGCCGCTGATCTCTGAATTACCAGGGCGCACCACGGATTATCGTCAGGCGGAGATCCGCCCTCAAGTTAACGGTATTTTAAAGCAACGCTTATTTACGGAAGGTCAATTAGTCACTGCCGGACAAGTGCTCTATAAAATTGATGCGGCGCCTTATCAAGCCGCTTTGGCTCATGCCAAAGCGAATTTAAGCAGCAGTAAAGCCATGCAACACAACGCACAGCTAAAAGCCGATCGCTTAAAAGGGTTAATCGGTAAAAAAGCCATTAGCCAACAAGACTATGACGATGTTCAAGCGGCTTTAATGCAAGCAAATGCCGCAGTTGCCAGTAGTGAAGCCGCCTTACAAACCGCGCAAATTAACTTAGATTATACCGAGATCACGGCACCTATCGCGGGTCAAATTGGTCGCTCGAATGTAACCGAAGGGGCTTTGTTAACGGCGAATCAGTCACAGGTGATGGCGACGGTAAGGCAACTTAACCCTATCTACGTTGATCTTACGCAATCAAGCAGCGAATTAATGCAACTTAAAAGGCAACATCAGCAAATGGGTAGTGCCGAAGTAACGGTTGAACTGTTGCTAGATGATGGCAGTACCTATCCGCAACAGGGCAGTCTGCAATTCTCTGAAGTAAATGTCGATCCCAGTACGGGCATGGTGACCTTGCGTGCCGTGTTTGCCAATGAGCAGGGTAATTTATTACCTGGCATGTTTGTTCGAGCCCGCCTGCAGCATGGTATCGACCAAAATGCCCTGATGGTGCCGCAAAAAGCGGTGATCCGAACGCCCAAAGGTCAAGCATCGGTGATGTTAGTCACCCAGGATAACATTGTTGAAGCACGGGTCATTGAGACCGGGCGTGCTGTGGGTCAAGATTGGCAAGTGCTTTCCGGCCTCAAGGCAGGAGATAGCGTGATTGTCGCGGGCTTACAAAAAATTCGGCCTGGCGCAACGGTACGTACAGTAACGGCAACCCAAACCTCACCTAATTCTGCTGCTGTGCAGTAACCCTGGAGTCGCACATGGCAAATTTCTTTATCAATCGACCGATCTTCGCTTGGGTTATCGCCATCGTTATCATGTTGGCAGGCTTGTTATCCATCAAACAACTGCCGGTAGAGCAATATCCTCGGATCGCGCCACCGGCGATCAGTATCAGCACCTCTTATCGCGGTGCTTCTGCACAAACCGCTGAAGATGCGGTGACACAAGTTATCGAGCAAACCATGAATGGCCTCGATAACCTGATGTACCTGTCGGCCAACTCAGACTCTTCCGGCAATATCAGCTTAACGCTAACGTTTGAAACCGGTACTGATCCCGATATTGCACAAGTACAGGTGCAAAATAAGTTGCAACAAGCCTTACCCTTGCTGCCACAAGAAGTGCAGCAAGCCGGTGTGCGTGTGGCAAAATCGAATGGCGCTTTCTTAATGGTCGTTGGCTTTATCTCTGAAGATGGCAGCTTAACTCGCGATGATATTGCTGACTTTGTAGTGGCTAATGTGCGCGACCCTTTAAGCCGCACCAACGGGGTAGGTAACGTACAAGTGTTTGGTAGCCAATATGCGATGCGTGTTTGGTTAGATGCCGATAAGTTAAACCAATTTCAACTGACCCCCGCCGATATTACTGCGGCCATTCAAGTACAAAATAATCAGGTGACAGCGGGACAACTGGGTGGTTCGCCCGCCCTGCCCGGTCAACAATTTAATGCGGCTATTTTAGCTCAAACACGCTTAACCTCAGCCGAAGAGTTTAGCCAAATATTACTGCGCACCAACAGCGATGGCTCAACCGTGAAATTGGCAGATGTGGCGCGGGTTGAGCTTGGCGGTGAAGATTACTCCGTAATCGCCCGCTACAATGGCAAAGTGGCCACGGGTTTAGCTATTGAATTAGCAACCGGTGCGAATGCCCTTGATACGGCTGCCGCGGTACGTGCCAAACTGGATGAACTGCGCCCTTATTTCCCGGCGGGGTTAAGTACTGTGGTGCCTTATGACACCACGCCTTTCGTCGAAATATCGATTAGCTCAGTTGTACAAACGCTGATAGAAGCCATTATCCTTGTGTTTTTGGTGATGTACCTGTTTTTACAGAATTTCCGCGCCACACTGATCCCGACCTTAGCCGTACCCGTGGTGCTACTGGGTACTTTTGGCGTGATGGCTGCTTTTGGTTTTTCAATCAACACCTTAACCATGTTTGGTATGGTGCTGGCTATCGGCTTATTAGTCGATGACGCCATCGTAGTCGTCGAAAACGTGGAACGGGTCATGAGCGAGGAAGGGTTAGGCCCTATTGAAGCCACTCGTAAATCTATGGGACAGATCACCGGCGCCTTAGTGGGTATCGGCTTAGTATTATCTGCGGTCTTTGTGCCCATGGCATTTTTTGGTGGCGCAACCGGCGCTATCTATCAGCAATTTTCCATTACCATCGTCACGGCCATGGCCCTGTCGGTGTTGGTTGCGATCATTTTCACTCCCGCCCTTTGTGCCACTATGCTTAAACCCATCCACGGTAATCATCAGGCGAAAAAAGGCTTTTTTGGTTGGTTTAACCGGGGTTTTGAGCGAACCAATCGCAATTATCAACGCGGTGTGGCGGGCATGCTAGCGCGGCCAAAACGCTCAATGCTGGTTTATGGTGCCATCGTGATGGTGATGGCACTGATGTTCGTGCGCTTACCCACGTCATTTTTACCCGAGGAAGATCAGGGGGTATTCCTTACGTTAATTCAATTACCCACCGGCGCCAGCCAAGAACGCACCGAAGCTGTAATGGACAAAATTGCCGGCCATTATGCTCAAGAGCAAGCGGTGCAGTCAGTGTTTACCGTATCGGGCTTTAGTTTTGCAGGTCGCGGCCAGAATATGGGCTTAGCCTTTGTGCGTTTAAAAGATTGGAGCCTACGTGATGCCTCCGACAGCGTACAAGCCGTGATTGGCCGTGCCATGGGTTATTTTATGACGGTAAAAGAGGCGCAAATTTTTGCTTTTAACTTACCGCCTATTGCCGAGTTAGGCCGCGCAACCGGCTTTACCTTATTCTTACAGGATAGAGGCGGTGTGGGTCATGAAGCACTGTTAGCCGCCAGAAACCAACTACTGGGTATGGCAGCGCAAGAACCCGGCTTAGTTGGTGTTCGGCCAAATGGCATGGAAGATGGGCCGCAGTTAAAAATTAATGTTGACCAGTTAAAAGCACAAGCACTTGGTGTCTCTCTTAGCAATATTAACCAAACCCTTTCGATTGGTTGGGGCTCGACCTATGTTAACGACTTTTTAGATCGTGGCCGCGTGAAGAAAGTGTTTGTGCAGGCCGAACCTGAATTTCGTATGACACCTGAAGATATCAAGCGTTGGTTTGTGCGCAACGACAACGGAGAGATGGTCAGTTTCGCCTCGTTCGCCAGCAGCGAATGGGTATATGGCCCGCAACGTTTAGAGCGTTACAACGGCGTATCCGCACTGGAGATCCAAGGCGAACCGGCACCGGGTTCAAGCTCGGGTGATGCCATGAATACCATGGAACGGCTTATTGGCCAGCTGCCTAACGGTATTGGTTTTGAATGGACCGCGACCTCTTATCAAGAAAAACTCTCTGGCTCACAAGCACCCGCTTTATATGCGCTGTCGATTTTAGTGGTGTTCTTATGTTTAGCGGCCTTGTATGAAAGCTGGAGCGTACCTTTTGCGGTGATCTTAGTTGTACCGCTCGGTATTGTTGGTGCGTTAACGGCAGCGTATATGCGCGGTTTAGGCAACGACGTGTATTTTCAGGTAGGGCTATTAACCACCATGGGGCTAGCCTCGAAAAACGCCATCTTAATTGTTGAATTTGCACGCGAGTTACAGCAGCAAGGTAAAGAGCTGGTCGAAGCCGTTTTAGAAGCGGTGCGGTTGCGTTTACGCCCCATTATTATGACATCAATGGCCTTTTCACTTGGCGTATTGCCACTGGTGATCAGTAGCGGCGCAGGCTCTGCCAGTCGAAATGCGATTGGTACTGGTGTACTAGGCGGCATGATCTCCGCCACGGTACTGGCCGTGTTTTTAGTGCCGGTATTTTACTTGGTGATTATGCGCTTGTTTGCCAAGCAATCCCGTGCGAACGCTGAGCAAAGCGAAACCTAACTTAGTAGGCAGGTAAAACTGCCACCGATTCGTACCTTTGCCGGCTTTTAGTCCCACACTAAATAGCCGGCTTTTTTATGCTTAATGTTGCCGGGGGATTAACGCTGCTTTAAACCTTGCAGCATGGCATCAATCAATACAGCGGCATGCTGATCTAAATCGCATTGCTGCGGTTTTAATAAATAACTACTAATAATACCGCCAACATACATATGAAAAGCCGATGCCGCCAGACGAGGTGATACACCCGTTCGTAACATCCCCGCTTGCTCGGCACGTGCAAAGGCTCGCTGCATCACCGCAATGGTTTGCGCATCTAATTCATCTTGTTTATTTACAGCCGGGTTTAATTCATCGAGATATTCACAACGATGAAATACAATTGTCAGCACACGATGCAACTGCTCGCTATTGGCAATCATTTGTAGGGCGTTAACCATGAGGTCTCGCACCTGTAAGAAAGGATCGACATGCGGATTACTATCCACTTCCGCCAACAAATGCTGGAACGGCAAGCGCACCCGCTCTAACATGGCGTTAAACACATCGGCTTTGTTATCAAAGTGCCAGTATATAGCACCGCGGGTAACATTAGCGGCTTGGGCAATTTTCTCGAGTGTGGTTCGAGATACACCAAACTGAAAAAACAGCTGTTCAGCCGCATCTAAGATCGCTGCGCGAGTGGTTTCTGCTTCGGCTTTCGTACGTCTTGCCATAGAATTTATCAGGCCTGTTTCGCTGCATTACATGGCCGTAATATTAACATAACTCATGTATGCAGACCTAATAGCCGAACGGCACAACGAGGTGCCTTGTCGCAAACCCACGAGAACTTTTTTTGAAATTGCGCCAGCGGATAGCGCTCCCAAAAACCGTTGAAATGGCTTTTGCTAACAATAGCGACGTTATGCTCTCATTACCCTCCCCCAAACACCTCCGACCACACTCAGACACTGGTCAGACCGCACTCAGACACCGGTCGGACCAGTACCTGAGTGTGGTCGGATGAGGGTTAACTAAAAAAAGCCAGGTAAAGGGTGCGGCCGCTTAATAATAAGGTTGCAGCAAATACCGCCGCCCCCAACACATTCTGCCGCAAGCTGTTGCGATAGGTACCCAGCAGTGAGGAGTTCACGGCTAGTAATAAGCACAGAGTAATGATTGGCAGCAAAATACCATTAGCCACTTGGGCAAACCAAATGATGCTCAAGGGTTTTAAGCCCAAACTCGATACCAGCATACCCACCAAAATAATCAGTAACCAACTCAGTCGAAACCATTGTGGGCTTAGCTGTAACAAGCCGCGCAAAGCATAAGCCGCGGCTAACGGTGCGGTAATGGCTGATGACAAACCTGCTGCTAGTAAACCTAACGCCATTAAGTAGGTTGCTGCAGCACCAAATACCGGTTGCAACGACAACGCTAAATCACCGGCATTTTCCATTTGTAGGCCTTTGCCAAAATAAGCGGTTGCTGCCGTAGATAACACGGCTAAAGTGATCAAGCCACCTAAGGGTATGGCGGTACGTAAGTCAGCCGCAGACTCTGCCAGAGCTTGTGCTTTATTGGGCTGATTGTGCCATTTCGTTGCGGAGCTTGCCGCGTGCAAGAACAAAGAATAAGGCACCACCGTGGTGCCGATAAGAGCAATCACCGTTAAGGTTGCGCCGCTAGGAATTGTGGGTAACAGCATGCCCGAAAACATCGCACCCATATCGGGCTTGGTTAGCAGCATAGTACTGATAAACGCCAAGCTCATCAGCAATACTAGGCCAATTAAAAACCGCTCAATCCGTTGATATTGCCCACGCCACAGTACCACGATTGCAATGACGCCTAACAGCAATGACCAGGGGTTTAACCCCGTGTGTTGCTTTAGCGACAGCACAAGCAGCTGCTGCCCCCAAATGGTATCTGCTCCCAGGCTAGCACCCGTTAAATTTCCGCCTTGATAAGCACTATTACCCACAACAACCGCCGCTACCACTAGGCTATATAGCAACACTTTTAATATCGGCTGCTGCACTAAATGTCGAAGGTTTTCTCCCAAACCTTTACCGGTAACGATGCCTAAGCGTGAGGCCATTTCTTGTAAAATCATCGTCGCAATAACAGAAAATAACAACGCCCACAAAAGGGCATAGCCATAGTTAGCGCCAGCCAGGGATGCTGTTACCACCGTACCAGGACCAATAAAAGCCGCTGTCACTAAAGTGGCGGGGCCTAAACGAAAATACGCACGCATAATCTGAATTCCTGAAGGTATTGCCGCGACAACTTTGCAATATTGATGTCAAAACAGCATTATTTGTCTGGTGTTTGCTTCAACTTAAGCGTCTTTGCGACTAAGTACAACACTTCAGTTTGCTTAGCGTGCGACTTGATTAAAATAACTGCGATACGGTCTACGTACAATTGATGCTATCTTCAGCTCAAACGCATAATTATGCTAGACTCATCTGCGTTTTTGCTTTTTAACGCCAAGAGCATTAGCAGTTATAGTTTTTCCCTTACTAGATGGAAAATAACATGTTTACGGCAACCACCTCTTTTTGGCAGCTGGTGAAATTCCGAGCTTTAATCTTCAGCATCTTAACGTTATTAGCGCTACTGGGCAGCATAATGGTCTATCCGGTCACAGCGTGGAATGTCATAGTGCTTGTGCTTTGTACTTTATTAGCCACTAACTTAGCACAGCTGCAATTGCCGAGGGCATGGCACGAAAGTCAATTACTTTTTGTTGTCTGCTGTGCGCTCGATTTATTGGCGATCTTTACGCTGTTAGCACTATCCGGTGGGGTAAGTAATGGCTTTGTTGCGCTATTATTACTACCTGTGGCAGTTGTGGCTGTTTTATTACCCGCTTGGCTAAGTTATGTGTTCGCTTTGGGTGCTATTACTGCCTACAGCTTATTACTGTGGATGGGTGACTTAACACAGATCCTGCAAGCGGCTGAAGGCATTGGTCATCATATGCTGCATACTAATGTAATGCAGCCCTTCTCACGCCATATGTGGCAAATGTGGTGCGCTTTTGTTATCTCTGCAATCGTTATCAGTTGGTTTATTAGCCGTCAAACCGCACTGAACCGAACTACCTCAGAACAACTTAATCAATTACAGCAGCAGCAAGTTCGTCAAGAACACGCCTTAGCCATTGCCACATACGCCGCCAATGCCGCGCATGATTTAGCTTCGCCTATCCAAAACTTACTGTTATTAACCGACGAAGTTCAGCCGCTGATCGCTGCCCATCCAGCCGCCACTGACATACAACAACAACTGAGCCGTTGCCAGCAAATTATTGTCGAACTGCGCCAACATGCCGGAGAGTGGCGCGATTTGAAACCCGCCCCGCTATTACCTATCTTGCGACAAAGCTTGCAGTCTTGGATGGTTACTCGTCCAGACATTCACGTTACGATAACCGAAAACACGGACGATAGCCGTTGTTATGTAAAAGAAGCAACTGCGGTTGCCGCAGCGCTGTTTCAAATATTAGACAATGCGGCCGATGCTGGCTTACAGCAGCAGAAACCTCAGCTTGAGCTGAAATTAACGCTGCAGCAAGGGCAGTTATCACTCTGTATTATCGACTTTGGTGAAGGCTTATCCGAGCAACGCCTAGCTGAGCTTGGCCATTTACCACAACACAGCGAACAAGGCCTTGGTTGGGGACAATTTCTTGCTAATGTGTCTATCGAGCGCCTGGGTGGCCAGATTAAAAGGCGAAACCGCTCCTCTGCTGGTATGGAAACACTATTGCTATTTGGAGGACAGGCATGATTAAAAAACTGGTTATTGTTGATGATGATCCTGCACTCATCAACACACTCGCTAGGCGTTTAGCAAAACCAGGCTGGCAAATCCAAGCATTTTATCAGCCATTAACTGAGGCCGAATTAATTGCCGAACAAGCCGATATTTATTTGTTAGATTTGCGCTTTGGTCAGCAATCGGGTTTAAGTTTTATTGCGCCATTACGAATGGCATTGAGTCACTGCCTTATTATTGTATTAACTGGATATGCCAGTATTAATACTGCCGTGCTAGCAGTGAAACAAGGCGCTGACGATTACCTGACCAAGCCCGTCGATTTTCAATTACTACAACAAACGCTTTTTGGTGACAATTTAACTGAAGCAGAACACACCGCAACACCATCGAACAATCTGTTTTTGTCACCAGAACAATTAGAATGGGAGCATATTCAGCGCGTGCTTGCCAAACACGATGGCAATATTTCGCAAACAGCGAAAAGCTTGGGTATGCACAGGCGTACCTTACAGCGAAAACTGCTTAAACATCGCCCCACCTAAGCCGTTACTGCGACAATATGCCGCATTACGTTAACCGTAGCAAACAACTACCATAGCTTAAAAGTCTCAATGCTATCGGAGTTTTATGCACTCATCTCATTCTCAGCACTTTGCTCAACTCTCTAAACTGGCTGCGGCCATTAGCCTAACCGTATTCGCTAACCCTGTTATGGCCACAGACAGTAACGAGCCAACTATTGAACATATTCAAGTTGAAGGGCAGCGCCAACCGGTGGGTATGGCACAACAATTATTGGCCAGTGAACTGCAAGCGCAGGTAGCCGCAACAAGTGATACGGCAGCTTTACTTAACGCTTTTGCTGGTGTTAGCGTAAATCAAACTGGCGCCGTTTCAAGCTTACCAATGATCCGCGGCTTGGCCGATGATCGCTTGCGCATTAAAGTGGATGGCATGGATTTAATTGCTGCTTGTCCTAATCATATGAACCCACCGCTATCCTACATGGCGCCATCTGATGTCGGTCAGCTTTCTGTGTTTGCCGGGGTTACGCCAGTCAGTGTCGGCGGAGATAGCATTGGCGGCACCATCATCAGTGAATCCAAAGCCGCTGAGTTTTCAGATCAAGCAGAAACGACGGCCGAACTAGGTGGCTTTTATCGCAGTAATAACCAAGCTCGTGGTAGCCATCTGAAAGTGAGCCACAGTAGCGCAGCACTGTATGCAAGTTATAGCGGTAATTGGAGCAAAGGCAACAATTACACGGCAGCGGCCAACTTTAAAACCCTTAATGCTACAGGTCGACCTGGCGAAACACTGCCGCTAGATGAAGTCGGCTCAAGTGCTTATGAAACCCAAAACCATCAGCTACGCTTTGCCTATAAAACCGCAGCCGATCTCATCGAGTTGCAATTAGGCTACCAAAATATGCCCATGCAACTCTACCCAAATCAGCGGATGGATTTGCTCGATAACGAACAACAGCGAATTAACCTTAGCTGGCAACGCACAACTGCGTGGGGGCAATGGCAAAGCCGCATATATCAAGAAAAAGTTGAGCATGTGATGGATTTTGGCCCTGATCGGCAATTTTGGTATGGCTCTAATGCGATGGGCGGTCAGGCCTGTGCCCCGATCCGTTTTCATGGCGATCCTGCTGGCACCTGCGCTGCAGGTATGCCAATGCATTCTGACTCCACCAACCGGGGGCTAAGCTTAAATGTTGAAATGACTTTTTTGGCTCACTCAACAATACGTTTAGGCAGTGAGTTACAACAGTTTTCTTTAGATGATTACTGGCCGGCGTCAGGCGGTGGTATGGGCCCAGGTACGTTTTTAAATATCAATAATGGCCGTCGTGATCGCAGTGCGGTGTTTGCCGAGCACGAGTTAACTTTAACGCCGGATTGGTTACTGCTTTATGGCGTTCGAGTAGAGCGCGTGACACGCAATGCCGATGAAGTGCAAGGTTATGACACGTCAGCAAGCGCGATGGGCATGCAAGTTCCTAATGCGGCAGCCTTTAACCAAGCGGAACGCAAACAACGCGATACCAACTTAGACATTACCGCACTGACCCGCTATCAACTAACCGACAACATGCGTGTAGAGTTAGCCTTGGCGCAAAAGATGCGCTCAGCCAACCTCTATGAAGCCTATCCATGGTCATTTTGGCCTATGGCTGCATCGATGAATAATTTGGTGGGTGATGGCAATGGTTATGTGGGTAATATGGCGCTAGCACCAGAAAAAGCGCATACCGTATCGGCAAGCTTAGCGTGGCAAAGTAAAGATAAACAACAGCAGGTAATCATCACGCCCTATTACACCGATGTGCAAGATTATATTGATGCGGTGGCAGCCAACGGCAGTTGGTTAGCAGGCCAGTTTAATGTGCTGCAATATCAAAACCAACGTGCCAAGCTGCGAGGAATCGATCTCAGTGCTGAAACCACATTAGCCAACAATAATAGTGGGCAATGGCAACTGAAAGCCCTGTTCAGTTACATAGATGCACGCAATACCGATACCGATGCGGGTTTACATAATGTGCAGCCGCTGCATGGCAAGTTAACACTCAACCACACCTTAGCGGGCTGGGAAAACAGTTTAGAATGGCAGATAAGTAAAAATAAGAATCGAGTATCAACGATTCGTGGTGAACCGACAACTGCGGGTTATGCCTTGCTCAATGCGCGATTTAGTCATAGCTGGCAGTCACTGCGGCTTGATGTGGGTGTAGAGAACCTTCTGGATAAATTCTATTATTTACCCCAGGGTGGTGTGTATACCGGCCAAGGAATGACCATGTCGTTGAATGGCATCCCGTTTGGTATTGGCGTACCAGGAATGGGTCGCACCGTTTATGCTGGCTTTAACTACACTTTTTAACCGCAAGTACAGTAGCAACTGCTTATTTTATCGTCGTCATTCACGCCCTGCTATTGCAGGGCGTAGTGTTTTTAATCAAGGCTAATGACTTACAAGTGGCCGCTTTCCAACACCGGCATCACATAATAACGATACCCATTATTACCCGTTTTAGCTGAGCGACATTGTCGCAATTGCACTATAACTTGCTCACGCAATAGTTTGTTCACTATCACTTCGACACGACATAACTGCCGATAACCAACAACCTGCTCCAAGCGGTCAAATTGACTATTATCACGGCTATGGCCATCTAAGGTGACAATAGAAAAACCACTCAGATCGTCAATAGCCAATAAACTATCCACCACGGCATCGCGTTGCTCTAACGGAAAAAACACATATAGCATCTCAAGTTCTGTCATGACGGCCTCTTAAACGCGCATACATTAAAGGAAGTAAAAATAAGGTGGTCAGCGTTGAAGTAATTAAACCGCCAATCACCACTATCGCCAGCGGTCGCTGAATTTCAGCTCCTGGCCCCGTGGCTAACGCTAACGGGATCAATCCTAACATAGCCGTTGTTGCCGTCATCAAAATAGCCCGTAACCTATCGCCGGCGCCAGCTATAACCAACTCTTTAATGTCGTTATAGCGTTCCTCAATACTTTGAAAATGTGACAGCATCACCACACCATTAAGTACAGCCACCCCCAGTAGGGCAATAAAACCTACCGATGCCGGTACCGATAAATATTCACCGCTAATAAACAACGCTAACACGCCCCCCATCAGGGCAAAAGGGATATTGGCATACACCAGCCCCGCAATCGCTAAAGAGCGAAAGGTGGTGAATAAAATCAGCACGATCACCAGCAAAACCAACGGCACGATCATGAGTAAGTTATTGGTTGCTCGTGCCTGATTCTCAAACTCACCGCCATATTCAATGGTGTAACCACTGGGTAAACTAACCGCTTGGCCAACTTGCTGTTTTAACTCTTCAACAAAACTGACGATATCCCGACCACTCACATTACTTGTGACCACCGCAAAACGACTGCCATTTTCACGCTCAATTAAACTCGGGCCGAACTGCGTTTCAATGGTAGCGACACTCGCTAACGCGACCACACTGCCATTTGGCAAACTTATCGGCAAAGTTGCTAACTGTTCAAGATAACTCACTTGATTAGGTTGCTGGCTACTACTAAATAACAAGGGCGTTTTAATCTTACCATTGGTAATTTCACCCACCTGCAAACCATCAACAAAGATCCGTAAACGTCGAGACAACTCTTCGGTAGTAAGCTGATAACGCGCCGCAATCTCAGGGAGTAGCCGAACATTCACAAATTCACCGCCATCAATAATGGTGGTTTGTACATCGACACTACCACTCATTTGCTCAGTCGTGTGAGCAATGCTTTGTGCTAAATGACTGAGAGTTGCCACATCGTCACCAAACACTTTGACCGCAACATCGCCAGAGGTCCCCGTGAGCATTTCTGAAACCCGCATCTGAATGGGCTGAGTAAAGTTGAAATTAATCCCCGGATACTCTTGTAAAATAGTGCGGATTTTCTCGGTGAGCGCTTCTTTAGACGACACCTGCCAAGTTGTAGCGGGGTGCAATTGCATGAACATGTCGGTTTCATTTAAACCCATCGGATCCATCCCGAGTTCATCTGAACCGATGCGAGCAACAATTTGTTTTATTTCAGCTACATCACGCAAAAGCCGCTGGCTAATTTGGCTATCGACCGCTAAAGATTCGCTTAAACTGACGTCAGGATGCTTTTCAAGCTGTACGATTAAATCGCCTTCATCCATAACTGGCATAAAGGTTTTACCGACAAAGCTCGCCGTCAAGCCCGTCCCCATTACAAGCAGTAGCGCCATAATCAACCAAGGCGCAGGACGTTGGATAACCTTGGTTAAGGCGTGTTGATAGCGCTGTAATAGCCATTGCAAAAACTTCGGCGCAGATTTATCCGACATTTTAATTAAACTTACCGCCAGTACGGGGATAACACACAAAGCAATCACTAACGAAGCCAGCATGGCAAAGACAATAGTCATAGCAACAGGCGAAAACAATTTCCCCTCTAAACCTGTTAGCATTAACAAAGGGGCAAATACGATGATCACAATCGCCGTACCCGCAATAACTGGTTTGGCGACCGCTAAGGTTGCGCGATATACGCGATGTGCTACTGGCGCATGACGTAATTGCTGACCTTGGCTAACAATGTTTTCCACCACCACCACCGCCGCATCCACCAACATGCCGATAGCAATAACAATACCGCCTAAAGACATTAAATTTGCGGTTAACCCAACCTGATCCATGGCTAAAAAAGTGATCGCCACAGCCAAAGGGATCGCGACGGCAACCACTAAGGCCGCCCTAACATCTGCCAAAAAGATAAATAGCACCACAATGACCAGCAATACCGCGGCAAACAAAGCTTCAAGAATGGTACTAACCGCCGTTTCAATTAAGGTCGCACGGTCATAAAACACATTGAGCTCGCTGCCCTCTGGCAAGGTCACGCTAATTTGGTCCAATTTAGCTTTGACCGCGGCCACGACCTCACTGGTATTCGCCCCTTTCAAGGCGATAATCATCGCTTGTGCGGTTTCTTTGCCATTATGCGTAACACCACCAAAACGCGCTAAATGCCCTAAGCTCACTTCGCCTAATTGCGCGAGGGTAATCGGATTGCCATTAGCATCCGCAATGGTGAGTTGGCTTAAATCAAAAGCATCAGTTAGTTTGCCCTCGGTGCGAATCACTAAGGTATTGGTACCGCTATTAATTCGGCCAACACTGCCATTCATATGCTGCTGTTGTAGCCAGCTAATTAAATGCTCTAAGCTTATACCGGCTTGCTGTAAACGTACTAAATCTGGAGCAAATTCATAGGTTTGTACATAACCACCCATCGTTGCTACTTCAGCTACGCCAGGCACAGTGCGCAACAGCGGTCGGATCTGCCAATCTAAAACATGCCGCCGCTCAGTTAACGATAAATTAGGATTGTTATAGCTGAACATAAAAATTTCGCTCAGCGGAGTACTCATTGGCGCCAGCCCACCTTCGGCGATATCTGGTAAGCTGCCCCAAACCCCAGCTAGACGTTCGCTAACCTGTTGCCGGGCCCAGTAAATATCAGTACCTTCAGTAAAATCGATAGTTATAGAGGTAATGCCGTATTTGGTGGTCGAGCGCAAGATACTTTGATCAGGGATCCCTAGCAACTCAGTTTCTATCGGCTGGGTAATTTGCGCCTCAACTTCGGCTGTCGTCATGCCGGGTGCACGAATGATCAACTTGACCTGTGTTGGCGAAATATCGGGAAAAGCGTCTATCGGCAAGCGCTGCCACGCTTGCACCGCAAGCGCAATCACAAGCGCAGTAAGCGCCAGCACAAAGAGCTTTTGCGTTAAAATAAAACGTAATAATGCGGCCATACTTATTCGCCTCCTAAACCTAAGTAATGGCCATATACCGCACTTACTGATTGAATTAGTACCTGATCTGCCGGGGCTAACGCTTCACTCTGCACCCAAAAAGCGCCTGCGTCTTTGCCTAAAATTGACACTGGCACCAAATGCAAGCTGTTAGCACTTTTTAACCAAAGATGCTGCTGACTATGATGGCGAACGATAGCGCTAGTGGGGACACGATATACCGCCTGGGCATAAACTGGCGTAACATTAAGTTGTTGCTGCCAATTAAGTTGGCAAGCCGATTCACTCGCCACGGGTGCCGTCCACCAGCGGCGCGCAAAGCCTTCGCTTACCGCTTCAAAGCGCTCAATTGCCAGCTGACAATTTTCAAAACGTATCGCACTGGGTTGAAAAGGTTGCTCGACTAAGGTTCCTGTTAAGCGCAGCTGTGCCTGATCCAAGATGCTAAATAACACAGGCTCCGACGCATCAGCACTTAACACTAAACCGGCGATTGGCGCGGTGAGGATAATACTTGAATGATCAGCACTTACTTGGCTAATCCGTTCATAAAAATGATCTAAATGTTCAAACTCCAGCATTGCAGCCTGATAAGCCAAGCTAATTTCTTGCCATGCACTGGCTCCAATGGCTTTTTGTTTGAACAACTGTTGATTATCGTCATAACGCTTTTTAACTAACTGAAAATAACTTTTACGCGCATCATATTCCGTTAAAAAATGATGCACTTCGCTTCCCGCTAACTGCATTACCGGCTGGCCAGCCTCGACCACGCTGCCGGGCTGCGCTAACCATGTCATCTCAGCGCTTTCAATCATTCGACCAACCGGCCGAGCACTGCCAGTGTAAGCACTGGCTTGCGCCAACAAAGGCTGCCCCGCGAAATCGCTTGCAAGGCTCACCTCTGCATAACGCAAGTTTAATGCCCCTAACGCTGAAATGGTTACTTCTGCAGGTTCTGATTGGGCAACACTTTGCCCACTAAGTACCAATAACACACCGATGGCTGCCCTTTGACATCCTTTGAAAAATACATTCATAACATCACTCCGGCAGTTTGATTTAATTTGGCGATACTGGCTTGTACTTGAATTTCTAATAGCACAAGTTGCAACTCGGCTTGCAACAGTTGCTGCAGCCGCTGCTGTGCCAAATCAGCGTTAATTTCTTGGCGCTCTAGTAATAACAACAAACTGGCTTTTGCTTGCCGGCGCAAGGCTTCGTCATTTTTTAAAAGGGCTAACTGCGCTTGTTGCGTCTTTAGCTCGGCTCGTGCGGCGCTGTGCTGCTGTTCAATTTCCCGCTGTGAATCACTGTAATCATTGAGCCATTGCTGATAGTCCAACTGAAAAGTACTATTCGCCAACTGGTTTGATTGCTCGCCAATTGTTAAAGGAATATCCAACTGCAGACCTATCTGATTATCGTTTTGCTCAGCATTGTTAACACGTTTTACCCGTGTAGTTAATTGCCAAGCGCTATTGGCTGGAGAATTTGCTTGTTGCTGTAATTGCAACTGTTGCTCTTGCAGTAACAGCAACTGTAAACGAGGATGCTGTACTAACTGAAAATCAGCCGTGGGCTCTTCTGCAGTCATATTAGGCAAGTTAGCCTGCCCTGTTAACTGCTGTAGCTGTTGCTGCGCAATCAGTAATCTGGCAGCGCTATCTAACTGTTCTAATGCCAGCTCTGTCGCACCTTGTTGATACAAGTATTGATGATAACTTTGCATTTCACTTGCTTGCCCTGGGCTACGCAATTTTTCGATAAAGTGCTGATAAATATCCAATTGCTCGGTTAAGAGCTGCTGTCTTTTGCGTTCTAATACGATTTGCCATACCGTATCGCGAACTAAGCCACTGGCAAACCAACGACGATATGCCAGTAAACTGGCTGTCAGGCGTTGTTGATTATCTAATACATCTTCGTCTAAGCGCACTCGGCTAGGACTTTTTAAGGGGAGATTAAGCGCTAACTCGATCTCATCACTGCCACCTTGACTTCGGCTGTTCAGCAACCCTGCAGATAGCACCGGCGCATCCGCCAGCCACGTTGAGATCCAAGGCGCAGGTTGATGCAGTGCTTGACGCTGTAACCTTTGTTCAGCAGCATCCGTTAATTGACTTAACGAAGACACCGGCTGCAACTCTGTTGACAGCATTTGCGCAATACCATGACATGGCAACATCACCAACAGCGCAACACAACAACCCAATAACGGTTTGACAATCTTCATGAGAGCACCTCTATGCATCCTTCCTTGTTAATTCATCATTTGAGCAAAGCGTGCATTTCAATTTCACTCAAAAGCCAGCTTCAGTCGTTAGCGCTGCTCGCTATGGACAATAACAACAAGCCGCCAATCAGTAATGCCAGCAAAGACAAATAAGGCCCACTAAAACGAATCAACCAACTTAATTTGGGCATGTCGCCTCTTCTACTTAACAAAGAAAACGAAATAGTAAACGCTAAAACTTAAGCCATTATTAAGATTGTCGCGAAACAACCAAAACCAAAATGTAAATATAAAGAGCGAAAAAAGTTAAAAATAAAAACTTTCAAACCATATATTTTAGGTACAACCTAAGTTTGCTGTGACCAATCATTTTTTATGATTAATTCAATCAATTTTATTTATTTCTATTTGTTATAAGCATATACTATATTGATATAACATTAATGTCTAATGTAATGAAGATAAACTCACAAGGATCTTATTATGACTGAACAAACGGTTAGCTTCCCGCAACTCAACATGCCAGCGCCGGCCTTTAATGCCAAAACCACTCATGGCATGAAGACCTTAGAAGACTATAAAGGTAAATGGTTAGTATTATTTTCACACCCAGCAGATTTTACGCCAGTGTGTACTACTGAATTTATGGGTTTTGCTACACGCGCTGATCAATTTGCTGCATTAAATTGTGAGCTTTTAGGTCTATCGATTGATAGTGTGCATTCACATATTGCTTGGGCTCGGAGTATTGAAGAAAACTTTGGGGCAAAAATTACCTTTCCAATTATTGCGGACTTGTCGATGGCTGTCGCCAAAGCTTACGGCATGATTCAGCCAGGTGCGAGTGATACGGCTGCGGTACGAGCCACATTTATTATTGATCCAAATGGTATTTTACGTGCCATGGTGTATTACCCAATGAGTAATGGTCGCAGTATTGATGAGTTTTTAAGAGTGTTACGGGCATTACAAACTAGCGATGAACACAAGGTAGCGACTCCTGAAAATTGGCAACCTGGTGATGATGTTATTGTGCCACCGCCAGCAACTATGGCAGAGGCTGATATACGTAAAGATCAAGGTTACCAGTACATTGACTGGTACTTCAGTAAAAAATCATTGTAATTAACCTTTGATGTCAGCCTCGGCTGACATCGCTTTTTTTGAGAAAACCATGATCCAAATTAAGATTTCTCTAATTGAAAAAGTTTTAATGCCGCTTATTTTATCTATACTGATGACTTTCGTGATCTCGTTGGTCAGTACCCTTAAAGCACTAGGCTTTAACGATATAACGCTAGTAGGTTGGATGTCAGCATGGCTTTGGTCATGGTTAATCGCCTTTCCAACACTATTAATGGTGCTGCCCATCGTTAAAAAGTTCATCCAAATACTTATTATGAAACAACACGCAAACGCCAACCAAACGGCACGTTAACCGTTTTTGGTTGCACTGGAGCAATCTATGGAACTCGACCCGCTGTTACTCTCGCGCATACAATTTGCCTTTGTTGTATGTTTCCACGCGATCTTCCCTGTCTTTACTATTGGCCTAGCCAGTACTATTGCTGTGTTAGAAACCTTATCATACAAAACCGGTAACCCGATGTGGCAACGATTGTCCAAATTTTGGATCCAAGTGTTCGCGGTTGTCTTTGGCATGGGTGTGGTCTCCGGGATCGTTATGTCATTTCAGTTCGGTACCAACTGGAGCAACTTCGCCTACGCCACCGCCAATTTCCTCGGCCCCGTGCTCAGTTATGAAGTGGTCACCGCCTTTTTCCTCGAAGCGGCGTTTCTAGGCGTACTACTCTTTGGCCGCGATAAAGTCCCCCAAGGCGTGCATTTATTCGCCGCTATTATGGTTGCCACCGGCACCTTTATTTCTTCATTCTGGATTTTATCAGCCAACTCACTTATGCAAACCCCCGACGGCCTCGTGCTACGTGATGGGATGTACCATGTTGTCTCTTGGAGTGATGCGCTTTTCACCGCCTCGTTTGCCTATCGCTTTATGCACATGGCCTTAGCCTCTTTTTTAACCGCCACGCTAGTCGTTGCCGGTGTCAGTGCTTGGTTCTTAATTCAAAAACGTGAAGTTGACGCCAACCGTAAAGCCTTGTCTATCTCATTGTGGGTACTCCTGTTACTCGCCCCTATTCAAGCTGTCGTCGGTGATTTCCACGGCTTGAATACCCTGAAGCATCAACCGATGAAAGTGGCCGCGATGGAGGGCAACTGGACCACCCGCGAAGGCGCACCCTTACTGTTGTTCGCCCTGCCAGACCAAGACGCCCAAGAGAATCGCTTTGAAATCGGTATTCCAAAGCTTGCCAGCTTTATCCTAACCCATGATTGGAATGGCACCTTACCCGGCTTAAACGAAGTCCCCGTAGCTGAACAACCGCCTGTCTTCATTGTGTTTTGGGCCTTCCGAGTTATGGTCGGCTTAGGTGTGCTGATGATTGGTGTCGGCGTATGGGGCTTTATATTGCGCTACAAAGGGCAATACCATCAATCACGCGCCTTCTTACAAACACTGCGCTTGATGAGTATTACACCCTTTTTAGCGGTGCTGGCTGGCTGGGTTGTTACCGAAACAGGCCGAGCCCCTTGGTTGATTTATGGCCAAATGACCCACGCGCAAGGTTTAACCCCCTCATTAACCGGCGGTATGGCCTTATTTACCTTAATTGGCTATATCGTGGTCTATAGCTTAGTGTTTAGCGCAGGGGTCTATTACTTATTGAAAGTGTTTAGAGGCGGTTTAGAAAAAGCCAATGCCCCACATGAAATGGATGAGATTGAACGGCCTAAACGCCCCTTCTCAGCCGCGCACGCCGGATTAGAAGGAGATAACTAATGGCACAACCCTTTGATTTAACTTTAATATGGGCCGGCATTATCGCCTTTGGTGTCATGATGTACGTGCTCATGGACGGCTTTGATTTAGGCCAAGGGATTTTATTTCCCTTCGCACCCAGCGAGCATCATCGTGATGTCATGATGAACTCCGTCGCGCCCGTGTGGGATGGTAACGAGACATGGCTCGTTTTAGGCGGCGCAGGCTTATTAGCCGCCTTCCCGCTGGTTTACTCAGTGTTTCTGCCCGCGTTATACATCGGCGTTTTTCTGCTCCTCGCCGGCCTGATTTTCCGGGGCGTCGCATTCGAGTTTCGCTTTAAAGCCAAAACCTCACGCTACCTATGGAACTGGGCCTTCGCCGGTGGCTCGATTGTCGCCTCCTTTGCCCAAGGCGCTGTAGTCGGAGCCTATATTCAAGGCTTCAAAACAGAAAACTTCCGCTATGTTGGCGGCGCGCTTGATTGGTTAACGCCCTTTACCGTCATTACTGGCATTGGCTTAGTCGCAGGTTATGCCCTACTTGGCGCCACTTGGTTAATTATGAAATCTGAAGGAGAAGTACAGCAGTGGGCCTATAAAATCGCCCCGCGCTTGTTATTAGCTGTCCTCGTGGTGTTTGCTATTATCAGCGTGTACACCCCTTTTGTTGACCCACGCGTCATGTCTCGCTGGTTTGATAGTATCTCGTTACTGTGGCTGTTACCCCTCTTAGCGCTATATTGTGCTTGGGTTGTTTTTCAAGCTCTGCGCAAGCAAAAAGAAGGCACCCCTTTTGTCGCGACCATGGGCTTATTTCTGTTTACCTATCTGGGTTTACTCGCCAGCAAATGGCCCTACATGGTGCCGCCAGATTACACCTTGTGGGATGCCGCATCAGCGTTTGAGTCACAGTTGTTCTTATTAATTGGTTTCTTATTTGTTATCCCGCTAGTCTTAACCTACACCGCGTGGACTTACTGGGTCTTCCGCGGCAAAGTTAAACAAGGTGGATATCATTAAGTGACTAAGACGTTAGCTGACTCCTTAGCTGAAGAGTCAGGTGTTGAGGCACGTAACCTTACCGCGAAGGGATCAGCACTGCTGATCGCTTTGCGAAAACAACAACAAACACGTTTGTGGTTAAGCGTGTTTGCTGGAGTTAACGCCACAGTCTTGCTAGTGATTATCTGGTTCTTAGCCGCGTGGCTCATTGATCAGTTGATTATTAAAAATACCATCACAGCAGACCGCAAACTCGTTATCTCGATCTTGGGCATCACTTTATTATGGCTGCTGCGCAGCCAATTGCTTTACTGGCAAGAGCGCTTAGCCCAAGACGCGAGTAGTCGTATTAAAAAAACATTACGCCAAAAAATGTTGTTGGCATGGCAAGTTGTTGGCATCTCGCAATTACAGCGCTCGCCCAGTGTTTATGCCAGTCATTTACTTGAAGATGTTGATGCCTTAGACGGCTATTACGCCCGCTACTGGCCACAGCAGCAATTATTATTGCTGTCACCTCTGTGCATCTTGCTTGCTATTAGTTGGACTGATTGGTTAGTCGGCCTATTATTGTTGTTTAGCGCACCACTCATTCCGCTTTTTATGTCACTAATTGGCATGGGTGCAGAGCAAATCAACCAACGTCATTTACTTCAGCGCCAACGATTAGCGGGGCATTTTCTTGACCGCCTAAAAAAAATCGCGCTCATTGCACGTCTAGGCGCGGCCGCACAAGTGCAAGATGAAGTAGCAGCACGCAGTCAAAGTTATCGCCGACTCATTATGCAAACCTTAAAAGTCGCTTTTTTGTCGTCCGCAGTATTAGAGTTTTTTAGCAGTGTCGCGATTGCTGCTGTAGCCATTTATATCGGTTTTGCTTTATTCGGAGCCATTGATTTTGGACCTGCACCGCAATTAACGCTGAGCACCGGGTTATTTATTTTGGCACTGGCCCCGGAGTTCTTTCAACCGATCCGTCAATTCGCGCAGTCTTATCATGACAAAGCCAGCGCTTTAGCTGCGGCAACCGAAATCTCTAACATTATAAACATCACAACAGAAGTGCCAACACCAAGCGCAACAGCCATGGTCGGGGCCTTAGACGTTACAAACTTAACCATTAAAAACCCCTCTGGCCAATCACTAGCAACAAACTTGGACTTTTATGTCGAACCGCAGCAATGCTTATTGATTAGTGGTCCATCGGGTGTTGGTAAAACCACGTTATTAAAAACACTCGCGGGGTTAATTCCGGTTGCAGCAGGCAAAGTCCAATTTAACCAAGTTTCACCGTCACAGGTCTGTATTTATTATATGGCGCAGCGTCCTTGGGTAGTAAATGGCTCAATTAGACAGAATCTTCAACTTCTGAGCGGGCCCGTTAACGATGCCGCTTTACTTAACGCCCTTAACAACGTTGGGTTAGCCAAACTATGTCCAACCGTGTCAGCACTCGATCAACTTATTTCAGAGAGAGGTGAGGGTTTATCGGGTGGGCAATTACAACGTATCGCTTTAGCCAGAGCCTTTCTTATACCCTATGGCCTTATGCTGTTAGACGAACCAACCTCTTGCCTTGATCTGGAAAGCCGACGCTATGTTATTCAAGCTTTGCATACACTTAAACTCACTTGCACGCTTGTTATTGTAAGCCACGATAGCGAACTACAAGCACTCGCGGATCAGCATCTGGAGTTGCTAGAGGTAACAGATGCCATCTCATAAAAATCTGCAAGCGCTCCGTTTTTGGCTCGATATTTTTCTGCAACAAAATAAACATCGCTTAGTGTTGGGCGCCTTACTCGCTATAGCGACTGCGCTATCAGGTATCGCATTACTCGCTTTATCCGGCTGGTTTATCACGGCAACCGCGGTAGCCGGTGCGGCACTGCTGCTTGGAGGCATATTTATGTTAGATATTTATTTGCCAGGTGGCGGCATTCGCTTTTTCGCTCTCAGCCGTACCGTCAGCCGCTATTTTGAAAGGCTGTATAACCACGACACCGTATTACGGCAACTGGCTAAAAGTCGAGTAGTGTTATTTAAAGGCTTACAGCAATTACCCCGATCAATGAGTAAAAATTTTTCCGACACGGATTGGTTAAGCCGACTAACCGCAGAGTTAGACTCACTGGATAATCTTTATCTGCGCTTGCTATTGCCCCCCGTAATGAGCGTGATAGCCACGGTATTTTTTTTCGGAATATTAGCAATTTGGCTGCCCAGTTTTGCGCTATTTACGCTTGGCTTATTACTGTTATTTATGGCGATTGCACTTAAGTTGTTTGGCAACGCCAACGTAACCACAGGCAGCGAGCTTGCTCAACAGTTCACAGAAACTCGCGCTGAAGTGGTTGCTCACATTGATGGTTTAGCGGAACTTTATGCCAGCAAAACTACCGCGTTTAATCAACAACCTTTACTCAAAAGCATTGAGCACATTTATCAATTGGAAAGTCGTCTCCAACTGATGCAAGCCCGTTTACAGCTTGGCGTTAATACGATGCAAGCTATCGTTTTTTCAGCATTATTACTCAGTGTACTGGTCGCTTTTGTTGCCGGAACACTAACTGGGCCACTTGCCGTGATGTTTTTACTTGGCTGGCTTGGTGTAGCTGAATTGCTGACGGGTCTACCACTGCAATTTAGCCACCTCGGTAAAACCGTTTATGCAGCCAAACGCCTAGCTGGCTTTACGCAAACACCTGCACCTCTGAGCCCCTTAACTAAACAAGTGTCGTGCATACAGTGTGATATTTCTGACCACCCGCAGATAACGAGTAGCAAGTTACACCCATTATCACTGCGTCTCACCAAACAACAGCCGTGGTTATTGCTCACTGGCGTCTCAGGATCAGGTAAGTCGACGGTTGCCGCAGCGTTGGCGGCAGAGCACACGTCACCCTACATTACGCTCAGTATTAACCAAACTGACCTAACAGCTGCTGAAACACAGCCATATCGTCAGGCTGTTGCTTATTTAGAACAACAGAACGCCATTTTTGCCGACACATTGCGTTACAACCTGCAGCTTGGCTTAGCACCATTGGCCGACGCTGATCTTTGGCAGGTATTACGCTTAGTAGAATTAGACGAGTGGGCAAGTGCACTTAGCCAAGGTTTAGATACATGGCTAGGTGAGATCGGCCAGAATCTTTCGGGTGGTCAAGCAAGACGGCTGACCCTTGCGCGCTTAATACTGCACAATCCTACGCTGATTATTTTAGATGAGCCTTTTAACGGTTTAGATAGCACAATGGCTAAGCGGATTTGGCAAAATATTTTACCTTGGTTGCAAGGTCGCTTCGTGCTGTTGCTGCTCCATCATAAACCAAGCGAGTTTAATGATATCGCGCAATTTGAGCACAAAATACTACACTCAAGCTAAACACACAAAATACGATTCAATATTTTTTATTTAACAACGCAGGAGAACACAATGTCTTTTCACTCTTGGTTACTGCTACCCATAGCATTAAGCGTGATATGTTTTAATGCACCGTCTCTAGCGCAAGACTCGACAAAGCCTTTAGAACAAGTAGATTTAACCAAAAGCCAATTAGGGCTTTATCTCACCGCGAAAGAGGCCTATCAACTTTTAGAAAATGATCCCAAAGCCATATTGGTGGATGTCAGAGATCCGGTAGAAATTAAATTTACTGGTTTTGCTCAAGCGACTAAAGTGCATGTGCCATTTCAACTAACCGATGCCAGTTTATGGAATGAACAAGCGCAATCATGGGCGATGCGCCCTAACCCTCATTTTGATCAAGAACTGTTACAAAAACTGAATCAACTTGGTGTAGCTAAAGATGCCAATATCATCATGATGTGTCGCAGTGGTTCAACGCGAAGCGCACCTGCCGCAGATAGATTAGCCGTTTATGGTTACAGTAAAGTATGGTCAGTCAGCGATGGCTTTGAAGGCACGACTGAAAAAACAGGCTTATCGAAAGGTGTACGTAAGGTAGATGGCTGGCGTAATTCTGGTTTACCTTGGAGCTATAAGATCCCAGAAGGTGTTGCTTGGAAATCTCAACAATAAAACATCCCGATATATAGCTAAGTTAAGGCTTTAACTATGCAATAGTAACACTCAGCTTTGCCCATACTGACACAGAACTTGCACTGTAACTTGTCAAAATGTATGTCGCTTAAAATGGCATGTCTTGCTTGATGACTTTTAATGACATACAGCCACTTTTTAAAATAATTTAAATTTAATCGGTAAGCTAATTTCAACTTGCACAACGGACATGCAACCACTATATTAGATTATTCTTTTTTTGCATAAGATATTCCAAATTGGAATAACTTGCCGACATAATACTCTGGTGCTCATGTCACCAGCTTGGAGATATGATGAACACAGACAACACAACTAGAACCAAAAACTATGATGTTGTAGTGATTGGTGGTGGCGCTGCTGGGTTAGCTACCATTGCTAGCTTACTAAAACGACAACCTTCTCTCAAAATCGCGCTAGCTGAACCAAGTGATCAACATTATTATCAACCTGGCTGGACCTTAGTCGGCGGTGGGGTTTTTAAGCAAGCAAGTACCGTGAAAAACATGGCAGATTTAATACCGGCTGCCGTCACTTGGTATAAGAGTGCTGCAGCAAGTTTTCAGCCAGAGCTTAATCAGGTTGTACTGCAAGATAATTCGACCTTGTCTTATCGTGCACTGGTTGTTGCCATGGGTTTAAAATTAGATTGGTCTGCCATCCCAGGGCTAGCTGACAGCTTAGGTCAGCACGGGGTTACATCCAATTATGCACCGGGCTTAGCGCCTTATACTTGGCAGTTAGTTCAGCAGCTGCAACAAGGTACAGCCATATTTACTCAACCACCGATGCCGATAAAATGCGCCGGTGCGCCACAAAAAGCCATGTATTTATCCTGCGATCATTGGCTACGCAATCACGTCTTAAAAAATATCAACGTGCATTTTTGTAGTGCTGGCGCGGCGATATTTGGTGTAGCAGACTATGTGCCTGCTTTACAACAATACATTGAAAAATACGCTATCAATTTAAACCTTCAAACGAATTTAATCGCGCTAGATGCCTCAAGCCAAACCGCATACTTCAGACAAACACAAGCAGATGGCAGTAGTAAAGACATCGAAAAACACTTCGATATGTTGCATGTAACACCGCCGCAAGTGGCACCCGATGTATTACGCCAAAGCCTGTTAGCAGACAACGCCGGCTGGATGAATGTTTTTCCAGATACCTTGCAACATCAGCAATGGCCAAATGTATTTGCTCTGGGTGATTGCGCCAACACCCCTAATGCTAAAACCGCCGCTGCGGTGCGTAAGCAAGCTCCCGTGGTAGCAGAAAACCTCATAAAACTGCTAACCAACAAACCCATGCAAGCTGTTTATGATGGCTATGGTTCATGTCCACTAACGGTAGAACGTGGCAAAATTGTGCTAGCTGAGTTTCTTTATAGTGGCAAAGTAGAACCTACCTTTCCTAAGTGGTTAGTCGATGGCACAAAACCCTCCGCTCTATCATGGTTTTTAAAAGAAAAAATGCTCCCACCACTGTATTGGTATGCCATGTTAAAAGGTCACGAATGGCTGGCAACACCCAGTTATCGTGACGATTTACCGCAAGATCGTCATCAAAAAAATCAACTTAAATAATTTTTACCCACTGCCAATTAATGGAAGAACTATGCGTATTTTTTTATTACTTTTATTGTGTGGTTTAAGTCAGATGGCTAATGCTGTTGCTAACGATCATAACCTTGATAGCCTAAAACTCGACGCTCAAACCCGCATTAAAGGTTTTGCGACGGAACTCAAAAGTGCGCTCGGCTCTGCCATTAAGCAAGGGGGTCTGTCTGCCGGCGTTGCGGTTTGCCAAGAACAAGCACCGATGATCGCCGCAAAATGGTCTACTGACGGCTGGGAAGTAGGCCGCACCAGCTTACGCGTTCGTAACAGCGCAAATATTGCCGATCCGTGGGAGCATAATATCTTACAAAGCTATATCACTGCCTTAGCTGCAGGCGCTGATGCAACTGAGCTACAACATGCTGAAATAGTTAACAAAGGCGAAGGTTCATCATTTCGTTACATGCAACCGATTATGCTCGAGCCAGTTTGCCAAGCTTGTCACGGTAATATGATTACTGAGGCGGTACTTCAAACAATCCAAGAACACTATCCAGCAGATTTAGCAACTGGCTTTGAGATTGGCGAACTTCGCGGTGCCTTTACACTTAAAAAGCGTCTGTAGCACCTTTATGAAGATTGACGTCACACTAGAGCTTGTTGACGCTTCAAAGCAGATAAAAAATTTTGAAGTGATTCACCGACATGACTTTGAATAAAGACTATTGTTTATATTCAGGATCCTTAATATAACGGAGTAACAAATGAAAGCAAACGTAGGCTCGCTGGATAAAACACTGAGAATTATCGCTGGGATATTGCTGATTGCGCTCGCGGCAACCGGTTATATTGGTGTTTGGGGTTGGATTGGTGTGGTGCCGCTAGCCACCGGTTTATTTAACTTTTGCCCACTTTACAGTTTGATTGGCATTAAAACCTGTAAAATTCCCTAAGCTAAAAACGATAAGGGCACCTGAATATCCTAAGTGATTTAAGCCTTAAATAACCTGATTTATCAGGGCGTTTTAAGGCTTTTAAGTTAGCTATGCTTGATTAACGCTATCGCTGGCACGACGCCGACAAGCAAGGATCATGCGTTACTAACAATACCGCACAACCGCGTTGCTCATTCACCCTGCAGAACAGCGCAGTAGGCATATCGAGGATGCCGGTCGGTTCATCAGCTCACAACTAAGCCGATAGCCAGCGCATAATATTGTTACTGATCGTGCTCTGTACTTACGCGATTACGGCCATGCGTTTTAGCATGGTACAGTGCACTATCTGCGCGTTGGTAAATACTCTTTTTGGTATCCGCGTCAGCCACTAAGGCAATGCCAAAACTGGCGGTGATGGTAAAGGCAAAACCACTGATTTGTTCAATACTGCTGCGATGTCGTTCTGCAGCAATGCGAGCGGCAGCCAGATCGGTGTCGGGCAATAAAATGGCAAACTCTTCGCCACCAATGCGTACCAAAATATCAATTTCGCGAATATGCTGGCGCAGTTGTTGCGACAAGGCTTGCAACACGGTATCGCCCATCGCATGACCGTGAATATCATTGATGGTTTTAAAAAAATCGATATCCACTAAAATTAAAGCAAATTGCTGCTGGTTACGTTGATATTGGGCAAGCAATAGATCCAGTTGCGCCTCATAATACCGTCGATTAAATAACCCAGTTAACGCATCCGTCACCGACAGCGTTTCTAAGCCCGAATTCAGTATAAGTAGCTCTTGATGCTTCGCCAGCAATTCACTTTGCGCTAACTGCAACTGCTGATTAAGATCATCTTTTTCTGCATTCGCTTGTTCAGCTTTGCGTCGTTCGGTGAGTAATTGTTCTTCAATAAGCTGCCGGCGTAACATGCGCAGCACGACAAATACATAATAATCCTGATCCTGCTGTTGCACGCGGTGGGCGTTGACCATTACAGGTAAATCGTGACCATTGGCCTGTTTTAATATGATCAATTTTTCTTCAATCTGCCCGTTGGTTTGTAACGTGGGCAGTATATGCCCGAGATAGACTAACTTAGTAGCCGGGGTAAAGACTCGGGTTACCGTATTATGCAACAACTGTTGCTGCGGATAACCCAGCCAATCACAAAACAGCGCATTAACTTGTTGGATGGTATTTTTTTGGTCCAGCAGCATAATGCCGCAAGGCAACGATGCCGGCTCGAGACTAACACTCACTACTGATTTCCTTACGAATGGCAGCAATAACAGCACCAGGGTTAATCAATTGTGGATAATGCCCAGATGCCGCTAACTCCATAATTTTGGCATTCGGAATATGCTGCTGCAGATAGTCAATAACCTGCACGGGAACAATAATATCTTCAAGACAATACAGAATCGTCACTGGCACTGATACGGCTGGCAATTGCGGCCGAATATCACAGTAAAAGGTCACGTTGGCAAACTGTAACGAAATTACCGGATCGTAGCGCATAAAGCTGAGTTTCAGCTCATCGACGCTTTTAGCATCATCTGTTTGCCCTATTACCTTTGGCGCCAAATAGTTAGACCATTCGAAATAGTTTAACTCCATCATCGCTAGCATACCGGCGATGTCACTGGCTTCAAAGCCACCAAAATAAGCTGGTGGGTCATTTAAATAGCGTGGCGAATGACCAATAGCGATAATTTTTTTAAATAATGTAGGCTGCTTTATCGACGCTAATAGCGCAATCGCACCACTGACCGAATGCCCCACAAAAATAATGTTGTTTAACTGTAAGCTTTGGCATAACTGCAGTAAATCATCCGCATAAGCTTGCAAATGGTTATAACGTTTCTTGTTATAAGCCCCAAGATCTGATTTACCACAGCCGATATAATCAAATAGCACCACACGATACTGCGCGTAAAAGGCCGGGTAACATGCTGCCAAATATCTTGATCACAACCAAAACCATGCCCAAACACCAGCGTTTGCTCACCTTCGCCATGAATGGCAATATTGTGTCTACGTATCACCTCAGTTGCAGTTGTTGCATTAAAATTGGGCTGCTCGGTCTGAGCCATAAAACCTCACTGTTGCACTAGCTTTGGTGCAAATCGCTTTGCATCGTAAACTCCATTTGCTCGTGCACATTAATTGATTGCTTTAGCCTAGCTTAACCGTCATGCGCTGTCAGTAGTATCAAGAAAGTACTTACCACATTTTCAGTCGTATCGCGAATAAACACGGATAGCTCAATCTCTGTTATAACCGCCCTATCTTTACTGCGGCTAAGTTGGGCAGCCATTACCGTTATAAAAACAGTAAAAATGTTAAACTGGCTTGGCCTTTATCGGCTCTGACCACGCGTTCCATAAAATGTTTGATTAATCTGGTGATTAATTGGCGTGTTATGCTTTTTTGTTCATAGGATAGAACTGATGTCAGCTAAACAAATGTCTGTTTTTACGCCGCTTTTTTGGGCATTGTTCCTGGTATTATTGACTCATTCGAGCAGGGCAGTCGCTGCAGAATCATGCTCATTAGTCTCTCACGACTCGCCTATGGCAGAAGTGTTAACCGCAGCTGAAAAATCGAGCATTAAACTCACCCCAGGCCTTAATCAATTTACTCTGCGATGTGACCTTAATCAGCCGGGTGTGTTTTCATTTCAGCGACATGGTTTAAACCGCTTTAGCTGGCAGCAGGCCGGCATAACGCAATCACCGATCCCATCAGGTGAAGTGACATTTCAAATTGATCAAGGCGAGTTTTCGGCGTTACTTAGCATAGATTCCAAATTTGCGCACAACCCACGCTTTCAATGGCAACCGCTGACAGACTTTATGCTGTCTAGCCAAAAACATAATCTTATTATGGGCTTATTTTACGGTTTAAGTTTTACGTTAATGCTCTATGTGCTGATAATCAGCCGTAAAGTACCCGACAAGGCGTTAAAACTTTACAGCGCCTACATCTTTTGTATCACCAGTTTTATCTTGCTGCAGGAAGGCCAGTTATTTTTGTATATTGCCAGCCATCTATTAAGAGAAATCCATCTCGCCTATTTACTCAGTATTGGTTTAACGGTGGTCAGTGCCACTTGGTTTATGTGCGAAATTTTGAAAGTGAACACTGACTTTCCAAGAACGAGCCTCATTTTTAAAACCATGTCTCTGATCGTCTTGTTCAGTTGCTTGCTTAGAATGGTCATTGAAAACCATCCGTCGGCCACCGCCGCCGCTATGTTGATGAGCTATGGTACCTTGGCATTGGTCGCCGCTATTTTTGCCAGCGCGCTGTGGCAATGGCAACGACGAGTGAGTGAGGCAGGTTTGGTGTTCTGCGCCCTTAGTATTGTGCTCATTAGTATGATCTTTCGGATTGTATTATTAGACAGCAATATCTTTGTGCAGCGCTATGGTTTCATTATTGCCTTTGCGGTTGAAAGCCTGATGTTAGCCATAGCCGTGTCACGACGTATCGGCCGCATTGCTATGGCAAAAGAACGTGCTGAAAACGAAGCGAATATTGATATGTTGTGTAACATATTAAATCGCCGAGGTTTTAGCTTAAAAGCCCAACATTTAATGGATTATCAACGCCAAAATGGCGACTTACTGGGCATTTTTTATATTGATGTTGATAGCTTCAAACAGCTCAATGACACCTATGGCCATCACGTTGGTGACACAGCCTTAAAAGAGATTGCCCGTTATTTGCAAAGCCAAATGCGCATGGAAGACGCCGTAGCACGCATCGGGGGTGATGAATTTGTTGCCCTGGCCTGCTTTAGATCACAGCACGAAATCGTTGCCAAACTCGATGAATTACAAAAACATTTCCAACAATTTACTATTAGCCTGCATCAGCAACACTTTTCGGTATCGGCGAGTATCGGTTACGCCATGTTTAGCACCGTGCCCGAAACGCTAGAGGCTCTCTTAGCTGCTGGAGATGCTGCCATGTATCAAGCCAAATCACAACGCAAAGCGCTGGTTTTAGCCAACACACGCTGAACTGGCGTCATAACCTTGCGCCAGTCTTCATATAGTTACCCTTTCTATGAGCCGCTGACTCTCATTGCAGCAGCGGCTTAAGCCGCAACTTCTTGAGTGCACTTAACCGACTACCGGTTGGTCACTTGCTGCCATGCTAATGCGGTCTATACTTAATATGCTCGGTTTTCACAACACAGCAGGATGGACGCCATGCATCGCACCACCTCGGAACGACTGAAAAGGATCCAACAGTACTTAGGTGTAGAACCCGATGGGGTTTTGGGTGGACAAACCCTTAGCGCCTTAGAAAAACGCTTGCTACCGATTGATGTTCGCCTTGAGCAAGCAACAAGCATTTCGGCCACGCCCCCGGCCAGTACACAAGGCCTCACCCTTTCTAAAAAGGGTATCGACTTAATGATTCAGCACGAAATTAGCTCTGAGCAGTACTATCAGGCCAAACTCATTCACCCCAGTTGGCCCGGCGGTGACTCAGGTATCACCATCGGTATTGGCTATGATTTAGGGTATGCCAGCACAGCGCAATTTGAGCGCGATTGGTCAGCCCTACTCCCAACATATGATATCGCTAAATTACGCCGTGTTTGCGGCAGCAAAGCCGCCAGCGCAAAGCGTTTGCTAAGCTCAGTTCAAACACTGGTTATTCCACTGTCAGCCGCTAAACATGTATTTGTCCATGCATCACTGCCTCTTTATGCCAGTAAAACTCAACGCACCTTTCCCGGTGTCGAAAAGCTGCATCCCGATGCACAAAGCGCGTTATTGTCTTTGGTTTATAACAGAGGTACCAGCATCAGTGGCGATTCTCGCCGTGAGATGGCGGCAATACAACCTTTGGTTCTACGCCAAGCCTATCAAGACATCGCTCAACAAATCATCAATATGAAACGCTTATGGCAGGGCCGCGGGCTCGATGGTTTATTACATCGGCGTGATGATGAAGCAAGGTTAGTCATGCAAGCTGCGCGCACCTATCAAGCCGATGAATTAGTGCAGGTGGCGTAAATGAGTAACAACATGGCACAACTACAAAAAATTTATGCGGCATCGCAAGCCAAACACCAGCAATTTACTGAGCAAAGCGGTTTTCAGTGGCAGGAATATTCTGGCTGCATGGTGCTAAGTGCCAACACTGAACTGCCGGATGTGCTGCAGTTTCGCTCTCCCTTTAATCCAACAGGCTATACCCCAGTAATCAACAAGGTTGGATTACCCAAAACCACAGCCTTAGCAACCTTGCAACAACGCTACGGAACGACCTTTACTCATGCTATCAGTATCTTGTTTTACTAACTGCTAAAAGAGGCGAACACTTATGTCCACGTTTAAACAAGCCATGTCTAATCTCGCAAACGCCGTACAAGACTTATCCAAATTAGATGTCATTACCTTTGAAGGCTCCGTCACATTAGAGGGCAGCGATCCGGAATTAGTCCGATTCTCCGATGTCATGGCCAAAGCGAAAGGCAATACCACGGTTAAAGTCAAAGTACTCGCCAGCACCCAAACCAGTATTGATGGTGATATTGTCGCTTTTTATGACACAAATATTACCGAGGCGCAGCGTTTAGCCCATGCTGATTTAGTGCAAGCTGGCGCCGAATCGCGTAAAGCCACCATCGATTTTGTGAAATCTATCGTTGGCGATATCGCAGATCTCTAATATGGCTGATTCAGCAACAGATTTTTTAGCGCAATTTGGCATGGGGCTCGATGCTGCCGTTAATGAGCGACATCTCCCCAACCCCGTTATGACGGTAAGCAACCCCAATCAAACCGACTCGGCGGCCTATATTCGCGCCGTTAGAGCACGTTTAATTGAGTTAGGTTATTTAGCCGAGGGCGACAAGCGGGTTAATCGCAGCAATAACACTTTAGATCCGATCTTGGTGAAGAAAATTAAACAGTTACAACAAGAAGCCGGCATCGAAGTGGACGGCTGGGCAGGGCCAGAAACGTGGCAGGTGTTGGAGTGTTTAGTGAGCTTTGAAAATCAGCAACAGCCCTCAAATTGGCAACAGGTGTGGGCCAAGCCATTGGCGCAATTAATTCCTGCCGTCGGCATGCCTAACCTGGCGTTGTTACGGGGTATTTATTGCCGTCTTTACAGTATGGGCTTTTTTAGTGATTGGGCACAGCATCGCATCCACACTAAAACCATCCTATTACCACAAGACAACCCCGCATTCGCTTTGGCCATCGCGCGGTTTGCGCAATTTGCAGGGCGTTTAGGCTTGCTCAGTACGGCATCGTTAACGCTTACCGAGCCACTAGTGCATGCCCTATACCAGCATGATGCTATCGTCCTTAAGCTTGCCGATGCTGCGTTATTTGCTGAAGTTACTCACGAGTTTCAGCACAACATTGAGGCCATTAGCCGTATCGAACTATGGCTGCTCGGCTATGATATTACCCCTGGCCAAGACCAAACTGAATGGGAAAGACTGCGCGCGAAAAGAAGTGCCAGACCAAGGCGCCAGCTGTCAAAAACCACACTCGCCATTAGTCGTTTTTATCAAGACAATTCGTCAGAAGCGCTTCATGCAAAACAACAAAGCAACACTGTAGATGCGCAACTGATGGCTGCTTTTGCTGTTTTAACTCATGAACCGAGCAAAGACATTTATCTAGGTAAGCAGCTCAATAATACCGTGCAAAGCATTTTGTCGCACAATCAGCACAAAAAAGAATTTCAGAACCAATTTGCTAGGCTGGCCAACGGTATTTTTGATGGCCTCAAGCGAGTGATCCGCTGGTTATTTCGAGCCGTGAAACAACTGCAGCAGTTCACTACAGAATTTATTGCTAATCTCGCGCGCTATATCAGCAGAAAAGCCCGAAAATTTTATATTGGCGTGGTCAAAGCCATCGATATTGTGCACGCAGGCACCAGTTATTTGCGCAACTCAGTGTATCAGTTTAGCCAACCCGCTAATTTGCTGTTTAGCCACGACCATGATTTTGACCAATATTGTTTACTCAGCCCTAGCGCTACCCCTGCACAAATCAAGCACCATCTCGTGCAATATCGTTATCGCGTTAAGCTTTATGCCGCGAGCTTGAATATTATAAGCCACTTAATGCGTATGGCGCATCGGGTGCTCAAAACCGTAACCACACCCTTTGGTTGGTTACTAGCATTACTGGCGCTGGCTGATTTCGCTAATTCGGCAAAGGCCATAAAACAACAACTCGATAGCATCGCTGATTATCAACTCAGCATCGATGTAAAACAGGCGCTTTTTCAAGCACACATATCCTAAATTCAGCCAAGCCTTAGCCGCAACCGCTCGCTTAGTTCAGCATGTCCACCACTTCATCAGTGCAATCATGCCCCCGTTACAGTTTGCTTAATAGGCTCACGGCGGCACTTAGCTGTTGAGATCGTATAAAACAGCGTACTATAACGCCAGTTTTTAACCAGGCGAGCCTTTATGAGCGAATATCCCGACTACCACCTCCTTGTGCCGACTGAGAGAGCGTCTTTTAATACCTGCTTTTATTGTGGTTGTATTGCCAGTGAACATGATTTTGCACCGCCATTAAAATACCGTGATTTCTTTCTCAGCACACAAGAACCTGCTGACTTTGTGAAGATCCCCAGTTGTCGTGAATGCTTTGAGCATTTAAAAAGCTGTAAAGCGGGGGCATTAGAAGAGCGCCGTGTTTACGCCAAGAAAAAACTGGCGAAAAAATATGAAAAAGCCTTAAATATTTTCGAAATGTGGACAGAAGAAGAACTCGCTGCGCTGGATTTTAGCTTAAGCCATAGCATTGCTGCGGGCTTAAAACTAGGTTTAGAAACCACCGAAAGGCTTAATTTTCCGGGTTTTAATTACGAAGCGGCCGGTATTAATCATCAAGTATATTATCACCTTAGCCCCAGCTTTGACGTATTTGGTGAAAGCTATAGCAGCTTTAGAGAAGCCCTAGACTATGCCAGTAAAGCTTATCGCATTCCCAAGATCACCTTAAAAGAATACTACGCAGAGCACGGCAACAGTTTTGAAAAAGCCATCCATGCGGTACATCGAGAAACCGCAGCCAAGGAATTTCAAAAACAACTTACGACACTGTGCCAGCAATTTGCTAAACAACATAAACAATCGGTCATTTTTGTACATAAACAAGTTGAGCGCTATTTAACCGAAGATGACACGCTCAGCATTAGCCAAGCGCTCGGCAAACTGTATGACGAGCGTATTTATCCCGCAGCAACACGCAAACGCTAAGTTCACAGCGTGTGATAAGCCTAGCTTAACGTGTCAAACCCGATGAGCGTGATTTAAGGCTGTCACACTCGTCACAGCGGCCTCAGACGGTAACAGGTATAACAAAAGAGCAGAGCGCGCTGCAAAAATCCGTTGAGATACAACTAGTTTTACACTATCTTGGGGATGGGTTACGAGTACTGAGCGTATGCTAAATGCCAGCAAAGGCGATAAAAAAATTCGCAATATCTTTTGGAGGCATGCTGTTTATCGCGGCAGCGTTGCATAACCATGCGCTTGAAACCCCCTTTCTTATTGATTTCTCTCAGTTTGATCGTTATCTCGAACAATCTGCTCCAGCGTCAACAACACTGGCTACCTCATCGGCTTGGCAACAAATGTTGCAAGATGCTGCAAACTTACCGGTTGTTCAGCAATTAGAAACCGTGAACACGTTCTTACATAACACACTCAGTTACGAGTTAGATGCCTCGCTCTATCAAGTCGAAGATTACTGGGCTAGCCCTGCCGAAATATTGGCATCAAGGCGCGGCGACTGTGAAGATTGGGCGATAACCAGTTACATCAGCTTACGCGCTTTAGGGATCCCTGATACACAGCTTCGCTTAGTCTATGTTCGAGCACGCGTTGGGGCTGAACACAGTGGCCTCAGTTTAGCGCATATGGTACTGGCTTATTATCCAGATGCCGAAGCTGAACCTCTGATTATCGATAGTTTAATTCAAAATATTTTACCCGCATCAGCCAGGCCAGATCTAACGCCAGTATTTAGTTTTAATTCTACCGGGCTTTGGGCGGGTAGCGGCAATCAAAAATCAAAACACAGTGCGTCGGCGCGGTTATCGCGCTGGCGTGATCTGGTAGCACGATTATCACTGCAGGGCATTTTTTTATAATGCTGGGCAATATGTGGGTTAAGGAGTTTAGGCTATGTCTCTGATTAAGCAGTTGTGGATTGGAATTATTGTTATTGTGCTCTTAGCCTTTGGCAGTAGCTTTTTTATTAGTGCCTACCAATCAAAAAGTTATCTCGCAGAACAACTACAAGTTAAAAATATCGATAATGCCACCGGAATGGCTTTAAGCCTGTCACAAATGGATAAAGATCTGACCACTATCGAGTTAATGCTCTCGGCGCAATTTGATACCGGTTATTACCGGCGCATTACCTTAAAAGACGTAGCAGGAAATACGCTTACAGAATTTACACTTAGCCCTCAACCGGTTGCCGTTCCCGATTGGTTTGCTAGTTTATTAGCGTTTAATGTTAAACCCGGTATTGCTCAGATCCAAGATGGCTGGCAACGCTATGGTAGTATTGAACTGGAAAGCCAAACCGATTACAGCTTAACCGCGTTATGGCACATTACCCAAGATTTAGCGCTAGGCTTTTTGCTGATTGCTATTTTTTGTGGTGTGGTGGGCAGCTTTTTACTCAAACGTGTTAGCCGGCCGTTAAACCAAGTAGTGAATCATGCAGAAGCGCTAGGTAATCGTCAATTCATTACCAGTGAAGAACCTTCAACCTTTGAGTTAAAACGCTTGGTTGCTGCCATGAATCGGCTAACCAGCCGCGTACGCAGCATGCTAGAACAAGAACAAAAACAGCTGGATCGACTGCAAAAGCAACATGAATTGGACGATGTTACCGGCGCGTTTAACCGCGATTATTGCGCCAACTGGCTCGACAGTTATTTTGGCAATATTGAACACAGTGAATTAAGTTGCGTGTTGTTATTGCGGGTCAGCGAACTGCACGAGTTAAACCTGCAACTCGGCCATGCCAAAACAGATCTTTGGTTAAAACAGTTAATTGCAGAGGTTCAACAATATTCGGGGATGCGCTTAGTTAGCCGTTTAAATGGTAGCGATTTCTTTTTAGTTGTCGATCAGTTAGCTTCGACTGCTGAGTTGACAGAACAACTGCTCAATCAACTCAATCAGAACTGTAAGGTTTCGCCCGATACGGTCAATGCACCGGTATTGTTGGTGGGTATGTCATTAGATACCGTTACTAGCCGGCAGCAAACATTAGCACAGCTTGATGCTTTATTAGTTGAGGTTGAAGCCTCGCCACCATTACAAAGTAAAACGCTGCTTGATCCCAAGCCATACGCCGATTTAGCGGATGCAACCGACTGGCTAAAAGCGCTGCAGCAGGCGGTAACATCTGACAGTATTAGCTCGACTATTTACCCGGTGCGACTTCGTGATAGCCGTGTTATGCATCAAGAAGCCATGTTAAAAATGAAAATCGATGGTCACTGGTTATCAGCTACCCAGGTGCTAGGTTGGGCGCGGCGTTATCACTACACCAGCCAGTTGGATATCGCTATGTTAAAGCACGCTTTGTTGTTGCTGCAAGAGGACAAAGCGCTGAACTTGGCGCTTAATATCTCTGATCTTACTTTATTAGACGTCGCAACACATTATGAATTATTAACGCTACTACAGGCAGTGGAGCCATCGATCCGTGTGCGTTTAGCCTTGGAGTTTGATGAGCGCTTAGTGGTAAAACAGCCATTGCTGTTTAGCCGTTTCGCTGCGGCTTTAACCTCATTGTCAGTGAATGTTGGCTTGCAAAAATGTGGCTTTGCCATTAATGCCATCCAAGACTTAGAAAAACTGGGTATTGACTACTTAAAAATCGACGCTGCCTTGGTACGACGTTATCAAAACACTGACAGTGCCCATTTGTTGTCGGGTTTAATCAAACTGGCGCATACTTTGAGCTTAACCGTAATTGCCGAGGGTGTAAGCGCCAGCGCAGACATTGAAGGCTTGCTTGAGCTGGGTTTTGATGGTTTAACCGGCCCGGCTATTACTTAAAGCTGCCTAAGGCATAATGCTGTCGTCCTCTTCTTCATTGAAGAGGTTAAGCCTTTGCATGTCATGGCGAAGTGTTTTGCGATTTAGTAATTTAACCTGCGCAGCCATTGGCAGTTTGGTAAAAGTTATAATGCCATTGGCCGTTAATAACTCCACCAAATCTTCCAGTACTCGAGCTAGATCTGCATCAGAATCCTGCAGTTTTTTACTGTAACCTAATTCAGTCTTAGCCAATGCATAAGCGGGTATATTTTTTTGCATAAACTGTAAAAGCTCAGGATCATTGTGCGCGATAAACTCCGGATAGTCAGCGGATTGCTCCGTACTTAACGCGACGATCTCTTTATTACTTGCTCGCTTAACGTACATAAGATGCTTCCTTTAAAGCAGCATAATGAGTTGCAACCTATCTTTTACCCCAAGTTTAGCAAAGGTTGCAGTAAGGTGCTGTTTTACAGTGCGCTCGGTAATGAATAAACGCTCTGCCACCTGTTTATTACTTAAACCTTGTCGCACCAAGCTCGCCACTTCGAATTCTCTTTTCGACAATTGCCCTTCAAAGGTTTGCCACGTTGTTTTACTGGGGATCGCTTTAGATAGAAATCGATTGAGTTGATTAAGTAACGCTGCAGGGATCCACAAGGCACCATTACGAATAGCCGCCACGGCTTGGATAAAGTTAACGCTGTTACTGCCGGCATCCAGGTAACCTTTCGCACCCGAGCTCAACGCCACTTGCAGTTCAACTAAAGCGAGTTGCTGGCTGATCACTAACACTAACTTACTCTGTTGCAACTGTTTGACGAGCATCGTCCAATCGCTACGCGCGCTGTGGATTAATACCACATCACAGGCATCTAACGCTTGAATGTCGGCATCGGGATAAACATGCAGCTGCGGCTTACCAAAAGCAGTGTTCCAGCTTGAGGCAGTAAAACCGGGAGCAGTAAAAATTGCTACATTAGCCATTAATTGATTATCTCTCTGTCATCGCGTTACTTTTTGCTCGAAGCAGTGGCTTCAGCAGATACGATAAGACCGTGCGTTTACCGGTAACAATATCGACTTGCACCGTCATACCAGGCAAGATGGTTAACTTATCATCCAGCTTTGGGCTGGCAGTACTTAATCTGACAACATAATAGGTGTTATCTTTTTCATCCGTCACCGTATCAGCACTGATATGACTGACACTGGCTTGCAAACCACCAAAAATAGCAAAATCATAAGCACTGATGCGGATAGTCGCCTGCTGACCAATTTGAATAAAAGCGATATCTTTTGGCGAGATTCTGGCTTCAATTAATAGCTGATCGTCCAACGGCACGATATCTAAAATATCTCTGCCTGGGGTTAATACCCCACCTACCGTATTAATATGCAGCCGCTGTATGGTGCCACGCATGGGTGATCTCACTTCAGCCTGCTGCACCATATCCACTAAACCTGTTTGTAGTTCAGCAAGCGCAGCTAATTTGGCACGCGATTCTGATAACTGATTACGCCAACGATTCAGCACCGTTAACTTAATTTCTTTGAGTTTATTGCGTGCCTCTTGCAAGGCAGACTCAGCTCTCGCAGCATTGGCTTCAGCCCGTTTTACTTCGCCGCTAGCTCGTGCCACTTCGCGCTCTAAGCGTAAAATATCAATATCCGATACTGCACCACTCGCTAGTAATGGCTTGGTTACACTTAACTCTTGATTGGTCAATTCTAAGGTTTGGCTATATTGGAAAAGTGCGGCTCTGGCTTCAACTAACTCTTGTAAGCGTTGTTGCTGCTGCTCTGCTTGCACCGCTAATTGCTCGTTTAACTCGGCTAAACTATTACGATAAAGTTGAATTTCGTGTTGTAGTCGATCGGGCGCTGCCGTTTTTAACTCTTCCGGAAACTGCGGGGCACTTTCGTTAGTTAGCGCTTGCAGCCTAGCGACCTCTGCCGTCAAGGCATAAAACTGTGCTTTGTTCTCAGCTAAGTTCGCGTTTGAACGGGTGGAGTCAACCTTTAGCAGCACCTGTCCTACATCCACCACTTCGCCTTCACGCACCAAGATATTGGTCACTAAACCACCATCCAGCGATTGAATGGTTTGTAATTGTTGCGAAGTGACCACTTTGCCATCGCCTCGGGCAATTTCATCTAATGGCGCAAAAGCAGCCCAGACAATCAATGCCACTACACTAAATAACACACCATAAAGCAAAGCACGCGCCGATAATGGCGATTGCGCTATACGCGCCCACTCCGCTTCAGAGACCCAATCTTTTGAATATTTATGCGGTTGATTACTCATGCGTTGTTACCCATGATACGACCTTGCCGCAGTGCTTCCATAACGGTGTCTTTCGGACCATCGGCTATGATTTTGCCGTTATCCATCACGATAATCCGATTGGCTAAAGACAACAATGGGCTGCGATGTGTAATTAACAACAAGGTTTTACTCTCAGCAAACTCACCTAATTGCTTTCGAAAGGCCTCTTCACTGCTGTAATCTAAGGCTGCTGTCGGCTCATCCAACAGTAAGATCGGCGGATCGTTATAAAGCGCTCGGGCAATCGATACGATTTGCTTTTGACCACCAGATAAGTTTTGCCCCTTTTCACCAACTTGCATTTCAAATCCGGCCGGGTGCTGACTTAATAATTGATTTAACCCAGAGATGTTACAGATATTGAGAAAATGCTCAGCGCTTTTCGGCGGCGCGGCTAATTCGATGTTGTAACGCAAAGTGCCACGAAACAGGCTGATATCTTGTGGCACATATCCGATATTGTTTCGCACCTGATTAATGTCTAACTGACGAATATCGATACCATCAATCAATACCTGCCCTTGCTCAGCATCATGTAAGCCTAAGATCAGTTTTTCTAGGGTCGATTTACCCGAACCGTTTCGGCCTAAGATGGCAACATGCTCACCGGGCTCGATAACAAAACTGACATTTTGTAACGACGGGACATCGCTATCTTGATAGCTAAAACTCACATTTTTAAATTCTATTTTGCCTTGCAGTAAGGGTTTATCAATGGTTTGCCTTGTGGCGTTTTGCTCTGAAGGGTAAGCCATGAGTACATCTAGCTGTTTATAAGCGGATGACGCATAATGAAATTGCGCTAATAATCCGGTAGCTTGGCTTACCGGTGCTAAGGCACGCGATGACAGTAGATAGACCGCAATTAAGCTACCTTGTGTAAGGTTGCCATCGATTAACAGGTAGACACCAATAATGATCACCGCCACGCCCGCAAGCTGTTGAATAAACGCGGACACATTACTGACAGAGGCTGATACCGAGCGCATTTTGGCACTGTGATGAGCACAGCTTAAAGACAACTGCTCCCAGCTGTGCTGGATATCTGCATTAACATTATTGGATTTAGTCGTTTCTAACGAGCCTAAGGCTTCAATCAAGGTCGCATTGCGTTCAGCCACCGATTTAGCCGATTCATCCGATAAGAACTTCAGTTTGCGCTGAGCAAAATAAGCATAGATCAACGAAATGAAAGCCCCAACTAAGATCGGTGCTAATAAGGGCAAACTGATCATGCCAATCACGACGCAATACAACAGTACAAAAGGAAAATCGGCCAGCGCAACAATGGTTAAAGAGCCGATAAAACTTCGCACAAACTCAAAAGATTGCACAATTGAAGCAAAACTACCGGTTGATTGCGGTCGATACTTCAACTTCATCGACAACACTTTGTCCATAATGGCAGACGAAAGCATCACATCCGTTTTACTTGCCGCTAAATCAACAAAATGGTGTCTCAACAGTTTTAACACTAAATCAGCTACCAACACTAAGCTAATGCCAGAGGCCAAAATCCACAGAGTGTGCGTAGCCAAATTGGGCACAACTCGATCATAAACGTTCATCACAAACATCGGCATCGCCAATGCAAACAAGTTGATCATGATCGCGGCTAGCAACACATCGCGATATAACGAGCGGTTTTGCTTAATGACACCCCAAAACCAATGCAGGTGCGCCGGTAATTTAAAGTGGTTAATTTTATCTGCCGCATCGGTTTTCGGCCGCACATAAAACACCGAACCTGCGTACAGGGCATCAAGCTCGGCTAACGGCAATGTAATGACACTGGCTGGCAATTCAGGATAACTGATGCTGACCTGCTGCTGCGCATGATCAATACTGTGAATAATGCAGGCTTTATTGTCGTGCAGTGTCAGAATAGCGGGGAATAACGCCGTGTTTAATTGTTTCAACGGCCGCTGTAGAATTTTTGAAGCCAGTTTGGCGCGATCGGCCGCGCGATGAAAAACCGCCGGACTAAGCATGTTGTCTGCTAACGGCAAGCCACTGAGTAAGCTGGCAGGACTCACTGCATAATGATGAAATTCACAGATATACAGTAAGGCTTCAAATAACGGGCCGCCCGTATGCTTGTTATCTGGGATCAATACGTCGATTCCTATGTCAGGGTTTATTCTGCAACGCGTGACACAGCATTGTCATATTTTCCAGTAACAACCGCTTCTATCCGGCGATTGACATTGTGTGCGGCTTCCGTATCAGCTTCATCTAACAAGCGACTCGCACCATAACCTTTAGTCATAATGCGTTCTTCCGCGATGCCATACTGAGAAACTAATATTTGCTTTACTGCATCTGCACGTTGTTGCGATAAAATATCGTTGTACCACGCCGCACCATCTGATGAGGTGTGGCCTTGTATTTCAGCTTTTGTATTCGGGTAACGCTGTAAAAATGCAGCAAAACTAGCTATTTGAGGTAAATATTGCTCTTCAATCACGCTTTGATTATGACCAAAGGTAATTTCCAAAGTAAATTTAGCCTCTTTTTGCGTAAAGACGGAGCAACCTTTGGCATCAACTTTATCGGTTATTGGCGTGTTAGGGCAAAAATCAGCACTGTCTTTCACCGAGTCATTATCGGTATCTTGATCAACTTGCAAACTGCCATATACATCAACTGCAGGGCAAGCATTAGCAGGATCAACAGTCAGTTTTTCAGCGCCTAGCTCAGTTAAAGAAGGCCAGGTACTCGAGGTTAACCCCAGTGTATTGGTCAGGTTTCCCATACCAGCTAAAGTTCTAGCCTTAGCGACACTTAAGGTGTAAATCGCGGCTAAATAAGCTCGACTGGCTTGAAAGTATTCATTTTCAGAGTCAAGCACATCTAACAATGAACGTTGGCCAATATCAAATTGTTGTTTATAAGCTGTTCTAACTTTATCGGAAGACAAGCGATGTTGATTTAATAATGGCAACTGCTCTGCTAACTTAGTGCCGTCGTTATAAGCAATTTGAATGGTTTGACGAATATCAATACAGGCCTTATCGCGTAATTCTTCGGCTAAATTAACTTCTGAATAAGCACGACTTAGCGAAGCTGAATTACGGCCACCGTTATAAAAATTGTATTTTAATTCAATGCCAACGGATGCTTCATTTTGATCGGTTCTGACACCAATGTCTGAATAGTTTTGATATCCGTAACTACCCACTAAATTAACATTAGGCTTAAAATTTGCTTTCTGAGTTTGCACGCCCGCTTCAGCGGCTTTAATGTTGCGTAAAGCGGCATGATAGGCTGGGCTAGCTTGATAGGCCTGCTGTAGCGCTTGATTAACCGTGCTGGGCAACTGATCTGACGTTGTCACAGGTCTCATATCGGCTGCAGGTAAGGTACCGACAATTCTCAAATAGCGCGTTGTAACATCATGCAAGTTCGACGTTTCAGTAATCAAGTTGCTTTGCGCTAAGGACACACGACCGCTAATTTGCTCTAAATCGACAAATTTTGCGACCCCGGCTTTGGCGCTACTTTCGATTTGCCGATACACTTCAAAATGTTTGTCTAAATTTTCTTGCGCCAACGCAACCAACTGGCGTTGAGCCAACACATCTTGATAAGCCCGAAAAGCTTCTAACGCGATATTTTCAGCCGTTTCTAACAAGTTAAAATAGGCAACTAGCTGAAAGTTGGAGAATCGATTCACTTCAGAACGCGTGCGGCTGCCATCATAGAGCATTTGAGTTAAAGTCAAACGCGCATAAGCACCGTCATATTCTCTAACCAAACCATAATTTTGCTTTTGATATTGTACCCCTAAGGTGCCATCAACAGTTGGTTTATAACCAGCGCGCACAGACTTAACATCATCGCCTGCGGCTAAAAATTCATACCATTTAGCCAGTACTTCGGGGTTTTTTTCTATTGCCTCTTTTGCAGCTTGCTGCACTGTTAAAGCGGCATAACTGGGGGAAGCGAAAATAATTAAGGTTGCAAAAAAGGGGGACAAATATTTTTTCATCAGTGACACAGCTCTCAAATGGAATTCACCTTAATTTTATATAGCTTACAAATTAAATCTTAGCAAGTATACCCATACCCATAGCCATAACCAAGAAAGTTAATTATTAATAAGATTTAACTGTACTCGGGTCCAATGGTGCAATTTTTAAAATCACGTTACCATAAAATTTGTGATAGTTCTCTGATGGATAAATTAATTATGTCAAAAATCGTTGCTCAAGCTGTTGAAGGTATTGTTCAAGTACAATCGACTAACGGTGAAATAAGAGTTCTGAAGCAAGGTGATATGCTACTGCCCGGCGACACTGTGATCACCTCAGAGCAAGGTTCGGTTATCTTGGCATATTTAGACGAAACCGTTAGCGTTTCCGCAAACCAACAATTCGTTATTTCTGAAAGTTGGCTGCAAACAGATATTACGCCTGAAGACTCCGCTGTTGCCTTAAACACTGCCGACGATATCTTAGCCGTACTTGACGAAGAAGGTGACTTACTTGAGCAATTAGATGCCACAGCAGCCGGTGCTGATGGCGGTTCAACTGAAAATAGTGGTAACGGCTTTGTAAGGCTTACACGTATTGCTGAGTCAACGAATCCTTTACTCTTTGAGCTAGGCGCATTCTCCGAAGACGAACCTGTTGTGCCCTTATTTACCAATTCAGACGCCCCTATTGCTGCACCCGTTGAAATTACCATTGATAATATTACAGCGGATGACATCGTCACGGCAGCTGAAGCCGCTGGTTTTATTACGGTTACGGGTACCGCTAACGGTGGCGACATCGCCGCAGGTGATCTGGTTACCCTTATTATCAACGGTGTAACCTATACCACGGTAGTCTTAGCTGATGGCAGTTGGTCAGTCGAGGTTGCGGGTAGCGACTTGGCGGCGGATACGACTTTTGACGTCGTGGTCACATCAACGAATGCGTTAGGAAATACAATACAAAACAGTGCAACATCTACCCATACTGTTGATATTACGGCAGATGCTGGCACCGTTACCGTGAATAACATCACTGCCGATGATATTGTCAATGCAGCTGAAGCGGCCGGCACCATTGCCGTTACAGGTACCGCACTAGGCGGTGATATTGCCCCGGGCGATGTGGTCACCTTAGTGATTAACGGCACCACTTACACCACCACCGTGCTAGCCGATGGTAGCTGGTCTGTCGATGTGGCAGGTTCAGATTTAGCCGCCGATACCGACTTTACTGCTGTGGTGACATCAAGCGATGCCGCCGGTAATACCGTCGAATCCAGTGGCGACTCAACGCACACGGTTGATCTGAGCGCTGAAGCCGGTGTTGTTACGGTGAATAACATTACTGAAGACGACATCCTTAACGCGGCCGAAGCTGCGGGTACGATTGCCGTTACAGGTACCGCACTAGGCGGTGATATTGCCCCGGGCGATGTGGTCACCTTAGTGATTAACGGCACCACTTACACCACCACCGTGCTAGCCGATGGTAGTTGGTCTGTCGATGTGGCAGGTTCAGATTTAGCCGCCGATACCGACTTTACTGCTGTGGTGACATCAAGCGATGCCGCCGGTAATACCGTCGAATCCAGCGGCGACTCAACCCACACGGTTGATCTGAGCGCTGAAGCCGGTGTTGTTACCGTCAACAACATTACCGCCGACGACATCCTTAACGCGGCCGAAGCCGCGGGTACGATTGCCGTTACAGGTACCGCACTAGGCGGTGATATTGCCCCGGGCGATGTGGTCACCTTAGTGATTAACGGCACCACTTACACCACCACCGTGCAAGCCGATGGCAGTTGGTCTGTCGATGTGGCAGGTTCAGATTTAGCCGCCGATACCGACTTTACTGCTGTGGTGACATCAAGCGATGCCGCCGGTAATACCGTCGAATCCAGCGGCGACTCAACCCACACGGTTGATCTGAGCGCTGAAGCCGGTGTTGTTACCGTCAACAACATTACCGCCGACGACATCCTTAACGCGGC
>NZ_JAPJEA010000003.1:0-226 GCF_030737935.1 Alishewanella sp. SMS8
GGAGCGGTAGTTCAGTCGGTTAGAATACCGGCCTGTCACGCCGGGGGTCGCGGGTTCGAGTCCCGTCCGCTCCGCCATTTTCATCTAAATCAGCCAGCTAACGCTGGTTTTTTTGTGCCTACAAATAAGTGAACGGTAGTTCAGTCGGTTGCTGTTGTAAAAATCTAGCCGGCCTGTCACGCCGGGGGTCGCGGGTTCGAGTCCCGTCCGCTCCGCCATTTTCATG